>NZ_JBEYZH010000001.1:0-1164413 GCF_040645975.1 Streptomyces sp. NPDC046557
TCAGAACCGACGTCCCACTGATGCCCCCTCAGAACGCGGCGGTGGTCTGAGTGTTCGATCCCACGGAGGCCGGAGTCTTGGCGCGTGCGCCGCGATGCGGTACGGCATGATGCCGTGATGATCTCATCGATAGCCCCCGTGGTTCCGGCCGGCGGCATGAGCGGCGCCGACCAGCCGACCTTCCGACTCCCGAGCGGCTTCGTCCTGCGTCCCTGGCAACCCGACGACGCCGAGGTGCTGGTCGTCGCCGGCCGCGACCCGGAGGTACGGCAGTGGAACCGGACCGAGGACCTCACTGGGCGGACGGCGGGCGAGAAGATCGCACGGTGGCGGGAGGGTTGGCAGGCCGAGGTAGTCGCGATCTGGGCGGTCTGCGGGGCCGGCGGGGGCAGGCCCGTGGGGCTGATCGGCCTGGGGGACGTCGATCTCCGCGGTGGCGGCGCCGAGTTCCTGTACTGGCTCCTGCCCGCCGGGCGCGGTCACGGTGTCATGGTCGACGCGACGATCCGGATCAGCCGTTGGGCCGTGGACGAACTGGGATTGCACCGGCTGCGGATCACGCATTCCGTGGCCAACCCGGCGTCCTGCCGCGTCGCGACGAGGGCCGGCTTCCCCCTGGAGGGAGTGATGCGCAGCGCTCTGCTCCACGCGGACGGATGGCACGACGAGCACCTACACGCCCGGGTGCAGGGCGACCCCTGGCCCTCCGACTGACCCGCTGCAAAACGCGTGGGGAAGCGCGGCGTGAGCGGAGGGAAGCGCGGCGGGAGCGCCGCGCCGGCCCGGCGGTCAGGCGGGGTGGGCCCGGCGGTCAGGCGGGGTGGCCCGGTTCGAGGTCCTTCACGTCGCTGAGCCGGAGCAGTGCGGGTGTCCCCGTGACCGGCGGTGACTGCTCGGTGGGGGTCAGCAGGAAGCCCACGTGGTCACCGCCCTCGACGCGCTCCTCGATCCGCCCGACGAACCAGACGCAGGCATCCGTCAGCACCGGGCTGCCGTCGTCGCTCTCGTGCCAGGCGACCCGCTCGAACTTGTCCACGCGGTCGCCGGTCTCGCCGCCGAACCACTTCGCCAGCTCACGCTGCCCGCGCCTCAGCAGGTGCACCGTGAGGTGGGTCGCCCGGCGGGCCACCGCGTACGTGTGGTTGGCCGTGGACAGCCACACCATGTAGCGCGCCGGGTGGATCGAGCACTGCGAGGCGAAGCCGACCAGGCAGCCCGCGCGGTCGTCGCCCGCCGCCGTCGTGACCACGTACATGGGCACGTCCAGTACGTCGGTGAACGGATCCAGGTCCAGCTCCGCCATCGTGGCTCCTCACATCGTCGCGGCCCGGCCCGTCCGGGCTCGTCCCGGCATCCGGCGGCTACCCCGCCCCCGGGCGTCCAACCGCCCGCCCCTCCCCCCAACAGGTGGAGCACTTCGCCCGTCGGTGACATTGCGCCGAACGGCGGCAAGTCGCCGGCCCGCCGTCGCGAAGCGGGTAGCCCCCCGGACACGCGAACACCGGTGGCTCGGGGATCCCGGCACCGGGTCCGGCCCGGGCGGTCCGCTCGCGCGCAACCGGATCGCCGTCCACCGCCGCCGGGGGCTCGTCCATCCGACGCAGGGCGTGTTTCCGACGGGGCGGCAGGGGTGATTTCTGATGAGCACGTCAACCCCTCCCATCCAAGGAGTAGCCATGCGCATCCGCGCCGCAGTCACCACCCTCACCCTCGCCGCCACCATGGTCCTCGGGGGCGCCGCCACCGCGCTCGCCCACGACGACGACGACCACAACAGCGGCTCGGCGCACTACGGCGCCTGCCACCTGTCGGGTGCCATCATCCACGGCAACCCGGGCTTCGAGGGTGCCTGCGCGGGCGGCGCCATCGACTGGCACTGACCGTCCGAACGAGCCGCGTGGCCCGGAGTCCGCTCCGGGCCACGCGGTCGTGTGAACCGACGCCCGGGCGCCGGGCGTTCATCCATAGCCGACCGTCACCTTGTGGAATCCGAGCGAGCGCAGCAGGCCTTCCAGCATCGCCGTGGTGTTCTGCTCGGCGCGCGCGGCGAGGCCGCTGTCGCGGGCCGCCTCGGTGATGTGTTGTACGGCGAGCCGCTGTACGGCCTGTTCGCCGGCCGGGTTGTCGGAGAAGAAGTCGCCGAGCCGGTCCAGCAGGCCGCGTTGCTTCGACACCGCGTAGGAGCGGTTCGGGTCGAGGGCGGCCGGCCCGAGGGTCGCGTGCGGAAGCCGGATCGTGGCTTCGGTGCGGTCAGCGTTGACGGTGACGCTCCGCTCGCCGAGCCCGCCCAGTTCCACGTAGCCGCTGACCGCGCCCGCGCCGACGTACAGCGTGCGGGTGCCGCGGATGGCGTCCGGCAGGAAGGCCGCGTCCTTCTCCAGGTCGACCACCACCTGGAAGTTGCCGACGGCGCCCTCGTAACGGTGCATGTCCTGGATCGATTTGAGCAGCGCGGGGCCGGAGCGGTCCCGGGTGTCCTCGCCGAACAGACCGCCCAGGCCGGGGAACAGGCTGGTTCGTCCCACCACCACGACCAACGCCAGCAGCAGGGCGATCCCCCCGGCCACCAGGCCCCACCACGGCATCCTGCTCCGACGCGGCGGGGTGACCGACTGCTCGGGCGAACGCGAAGAGGTCTTCATGCCTCCCGTCTACCCCGTGAGCCCGTCCCCACCTCTGATCCCCACGCCCGTGTCACCCCAATGCGCCCGCGCCACAAGGGATTTGATCGGCGCCGTCACCCGGCGACCACCTCCGGGGCATGCGACCGGGCATTGCGGGCACATGCACACGATCCGACTCCGAAGAGGTGATGTGAGGTGATGCCCCCATGGCCGTGAGCAGTGGTCCGGCGGGACGGGCTTACGCGGCGGCGCGCCGGGCCGCCGCGTACGTCCGCAGCGGCGCCGTGTCGCCGGGCGCCGAGCGCGACGACCTGATCCGGCAGGCGAAGACGGTGGTGGCGGCGATGGTCGCCTGGGCCTTGGCGCACCGCCTCCTGCCGCCGACGGTCACCACGTTCGCGCCGTTCACCGCGATCGTCGCCCTCCAGGCGACGCTGTACCGCTCGGTGCGCGAATGCGTCCGGTATCTGGGGGCGATGGTGCTCGGCGCGGCGCTGGCCGCCGGGCTCGCCGCCGGCCTGGGCATCCACGCCTGGTCGTTCGGTCTGCTCGCCCTCTTCGCGCTCGTCGTCGGGCGGGTACGGCATCTGGGCTCCCAGGGGCTCCAGGTCGCGGTCGTCGGCTTCTTCGCCTTCACGGCCGGCCACGGCCGCATCGACTACATCGGCCATCTCGCCGGATCGGTCGCCCTCGGTGCGCTCTGCGGTCTGTCGGCGCACCTGCTGCTCGCGCCGGCCCGGCACGTCGGCCACCGCCGGCAGGCGGTGGCCGACCTCTACGGCGGGCTCCGGCAGGTGGTCACGGAGCTGGCGGCGACGACCGGTCGGGGCGATGCGCCGACCCGGGAGCAGGTCGTGCGGTGGCGGCGGGATTGTGAGCGGGTGGCGGCGGACGCGCCGCGCGTGCGGGCCTCCGTCGACGCGGAGGCCGAGAACAGCCGCCTCAATCCGCGCCGCGCGGACGGACGGGACCCGGACGCCCTGCCACGCGCCCAGGAGGCGGTCCAGGCGGCCGACCGGAGCGCCGCGCACCTGCGCTCCCTGCTGCGCAGCCTCTCCCACTCGCTCGACAGCGGTCATGACGCCCGTCTGCCGCGCCGGTTCCTGTCCGGGTACGGCGCCCTCCTGGACACGGTCGCGGCGGCGATGGCGGAGGTCGGCCGGCCCGCCCGGACCGATCTGCGGGAACTCGACGCGCTGGTCCGGGACGGGCTGTCCCTCGACGAGGACCTGGAGTACACCGTCCAGCAGGACCCCGGGGTGCCCGTCCCGGTGCGGACGCTGTGCGGCGCGCTCCTCACCGACGCCGGTCGCCTGCTCCACGAGCTCCGCGGAGCGCTGCCCGAACCGGCCCCCGCCTCCTGAGGAACGCGGGTGCGACCGGCACCGCCGGGGCGGTAACGCTACCGCGCCACGTCCATGTGGAGTCTGACGGTGGTTCCCCGCTCCGCCGTGGAACGGATCTCCACGAGGTCGCACAGCTGGTGGGCGAGCCACAGGCCCCGCCCGCCGATCTGGTCGGGGGCCGGCCTGCGCCGTCCGACCATCACGTCGGCGATGTGGCCGGAGTCGCGGAACTCGCAGAGGAACGTCGCCTCCTCGGCCCACGTGCGCAGGGTCCCACCGCCCCCGCCGTGCCGGATGCTGTTGGTCGCGATCTCGGTGACGGCCACGGCCAGCTTCGGCAGCCGCTCCGCGGACACTCCGGCGTCGGACGCGCACTGGGAGACCTTCGCCCGGATCGCCGCCAGGTCACCGTGCGTGTAGCTCATCTCCTGGTACGGGTCGCACGGATCGGCGAGCGCGTCGAAGGGGTACTCCCCGCCGACCACGTAGCCCTCGTTGCGTACGTACTGCCCGTCCTGGCGGATCAAGGGGTGGCAGCGGGACAGGGACAGCAGGGCGTCCCGGTCGCCGTCGCCGGCGTCGTAGGGGCAGAGCATCGACCAGGCGGGGCTCTGCGCGAACGCCCGGTTCAGGAGCCATTCGTGGTAGCGCATCTCGGAGAGTTGCGCGGCGCTGCGCGCCGTGCGCCAGGCGGTTTCGCCGATGCCCCGTACGGGCCGCCCGCCCTCGCCCCGCTCCCGCATCCACGCCTCCCAGACGGCGACGAGGCGGCCGGGGTTCGGTCCGATCGCCGAGGTGTCGACGAAGGTGACGGCGGGCTCGTCGGCGAGTTCGTCGCGCAGCAGGGACGTCTTGTCGGAGGGGACGGCGACCACCACCGCCTCCCCGCCGTCCAGGGCCTCGTGGATGAAGCCCAGGGTGCCGGACAGGAACTGCGCCTCCCCGTCGTAGGGGTACAGCTCGTGGCGGAACGGGACGCCCTCCCGTCCGGAGGGCAGCTGGGGCACGGTCTCGGTCATGCGGCCATCACCACCGGCACGCCGGGGGTCGCGTAGCCCGCCAGGTCCCAGCACAGGCGGACGGTGTCGTTGGCGCCTTCCACGATGATCCGGCGGTCCGGCAGGTGGCGGGCGGCGTCGACGAGCGCGTGCATTCCGGCGGCGTCGATCATCTCCAGGGTATCGAACCTGAGCCGCACCTTGGGGGTGTGTCGTACCGCTGCCCGTACCGCGGCGTTGAAAGCCGCCGCGCACTCCGAGTCGATCACTCCGTCTACGCTCCACCTGTCGGCGCCCGTGTTGAACATCCGGAAGGCCGGACGTTCCGCTCGGGTGCCCATCTCGTGCGGGTGCACACATGCCACCCGCTCCAGAGTAGGCGCGTCCCACAGTGACGGGCGGAACGCGCACACCACGATGGCGCCGCTCTCCGAGGCGAACTCGTCGAGCTTGAGCTCCTGGGCCAGCAGTTCCTCGGCGGCGTCGGCCGCCGTCGCGGGCATCCGCTCGGCCAGCACCCGCACGGAACGGAATCCTTCGCGGGCCGCGGTACGGGCCTCGCGGCGCACCGCGGCAAGGACCAGGTCGGCGTCGGCGGGACCGGGGAAGTCGAGGATCACGGAGGCGGGATACACGGCGTCGCGCGGGACACCCGAGGCGGCGCCGCCGGGGCCGACGACCACGAGCTTGTCCCCGTACAGGGCTCCGTCCGCCACGTAGGCCCGCGCGTCTGCGGCGAACGCCGTGGCGGGGTCCATGCGCCAGCAGACGTGGTCTCCGAGCTCGACCTCGTCCAAGGTAGCCAGTGCCCGCGCCGCTCTCACTCGTCCCCTTCCGGCCCTGCCGACCCGTCCGACCGACCCCGATGCGCCGGCCTCTTGGCCGTCACCGGGCCCCCGCCCCGATACGGCAGCCTACCGGCCGGTCCCGGGCGTCGGGAGGCCGTACCCGGCGGACCGCCGGCGAGGCGGTCCACGCCTTGCCACTGCCCGCGCCACCCGACGCCAACCGCCGGCGGGAGGGCGGACGGGGCGTGGGGCGTGGGCCGTGTGGCATGGGGCGTACGCGGGGTACGGGAGGCGGGCCGCGCCGGCGTGTTCGAGGGTGTTGTCCATGACACGGATCAGTACCCCCTCCCGTACCCGCCGCCCACGCCGGCTCGGCTACGTGGGCGCCGGGGCGGTGTTCGCCATCGGCATGGCCGGCACGACGCTGCCCACCCCGCTGTACGGGCTGTACCGGCAGGAGCTGGGGTTCTCGGAGCTGATGGTGACCTTGGTCTTCGCCGCCTACGCGGTCGGCGTGATCTTCACTCTCCTGGTGGCGGGCGGCTACTCCGACGACGCGGGACGCCGACCGGTCCTGTTCTACGCGCTGGGGCTGGGCGCCCTGAGCGCGGTCTGCTTCCTCCTGGAGGGCGGGCTTCCGCTGCTGTTCGCGGGCCGGGTGCTGTCCGGGTTCTCGGCCGGCCTGCTCAGTGGGGTGGGTACGGTCGCGGTGCTGGAACTCGCACCGCCGGAGCGCAAGGCGCGCGCCGGTCTGGTCGCGACCGCGGCCAACATGGGCGGGCTGGGCTGCGGCCCACTGCTCTCCGGGGTGCTGGCCGAGTACGCCCCCTCGCCGCTGGTGCTGCCCTTCGTCATCCATCTGGCCCTGCTGGCGGTCGCGGGCGCCGTGGTGCTGGCGCTGCCGGAGACGGTGGACGATGCCGATCGGTGGACGCGGCTGCGGCCCCGGGGCCTCTCGGTCCCGGCGTCGATCCGCGGGGTGTTCGTGCCGTGCGCGCTGGCGGCCTTCGCCGGATTCGCGCTGCTCGGGCTGTTCACCTCGCTGGCGCCGAGCTTCCTGGCCGAGACCCTTGGCGTGCACAACCTCGCGGTGGTGGGGCTCGTGGTCTTCTCGGTGTTCCTCGCTTCGACGGTGGGCCAGTGGCTGGTGGGCCACATGCCGGTGGCGCGGGCGCTGCCGTTGGGCTGCCTCATCCTGGTGGTCGGGCTGCTGCTGGTCGCCGCCTCGCTGTGGGCGGAGTCGCTCGCGCTGCTGGTGGCCGGGGCCGTGTGCGGCGGACTGGGGCAGGGTGTGGCCTTCCGGGCCGGGCTCAGCGCCGTGGGCGACGCGGCGCCGGCCGCGCACCGGGGCGCGACGATCTCCTCGTTCTTCGTGGTGGCCTATACGGGCATCTCGCTCCCGGTGGTGGGGGTCGGCGCCCTGACCCTGTGGCTGGGGCTGGTCGGCGCGGGGCTGACGTTCAGCGCGTGCGCGATCGTGGTGACCACCGCCACGGGCCTGTACCTGCTGCGGCACCAGCCCCCCTCGTCGTGAGGCGCGGGGTCACGGGGTCCCGAGGTCTGACACCGCCCTGCCGCCCGCCGGCGCCGTCGCCCGCTGGTGGGACCCTGAAACTGGGACCGCGAACGGCGGGCGGAGAGCACATGGGAATCCCCACGGATCCGGGCACCGGTACGGGTACCGGCACCGGTGCGACCCCGGAAGGCGGCGGCGCCACGGGAGGCGGCGGCGCCGGGCACCGGGCCTCCCGGGCGCTGACGGCGTTGCGTACCGGAACCGGCGCGCTGCCCGCCGCGGCCCGCCGGTCCGTGCGCGTCACCCTCGCCGCGTGCGCCGGCTTCTACACGTTCCTGTACCTCCTGGGCCTGCCGGTCCCCGCCACCTACGCGCTGTTCGCCGCGGTGGCGCTGGCCGTACTGTCCCGGATCCCGGGCACGGGACGGCAGCGGTCGGCGCAACTCCTGCGGGTGTTGCCGGTGGCGTGTGTGCTGGTCACCCTCGGCACGCTCCTCGCCGTGCGGACCTGGGCCGCCGTGGCCGGCATGCTCGTCATCGGGTTCTGCCTGGCCTTCGCGTCCGCCGCCGGACCGCGCCAGGCCGGGGCCTCGCCCGGGCTCCAGTTGCTCCTCATCCTGCCGTGCTTCCCCCCGTACGCCCCCGAGGATCTGGGCGAGCGCCTCGTCGGCACGGTCGCCGGTATCCTCCTGCTCACCCTCGCCGAGGCGTGGGTGCTGCCCGATCCGCCCGTGCCCTCCTACCGCGACCGGGTGGCCGGGGCGGCCGAGGTCGCGGCCCGGTGCGCGACCGTGCTCGCGGCGCCGCCCTACGTACTGTCCCGGGCGGCGGCGGACGAGGCCGTGGCCGCCGGTGACGCCCTGCGGCCGTCCCGCTGCCCGGAAGCGGAGCGGCCCGCCGGCCCGGGAGTCCGCGAGCGGGCGCTGGCCCACACCGGCCTCGCCGCGCGCACTCTTCTGGCCCGGTTGCACGCCCTGCCCGTCCTGTCGGCGGACGCCGCGCCCCTGACGCAGAGCCGCGGCCTGTTGCGGGGCGTGGCGGCGGCGGCGCGGGAGAGCGGCGCGCTGGTGACGGCCCTGTCCGCCGACCCGGCGCGCGCCCGCGAGCTCGACGGCGAGGCCGCGCTCGCCCTGGGGCGGGCGCGCGCCGGGGCGGCGGCCGCCCCGCCCCCGCTGCCGGTCGAGCGGCGCGGGCAGGCGGGCGTGCTGGAGGTGGCGGACGCCGCGCTGGTGCTGGGCGAGGCGGTGGACATCGTCGTCCGGGGGCACCACGCCGCCCACGAGCAGCGCGACGCGGGGCGTTTCTGGTACGCCCGACACCGGGCGCCCTATTTGTGGTGGCACCGGCTGGCCGCTCACGTGGGACCGAGGTCCGTGCACTTCCAGAACGCCGTACGGATCGCCCTCGCCCTCGCGGTCGCCCGGACGATCGCGGGGCTGGACACCTTGCCCCACGGCTTCTGGGCCATGCTGGCGGTGCTCAGCCTGACCCGCACCACCGCCGTCCAGACCCGCCACACCGTCCGCAGCGCCTTGATCGGCACCTGCCTGGGCGCGCTGGCGGCCGGCGCCGTCCTCACCCTGGGGGGCCCGGCCGGCACGGTGTACGCGTTCCTGCTGCCGCCCCTGATGCTCTTCGCCTTCGCCACCGGCCCGTTGCACGGCGTCGGGTGGGGGCAGGCGATGTTCACGAACGTGGTGGCGATGGTCTTCGCCCAACTGTCGCCCTCCGATTGGCATCTGGCCGAGTACCGGTTCCTTGACGTGCTCATCGGAAGCGGAATCGGTCTGGCATGCGCTCTGTTGGCGTGGCCGCGCGGTGCGCACGACGAGTTGGGCCGGGCCGTGGCCCGGTTGCTGCGGGCCGCCGCCGGGGAGGTCGCCGCCACCACCCGCGGCGCCGGCGGGCCCGCCGGACCCGAGAACGGCGACAACCCGGAGAACGCCGAGGTCCTGCGCGCGCTGACCCTCGCCGAGTCCGCGTACGCGCAGTACCAGGGCGAGGCCCAGCGGCCCGCCGGGCCGGGACCGGACTGGCACAGTGCGCTGATGGCCGGTCACCACGTCCTGTGGGGCGCCCGGCGGGTCCGCGCGTCGCCGGGCGGCGTGCCGCCCGCGCCGGTCGCGGAGCGGCGGCTGCGGGAGTACGGCGGGTGGGTGGCCGAGGGGTTCCGGACCGCGTCCGAGCGCTACGACGTGTCCCGGAGCGGCACCGCGCCGCCGGGGCGGTCCCCCGCGGGCGCCGGGCCCCAGGACGCGGACTCCTCCCTCGACGCTCCCCCGCGCTACTACACGGCGCTGGCCTGGCTCGACTCCCTCACCGCCGACTTGGTCCGCATGGCGGCGTCCCATCCGGCGCAGCGCCGGCCGCTCCCGCCGTGACGCCGTCGGCGGTGGCCGCGAGGCGGGCCGCCCGCAGGGTGAGGTAGTCCCGTTCGGGGAGGCTCGCCGTCCGCCGGGCGGCGGTGCGGTAGTCGGCGACGGCGGCCTCGTGGTCACCGGCCAGCTCGTGGAGGTGGCCGCGTACCGCGTACAGGCGGTGGTGGTCCCGTAGCGACGGGACGGCGGCGAGCAGGGCGAGTCCGGCGCGCGGGCCGTCGACCATCGCGGTCGCGACGGCCCGATTCAGGGTGATCAGCGGATTGTCGGACATTCGCTCCAGGACGCCGTACAGGGCGAGGATCTGCGGCCGGTCGGTCTCCCGCGCGGTCGGGGCCTCGTCGTGGACGGCTGCGATGGCCGCCTGTACCTGGTAGGGGCCGACCGGGCCCTTCGGGAGGGCCGCGGTGATCAGGGCGACGCCCTCGGCGATCGCGGCTGCGTCCCAGCGGGTGCGGTCCTGCTCGGCCAGGGGCACGAGCTCGCCACCGGGCCGGGTGCGGGCCGGACCCCGGGCGTCGGTGAGGAGCATCAGCGCGAGCAGTCCGGTGACCTCGCCGTCGTCCGGGAGCAGCGCGTGCACGGCCCTGGCCAGGCGGACGGCCTCCCGGGCGAGCTCGACGCGTCGCAGGTCGGGGCCGGCGCTGCTGGTGTAGCCCTCGTTGAAGATCAGATACAGCACGTGCAGCACCGCGTCCAGCCGCGCCGGCCACTCGTCGGCGCCCGGCATCCGGAACGGCACCCCCGAAGCCTTGATCTGCTGCTTGGCCCGGCTGATCCGCCGGCCCATGGTGGTCTCCGGCACCATGAAGGCGTGGGCGATCTCCCCCGTCGTCAGGCCGCCCACGGAGCGGAGGGTGAGCGCGATCGCCGAGGCGGGCGAGAGCGCCGGGTGACAGCACAGGAACAGCAGGGTGAGGGTGTCGTCGTGCGCGGCCCCCTCCTCGGCGTCCGCGGGCGGCGCGGCCTGCCGGTCGGCGGGCACGCGTGCGGCCACCAGGTCCTCGCGGCGGCGGCGCGCCTGCTCGCCGCGCACCTGCTCGGTCATCCGGCGGACGGCGACATGGATCAGCCAGCCGCGCGGGTTGTACGGCAGGCCCTCCTCGGGCCACTGGCGGGCGGCGTCGAGGAGGGCCTCCTGGACGGCGTCCTCGGCGGTCGCGAAGTCGCCGTAGCGGCGGGTGAGCACGCCGACGACCTGCGGCGCGAGCGAGCGCAGCAGGTCCTCGACGGTACGGTCGGGCGTGGTCACAGCTCGGCCGGCGGCGCCGACATCACCTGGCGCACCTCGATCGGCATGTGCAACGGCCGTCCGCCGGGCCCCGGTGCCGCGGAGACGTACGCGGCGATCTCGACGGCCCGCTCCTCGCTGTCGCAGTCGACGATCCACCAGCCGGCCAGGAACTCCTTCGTCTCCGGGAACGGTCCCTCGGTGATGACCGGCGTGCCGCCGGCGTGCGAGCGGACGATCCGCGCGGTCTCGGGCCCCGCCAGTCCCTGGGCGTCGACCAGCTCGCCGGCCTCGGCCAGCTTCCGGTTGGTCTCCTTCATGAAGTCGATGTGGGCCCGGAATTCCTCGGGCTTCCACTCGGCGATCCCCGGGAAGTCGACGGTCTTCTCGCTGAACTGCATGAGCAGCATGTACTTCATGGTCCGTGCCTCTTCTCTCAGGTGCACCGGCCCCCGCTCGGTCGGAGGGCCGCTCTCACGGGGAGGTAGAAGCAGATTGCGGCATTGCGACATCCCCGACGGGACACTCCCAAAAAAGTCGGCGGATGGGGGAAGTCGCCTCCATCGCGGCGTCGCCCTTGGCCGGGCGACCGGGCCGGCCCCATCGTCGCGTACCGCTGAGCGGGCCGGCGCGGGCGGTGCCAGGGTGGGACCTGTGGTCCCACGGGCGACCGTGGGGCCGGCCGAGCACTGCGCTGACAGCGAGGAGGCTGACGATGACCGAATCCGCGGCCGGCGGGTCCTATTCGAACGTGGTCGTGTCCCCCGTCATGGCGGGCAGCCCGCCGTTTCGGATCGTGCAGGTCTGCGGGGAGGTGGCGGGCCGGGCGCACGACGTGATCGACGTGATCCATCTGCTCCGGGCCGTCGGCATCCCGCACCCGGACCTCGACGACCCGTCGGTGGTGCGCTGGGAAGGCGGCGACAAGTTCACCTGGGGCGTGCGGGGCAAGTGACGGGAGAAGCCCACCGGCCCGGCGAGGGGGGCCTCGGTGACGGTGCTCCGGCCGTCTTGGACTCCGTCGGCGGGGCGAGGCCTGGGCGCCGTGCCAGGCGGCCGGTCAGCCGTTCAGCGCCGCCATCAGCTCCGGGGCGTAGCGGTCGCCCGAGACCGCGCCGTGCGGGGCGACGGCGTCGAGGGCGGCCAGGTCGGCGTCGGTGATCGTCACCGCGGTGGCGGCGACGTTCTCCTCCAGGTAGCGGCGCCGCTTGGTGCCGGGGATGGGCACCGCGCCCTGGCGCAGCGTCCAGGCGAGGGCGAGCTGCGAGGGGGTGACACCCTTCTCGGCCGCCAGGCGGCGCACCTGGGCGACGAGGGCCAGGTTGCGGTCGAAGTTCTCGCCCTGGAAGCGGGGGTCGGTGCGCCGGAAGTCGTCCGGCGCGAAGTCGTCCGGGCTGGTGACGGCGCCGGAGAGGAAGCCCCGGCCGAGCGGGGAGTACGCGACGAGGCCGATGCCGAGCTCGCGCAGGGTCTCCAGTACGCCGTCGTGCTCGATGCCGCGCTCGAAGAGGCTGTACTCGGTCTGTACGGCGGCCAGCGGGTGTACGGCGTGGGCGCGGGCGATGGTGGTCGGCGCGACCTCGCAGAGGCCGATGTGGCGCACCTTGCCGGCGGCCACCAGCTCGGCCATGGCGCCGACGCTCTCCTCGACGGGGACGGCCGGGTCGACGCGGTGCAGGTAGTACAGGTCGATGTGGTCGGTGCCCAGGTGACGCAGGGAGCGGTCGGCGGCGCGGCGGATGTACTCGGGAGTGCCGTTGTGGCCGCGGAATTCGCCGTGGTCGCTGAACTCGACGCCGGTCTTGGTGGCGACGACGGCCGCCTCCCGGCGGCCCTTGAGCGCCGTGCCGAGGAGCTGTTCGTTGATGAAGGGGCCATATCCCTCGGCGGTGTCGAGCAGCGTGACGCCCAGTTCGAGGGCCCGGTCGATCGTGGCGAGGGACTCGGTGTCGTCCGTGGCCCCGTAGTGGGCGCTCATGCCCATGAGGCCGAGGCCCTCGGCGCCGACGGTGAGTCCCTGGTTGCCCAACGTGCGCTTCTCCATGGTGTTCCCTCCTGCTCCCGCCGCTTCCGCCGGGCAAGTAACTAACTGGATAGTTCAAGCATGCGACACCGTCTCCACGATGTCAATAACCGGATAGTTACTTGCTAGCCTGGTGCCATGGCACGGGACTCCAGCGCAACCAAGGGACGGCTCCTCGACGCGGCCTTCGCCGAGTTCGCGGCGTACGGCATCGCCGGCGCCCGCGTCGACCGCATCGCGGAAGCCGCGCAGGCCAACAAGCGGCTCATCTACGTCTACTTCGGCAACAAGGAGGAGCTCTTCGACGCCGTCCTGCGGCGCGCGCTGGAGAGCGGTTCCGAGACGGTGCCCTTCGACGCCGAGGACCTGCCCGGCTACGCGGGCGCCGTCTTCGACCACCTCCTGGAGCGGCCCTCCCTGATGCGGCTCGTGGCATGGAAGCAACTGGAGCGTCCGGGCGTCACCGACGCCGAATCCGAGTCCTATCAGGACAAGATCGCGAAGGTGGCGGCGGCGCAGCGGGCCGGATTGATCGACGCCGGGCCGGACCCGGCCGACCTGCTGACCCTGGTGATGGGTCTGTCGCAGTCCTGGTTCGGCGCGGTGGGCGGCCCGGCGGCGGGCGCGTCGGACACCGGCTGGTCACCGGAGCGACTGGCCCGTCACCGGGGGGCGGTCGTCGAATCCGTCCGCCGGGTCACGGCGCCGGCGCCCGCCCCGGCACCCTGAGCGGCCCGGAGGCGGAGGTGGAGGCGGAGGTGGAGGCGGAGGTGGAGGCGGAGGTGGAGGCGGACGACATGGACACGACGGCGCTGGAGAGGCGGGCCCGCTCCCTCACGGCGACGGGCGAGCGGCGCGTCCTGGGCATCGCGGGGGCGCCGGGCGCGGGCAAATCCACGCTCGCGGAGCGCCTGGCCCGGGCGCTGGGACCGGCGGTGGCGGTGGTGGTTCCGATGGACGGTTTCCACCTGGCGCAAGCGGAGTTGGAGCGGCTGGGCCGCGCCGACCGCAAGGGCGCCCCCGACACCTTCGACGTGGCGGGCTACGTGGCCCTGCTCCGGCGGTTGCGCGAGCGGTCGGCCGACGCCGTGTACGCGCCGGCTTTCGACCGCGCCCTGGAGGAGCCCGTCGCCGGGAGCATCCGGGTGGAGCCCGGCGTACCGCTGGTGATCACGGAGGGCAACTACCTGCTGCACGGGACGGGGGCGTGGGCCGCGGTCAGGCCGTTGCTCGACGAGGCGTGGTTCCTGGCCCCCGACGACACGACGCGGGTGCGGCGGCTGGTCGAGCGCCATGTGCGGCACGGCAAGGACGAGGCCTACGCCCGGCGTTGGGTGGCCCGCTCCGACGAGGCGAACGCCCGTCTGATCGCCCCGGGGCGCGGCTCGGCGGACCTCGTCGTCGAGTGAGCCGCGCCCGTCCGGCGGGTCAGGGGCCGACGGGTGGCCCGAGGTCGACACGACGGAACACCTGGTCGAGTCCGACGATGCCGAGGACCCGGGTGATGTTGTCCGGCACGGCGGCGAGCGCCATGGCCGCGTCGGCGGCCCCAGCCCGGTTGTGGGCGGTGATCAAGGCACTGATGCCGCTGGAATCGCAGAATTCCAGGCCCCCCAGGTCCAGGACCAGCAGCTCGCCCGGGGCAAGGGTGAGCTCGTCCACCGCCTGGCGCAGGCGGGGCGCGGTGTCGAAGTCGAGGTCACCGGTGACTCGCAGTACCGGACCGGTGTCGGCGTCTCGGACGGTGATCATCAGCGGGCTCATGTCAGCTTGTCGCTCCGGGAGGGGGTCGGGGATGCGGGAACGCCGAGGGCGAGGAGGGCGGTGTCGTCGTCCAGCCCGTCGCCGAAACCGTCGAGCAGGCCGGTCAGGGCGCCGACCAGACCGTGCGGACCGACGCCGGGGTGCGCGGCGGCGAAGTCGCGCAGCGCCTCGTCACCGTACAGCTCGCGGCTCTCCCCCATGGTGCCGTCGAGCAGGGTGGAGAGGTAGCCGCAGGGCGCGGATTCGTAGAGGTCCTCCGCGCTGTCCTCCAACAGGGAGGTGAACACCGCGTCGGTGGCCGCCTTGTCGCCGGGCTGCTCGGCGCTGTGTCCCGTACAGGACATCAACGCGGTGTCCGGGCGAAGGCGAGCAGCCGAACCCGTGCGCGAGCATGACGACGGGGGCTCCTTCGGGTCCGCTCACCGTCACGTCGTTCCTGCGGAGGATGTCCATCCTCTTATCCTCCCATCCCGCCGCACGTCACCCGAGGGCGCCTCCCCGCACCGCCCGGCCGGGCCGGTGTGGCGGGCGGGCAACGCGTGCGTTCCGCACACCCCATCGGTGACAGCCGTGACTGTCGCCGCCCCCGCCCCGGGTGGCACGGTGGTTTTGCCGCCGTCCGACCGAGGGAGTACGGGTGAACAAGGGGTACGCCGCCTTCTGCGACGCAGACCGCTGGTTCTACGACGCGCCGTACCGGCGGGCCGAGGAGAGCTACCCGGCCGCGCTCGCCCCCGTCCCGGAGGGCTGGCGCTCGCACAGCACCGGCAGTTGGTACGCCCTGCGGCCGATCGGCCTCGAACTGCCCGCCCAGGGCTGGAAGATCCACGTGTCGGCCACCCTCGACAACGCCGAGTCCGTGCTGGCCCGGGTGTACGACTACTGCGTGGAGGGCGGCGTCGCCTTCAAGTTCGTACCGAGCCGGTACCTGCTGCACCTGCGCAACGCCAAGTACGCCGACCGCGCCGCCAGCGGCAAGTTCCTCACGGTGTACCCGGCCGACACCGAGGAGTGCCGCCGCATCGCCGAGGACCTGGACGGCCTGCTGTCCGGCGAGCCCGGCCCGTACATCCTCAGCGACCTGCGCTGGGGCGCGGGGCCCGTCCACCTGCGCTACGGGAGCTTCACCCTGCGGCACTGCTACGACGAGCGCGGCGAGGTCGTCCCGGCGATCGAGGCCCCCGACGGGCGCCTGGTGCCGGACCCGCGCGGCCCGGTGTTCCAACCGCCGGAGTGGGTCGAGCTGCCGCCCTTCCTGAAACCGCACCTCGACGCGCGCTCCGCGGTCGGCCTCGCCGGTCTCCCCTACACGGTGGAGCGGGCCCTGCACTTCTCCAACGGCGGGGGCGTCTACGCCGGGCGCGACACCCGCACCGGTGAGGCGGTGGTCCTCAAGGAGGGCCGGCCGTTCGCGGGGCTCGCCGCCGACGGGGCGGACGCGGTGGCCCGGCTGCACCGCGAGCGGTCGGCGTTGGAACGGCTGGCCGGACTGGACTGCGTACCCGCCGTCCGCGAGGCGTTCACCGTCGGCGACCACCACTTCCTGGTCATGCAGTACCTGGAGGGCAAGCCGCTCAATACCTACTTCGCCCGCAAGCACCCGCTGATCGAGGCGGACCCGACGCCGGAGGCGCTCGCCGACTACACCGCCTGGGCCCTGAAGATCCACGAGCGGGTCACCGAGGCCGTGGCGGCCGTACACGCCCGCGGGGTGGTCTTCAACGACCTGCACCTCTTCAACATCATGGTTTCCGAGGACGCTGCGGGTGAGCCGTCCGTCGCGCTGCTGGACTTCGAGGCGGCAGCGCACGTCGAGGAGGGGCTGCGCCAGACGGTGGCCAACCCGGCGTTCGTCGCCCCGCCCGATCGTCGCGGTTTCGCGGTGGACCGCTACGCCTTGGCGTGCCTGCGCCTCGCCCTGTTCCTCCCGCTGACGAGTCTGCTCGTACTGGACCGGGCGAAGGCCGTGCACCTGGCCGCCATCGCCGCCGAACGTTTCCCCCTACCGCCAGGGTTCCTGGACGAGGCCGTCGAGGAGATCCTCGCCGGGCCGGACGGGGAACCCGCCGGGGCGGCGCCGCGGGGCGACCTCGCGGCGGCGCCGGGCGGCCGGATACCCGCGCCCAGCGGGCCGTACCTCCCGGTGGAACCCGGGGACGGGGACGCCGCCCGCCGGTCCATGACGGCAGCCCTGCGCGCCTCGGCCACGCCGGAGCGGGCGGACCGCCTCTTCCCGGGTGACATCGCCCAGTTCACCACCGAGGGCGGCGGCGTCGGCTTCGGGTACGGCGCCGCAGGGGTGCTCTACGCGCTGGCGGAGACCGGGGCCGAGCCCTGGCCCGAAGCCGAGGAATGGTTGCTGGCCCGGGCCGCCGATCCCGGCTCGGGAACCCCGCTGGGCTTCTACGACGGCCTCGCGGGCACCGCCTGGACCCTGGACCGGCTCGGACACCGGGACCGGGCGCTCGCCCTGGCCGAGCAACTGCTGCGCCAGCCGTGGCAGGAGATCGGCCCGGACCTGCACAGCGGGCTCTCGGGCATCGGACTGGCGCTGGACGCGCTGGGCACGGCGACCGGCGAGGGCGAACTGCACACGGCCGCCCTGCGCTGCGCCGAACTCGTCGGGCGCTCGGCCCCGCGGCTGACCCGCGCGGGGCTGCTCCACGGCAACTCCGGTCCGGCGCTGCTCTTCCTGCGCCTCTACGAACGCACCCGCGACGAGGCGTACCTCGTACGCGCCGGGCACGCCCTGCACCGCGATCTCGATCGGTGCGTGACCAGTGCGTTCGGCACCCTCCAAGTCGACGAGGGGTGGCGCACGATGCCCTATCTCGGCGCCGGCAGCGTGGGCATCGGCATGGTGCTGGACGACTGGCTGGAGCATGCCGGGGACCCGCGCTTCGAGCAGGCGCGAGGCGAGATCGTGCGCGCCGCCCGGTCGAACTTCTACGCGCAGCCGGGCCTGTTCCGCGGCGCGGCCGGCATGGTGCTGCACCTGGCGCGGACCGGCACGCCCGACCCCGACGGCACCCGGGGCGACGACCTCCACCGCCAGGTAGCCGCATTGGCCCGGCACGCCGTGCCGTACCAAGGCCGGCTGGCCTTCCCCGGCGAGCAGTTGATGCGCCTGTCCATGGACTTGTCCACGGGCACGGCCGGCGTCCTGCTCGCCCTCGGCAGCGCGACGCCCGGCGGGCGCGCCCAGCTGCCGTTCCTCCCACCGCTGCGGCGCGCCGCGGCGGTCCCAGAGCCGGTCCCGCACCCCCGCGGGGCCGTGACCCCATCGCACCAACTCATCGAGAGGAACACGACATGACCCTTCTTGACCTGCAGTCGATGGAGACCGTGAAGGAAGAGACCACCGAGGCGGCCCTGCACGGCGGTGGCAGCCAGGCGAGCCTGCTGCTCTGCGGTGACAGCAGCCTGAGCCTCACGACCTGTCACTGATCAGGTAGCTTCCGGGCCCGGGCGGTTCACCGCCCGGGCCTGGAGCCATCTCCGGAGCCCCGGGAGGCCCGACGATGACCCCGCCCCCGCCGCCCGTTGCGGGCAAGGCGACGTCCGGACGCGGTGGCGACCGGGTACTGAAGGCGGCCGCCCGGCACAGCGTCGTGCGCATCGCCGCCGTGGGCGCGTGCTCCGTCGCCGCCGCCCTCGCGGCCCTCGTCGAACCCGCCGTGCTCGGCCACGCGCTCGATCTCCTGCTGCGGCGCGACCCGGCCGGCGGCTCCTGGACCCTGGGGTGCGCGGCCGTGATCACGGCCGAGATGTTCCTGGACGCGCTCACGACGCGGCTGACGGGGCAGGTCAACGGCCGCACCACCGCCTGGCTGCGCCGCAGGGGACTGGCCGCGCTGCTGCGCGCGTCCCCGCACCACGCGGGCCGCCACTCACCCGGCGACCTCACCGCGCGCCTGACCGCGCATGCCACGGAGGCCGGTACGGGGCCCGCCGCCGCCGCCTCGGGCGTCGCCTCGCTGCTGCCTCCGCTCGGTGGGCTCGTCGCGCTGTTCCTCATCGACACCTGGACGGCGCTCGCCTTCCTCGCCGGACTGCCGCCGCTGTTTTGGCTGTTGCGGTCGTTCGCCCGGGACTCGGGGTCCAGTGTGGCCCGGTACCAGGAGGTCCAACTGGGGATGGCGGCCCGACTCGTCGAGGCCCTCGACGGGGCCAGGACCATCGCCGCCGCCGGCACCGTCGGCCGCGAGCGCGCCCGTGTCCTACGCGACCTTCCCGAACTGGGCGCGCAGGGGCGGCGGATGTGGCGCGTCTACGGCGGCACGACCGCCCGGACCTCCGCCCTGATGCCGCTGCTGCTGTACGTGGTCCTCGGGGTGGGCGGGTCGCGGCTGCTCGCGGGGGCGCTGGGGGTCGGCGAACTCCTCGCCGCCGTGCGCTACGCCGGACTCGCCGCCGGGATCGGCGCGGTCACCGGCCGGGTCGCCGCCGTCGTACGCGCCCGGGCCGCCGCGGGCCGGACGGCGGCCGTCTTCGAACTTCCCGAACTTCGCTACGGCGTAAGCGAATTGCCCGGGTCGGGACCCGGCACGCTGGAGCTGTCCGGGGTCCGCGTGGTGCGCGACGGCCGGATCGTCCTGGACGGCATCGACATCGTGGTGCCGGGCGGCGCCACGCTCGCCGTGGTGGGCCGCTCCGGCGCGGGCAAGTCGCTGCTGGCGGCGGTGGCCGGTCGCCTCACCGACCCCGACTCCGGCCGCGTCCTGCTCGACGGGGTACCGCTGGAGGAGCTTTCGGCGGCGGCGCTGCGCCGGGGGGTGGGGCATGCCTTCGACCGGCCGGCGCTGCTCGGGGAGAGCGTCGCGGACGCCATCGCGTTCGGCCGGAGCCCCCGGCCGACGCGGGAGGAGGTGCGGAGCGCGGCGCGGGCCGCGGGGGCGGAGCCGTTCGTACGACGTCTGCCCGCCGGCTTCGACACGGTCCTCGGGAACGCGCCCCTGTCAGGCGGGGAGGTCCAACGCCTGGGCTTGGCCCGGGCGTTCGTACGAACGGGCCGACTGCTGGTGCTGGACGACGCCACCTCCAGCCTCGACACCCTGACCGCCCGCGAGGTCGAACGCGCCTTGGCGCGGCGGGTGGGGGGCGGGACGCGGGTCGTGGTCGCGCACCGGGTCTCCGCGGCCGCTCGGGCGGACCTGGTGGTGTGGCTGGAGGACGGCCGCGTCCGGGCCACCGGCGCCCACACCGACCTGTGGCGGGACCCGGCCTACCGGGCGGTCTTCGCAGGGGCCGGCACGGAGCGCGGGACCCGGACGGGGAGGCAGACGGGTAAGGAGGCGGACTCGGAGCCGGCTTCCGCCCCGGCCGCGGGGAGCCTTCCGTGAGCCGGCGCCCCGCGCCCCGGGGGCGGGTGGCACCCGACGCGCGGCGTTTCCTGCGCTCCCGCGTCCGGCCGCTGACCGCCCTCGCGCTCTGGTCACTGCTGGAGTCCGCGCACACCTTCCTCGGGGGCTACGGCGTCGCCCGCGCCCTGGACGACGGCTTCCTCGCGGGCCGGGCCGCGACCGGCGCGGCCTGGCTGGCGGCGGCCGGCGTCGGCGCCCTGCTCGGCGGCTTCGCCCTGCGCGGCGTGTTCACCGGGCTCGCGGAACTCGTGGAACCGCTGCGCGACGGGCTCGTACGCCGGGCCGTGGACCAGGCGTTGGCCGCGGCGGTCGCCGATCCCGCCCGGGCCGCCGACGCGCGGGCGGTGTCCCGGCTGACCCAACAGACCGAGATGGCCCGCGACTCCTTCGCCGGTCTGGTCCTGACGGCCCGCTCCTTCCTCTTCACCGCCGTCGGCGCGCTCGTGGGCATGGCGGCGCTCGCCCCCGTCCTGCTGCTGGTGGTGCTGCCGCCCCTGTTGCTGGGGCTGGCCGCCTTCGGCGCCACGCTGCGCCCGATGGCCGCCGTACAGCGGGAGGCGCTGGACACGGAGGAGGCCCTGGCCGCGCGGGTGGGGGAGGCGGCGGGCGCGCTGCGCGACATCGTGGCGTGCGGCGGCGGGGCGGCCGTGACCGCCGGGGTGGAGCCGCTGATCGCGGCCCAGGAACGGCTGACGGCCCGGCTCGCCGGATGGGGAGCGGTGCGTACCGTCGCACTCGGTGTGGCCGGCCGGGCGCCCGTCGTCGCGTTGCTGGTCGCCACGCCCTGGCTGCTCGGGCGCGGGATCACGGCGGGCGCGCTCGTCGGCGCCGTGACGTATCTCGTGCAGTCGCTGTTGCCCGCGCTCGACACCCTGATGGCCGCGCTCGGTTCGGCGGGGACGCGGCTGTTGGTCGTCCTGGACCGCTTCCGCACGCCCCCGGCGTGCGCGCCGCCCGGCCCACCGGTCGGCCCACCGGTCGGCCGGGTCGGCAGGGTGGCCCGCCTCGGCCGGGTCGCTGCTGCCCCGGGCGAGGGGGCCGGCGTGGCCGCCGAGTTGAGGGGGGTCGGCTTCGCCTACGGGCCCCACGCCCATCCCGTGCTCCACGGCCTCGACCTACGGGTGCGGCCCGGCGAGCACCTCGCGGTGGTCGGGCCGAGCGGCATCGGCAAGTCCACGCTCACCGCCCTGCTCGCCGGGCTGCTCACCCCCGACCGGGGCGAGGTCCTGGTCGCGGGGGTCCCCGCCCGGCCGGCCGCGGGGGGCGGCCCCGACCCGCGGCGGACGCTGTTGCCGCAGCAGGCGTACGTGTTCACCGGCACCGTGCGCGAGAACCTGACCCACCTCTGCCCGGGGCCGGTGCCCGATGCCCGCCTGGACACGGCCGTCACCGCCCTGCGGCTACGGGGGCTCGTCGACCGGCTGGGCGGGTACGACGCGGTCCTCGACCCCGCGCGGCTTTCCCAGGGCGAGCGGCAACTGTTGGCGCTCGGCGCGGCCTACCTCTCCCCCGCCCCGCTGCTCCTGCTCGACGAGGCCACCTGTCACCTGGATCCGCAGGCCGAGGAGCGGGCCGAGCGCGCCCTCGCCGCCCGTCCCGGCACCCTGATCGTGGTGGCCCACCGGATCTCGTCGGCCGCGCGCGCCGACCGGGTCCTCGTACTGGACGGGACCCGGGCGGTGTGCGGCACCCACGCGGAGCTCCCGGCGCGCTCGGCCCTCTACCGGGACCTGGTGGGCATGTGGGGCGCGGGAGAGTCCGTCATGCCCCGCTGAGCCCGCCCGTCCGGGACGCGGCCTGGACGGGTCTACACCCACCCCGCGCTTCGGGAGATGCGTATCGCGTCGATGCGGTTGCGCGCCCCGGTCTTGCGGGTCACGGCCGCCATGTAGTTGCGGACGGTCCCGCTGGCGAGGTGCAGGGCGCGGGCGATCTCGGCGACGGAGTCGCCCTGCGCGGCCCGGGCCAGGACGCTCAGCTCGCGCGGGCTGAGGGGGACCGGGTCCGCTTCCATGAACGCGGAGGCCAGCGCCGCGTCGATGAACCGCTCCCCCGCGGCCACCTTGCGGACGGCGTGGACCAGCCGGCCGGGCGAGCCGTCCTTGTCGACGTAGCCGAGGGCCTTGGCCTGGAAGGCGCGGCCGAGCGTGCCGGGCGTCCTGGCGGTCGCCAGGACGAGCAGGGGCGTGGGCGGGCCCAAGAGCCGCCCGGGGCGCGGGCCTTCGCCGGTGAGGGCGGCCGTCGCCCCCGGACAGTCGACGTCGACGACGGCCACGTCCGGGCGTAAGGATTCGGCCCGGCGGGCCGCCGTCCCCCATCCGGCGGCCGTGACGTCGAAATCGCCTTCGGATCTCAGCAGGGCGGCCAGGGCGGATCCGACGAGGCTGACGCTGTGCAGTACGAGGACCTTCGTCATGGTGACTCTCCGAACGTCGGTGGGAGCGGACGGTCAAGGCTTCATCAGCACCAAGCGGGTGCCCAGGTACCGGCCTCCGGAACATGACCACCGGGGGCACCCGTGGCCGCATGGCCGTAATGCGACGCCGCCCCGGGGGCCCGCGCACGGCATGTCGTACTTGTCGCCGCAGTCCACCGCCATCCGTGGCCGCCCCTGGCCGCGATGTGTCCGAATCCTTCGGGTGGCCGACGCGTGGACGAAAGGGGGGCTACCGAAACGCGGGCGGGCGGCGCCGGATGAACCGGTGCCGCCCGCCTGCTGGATGGGGGGAGAGCTGGTCAGTCAGCCGAGGAAGCCGCTGTAGTAGCCGCCCACCTGGCCTCGGTAGTCCTCGTCGTGGAGGTGCTTCTCCCGCTCGAACTCGGGAGCGTTCTTGATCTGCTCCTTCGTCCCGTCGACGTAGATCTTCTGTTCCTCGGGGTCGACGCGCGTGATGGTGCCGGCCGGCAGCAGGACTTCCCTGCCGAAGATCCACGGCCCGGTGTCGACCACGATGTAGGAGGAGCCGACCTCGTCCGAGTGCTTGTCCACCTTGCCGATGCTGCCGTCGAGGGCCTCGACCTTGTAGCCCGTCAGGTCCGCGCCCGGCGCTCGGCCGGAGGTCTCGCGGTAACCCCACACGTTCCCAGACATGCGCACATCTCCTTGATCGGTTCGTCGGCTCCGTTGCTCCGCCGACCTGTTCGAGAGGTACCGCAGGAGCGGGAGCCTCGTAACGACCCGCCTGCCCCGGCCCTCGGTTCCCACACACCCGGTCTTGTCCGCTCATCGGGCGGCGCCGGGGGGTGCGCTCAGACCCGGCCGCGCCAGGATCCGGTCTCGTGGCCGCGCGCCTCGATGTACTCCTTGAACCGCTTGAGGTCACCGGTGATCTGTCGCTTGACGAAGCCGAGCTTGTCGCCGACGTTCTCGGTGAACCCCTCCGGGTCGTAGTCGAGCTGGAGCATGACCTTGGTCTTGCTGTCGTCCAGGCGGTGGAAGGTGACCACACCGGCCTGCTTCACCTCTCCGCCGAGGGTCGTCCACGCGACCCGCTCGTCGGGGATCTGTTCGGTGATCTCCGCCTCGAACTCCCGCTGTGTCCCACCCACCTTGGTGACCCAGTGGGTCATGGTGTCGCTTCGCTGATCGATCCGCTCGACCCCCTCCATGAAGTGGGGGAACGTCTCGAACTGCGTCCACTGGTTGTACGCGGTACGGATGGGGACCTGGACCTCGATGGACTCTTCGACCTTGGACACGGTGAGCGCCTTCCTGATCTCGGCCGCCGCCGGCTTCACCGCCGGACGCACCGGGGAGTCCGTCTCCCGCCTCCGCCCGTGCCCCGATTCCACCGTCTCATCACCAGAAAAAAGGCTGCGTGTTCGGGGGTTTGGGCGCGGCCGGGCGGGTCATACGCGGGGATGTCGGTGAACGGGCGCCGTTCGATCGGCGTCGAAGCCGTCCACCGAGGACCGGTGGCCGCGCGCAGAGCCCCTCCCCCCGGTACGCGCGCGGTCCACGGGCCCTGCACCATGCTGCCGTCCCGCCACATCGGCCCCCCGGCCCCACCCCGGCTGCCTCCGCGCAGCGGCGCGGCCCGGGCAAGCCCCCGGCGGCCACTGCCCTCGCAGAGACCCCCGGGCCCGGACGGGGCGGCAGCCCCTCCGCCCTCCCGTGCCGCCCGCGCCACAGGTGTGACGACGTAATATGCTCCGCCTCCCGGGTCGTCGACCGGCCCCCACGGAGGAAGGCGGTTGTCGTCGTGTCCCGCACCAGAACCGATGCCCGTACCCGTCACCCGCGTCACGAGCGGCGCGGCGAAGGGAGGTTCCCCGCGGTCATCGCCACCTTGGCGGCGATCCTCCTCTACCTCGCGCTGCCGCAGCGGTTGTTGATCGCCCCGCGCTACGTGCTGCCGGCCCTGGAAGTGCTGTTGCTGCTTCCGTTGATCGCGATCAACCCGCGCCGGTTGACCCGTCAGACCAAGGCGTTCCGTCTCATGTCGCTGGTCTTGGTCCTGCTCATCGTGGCGAGCAATCTGATCGCCCTCGGCATCCTCGTCCACGAGTTGGTGTACGCCGGAGTCAACGACGGGCGGTCCCTGCTCGTGGCGGCGCTCCAGGTGTGGCTGACCAACGTCATCGCCTTCGGACTGGCCTACTGGGAGCTCGACCGGGGCGGTCCGGTCAGTCGTACCCAGGCCCCGCGCGAGGAGCTCCCACTGGCGGACTTCCGCTTCTCCCAGGACGAGAACGACGACGCCGTCCAAGAGGTGGCGGACGGTGCCAGCAAGGTCTCCGACTGGGTGCCCACCCTGATCGACTACCTGTACGTGTCCACCACCAACTCGACCGCGTTCAGCCCGACGGACACGATGCCCCTCTCCGCCCGCGCCAAGGTCCTGATGGCCGTCCAGAGCGTGGCGGCCCTGCTGACCTCGCTCCTGGTCATCGCCCGAGCCGTCAGCATCCTGCGTTGAGCGCAGCCGGCCGCCGCCCCGCCACGAACCCGTCACTGAGAGGTCATGCGTCGGGGGCGTGGTCCTCGTGGTCGCTGCGCAGGACGACCGTGCTGTGCGACTCCAGGCGCAGGGCGGCGCCCGGCTTCAGTTCCCGTTCGTCGGGGGTGTCCGTCGTCGCGGTGTCGAAGAGCAGCGTCCAGCGCGCGGCGAAGCGACTTCCGGGGAGGCGGAAGTCCACGGCGCTGTCCGAGCTGTTGAACATCAGCAGGAAGGAGTCGTCGGTGACCCGGTTGCCGTAGCGGTCGGGTTCGGTGATCGCCTCGCCGTTGAGGAACATGGTGAGGGCGCCGGCGTGCGGCCACGTCCAGTCGTCTTCCTCCATCGGTGAGGCGTCCGGGCGCAGCCATTCGACGTCCGCCGGGAGCCCCGTGTGACCGGCGGCCCGCCCGGAGAAGAAGCGTCGGCGGCGCAGGACGGGGTGGCGGCGGCGGAGGTGGATCAGTCGGGAGGTGAAGTCGAGGAGGCGTTCGCCGGGTTCGTCGAGGTCCCAGTCGATCCAGGCGGTGGGGTTGTCCTGGCAGTACGCGTTGTTGTTGCCGCCCTGGGTGCGACCGAGTTCGTCCCCGTGGCTGATCATCGGGATGCCCTGGGAGAGGATCAGCGTGGTCATCAGGTTGCGCTGCTGCCGTTCGCGCAGGGCCAGGACCCCGGGATCGTCCGTCTCGCCCTCCGCCCCGCAGTTCCAGGAGCGGTTGTCGTCCTCGCCGTCCCGACCGTCCTCGCCGTTCGCCTCGTTGTGTTTGCGGTCGTAGGAGACGAGGTCGCGGAGGGTGAACCCGTCGTGGGCGGTGACGAAGTTGACGCTGGCCAGGGGCCGGCGCCGGTCGTGTTCGTAGAGGTCGGCGGAGCCGGTGATGCGGGAGGCGAACTCCCCGAGCGTGCCTTCCCGGCAGCGCCAGTAGTCGCGGACGGCGTCGCGGTAGCGTCCGTTCCACTCCGACCACAGGGGAGGGAAGTTGCCGACCTGGTAACCGCCCTCGCCGAGGTCCCACGGTTCGGCGATGAGTTTGACGCGGCTGATGACGGGGTCCTGTTGGATGACGTCGAAGAAGGCGGAGAGCCGGTCCACCTCGTGGAACTGGCGGGCGAGGGTGGCGGCGAGGTCGAAGCGGAAACCGTCGACGTGCATCTCCTGGACCCAGTAGCGCAGCGAGTCCATGATGAGCTGGAGCACGTTCGGGTGGCGCATCAGCAGGCTGTTGCCGGTCCCGGTGGTGTCGTAGTACTGGGAGCGGTCCTCGTCGACCAGCCGGTAGTAGGCGGAGTTGTCGATGCCCTTGAAGGCCAGGACGGGTCCCTTGTCGTTGCCCTCCGCCGTGTGGTTGTAGACGACGTCGAGGATGACTTCGATGCCGGCCGCGTGGAGCGCCTTCACCATCTGCTTGAACTCGGTGACCTGTGCGCCGCCTCGGCCGCCGGTGGCGGCGTAGGCGTTGTGCGGGGCGAAGAAGCCGATGGTGTTGTAACCCCAGTAGTTGGACAGGCCCTTTTCGGCCAGGTGGCCGTCTTGGACGAACTGGTGCACGGGCATCAGTTCCAGGGCCGTCACCCCGAGGCCCGTCAGGTGGTCGAGGATGGCGGGGTGGGCGATGCCCGCGTACGTGCCGCGCAGTTCCTCGGGCAGGGCGGGATGGGTGCGGGTGAGGCCGCGCACGTGGCCTTCGTAGATGACGCTCTCGCCGTAGGCGTAGCCCGGCGGTTTGTCGTCGCCCCAGTCGAAGGCGCGGTCGGTGACCACCGACAGCATGGTGTGGCCCGCGCTGTCCAGGGTGTTCGGCTCGGCGCCGTTCGCGAAGCGGTGACCGTAGAGGGATTCGTGGTGGTCGAGGCGCCCGTCGATGGCGGTGGCGTACGGGTCCAGCAGCAGCTTGGCCGGATTGCAGCGGTGTCCGGCGGCCGGGTCGAACGGGCCGCGTACGCGGTAGCCGTACCGCTGACCGGGGCCCACGTCGGGCAGGTGGATGTGCCACGCGGACCGGTCGATCTCCGTCATCGGTACGCGGGTCTCGCGTCCGGCGTCGTCGAGCAGGACGAGGTCCACACCCTCGGCGACCTCGGAGAACAGTGCGAAGTTGGTTCCGGAGCCGTCGTACGTCGCTCCCAGGGGATACGGTTTGCCCGTCCATGTGCGCATGTGGCCACGCTACTGTCGCGGGCCGCCCGGGGCAGGACGGCCCGGCGGACGCGGGCCGACGTGTCCGGCCGCGGGTGCGGTGGGCGGGCGCGCCCGGGGCGGCCGGGAACCGACCACCCCCCGACGCGCATGAGCGGGCCGTCGCGGGTAACACGGCGTCAATGAGACCCGAATCCGGCGCGGCGGCCGTACGGCCCGGTCGCCTCTCCATACTGCTGTTGCTGCCGGTTCAGGCGGCCCTGATGGTGGGTGTGGGACTGCTGGTGACGGGGCCTCTGGCGGACCAGTGGCCGCTGGCGGCGGAGGACGGCGTCAACCGCGCCCTGGCCGCGCACCGCGGCGGCCTCGCGACACCGCTCTCCGGATGGCTGTCACAACTGGCGGGCACCCGCAGCATCATCACGCTGACCCTGCTCGTCGTGGTCACCCTCCTGGCCGTGTCACGGGGGCGGCGGCTGCGCGAGGCGCTCTTCCCCGCCGTGGCCGTCGCCGCGCAGTCGGCGGTGTTCCTCCTCGTGACCCTGGTCGTGCAACGGCCGCGTCCGGACGTACCGCACCTGGACGCCGCCCCGCCCACCTCCAGTTTTCCCTCCGGGCACGTGGGGGCGTCCGTGGCGCTGTTCGGGGGCCTGGCGGTCCTGGTGGCCGCCCGGCTGCGCGGCGACCGGCGGTGGGTACGGTACGTCGCGGTCGGGGTCCTGCTGCTGGTCCCGGTGGCCGTGGCGTGCTCCCGGGTGTACCGGGGCATGCACCATCCGTCCGATGTCGTGGGCGGACTGCTCAACGGAGCCTGCACACTGCTCGTCGTGACGCACGCGCTGCTGCTGCCGGGTCGACGGTCCGGGACCGCGGGGGCGGCCGGGGACGACCGGCTCCCGTCGGCCCCCGCCCCGTACGAGACCCCGTACGAGACGCCGTACGAGGCCACCCCCGAAGCCCCGCCCGAGACCCCGCGCAACACCGCGCACAGGAGGGCGGCCGACGACCCGGTCGCGCCCGCGACCGGTCCCGCCGGGGCGCGACGGGTCGTGGTGGTGCGTCACCCGCTCGGCTGCGGCGCGGACCAGGCCGAGCGGCTGCGCGTCGTCCTGGACCGCCACGGCTACGCCGATCAGGTGTGGACTTCGACGTCCGCGGAGCAGCCCGCCGGCGCGCTCGCCGGGCGGATCACCGGGGCGCGGACGGGGCTGGTGGTGGTCTGCGGCGGTGACGGCACCGTACGCGCCTGCGCCGACGTGGTGGCCGGCACCGGGATCCCCCTCGCGATCGTCCCGTGCGGCACCGGCAACCTGCTCGCGCGCAACCTGCGGCTCCCCGCCGATCCGGCGACCGCCCTGGAGGCGGCCCTGTCCGGCGAGACCGTCCGGATCGACGTGGCCCGCGTGTGGGGTGAGGCGCTGGAGCCCGGCCGGTTCACCGTCATGGCGGGAGCCGGCTTCGACGCCGCGATGGTGGCGGGCACCTCCGAGCGGGCCAAGGAGCGCCTCGGGTGGGTCGCGTACGTCCTCTCGGCGGTCCGCCACCTGGGGGACCCGCGGATGCGCCTGTCGATCAGGGTGGACGGAGGGCCTCAACAGGAGCGCCGGGCGCGGATGGTCGTCATCGGCAACGTCGGCACGTTGCAGGGCGGGTTGCCGCTGCTGCCCGACGCCCGCCCCGACAGCGGACGCCTGGAGGTGGTGCTGCTCGACCCTCGGGGCGCCCGCGGCTGGCTCGCCGCCGCCGGGCACCTCGGCTCGCACATGCTGCCCGGCCGGGCCACACGGACCGCAGGCGCGGCGGTGCGCGGCGCGGTGGCCGGCGGGGCACTGGAGTACTTCAGCGCGGTACGCGTCGACATCCGCTTCGCGCGCCCGCAGCCGCGCGAACTCGACGGCGATGTGGTGGGCGCCGGGACCCGGCTGACGGCCGAGGTCGAGCCGGGGGCGCTGCGGATCTGGCTGCCGCCGCGCCCGCGCCCCGTCGAGGCGCCCACGGCGACGGCCGAACCGGCCTCCTCCACCATCGGCGGTTGAGGCAGTCTCCTCCACCATCGGCGGCTGAAGCCGTCCTCGTTCCACACCGGTCACACAGGGGGTTGGGCACATGGGCACGGCGACGCAGGTACCGCAACGCGACGAAGTGGCGGCCCTGGAGGCGGCGCCGGAGGTGGAGGGCGAGGAGTTGTCGGCCGAGGAGGCATGGTCGACGCTGCGCCGGTACGGCGGCTGGAGTCTCGTACGGGACTCCTTCGTCCGGTTCCGGTACGCCGACGGGTTCAGCCACTCCAGGGCGCTGGCCCTCCAGACGGTGCTGTCGATCGTCCCGCTCGCCATCGCCCTCGTCGGCCTGTCCGGCGTGCTGCACACCGAGGACATCGGGCGGGTGGCGGAGCTGACGATCCGCCGGCTGGCGAGCGGGCCGAGCCAGGACGTCGTGGACGACGCGCTGGCGCGGAGCCACCACCGGGCCGGGGACGGGAGCCAGGTCGCCCTCTGGCTCGGCCTGCTGTTCTCGGTGGTGAACGTGACCACGAGCCTGTGCCAGGTCGAGCGGGGAGCCAACCGCATCTACGGCACGGAACGCGACCGGCCGTTCCTCTCGAAGTACACCCGAGGGCTGGTGATGTCCGTGCTGGCCGGGCTGCCGCTGGGGCTCAGCTTCGCGGTCACCGTCCTCGGGGCGGACCTGGGCCGGGCGGCGGCGGAGGTCTACCACCTCGGCGCCGGCACGGTCCACGTGTGGGAACTGCTGCGCCGGCCGGTCGGGATCCTGCTGGCGATCCTCGCCACCAGCGCCATCTTCCGCCTCTCCCCCCGCCGCACCCAGCCCGGCTACACCTGGCTGGCCTTCGGCGCCACGGTCTACCTGGTGCTGTGGCTGGTGGCGACGTGGGGGCTGAGCCTGTACGTGGGGGCCGGCGGCTCCTTCGCCACCGTGTACGGGCCGCTCAGCGCCTTCGTGTCCCTGCTGCTGTGGTCCTACCTCACGTCGATGGCCCTCTTCCTGGGCCTGGCCTTCGCCGCCCAACTGGAGGCCGTTCGGGCCGGGGTCAGGGACCCGGTCACCGAGGATCCCGGCGTCTGACCCCGCCGTCCGAACCCGGACAGGCGCCCCGGCAGGGCACGATGACAGATCCGACCAACTCCCGAAGGGAAGCACGAACACCATGGCGACACGCCCCATCCACCCCCGGCGACGCGTCGCCCGGCTCCTGTCCGGCCGTTTCGGGCCCGACGCCCGGTTCGGGGCGCGGCTGGTGACGACGGTCGCGGCCACCACGTTGGTGTCCGTGCCCTTCGCGGTCGCCCTGGTCCTGGTGGAGTCCCGGTGGGCGCCGTTGCAGCGGCTGGACGAGGGCGCCGCCGAGCGGCTCCACCGCACCGCACTGGACCATCCCGCGTGGGTGCGGGTGCTCGACTTCCTCACGCACGTGGTGTGGGACCCGGTGACGATGCGCCTGCTGGTGGCGGCGCTGGTGGTGTGGCTCCTGCTGCGCGGGGCGGTGCGCCTGGCACTGTGGGCGGCGGTCACCGCGACGGCGGGCGGCCTGCTGGGTCTGCTGGTGAAGAACGTGGTCGAGCGGACCCGGCCCCATCTGCCGGACCCCGTCTCCCAGGCGCCCGGCTTCTCCTTCCCCTCCGGCCACGCCATGACGGCCACCACCTCGTGCGCCGTTCTGCTGTTGGCCCTGCTGCCGCTGGTGCCGCATGCCTGGCGTCCGCTCCCGTGGGCGCTCGCGGTGGTGTCCGTCCTCGGGGTCGGCTACACCCGGGTGGCCCTGGGCGTGCACTGGGTCAGCGACGTGGTGGGGGGCTGGTTGCTGGGTCTGGCCGTGGTCACGGCGACCACCTTGGCCTTCGAGGCGTGGCGGGCGGAGGTCGGACGCGGTCGGACCACGCCCGCGCAGGGGTTGGAGCCGGAGATCGTGGCCGAACGTCCGGAACCGCCGGCGGGCGCGGCGGATGGCCGAAAAGATTCGGTGGACTCCCCGCGCATACCTCATGAGGGGCCGGGGCAATGCGACAAGAACCGGGGGTAAGTTCTAGCGGATACACCCCTTCCCTTGGTCGACGACCCCGATCGAAGATCATGGGCGGCACGGAACTAGTTCGTCCGCTTCGTTGACCAGGCACGCCTACCCGATGAGGATCCATGCGCTTCCGCTCCGACTCCCCCTCCCCCCACCCCATATGGAGATGTGGTGAAGGTTCCGGCCACGCGACCGCCCCGGAACCCGCCTGCTCCAGGGAGGACATCCACCGCTACGCCCGGCTGGGACCGGCCCGGAGGACGAGCGGGGGAGCGCTGGTCCCTTGAGGTTCCGGATCGGCCGTCCCGGCAGTACACCCGACCGAGAGCGCGCGGAGGAACGGGCATACGCCTCCGGCGACGCGGAACGCCCGTCCGCCGAGGCCCCCTTGTCGGAGCACGAGATACACCTGATCAAGTCATCGGCGGCGGCGGTCGCACCCGTGGCCGCGGAGATGACGGTGTACTTCTACGCCATCCTGTTCACCCGCCACCCCGAGGTGCGGCCCATGTTCCCGTCCGGGATGGACGCCCAGCGCGGTCGCCTCCTGCGCGCGCTCCTGCACATCGTGGACGTGGTCGACGACCCCGCGAACCTTGTCCGCTTCTGCGGGCACCTCGGCCGCGACCACCGCAAGTTCGGTACCCTCGCCGCGCACTTCCCCGCGGTGGGCGCGTGCCTGCTGGCCTCGCTCGCCCGCTACGCCGGCCCCGCCTGGACGCAGGACGTCGCCGACGCGTGGGCGAAGGCGTACGGCGTGGTCTCCCAGGTCATGATCGACGCCGCCGAGGAGGACGCGGCCGTGCGGCCCGCCGTCTGGCCCGCCACAGTGGTGCACCGGGTCCCGCGCGGGCACGGCATCGCCGAGGTCACGGTACGGCCCCACCTGCCCTACGACTACCAGGCCGGTCAGTACGTGAGCCTGGAGACCCCGTGGTGGCCGAAGCTGTGGCGCTACTACTCCCCCGCCAACGCGCCCCGCGCGGACGGCACCCTCACCTTCCACGTCCGGGCGGTGCCCGGCGGCTCGGTCAGCGACGCGCTGGTGCACCGGGCCGCGGTCGGCGACGTCGTACGCCTGGGCCCCCCGATGGGCGACATGGTGCTGGACGCGGCGGTCCACAGCGACCTGCTCTGCGTCGCCGGCGGTACGGGTTTGGCCCCCATCCGCGCCCTCGTCGAGGAGGTGGCCCGCCGAGGGGGACGCCATCAGGTGGACCTGTTCCTCGGTGCCCGCACCGGCGCCGAGCTGTACGGCGTCGACGACATGCTGCGCATGGCCCAGAAGTACCACTGGCTCACCCTCAGAGGCGCGGTCTCGCACGAGCACATCCCCGGCATCCGTGGATCGCTGCCGCAGGTACTGGCCGAATACGGACCGTGGTACCAGCACGACGTGTTCCTCAGCGGACCGGCACCAATGGTGGAATCCGCCAGCGAAACGCTCACCCGGCACGGTACGTTGCCCGACCGCATCCATCACGACCCGTTCGAGACTCCCGTCCTGTCGGCTCGCTGAACCGCTCCCCCGTCCCCCTCCCAGGAGAAGTCCCGTGATCTTCCCTCCACCGTCGTTCGGTTCGGCCGGTGAGCACCGGCTGCAGCAGCAGTTGGGTACGACCGAGCGCGCCGCCCGCTTCTACGACCAGCAGGTGCGCCCCCACCTCACGTCCGAGATGCGGGAGTTCATAGGCCGCCAGATCATGGTCTTCCTGGCGACCGCCGACTCCCGCGGGGAGTGCGACGCCAGCTTCCGCGCCGGGCCGCCCGGATTCGTCCACGTCATCGACGACCACACGCTCGCCTACCCGGAGTTCCGCGGGAACGGTGTGCTCGCCAGCGCCGGCAACATGAGCGAGAACCCCCACCTGGGCATGCTCTTCGTGGACTTCACCCACCACCACGTGGGGCTGCACGTCAACGGCGTCGCCCGGCTCTACGACGACGCCGACCTGCGCCGCGTCCACCCCGCCCTGCCCGTCGACGTCGCGCCGGGGCGCAGCCCCCACTTGTGGGTCCACCTCACGGTGGAGGAGGCGTACATCCACTGCTCGAAGTACATACCCCACTTGGAACCGGCCCCCCGTCCCGCCGGTCACGACGCGGGCCGCCCCAAGGACGCGGATTACTTCACCAAACGCCGTGCGCCCGTGTGGTCGAGCCTTTCGTAGTCCGGGAGGGGGCGCGCGGGCAGGGGGCGCATGGGCGCGGGCGTGAGGGGCACGAGCGCGCTGTGACATCGACTCCGCACAGCGAAGGGCGCCGTGGGCCGGCCCCCGCCGCCGTTCCCGCCCCCGCCGCGGCCGTCGCGGCGCGCGCCCGCAGGGCGCTGCGCGGTACCGCCGTACGGCTGTGGCACGACAACGTCGCGGACTCCGCGGCGGCCCTCACCTACTACGGCCTGCTCGCGCTGCTGCCCGCGCTCGTCGTCGCCGTCTCCCTGGTGGGGCTGCTCGGGGACGCGACGCGGCAGCGCCTCGTGTCCGACCTCACCTCCTACGCGCCTCCGCAGTCCGCCCAGGTGCTCCAGGACGCGCTGAACGGCCTGTCGGCGGCGCACACCTCGGTGTGGACCCTCGCGTTCGGCGGGGTGGTGAGCGCCCTGTGGTCCGCCTGCAGTTATCTCGCCGTGTTCCGCCGGGCCCTGCACACGATGCACCGGGTCCCCGACACCCGACCGCCGCTGCGCGCGGCGCACACGCTCCTCATCACCGCGTCCCTGCTCCTGTTGCTCCTCGTGGTCGGCGCCGTGGGTCTGGTCGCGTCCGGTCCGCTCGCCCACCGGATCGCCGCGGCCGGCGGGGTGGGCGTGCGGAGCCTGACGGTACTGCGCTGGCCGGTCCTGCTGGTGGTGGTCACCCTGCTGATTCTGGTCCTCTTCCGTACCGGGCCCGCGTGCACCCGCGGCATTCGGCGCGGGCTGCCGGGGGGAGTCCTGGCGGCGGCCCTGTGGCTCGGCGCGTCGTTCGCCTTCACCCTCTACACGCAACTGAACACCTACGGCCGCCTGTACGGCTCGCTGGCCGGGGTCATCGTCTTCGTGGTGTGGTTGTGGTTCGCCAACCTCGCGCTGCTGGCGGGGGCCCAGTTCAACAGGGAGTGGGAGCGCGCCCGCGCGGGGTGAAACCGCGGACGGAACAGTGCCCGGACCGAGGTGGTATCCGACCCGGTCGGCCGGGTCGTCGGCGGCCGGACCGATGTCCACGACGACGCGTGGGAGGGCGTGTCGGCGGTGATCCGGTTGGACGGGCGGTTCGGACCGGAGGCGCTCGCCCGGGCTGGACTCCTTCTCGCACCTGGAAGTCGTCTACCACTTCGACCGGGTCCCGGCCGACTAGGTGGAGATCGGGGCGCGCACCCGCGCGGCAACACCGACTGGCCACTGGTCGGCATCTTCGCCCGGCGCGGCAAGAACCGCCCCAACCTGCTCGGGGTCTCCCGCTGCCGACTGCTGCGCGTCGACGGGCTCGATGTCCACGTGCGGGGTCTCGACGCGGTGGACGGCACGCCCGTGCTCGACATCAAGCCCTACATGTCGGGGTTCGGGCCCCGGGGGGCCACCAGCCGGCCGGAGCGGGCGACGCAGATCATGCGCCGGTACTGCTGACGGGCGGAGGCGGGGTCGTCAGCCGCCGGGGGCCCGGTCCACGACCAGGCGGACGGCGGCCGTCGTGAGGTCCGGGTCGTGGAGCTGGACGTAGTGGTCGCTGCCCGTGGCGAGCAGGTGCGGGGTCTGCGGCGCCAGTGCCACGAGCGACCGCTGGGCCTCGGGCCAGGCCACTTCCAGGTGGGTCAGCAGCTGCTTCGGCATCGAGGGGGGCGCGGCGAAGGGTTCGGTCTTGCTGAGGACGGCGATCGGGACGTGTGGCAGCGGACCGGCCCGGTCGATGGCCGTCACCGCCCCGTCGATGTCGACCTGCTCGAACGCCGGGTCGGCGTCGTAGGGGGTGCCCGGGTGGCGCAGCCCACTCACGTAGTCGGCCCAGTCGGTGCCGAGGCCGCGCTTCAACGCCGGAGCCAGCGCGTCGACGAGGACGAGGCCGCGGGTCCGGTCCGGGTGCCGCTTCGCGTACAGCAGCGTGATCATCCCGCCGTAGGAGTGGCCGACCAGCACGTACGGTTCCGGGACCCGGCCCGCCGTCAGGAGGCGGTCGAGGTCGCGGACGGCGTCGGGGAGTTCGCGGGTGCCGGTCACCGGGCTGCTGCGGGTGGTGAGGGTGGGCGGATCGGTGTAGCGCAGGGTGCCGGGCCGGTCGTACAGACAGACCCTGGTGAAGGCCGCCACGCCCGGGAAGACCGCCGGCGCCTTCGGTACGGGCGGCGCGGTGTCGGTCATCGTCCAACCGTCGGACGCCTCGTGCAGGCCCGACACCAGGACGACGGTCGGCGTCCCGGTGCCCCGACAGCGCAGGTACACGGTGCGCCCACCACCGATGTCGACGTGCCGAACGGTGTCACCCCCGTCCGCGGAGGGGGCGGGGGCGCGGGCCGGGGTGGGGACGGGCGGCCGGGCGGTGGCGGGCGGCAGTCCCGCCCAGAGGGTCAGCGCGGCGGTGAGCGCCGCCAGGACGGCTGCGCGGGGGGCTCGTCGCATGTCTCGGACCTCCTTCCGGGCCGGCCCGGTCTACGGTGCGAAGACGCGCGAGAGGTACGAGCCGAGCCCGGGACCGCCCGGCGGGCACAGGCGGGCCCCCAGGTAGCCGTCGGGACGCACGACGAAGAGCGTGGGGTCCTCCCCCACCCCGTACAGCCGGGCGAACTCGCCCGCCCCGTCGCGGTAGACGGGGAAGGGGGCAGCCCCGCCCGCGTCGGTGGTGGCGAGCACCGCGCAGATGTTCACGCGGTCCGGCGCCAACTCGTGGACGACCTCGGTGACGTGCGCCACGTCGGGCACCTCGGGCCCCTTCCCGTAGAGCACCACGGTGTGTTCCCGGCCGCGCAGCACGTCGAAGAGGCGCAGCGGGTACGCGGCGATGGCGGTGCGGAGCCCACCGCAGTCCGGCGCGCGCTCGCCGGGCCGCGGGCCCGGCCCGGCCTCGGGCTCCGCCGGTTGGACGAGGGGGCTGTCCGGGTAGCCGACGAGGAGTTGCGCCTCACGCCGCAGCACGCTCATCGGGTCACCGCGGTCGGTGTGGATGCCGTGGGCGGCGTGCCGGACGGTGCGCCCGACGACCTCCAAGCCGACGGGCCGGCGCTCGGCGTCGTAGCTCGCGAGCAGGTCCGGGTCGGCGTCGCCGTCGACGGCCAGGGCCAGTTTCCACGCCAGGTTCCAGGCGTCCTGGATTCCGGTGTTCATGCCCTGCGCCCCCGTCGGCGGGTGGATGTGCGCGGCGTCCCCGGCGACGAAGACCCGCCCCCCGCCGTACCGGTTCACCAGCCGGTGGCTGATGCGGAACACGGAGGACCAGCGCAGCGCGGACGCGGTGGTGGGCCGGGGCGACAGCCGGTCCAGCACCTTCTGTACGTGGGCCAACTCGGGCGCCCGGCCGCCCTCCAGGCCGTGCGCCACCTCATCGGTGCCGGCCCGCGCCGCGGTGGAGAGCTCCGGCGCCACCAGCATCGACACGCGGTAGCGGCGCTCGCCCGGCAGCGGGATGCACACCAGCAGGTCGTCGACGGCGCCCTCGGCGTTGCGGTGTTCGCTGCGCACGCCGTACCCGTAGGGCATGTCCCAGTCGACCTCGATGTCGGCCAGCATGTACTCGTCGGGCAGGGCGCCGCCCTCGAAGGTCAGTCCGAGACCTTCGCGCACCAGGCTGTGCGCGCCGTCGCAGCCGACGAGGAAGCGCGTACGGACCTCCTCCTCGCCGTGCGGGGTGCGCAGCAGGCCGGTGACGCCCGTGGCGTCCTGGGTGAAGGAGACCAGTTCGGTCTCGCGCTCGATCGCGGTCCCGAACCGGTTCAGGTACTCCTCCAGGATGCGTTCGGTCTCGTACTGCGGCAGGGCGGCGAACCCGTACGGCACGTCGGGCGGCAGCGACAGCTCGATGCGGGTCTTCGCGACGCCGTTCTCGTACATGAGCTGCCCGCGCATCGGTACGGCGATGTCGAGGACGGCCTGGACGAGGCCCATCCGGTCCCAGACCTCCAGGGTGCGGGGCTGGATGCCGACGGCCTTCGCGTAGGGGAGCCTGGCCGGGAGCCGGTCGACGACGCGGCAGGAGGTCCCCCGGCGGCGCAGCTCGGCGGCGGCGGACAGACCGACCGGTCCGGCTCCCACCACCAGGACGTCCGCGGGTGCCGTGTCGTGGTACGCCATGGCGTTCTCCCGGGGGGTGTGGTCCGCCACGAAGGGTGCACCTCCATGGTGGCCCGGCGGTCCCGGAGCGGCCATCGCACGGACACCGCCCCCCCGCGCCGGCCGTCGGGCCCGGGCCGTGCGGTCGGGGCCGGGGAGTCAGGGCCGGGGGCCGGGCACGGCGGTGGCGAGCCCTGGGTAGTCCACGACCAGGCCGTCGGCGTCGAAGATGACGTCACTGCGGAAGTCGTCGGACTCGTAGCGGATCGTCCGGGCGCCGGTCGGGGCTTGCCCCAGCGGTGTGTACGTCTGCCGGTCCGCGCTCACCGCGAGGTCCGGCACGGAGACCCAGGCCATCAGGAAGTCGCGCGCGCCGGCGTCGGGCCGTCGATGGAGGTCGTGCCGGAGCACGGGCATGGTGTTGGTGAGCGGGCACAGGCCCAGGTCGCAGTCGAGGGCGCCGTCGAGGTCGGGTCGGGGCCCGCCGTCGCCGGTCCACCGTCCCTCGTCGTCGCGCCGCAGGTCCAGGCCGATCGTCGTGTCGTGGGTCTCGACGGTCACGGACAGGCGCCGGGTGACGTAGTCGGGGCCGGTCTCCAGCTCGTACGCCAGCCAGTAGGGCGCCGGTTCCAGCCCCACGGCCCGGCCCCGCGCGCGCAACCGCCCTCCGGCGAGCTCCGCCCACGCCGTGGTGTGTCCCCGCGAGGGCAGGATGTCCCAGGTCCGCACCAGAGCGTGCGTGTCGAGCCGCGCCATGGGGCGCAGTCTAAGGGCTGTCCGCTCACGCGACCGCGTGGAAGAGGGCCGCCGCCTCGCCGCGGGAGGCGACGCCGAGCTTCGTGAGGATCTTCGCGACGTGGAACTTGACCGTCGACTCGCTGATGTGGAGTTCCTGGGCGATGGCGCGGTTGCGGTGTCCTCGTGCGAGCCGGGTGAGGACTTCGAGTTCCCTCGCGCCCAGCGCTCCCAGTGGGTCGATCGCGCCGGCCGCGGGGGCGTCGGGGGTGGTCAGCGGGATGAGCGCGGTCACGGTGGTGCCCCAGCCGGGGACGGGGTCGATGTCGAGGCGTCCGCCGAGGACCTCCAGTCGGTCCGCGATCCGGGTGGGGCCCAGGCCGCAGTAGCTCATCCCGCCCGGGCCGTCGTCGCGTACGGTCACCCGCAGTTCCTGTCCGACGACCTGCCAGCCGACGTGGACGCGGGTGACGGGGTCCTGTTCGAGGACGGCGAGCAGCAGCTCGCGGGCGATGGCCCGCGCCGTGTGGGCGACGTCGGCGGGCACGCCGCGGGTGGAGTCGGGTGCGCCGAGCTCCAGTCGTACCGGGCTGTGGCGCAGCAGCGGGCGCAGCGAGTCCGCGAGCCGGGCGAACGCCTCGTCGACCCGTTCCTCCGCCATGGCCTGGTCCCGTTCGGCCTCGGCCCGCAGTTCGGCCAGTCCCGACACGGCGAGTTCGGTGGCGGTCGAACGCGCGGCCGCGTCGGGGAGGTTGCGGCTGCGCAGGACCCCGAGGAGGGCGGTCAGCGTGGCGCTGTGGCGGGCGCCCAGTTCGGCGATGACCCGGGCGCGGGTGTCGGCCGCGGCGCGGGACCGGGCGAGCGCGCCGGGCGCGGCCTCGGTGGACAGCCGGTCGAGGTGGCTGGTCACCAGGGTCCACAGCGCCTGGACCGCGGCGAGCGCCGCGGCGTCGGCGGGGGCCGCGCCCTCGTCCCGTACGAGGACCAGCAGCGCGCCCCGCTGCGTCGCGTCGGACATGACCGCGATGACGGGCCGGTCGGCCCCGGCGATGGTCGCCCTGCCCTGCCAGGGCCGTCCCGCGGCGCCGGCGAGGAACAGCGGCTCCATGTCCGCGGTGCCGATCCGGGTCGCGTACACCTCGTCGCCGAAGGACTTGAACGGCGAGTGGGCGCAGTGCGTGGACAGTTCGGCGGCGGCCCGGTGCGGCACCAGTGGGGTGAGGACCGCCGAGAGCCGGGGCAGGATCTCGCCCAACGGCTGCCTGATGACGTCGTATCCGGCGGCCAGCGCCACCAGCGTCGCCTCACCCGCCGCGAGCGCGGCGGCCGTTCCGGTGGTCGGGGGCACGGCGGTGGGGGGCGTGACCTCGGGGTGCGTGACCGTGGGTGGCACGACGGTGAGGGGCGGGGCGGTGAGGGGCGGGGCGGTCACGGTCGGCTCCATGCGGTCAGCGTAGTCGGAGCCACCCTGCCCGCCACTGGACTTTCGACCAGGTCGGACTGGCCCGAAGACGGGCCGGTTTCCCCTCCGTCCGGCCAGAGGCTTGAGCCATCGACCGACAAGCGGTCACAGCGGGGAGACTGACATGCAAGCGATCGTGTACGACGAGTTCGGCGGCCCGGAAGTCCTGCGTCACGAGGAGATCGACAAGCCGGAGCCGGGCCCCGGCGAGGTCCGGGTGAAGGTGGTGGCCGCCGGCGTCAATCCGCTGGACCACAAGCGGCGTTACGGCTGGGTCGAGGAGTTCTACCCGAGCGTGTTCCCAGTGGTCCCGGGGGTGGAGTTCGCCGGTGTCGTGGACGCGATCGGCGAGGGCGCCACCCATGTCGCCGTCGGTGACGAGGTCCTGGGGTGGACGCGGACTGGGGCGTACGCCGCGTACGCCATCGCCGACGACATCGTCCGCAAGCCGGCCGGGCTGTCCTTCGAGCGGGCCGCGTCGTTGCCGGTGGCCGGTGAGACCGCGCAGCGGGTGCTGGACCTGCTGCGGGTGAGGGCGGGCGAGACGCTGCTGGTGCACGGCGCCGCCGGAGTGGTCGGCTCGGTGGCGGTCCAGCTCGCGGTGGCCGCGGGGATCACCGTCATCGGCACGGCTTCGCTGCCCAACCACGACTTCCTGCGTTCCCTGGGAGCCGTCGCGGTCGAGTACGGGGACGGTCTCGGCGAGCGGGTACGGGTGGCCGCGCCGGACGGTGTGGACGCGGTGTTCGACGCGGCGGGCCAAGGCGTGCTGCCCCTCTCCATCGAGCTGGCGGGCGGCTCCGCGGAGCGCGTCGTCACCATCGCCGATCCGGACGCCGCCGCGCACGGGGTTCTCTTCACCGGCGGCGGTACGGACCCGGCCGCGATCCGCGCCGGTCTGGCCGAGCACGCCCGGCTGGCCGCCGAGGGCCGGCTGCGGGTGCGACTCGGTGAGGTGTTCGACCTGGCGGACGCCGCGAAGGCGCAGGAGCTGAGCCAGTCGGGTCACGCCCGCGGCAAGCTGCTGATCCGGCCCTGAGGCCGGCGGCCCGGCGCGGGCCCGGGTTCCGGCGCGGGCCCGGGTTCCGGGACCGGTCGGGGGCGTGAGAGGGTCGGGCCCGACAGGAGGTGGGCAAGGTGACCGGTGGGCCGTCCCGAGGGCTGGTGCTGGTGGCGGACGACGACGCGGCCATCCGCCGCTCGCTGGAGCGCGGGCTGCGGTTGAGCGGCTTCACGGTGCTCCTCGCCGAGGACGGTCCGGGCGCGCTGCGGGTGCTCGCCGACGGGAAGCCGGACGTGGTGGTCCTGGACGTGTCGATGCCCGGCCTGACCGGCACGGAGGTCTGCCGGGACCTGCGCGAGCGGGGCGACGAGACGCCCGTCCTCATGTTGTCGGCGCTCGACGAGCTGGCGGACCGGGTCGCCGGGTTGCAGGCCGGGGCCGACGACTACCTGGTGAAACCGTTCGCGCTGGAGGAACTGGTGCTGCGGCTGCACGCCCTGCTGCGGCGCCGGCCGGCCCAGGCTCCCTCGGACGTGCTGCGGGCCGGGCCGCTGGTGGTGGACGAGGCGACCCGCCAGGTGCGCCACGGTGCGGCCGAAGTCCACTTGACCAGGCGGGAGTTCGAACTGCTGGTGCAGTTCGTGCGCAACGCCGGGATCGTCCTCACCCGGGACACGTTGCTGGACCGGGTGTGGGGGTACGACTTCGAGGTGCGCACCGACGCCGTCGACACCTTCGTCAGCTACCTGCGGCGCAAGCTGGAGGAGGGCGGCCGGCCGCGGCTGATCCATACGGTGCGCGGGGTCGGCTTCGTCCTGCGCGTGCCGGACGGCCGGAGCGGGTCGTGAAGCTCGCCACCCGCATCGCGCTCTCGGTGACCGTGGTGGTGCCGCTGCTGGTGCTCGCGGCGGGGCTGCTCGTGCTCGGGCTGGTCACCCGGGACCTGCACCAACAGCAGGACTCCCGGCTGCGGGGCCGGGCCTCCGCCGTCCTCCCCGATGTCCGGACGCTGCTCGCGGCCGAGCTGAAGGGCCGGCCGAAGGTGGAGCAGAACCAGCACCGCAAGGTCCTGGGTGACGCCCTCGACGCGGGTATCCGGGTGCGGGCCGCGGACGGGACCGTCGTCCTGGAGGGCGGCCCCCAGCCCGCCGATCCGGCGCGGCTGCCCGTGGGGACGCCGGACGGGCCCGTGACGGTCCGCGCCAAGGGGCACGCCTGGCGGGTGTTGGCCGTCCCGGTGACGGGCACGGCGCCCGGGACGCTCTGGCTGGTCGCCCCCGCCTCCGCCGCGGACCCGCAACTCGTCGCCGTGCGCGGCCGGGTGCTACTCGTCGCGCTGTTGTCGGCTCCGGTGGCCGGGCTGATCGCGTACGGCCTGGCCGGGCGGGCCACCGCCTCGGTACGGCGGTTGAGCCGCCGGGCCGCCGCGCTCGATCCGCGCGCGGGCGCCGCTGCCTTCGCCACGGCGCCGGTGAACATCGCCGAGGTGGACGAACTCTCCTCGGCCATCGGCCAGTTGCTGGCCCGCTACGACGAGCAGGCGGTCCGGACGGAGCAGGCGCTGGAGACCGCCCGTTCGTTCTCCTCCGCCGCCTCGCACGAGCTGCGCACACCGCTGATGAGCATGCGGACGGACCTCGACGTGCTCGCGGCCCACCCCGACCTCTCCGCCGCCGAACGGGCCGAGGTGGTCCGGGACCTCAAAGCCGATCACGCCCGGTTGCTGGAGTTGCTGACGGCGCTGCGGATGCTGGCCCGGGGCGACCTGGTGGAGGCGTCCGCGTTCGGCCCGCTCGACCTGGCGGAGTTGGTGGACACCGCGCTGGGCGAAGCCGGGCGACGGCGTCCCGAAGCCCGGCTGGGCGCGGAACTCCCGGCCGAGTTGTGGGTGCGCGGTTGGGAGGCGGGGCTGCGCATCCTGCTCGACAACCTGCTGGGCAACGCCGTGACGCACGGACACCTGCCGGACGAGTCGCCCGAGGTCTCCGTCCGGCTGCGCGCGGAGGGCGGGTACGCGGTCCTGACCGTGGACGACGCGGGGCCCGGCGTCCCGCCCGAGGAGCGGGAAGCGGTCTTCCGGCGCTTCCACCACCGCCCGGGCAGCCCCGGCTCGGGGCTCGGGCTGACGCTGGTCGCCCAGCAGGTGGCGCTGCACGGGGGCACGGTCACCGTCGGGTCGGCGCCCGGCGGCGGGGGCGCGCGCTTCGAGGTGCGCCTGCCGTTGTCGGCCCCGGAGACCCCCGTTCCGCCGCTCCCCTCCCGCCGCGACTGGATCTCGCGCGGCGATTGAGGACGGCCGACCGGCCGCGGACCGAGGGCGACCGCCGGAGGACCCACAAGAAAACCACAAAGACCGCCCCTACCGTCCTGCTCGGCCGGTCCGTTCGAGGTTCCGGCCCAGTCCGTACGAAGGGGATACCATCATGCTCCACAGCCGTAGGACCGCCGCCACGATCGGCGCCGTCGCGCTGACCGGCGCCCTGTTCACCGCCGCTCCCGCGCAGGCCGACGCCGGCGCCCCGGCCGCCGGCGCGACGCCGAAGCCCTCGTCGAAGTCCGCGCCCAAGGGCGACGGCGCCAAGGCCGTCTGCAAGCGTCTGCCCAAGACCGAGGGCCGCGTCGACGCCGCGGTGACCCGGCTGAACGGTGACGCCACCGTCTCCGGCTCGATCGCCCGGCTGGAGCAGCGCGTCGCGAACGCCAAGTCCGAGGGTCACACCGAGATCTACACCTACCTCAACGACCGGCTGACCGCCCGCAAGAACCTGCTGCCCACGCTGCAGAAGCGGCAGACGGACCTCAAGGCGGTCAGCACCTGGTGCGCCGCGCAGAAGTCCAAGTGACCGGCCGCGCCGCCGCCGGCCTCGCCGCGCTGGCCGCCGGGGCGGCCCTGCTGCTGACCGGCTGCGGGCCGGGCGCGAGCGCCCAGCCCAAGGAGCCCCGGTCGGTGTCCGACGACGCCAAGGTCAAGGAGATGCGGGACAACCTGGACGCCGCCGACGCCGCCGCCTCCGAGGCGGACGCGGACGCCACCCAGAACAACTGAACAACTGGGCGGCTGGGCGGCTGGGCCATTCGGCTGCGGTGGCGCGCGCGGGCGGTGTGACCGGGTGAGGCTTGCGGTCAAAGTCTTCATCCGGTTCCACGCCTAGGGAAAGGTCCGGCCCATGCCGTTCTGCCATCGCAAGGACCTCGGGCTGCTGGCCCTGCGCCTCGGTACGGGTGGCGTACTCATGGCCCACGGCGCCCAGAAGCTCTTCGGCTGGTTCGGCGGGGGTGGCCTCGAAGGCACCGCCCGGGCGATGGAGCACATGGGGTTCGCCCCGGCGCGCCCCAGTGCCCTGGCCGCCGGGCTCGGCGAGGCCGGCGGCGGTGCGCTGCTCGCGCTGGGGCTGGCCACGCCCGCGGCGGGCGCCGCTGCGGCCGGCGCGATGGCGGGGGCCGTCTCCGTCCACGCGCCGGCCGGGTTCTTCGCCCAGGGCGGCGGTTTCGAGTACCCGGCCTTCCTCGGCTTCGTCGCGGCCGCGCTCGGCCTCGCCGGGCCGGGGGAGTTCTCCCTCGACCACTTCACGCGCCACCGGCTGGACCGGCCGGCCGTCCTGTTGCTGGCCTTCACCGTCAGCGCGGCCGCGGCGACCGTCGTCGTCACCCGTCGTAACGCGGCCGTGGCCGCCGCGGCCGACGAGGGCCCGGGCGCCGGCGCGTAATGTCCAGGCGATCGACAGCGCGCCCGGCACGCCGGGACACGGACGACACGCGCGCCCGAATCCGGTCCTCCGCCCGCAGGGCCCGCGGCCGCCGCCCCGTCCCCGGTCCGACGGCCGTGGCTCCGTTGCTCGTCACGGTGGCCGGGTACGCCTGGCGGATCCTGGTCCTCGCGGGCTTCGCCTACGGTGTCTTCGCCGTCCTCGGACGGTTCCACGAGGTCGCCGTCGCGGTCTTCCTCGGCTTGGTGGTGACGGCGATGCTGCGGCCCCTCGCCGACCTGCTGGCCCGGCGCGTTCCGCGACCGCTCGCCGTCGCCTGTGCCCTGATCGGCAGCATCATCCTCGTCCTGGGCGTGCTCGCGTTCGTCGGCGAGACCGTCGCCGGCGAATGGGACACGCTGGTGACCGAGTTCAAGGACGGCCTGGCTCGGATGCAGCCCTGGTTGGAGCGCCCGCCGCTGCGGCTGAACGCGCACGCGCTGAGCGATGCCCAGGCCCGGATCGGGGAGTACCTCTCCAGCCACCGCTCGGACATCCTGAACACCGCCGTCAGCGGGGCGGGGCGCTTCGTGGAGGTCCTGACGGTGGCCGCGCTGGCCCTGTTCTGCTCGGTGTTCTTCATCCACTCGGGCGACCGGCACTGGCAGTGGTTCTGCGACCAGCTCCCGGCCGGCGCGCGCCACCGGGTCGCCGTCGTCGGCCGTGCGTCGTGGCGCACCTTCACCGGCTACACCCGCGGCATCGTGCTGGTCGCCGGCACCAACGCCATTCTCGTCGGCGTCGCCCTGCTCGTCCTGCGCGTGCCGCTCGCGGTGCCGCTGGCCCTGCTGGAGTTCGTCGCGGCGTTCATCCCGCTCATCGGTTCGCCCGTCGCCCTCGCGGTCGCCGCGATCATCGCGCTGGCCACCCGGGGGCCGCTGATCGCCGGGCTGGTGATCGTGCTGATCGTGGTGATCGGCCAGATCGAAGGACATCTGCTGCACCCCCTGGTCATGAGCTGGGCCGTGCGTCTGCATCCGGTGATCGTGGCGCTGTCGGTGGTCGCGGGCGCGATCGCCGCCGGGGTGGTGGGGGCGGTGGTCGCCGTTCCGCTGGTTTCGGTCCTGTGGTCCGCCGTCCAGGCGCTGCGTGCCACGGCCCCGCCCTGACCTCAACGGCGGACGCGCGCGCCCGTCCCCGTCCTCCCCCGGACGGGTGATCGGGCGTACTCCCGGGGGATCCGGGCGGCGCTTTCAGTGCGTGGTCAGCGGGTGGTCCGGGGCGAGGATCCGTGCGATGCGGGAGGCGATCGTCTGGGCCGGGTTCTCCTCGGTGGCCTTGGGGCCTTGCGTCGTGCTGACGGCGATGGACAGCCGCTGCGCCGGGAGGTACGCCTGCACGGCCGCGTAGCCGCTGAACGACGGGTTCTGGACGATCCAGTCGTGGACGACGAGGACGCCGAACCCGAAGTGCTGGGCTGCGGTGTTCTTCAGGCAGACGTCGGCGGGGCAGGCGTCGGTCTTTCCGCCCAGTCCGACCGTGCCGGGGTCGAGCAGCGTCTTGAGGCCCTGCGCGGAGAGGAGTTCGCCGCTGCCGATGGCCCGGGCGGAGCGGGCGACGTCGCAGATGTCGCTGGTGAGGACCGCGCCGGCCGCCGTCGTCCAGGACGGGTTCCAGTAGCTCGACTCCTCGTAGACGCCGCGTTCGGAGGTGAAGGCGTGCAGCGCGGGGGCCGGGATGTCGGGGGTGAAGGAGTTCTGCGTCCCGTACAGCCCGAGCGGGGTCGTGATGCGTTCGGTCAGCAGCCGGTCCAGGCGCGTGCCGGTGATCTTCTCCAGGACGACGCCCAGGATCTGGAAGTTGGCGTGCGAGTAGCTCCAACTCGTGCCCGGCTTGTACCAGAGGGGATGGGCCGTGGCGATGCCCACGGTGTCGGAGAAGGACCAGTGCCGGAAGGGCGCGGCTTCGAGTTCGGTGAGGAACTTCTGGTCGGTGACGTAGTCGTGGAGGCCGGAGGTGGAACTGCCGAGCATCCGCAGGGTGATCTCGGAGGCGTGCGGCAGCGTGGGCAGCCAGCGTGAGACCGGGTCGTCCAGGCTCACCTTGCCCTCGTCGACGAGTTGGAGCAGGACGGTGGCCATGTACGCGATGGCGACGGAACCGGAGCGGAAGTGCATGGCGGGGTCGGCGGGGACGCCCGTCATCGACTCCCCCACGGCGCCGGTGACGACGTCGCGGTCACCGGATACCGCCTTGAAGATCACCGAGTTCAGGTGCAGGTCCTGCGCCGCCTGCCGGACGGCGGCCCTGATCCGGGCCGGCTGACCGCCCTCGGACTCCGGGGAGCCGACACACGGCTGCGGCGCACTCGCGGCGGCCGCCGTGGAGGGGATGCCGGTGGGGAGGATCGCGGCGACGATTCCGGCAACGCAGAGCAACGCCGTTCGGGTACGCCTCACGTTCCCCAGTATCTGCGGAAGGCCCCGACTCCGCCCTTTCACTCCATCGGGGCCTCCCGCCCGGTCCACCGGCAAGGCCATGAGGAGGCGGATACCTACGAGGCCCGGGCCCGCCGGGTCGGGTCGAACCGGCCGAAGAGCGCGTGGAGCAGTACGGCGGCGAGCGTGCCCGCCACCACCCCGCTGCCGAGGATCGTCCGGGCCCAGCCGGGGAACCCCTGGTAGAGGTCGGGCGCCACCACGGGCAGCAGACCGGCCGTCAGGGCCGGCGCGGCGACCGTCGCGTACGAGCTGTCACCCGAGCCCGGATCGGCCGCGGCCGGCAGCGCCCGCCCGAGCATGGTGACGCCCATGACGGCGATGATCCCGTAGATGACGAGGGCGGATCCGCCGACGACCGGCGGCGGGATCGCGGCCAGCAGCCGGGACAGCGGCGCCGGCAGACCCACCAGGACCAGCAGCACGCCCGCCCCCGCCGTGACGAACCGGCTGCGTACGCCCGTCAGGCGGCCGATGCCGATGTTCTCCGCACTGGTGACCAGCAGGGAGGTACCGAACAGGGCGCCGAAGACCGAGACGAGCGCATCGGCCCTGGCGACGCGCGGCACGTCGCGTCCGGGGTCGGACTGCCGGCCCACGGTCTGGCTGTTCAGGACGGTCTGTCCGGTGAACTCGGCGAGGGTGGTGAGGCTGAACACGAGCAGCGGCAGGGCGGCGAGCACGTCGAAGTGCGGGGCCCCGTACGGCAGGAGCCGCGGGAGCGCCGGCGTGCCGAGGCTGCCGCCGCCCGCCGGCGCGAAGGCGCCCAGCCCCGTGGCCAGCGCGATCAGGGCGCCCGCGCCCATGCCGAGCAGCACCGCCGTCTGGCGCCAGACCCCGCGCAGCACCAGGAGCAGCAGCACGGTGCAGCCGATGGTGGCGGCCGCCAGGATCACCGCCGAGGGGGAGGCGTACCCGGGGGCCCGCGCTGACCGGTGATCAGCTGGGCCGCGACGTGGATCATCGCGATGCGATCAAGAGCACGGTGGTGCCCATGACCAGCGGCGGGAAGAGCCGCACGATCCTGGCGTAGAAGGGCAGCACGGCGAACAACAGCGCCGCGGCGAGGAGGACGGAGCCGGTGGCGGTCGCGGGACCGTGGTCCTTGGCGATCTGGAGGAAGAGGGCGGTCGCCGCTCCGCCGGGCAGCATCACGAAGGGCAGCCGGGCGCCGATCCGCCAGAACCCCAGGGACTGGAGCAACGCGCCCGCTCCGCACAGCAGGAGGGTGGCGCTGAGCAGGGACGCCGTGCGGGCGGCGTCGAGTCCGAGGGCCTGGCCGGTCAGGAACGTGGTGGAGACGGGGGCGGCGATCATCGCCAGGACGTGCTGCGCGGACAGCGGCAGCAGCCGGCGCAGCGGGAGCCGCTCGTCCACCGGCGGCACCGGCTCCTTCGGGCGGGACTCCAGGGTGTCGGGGGCGCTCACGACGTGGTCTCCGCGTTCAGCCACGGCAGCTCGCGCGCGGAGTAACGGTAGGCGCGGAAGACGGCGTTGGGCTCCGAGGGGAACAGGCCGCGCACCTCGGATTCACGGTATCCGCCGAAGTACGGGACCACGTACTCCCAGCACAGGTAGCCCTCTGGGGTCACTTCGAAGAGCCTGCCGGACGGCGAGTCCGTGACAAGCGTGTTGCCGCCCGGCAGGCGCTGCGCGCTGCCCATGAACGGGGCGAAGAACGCCTCGCGCGCCGGGTCGTGGTACTCCCAGACGACTTTGCCCGACGACCGCTCGATCTCGATGACGCGTGAGTACGGCACGTCCGCGTGGGGGCGGAAGACGCCGTTGTCGAAGACGAGCAGGTTCCCGTTGGCGAGTTCGGTCGGCGCGTGCTGCTGGGAGACGACGCCCGGCTCGGTGCGCCACAGGATCTCGCCCGTCTCCCGGCTGATGACGACGACCGCGGACACGCTGCGCAGGCCGGCCAGGATGTTGCCGTCGGCGAGCGGTGCGACGCTGTTGATCAGGGGCCAGTGCTCGCGCGAGTAGGCGGGGTGGAGGGCGTACTCCTCGCGGTCGAGGTGTTCGGCGGCGCTCCACGCCCAGGTCACCGCGCCGTCGGCGTCGACCTCGCGGATGGTGTCGGCCCACACGGTGGCGTCCGCCTCGGAACCGGGTACGCCGCCGCGCACGCTCTCGGCGTCGGCGCCGCGCAACGGTTCGAGCGCGGTGTAGAGGAGGCGGCCGTCGCCGAGGTGGTGGGCGTCGTGGTGCTGGAGCGGGTCCCGGAATTCGCGCAGGATCGTGCCGTCCGGGGCGGCTTCGAGCATCACGCCGCCCCGGTACTTGTGCCACATGGGGAAGAGGGCCGGCTCGTCGGGGAGTACGCCGCTGTAGGCGAGGTTCCCGTTGGCGAGGATGCGGGCGTGCCGGCCGGGGCGGTACGGGAGCTTCCACTGGTGGACGACCGTGCCGTGGGGGTCGATCAGGTACACCTCGCCGGTGCCGGTGAGCGGGGCGAAGAGGGTGTAGCCGCCTTCCGAGACGTCGGGGTCGAGCGCGATGAGACCGGTGCCCCGGCGGCGGCGGAAGTTCTGGTCGACTGCGGACATTGGGTCCTCCTGTGAAACTTTCTTTGATGACACCAACTGGGTTAGAAGGTAGCGGGGAAGTGTTGCGGCACTGTGACGGCCGTGCGAAGCCGCTCGCGGACTGCGAGAAGATGATCGGCGGAACGCAGCCGAACCGAGGAGCCACGTGACAGACGAAGCCCCCGCCCCACGGATCGGGGCGGGCATCCGCCGGCGGCGCAGGAGCCTCGACCTGACCCTGGCCGAGGTGGCCGCGTCGACCGGCCTCTCCTCCCCGTTCCTCAGCCAGGTCGAGAACGACCGGGCCCGCCCCAGCATGCGCTCGCTCCAACTCATCGCGGACGCCTTGGAGACGACCGCGGTCCAGCTGATGGCCGCCGCCGAAAGCCCGCGCCGGATGGACATCGTGCGCGCCGACGCCGATCCCGGGCTGGACCCGGCCGCCCGGGTCCGTCCGCTGGTGCGCGGCCACCACCAGATGCACGCCCTGGAGTTCACCGGGGGCCACGACGCGGACCGGGCGTTCGAGCACCGCAACGACGAGCTGATGTACGTCGCCGACGGCACGGTGGAGGTCGAGGCCGACGGCCGCACCCACCACCTGGGCCGGGGCGACACCCTCTACCTGACGGGCGGGATCCGCCACCGCTGGCGCGCGCTGGAACCGGGCACGCGGGTGCTGCTCGTCGCCGTCGCCGATCACATCGAGGCCACCCCGGACCCCCGCGCCTGACCGGTCAGGGCACCGGCCGGACCGCCTCGGGGACCGGGTCGCCGGCAGGGCGCCCGCGGGCGGCCGGAGGTTACTCGCGAGGAAAGCCCACATGTGGCTATGGTGAGCGCCCTCGGTCGAACCCTCCTTCGGATCGCAAGGAGAACCGCGCCTTTGTGCGCCGATCGAAGGGCGTCCTGCCAATCCAGGGCCCATATTCGAGTGCAGAGCGACGTGTGTCGGCAACACCGCCCGACGTCGGCTCGGTACGAGCCGACCTGCCCTCGCCCCGTCACCCCCGGGGCTGGAGGGCGGCGGTCTTCTCATTCACCTACCTCGCGAAGGCAAGGCAGAGATGGCACGAGTCACCCGACAGTCCTCCCGGCAGCAGCAGACGCATCCCGTCGACGAGTTGCTGCCGTTCCCTCAACTCGCCCTGTACGGCTTCCAGCACGTCCTCGCGTTCTACGCGGCGGCCGTCATCGTTCCCGTCCTCCTCGGCAGCGCCCTCGGGCTCTCCCGCGCGGAACTCGTCCACCTCATCAACGCGGACCTGCTGACCTGCGGCATCGCCACGATCATCCAGGCGCTCGGCGTCTGGAAGATAGGCGCGCGGCTGCCGCTGGTCCAAGGCGTCACCTTCACCGCCGTCTCCCCCATGATCGCCATCGGCCTCGGAGCGGGCGGCGGCACCGCCGGCCTGCTCGTCGTGTACGGCGCGGTGATCACGGCGGGCATCGCGACGTTCCTGTTCGCGCCGGTGTTCAGCAAGCTGGTGCCGTACTTCCCGCCCGTCGTCATCGGCACGATCCTCACGATCATCGGCATCACCCTCATCCCGGTGGCCCTCCAGGACGCGGCCGGCGGCGCGCGGCTGATCGGCACCCCCGCGTACGGGGAGCCGAAGAACCTCGCCTACGCCCTGGGCACCCTCCTCTTCATCCTGGCCATGGCCCGCATCGGCAAGCCGTTCCTCAGCAGCGTCGCCGTGCTGCTCGGCCTCGTCGGGGGCACCGCCGTCGCCTGGCTGTTCGGGGACGCCGACTTCTCGGCGGTGGGCGACACCGACTGGTTCGGGGTCACCACCCCCTTCCACTACGGCATGCCCCGGTTCGAACCGCTGCCGATGATCGCCATGCTCGTCGTCATGCTGATCACGATGGTGGAGACCACCGGGGACGTGTACGCCATCGGCGAGATCACCCGCAAGCGGGTCGACACCGACACGGTCGCCAGGGCGCTGCGGGCCGACGGTGCCGCGACGGTGCTCGGCGGCATCCTCAACTCCTTCCCGTACGTGGCGTTCGCCGAGAACATCGGCCTGGTGCGCATGTCCAAGGTGATGAGCCGGTACGTGGTCGTCGCGGCCGGGGTGTTCATGTGCGTGCTGGGGCTGCTGCCGAAGGCGGGCAGCCTGGTCGCCTCGATCCCCAACCCGGTGCTCGGCGGGGCCGCGCTGTCCATGTTCGGCATGGTGGCGGCGGTCGGCATCCAGATCCTGGGGAAGGTCGACCTGCGCGAGGAGCGCAACGCGCTGATCCTGGCCGTCAGTCTGGGGGCCGCGCTGTTGCCGACCACGGTGGCGCCGTTCTTCGAGCGCATGCCGGACAACGTCCGGGCCGTGCTCGACAGCGGCATCACCCTGGGCGCGCTGTCGGCGATCTCCCTGAACCTGTTGTTCAACGTCTTCACCAGCCGCTCCACGATGGAGATCGACTGGGACGACATCGAGGACGACGGCGTCGTCGAGCCGCGTTACGCGGCGGGCGCCGGCTGAGTCGGTACGACCGAAGGCGCCCGGCCGGGGTGGACCTGTGGGTCCGTCCCGCGCCCGCGCCCGGGTCGACGGCGGTGGCAGCGGCGGCTCAGCGGTCGAGCGTCAGCGGTGACGCCTCGCCCGCCTCGCCGATCAACTCCCAGAAGTGGTCCACGAGTCGGCGCAGGTACGCCGACCGCTCGGCGGCGATCTCCTTGAGCCGGGCGTCGTCGTTGCGGGCCACGAGGTGCCCCATGTAGCGCTCGGCGAAGTCCGAGAACTCCGCGTGCATCGTGCGCAGCGCGTCGCCCACGCTCGTCACGTCGACCACGACGATCTCCGCCACCGGGCCCACGTACGCCTTCCACCGCCCCTCGATCGCCGTGCGCAGGAGGCCGGCCAGTTCGTCGACCCGGCCCATGATGCCGGTGAGGGCGCGCAGTGACAGGCCCAGCGCTTCGACCAGCGCTCGGGTCTGCCAGGTGTCCCCGTGCCACTGCCGCCCGGCTTCCGCCGCACGGTACTCCTCGGGGTCCATGCCTATGCGGTAGGCCAGCCGTTCCACGGTGAGTTGGCGGGCGAGGCGGAATTCGGCGAGGGTGCGCGGCGCGACTCCCATCAGCGTCGTGGTGTCGCACCACAGGGCGTTGGCGAGCGCGAAGAGCTGCTGGTCGGTCGGGGCGTAGGAGCCCAACTCCCAGGCGGCGACCAGTTCGGGGTGGACGGGGGTTCCGCAGGCCGCCATCGACTGCGCCACCTGGGCGGTCGTCAGGCCCACGCGTTCGCGTGCGGAGCGGGCCTCTGCGGGGGAGAACGGAGTGCTGTACACGTACAAGACACCTCGCAACGCCCTCGGAGCGCGAAGCGTTCGAGGGGAGACGGATCGGTGGATGAACATCCAGGAGCGGGCACACTAACAGACGTTCCGTCGGTACGATCGCCCATACCCCTTGGATATGAAGGCGGGAAGCGCGTTCCGGAAATGATCTTCGGAAATCGCCCCAGGGGCCGGGGAGCACCCCGAACTTGCGGTCCGACGCACTGTCCACCGCGGCGCACCCGGGCACGCGTTTGGGCCACGACGGCAGGTCCGCCGTTCACCACGGCTCGCGCATCATCGGTCTTCACGACCGGAAGGAGTCCTACCGCATGTCAGCCGTTGACCGGACGGTGGGCGTCACCCGAACCGGACGCCCCGTGCGGCCGGCTCAGGCGGCTCAGGCGGCTCAGGCGGCTCAGGCGGCGATGGTCTCGCGCACCGCGCCCAGCGCCTCGTCGAGGGTCGGTGCGATCAGCTCGTGGCCGGTGAACCCGTCGTCGGTACCCGGGTCGACGGTCCAGCCCCACCCGGAGGAGTCGTCGCCGTCGATGGTGGCCGTGTGCTCGCCGCTCGTCACCGTGATGGCCAAATTCCCGGCCGGGAAGGTGGTCACGTCGGCGTGCGCCCGCTCGCCGAGGATGCGGCGGACGGCGTCACGTGCGGTCTCTGCGGTGGTCATGAGCGGGCCCTCCTCGCAGGCGGCGGGTACCGGTACACCTCCAGTACACCCCGCGCGGCGCCCGAGGGCAGCGGAAGAAGGGCGAGAAGGGGCCGCCTCGGCGTGGTGCCGTGGCGGCCCCTCCCGTCAGCCCCGGGCGGCGGGGCGCCCGGAGCCGCGGGTGAGGCGGTATCCGGTGATCGCGGCGAGGCCGCCGAGCAGTCCCCCTGCCGCGGTCCAGATCCAACGGTCGGACCACCAGCCGCCGGACCAGCCGTCCTCCGGTTCCGTCCCGGCGACGGCGGTCGCGGTCTGGCGCGCCGCGGTGCTGCCCGGGACCAGCGGCGCGGCCAGGGCCCCGTCCACCGCGTAGGCGCCGCCCAGGTCCTTCGCGTCCGCCCGCACCTCGGCCCGTACGGGTTGGCCGAGGTCCTCCTGGGCCAGGTCCACGACCGTCAGGCGTAGGTAGTAGGTGCCGGGCAGCGGGTCGTCGGACCACGTGTCGGCGCCGGTGCGGACCGGGCGGAGCGTGCAGGACAGCTCCAGCGTGGCGCTCTCCTTGGGCGCCGGCGCGGCCTGGACGCCGTACATGCACGGTTGGCGGCGCCGCAGTCCGTCGTAGACGTCGATCCGCCAGGTCGAGGTGGCGTGCCGGGAGGCGGCCGGGGGCAGCGCCACCTTGGCGCGTACGGTGCCGCGCTGACCGGCGTCGAGCGGGAACGACCAGTAGAGGTAGTCACCCGTGGAGGCGTCGGCGGTCGCGGCTTGGCCGACTCCCACCGGGGTCGCGGTACGGAAGGCGGTGCCTGCCTCGGTCGGTCCCGACGCTCCGGCCGCGGAACCGCTCGGCTTCGGCGAGGGGCTGTCGGCCAGGGCGGCGCCCGCCGGACCGAGCAGACCGGCGCCGGTCAGCAGGGCGGCGGTCAGTACGCGTACGGTACGCATCAGTTGGTCCTCCAGACCGAGATACGCCAGCGGGAGATCCAGCCCCAGACCAGACCGGCGACGAGACCGGTGAGGACCAGCACACCGAGCAGCCACCAGCCCCGACCGAGACCGAAGGCCGCCGCGTCGGACGCGTGGTCCGGGCCGTCCACCAGGTCGATGGTCAGTTCCAGCGGCATGCCCGGGGTCGTCTTCACCGACGCGGGCGCGGAGAACGAGTTGCTCACCTGGAGGCAGACGGTCTCGGGGGCCGTTTCGGCGTTGCCGTCCGCGTCGTCGTGCACGGCCTTCGGGTAGCGCAGACCGGTGGAGATCAGGTCGGTACGTCCGTCGCCCGCCTCGGAGCCGCGGACGATCTCCCGTCCGTGCGCGGTCGACGCGCGCAGCATCACGCCGTAGTCGTTGTTGACGGCGCGGTCCGCGCCGAGGCTCACCGACGCGCGCAACTCCTGGCCGGGTTTGACGTCGACCTTGTACCAGCGGTGCTCGCCGAAGGTCTCGCGGTCGCTGTAGAGTCCCGCGCCCAACTTCGGCGCGTTCCGGCACTCCTTGGCTCCCTGGGCGGCGACCGGGGTGACGACGGGGGCCGCCGCCCGGTCGACGAGTTGCCGCACGCGGCCGGAGAGTTCTTCCTTGTGCTGTACGGAGGTGTAGGTGCCGCCGGTGGCCTCGGCGATGCAGACGAGCTGGTCGCGCGTCTTCGCGTCGGGGACGAGTCCGAGGGTGTCGATGGTCAGGTGGATGCCCTGGGCTGCGATGTCCCGGGCCACCTCGCACGGGTCGAGCGGGGCGCAGGTGTCCTCGCCGTCCGTGATGAGTACGATCCGCCGGGTGGCGTCACCGCCCTTGAGGTCGTCGGCGGCGCCCAGCAGGGCCGGGCCGATCGGCGTCCACCCGGTGGGGGCGAGGGTGGCCACCGCGGTCTTGGCCTCGGTCCGGTTGAGCGGGCCGACGGGGTAGAGGGCCTTGGTGTCCTTGCAGCCGACGTTCCGGTCGTCGCCGGGGTAGGTGGCGCCGAGGGTCCTTATGCCGAGCCGTACTTCGTCGGGTACGGCGTCGAGCACCTCGTTGAACGCCTGCTTCGCCGCGGACATCCGGGACTGGCCGTCGATGTCGGTGGCCCGCATGGATCCGCTGACGTCCAGGACCAGTTCGACTTTGGGGGGTTCCTTGGAGACGGGTTCACCGGCGGAGGCGGTCGCCGGGAAGAGCCCGACGGCCATTGTGGCCAGCAGGCCGCAGGCCCCGGCCGCCACCCATTTTCTTGTGATCATCGCCGGATCGTATTGAGGATGGTCCGCCAAACCAAAACGTCCGCGCCCGCGTTGACGGCGACGGTGCCCCGCGATCCGTGCGACGCGGTATCGGGCCGGCCCGATTCACCTGAGGGGCTCCGCGGCCCGCGGGGCGGGGGCGTCCCCGGGGAACACGCCCTCCCATGCGGCGGGCCCGTCACCCGCCGCCGGAGCGGTGGGTGACGGGCCCTTGAGCCACGACCGATCGAAGGGTCAGGCGTTGACGCAGACGGTGCCGCCCGCCGGGTTCAGCGCACCGATGACGCTGACCGAGTTGCCACAGAGGTTGATCGGGACGTGGATCGGAACCTGGACCACGTTGCCGGAGAGCACACCCGGCGAACCGACGGCCACGCCCTCCGCCTCGGCGTCGGCCGACGCAACCGAGGCTCCGCCGACGACCAGGGCACCGGCAGCCAGGGCCATGGCGACACTCTTCAGAACACGCGACACGAGGTGTCTCCTTCAGACGCATCCAGCGACCCGCGACAAGCGCGCCGCACGGCCCGGTTCAGGTCCGCACTCCTTCATTCGTCCGCTACCGGGTCCCGGCTTTACCCCTGGGGCCGCTTTCCCGCGAAGGGATGAGCCCGACCGGCGCAGCCTCGGACAGGCGTCCGGATCTCCCGCCACGGATGGCGGTGCGCGCCACAGCGGCCCGGCGGGCTGTGTGGGCGCACCCCATGGGCTCCGCCCGACGCCGCGCCTACTGTGTGCAGCCATGACGAGGACACTTCCCACCCCGCCCCCCTCCGATCTGCGCGGGCGGGTGGCCCTGGTGACCGGCGGCGGCAGCGGCATCGGGCGGGCCTGCGCCCACGCCTTGGCCGCGGCCGGCGCGACCGTACACGTGGTGGACATCGCCGAGGAGGCCGCGAAGACCGTCGCGGCGGCGATCGGCGGCCGGGCGCACATCGCGGACCTGGCGGACGCGGCGGCCATCGGCGCGCTGCCCCGCGAGGTCGACGTGCTGGTCAACAGTGCGGGACTCCAGCACGTCGCCCCGATCACGGAGTTCGCCCCGGAGCGGTTCGCGCTCATCCAGCAGGTGATGGTCACCGCGCCGTTTCTGCTCCTGCGGCACGTGCTGCCGCACATGTACGAGGCGGGCTGGGGCCGGGTGGTGAACATCTCCAGCGTGCACGGCCTGCGGGCCAGCGCCTACAAATCGGCCTATGTGGCGGCGAAGCACGCCCTGGAGGGACTGAGCAAGGTCGCCGCCCTGGAGGGCGCCCCGTACGGCGTCACCAGCAACTGCGTGAGCCCGGGATACGTCCGCACCCCCCTGGTGGAGGGTCAGATCCGGGACCAGGCGCTCGCGCACGGGATCAGCCCGGAGGACGTGCTCGGCGAGGTGCTCCTCGCCCGCTCCCCGGTCAAGCGACTCATCGAGCCGGAGGAGGTGGCCTCGGCGGCGCTGATGCTGTGCGGCCCCCACTCGGGGTCCATCAGCGGGAGCTCGTTGGTCATCGACGGTGGCTGGACCGCGCGCTGAGCGACCCCGCCGACACGCCGGCGAGCGGCCCCCGCGGACGGGGCCGCTCGCCAAGCGTGTCGGGCAGGGTCCGGCTCAACAGATGCGCGGCAGTTGCTCACCGATCGGCAGGTCCACCACCCGGGTGCCGCCGAGGCCCGTGCGGGCGACGACCAGGCCGGGATGCGCCTCCACGGCCTCGCCGATCACCGCCGCGTGACGGCCGAGCGGATGGGCGCGCATCACCTCCAGCACGGCGTCGGCGTGCTCCCGGGGGACGAACGCGACCAACTTGCCCTCGTTGGCCACGTACAGGGGGTCGAGGCCGAGGATCGCGCAGGCGTTGGCGACCGGGTCCGGGATCGGGACCGCGGCCTCCCGGATGACCACACCCGCACCCGAGGCGGCGGCGATCTCGTTCAGGGCGGCCGCCAGACCGCCGCGGGTGGGGTCCCGCAGGACGTGGAGGTCGGGGGTGACCGCGAGCATGGCGTCCACGAGGCCACCGAGCGCGGCGCAGTCGCTCTCGATGTCCACGCCGAACTCCAGGCCCTCGCGCACGCTCATGATGGCCACGCCGTGCAGTCCGATCTCACCGCTGACGATCACGACGTCGCCGGGGACGACGCGCTGCGGGCGCAGGTCCACGCCGTCCGGGATCAGCCCGATCCCGGCGGTGTTGACGTAGACGCCGTCGCCGTGCCCGGCTTCGACCACCTTCGTGTCGCCGGTCGCGACCTCCACCCCCGCCGCGCGCGCCGCGTTGCCGAGAGCCCGGGCGACCTGGGCCACCACCGACATCTCGACGCCCTCTTCCAGGATGAAGCCGCAGGACAGGTAGGCGGCCCGGGCCCCGCTCATGGCCAGGTCGTTGACGGTGCCGTTGACGGCGAGGTCGCCGATGCTGCCGCCGGGGAAGAACAGGGGGCGCACCACGTAGGAGTCGGTGGAGAAGGCGAGCCGGACCCCGCCCAGGGAGAGCGCGGCCGAGTCGCCGAGCCGCGCCAGCGTCTCACCCCCGTAGGCGGGCGCGAAGAGGTGCTGGACCAGTTCGGCGGAGAGCGCGCCGCCACCGCCGTGGCCCATGACCACACGGGGGCGGTCCCGCAGCGGGGCCGGGCAGGTCCACCCGGTGATGTCGGGCGTGGCCGCGGACTGCGCGGGCAGCGAGGTCTCAGGCAACGGGGCTCGTCTCCAGCGGTGCGGTGCTCGCCTGCGGGGCCGCGGGGGCGGGCGGCGTCGTACGGACGGGGGTGAGTTCCAGGCGTCGGTAGAGGTAGTACGCGGCGCAGGCGCCCTCGCTGGAGACCATGGTGGCCCCGAGCGGGGTGCGCGGTGTGCAGGTGGTGCCGAACGCCTCGCACTCGTTGGGCTTGATGAGGCCCTGGAGGACCTCGCCGCTGCGGCACTCGGCCGGCTCGCGGGTGGTGATGCCGGTCACCGCGAAGCGGTGCTCGGCGTCGAACTCCCGATAGCGCTCGGACAGTCGCCAGCCGCTGTCGGGGATGACGCCGATGCCGCGCCAGGCCCGGTCGGTGACCTCGAAGACGTCCTCCAGCATGGCGAGCGCGGCGGGGTTTCCCTCCGGGCGGACGGCGCGCGCGTAGGCGTTGTCCACGGTGTGCTCGCCGCGCTCCAACTGATGGACGGCGCGCCGCACGCCTTCCAGGATGTCCAGCGGTTCGAAGCCGGTGACCACGATCGGCACCCGGTGACGGGCGGCCAGTTCGGGGTACTCCCCCATGCCCATCACGCTGCACACGTGGCCGGCGGCCAGGAAGCCCTGCACGCGGCAGCTCGGCGAGCGCATGATCGCCTCGATCGCCGGGGGCACCCTGACGTGCGAGACCAGCAGGCTGAAGTTGGGGATGCCGAGCTTCTTCGCCTGGTACACCGTCATCGCGTTCGGCGGAGCGGTGGTCTCGAAGCCGATCCCGAAGAAGACGACCTCGCGCCCCGGGTTCTGCCGTGCGATCTTCAGGGCGTCGAGCGGGGAGTAGACGACCCGTACGTCACCGCCCTCGCCGCGCACCTGGAACAGGTCGCGGCCCGTTCCCGGGACGCGGAGCATGTCGCCGAAGGAGCAGAAGATGACGTCGGGACGGGAGGCGATCTCCAGCGCCTTGTCGATCACCTCCAGGGGCGTGACACACACCGGACAGCCCGGCCCGTGAATCAACTCAACCAGGTCCGGCAGGAGTTGGTCGATCCCGTGTCGGATGATGGTGTGGGTCTGACCGCCGCAGACCTCCATAAGCGCCCACGGCCGGGTGACCGTGGCATGGATGTCGTCCAACAGCCGGCGGGCGAGATCGGGGTCCTGGAACTCTTCGATGTACTTCACTGCCGCGCCTCCTGCGGTACGTGCTCTCCGGCCGGTCCCTCGATCCGACTCTCTTCCACGGCCCGACGCCCTTCGCCGGTCGCGCCCCCCGCATCGGGCGGGGCGGCCTCCTCGAACGGCCAGGCGCCGCCACCCGCCTGCGCCGCCTGCTCCCAGGGGTCACCGAACTCCTCCTGGAGCATCCCGAGTTGGGCGAACAGCTCCAGCGTCTGCCGGGCGGACTCCTCGTCCAGCCGCTGGAGGGCGAATCCGACGTGGACGATGGCGTACTCGCCCACCTGGAGGTCCGGCAGGTACTCCAGGCACACCTCCTTGACCACCCCGCCGAAATCGACGGTGGCCATGCGGGTGCCGTTCTCCTCCGCGATCTCAAGCACTCTGCCGGGTACCGCCAGGCACATGGGCTTCTCCTCGCTGTGGGTGTTCCGTGGTGTGGCCGTGCGCGTCCGCGGCGTGGCCGCTCACGACCGTGGTGTCGCCCCGCGCGGCGGCCACCATGAGCTGGCCGAGCGCCAACCCCCCGTCGTTCGGCGGGATTAGTCGGTGGCGAAGTACCGTGAAGCCGCTCTCCCGCAGCCCGGCGGCGCAGGCCGAGGCCAGCACGCTGTTGCCGAATACCCCGCCGGTGAGGGCGACGGTGTCCGACCCGTGCCGTTGGCGCGCCGCCGCGCAGACGGTGGTGACGAGCGAGGCGACCGCGCCGTGGAAGCGGGCCGCGATCAGTGGCGGTGCGGCGCCCGCCCGCAGGTCGGCCACGACGGCCCGCAGGAGGGGGGCCGGGTCGGCGACGAGTGGGGCGTCCGCCGCGGTGGGCGTCGCGGGCGTCAGGGCGAAGGCGTATCCGGGTTGCGCCTCGGGGGCGCTCAGCGCCGCGGACTCCAACTCGATCGCGGCCTGGGCCTCGTAGCCGGCGTGGTGGCAGATGCCCGCCAGCGAGGAGACGGCGTCGAAGAGCCGGCCCATGCTGGAGGTGGGGGCGCAGTTCACATTACGACTCAACTGAACCGCAAGCAGGCGCAGTTCGTCCGCCGGGCAGGCGTCGACGCACGGCAGGTCGGGGGTCCAGTCGATGCCGGCCGCGCGCAGGTGGGAGAGCGCCATGCGGTACGGGCGCCGTACGGCGGCGTCACCGCCGGGCAGCGGCACGTAGGCCAGGTGCGCGAAGCGGGTATAGCCGGCGTAGTCGGCGAGGAGGAACTCGCCGCCCCATACGGCGCCGTCGTCGCCGTATCCGGTGCCGTCGAAGGCGACGCCGATGACCCGCCGGCTGCCGGTCAGGCCGTGTTCGGCCATGGCGGACGCGATGTGCGCGTGGTGGTGCTGTACGCGGAGCAGTGGACGGGAGGCGGCATTGCGGGCCGCCCATCGTCCGGAGCGGTAGCCGGGGTGCCGGTCGGCGGCGAGCAGTGCGGGGGTGACCCCGGTGATGCTCTCCAACTGGCCGACCGCGCGCTCGAAGGCGTACTGCGTGGCCAGGTCGTCCATGTCCCCGATGTGGGCGGACGGCCAGGCCCGGCGCCCTTCTGCGAGGCAGAAGGTGTTCTTGAGGTCTCCGCCGACGGCCAGTGTCGGGGGGACGGGCGCGGGGAGCGTGAGGGGCAGCGGCGCGTACCCGCGGGAGCGCCGCAGGACCAACGGTTCGCCGTCGCAGACGCGCACGACGGAGTCGTCGCAGGGCACGTGGATGGGGCGGTCGTGCGTGAGCCAGGCGTCGGCCAGCGGGCCCAGTCGTTCCAGGGCTTCGGCGTCGTCGGTGACGATCGGTTCGCCCGCCAGGTTGCCGCTGGTCATGACGAGCAGTCGGGGGCCGGGCGGGTCGCCGGGCAGGCCGAGCAGCAGGTGGTGCACGGGCGTGTACGGGAGCATCACGCCGAGGTCGGGGCTGCCCGGGGCGACCCCTTGGGCCACCGCCGGGTCGCCCGGGGTTCCGGGGCGGCGGCGCAGCAGTACGACGGGGCGGACGCCGCCGGTGAGCAGGGCGCGTTCCTCGGGCCCGATCGTGACGAGGGCCGCGAGGTCGTCGAGGTCGCGGGCCATGAGGGCGAACGGCTTGTTCCCGCGGGCCTTGCGGCGGCGCAGGGCGGCCACCGCCGCCTCGTCGGCGGCGTCGCAGGCGAGGTGATAGCCGCCGAGGCCCTTGACCGCGAGGACAGCGCCCCCGGCCAGCAGCCTGCGGGCCTCGGCCACCGGGTCCACGTCGGGCACCTCCCGGGGCGGTGTCCCGGTCAGCAGCCGCAGCCGGGGTCCGCAGGCGGGGCAGGCGACGGGTTGGGCGTGGAAGCGGCGGTCGGCGGGGTCGGTGTACTCGCGGGCGCAGTCCGGGCACATCGGGAAGGGCGCCATGGTGGTGTGGGCCCGGTCGTAGGGCAGTCCGGTGACGATGGTGAAGCGCGGGCCGCAGTGGGTGCAGGTGACGAACGGGTGGCGGTGGCGCCGGTCGGCGGGGTCGGCCAGTTCGGCGAGGCAGTCGGCGCAGGTGGCGACGTCCGGGGAAACCAGCGTACGGGCGGGCCCGCCGCTCCTGGAGGCGATGATGGTGAAGCCGGCGCCGCCGGTGAGGGGGACCTCGCAGTGGTCGACGGCGTCGATGAGCGCGAGGGGCGGGGCGTCCGTCGCGAGCCGGTCGCAGAACTCGGTGACCGCCGCCCGGGCGCCTTCGACCTCCGCGACCACGCCGTCCGGGGTGTTGGTGACGTGTCCGGCCAGGCCGAGCGAGGTGGCGCGGCCGTAGACGTACGGGCGGAAGCCGACGCCCTGGACCACGCCCCGCACCGTGACCCGGCGGCGTTCGACGGCCTCCATCAGCGGGTCCGCACCACGGGAGGGCGCGCGGGGGCGGCGTCGTGGTGGTGGTGCCCATGGTCCGCGTCGGCGTCGGCGTCGTGACGGTGGTCATGGGTGTGGCCGGGGCCGTGATGGTGGTCGTGGCCCCGGGCCGCCATCACCGGTGTGTGAGCCGGGCCGCCGTCCCCGACGGCGAGCGCCCGCTCCAGCAGGGTGCCGAGGCCCTCTCCCGTGCGGGCGGAGGTGAGCGCCACCTCCACACCGGGGTTGACCTGCTGGACGTTGGCCCGGAAGGCGGCCTCGTCGAACTCCACGGCATCGGCGATGTCGGTTTTGGTGACCATCACGAGTTGGGCGAGCCCGAAGGCGGTCGGGTACTTGAGCGGCTTGTCCTCGCCCTCGGTGACCGAGGCCAGGACGACCCGCAGGGACTCCCCGAGGTCGTAGGAGGCCGGGCACACCAGGTTGCCGACGTTCTCCACGAACAGCAGTCGGGTGTCCTCGGGCAGCCACCCGTCCAGGTGCCTGCTCAGCATCGCGGCTTCCAGGTGGCACAGCCCGTCGGTGAGGACCTGCTTGACGGGGACGCCCGAACGGCCGAGGCGCAGCGCGTCGTTCTCGGTGGCGAGGTCGGCGGTGAGGGCGGCGACGGGTACCCCGCGCCGGCGGGCGAGGTCGAGCTCGCGCTCCAGCAGGGCCGTCTTGCCGCTGCCGGGGCTGGATAGCAGGTTGACCACGGTCGTGCCGCGTGCGGTGAGTTCGGTGCGCAGGCTCTGCGCGGCCGCCTCGTTCTTGGCCAGTACCGCCTGTTTCAGGTCGACCACTCGGCACATGGTTCAGCGCTCCTCGGAGATCGGTGGGCGGGGCCCGGTTCACGTGCCGGATCCTCTTCCCAGGTGACGCTGAGGATCTGCAGCTCGCGGCCGGAGAGCAGTTCGACGTCCGTTGCGGTGCCGCAGCCGGGACAGCACAGCGCAGGCGGCATGCCGACGGACCAGTCCCCCGGACACGAACGGCACCGAGCGCGGCCCGGTACGGACTCGGTGGTGAGCGCGGCGCCTTCCAGGACCGTCCCGGCGCAGGCCAGTTCGAAGCAGAAGGCGAGTGCGTCGGGTACGACTCCGGCCAGTTCCCCGACCTGGAGCCGGACCGCGGTCACCTCACTCGCGCCGGCGGCCCCGGCCGCCTCTTCGACCTGGTTGACCACGGCCATGGCGATCGACATCTCGTGCATGGGACTCCGTCCTGCCGGGCCTCATTAGACCGGCAGGAGGGGGGCGACACGCGCGGCCACGCCGACGCGCCGCACGCCCCGTACGCCATTCGGGCGCGGGGCGTGCGGTGGACGTGTGCGGGTCACCCCGTCACCGGGTCACATGCTGCGGATACGCAGATAGCGCTTGATGTCCGGGTACTGCGCGGCGATCACCAGCAGGGTCACGGCGGTGATGCCGAGGCAGAGGGCCTTGGTCACCGGGCCCTTGACCGCGTGGTTCTTGCTGCAGTGCTGCTTCATCGGATTCTCTCCTCGGTTCGCACCAGGTCTTCGTGTAGGAGTTCCACGAGCATCCGGACGGCCTCCGGCACCGCGGCGGCCACGACCGGGCTCAGCCCCATGCCCTCCTCGACTGTGGCGGGTTCGCAGCCCAGCACCAGGACCCGGCGCGGCGGGGTGCCGCCCGTGCCGGCGCACAGGGTGTCGAGCAGGGCCAGTACGGCGTCCGGGGACATGTGGTGGCCGTCCAGGACGGCCGCTCCCCCGATCCCGCCCGGCTCCGCCACCTCGATCAGGTAGAGGGTGCCGGGGGCGCCGCCGCGTGCGGTGGCGTCGACCAGGACGAGGGTGTCGTAGCCGTCGAGGAGCTGGTAGGCGAGGTGGACGCCGCGGACGCCGAAGTCCACCACCTCGACATGGTCGGGCAGCCGGTGTTCGGCCAGCCTGCGCACCGTCTCGACGCCGAATCCGTCGTCGCCGAGGAACACGTTGCCGATGCCGGCGATCAGCGTCCCGCCCGTCACCGTTCCTCCAGGGGTGCGACCTCGTCGGGCTGGAAGTAGAGGAAGCGGCCCTGTTCGCGTCGGATGTCGGCGCCGGGGTCCCCTTCGACGGTGACCGCGAGGTGCACGCCGCCGTCGACGTCGTGCAGGACGGCTTCGACATGGGCGGCCCGGCCCCGCACGAACAGGTCCTGGGCGTCGGTTCGTCGCAGGCCGGGCCGCAGCAGGACCCGGCTGCCGACGCCCACCGGGACGCCGTCGACGAGGACGTGGTCGGGGACCGGCCCGGCGGTGTCCCCGTGCGCCGGGTCCCACCAGGGGGTCTCCGGCCTGAACCCGGGTCGTCCGTCCGGCGGTTCGAGACCGGTGGGCGCGTCCGGCGGCACGTCGGGGTCGGTGATCTCCCGCAGGGCCCGGACCGCGCCGTGCAGTCGTTCGAGCACCTCGGGCGGCATGGATTCGGCGAGGTCGATCACGGCGGCGGCGCGGGGGTCCGTACCGCGCGCCTCACGCTTTTCCCGGTCGGTCAGGGCCGCGGTGCGCAGGGCGAGGATCTCGTCGATCTCGGTGGCGTCGTACATCGCGCCGATGCTCTCGGGGGCGATGCCGGGGTGGTCCTCCAGGATGATCGGGGAGGACAGGACGACGTCGGCACGGCCGGGTTCCCCGGCGAGGACGGGCCAGGTGTGTCGGTTGACGCAGCCCGCGGTGGCCGCCTTGGCCCATTCGGGAGGATCGGTCATGGACAGGAACCGGCCCGCGTCGAGTCCGAGCAGGAGGTGGGCGGCGACCAGGGAGCGGGCCAGGGCCGCGTCGCGGCCTGCGGCTTCGGCGCCCGGTCGCCAGTCGCCGGTGTTCTCCACTACCGCGGTGAGCTTGAACGCCCGGTAGGCGCAGTCAAGTTCGGTTACGCGCAGCCGCAGGACGCCGCTGATCGGCTCGGTGCGCCGCACCAGGCGGCCGACCGTCCGTCCGTCGGCGTCGAGGACCGGTTCGCTCTCCTCGCCGGCGGGGCGGGTGAAGGGCAGGGTCACCCCGTCACCCGCCAGTTCCCGCATGTCGACGGTGAGTTCGACGCGTTCCTCGGTGCCCTCGTCCCAGGGGACGAGGACGCGGTCGGCCAGGTGCAGTTCCTCCACGTCCGTGAAGGTGCCGTCGGGCGCCGCCCGTTGGACGGTGCGTCGCTGCGCGTGCAGGAACCGGAGTTCGACGGCGAGGGCGGCGTCGCCCTTGGGTTCCATCAGCAGTTCGGTCTGTTGGAGGCAGTGCTCGCCGTGCGCGGGCGCCCAGGCCGGTGGCACGAGCACGCCGAACTGCCAGCGCAGCCGGTTCTTGGCGGCCGAGGCCCGGTAGGGGTAGAGGACGTACCCCTCGAAGAGGACGGCGTCGGCCACCTGCCGGGCCGTCTCGAAACGCGCGTCGAGCGCGGTGGTCGTCATGGCGCGGTCCGTTCTCCGACGCGGGGCAGCAGTCCGGCGCGCAGCCGCTCCGGTGGGGAGGGCCGGGCGGCAGGGGCGGCGGGGGTGGCGGCCCCGGCCTCGGCGAGGAGGGCGCGTACGGTCGCCTCCCAAGAGGCCAGCGCGTGTCGGGAGCGGTAGGCGAGCAGCTCGTCCATGGCGTCGCGGGGCAGGCGCAGCCAGCCGCAGCCCGGGAAGTGCTGTTCGATCATCTCCTGCCACACCGTCACCGGCATCCGGTAGGCGGCTTCGCGGTCCCAGGGGACGGGCTCGACGTGGAAGCCGCCGGCGCCCGTGAAGGCGGTGCCGGAGAACAGCATCAGCAGGGGTGCCTCACCCTCGTCCAGGGCGGTGAAGTACCGGGTCGCCGCGATGTCCATGTCGTAGGTGCAGGGCACGACCAGGTCCACCTCGGTGGAGCCGGTGAAGCTCGGCACCATCAGCGTCACCTGGGCGAACTGGACGGGCTGGAGGGTGTTGCCCCAGCGGGAGCGCTCGCCGAACAGGTCGGCCAGGCCCTCGGCCTCGGCGTCCCCGTAGCCCCGGCGCGCCGGTTCGATCCGGATCTGGCAGCGCAGGGCGAGCGCGTGGACCCGGGTGTCCCCGGAGGCGGTGACGGCGAGGCGGAAGACGAGCGTGGGACCGGCGGCGTACGGGGCGGCGCGCACCCCCGTGCAGGTGAAGCCGAACTCCGTCACGGCGCGACCTCCCCGGCCGGGACCTTGGCCCGGCGTTCGACGCCGTCGAAGAACGCGTCGAGCGCGGCGCGGGCCTCGGCGCCGCCGTCGAAGCCCTGCCACAGCAGGCGCATCCGGCCCACCAGCTCGTAGCAGACGTCGATGGGGACGAGGTAGCAGTCGGTGCGTCCCTCACGGCGGCGCAGCAGCAGCGCCTCGACGTCCGGTCGCAGCAGGCCGGCCAGGGCGCTGTCGCCGAGCGCGTTCTGCCAGGTGGCGGGGTCGAGTTCGCTCTCGGTGGCCCCGGCGGGGCTCGGGTAGAGCGCGACGAGCCGGTCCAGGGCGGCGTTGCGGAAGAAGAACGCGACACCGACGGGGATCTGGAGGAGTTCCCAGGCGCCGTCGTCGAGTCGGTGGGCGGGGTCGTGGAGGTAGCGGTCGGGGACGGCGCGGTAGCGGCCGGTGGTGGCGCCCGGCCGGTCGAACAGCAGGGCGCAGGCGGTGCAGGCGCAGACCAGCGCCCGCCTCTCGGGCTCCACGAGGTGGCGGTGGGCGTCCTCGGCGACCGCCACCCCGCACAGTTCGCAGCTCTGCGGGCGGGGCTCCCTCGGCCGCGTGAACCGGCGCAGGCCGGGCGGCCCCGCCGTCTTCGCGGACGGCGGGGCCCAGGTGCCGGGCGCGCTCACGGGACCCGGACCGGGGCCTGCGGGCGGGTGCCGATCTGGAGGAGCGGCTGCGGCGGTGCGCCGGCCGGCTCCAGTTCGACGGTGGTCACCTCGGGGGCGAAGGTGGCCAGCGCGGCCTCGGCGTCCTGCCGTACGCCGTCGCCGGTGCCGCCACAGCCGCAGCCGCCGCTCGCGGCGGCCCGTAGGCGCAGGGTGCCCGAGGTCTCGTCGAAGCCGAGCAGCTCCACGGGGTCGGCCAGGGTGTCCAGGGCGCGGGCGATCCGGGTGTGCACGTCCTCGGGGTGCAGGTCGTGCAGGGCCAGCAGGCCGGAGACGAGTTCGTCGTCCAACAGCGGGGTGAGGGCGGCCGGTTCCAGCCGCGCGGTGATGCGCGCGAGTCCGGCGCCGTAGAACTCCATGAGGACGCGCACGAGTTCCTCGGCGGCGGCGCAGACCTCGCGGTCGCCGGTGTCGGCCAGCCGGTCGAGGACCTCCTCGACCGCGCGGCCGGTCCGGGCGGAGTCGGCGGGGGCGCTCATCCGCCCAGCCCGCTCAGGCCGGTGGGCACGTGCATCTGCTTGACCGTCTGCCCGTTGCCGACGTACATGTGGACGCCGCAGGGAAGGCAGGGGTCGAAGCTGCGCACGGCCCGCATGATGTCGATGCCCTTGAAGTTCTCCGGGGTGTTCTCCTCGAAGATCGGCGTGTTCTGGACCGCGTCCTCGTAGGGTCCGGGGGTGCCGAAGGTGTCGCGGGTGCTGGCGTTCCACGGGGTCGGCGGGTAGGGGTGGTAGTTGGCGATCTTGCCGTCGCGGATCACCATGTGGTGCGAGAGCACGCCGCGTACGGCCTCGGTGAAACCGACTCCGATGGACTCGTCCGGGACCTCGAACTTCTCCCAGGTCTGGGTGCGTCCGGCGCGGACCTCTTCCAGGCCCTTCTCGGCGCAGTGCAGGGCGATGGCGGCGGCGTAGGCCTGGAAGTACGTGCGGGCGCGGTTGCGCTCCAGCGCGTTGCTCCACTTGGGGATCTTCCACTCGAAGGTGGTCTCCGGCTTGGTCATCGTCCGGGGCAGGTTGATGACGACGCTGTGGCCGGTGGCCTTGACGTAGCCGACGTCGACGAGTCCGGACAGGGCCGTGGACCACAGGCGGGCGATGGGGCCGCCGCCGGTGTCCAGCGCCAGGTGGTCCTTGCCGTCGAACCAGCGCGGTGACATCACCCAGCTGTACTTCCCGTCGAAGTCGCGCTTCTGCGGGGCGGGGATGGTGTGCTGGTTCCAGGGGTGGCGGGGGTCGACCGGGTTGCCGAGCGGGTCGTGGGTGACGAACTGCTCCTGGCCGGCCCAGTCGTCGTAGTACGAGCTGCCCAGCAGGATGCGGATGCCGAGGTTGATCTCGGTGAGGTCGTTGGTGACGAGTTTGCCGTCCACGACCACGCCCGGGGTGACGAACATCTTCCGTCCCCAGTCGGACATGTTGGCGTACGTGAAGTCGCAGTACTCGGGGTCGTTGAGGGCGCCCCAGCAGCCGAGCAGCACGCGGCGCCGGCCGACCTCCTCGTATCCGGGCAACGCCTCGTAGAAGAAGTCGAAGAGGTCGTCGTGGAGGGGGACGACGCGCTTCATGAACTCGACGTACCGCATGAGGCGGCTCATGTAGTCCGTGAAGAGCTGGACGGAGGCGATGGTGCCGACGCCGCCCGGGTACAGCGTGGAGGGGTGCACGTGGCGGCCCTCCATCAGGCAGAACATCTCGCGCGTGTAGCGGCTGACCTGGAGCGCCTCGCGGTAGAACTCACCCTCGATGGGGTTGAGGGAGCGCATGATGTCGGCGATGGTGCGGTAGCCGTGGTCGCCGGCGTGCGGGGCCTCGGTGCGCTCGGCCAGTTCCAGGACGCCGGGGTTGGTCTCGCGGACCATCTTCTCGCAGTAGTCGACCCCGACCAGGTTCTCCTGGAAGATGTTGTGGTCGAACATGTACTCCGCCGACTCACCGAGGTTGATGATCCACTCGGCGAGGTGGGGCGGCTTCACCCCGTAGGCCATGTTCTGCGTGTAGACGGAACAGGTGGCGTGGTTGTCCCCGCAGATCCCGCAGATGCGGCTGGTGATGAAGTGCGCGTCGCGGGGGTCCTTGCCGCGCATGAAGACGCTGTAGCCGCGGAAGACCGACGAGGTGCTGTAGCACTCCGCCACGCGCTTCTGCTTGAAGTCGATCTTCGTGTGGATACCGAGACTGCCCACGATCCGGGTGATCGGATCCCAGGCCATCTCCACCAAGCCGTCGCCGGACGCCTTCGTCTTCGGTGCCATCGTGTCTGCCGTGACCCTTCTTCGGAGCGGGCTCTGCGGGAACTGCGGGATTGCGGGGGGGGGTGCGGGAGCGGTTGGGCGGCGCGCCGGTCACCAGGGCGGGCGGTAGCCGGTGGTCAGCCGCTCCCCGGTGTGACGCCACTTCGGTTCCTGGTCCACGGTGCGCGCCGTCATCTGGCGCAGCTTGCGGACGACGGCGCCGTACGCGCCGCTGGCCTTGCTGGACACCTTGGCGCCGGGCGGCTCGTCCATGAACGGCATGAACTTGTCGGGGAAGCCGGGCATGGTGCAGGCGATGCAGATGCCGCCTACGTTGGGACAGCCGCCGATGCCGTTCATCCAGCCGCGCTTGGGCACGTTGCACTTGACGACGGGACCCCAGCAACCCAGCTTGACCAGGCACTGCGGCGAGTCGTAAGTGTGCGCGAACTGGCCCTGCTCGTAGTAGCCGGCCCGGTCACAGCCCTCGTGGACGGTGGCGCCGAACAGCCAGGTCGGGCGCAGCTTGTCGTCCAGGGGGATCATCGGCGCGGAGCCGGCCGCCTGGTAGAGCAGGTAGGTGAGCGTCTCGGAGAAGTTGTCCGGCTGGATGGGGCAGCCCGGTACGCACACGATCGGGATGCCGGCCTTCGACGTCCAGTCCCAGCCCAGGTAGTCCGGTACGCCCATGGCGCCGGTCGGGTTGCCCTCCATGGCGTGGATGCCGCCGTACGTGGCGCAGGTGCCGATGGCGACGACGGCGAGGGCCTTGGGCGCCAACCGGTCGATCCACTCGCTGGTGGTGATGGGTTGGCCCGTCTCGGGGTTGTCGCCGAAGCCGCACCAGTAGCCGTCGGCCTTGATCTTCTCATTGGGGATGGACCCCTCGATCACGAGGACGAAGGGGTCGATCTCACCGCGCTCGCCCTTGAAGAACCATTCGATGAACGTGTCCGCGCCGCCGACGGGCCCGCACTCGAAGTCGATCAGGGGCCAGTGCACCGCGATCTTGGGCAGACCCGGCAGCACACCCATCACGATCTCTTCGATGCTGGGCTGCATCGCCGCCGTCAGGGACACCGAGTCGCCGTCGCAGCTCAACCCCGCGTTGATCCAGAGGATGTGGATGGGGGGATCCTCTACCGTGCTCGGCGTTGCTGCATCCATCAGGATGCCTCCTTGGGCAGGAAATGGAGGTGGGGTGAGGGGGAGCCGGGGACGGGCACTCCGCTCTCATCCTTCTTCGTAACAGGGGCCGGCCGGCGGTGTGCTGTCTTGTACGGCCAGTGCGGTGACGGCGTCCGGCGCGTGGCGTCGGTCGGCGGGGACCGTACGGGCCAGGTGCGGCGGGGTCGCGGCGGCCGGCTCCTTGCGGACGAAGGCGCGGCGCAGGGCGTGGTACGGGGCCCGCGGGTCGAGGAAGGTGGCGCGCATCCGGGCCAGCTCCGCCTCCCGGTAGACGGCGAGCGGGGTCTTCGCCTCGTCCCGCTCCCGCAGCGCCTTCTTCGCCGCGATCCGGGACCGTACGGCGGGTGACGCGGCGAGCAGCCGCGCCAGCCGGACGGTCTCGTCGGCGAACTCCGCCGGCGCGCAGGGCACCGTACGGTCGACCAGTCCCAGCGCGGCGGCCGCGGTCGCGCTCAGCGGCAGCGCGTCGGTGGTGAGCCGCTCGGCGACGGCGGGACCCACGCGGCGGGGCAGCGTATACGTCCAGTACTCGGAGCCGTAGAGACCCATCAGCCGGTAGTGCGGGTTGAGGACGACGCCGGCGCGGCACCAGACCTCGTCGGCCGCCAGTGCCAGCATCGCGCCTCCGGCGGCGGCGTTGCCTCCGAGGGCCGCGACGACGAGTCGGTCTGTGGTGGTCAGGACGGCCTCGACGAGGTCGTCCATCGCGGTGATGTTCGCCCACGACTCCGCGGCGGGGTCGGCGGCGGCCTCGATGACGCCGAGGTGGATGCCGTTGGAGAAGAAGTCGCGGCCGCCCCCGAGGACCAGGACGGAGGTCGGGCGGGCGCAGGCGGCCCGGTAGGCGTCCAGCAGCCGCCGGCACCGGTCGGTGCTCATCGCACCGCCGGGGAAGGAGAACGACAGGAACCCGGCCTCTCCCACCTCCCGGTAGGTGATGTCGGACCACGTGCGCCGCGGCGGGTCCGCGAACGGCGGCGCGGGGTCTTCCGGCAGCGGGGGCAGCCGGTCGCCCAGCGCCAGGGTGGCGGGCAGCTTGACCGGGACGGGCTCCCCCGGCGCCCGGCAGGCCCGCAGTTCGGGGATCCACACGGCCCCGTCGCCGGTCGCCCGGCAGACGGCGCCCGCGCGGGTGGCCAGCAGCTCACCCGGGCGACCGCGCAGCCGGTCCTCGGGGTGGCCCCCGTGCAGGAACCACACGCCGCCGAGCAGTTCGTCGCGTACGCCGGGCTGGGAGTCGGCGGCCCGCAGGACCCGCAGCACCCGCTCGGTGGGGTCGTTCGCCCAGTCGATGCGGCGCTCGTCCTGGCGCAGGTAGGGCCGGGTACGGTGGGTGGTCTGCGGCGTGGGGACGTAGCTTCCCGAGGCGAAGCGTTCGACGGCGAGCAGGACGGCCCGCAGCGCCGCGTCGGCGATCTCGCCCCGGTAGACGTCGCTCTTGGCCAGCTCGGGCACGAGGCACTCGGCGGAGGCCCAGACGTCGCCCGCGTCCATCTCGGCGTCCGCCTGCAGGACCGTGACGCCCCATCGGGCGGCGCCCTCCTGGACGGCGCGGTCGAGCGAGGAGGGACCGCGGTCCCCGACCGGTCCGGGGTGGACGATCAGACAGGTATGGGTGGCCCAGACCTCTCGGGGCACGGCCGTCTTCAACATCGGCGCGATGATCAGATCGGGTCGGTGGCGTCGGGTGGCGTCGGTCAACGAGCCGCCCGCGAGCACGAGTTCGACCGCGACCCGGTGGCCGTGGTCGCGCAGCTCCGCGTGGACGCGCTGCGTCAGGCTGTTGAACGCGCTCGCGACGAGCAGGATGTGCACTCGGTCTCCCAGCGGCCAGGCGCCTTCGCGCACCGTGAGCCGGGGTTCACCGGCCGCCTGCGATGCTCGGGGACCAGCGGGCGGTGGGGCGTGACGCCGAGCGCTGACGTCACTCGAAAGCGGGCGGCACCCGCTGCCAGTCGGCGGTGCGGCGCCGCTCGGCGGGACCGCGCGATGGAGTGGAGTCGCCGTGCGTCGGGCGCGCCCGTTCCCGGACCGGCCGGGCCCCGCGCATACAGTCCGTAGCCATCCGTCCGATCGGGCGCGGAACGTTACGAAAAGGGAGGTCGGGATGGCTGGGTCACGCGTCATCACGGTGTTCGGCGCGACGGGCGCGCAGGGCGGAGGACTGGTACGGGCCATCCTCGACGACCCCGACAGCGGGTTCTCGGTGCGCGCGGTCACCCGCGACCCGGAATCGGACCGGGCCCGGGAACTGGCGCGGCTCGGCGCCGACGTGGTTCGGGCCGACATGGACGACGAGGCGAGCCTCGGGCCCGTCCTCGAAGGCGCCTACGGGGCCTACCTGGTGACCAACTTCTGGGAGCACCTGTCGGCGGAGCGGGAGAAGCGGCAGGCCGCCTCGCTGGCCCGGGCGACCGGGCACGCGGGGGTGCAGCACGCCATCTGGTCGACGCTGGAGGACACCCGCGAGTGCGTCCCGCTCGACGACGACCGCATGCCCACGCTCCAGGGTTCGTACAAGGTGCCGCACTTCGACGCCAAGGCGGAGGCCGACCACTACTTCCCCGAGGCCGGCGCCCCGACCACCTTCCTGCGCACGACGTTCTACTGGGAGAACCTGTACGGGACCTTCGCCCCACAGCGGGGCGAGGACGGCACCCTGCGGCTGGTCCTCCCGATGGGCGGCAGCCGGCTGTCGGGCATCGCCGTCGACGACATCGGCAAGACCGCGCTGGCCGTGTTCAAGCGCGGCACCGACCTCATCGGCGCGACGGTGAGCATCGCAGGTGAGCACCTGCCGATCGCGGACATCGCGGCGGCGCTGTCCGAGGTCGTCGGTGAGCCGGTGCGGTACGCGCCGATGGAACCCGACGCCTACCGCGCCCTCGGGTTCCCGGCGGCCGACGAGGTCGGCAACATGTTCCAGTTCTACGCCGAATGCGAGGACCGCTTCACCCACGCGAGGGATCTGACGGCCATCCGGGCGCTGAACCCCGAGCTACAGGACTTCGCCACCTGGCTGGCCGGGCACCGCGAGGCGTTCCGGTCACTGTGACGGGCCAAGGGGCCGGCGCGCGGCGTCCGCCGGTGGTGGGCCGGACGGGTGAGGTCGCGTGTGGCGCCGTTTTGTGTTCGGAACCGGTGCGCCGGCGTTGTACCTTCCCGTCGTTCGGGCGTTCCGCGCGGTGCGGAAGGCCGACCGTCGAGGAGAGGGACCTGTGTGGCTACCGGAACGGTGAAGTGGTTCAGCGCGGAAAAGGGCTTCGGTTTCATCGCGCAGGACGGGGGCGGCCCCGATGTCTTCGCCCACTACTCAGCGATCAACGCTACCGGTTTTCGGGAACTGTGGGAGGGGCAAGCGGTGACCTTCGACGTCACCCAGGGGCAGAAGGGGCCGCAGGCCGAGAACATCGTGCCGGCCTGATCGCGGTACGCCCCCGGTCGCCCGCCGGGCCGCTTGCCGGACCGCCTGCCAGGCAGGTCCCCCGTCACCGGCCGGACGCCGGGGGCCCTTTCGCCGCGGGAGCGGACCCTCGGGTCTCGGGGTCCGGGGGCCCGCTCTGCGTCATCATGTGCCATGCGCGTTCGCCCGGCCGGTACCACCGGGCGCCCGGCGGCGATTCTCACCCCTTCGGCCACTTCCCCGCCGCGCGGGTGCGTCACGGCACGGACCGGCCGGGCCGGGCACACCGATCGAAGGAGTCGGCGGATGAACGACACACCAGCAGGTCACCGGCCCCGGCGCCCGTCGCTCCCTCCGCCATGACCCGGCCGGAGGAGGCCGCCGCCGCTGTCGTCGGCTCCGCCACCGGGGTCCTGATGGCGTTCGTGCCGTGCGGCCACGACACCGCGCGCCGCATCCTCCCGGACACGGCCCGCAGGGCGGGCGTGGGACCGACGGTGGCCGCGCACGCCGTGATGGCGCTGCGGGGTGACGGGGAGGGCCCCGGCCCGGGTGGTCGTCGCAGGTGGGAACGGGTGCTCCGGTCGTTGATCGACGACACCCTGTCGGCGCCGGCCCCGCTCTCGGATTGCGCCGGCCCCGGCCTGCTCCCCGACCTCGCGGTGCTGCGCAGGCGCCTGCACCACTTCCGTGCGCTGCGCCGACGCACCTTCGCCGCGCCGAACGACGCGGTGCTGCGCTGCCGGCTGGAAGACGCCTCGTACACCCTGTGCGTCCTGATGGGCCGGCGCAGCACCCACCTGGCGCTCCGGGCGGCCGAGGAACTGCTGACGGCCGACCGCCTCGACCGCCCCCACCGCTCGCAGACGCCCTACCGATGAGGCCGCGCCGGTCCCCGGCATGCCGGCGGGTCGGCCCGCCCGTTTCGCCCTACTCTCGCCGGATGACCGAGAACGAGATCAAGCTGAAGGCCATCGCGGTGCTCACCGGGGTGCGCGGCGACGTCGGCACGGACTACGTCTCCGCCCTGCTCGGCGAGGTGACGCCGGCGGAGTTCCTGGTGCCCGCCGAGGCCGATCCGGCGGAGATCGGGCTCGCCGTGCTGGACCAACTGTCCGGGCCGTGGAGCGCCTTGGTCAGCGGTTTCGTGCTGGCCTTCGAAGCGGTGGCGGACGCCTACGACGAGGGTGACCCGGAGATGTCCGCGCAGGAGATCCTCCAGGCGCTCGCCCTCGAACTCGCCGCCGGGGACGACTGAGACTCGGGCCGACCGCGGGCGGCGCGCACATCGTGATCGGCCGTCGTGTCAGGGGACGCGCTGCGGGTAACCGCCTGACGAGCACGCACCGTCAGCGCCGGTCCTCCGTGGCCGGCCCCAGTCGAGAAGGGCACCATGACCACCCCTCCGAACGATCCCGTACCTCCCAACCCGACGCCCGCGCCGGGTCCCGGCCCGGGGCCGCAGCCGGGACCCCTCCCGGGCCCGGTCCCGGGGCCGGGAGGCCCCGACCCGGTACCTCCGGCGCCGCCCCAGCCGCAGCCCGATCCGCGGCCGGAGCCCGCGCCCGGCCCCGATCCGTTCCCGGCGCCCGGTCCGCTGCCCGGCCCGGTGCCGGCTCCGGACCCCGTGACCTGAGGCCGCCGTCCGCGCGGAGGCGGCCCGTTTCACACCGCGTGCCCGGCCCACTCGGCCGGGACGCCGGCGCCGCCTCCGCCGCGGAGCGCCTCCACCACCGCTTGGTGCAGGTCACGGCTCTCCCGCTCGGAATCGCACTCGACGGGGCTGCCGGACAAGGTGAACCAGTCCGACGAGCCGCTGTACTGGACGGCCACCTGGGCCGCCGCGCCCGTCCAGGTCGTGTGCACCGTCAGGTTGCCCGAGATGACGCCCGCTTCCTTCGTACGGACGCCTCCGGCCCCCGGATAGATCCCCGTCGTCGTCCACGACGCCCAGGCCATGGGGCACCCTCCTCCCGTGCGGATCCTCGGTGAAGCCGATCTGTGCGCCAAACCTCCCCCGCCTCGTTTTCCTCCTCCTGGTCTACCCCCATTGGCCCCTTTCCGCACGGCGCGCTCTGATGGACAGCAGGCCGTTCCCTCTGCCGCGTCGAGCATGAAAGAGGTACGCCCATGTACGAGATGCGCGCCGAGTCCAGCGCCGAGCGGGGCCAGCTCCTGTGGCACGTGATAGCGAAGGACACCACCTTGAGCACGCTGTGCGGGTCCCTCCTCAGCCCCGGCCGGCCCCCGGTCCCACCGACGGAACCCACCGCCGACCACTACTGCGCCGCCTGCATGCACGCCGTCCGCGCCCAGGGCGAACCGGTGGCGGACTAGCACGGGGGCGGGTTTGGCGGCGGTGGTCGCGGGCAGAAGCCGCGTGCCGCCCTGCGGTGACGACGCGGGGCGGACCAACGTCCCGAGGGCACGGCAGGGAGGTGGGCCCCATGGCCGACGGTACGAGTGCCAACCCCGGCACCCTGCCCTCCGTGGGGCGGCAGTACGACGCCGGCCCCTACGTACCGCGCCACGGCGGTCTCGGCGCCCTGCGCCGGGCCGCCGCCGGCTGTCAGGGCTGCCCCCTGTTCGAGCACGCCACCCAGACGGTGTTCGGCGCCGGGTCAGCCCACGCCCGCCTGCTTCTGGTGGGTGAGCAACCCGGGGACCAGGAGGACCGTCAGGGGGAGCCGTTCGTCGGCCCCGCGGGCCGGCTGCTGCACCGGGCCCTGGAGGAGGCGGGCCTCGGGGACGAGGACACGTACGTGACCAACGCGGTCAAGCACTTCAAGTTCACGACTTCCGCCGGGGGCAAGCGCCGCATCCACAAGGCGCCCACCCTGCGGGAGATGACCGCCTGCCGGCCGTGGCTGGAGGCGGAACTGCGCCTGGTGACGCCCGAGGTGGTGGTCGTGCTCGGCGCCACCGCGGGGCGCGCCCTGCTCGGGAGTTCCTTCAAGGTGGGCGAGCAGCGCGGCGTCCTGCGCCCAATGCCCGCTCTCGGGGACGACCCGGCGGACGCGTGGCAAGGTCAGCTGCTGGCAACCGTGCATCCCTCGTCGGTGCTGCGTTCCGACGACCGCGAGGCGGCGTTCCGCGGCCTGGTCGGCGACCTCTCGGTGGCCGCCTCCGCGTTGGGCTGAGGACGCGCCGCCTGGGAACCGCCCGGCCGGGCCACCGGCTAGCCGGGCCCGGCGCGCCGGCACCAGTGGACGAGGCGCCACCCGGCGAGCGCCAGGGTCGCGGGCCATACGACGGCGAAGGCCGTGATCCACACCGGTGAACCGGTGGCGACAGCCGTGACGAGGAGGACGAGGGACCCGGCGGCGCCCAGGACGAGCAGGACGCGGGGCCACCTCGCCTCCACCCCCGTCCAGGACCTGACGCCCCGGCGCATGGTGCTCAGTCTCCGCTCCAGCCGCCGGTCCCGGCGCAGACGCTCTTCGATGACTTTCAGGGTTTGACGTTCCCGGTCGGTGAGGTGGGGCGGGTCCATGGCCGGCCGCCTCCCTTCGAGGGGCGCGGTGTGTCTCACGTGGCGCGGCGGGCCGCCCGGCGCCGCAGTCGCACGGGCAGCACGTACCAGAGGAGGGTGAACCACAGCATGACGGTGCCGACGATCACCTCCGCCAGCGGGGCGGGGAGCACCACGTCCAGGATGAGCAGCAGGGTGCAGCCGATCGTGAGCGCGAGGAGCACCAGCCCGCAGACCATGAGTCGTCCGGCGGTCTCGACCACCTCGTCCTTCATGCGCAGCCCCGACAGACAGCGGTGGATGCACACGGGGGCGATGAGCGCTCCGGTCGAAGAGGCGCCGAGCGCGACGGTGACGACGTAGAGGACGCGGTCGAAGGTCCTCAGGTGCTCGAACTGCGGGCTGAAGGCGATGCTGAGGAGGAAGCCGAAGAGGATCTGCACACCCGTCTGGGCGACGCGGGTTTCTTGGAGCACCTCGCCCCAGCGGCGGTTCACGCGCTCCCGGGCGGTTTCCGGCGTCTCCCCGGCCGTCACGGGTGGCGGGTCGAGGGCGCGCTCCTCACCCGTTCGGAATGCGGGCGGGCCGCTCGTGATGTCGGTCATGGTGTCCTCCTCGGCCATACCGTTCACCCTTGTGGGGGAATCGAGCGGGCGCGGGCCTCGGCGAGCGTCGGGGCGATCTCCAGCTCGGACGCCGCGCCGAAGAGCATCAGGAGTTGCGCGAACTGCTCCGGCACGGGACCTGCCAGGACGAGATGGTCCTCGCGGTCGCCGGTGAGCAGGATATTCAGCAACGAGGAGTCGGCGAAGGTGACCCGGGCGATGTCCACCACCCGTCGTACGCCCTCGCGCGCCGCGTCGGCGAGCACTTCCGCCACCGGCCCGACGCTGTCGATGTCGAACTCCCCCGACAGCACGACCACCCGGACGTCCTCCTCGTCGAGGAGGACGCGCACTCTCGGGTGGTCGTACGTCACGGTCGTGCCTGTTTCATCGTGCCTGTTTCGTCGTGCGTGTTTCGTCGTGCGTGTTTCGTCGTGCGTGTTTCGTCGTACCTGCTTCCATGAAGCCGTTCTACGGGGCCAGTTCCGGGAAGGCGGCGGGGTCAACTGCCGCGACGTCCGCCCCCTCGCGGTTCCTGCGGGTCGACGCCGGTGTACGCGGAGGCGTCCTTCGTCCCGCTGGGACGCTGCGAAGCGCCCTTCTCGCCCATGTCGTGGTGGCCCTTGTCCCCGGAGCGCATTCCCTTGCCCTTGTGCTCCCCCCGCCGCCCGCCGGTCTTGACCGGGGTGCCCTCGTCGGCCTTGGCCGGTGCGGCCTTGGTCTCGGAGCGCCGGTCCGGGCCGTCGTCCGCGTACGTGTCGGGGTGGAAGGAGCGATGCGCGCTCGGGTTGTCCTGTTGCCGGGTGGCGTCCACGTCTGGGGACCACCCGTGCTGTTCGGTCCCTTCGTGCCGACTGGGACCCTCACCGTGTGCCGGGTGTCCCGACTTCCTGTTCTTGGACATGCACTACACCTCCTGGGCTCTTGCGGCCCTGGGCCCCGGTTCAGGGGGAGGACGACCGCCGGGTGTGGAAGGGGCGCAGCCGCGCCTCGACGTGCCCGTCGACGACGCGCGTCTCGAACGACGGCTGCGGCGCGGTGGCCGGCCCTTCGACGTTCCAGCCGTCGGAGAGCCGGAAGACGCTGCCGTGCCATGGGCAGCGTACGCACCCGTCGGTGATCTCGCCTTCGGACAGCGGGCCGCCCATGTGCGAGCAAAGGTCGGCGAGGACGTTCACGGTGCCGCCCGAGGCCCGCAGGACGAGCACGTCGACGCCGTCCACGCGGGCCCGGACCGGTTTGTCGACGGCGAAGTCCGCCACCGGGCCGACGCGGTGCCAGCCTTGCGCCACCAGGTGCGTCACCTGTTCGGCGTGGTTGGCGCCCGCGGCCTGGCGGTAGGCGAGGTGGCCGCCGAGTGCGCCGCCCGCCGAGACGGCCGCCAACCCCGCCATGGACAGCGCCCGGCCCTTCCAGGTCCGGCCGCGGGCGCGGGCCAGAAAGGAGCCGGCGTAGAGGCAGAGCCCGGCGCTGTTGGTGAGGGCGTGGACGAGTCCCACGCGGGCCTGCTCGGGCGGTAGCTCGGCCCAGTCCGTCCAGCCCGCGAGGGCCGCGGGCACCGCCGTGACCACCCCCACCCCGATCAGGGCGTGGGCGGCCCGGCGCTGGCCGGGCAGCAGGTCGAGCACGGCGGAGGAGAACCAGGCGCCGAGCGGCACCTGGACGAGCGGCGGGTGCGCCGGGTGGCCCAGTGGGCGCCCGTGCAGCACGTCCCGGGCCGCTCCCAGCGGGAGGGCGCGCACCGCGCGACGGACGGTCTCGATGAGGCCGTCCGCCACCGTGGTCTGCTCCAGCCGCTCCAGGGCGGTCAGGACGGGCCCGGGGCCGTCGCCGGCGGTGCCGAGTGCGGTGTGTCGTAGGTCCATGGCGGGCGCCTACCCCGAGCGCGGCGCGCTATGGCGTCCCGCCGGGGAACGGTTCCTGTTCTTCCCGGCGGGGCGCCTGCTCACGGCGGGCGTGCTCGCGGGGTTCGGGGGCCCTATTGCGGCCCACGACGTGCATCGCCGCCTCCTCCGCCGACTCCGCTCCCCCGTCGGCGCCGACATCGTGGGCCAGGACGTCGATGGAACGTCGGGGGTCGTCCTCCACGGGGGCGAGCCGGCCGACGGTGTCGCCCGGGAGGGGCTCGGGGTGCGGGCCGCTGTCCGTGCCGTCCTGGCCGACGTCGGGCGTCTCCTGCGCGAGGCGCTGGTCCAGGGTCTCGCCCTCGCGCTGCTCGGCCGCCGTGGTGCCGTGGCGGGAGACGGCGCGGGGCCGGTCGGGGGTGTCGTACCCCTCGTCGAGGCGCTGGTCGGCGTCCGGCTCGTCCAGCGCGTTCTCCATGTCGGGCTGGTATTCGGCGCGCTGGTCGCCGTTCTGCGGCTGGTACACCTCGTCGCCCTGTGTGTTGCTGTCCTCGGCCATGATCGTCGCCTCTCCCGGGTCTGCCGTGACGGCCCTCGGCGGGCGCCTACCCCGTCCTGAAGGGCCCACACGGTCGCCGGCCCCCGCCCCGGCATGTCCGCCCGGAAGGTGGGTAGCCGCCCACCGGCGACGGCCGCGGTCCGCCGGGGGCGGGGCCGCCGGGCCTGCCCGCGGGAACCCACAGGGCCACGCACCGCTGAGGGCCCACACGCAGCCCCCGCACGCAGCCCCCACACACGAAGGGGAAGGCCATGGACGACCAAGGCGGCGCGGGAGGCGCGCCCCTGCACCACGACGAGGGCGAGGCCGAGCGCCGCAAGCCCCACGTGGACCGGCCGGTGAAGGCCGGACCCGCGAAGGGCGGCGAACCGCCCGACCGGCGGTTCGAGCACGGCGAGCGAGAGCACGACCGTGACCGGGAGGGAAGGAGCCCGGCGAAGGGCCCGGAGTAGGTCGGACGCCGCGGCGGGCGGCGGGGGCGGGCGGCGGGTTCAGCGTTCGGAGAAGCTGAAGTCGCCCATCGTCCAGGCACTGACGTCCTTGATCGCGATCCGGTACATCCCGCCGGTCTCCGGGATACCGACGGTGCCCTGGAGAATCCGGGCCACGTGGAAGTGGAGGTAGGCGGGCGGCGCGACCCGCGGGGACGGCGACATGGTCCCCGCGTCGAGGAAGATGTTCGCGAAGGCGCCGAGCTGGTCCGAGTCCTTCAGGACTTCCGCCACGCGCTGGCGCCATACGCTCTCCGGTGCGAGGCGGCCCGTGATCACCGCGCCGTGCACCACCACGGTCAGGGCCATCTGATTGGTCGGCTCGGACTCCACGGCGGCGGCGATGGCGACGAGCAGGTCGTCAGGCTTCGACATGGGCACGGAGTCTACAAGGTCCCGCCCGCGGGACCCACCCCGGTGTGCGGGAACGGGCCCGGCCCGCGCAGCCGTTGGCCGGGCGCGCGCGTCACGCGGAGCTCAACAGCAGCTCGACCTCACGCTCCTGGTCCCCCGCGACGGTGCCCTTCGCCTCGACGGTGAATGCTTCCGACAGGGCGAACAGGATCCGGTCGACGGCGCGCGGGCCGCCCTGGACACCCACCCGGACCGTGCCGTCGAGGGTGACGGGGCCGGTCTGTGCGGCCGGACGCCCGGCGTCGATGGTCGTGCTCCAGACGGTGGGGTGACCCGCGTGGTCCCCGGTCGGGGGCTCCTTCTCCTCCGTCACCTCGCCGGGGAAGGCCCGTTCGAGGAAGTCGATGAGGGTCCGGGCGCAGTCCGGGGAGCAGTCGGTGGCCGTCACCAGCACCGCGTCGTCCGCGTGCCGTGCTTCGCTGTTCATCACGTCGCCTTTCCTTCGGGTCCTCCTGGACCCTTTCGGGGGCCGGTCACGCGCGGCGTGGCGGACCGGCCTGGGCCGGCCCGCCACGGCGGCGGCGTTCCACCGCTCAGCGCCCGAGGGCTTTCTTGAGCTGCTCCTTGTTCATGTTGGAGCGGCCCTCGATGCCCCGCTTCTTCGCCTCTTCGTACAGCGCCTCGCGGGTGGGCCCCGAGGAACCGCTCCCGGAGCCGCGGCTGCCGCCGCCCGACCCCGACGAGCCGCGGCTGGTGGACTTCGTCTCGCCGGACCGCGCCCGCTCCTTGTTCACCGTACGGCCGGCCATTTCCTTCGCCCGGCCCTCCGACATGCCGCGTTCCTGGCCGGACTCCTTGATGTGGTCGTACTGGCGCTCGCGCTTACCGCTGGAACCTCGGGGCATCGCTGTTCTCCTCAACGCTCGGGATGGACACGGCCATGCTGCGGCCCGGCGCCGACTCCCGCACCCCGGATCGGCCACCGGAGGTACACCGTGCCACCGGTGCCCCCCGTCCGGCCCCGGCAGGCAAGACCGGGCGTCCACAACGGCTTTGGCGTACGGGTGAAACCTTCCGCCGATCCACGCGCCCCCGGCCGTCGCCGGTCACCCCGCCGGCACAGTGGCCGCACCCACCTCCGGCCAAAGGAGTTTCACGTGCTCGAACGCAAGCGGCGCAAGAACGGCACCGAGGTCACCTTCGTCCTTCCGGCCGACACTCCGCCCGGGCCGGTCAGCGTGGTGGGCGACTTCAACGACTGGCAGCCGGGCACGCATGTACTGGAGCCCCGCGAGGACGGCCTGCGTGCCGTGACCGTCGCGCTCAGCGGTAAGAAGACCCACACGTTCCGGTACCTGGCCGCCGGGGACTACTGGTTCGACGAGGAGCACGCCGACGGCCACGACGGCACGAACAGTCACCTGCGTACCTGAGCGCGCGCTACCCCCGGGCCGGGCACCCGGCACGCCGCGACCCGGTCAGCCGAGCAGCTCCAGCACCGCCGCCTCCACCTCGCCGTGGGTGGCCGGGTGCCCGTAGACCACGTCGGCGCCGAGCCGGTCCAGCGCCGGCCTGATCGTGACACCGTTCTCGTAGAGCTCGAAGAGCCTGGGGTTGATGTACGAGGAGCGGCAGACCGCGGGCGTGTTGCCCAGGTAGCCGCTCACCTCGCGCACCGCCCGCGCCACGGCCTTCGTACGCCGGGCCCGGGATTCCCCGGAGACCTCGACCGACACGGCGAGCGCGACCGCGGCCAGGACCGTGGCGTGCCAGGTCCGGAAGTCCTTCGCGGTGATGTCGGTACCGGACCTGCTGCGCAGGTAGTCGTTGACGTCACCGGCCCGGACGTCGTGCCAGAGACCGCCCTGCCAGTACACGAAGAGTTGTGACTGGTCGTCGCGCCGGCGCAGCAGTGACCTGACGACCGCGTACGCGGCGGGGTCCACCAGGGCGCGGGTCTGCTCCTGCCCGGACTTGCCGGGGTAGCGGAAACAGACCTCGCCCCGGCTGCAGACGGCGTGCTCGCGCAGCAGCGTGGTCAGCCCGTACGCCTGGTGGTCGCGCCGGTACGCGGCACCGCCCACGCGGAAGAAGCCGAGGTCGAGCAGGCGCGCGGAGCACGCCAGGACCCGCTCCCGGCCGAGGCCGCGCGCCGCGAGGTCGCGCACGATGCCCTCGCGCAGGCGCGGCAGGCGCGTGGCCACGTCCAGGACGTGTTCGTGCTTCGCGGCCTCCTGCCGCTCACGGAACGCCGGGTGGTAGAGGTACTGCCGGCGGCCCGCCTCGTCGGTCCCCATGGCCTGGATGTGGCCGCCGGGCCAAGGGCAGATCCACACGTCGCTCCAGGCGGGCGGGATCACGAGGGAACGCAGCCGCTCGCGCTCCGAGGGGTCGGTGATCGGCGCCCCAGTCGGGTCGAGGTAGCGAAAACCCCGGCCGTGGCGTACCCGGGTGTAGCCGGGCCGGTCGGGGTGACTCGTGCGCAGCCGCATGGTCCTCCTCCGCAGGTGCCCGGCGTCTGCCCGGTTGCGCCCCGGATACTCCCGGGTACGCGCGTCCCGCCCCCGCACGGGGCCGGTCGGGCCCTACATTCGTCGGCATGGTGCACGTACTGGGCAGCAGGGTCCTGCTGCGCCCCACCGATCCGGAGCGCTCGCGCGCGTTCTACGGCGGGGCGCTGGGCCTCGCCGTGTACCGGGAGTTCGGTACGGGGCCCGAGCGCGGGACGGTCTACTTCCTCGGCGGCGGGTTCCTGGAGGTGTCGGGTCGCGCCGAGAGCCCGCCGGCGCCGGGTCTGCGGCTGTGGCTCCAGGTCGCGGACGTACAGGCCGCGTACGGGGAACTGCTGGGGCGGGGTGTCGTGGTGGCGCGTCCGCCGCTGCGCGAGCCGTGGGGGCTGATCGAGATGTGGATCGAGGACCCGGACGGCGTGCGGATCGCCGTCGTGGAGGTACCCGAGGACCATCCGTTGCGGTTGCGCGTCTGAGGCCCGTCCGGGCAGCGGGGAGAGGTACGGGCGGTGGCGCCCGTGGCGTACGCCACGATCCGGAGCAGGCCATTCCAATGGGATGGATGCGGCCGTTATCGTGACGATTCACTCTTTCTTCCTCTTCGCCCGGATGGTCACCCGTGCCCGCAGACTCCTCCCTGTCCCCGCTGATGGCGGCGACGACGCACTGGCTGACCCGCGCCTACCCGGCCGGCGCCGGCGCTCTCCAGCGCGGCCTGGCGGAGGCCCAGGCGCGGCAGGCCGTCACGGTCGCCGCCTGGCTGCGGTATCCGACGGACCTCGACGCGGAGCTGGTCGCGCTGACGGGGCCGGGCGGCTCCGGCCGCCTGGACTGGATCAGCGGGGCGGACGCCCCCTCCGAGGATCAGCACGAGCGGGAGTACGGGTGGCGCAGTTGGGTCGACGAGGTCGTGGCCAGTTGGGCGGCCTGTCTGCTGACCACGCCGTCGCTGGCCGCGGCGGCGGTGGCCGCGCTGGCGGGGACGGACCACGCCGACGCCGTCCCGGTGGCCTTCCGCCGCCTGACGGAGCCCGCGGCGGGCGACCGGGACGCGGCGGCGCTGCTGCGACACCCGGATCTGCTGGCGCCGATAGCGGACCTGCACCGCCCCGGGCTGCTGGACTGCCTCGGCGCGGACACCGCGCTGGCGGGCTGAGCGGGGCGCGTCCCGGACGGCCGTTTCCGGGGGGCCGCGCCGGGTAGGGGCGGCCGTGCGGGGTGCGGTCTTGGCCGACCCGGCCGCGACGGAGACCGCACCCCGCCCGGATTCCGGCTGCCGGGGGTGTCGCGCGTCCCCCGGCCGTCCACCCGTACGCGCGACTGCGGGCGCCGCACGCGGCGTCAGGACCGAGGATGGGGGCATGTCCGCCCGACTGGTCATCTACCCTCCCGACGAGAACGGCTGGCGCCGGGTCCGCTACGACGGCGTCGCCATCGGCGTGGCCCACAAGCCGTCCGACATCCTCGTCTTCCTCAGCGCGGCCGGGATGCAGGACCCCGAGGAACTGGACCTCACCGATCCCGAGCTCGTGGACTGGCGCGGCCCAGGGCCGGAGTCCTGGGCGGAGTCGCCCCCTTGAGCCCGGCTCCCGGTGAGGGGCCGCGCCGCGTTCCGGCCGACGTGAGGGTCGATGTGAGGGCCCATGTGAGGGCGGACATACGAGAGGAAGGCCACCCAGTGCGACAGCCGAACGAGGACGTACCGCCCCAGCCGGCCCGCGAGAAGGCGACCCAGCTCGCCCTCTCCCTCCAGGACAGCCGGCGGACTGTCCTGGCGGCCGCCGCGGCGCTCGCGGCGGCCGCCGCCCTCCTCGCACACCGACGCCACTGCCGGCCGTAGCCAGGTCCGGGCCGGTCTCAGGCCGGGCGCCGCCCCGTGCCGAAGCGCCGGGCCGGGCCGGGCCGCCCGAACGCGGTGGCGCCCCAGGAGGGCCCGCACACCCGCGGCGATCCGCGCCACCGGACCGACGGCCGGACGAAACCGTCCCGCCAAGGGTGCGTTCGGAAAGGGTGACGGGGCACGCGCGTCAGGGACACGCCCGTCCGACGCAAAGGACTCCCATGCTCGCCGTCGCGCTGCTCACTCCCCCCGCCCTGCTGGCCGTCGTGCTCGCCCTCGGGCGGTACGAAGAACGCCTCCTGGGCACACCGCCCGTCTCGCCGTCCGCCGCCGCGCCCGCACCCCGCCGGCCGTCACCTCCCCCTCCCCCTCCCGCACGGGCCCATCGGCCGCCCGGCGCGCCGGCCCGGCACGCGGCCACCGGCAGGATCACCCGCTTCCCCACGCGAAATCAGCTGGTTTGAGATGCCCCTCGTCCGGCAAGGGGCGATGAACGAAAGCCGAAATACACATCTCGACCCGATTCGCACAGGAAGGACCGTCCCATGCGCGTGGCGTTTTTGACGGCTACGGAGGGCGTCGAGCAGATCGAGCTCACGGAGCCGTGGCAAGCGGTGATCGACGCCGGCGGAAACCCGCAACTGGTCTCCACCGAGCCGGGCCAGGTCCAGGCGTTCAACCACCTCGACAAGGCGGACACCTTCCCCGTCGACCTCGTCGTCTCCCAGGCCTCGGCCGAGGACTTCGACGGACTGGTCCTTCCGGGTGGCGTGGCCAACCCGGACGCGCTGCGGACGGACGCCGAAGCGGTGGCCCTCGTACGCAGCTTCTTCGACGCGGGCAAGCCGGTCGCGGCGATCTGTCACGCGCCCTGGACCATGGTCGAAGCGGACCGCGTCCGGGGCCGCACGCTGACGTCGTGGCCGAGCCTGCGCACGGACATCGAGAACGCGGGCGGTACGTGGGTCGACGAAGCCGTGAAGGTGTGCACGGCGGGCCCCAACACGCTCGTCACCAGCCGCAAGCCGGATGACCTGCCGGTGTTCTGCAAGACCTTCCTGACCGAGTTCAACCGCTGAAAGGACACGTGTCCGCATGGGCATCATCGCCTGGATTCTGATCGGCCTCCTGGCCGGGCTCATCGCCAAGGCCATCACCCCGGGGCGGGACCCCGGTGGCTGTCTGATCACGATGGTGATCGGCGTCGTCGGTGGTCTGCTCGGCGGCTGGCTCGGCAAGGTCATCTTCGGGGTGAACTCGATCAACGGTTTCTTCCACCTTTCGACGTGGATCGCGGCCGTCGTCGGTTCCGTCATCGTGCTCCTGATCTACCGGCTGATCGCCGGGCGCCGGCGCGCCTGACGGCGTCCCGCTCCGAGCCGGCCCCCGCCCTCGTGTGGGGGCCGGCTCGCGTCGGTCCGGCCCCGGAGCCGTATCCGGTGTCCCCGCCGGTCTCCCGTCACCACCAGCGCAGCAGCCGACGACCCTCCTCCGCTCCGGGGCGGCCACGCAGTTGGCCGGCCAGGCGGTGCAACCGGGGGAAGCGCTCGCGGCGCATCCGCGAGTGCCGGTCGAGCTCCTCGATGAGCCGCTCGGAACGTTTCTCCACACCGAGTTCGTCCAGGACCCGGTCCGCCTCGGCGAGCAGTGCGCCCGAGAGCTGCCACTGGCCGGCATGGGTCCGGACTTCCTCCAGCAACAGGTCGGCGAGCCGGTCCCGGCTCACGCGGGCGGTCTTCAGCTCCTCGGTAAGCCGGCTCTCGGCCTCCTCGGCGTTCGCGCTGACCTGTGCGGTGATCAACTGGGCGAAGCTCTCGACGGCGACGGCGGTGTGCGCGTACAGCTCGCGCAGCGCCTGCGCGATGTGCGGTTGGAAGAGCGGTTGCGCGGGCCGCGCCTGGGCCAGATCGGTCAGCGTCCGACACGAGACGCGCAGCACCACCGCGCAGATCTCCAGGGTGTCGAGCCCGGTGCGCAGCACCAGGCGGAACAGGAGCCCCTCGCGCACGCGCGGGTTCAGCCGCAGACTGTCCTCCGCCTGCCGCAGCGCGGCGTCGACCTGGGCGATGTCGTTGTCCAGCCGGCGCGCCTCGTGCAGGCGGGCCGCGGCCTTCTCCACCGGGATGTGTTCTTCGAGTTCGTCGGTGATGTGCGTCATCAGGGCCCGCATCCGCCGGGCGAGGTCGGTGATCGCCTCGCTGGCCGGCCCGACCCAGACGGGCGGCACGAACAGGACGTTGAACAACAGGCCGACGGCGGCGCCGATCAAGGTCTCCAACACCCGGTCCCAGGCGGTGTCCGCCACCCGGGTGACGCCGAGGACCAGCATCGCGCTGATCGCCACCTCCGGCACGAACTCGCCCGCCTTCACCAGGGGGCCGATGGTGAGCGAGACCAGGATGATCAGGCCGAGGCTCCACCAGGTCAGCCCCACCAGTGCGCTGAACCCGATCGCGAGCAGCACCCCGGCCACCACGGAGTTCACCCGGCGGATGCCGGTGGTGAGGGTCGAGTAGAGGGTGACCTGGACGACGAGCAGCGCGGTGAGCGGGGCGGTCAGCGGGGCGGGTTCACCGCTGAGCCGCAAGGCGACGACGTACGCGATCACGGCGGCCGCGGTGGAGCGGACGGTCTGGACGACGGCGGGCTCCCGGTGCCGGCGCACCAGCTGACGCAGTGGAGCAGAGAGTGACATGACCCGCCCTTTCCCCTTCACGTGAAGATCAACGCCGCGCGGCACGAGCGGTACACACCGGATATGTCACGACACGCTACGTGAGGACCAATCCGCCGACCGCTCACCGTGCGGCGCTTCACTGGGTGGCCTGGACCGGACCGGTTGAACGAGCAAGGAGAGACGTATGGGACACGGCGGCGACGTCATCGCGGAACTGACCACGGACCACGAGGAGGTGGAAGAGCTCTTCACCAACATCCAGGAGCTGCCGACGGGCGACGCGCGCAGGAAGCACTACGCCGACCAGGTCATCATGGAACTGGTCCGACACTCCGTGGCCGAGGAGTCCTACCTCTACCCGGCCGTCCGCGAGCACCTCCCCGAGGGCGACAGCATCGCGGACAAGGAGTTGGAGGACCACGCGATGGCCGAGCGCACCATGAAGGACCTGGAGGGCTGCGACGCGGACGACCCGCGTTTCGACGCCCTGATGACCAAGCTCATGGCGGAGATCCGCGCCCACGTGGCCGACGAGGAGAACAACCTGTTCCCGCAGCTGCGTGCGGCCTGTACGCCGGACATGCTGAACAAGCTGGGCGACAAGGTGCGCCAGGCGAAGAAGATGGCGCCGACCCGGCCGCACCCCTCCGCGCCCGACAAGCCGCCGGCCAACAAGCTGCTCGCTCCCGGCGTGGGCCTGGTCGACCGGCTGCGCGACGCGATGAGCGGACGGGGCAAGGACTGACGCTCCCGGACACGGCGCCCGGAGACCGGTTGTCCCGGTCTCCTGGCGCCGTGCGCGCGGGTCAGGTGCGCGGAGCGGCCGAACGGCTCAGCACTTCGGCGGGGGCGAGGGTGCGGTGGAGCAGGGCGTGCGCGGTGTCGACGGGGCGGCTGCGCATGTCGTGGCTGTAGCGCCGCAGGGCGGCCGCCGCTTCGGACACCGTCGGTTCCCCGGCCGCCGCCAGCATGCCGACGGCCGGTGTCCAGGGCGGCCTTTCCGGCGAGGGCCGCGTGGCTGCGGGTGAGGATGTCCTGGGGGTCGCAGCGGGTCCGCCGTCCACTGCATGACGGCGGTGGCCGTGACCCGGGCCAGGGCGCTGAGGAGGGCCAGTTCGCCCTCCGGAAGGGCCACGCTCTGCCGGGTGAGGAGGTTCAGGGCGCCCATGGCCTGCCCACGGATCTCGATCGGCACGGCGTAGGCGCCGACGAAGCCGGCCGCGCGCGCGAGCGGCACGAAATCCGGCCATACGGTCGCCTGGGCGGCGAGGTCGGGCGCCCGCACGGTCCTCCCGGTTTTCCAGCTTTCCACGCTGGGACCTTGTGAGGTCCGGAGCTGGAACATCTCGGTGAAGGCGGTCTGCCGGTCGCTGACGGCCATGCTGCGCAGGCCGCCGCGCGCCGAGACCAGCATGACGCCGGCCGCGTCGGCGGCGCTGAGTGTCCCACCGGATCGGTGCGGCATCGCCGAAGGAGGTGGCATGAAAAGTACCCGCACGCGCGGCACATGGCCCGCACGCGCGACGGGCAGGCGGGTGAGCGGGACACCGACGGCGCCAGCAGGGAGACCGCGCCATGGACATCGCACTCACCCGGCACCACGTCACGCTCACCCCGGAGCCGGGGGCGAACGCCGTGGCCCGTGACACCGCACACCGCTTTCTGGCCGACGCGAAGGAGCACGGCCGTGCCGTACCGGACCCGGCCCCCGACACGTTGCTGCTGCTGGTCACCGAACTGGTCACCAACGCGTTGCGCCACACCGACGGTCCCTGCACGCTCAGCCTGACGCTCCACCCGGACGCCATCGACATCGACGTCACGGACACCAGCCCCCACCCGCCCACGCCCCGCCGGCCGGACCACGCGGGGCGGGGCGGCTGGGGGTGGACCCTCGTCCACCGCCTCACCGAATCCGTCGTGATCCGGCCGACCCCGGAGGGGGGCAAGACGATCCACGCCCGGATTCCCCTGGAGTGACACACTGGAAATGCCTCCCGAGTGCCCTCCGAACCGGCCGGAACCCACCACTGACCGCGATTTGACCGCATACCGGGATACGGGTTGCCCGATACCGGGCAGTCTGGCGTGTAACGGCAGGAGAAGCGGAGGCGACGAGCGGATGACCGAGACACCGACACCCCACCGCCGCCGGACGTCCGCGGCGGCCGGTGACCCTTCCGCAGGCGCCACGATGGCGGCGCGGGCCCGCACGGAGCGGGCGACGGGCGTCCTCATGGCCCTGGTCCCCTGCAGTGCCGATACGGCCCGGCGGCTGCTCATCGCGGCCGCGGAGGAAGCGGGCGCCACGGTGGAGGAGAGCTGCGAGGCGGCCGTCGCACTGCTCTCCGGCCGGGACGAGCCCACCGAGGTCCGGCAGGCCCTGCGCACGGCGATGCGCCGCGCCCGTTCCGGGCCGGAGCACGGGCCCGGGGCGCGGCTGCTGCCCGGACCCGAGGCGCTGCGCGAGCACGTCGCGCGCTACCGCTCGTTGCGCCGCGAGGTGTTGGGCGCCCCGGAGGACCTCACGCTCCAGAGCCGACTCGACGACGCCACGTACACGTTGTGCGTGATGATGGGCCGCAGAACGCCCCACGACGCGCTCAGGGCCGCCGAGGCGCTGATCGAGACCGGCCCGGGGCCCGGCGAGGCCGCCCGTGGCATCGAATCCGTGGTGGCGAAAAGGACCGACACGACAGAGGGCTGATTCGACGACGGCTCCGCCCGGTGTGTGCCGGGCGGAGCCCTTTCGCCGTCGGGTCGTGCCGGGGTCAGAGCGAACCCTTGGCGCCCTTCGTGCCCTTGGCCTTGGCCTTGGTGTCCTCCAGCGCGCTCTTCGCCTTTCCCTTGGCCTGGTCCATCTTGCCTTCGGCCGCCATCCGGTCGTTGCCTGTGGCCTTGCCCGCGGCTTCCTTCATCTTGCCCTTGGCCTTGTCCATTCCGCCCTTGCCGGCCATGGTGACCTCCTTCTCGGCTCGAATTCGAGTGGGTGCGTCGTCAGGGTCTGCCGGCCCGTCAGGCGGGCCAGGTGCCCGAAACACGTCGTACGGCGGTGGCCCCTCCGCGTTCGACCGCGGCCTTGACCACGGCGAAGATCGCCCCCTGCACGGCGGCGGCGAGCAGGATCTCGCGCCACGCCCTGCCCTCGTCCGTGGCGTTCGGGGCGTCGTCCTCGTGGCCCGCCAGCTTCCAGACCTGCTTGAACGCCACGCCCGCCAGCATGCCGGCGCCGGCGCCGAGCGCCAGTCCCACCGGCTTGTAGGCGATCTTGGCCTTGTTCACCGTCCGCGCTCCTTCCGTCGGCCCCGTGATGGTCTCCGGAGCGACCTCCGCAGCGGCGTCTGCCCCGCCGCCGCCCGGTTAAGCCCGGGTCCCCGCCGGGATTCGCGCGCCCTCAGCCCGCCCCGCCGGGTTCCTCGCGGGGCGGGAGGGACCCCATCGCCCACCGGACCGTCCCGGTCAAGGCCCGGCCGGACAGGCGTACGAGGTCGTCGGACAGGTAGGGCACGGCGCGCAGACCCAGCAGCGAGCGGGCCCACGGGGGCAGCAGCCGGACGGCGTTCGAGGCCAGGACGGCGTAGGGGCCGCGGGCGACCCACGGCAGCGGGGGCTCGCGGAGGATGAAGTGCGCCGCGTCCCGCGCCTCCGGTGTGGCGCGCAGCTCGGGGCGGTAGGCGGCGAGCCGGGCCGCGAGGGCGGCACGGTCGCGCGGTGGATCGGGCACGCCGAGCGCCCGGGCGACCCGGGCCGCGTCGGCCACGTACGCGTCGCAACCGGCGCCGTCCAAGGGGTGGGCGCCGAACCGCTGGTGGGCACGGAGGAAGCTGTCGACCTCGGCCACGTGCACCCAGCACAGCAAGTGCGGGTCGGCGGCGTGGTACGGCTCCCCGGAGGCGGTGGTGCCCCTGATCCGTTCGTGCACCTCGCGCACGTGGTCGACGGCGCGCTGGGCGTCCTCGGCGGTGCCGTAGGTGGTGAAGGCGAGGAAGGTGCTGGTGCGCTGGAGGCGGCCCCAGGGGTCGCCGCGGAAGCCGGAGTGTGCGGCGACGGCGGCCATGGCTCGCGGGTGCAGGGACTGCAGCAGGAGGGCGCTCAGGCCGCCGATGAACATGGAGGCGTCCCCGTGGACGGTGCGGATGGGCCGTTCGGGGCCGAACCAGCGGGGGCCGGGGGTGCCGTGGATGCGGGCGCGGTTCTGCCGGCCCGCGGGCCCGGCCACGTGGCTGAACAGGCTGGTGCCGACCCGCTCCCGCAGGCCCTGGCCCGGCCGCTCGGACATGTTCACGCCTCCATCCTCCCGCGCGGCCGGGCCGACGGGGAGCCCCCGGACCGCCCGGCTCGCACCGGGATCAGGCCGACAGCGCCGCGGCAACCACCGAGCGCGCCGCTTCCTGGACTTCGGCGAGGTGCTCGGGGCCGCGGAACGATTCGGCGTAGATCTTGTAGACGTCCTCGGTGCCCGAGGGGCGGGCCGCGAACCAGGCGTGGTCGGTGGTCACCTTGATCCCGCCGAAGGCCGCGCCGTTGCCCGGGGCGCTGGTGAGCACGCCGGTGACCGCGTCGCCCGCCAGTGTGTCCGCGGTGACCTGTTCAGGGGACAGCCGGGCGAGGACGGCCTTCTCCTCCCGGGTGGCCGGGGCGTCGACGCGGGCGTACGCCGGCTCGCCGAACCGGGCGGTGAGCCCGGTGTACCGCTCGGACGGGCTCTGACCCGTCACGGCGAGGATCTCGGAGGCGAGCAGGGCGAGGAGGATGCCGTCCTTGTCGGTGGTCCACACCGAACCGTCACGGCGCAGGAAGGAGGCGCCGGCCGACTCCTCGCCGCCGAATCCGAGGGTTCCGTCGGCCAGTCCGTCCACGAACCACTTGAAGCCGACGGGGACTTCCACCAGCTCCCGGCCGAGGTCGGCCGCCACCCGGTCGATCATCCCGGACGAGACGAGGGTCTTGCCGATGCGCGCGGCGGCCGGCCACCCCTCGCGGTGGCGGTAGAGGTAGTCGATGGCGGTGGCGAGGTAGTGGTTGGGGTTCATCAACCCGCTGTCCGGGGTGACGATGCCGTGCCGGTCGGCGTCGGCGTCGTTGCCGGTGGTGACGTCGAACCGGGCCCGCCCCTCGATCAGCGAGGCCATGGCGTACGGGGAGGAGCAGTCCATCCGGATCTTGCCGTCCCAGTCCAGCGTCATGAACCGCCAGGTGGGGTCGGTGTGCGGATTGACGACGGTCAGGTCCAGGCGGTGCTCCTCGGCGATGCGCCCCCAGTAGGCGACCGAGGCGCCCCCGAGCGGGTCGGCGCCGATGCGCACGCCCGCGGCGCGGACGGCATCGAGGTCGAGCACCGACGGCAGGTCGCGGACGTAGGTGTCGAGGAAGTCGTACCGGCCGGTGGTGGGGGCGGCGAGGGCCCGCGCGTACGGCAGTCTCCGCACCTCTTTCGAGCCGCCGGCGATGATCTCGTTGGCCCGGTCCTGGATCCAGCCGGTCGCGTCCGATCCGGCGGGGCCGCCGTGGGGAGGGTTGTACTTGAACCCGCCGTCGCCCGGCGGGTTGTGCGAGGGGGTGACGACGACCCCGTCGGCGAGGGCGCCGGTGCGTCCCCGGTTGTGGGTGAGGATGGCGTGGGATACCGCGGGCGTGGGCGTGTAGCCGTCGGCGGTGTCGATGAGGACGTCCACCCCGTTGGCGGCGAACACCTCGATGGCGGTGACCCGGGCGGGTTCGGACAGCGCGTGCGTGTCGGCGCCGAGGAACAGTGGGCCCTCCACGCCCTGACGGGTCCGGTACTCGCAGATGGCCTGGCTCGTCGCGGCGATGTGGTCCTCGTTGAAGGCCGTGGCGAGGGACGATCCGCGGTGTCCCGAGGTACCGAAGGCGACGCGCTGCGCCGGATCGGCGGGGTCCGGGTGCAGGGCGTAGTACGCGGTCACCAGCCGGGACACGTCGATGAGGTCCTCCGCTCGCGCCTGCTGTCCCGCTCGCTCGTTCGGCATCCGTTCGCTCCTCCGTTACCGGTCGGACTCCCCACGGGGTCCGCGCCGCTCCATGGTCGTGCCGGGGGCGGACACGGCCGGGCCCCGCGCCCCGCCGCTCCGATCCGCCCCCCACACGGCCTACCCAGCGGGGACGACTCCTACCGGCCGCGTTCGCCGTCTCCGTCCGGGTTTGGGCCGGCGGTCAGTGGTTAGCCGCAGCGTGCCGGGGCACGCGCGGCAGGGTCCGCGCGCTCCGGCCGGCCCCCGAAAACGGGGCGTCGGAGCGCTTTTCGAGGAGGTTGTGCCACGTGGAACGCAGCAACGGGGCCCCTGACCCCACCACCATGTACCCCCGCCCGGAATTCCCGCAGCAGGAACAGGAGCACCCGGGACGGACCGGATCGATGGATCCGGTACCCGACCACGGCGAGACGTCCTACCGGGGCCACGGCCTGCTGGAGGACCGCAAGACCGTGATCACGGGCGGTGACTCCGGCATCGGCCGGGCGGTCGCGATCGCGTACGCCCGCGAGGGCGCAGACGTGCTCTTCACCTACCTGCCCGAGGAGGAGGAAGACGCCCGGCAGACCGAGCGGCTGGTGGAGGAGGCGGGCCGCAAGGCGGTCGCCGTGGCCTGTGACATCCGCGAGGAGGAGCAGTGCCGGGCCGTGGTGGAGCGGGCGGTGACCGAGTTCGGCCGGATCGACGTGCTGGTGAACAACGCCGCCTACCAGATGGCCCAGCCGGAGGGGATCTCCGCGATCACCACCGAGCAGTTCGACCGGGTCGTGCGCACCAACCTCTACGGGATGTTCTGGCTCTCGAAGATGGCGCTCCCGCACATCCCGTCGGGCGGCAGCATCATCAACACCACCTCGGTCCAGGCGTACAAGCCGAGTCCCCCGCTGCTGGACTACGCGATGACCAAGGGCGCCATCGTGACCTTCACACAGGGGCTGGCGCAGATGACGGCGTCCGACGGCATCCGGGTCAACGCGGTCGCGCCCGGGCCGGTCTGGACCCCGCTGATCCCGGCCACGATGCCGGACACCAGCGAGTTCGGCGCCCAGTCGCCGCTGGGCCGCCCGGCCCAGCCCGCCGAGCTGGCCCCGGCCTACGTCTTCCTGGCGTCGAGCCGAGCCGGTTACATCACGGCGGAGATCCTCAACGCCACCGGCGGTACGCCGCTCCCCTGAGCGCCGCTCCCCTGACATCGGAGGACATGTGTCACACGACCGAGAGGCCGACGAGGCCCTGTACGCCCGGATCGACGAGGAGGTGGACCGGCGCGCCGACCGGCTGTGGGACGTCAGTTGCGCACTGCACCGGGACCCCGAGACGGCCTACGCGGAGCACCGCTCCTCCGCGCTGCTGAGCGCGGAGTTCGAGCGGGAGGGCTTCGCCGTCGAACGGGGCACGGCCGGACTGCCGACCGCGTTCGTGGCGCGGTCGGGAAGCGGGGAGGGGCCCCGGGTGGCCCTGCTGATGGAGTACGACGCGCTGCCGGGGCTGGGGCACGCGTGCGGCCACAACCTGATCGCGGCCGCCGGGTTGGGTGCGGCGGCCGCCGTACGGGCGGTGCTCGGGGACGGCGGGGGCACGGTGCTGGCGGTGGGCACCCCGGCCGAGGAGCGTGGCGGCGGCAAGGTGGAACTGGTGTCGGCGGGCGTCTTCGACGGCGTGGACGCCGCGCTGATGTTCCATCCGGGGGTCCACAGCTGGGCCTGGGCGCCGCTGACGGCGCAACGCCAGATCCGGGTGGGCTTCCACGGCCGCGCCGCCCACCCCACCGGCAACCCGACCGAAGGCATCGACGCGCTCGCCGCGCTGGTGCAGTTGTTCAACACCACCGCCGTCCTCAGCCGGCGGTTGCCGTCCGGCTCGCACGTCCAGGGCATCGTGACGGACGGCGGCGAGTCCACCAACGTGGTCCCCGCCTACGCCGAAGGCCTGTTCGGCCTGCGCGGTGCGACGACGGGCGCGCTGGAGGAACTGGCGGCGGAACTCGACTCCTGCGCCCAAGGGGTGGCCAGGGCGACCGGCACCAAGGCGGAGGTCACCCCGGTCGGTACCGGCTACCGGCACTTCCGCAACAACCGGGCGCTGTCGGACCGGTTCACCCACCACATCGGGCGGGCCGGGGTCACGGTCGGCGATCCGGCGCCGGGGGTGTACCTGGGCTCGTCGGACATCGGTGACGTGAGCCACCGGGTCCCGGCCATCCACCCGTTCGTGGCGATCATGGACGAGTCGGGTTCCGATCACACTCCCGGGTTCGCGCTCGCCGCGGCCGACCCGCGGGGGCGGCGGGCGATGCTGGCCTCGGCGCGCGCGCTGGCCTGCACGGCGGCGGACGTGCTGTTGGACGCCACGTTGAAGGAGACGGCCTGGGCGCAGTTGCGGCAGCAGGCCGCCACGGGAGCGTGACCGTACGGTGGCGGCATGCGCCTGTTGCTGATCTCCGACACGCACCTGCCCACCCGTGCGAAGACGCTCCCGGCCGCCCTGGTGGAGGAGCTCGGGCGGGCGGACGTCGTCCTGCACGCCGGTGATTGGGTCGACGAGGCGGCCTACGCGCTGGTCGCGGCGCACGCCCGCGAACTGGTCGGGGTGCACGGGAACAACGACAGCCCGGCGCTGTGCGAGCGGCTGCCCGAGGTGGCGCGGGTGGTGCTGGCGGGCGTCCGCGTGGGGGTGGTGCACGAGACTGGGGGCGCGGCGGGGCGGGAGGCGCGGTGCGCCCGGCGGTTCCCGGACCTTGACGTCCTGGTGTTCGGCCACAGCCACATCCCCTGGGACACCACCGCCCCCGGGGGTCTGCGGCTGCTGAACCCCGGTTCCCCGACCGACCGGCGCCGTCAGCCGTTCCACACGTACATGACGGCCCTGGCCGCCGACGGGGAGCTGACCGACGTACGGCTGCACCGGTTGCCGCCGCGCTGATCGCCTGACACGGACGGCTCCGCGCCCGGTCTCACCAGAGGTCGTGCGGGCCGTCGGGCTCCTCGGGCTCCTCGGCGCCGTCCCCGAGGAAGACCGGGCCCAGGCCGCTGATCTCCAGCAGTTTCAGCAGGTGGGCGGGCACGCCGGCGAGAACCACCGACCCGCCCGCGTCGAGGGCCCGGCGACGCAGTTGTACGAGAGCGCTGAGGCCGGAGGAGTCGCAGAAGGTGACGGCGGAGACGTCCAGGACGAGCCGCCGGTCGGCCGCGATCAGACGCGTGGTCTCCTCGCGCAGTTGCGGGGCGGTGTGCCAGTCCATGGCGCCGGCGAGCGCCGCGACCAGCCGGGGCCCGTCCGACTCACGGACGCTCAGGCGCAGGACGCTGTGGTTCACGGGCTGACTCCTGACGGGCTCCCGGGACGGGTGTGCCGGGATCGGGCTTCGGGCTGTCGCTCCGCTGACACCGGTTGTCACCCGTCGGCCGTGCCGGTGTGTTCCGCCGCCTCGCGCGTGTGCGCCGGTGTGGGCCCCAGCCATTCGCACAGCAGGATCGTGGCGTCGTCGTTGAGGCGGCCCTCGTGGTGGTCCATGACCGCCTGGGTGAGGCGCCGCAGGGTCTCCGGGACCGGCAGCCCGTCGGCGTGCCGGCGGATGAGGAAGTCGGTGAACCGTTCGAGGCCGAACTCGTTCGAGCCGGGGCGGCGGGCCTCGGTGATGCCGTCGGTAAACAGCACCAGCCGGTCGCCGGGCTCCAACTGCTCCCGGCACACGGTCACCGGCAGTTTGAGGTCGGTGCCCATGGGGTGGGCGGGCGGACACGCCAATTGGCTGGTCCACCGCCCGCCCCTGATGACGAGGGGCGGATGGTGGCCCCGGTTGACCCAGGTCAGCTCGCCTGTCGCGGTGTCGAGGTCGGCGAGGATGCCGGTCACGTAGGAGTCGTGGCGGAACTGCTCGATCAGCAGTTCCTCGACCCGTTCGCTCGTGCCCACCAGGTCCGCTCCCTGGCGCCGGGAGTTGCGGCAGGCGCCGACCGCGAGGTTCGCCGCCAGTCCGGCGGCGGTGTCGTGCCCCATCGCGTCGAAGATCGACAGGTGCACCACCGGGCCGGCCATGGCGTAGTCGAAAGCGTCGCCGCTGATCTGGTAGGCGGGTTCCATGGCGGCCGCGATCACCACCCGGCCGTCCGCGTAGGTGCGCGGCGGCATCAGGTGCCACTGCATCTCCGCCGCGACGTTCATGGGCGCGGTCCGCACCAGGCGGGCGTAGGAGTCGCTGTGGTCCCGCTTGGTGACGACCAGCAGGGCGAGGAGCGAGGCGAGGGACTCGGCGTCCTCCCGGGCCAGGTCGTCGGCGTACGAGGTGGTCAGCCTGAGCAGGCCCAGCCGCTCCGTGCCGTCCAGCATGGGCACCCACCACTGGAGGCCGTCCCGCCCGGTCACCGGGACGATCTCGCCGTACTGGTAGGAGCGGCCGGCCAGGGTGCCCTCGATAGGCACCTCGGCCTCGGCCGCTGCGGCGGGGGATGTCGGCACGTCCAGTCCCTCGCCGGTGAGCAGTCGCAGCACTCTGCCCTGCACGTCGGCGACGTAGACGCACACTTCGGTGAATCCGGCGTAAGCGCCGTGGACGCGGGCCTGCTCCGGTACGAGTTCCATCGGCATGAGGTGGCTCGCCGCCAGCAGGCCCATGAGCATGCTCCGGCCGCCCCGCTCGCGCTCGATCGTCACGAAGTCCTCTCCCGCGTCGTCCGCGTCCCAGGTCACCGCGTCACAGCCTCAGTGCAGCACACGGTGAGCGGCCCCGCCTTCCAGGGCACCGCTCACGACGCCGGGCTGCCCCGGAGCCTGAGGGACCGCAGGGCCGTACGGGCGGCGTTGGCACCGGGGGCGCCGTGCACACCGCCGCCGGGGTGGGCGGTCGCGGAGGCGAGGTAGAGGCCGCGGACGGGAGTGCCGGGGCGGCCGGTGCCCGGCACCGGGCGGAAGAGCAGTTGCTGGTGCAGGTTGGTGGTGCCCTGGTTGACGGCTCCGCCGATCAGGGCCGGGTTGAGGCGTTCCAGGTCGGGGGGCGCGAGGACGCGGCGGGCCCGGACGGTGGCACCGAAGCCGGGGGCGTAGCGTTCGATCTGGGCTTCGACGCGGGCGGCGATCGCCTCCTTCTCCCGTTCGTCCCACTTGCCGGTGATGGCGCCCGGGCCGTCGTCTCCCGCGTCACCGACGACGGCCTGCGGGACGTGGGTGTAAGCCCACGCCGATTCGGTGCCCTCGGGCGAGCGGGCGGCGTCCGCCGTGGTCATCTGACCGAGCACCACGAACGGGACGCGGGGCACCCGGCTCATGGCGATCTGCGCCGAGAAGAGGGTCAGTTCGTCCAGGCCCTCGGCGAGATGTACGGTCCCGGCGCGCCGGGCCCCCTCGGACCGCCAGGGGATCGGCCCGGACAGGGCCCAGTCCACCTTGACCGTGGCGAAGTCCCATTGGAAGCGCCGCAGGTCGGCGCGCAATCGCGCGGGCAGGTGCTCGGGCCCGACCAGCCGCTCGTACAGGAGCGGCGCGGGCACGTCGGCGAGGACGGCCCGGCGGACGGGGATCTCGACGCCGTCGACGGTGCGCACGGCGACGGCTCGGCCGCCCCGCACCACGACTTGGGTGGCCGCCCGCGAGCAGTACAGGGTGCCGCCGCGCGCCTCCAGGCGGCGTACCAGGGCCTCGGTGAGTGCCTGGGCGCCGCCGACGGGCACGGGGAAGCCGTACGCCTGGCCCAGCATGCACATCAGCCAGCCGAAGCCGCCGCCGAGGGCCGATTCGGGACCGAGGTCGGCGTGCAGGGCGTTGCCCGCGATCAGCAGCCGGCCGCCTTCGCCGGCGAACTCCTCCTCGCCGAGTCGGCGGGCGGGCAGCAGCATCCTGCGGGCCAACCGCAGCCCTTCCGCCGCGCGCAGCCGCGCCGCGAGTCGCACACCGGCGCGGACGGGCGGGAAGGGGGTGAACAGGCAGCCCAGGATGTCGTCGCCGGTGCGCTCCCAGAGGGCGTAGAGCCGCTCCCAGGCGGCTCCGTCCCCCGGGGCGAAGGCCTCGACGGAGGCCGCGGTGTCGTGGACGGTGGCGCCGAGGACGGCGCAACGGCCGTCTTCGAGGGGGTGGGCGACGACGGCGGGGGCTCGGCTCCAGCGCAGTCCCTGCTCTTCCAGGCGCATGTCCCGGATGACGGGGGAGGCCGCCGCGAGCGGATAGAACGCGCTGAACAGGTCGTGGACGTAGTCGGGGTGGAGTCCCCGGTCGCTGCGGACCGCCCCGCCGGGTTCGGGGGCCGCCTCCAGGACGACGACCCGCCAGCCCGCGTCGGCCAGGACGTTGGCGGCCACCAGACCGTTGGGGCCGGCGCCGATGACCACCGCGTCAGGAGTCGTCATCGGGCCGCGCTCCCTTGGATTCGACGGCCTTGGAGAGGCGCCCGAGCATGGTGCGGTGGCGCAGCTGGACGAGGAGGTCTATGGCGGCGTTGTGGAAGGAGCCGTTGCGGCCGCGCAGGGGGTGTTCGTCGATGATGACGAGCGTGTCGTTGCCCCAGGGCTTGATCTCGATGGCGATGCGGGCGCTGCCGCCCTTGCCGGCCATGGCCTCCAGTTCGAGCCGGTCCGGTGGCGCGCAGACGCGGACGACGGTCTGTCCCTCGTAGGTGATCGGGCCGACTTTGATGCGGTAGCCGAGGGTGGCGCCTTCCATCGGCCAGTGTCCGCCGTCCTCCCAGGATTCCCGCGTGCCGACCACCCAGTCGGCGTACCGGCTGCCGTCCTTGAGGATGTCCCACACCCAGGCGGGCGGACGGCGTATGAGCCGGTGCTGCACTGCCATGGCTCCTCCAGGGGGCTCGTTGGCGCGTCGGTGTCCGGCGCCTACCCCGGGCGCCGGGGTTCATACGGCATGCGGTCCGGGCGGGACGGAGAGGCCCGTGCGTACGGCTTGCGCGTGGCCGGCGCCGCACCGGCGTCTGGCGGCGGCGCGGGCGCCGAGCAGGAGGGCGCAGCCCGCCGCGGCGGCCGCCGCGGTCCGCCGGGCCGCCGTGCGCGGGCCGCTGTGGCGTCCGCCGTGGACCGCCGCGGACCGCCCCGACGGTGCGTGCAGGGTGCCCGGGGCGTCCGGCGCGGTGCCGGCGGGGCCCAGGTACGCGTGCTCGGTGCGCCAGGCGAGCGCACGACGGGTCGGGCCGGGGGCGAGGGTGTGGGCGGCCGCCAGGGAGCGGGCGTAGGGGCCCACCAGCAGGCGCGGCCTGGGGCGGCGCATCGCGGAGACGAGGGCGCGGGCGACCCGCTCGGGCGTGGCCACGGGCGGCAGGGAGCGCAGTTCACGGCCGGTGTGGTTGGCGGCGTGGCGGAAGAACGGGGTGTCCACGCCGGCGGGCAGCACCGTGCACACGCGGATGCCGTCCGCCCCCATGAGCGCCAGTTCCGCGCGCAGCCCTTCGCCGAAGGTCACGAGGGCCGCCTTGGACATGGCGTAGCCGGACATGTACGGGGCCTGCACCACCGCGCCGAGGAGGGAGGCGACGTCGATCAGGATGCCTTCGCCCTGTCGGCGCATGACGGGGACCGCGGCCCGGGCGCCGTTGACGGCGCCGAGGACGTTGACGTCCAGGAGGCGACGCAGTTCCTCGGGGGGCGTCTGGTCGAACCGGCCGAGGATGCCCACCCCGGCCACGTTGGCCCAGACGTCGATCCGCCCGAAGCGGGCGGTGGCCGCCGCGGCGAGGGCGGTCACGGCCGCGGGATCGGTCACGTCGGTGGGAACGGCGAGCGCCTGCCCACCGGCGCGCCGGCACCGCCGCGCCACGCGGTCGAGTTCGCGGGTGCTGCGGGCGGCGAGGACGACGTGCGCACCGCGCCGGGCGCAGGCCACGGCGGTGGCGCGGCCGATGCCGCTGGACGCCCCGGTGATGACGACGACACGGTTCTTGAGCTTCACACCGGGGCGTCTCACCGGTCCGGCGTGATTCATGCCTACCGACGGCGCGCGTCCCCGCCGAAGCCGTCCCGCGCCGGTCCGGCGGTGGCCGGTGCGCCGCACCCCGGCCTCGCGCGGCCCCGCCGAAGCCGTCCCGCGCCGGTCCGGCCGGTGGCCGGTGCGCCGCACCCCGGCCCCCCTGGGGTGCCCAGCCCCGGGGCGGAGCCGGGCCCCTACGGGGGGAGGCGGGGCCCTGCGGGTCCCTGTGGGGCGTTGGCGGGGTCCCGGCCGGGCTTGGGCGGGGGCAGGCCCCTTCCAGGGTTTGCGCCGGAATGCCGCCGGTGCCGGGCCCGGCGAGGGCGGCCCCCCGGGGCTGGGGCCGGGCCCGGCCAAGGCCCTCGGCGCGGACCCGCGTGGGGCTGAGGCCCGGATGCCGGCCGGGCTGCAGCCGGGCGGCGCTCCCGGGCGGGCGGGCTCTCGGTGCCGGCCGAGCTGGGGCCGTGCGGATACCCCCCTTGCCGGGCGCGCGAGCGGGACCCTGCCGGCGGGCCCAGGCGCGTACCCCCCGTGAGGGGCCGAGGCTCGGCCCCGGGCGGGCTGAGGCCGGCACGGGTACCCGTGCCGGGCTGGGGCGGTACCCCCCGCCGGGAGCTGGAGCCGGGGCCCCTGCCAGCGGCCCGGACGCCTACCGCCGCCGGGGACTGAGGCTCGGGCCCTCGCCGGGCCGGGGCCAGGGGCCCCCGGGGGCCGGGCGGCGGGCTGAGACTCGGGGGCCCCGGCCCCGGCCCCGGCCAGGGGCGGGGCCCGGGGGCCGGCCGGGGGTGGGGCCGGGGGGCCGGCCGGGGCTGGGGCCCGGGGGCCGGCCAGGGGTGGGGCCCGGGCGGAGCCGTGCCCGGCCCGGGAGGGTACCCCAGCGGGGCGCCGCGCCCCCGGTCCGGGGCTGCTCACGCTGCGTGATTCACCGGAATGCAGTGCTTCCGAATGCCCCCTTCTCACGGCCGGCGGAGGCTGGTGCCAATTCCCGGGGCGTCGGCCGCCCGCCGCCCGGTGCGGGACCGCCGAGGGAGTTGCCCCGCCCGCGACCCGCCTGCCAGAGGAGACCTTCGATGAGCGCCGTCTCGATACAACGCTGGGAGCACGCCGTCGTCACCGGCGGTGCCGGTTTCGTGGGTTCGCACCTGTGCGCCGCGCTGCTGGACGCGGGCACGGCGGTGACGTGCGTGGACGATTTCAGTACCGGCCGGCCCGAGAACGTCGCCGCGCTGGCGGACAGGCCGGGCTTCACCCTGTGCCGGGCCAACGTCTCGGAGCCGTTCACCGTGCCCCGTCCGCCGGACCTCGTACTGCACCTGGCCTCCCCCGCCTCCCCGGCGGACTACCTGCGGTTGCCGCTGCACACCATGGAGGCGGGCAGCCTCGGCACCCGCAACGCCCTGGAACTGGCCCACCGGTCCGAGGCGCGCTTCCTGCTCGCCTCCACCTCCGAGGTCTACGGTGATCCACTGGAGCACCCGCAGAGCGAGCGCTACTGGGGCAACGTCAACCCGGTCGGGCCGCGCAGCGTGTACGACGAGGCGAAGCGCTTCGGCGAGGCGCTCACGACCGCCGAGGCCGGCTCGAACGGGACGGACACCGCCATCGTGCGGCTGTTCAACACCTACGGGCCGCGGATGCGCGGCTACGACGGCCGGGCCGTGCCCACCTTCATCCGCCAGGCCCTGGCCGGCGAGCCGCTCACGGTCACCGGTGACGGGCTCCAGACCCGGTCGCTGTGCTACGTGGACGACACGGTGGCGGGCATCCTCGCGATGGCGGCCCACGGCATGCGGGGCCCCGTCAACATCGGCAACCCGACCGAGATCACGATGCTGGAACTGGCCCGGGTGATCATCGAACTCACCGGCTCCGATTCCGAGATCCGCTTCATCGAACGGCCCACGGACGACCCGAGCGTGCGCTGCCCGGACATCACGCTGGCCCGCGACAAGCTCCAGTGGGAGCCGAAGGTGGCCGCCGAAGACGGTCTGCGGCGCACCATCGCCTGGTTCCGCGCCCAGCCGGAGGGCTGACGCCGAAGCACCGGGGCGCGTCCCCGTCCGTACCCGCGCCGCTCCCCTCCGCCGGAAGGCCCGACAGACATGCGCATTCTCGGAATCAACGCCCTCTTCCACGACCCCGCCGCCGCGCTCGTCATCGACGGTCACATCGTGGCCGCCGCCGAGGAGGAACGTTTCTCCCGACGGAAGCACGGCAAGCGCCCGGTTCCCTTCTCCGCCTGGGAGCTGCCGGTACAGGCCGCTTCCTGGTGCCTGCACCGGGCCGGTCTGCGCCCCCAGGACCTCGACGCCGTGGCGTACTCCTTCGACCCCGACCTCGCCCGGCCCGCCGCGGAGATGGGCCTGGACGACCCCTGGGACCACCTGCGGCTGACCTACGCGCGCGAGGCGCCGGGCTTCCTGCGCAGCGCCCTGCCGGGGTTGGACCCCGCCCTCGTCCGGTTCGTGCCGCACCACATGGCGCACGCCGCCTCCGCCGCGTTCGCCGCCGCCGACGCCGGAACATCTTCGGTGCTGGTCCTGGACGGGCGCGGCGAGCGGACCTCCCACCTGGCGGCCCGCCGGATCCACGACCGGCTGGAGCCCCTGCACTCCCAGGACCTCCCCCACTCGCTGGGCCTGGTGTACGAGGAACTCACCGCCCACCTGGGTTTCCTGCGCTCATCCGACGAGTTCAAGGTCATGGCCCTCGCCTCGCACGGCACCCCGCGGATGCTGGCGGAGCTGCGCCGGCACGTGTACCCGACCGGCGACGGCGGTTTCCACGCGAGCGGCGTCCCCTGGCACGAACTGTGCGCCCCCCGGGGCCCGGAGGAGCCGTGGACGCGCGACCACGCCGATGTCGCCGCCAGCGCGCAGGCCGTGCTGGAGGAGACACTGCTGGACCTGACGCGCTGGTTGCACGGCAAGACCCACGACAGCGTCCTGACCCTGGCGGGCGGTGTAGCGCTGAACTGCGTCGCCAACTCCCGGATCGCCCGCGAAGGTCCCTTCTCCCGGGTGTGGGTGCAACCCGCGGCCGGTGACGCGGGGACCGCGCTGGGCGGGGCCCTCCTGCTGGCCGCGGGCGCCGGGGACGATCCGGAGCCGATGGCCGGCGCCGACCTGGGGCGCGACTGGTCCGACGCCGAACTGGGCGCCTGGCTCAAGACGGCCGCCGTACCCTTCGAGCGGCCTCCGGACATCGCCGAGACGGTCGCCCGGGCGCTCGCCGACAACGCCATCGTCGCCTGGTTCCAGGGGCGTTCGGAGTACGGGCCACGGGCCCTGGGCCACCGTTCGCTGCTCGCGCACCCCGGGCACGCGGGCAACCTGGAGCGGCTCAACGACGTGAAGGGGCGCGAGCAGTTCCGGCCGGTGGCGCCCATGGTGCTCGCCGACCGCGCCGCCGAGATCTTCACCGGGCCCGTCCCCAGCCCGTACATGCTGTTCGTGCACGACGTGGCGCCCGAGTGGCGCGATCGGATCCCCGCCGTCGTGCACGTCGACGGCACCGCCCGCATCCAGACCGTCGACCCGGCCCACGAGCCGCTGGTGGCCCGGATGCTGAGCCACTTCGAGCGCCTCACCGGGGTGCCCGTGGTGGTCAACACGAGCCTGAACACGGCCGGTCGGCCCATGGTCGACGATCCGCGCGACGCGCTGGAGTGCTTCGGTTCCTCGCCCGTCGACCTCCTCGCGATCGGACCGTACGCGATCCGGCGCGGCACGTTCTTCCACACCGACGACCGCCCCGACGACGAAGGCTGGTCCCGATGACCGCGTACGCCCCTGCCCGCACGGCCCCGCCGTACGCCGTGGTGGTACCGACCCTGGGCCGGCCGAGCCTGAGCCGGTGCCTTGCGGCGCTGGCCGCCTCCACCGGGCCCAAACCGGTCCGGGTCGTCCTCGTGGACGACCGCCCCCGGGCCGAGGGGACGCCCCTGCCCGTCGACATCCCCACGTCCCTGCGCGGCGTCACGGTGACCGTGTCCGGCGGCGGCCGGGGTCCGGCCGCCGCGCGCAACACCGGCCGCCGCGAGGCGGGCGGCGTCGCCCACTGGATCGTCTTCCTCGACGACGACGTGCTGCCCGGACCCGAGTGGGGCGAGGAGCTGGCCCGTGACTTCGCGGCGGCCTCCGAGCGGACCGGCGGGATCTCCGCCCGGATAGCGGTGCCGCTGCCCGGCGACCGCCGCCCCACCGACTGGGAGCGCGGCACGGCCGGGCTGGCCACCGCGCGCTGGATCACCGCCGACATGGCCTACCGGCCCGAGGTCCTGGACGCCGTCGGCGGCTTCGACGAACGGTTCCGGCGGGCCTTCCGCGAGGACGCCGACCTGGCGCTTCGGGTCCTGGACGCCGGCTGGAGCCTGGACGAGGGCCTGCGCCGCACCAACCACCCCGTGCGCCCGGCCGACCGCTGGGTCTCCGTGCGCCAGCAGGCCGGCAACGCCGACGACGTCCTGATGAACCGGCTGCACGGCGGCGGCTGGTGGAGCCGGGCCGGCGCGCCGCGTGGCCGGCTGCCCCGCCACCTGCTGGTGACCGGTGCCGCCGCCGGGGCGGTGTCCTGCGCCGTACTCGGCCGGCGCGGCGCCGCCGTCGCCTGCGCGACCGGATGGCTGGCGGGTACGGCCGAGTTCGCGGGGGCACGGATCGCCCCGGGGCCGCGCACCCCGCAGGAGGTGCTGTCCATGGCGGTGACCAGCGTGCTGATCCCGCCCGTGGCCACCTGGCACTGGCTGCGCGGACAAGTGCGGCACCGTCGGGCGCTGCCCTGGCGCCCCCGGCCGGAGAAGGCGCCGACGCGGGCGCCGCGGACCCCGGTCCGGGAACGGGTGCCGCGGTGACCCGGCCGCTCCCGCCCGGCCCCTGGCTGTTCGAGGCGTCCCCCCGGGCCGGGGCGGACCACGGGGCTCATCCGGCGCTCCCCCGGGCGGTGCTGTTCGACCGGGACGGCACCCTGGTGGCCGACGTGCCCTACAACGGCGACCCGCGCCGGGTGACGCCGATGCCGTCGGCGCGCGAGGCGGTGGCCGCCGTACGCGCCCTCGGCATCCCGGTGGGTGTCGTCAGCAACCAGTCGGGCGTCGCCCGCGGCCTGTTGACGCGCTCCCAGGTACTGGCCGTGCGCGAGCGGGTCGACGGGCTGTTCGGGCCCTTCGCGGTATGGGCGGTGTGCCCGCACGGTCCGCGTGACGCCTGCGGCTGCCGCAAGCCCGCACCCGGTCTGGTGCTGGCCGCCTGCCGGCACCTCGGGGTGTCCCCGGGGCGGACGGTGGTCATCGGCGACATCGGGGCCGATGTGGAGGCGGCGCGCGCGGCCGGCGCCCGGGGTGTCCTCGTACCGACCGGGCGGACCCTGCGCGAGGAGGTCGCGGCGGCCGGCGAGACCGCGCCCGACCTGCTCGCGGCGGTCCGGCTGGTGTTGGGCGACCGCACCCCGGCGGTGGCGGCCACGGTTCCCCGGAGCGCCCCGTGAGCGGGCCCCGGACGCTGGTCGTGCGGCTGGACAGCGCGGGCGACGTACTGCTGGCCGGACCGGCCGTGCGGGCGGTCGCGGCGGGCTCCTCGTACACCGCGATGCTCTGCGGGCCGCTCGGCGAGCAGGCCGCCCGGATCCTGCCGGGCGTGGACGAGGTGCTCGTGTACGACGCCCCCTGGGTCGGTCTGGAACCGGCCCCGGCCTCCTACCGGGAGTGCGCGGGGCTGCTGGAGGCGGTCTCGGCGGGGCGTTTCGACCGGGCACTCATCCTGGTGTCCTATCACCAGAGCCCGCTGCCGGCGGCCCTGCTGCTGAAGCTCGCGGGCGTCCCCTGGGCCGCCGCGGACTGCGAGGACTACCCCGGCTCCCTGCTCGACCTGCGGCACCGGCGCCTGCCGCACCGTCATGAGGCGCTGGCCGCGCTTGACCTGGCCCGGCACTGCGGTTTCGCGCTGCCCCGCGGCGACGACGGGGCGCTGCGCGTGCGCACCCCGCCCGACACCGCGCACCTGACCGGCACCCGGCCGTACGTGGTCGTGCACCCCGGGGCGGCGGCGCCGGCCCGCGCCTGGACCGCCCCGCGGGCTGCGGAGGCGGCCCGCGCGCTCAGCGCGGCGGGCTACCGGCTGGTGGTCACCGGCGGCCGCGACGAGAAGGACCTGACCGCCCGGGTGGCCGGGGACCACGCCCTCGACCTCGGCGGGGTGACCGCCGATCTGGCCGAGTTGGCGGGCGTCCTCGCGGGCGCCCGGGTCGTACTCACCGGCAACACCGGCCCCGCACACCTCGCCGCGGCGACGGGCACCCCCGTCGCCTGCCTGTTCGCGCCGGTGGTCCCCGCCGAGCGCTGGCGTCCTTACGGGGTGCCGCACGTCCTGCTCGGCGATCAGGAGGCGCGCTGCGCGCGGACCAGGGCCCGCCGGTGCCCGGTGGAGGGCCACCCCTGCCTGGACGGGGTGAGCGATGTGGAGGTGCTGGCGGCCGTGGCGACGCTGGGCGGCGGGACGGCACTGGGGCCGGAACCGGCCCGGCCGGGCGGCTCATCCGAAACGGAGCGAGGAGCGAGGGTATGAACATCCTGCTGTGGCACGTGCACGGGTCCTGGACCACCGCCTTCGTCCAGGGGCCGCACACGTATCTGGTGCCCGTCACGCCGGACCGCGACCCGGACGGTCTGGGGCGGGCCCGCACGTTCTCCTGGCCGGATTCGGTCAAGGAGGTGACGCCCGGGGAACTGCGCGAGACGCCCGTCGACCTCGTCGTCCTGCAACGGCCGCACGAGGTGGAGCTCGCCCAACGTTGGCTGGGCGGGCGCCGACCCGGCCGGGACGTACCCGCCGTCTACCTGGAGCACAACGCGCCCGACGGCGACGTGCCCCGCACCCGCCACCCCCTCGCCGACCGCGACGACCTCGTCCTCGTCCACGTCACGCACTTCAACCGGCTGTTCTGGGACAACGGCTCCACCCGGACCGAGGTGATCGAACACGGCATCGTCGACCCGGGGCACCTGTACTCGGGCCACCTCGCCCGGGCGGCCGTGGTCGTCAACGACCCGATCCGCCGGGGCCGGTACACCGGGACGGACCTGCTGGCCGCCCTCGGCGAAGCGGTGCCGCTCGACGTGTTCGGGATGCGGACGGAAGGCCTCGCCGAACACCTGGGCGTACCGGCCGACCAGTGCCGCAGCGCCGACCTCCCGCAGCGGGCGCTGCACGAGGCGATGGCCGCGCGACGGATGTACATCCACCCGGTGCGCTGGACCTCGCTCGGGCTCTCACTCCTGGAGGCCATGCACCTGGGCATGCCCGTCATCGCCCTGGCCACGACCGAGGCGGTGGAGGCCGTACCGCCCGGCACGGGGATGCTGTCGACCCGTCCCGAGGTGCTGGCGCGGGCCGCGCGGCTCTACCGGGAGGACCCGCAGGCCGCGGCCGAGGACGGCGCGCGGGCCCGCCAGGCCGTCTTGGAACGGTACGGACTCAAGCGCTTCCTGGCCGACTGGGAGCGCGTGATGACGGAGGTCTGCTCATGACAGCGCCCACCCGCCCGGCCCCGCGCAGCCTGTCCATCGCCCTGGTGTCCGAGCACGCGAGTCCCCTGGCCGCCCTGGGCGGGGTCGACGCGGGCGGCCAGAACGTCCACGTCGCCCGGCTCGCGGGGGCGCTCGCCGACCGGGGCCACCGGGTGACCGTATACACCCGCTGGGACTCAAAGGAGCTGCCGGTCACCAAGCCGCTGCGTCCGGGCGTCCTGGTCCACCACGTGCCGGCCGGGCCCGCGCAGGAGCTGCCCAAGGACGAACTACTGCCGCACATGCTGGAGTTCGCCCGCTACCTGGCCCTGGAGTGGCAGGAGCGGGTGCCCGATCTGGTGCATTCCCACTTCTGGATGTCGGGGCTGGCCTCGCTCCAGGTCGCGCGCGAGCTGCGGCTGCCGCTGCTGCACACCTATCACGCGCTTGGCACCGTCAAGCGGCGCCACCAGGGGCACGCCGACACCAGCCCGCCGGCCCGGATCCCCTGCGAGGTGCAGGTGGGACTCGGCTGCGACCGGGTGGTGGCCACCTGCCGCGACGAGGTGGCGGAGCTGGCCGGGATGGGGGTGCCCGCCGAGAAGGTCGACGTGGTGCCCTGCGGGGTGGACGCCGAGCAGTTCTCCCCCGAGGGGCCGGTCGCCGAGCGCGGCCCGTACCGCTACCGGCTGCTCCATTTGGGCCGGCTGGTCCCCCGCAAGGGAGCCGCCGTGGCGATCACCGCCCTGACCGGGCTGCCGGACGCGGAACTGGTCGTCGCCGGCGGGCCCCCGCCGGAGCGGGTCGACGCCGACCCGGAGGTCCGCCGGCTGCGGGACCTGGCGCGGGCCGCCGGGGTCGCCGACCGGGTCCGCTTCACCGGCGGGGTGCCCAGCACCGAGGTGCCCGCCCTGCTGCGCAGCGCCGACGTGGTGCTCTGCCCCGCGGACTACGAACCGTTCGGCATCGTCCCGCTGGAGGCGATGGCCTGTGGCAAGCCGGTCGTCGCCAGTGAGGTCGGCGGACAGTTGGACACCGTCGCCGACCGTGTCACCGGCCGGCTCGTGCCGCCCGGCGACGCGCCGGCCCTGACCGCCGCCGTCGCCGAACTGCTGGCCGATCCCGCCCTGCGGGAGGCGTACGGGGCCGCGGGCCGGCGCCGGGCGCTGAGCCGGTACGGCTGGGCGAGCGTCGCCGCCGCCACCGAGACGGCGTACCGCTCGGTGCTCAGCGCGCGCGTGGCGGTGGCGGGAGCCCGCTGACGCCCCATCCTCCGGACCCGACCGCGCACTACCGACTACCGAAGGAGGGACGGGTACGGCCGCGCCCCCAGGGCCCGGCCGGCGCCCGGCCGCCATGACCGATCACTTCGCACTCGACGGCGCGCACCGGCACTGCCAGTCGCTCCAGGACGCCCTGGACCGGCTGCGCAGCCACGGCCTCGGCCGGCTCGGTGACTGGGGAGCGCGGCTCGCGGCCGTCCTGCCCGCGGGCGGCCGGCTGCTGGCCGCGGGCAACGGCGGCAGCGCCGCCCAGGCCCAGCACCTGACCGCCGAACTGGTGGGACGCTACCGCGAGGAACGGCCGGCCTACTCGGCGATCGCGCTGCACGCCGAGACGTCCAGCGTCACCGCCATCGGCAACGACTACGGCTTCGACCAGGTCTTCGCCCGGCAGGTGGCCGCGCACGGCCGCCCGGGGGACGTGCTCGTGCTGCTGTCCACCTCGGGCCGCAGCCCCAATCTGATCTCGGCCGCCATCGCGGGCCGGACCACCGGGATGGAGGTGTGGGCGATGACCGGCCCGGGGCCGAACCCGCTGGCCGAGGCCGCCCACGAGGCGCTGCATGTCGACGCGCCCGCCACCGCCACCGTCCAGGAGACCCACCTGGTGGCGGTGCACCTGCTGTGCGAGGCGTTCGACTCCGCCGCGGCGACCCCCGGCGGCGCCCGCCCGGTCGGCCGCGGCCGCGGGGGGCGCGACCGCGCCTCGGCGCCGAAGCGGTCCGGGGCGGTCCCCGTCTTCCGGAGGATGCCGTGACCGGGCACCAACCGCTGGTGGTGGTGGGCGACGTCCTGCTGGACGAGGACATCGAGGGCGTCTCCACCCGTCTGTCGCCCGACGCCCCGGCGCCGGTCGTCGACGTGACGGGCGAGCGGCGTCGGCCCGGCGGTGCGGGACTGGCCGCCGCGTTGGCGGCGCGGGGCGGCCGGGAGGTGGTCCTGGTCACGGCGCTGGGCGACGACGAGGCCAGTGAGACCGTACGGACGGCGCTGCGCGGGCGGGTACGGGTGGTGGAGATCCCGCTCGACGGCGACCTCCCGGTCAAGACCCGGGTCCTGGCGGGCGGCCGGCCCCTGGTCCGCATCGACCGCGGCGGAGGCACCCCGGGTGCGCCGGCCCGCGCGGTACGGGAGGCCCTGGAGCAGGCCGGGACGGTGTTGGTGGCCGACTACGGGCGGCGGACCGCGCGCGCCGTACGGGACCGGCTGGAGGCGGTGGCCCCGCGGGTGCCGCTGGTCTGGGATCCGCACCCCAAGGGCGACGACCCGGTCTTCGGGGCCCGTCTGGTGACGCCGAACGCGGCGGAGGCCCGGGCGCTGAGCGATGTCGAGGGCGTCTCCCTGCGGGCGTACGCGGAGCGGGGCGCCGAGCTGGCGGACCGGTGGCGGGCCGCCGCGGTGGCCGTGACCCTGGGCGAGCGCGGGGTGCTGCTGACCCGGCCCGGCGCGCAGACTCCGATGCTGGTCCCGGCGCCGTACCGCGCGGAGGGCGACCCGTGCGGGGCGGGCGACTGCTTCGCCGCCGCGACGGCGGCGGCGCTGGCCGACGGCGCGCTGCCGGAGGAGGCGGTGGAGCGGGGCGTGGCCGAGGCGGCCGCCTTCGTCGCGGCCGGCGGCGCGGGCAACCGCGCGCTGTGGCAGAGCGGCGCCGCCGGCGCGCCGCGGCGGCCCTGGGAACGGGACCCCTTCGCGCTGGCCCGGGACGTCAGGGCGCGCGGCGGCACGGTGGTGGCCACCGGCGGCTGTTTCGACCTGTTGCACGCCGGGCACGTGGGGCTCTTGGAGAGCGCCCGACGGATCGGGGACTGTCTGATCGTGTGCGTCAACTCCGACGCGTCGCTGGGGCGCCTCAAGGGGCCCGGGCGGCCGTTGAACCCGCTGGCGGACCGGGTGCGGGTGCTGGAGGCGCTCGGCAGCGTCGACGCCGTCGCGCCGTTCGGTGAGGACACCCCGGCGCACCTGCTGAACCGGCTGCGGCCCGACGTGTGGGTCAAGGGCGGCGACTACTCGGCCGAGGAGCTCCCGGAGGCTGAAGTGCTGCGGCGGTGGGGCGGGCAGGCGGTGGTGCTGCCGTACCTCGACGGCCGCTCCACCACCACCCTCGCCCACCGCGCCGCCCGGGCCGCCGGGCCCGTGGCCGGGCCCGTGGTCCCGACGACGCCCTGACGTGCGCCCGCCACCCCGGGAGGTCCCCATGAGCCAGCACCGACCCGACGCCCGCGCGAACCCGTCCCGGCCCGCGGTCCTGGTGCTGCGGGCGCTGGGGCTGGGGGACCTGCTGACCGCCGTGCCCTCGCTGCGGGCGCTGCGCGGCGCCCTGCCCGGCCGGGACATCGTGCTGGCGGCGCCCGCCCGGCTGGCGCAGGCCGCCGCCGCGACCGGCCTGGTGGACCGGCTGCTGCCCACCTCCGCGCCGGGCCGGGCGGTGCCGGCCGCGCTGGCGTGGGAGGGGCCGCCGCCGGAGCTGGCGGTCGACCTGCACGGCAACGGCCCGCCCAGCCATCTGCTGCTCCAGCGCCTGGGGCCACGGCGGCTCTTCGCCTACCGGCATCCCGAGACGCCTGACATCGAGGGCCCCGAGTGGCTGGCGGACGAACACGAGCGGGAGCGCTGGTGCCGGCTCCTGGGCTGGTACGGGGTCCGGGCCGATCCGGAGGACCTGCGCATCCCCGCGCCGGACGAGCCGTCACCTGCCGCGGGCGCCGTCGTCATCCATCCCGGCGCGGACGCCGGGGCCCGGCGCTGGCCCCTGGAGCGGTTCGCGTCCGTGGCCCGAACGCTGCGGGCCTGCGGCGAGGAGGTCGTGGTGACGGCGGGCGCGGGAGAGGCCCGGCTCGCCGGACGGGTGGCGGCGGAGGCGGGCCTGCCGCCCGGGGCGGTGTGGGGCGGGACGGGTGACGTGCCCTTCGTGGAGCTGTGCGCCCTCGTGTCGCGGGCGCGCTGCGTCGTGGTCGGGGACACCGGTCTCGCGCACCTCGCGACGGCCCTGGGAACCCCGTCCGTGGTGCTGTTCGGGCCCGTGGCGCCCCGGCTGTGGGGGCCTCCCCCGGGCGACCGGCACCGCATCCTGTGGCACCGCGGCCCGGGTGAGGACGCGCTGCGGCCGGGCGACGCGCACGGCTCGCTGCCCGATCCCCGCCTGCTGCGGATCAGCGTGGAGGAGGTCGTCGAGGCGGTACGGGGCCTGCCGGCGCCCGCGCCCGCCCGCTGACGCCCCAGCCGGGCCCCGTCCCGGTCCCCCGCGTCAGGCAGCGGCCTCCAGACCCGACCGGACCGGCGTCCGCACCACTGGGGTCGCCGGGACGACGACCGGGGTGGCACGACGGCCGCGCAGCAACAGGCCCGAGGTCAGGACGGCGAACACGACCAGTCCGCCCGCGACCAGGGCGCCCCGTACCCCGGCCCACTCCATCAGCAGGCCGAGCGTGGGCGGCGCGGCGAGGCCCCAGAGGGTCTTCACGGTGCTCCAGACACCCAGCACGCGCCCGCGCATGTGGGCGGGCGGATCGGTCTGCAGGACGGTCGTGCCGGCCGTCTCCGACACCGACTCGGCCACCGCCATCGGCAGGACCAGCACCAGGAGCACCGTGAGCGACGGCGACAGCCCGGCCAGCACCTGGAGCAGCGCTCCGGCGGCGGCCAGCACGCCGACGAGGCGCACGGTGGGCTTGCGCAGCCGCGCGCCGAGCACCGCGCCGAGGATGCCGCCGACGGCCAGGACGGTGGACACCGTGCCGAAGGCCGCCGCGTCGCCCGCGAGGGGGCCGGTGACGAGTACGACGAGGGTCAGGCCGTAGTTGCGTCCCAGCAGGGCGCTGAGGCCGCTGACGGCCGCGAGGGCGACCAACCGGGGGCGGCGGAGGAAGAACAGGAGGCCCTCGCGGGCGCTCATGCCCTCCGCGGCGTCCTTGCCCTCCTTGCCCCGCATGCGCTCGTTGGGCTCCTCGGGCTCCTCGCGCCGGGACCCGGATCGCGGCGCGGCGGCGGGCCCGTTCGGCCGGGCCGCCTTGAGGAAGGGGATGACGGCGACGACGAAGAGGAAGGAGACGCCATTGGCGGCGTAGGCGGCGCCGGTGCCGAGGAAGCCGACGACGACACCCGCGAGGGCGGCTCCCGCGAGCCGTCCGGCGTTGTGCACGAGGGAGCCGACGCCGATCGCGGAGGGCACGTCCTCGGTGGGGACGAGGTCGTTGCCGAGCAGTGCGCAGGCCGGCCCGTCGACGGTGGCGATGATCCCGGTGGTGGCCGCGAGCACCATGAGGACGGCCAGGTTGAGCTGGTCGAACGCGACGAGGAACGCGGTCAGGAAGGCGACGGCTCCCAGCAGTGCCTGGCTGACGGCGGCGGTCAGCTTGCGGGGCCAGCGGTCGACGGCGGCGCCGCCGGCCAGCCCCATCAGCAGGCCGGGCGCCGCCTGGACGGACATCGACAGTCCGGTGGCGGCCGCGGAACCCGTGATCTGGAGCACCAGCAGGTTCTGGACCGTCAGCTGCATCCACGTTCCGGCGTTGGAGACGAAGTTGGCGACGGACCACCAGCGCATGCTGCGCGAGCGCAGGGAGCGCCACGGCGAGCGGGACGCGGACGGGGCGGGGCCGGGGGCAGAGGCAGGGAGCGGGGCGGCGGCGGGCGCGGGGCGGGGGCCGGGCACGAGGGGCGTCGAGGAGGGCACAGTCGATTTCTTCGGGGAGCAGCCCGGGGCTCGGCAGGCTGGGGTGGAGTGGCCGTGGGAAAACGGCCGGGGTGGCGGTGGCCGGGGGGCGGCGGTTCGGGCGGGGTGCGCGCGAGCCGCGCGGCCGGCGCACCGGCCCGGGCGGTGCTGCGGCGCCGGCGGTGCTGTCCCGGCGAAATATCGTGGCAGACGAAAACCCCCGCCGGGGTGTGAGCCGGCTCCCCCCGCCACCGTGCGCGGCCGAATCCCTTGCCCCGTAAGGCTCCTGGACTTCTGGTGGGTTTCATCACAGGAACCGTTGCCCGCGCGCGGGCGGGTGCGCGCTGTGGCGCGGGTCACCGGCGCGGCGTCCGCAGGCGGCGTAGTCCGGCGTGCCCGGCGGCGGGGTCGCGCTCACAGTGGAGACGAGAGGCGACCGGCCGTTCACTCAGCGCGACCGGTTCCGGGTCGGCTGCGAGGAAGGGCAGGAGATGGAGAGTCGGGTACAGGTCGATCTTCACGGCAAGCGGGCGCTGGTGACCGGCGGGGCGCGCGGGCTGGGCGCCTCGATCGCGCGGCGGCTGTCGTCCGCGGGCGCCTCCGTCGTGGTGGCGGACGTACGCAAGGACCTGGCGCAGGAGCTGTGCGCCGATCTGATGGTGGCGGGCGGCGAGGCCCGGTTCGTCGAGCTGGACGTGTGTGACCCGACGGCCGTGGCGAGGGTCTTCCGCGACCTCGACGAGGACGGGCAGGCGCTGGACATCCTGGTGAACAATGCCGCCGTGGACATCTCCAAGCCGATCGAACACCTCACGGCCCAGGAGGTCACGCGGGTCGTCACGACGAACCTGCTCGGGCCGATGTACCTGTGCCTGGAGGTCTACCGGCGCATGGTCGCCCGGGGCGGCGGCCACATCGTCAACATCCTCTCCACGGCGTCCAACCGCACCTGGACGGAGGCGGGCCCGTACTCGGCGAGCAAGTCGGGGCTGCGGGCGTTCACGCACACCCTCTTCAAGGAGGCCCAGCGGGACTGTACGGGGATCGGCGTCACCGGTGTCATCGCGGGCGGCATGGAGACCCCGTTCATCATGGAGCGCTTCCCCGACGCGGACGTGTCGATGCTCCAGAGCCCCGACGTCGTCGCCGACACCGTGTTGTACGCCTTGTCGGCGCCGATCGGGAGCGTGGTCTCCGAACTGGTGGTGGTGCCGCGCAAGGAACCCTCGTGGCCGTGACCGGCCGCCGGACGCCTACCGGACGCCGGGTACCCGGTCAGCCCTCGACGCCGGTGGCGTCGTGCGGGGCGCCCACCGGCTTGGACTCGGGGGACCCGCGCTGGCGCAGGTAGATGGAGAGGATGGCCATGGACGCCACGGCCAGCAACTCCGACTGCCAGTTCTGCAGGGTCCGGGACCAGAAGTCCGCCGAGGCGAGGTACTGGTGCCAGGCGATGGGGTCCTGTAGGTCGCGCAGCTGCTGTTCGTCGTAGGCGGCGGTGCCCGCGATGGACTGGGCGAGCCAGGAGAGCAGGAAGAGCAGGGCCATGACGATGCCCAGGGACCGCGAGTACACGCCGCCGCGCCATCCCGGCGCGGCGGCCCACGGCGGCGACGCCTCGTCGGCGTGCCGGCCCGTCTTCTGCTCAGCGTCCGATTCGGTGCCCGCTTTGTGCAGTTGCTTGGACTCGGGCGAGCCCCGCTGCACCAGCCACACGGTGGCGAAGACGAAGAGGAAGAACTGAAGGTATTCGGACTGCCAGTTCTCCGTCACGTCGACCGCGAAGTCCGAGGACGCCAGATAGGCGACGAACCCGACCTGCTGGAGGCCCTCGGTGGCGAGCCGGTTGTCGAAGTCGGCCCAGCCCGCAACGGCCTGACCGGCCAGGGCCAGCAGGAAGGCCACCCCGAAGGCGAGAGTGAGTGAATTGTCCCGGACGAAGCGGCGCATGCCCACGGCTCCTCCATCCCTCGGCGCGACACTGCCAAGCGAGGTCATCGGTGCATCAGACCCAGGGCGCTGAAGTAGACGACTCCGCCCACCACGACGACCAGGCACAGCACGAACAGGGTGCGCATCGTCCTCATCCGCCCTTCACCGTGCACTGGTACGGCTGCCCCTGCCGGGGCTCGCAGCCCGCGGCGACGACCTTCCAGCCGTGGTCGAACTGCGACAGGAACAGGGTGTCCCCCGGTCCACTGGCCTGCGCCTGCCGCCCGTACACCCGCACGCGCACCAGGTCACCGGCCGCGGGCAGAGACAGGCCCGGGACCGCGTCCGCGCAGCCTTTGCCCTCGGAGTTCTCCAGCTCGTCGCGGGTCTGGGGTGCGAGCCTGGCGCACACGCCCGCGAAGTCCTTGGCGTCCAGGGCCCTTTCGAAGCCCGTGGCCGCGGTCCGCGCGTCGTCCTCGCGCACGCCGGCCGTGCCGCACCCGACCGCCAGACCCGTGAGCAGGAGGGCGACGGCCACCGTGGCGGCGGCGCGCCCCCCGCGGGGCCGGGGCGCTCTCCCCCCGTCTGATGTGCGCGAAGCTGTCACGTTGCGCCACTACCCGCTTCCCGTGCCCCTAAGCAGACCCCGTATAGCGGCACATACCCGCCCACACGCCGCTGCCGGCACGCCCCCATACCGGTGGAAACGTACCGGCGCATGCCTTTCGCGGCCCGGGGTAGCCGCCGATCGGTGGCGCCCCTCAGGGCGGGCGCCGGAACGCGCGCAGGAAGGGCAGCACCATGGGATGGGCATCGTGGACGACGAACGCGGTCGCGACGGGAAGGGGCGGTGTCGCGACGCGCGAGGCGGGCGTCCTGACGGGAATGGTCGACATCCACACCGGCTGGGCCGACGGGTACGCCCGGGTCACCGTCCGCCGCACCGGCGAGCCGCGGTGGCTCACCGTGGCGGGCAGCCCTACCCCGTGCCCCTCGGGATACCAGAGCCGACTCCTGCACGACCGTGTGGTACGGGCCGTCCGCGCCGGCGAGGGCGCGACCGTCCCCGGGCAGCCCGGGGAGCGTCGGGCCTGGTACGAAGCGACCGACCCGCAGCCCAGCACCGCGTGACCCACCTGGCGGCGCCCTCCACCCGACGCCCACGCACACCCACCCGACCCACCGGAAGACGTACCGGACCGGAAGGCAATCCGTAATGGTTCAGAAGAAGGCGAAGAAGGCGATCACGGCGAAGAAGAGCGCTCCGCGCACCCGTCCGGTCGAACCGGCCGGCACCACCCCCGCGCAGGCGGACGGCGCACCCGGCAGGCCGACGCCCGAACCGCCGGCGTTCGACGAACCGACCACGCCCCGCGACCCGCTGCCGCCCAAGCCGGACCAGAGCGGTCCGGACACCGTCACCCCCACCGGACAGCCGACCGGTGTCCCCCAAGAAGCGGTGGCCCAGAACGGCCGCCACCTGACGACCGCACAGGGCGCGCGTCTCTACGACACGGACCACTCGCTCAAGGCCGGGCCGCGCGGACCGGTCCTGCTCCAGGACCACCACCTGCGCGAGAAGATCACCCATTTCGACCACGAGCGCATCCCCGAGCGCGTGGTCCACGCCCGCGGCGCGGCCGCGCACGGCGTGTTCCAGGCGTACGGCACGGCGGCGCGGATCACCAAGGCGGCCTTCCTGGCGAAGGGCGCCGAGACCGAGGTCTTCGTACGGTTCTCCACCGTGCTCGGCTCACGCGGCTCGGCCGACACCGTCCGCGACACCCGGGGCTTCGCGACTAAGTTCTACACCGACGAGGGCACCTTCGATCTGGTCGGGAACAACATCCCGGTCTTCTTCATCCAGGACGCCGTCAAGTTCCCGGACGTCATCCACGCCGGGAAGCCGCATCCCGACCGGGAGATCCCGCAGGCGCAGAGCGCGCACGACACGTTCTGGGACTTCGTCTCCCTGCACACCGAGGCCACCCACCACACCCTGTGGAACATGTCGGACCGTGGCATCCCGCGCTCCTACCGGATGATGGAGGGGTTCGGCGTCCACACCTTCCGGCTGGTCAACGCCAAGGGCGCCACCACCCTGGTGAAGTTCCACTGGAAGCCCAAACTCGGCGTGCACTCGCTGGTCTGGGAGGAAGCGCAGATCGCGGGCGGCGTCGACCCCGACTTCCACCGGCGCGACCTGGCCGACGCCATCGAGTCGGGCGCCTACCCGCAGTGGGAACTGGGCGTCCAGACCTTCCCCGACACCCCCGACCAGAGGTTCGAGGGAATCGACCTGCTCGACCCGACGAAGATCGTGCCGGAGGAACTCGCGCCGGTCCAGCCGATCGGCATCATGACGCTCAACCGCAACCCCTCGAACTTCTTCGCCGAGACGGAGCAGGTCGCCTTCCACCCCGGCCACCTGGTGCCCGGGATCGACGTCACGGACGACCCGCTGCTGGCGGGACGGCTGTTCTCCTACCTCGACACGCAGATCAGTCGACTCGGCGGCCCCAACTTCGCCCAGATCCCGATCAACCGCCCGCACGCCCCGGTCAACGACATGCTGCGCGACGGCATGCACCAGACGGCCGTGCACTCCGGGACGGCGCCGTACCGGCCCAACTCCCTCGACGGCGGCTGCCCGTTCCTCGCCGGCGCCGATACGGGCGCCTACATCGAGGTTCCGGTGGAGACGCCGGCGGCACGCAAGGTCCGTGAGGCGCCCGAGTCGTTCGCGGAGCACTTCCGCCAACCCCGGCTGTTCTGGCTCAGCATGACGCCGGTCGAGCGCGAACACATCATCGCGGCCTACACCTTCGAGTTGAGCAAGTGCTACGAGCCCACCATCAGGCAGCGCGTGCTGACGGTGCTCGCCAACATCGACACCGAGCTGTGCGCGCAGGTCGCCGCGGGCCTCGGGCTGCCCGCCCCGGCCGCCACGGAGCCGCTCGCGACGCCGGAGCCGAGTCCCGCGCTCTCGCAGCTCGGTCAGACCTGGCCGCTGGACGGGCGGGTCGTCGGCATCGTCTCCGGACCGGACAGCGACGTGAAGGGCCTGCGCGCGCTGCGGCAGACGGTGCTCGACGCCGGCATGGTCCCGCTGATCATCGCGCCGACCGCCGGCGCCCTGGGCACCGGCAAGAACGCGCTGCCCGTACAGCGCACCTTCGCGGGCGCCCGCTCCGTCGAGTTCGACGCCCTGCTGGTGGCGGGCGCCCCGGCACCGGGCGCCGACGCCAAGGGCCCGCGCGACGCGAAGGCCGGCGCCAGGAAGACCGGCCGCAAGGCCGCCACGGCCGCGCCCGCCGGCGTCGACCCCCGAGTGGTGCTGCTCGTCTCGGAGGCGTTCCGGCACGCCAAGGCGATCGGCGGCTGGGACGGTGCCGAAGCGGTCTGGCAGGAGGCCGGTCTGCCGGCCGACGCGCCCGGTCTGGTCACCGCGAAGAACGCTTCGGCGGCCCTTTCCGAGGTCATCGCGCTCATGGGCACGCACCGCGTCTGGGATCGGTTCCCCGCCTCCGCGTGAGGACGAGCCGCCCCCACCGCCCGCCGGCCGCCCCTTTACGGGGCGCGGTCGGCGGGCGGGCGGCTGTCGGCAGGCAGGTGGATGTCCAGCACGCAGACGTCGTCGCGCCGGCCCGGGCGCAGCGTCGCCAGGAGCCGGGACAGTGGTTCGGGCCGCTCGCCACCCACGGTCTCGACCGCGGCCCGCGCGAGCCGTTGGAGCCCGCGGTCGATGCTCTCCCCCGGTACCTCGATGAGCCCGTCCGTGTAGAGCAGCAGGTGGTCGCCCGGCTCCAGGAGGAGCGTGGCCTCCTCGTAGGTGCCGACGAACCCCGCGCCGAGGAGACCGCCTTCGGGCAGCGGCAGGTACTCGGCGCGTCCGCCGCGCACCAGCAGCGGCGGCAGGTGCCCGGCCCGCACCCAGGCCAGCCGGTGCTCCTCGGGCCAGTAGCGTGCCATGATCATGGTCGCGGTGGCCGAGGTGCCGAGTCCGTCCGGAGGGGTGTGGATCAGGAGCGTGTTGAGCCGGGTCAGGGCGTCGGCGAGCGCCGAGCCGGTGACGATCATGCCCTTGGCCGTGAACCTGAGCTGGGCCATGGTTCCGACCGCGTCCAGTCCGTGCCCGGCGACGTCACCGACGACGAACAGGGCACTGCGGTCGGGAAGTTCGATGGCGCTGTACCAGTCCCCGCCGACGTTCACCCCGCTGTCGGAGGGCATGTAGGCCACGTCGACGCGCAGCCCGGCGAGTTCCATGGATCGTTCGGGCGTGGGCAGCAGAGCGTGTTGCAGGCGCGCGGCGAGGGTGCGTTCGGCCTGCAGCATGCCCCGCTGGACGAGTACGGCCCGTTCGCTCTCCCGTAGGGCCAGTTCGGCGTCGCGCTGCGCGGTGAGGTCCTGGAAGAAGCCGTGCACCTCCACCGGCGTGCCGTCCGCGTCGGTCTCGGCTTCGGCGACGATCCGCAGGTGCCGCACGCCGTCCGGGACGACCACGCGGAACTGCCGGTCGATCGACGCGCCGTCGCGCAGCAGCCGTTCGACGTCGGCGGCGAGCGCGGGCAGGTCGTCGGGCAGCAGGTGTTCGGGCAGTTCCTCCAGCGTCATGGGACCCAGCTCCGGGTCCCGGCGGAAGATGGCGTAGACGTGCTCGGACCAGTTGATGGTGTTCGTGGTCAGGTTCCAGTCGGCCCAACCGAGGTTGCCCAGGCGCTGCATGGCGGCGAGCCGCAGCGCCTCACGTCGGGTGACGTCGTGGCGGATCCAGGTGACCACGAGCCGTCCGCCCAACCGGGTCGCCCGGACGGAGTAGGTGGACTGTTCCGGGACGCCCGACACCACTTCCTGGTAGGAGAACGGCTCACCGACGTACGTCGTGCCGGTGGTGAGGGCGTCGAGGTAGCCCTGCCACAGCGCGGTACCGGCCACCGTGGGGTAGGTCTCCAGGACACGTCGGCCGATGAGTTCCTTGCCCCGGCGGCCCGCGACGTCCACGGACTCGGGGGCGGCCGCCTCGATCCGGTAGTCCTCGACCTCGCCGGTCGGCGCGCGCAGCGGCGAAAGCAGGATGGCCGTGCCGGGCAGCGCCTCCAAAACGGCCTGGACGGCGGCCACCTCCTGGTCCACCGGTACGGGGAGGGGGCTGCGGACGGCGCGCAGGGGTCCCGCGCACAACGCCGCGGCCTCGCGCAGTACGGTGCGCGCGTCCTCGTCGAAGGGTCCGGGCCGCCCCCGGAAGAAGCCGACGACGAGGTCGCACGGGCCGCCGGCGTCCGGTACGGGGATCCAGGCGCGCGAGGGCCATCGCTCGGCGGGGCCGCCGATGAGCTGGTAGCGCTGGGCGTCCGCCGCGGCGTCCTCCAGCCAGACGGGCTCCTCATCGGCGAGCGCGTCCAGCGCGGCGATGTTCGCGAGCGGCGGGATGTCGCGCCACTGGCCGACGACGGCACTGTCGACGCCCGCGTGGCCGGCCAGCTCCAACCGGCCGGCGTCGGCCAGCGAGTAGATCATGAGCCCCTCGACGCCCAGGTCGTCGGCCAGGGCCTCGCGCAGGAAGTCGGCGACGTCGTCGGCGGTCCGCGCGTCCGCCAGCCGGCCGGCCAGCCCGGCCAGCAGCCGGCGCGGGACGGGGCGTCCTGCGACGACGACGGGGACGGCGCGGGCACGGCCGCCCCGGGAGAGGTAGCGGCCGGAGCTGAACACCGATCCGTCCGGCTCGGCGGCCCCGGAGGGCAGGAGGACGCGGGTGGCGGCCGGCTCGGGGGTGGTCCGGGAGCGGCCCTGGCCCAGGATGATCCAGCACTGCTCCATGAGCGTGCGGCCCTGCTCCTCGGCCGCGGCGACCAGCGCCTCGTACGCCTCTTCGGCCGAGTGGCCCGTGCGGGCCATCATGATGCCCTTGGCCCGCTCCAGTACGGCCGCGGTCGAGGCCAGTGCCTCCAGGCTCGCCACCTCCGTGCGGAGTCTGGCGACCACCTTGGCCAGCGCCAGCACCTCCGGCGCCGCGCCGTCGTCACCGACGGCCGACGCGTTCGTCTCGGGTCCCGCCCCATTATCGGGAACCGCGGATTCGGCCTGCACTCTTTGAGCATGGCACGGCAACGGTCCCGGAGAGGAACCGCCCCGGTGATCAAGGGGCGGAGCCTCGTAGGAATCGCCAAGGAGATCCGTGGCGAGGCCTGGGAACGCGCCGCTCACCGGGTGGCGACGATCACCGCGTACGCGAGGAAGAAGGCCGCGCAGAGGATGGCGACGACGCAGATGGCCACCAGCGGACCGTTGCCCCAGCCGCGCTTCAGCGGGCGGTAGGGCCCGGCGCCGGAGCTGGTGCTCGCCTCACCGGGAGGGGTCTCGCCGGGCGGGACTCCGCCGCCCGGTTCGAGTCCGGAGGTGTTGTCGGGGTCGGGGTCGGGGTTGTGTGCGTGCATGCCCGGCGTCTGCCCATAGGGCGCGTGTGAAACCCCGCACCGGGCCGCCGTCAGGGAGTGCGCCAGCGGTCGCTCTCCAAGTGGGAGCCGGCCATGGGCCCCATGCGGAGCATGCCGCCGTCCACGGCCCACGAGGCGCCGGTGACGTAGGAGGCGTCCTCGCCCGCGAGAAAGGCGATGACAGCGGCGACCTCCCGGGCGTCCCCCGGTCGTCCCAGCGGTACGCCCGGCCGGTGTACGTCGCGCACGTCCTCGTCCTCCTGGCCGGTCATCGGCGTGGCGATCTCACCCGGCGCGACGGAGTTGACGGTGATCCCGTGCTCGGCGAGCTCCAGCGCCATCACCTGGGTGAGCAGCCCGAGCCCGCCCTTGGCGGCGCAGTAGGGCCCGGCGCCGACGCGCGGCTGGTGCTCGTGCACCGAGGTCACGTTGACGATCCGACCTCCGTCACCCTGGTCGATCATGCGGCGCGCCGCACGCTGGGAGCACAGGAACGGTCCGACGAGGTCCACGTCCAGGACGTGGCGGAGCCGCTCGATTCCGATGTCGAGGAACGGTTCGGCGGTGCCGGTGCCCGCGTTGTTGACCAGCACGTCGACGCGCCCGAGTTCCTCTGCGAGCGCGTCGATCACGTCGGCCGCCTCGGGCAGCGCGGCCAGGTCGAGCCGGGCGACGGCCGCCCTTCGGCCGTGGCCCCGCACCTCGGCCGCCGTGGCCTGAGCGCCCTCCTCGTCGGTGTGCCAGGTGATGCCGACGTCCAGACCGGCGGCGGCGAGGCGGACGGCGGTCGCCCGGCCGATCCCGGAATCCGCTCCGGTGACCACGGCCGCGGTGGGCCGGCGCGCACCGGCTGCGCGGGGAGTGGTCATCGCGTGGGGGCTGGTCATGGGAACACCCTTTCTCGTCGGATGGCCGAGGTCCCGCGACCGCCGCCTACCCGGGGGCGGCTCGCGAATGTGCCCGAACGATCTCGAAATCGGGCGTTATCACGTGCCGGACGCGGGAAGGCGCCGGAACGAGACAAAGGCACTCCAGCGGAGAGGACACGTCCATGACCACCGCACGCGAGATCATGACCGAAGGCGCCGACTGCATCGGAGAGGACGAGAGCGTCCTCGAGGCCGCACGCAAGATGACCGACCTCGGGGTGGGCGCCCTGCCGATCTGCGGCAACGACGACAGGTTGAAGGGTGTGCTCACCGACCGCGACATCGTGGTGAAGGTACTGGGCCAGGGCAAGGACCCCGCCCAATGCAAGGCCGGGGAGCTCGCCCAGGGCGAGGCCGTCACCATCGGCGCCGACGACGACGCGGAGGAGATCCTGCGCACGATGCGGGAGCACAAGGTCCGCCGGCTGCCCGTGATCGACGGACACCGGCTCGTCGGGATGGTCGCCCAGGCCGATGTGGCCCGGGCCCTGCCGGACCCGGCCGTCGGAGACCTGCTCCAGGCACTGTCGTCCGACTGACCGTCCGTCCGGTCCACGGACCGCACCGCGCCGCTCGGCTCCCCGGCCGCGGCGGGCCACACGCCCCGCCGCGGCCGGGGCAGGTCCTGCCGCGGCCGGGGCTGGTCCGGCTGTCATCCGGCACCGCCCGCGCCGGCCCGCTCGTCGTCCCCGGCCGGCTCGTCGCCGAGGGCGGCCAGCACCCGGTCGGGGGTCAGGGGAAGCTCCCGCAGGCGCCGGCCGGTGGCGTGGCTCACCGCGTTGCCGATCGCCGCCGCGGCGCCGACGATGCCGATCTCCCCGATGCCCTTGCTGCCCATCGGGTTGAGGTGCTTGTCGTGCTCGTCGATCCAATGGGCCTCGATCGCCGGGACGTCGGCGTTCGCCGGCACGTGGTAAGCGGCCAGGTCCCGCTCCGCGAAGTCGCCGAACGCCGGGTCGAGGGCGCTGTGTTCGGTCAGCGCCATGCCCAACCCCATCACCATCCCCCCGATGAGCTGGGAGCGGGCCGTGCGCGGGTTGAGGATGCGGCCGGCGGCGAAGACGCCGAGCATCCGGCGCACGCGCACCTCGCCGGTGACGGTGTCCGCCTGGACCTCGGCGAAGTGCGCCCCGAACGCGTGGCGGGCATACGGGGACTTCTGCTTCGCCGACTGCGTGGTGTCGGCGGACGCGGAGAGCCCCGCGGCGGGCAGCGGCCCTTCGTACCGGGCCAGCCGGTCGGTCAGGGCGGTGCACGCGTCGTGCACGGCCCACCCCCAGGACGCCGTGCCGGTGGACCCGCCGGCGACGGGTGCCGGAGGCAGTGCGCTGTTCCCGAGGGACAGCGCGACGGCGTCCAGCGGGACGTGCAGGGCGTCGGCGGCGATCTGGGAGAGGACCGTACGGGCGCCGGTCCCGATGTCGGTGGCGTTGACCTCGACGAGGTAGCTCCCGTCGGGGCGGGCGTGGGCGCGGGCGCCCGCGGGGGCGATGTACACGGGGTAGGTGGCGGCGGCGACTCCGCTTCCGACGAGGAGCGGCCCCTCCCGAAGGGGCGGTCGGCGGCCGGCCCAGCCGAAGCGGCGCGCGCCCTCGCGCAGGCACTCCACCAGGTGCCTGCTGCTGAACGGGTGTCCGCTGTCGGGCTCGGTGGCCGGGTCGTTGCGTACGCGCAGCTCGACGGGGTCCATGCCGAGGGCGTCGGCCAGCTCGTCCATGGCCGACTCCAGGGCGTACATGCCGGGGGTCTCGCCGGGGGCCCGCATCCAGGAGGGCGTGGGCACGTCGAGCGCGGTGACGCGGTGCGTGGTGCGGCTGTCCGCGGCGGCGTACATCACCCGGGTGGGCACGGCCGCCTGCTCGACGAACTCGCGCACCTGTGAGGTGTGCGTGGTGACCTCGTGGGTGATGGCGGTGAGGGTGCCGTCGGGTCGGGCGCCGAGCCGGATGTGGTGCAAGGTGGGCGCGCGGTGTCCGACGGTGGCGGCCATGTGCTGTCGGGGCAGGGCCAGGGTGACGGGGCGTCCGCAGTGCCGGGTGGACATGACGGCGAGGACGACGTGCGGGCGGGGTGTGCCCTTGGAGCCGAACCCGCCGCCCACGTGCTCGGCCAGGACGGTGATCCGGTCCTCGGGCAGCTTGAACAGCCCGGCCAGGACGGCGCGCACCACCGTGGTGCCTTGGCAGGAGTCGTACACGGTGAGGTGGCCGCGCCCGGCGTCCCAGTCGGCGGTGGCGGCGTGCGGTTCCATCGCGTGGTTGTGCAGCGGCGGCACCGAGTAGACGGTGTCGACGCGTACGGACGCGGCGGCGAACGCCGCGTCGGGGTCGCCCTGTTCGCGGTGCGCGGGGTAGCCGCCGTTGACTGCCTCGGGGGTGTGGAGGCCCGGGTGTCCTTCGCGCACGGTGACGTCGTGCGGCTCGGTCTCGTAGCTGACGCGCACCGCGTCGGCGGCGGCCCGGGCCTGCTCCAGGGTGTCGGCGACGGCCAGCGCCACGTACCAGCCGCGGTGCGGTACGCGCAGGTCCTGGAGCAGTTGGAGGGTGGGGTCGTCGGAGGGGCCCAGGCGCGGGGCGTCGTACGGGGTGAGGACGCCCAGTACGCCGGGCATGGCCAGCGCGGCGGCGGTGTCGACGGCGGTGATCCGGCCGCGGGCGACCGTCGCGGGCACTGGCCAGGCGTAGGCGCGCCGGGGCAGGTGGTGTTCGGCGGCGTAGCGGGCGGCGCCGGTGACCTTCTCCCGGCCTTCGCGCCGCGGGACGGGGGCGCCGAGGGCGGTTCGGTTGGAGGCGGTGGTGTCGAGGGTGGCGGAGGTCGGGCTCATCGTGGTCCTGTTCCTGGTCGGTGGCGCGGGAAGGGCGGCCTACGACGTGGCGGGGGAACGGGGGTGCGTACCGGCCAGCGCGGCGATGGCGTCGCAGGCGAGGTTCCGGGCGAGGGGGACCTTGTACGCGTTGTCGCGCAGGGGTTCGGCCTGCGCGAGTTCCGCGTCGACGGCGGCGCGGACGGTGTCGGGGTGCGGCGCGACGCCGGTCAGCCGCTCCTCGGCGGTGGCGGCCCGCCAGGGCCGGTGGGCGAGGCCGCCGAAGGCGAGGGCGATCCGCCGTACCCGGCCGTCGTCGAGTTCGAGGACGACGGCGACCGACGCGAGGGCGAAGGCGTACGAGGCGCGTTCGCGGGCCTTGCGGTAGAGCGAGACGGCGCCGGGCGCCGCGGCGGGCAGCGACACCCCGGTGATGATCTCCCCCGGGCGCACGACGGTGTCCTGCTCGGGGTGGTCGCCGGGCAGCCGGTGGAATTCGCCGGCCGCGACGGTCCGGGTGGCGTCCGGCCCGCCGTACAGCTCGACCTCGGCGTCCAGCGCGGCGAGCGCCACCGCCATGTCGGAGGGGTTGGTGGCGATGCAGTGCTCGGAGTGTCCCAGGACCGCGTGGTCGCGGTGGATGCCGTCGCGGGCCCCGCAGCCGCTCCCGGGTTCGCGCTTGTTGCAGGGCTTGGAGGGGTCCTGGAAGTAGCCGCAGCGGGTGCGCTGGAGCAGGTTGCCGCCGGTGGTGGCGACGTTGCGCAGTTGGCCCGAGGCGCCGGCGAGCAGCGCCTGGCTGAGGAGCGGGTAGCGGGTGCGCACCCGCGGGTCGGCGGCCAGGTCGCTGTTGCGGACCATGGCCCCGACGCGCAGGCCGCCGTCCGGGAGTTCGGTGATCTCCGCCAGGGGGAGGCGGGTGATGTCGATGAGGGCGGTGGGGGCCTCGACGCCCAGTTTCATCAGGTCCACGAGGTTGGTGCCGCCGGCGAGGTAGCGGGAGCCGGGGTGGGCGGCGTAGGCGTCGGCGGCCTCTTGGAGGCCGGTGGCGCGGACGTAGGCGAAGGGCTTCACGCGATCACGTCCGTACCGGTCCGGGTGGCCGCGGCGTCCGCGCCCGCGTCGGCGACGGCCCGGACGATCGCGGGGTAGGCGCCGCAGCGGCACAGGTTCCCGCTGAGCCGTTCCCTGATCTCCTCGGCGCTCAGCGCGGCGGGTCCGCCCGAAGTGGCGGTCGCGACGGGGGTGACGTGCGAGGGGTGTCCGGCGGCGGCCTCGCGGAGCGCGCCGACGGCGGAGCAGAGCTGGCCGGGGGTGCAGTAGCCGCACTGGAAGGCGTCGTGTTCGACGAAGGCGCGCTGGAGGGGGTGGAGGGCGCCGTCGGGGGCGGCGAGGCCTTCCACGGTGGTGACCTCACAGCCGTCGAGGGCGACGGCGAGCAGCAGGCAGCCGTTGGCCCGCCGGCCGTCCACCAGGACGGTGCAGGCGCCGCACTGCCCGTGGTCGCAGCCCTTCTTGGCGCCGGTCAGGTCGAGCTGCTCGCGCAGGGCGTCGAGGAGCGTGACGCGGTGGTCCAGGTCGAGGTCGTGCCGGATCCCGTTGACGCGCAGGGTCACGCGGGAGCGCTCGACCGGTTCCCCGGGCGTGCCCGGCGCCGGTCCGGGGTCGGCGCCGCGCGCCGGCCGGGGTGCGGGCGGGTCGGTTGCGTGGGCCACGACGAACTCCCTTGTCGTCCGTTTGGGGAGGGAATATCCCTCTCCCTGCCCAGCCTGGCCTCTCGCACGCCCGCGCGCTCCGCACGCCCCGGCCGCCTCCCCGGGCCTCCCCCATACGGCCGACGGGCAGGTTTCGCGGATGGGCAGACCGGTAAGACGCGGCCCATGGTGCGAATCGGGTACACGATGATGACCGAGCAGGCCGGACCCCGGGAACTGGTCGAGCACGTGGTCGGCGCGGAGCGGGCGGGTTTCGACTTCTCCGTCACCTCCGACCACTACTTTCCCTGGCTGAAGGAGCAGGGGCACTCCCCGTACGCGTGGAGCGTCCTCGGCGCGGCGGCACAGGCCACCTCGCGGATCCCGCTGATGACGTACGTGACCTGTCCGACCATGCGCTACCACCCGGCGGTCGTCGCCCAGAAGGCCGCCACCATGCAGTTGTTGTCCGGCGGCCGGTTCCGGCTGGGCCTGGGTTCGGGCGAGAACCTGAACGAGCACGTGGTCGGTCCGGGCTGGCCCGCGGCGCACGTCCGGCTGGAGATGCTGGAAGAGGCCGTCGAGATCATCCGGGGGCTCTTCGAGGGCCGTTCGGTCAACCACCACGGCCGTTACTTCGACGTGGAGAACGCCCGGCTGTGGGACCTGCCGGCCGATCCACCGCCCATCGGCATCGCGGTCTCCGGAAGCAAGTCCTGCGACCTCGCGGGGCGACTCGCCGACCTGGTGATCGCCATCGAGCCCGAACGGGACCTGCTGGACGCCTTCGACCGGGCCGGGGGCGCCGGAAAGCCACGCGTCGGCCAGTTGCCCGTGTGCTACGACCCCGACCGTGACGCGGCCGTCAAGCGGGCCCACGAGCAGTTCCGCTGGTCGGCGGGAGGCTGGAAGGTCAACGCTGAGCTGCCCGGACCGGCCGCCTTCGACCAGGCCGCCCAGCACGTGCGCCCCGAGGACATCGCGGACTCCGTCCCCTGCGGGGACGACGTGGACGTCTTCGTGGACGCCGTGCGTCCCTTCGTGGAGGCCGGATTCACGGAGGTGGCCCTCGTCCAGGTCGGCGGCCAACACCAGGAACCGTTCCTGGAGTGGTCGCGGACGACCCTGCTTCCCGCGCTGCGCGAGTTGCGGGCCGACAATCCCTCCGGGTGAGGAACCGCTCCGGGCGGGGGCCCCTCCGGATGGGGGACGTGGGACCGATGTCCCGGAACACCGGGCCGAACGGCCCGGATGTGCCGGGGAAAGGGGTGTACGACGGACCGGGCGGGCAGGGGCCCGCTCGCAATCCCGACCCCGATCGAAGGAGGCGCGTCGTGCGTCGCAACCCCCGCACCGGCCGCGGACGTCCCGCGGCTCCCAGGCCCGGCGGTGTCACCGGATGACCCCGGTCGTCCCGCAGGACCCCGCCTCCCTCAAGCTGCTCATCGCGCGCGAGGTCGCGGCGCTGCGCGCCACCGCCCGCCGTGACGCGGGAGTGCGCCGGGACGAGGCGGCCCCGCAGTCCGAAGGGACCTCGGCCGGCTGCCCGTGCGGCGGGGGCGAGGGGGCCTCGCACTCCTGCTCCCCCGACGACTCCGACGGGCCTGACGGTCACGACCCCTGGGGTTGCGTCTGCGCGGCACTGCCCGCCGTCCCGGTGTCGGCGGCGCTCCTGGCGCCCGTGCGCGACGAGGACGGCCGGGTCGTCGACTTCACGGTCCGCGCCGGCAACCACGTCCGCTCGGCGCAGTGGCTCGACACGCCCGACACCCAGGTGGGCCGACGGCTGCTGGAGGTACAGCCCGGCGCGGCGGCGGGCGGCCTGCTGAGCGCGCTGACCGGGGTGCTGGACACCGGGCGCGCCGTCCACTCGTACGCCGTCGACTACACCGAACAGCACCGTGACGGGCTGCACCGCACGAAGTTGCTGTACGACGCCGCCTCGTGCGGGGACAGGGTGCTGACGACCTGGCGTCCGGCCCTGAACCGGACGGAGACGATGTCGCTCGACGCCCAGTACATCGCCTCGATGGGGTGGGGCACCTGGGACCTGCTGTCGGGAGCGGTCGTCTGGTCCGAGGGCCTGGCGTCGATCTTCCGCACCGATCCGGCGCGCCCGCTGTCCCTGACGGAAATGTGTGACGCGGTGCTGCCGGAGGACATCCCGCGGTTCGCGAAGCTGATGACCGCCCTGCTCGACGGGGAGGAACCGCCGGGCACCGAGGTCCGGTTCACGGTGCTCGGCGAGGTCCGCACGCTCACCCTCGTCGGTCACCCGGTCATCGACACGGACGGGCTCCCCTGGCTGCTGCGGCTCATCGCACGCGACCTGACCGCCCAGGTCCGCAGCCGGCAACGGCTGGCCGCGACCCGCCGCCAGACGGAACGCCTGCGCGAGGAGGCGGCGGCCGAGCACCGGGTGGCGTCCGCGCTCAGGGAGGCCCTGCTGCCCACGCACTCCGCCGAGCTGGAGGCGCTGGGCATCTCGGTCGCCACCGCGTACCTGCCGGCGGAGGAGGACGCCTCGGTCGGCGGCGACTGGTACAAGTGCCGCCTGCTGCCGGACGGTCGCATCCTGCTCGCGATCGGGGACGCGTGCGGCCACGGGCTGGAGGCGGTGGCCCGGATGGCGCAGCAGCGCCACGCGCTCGCGGGCCTGGCGCACTCCCCCGGCACCCATGCGGGGCAGCTGACCACCTGGCTGAACGAGTTGCTCTGCTCCGATCCGGCCGCCGAGACCGCCACCGGGATCATCGGCCACATCGACGCCGAGCGGAACCTGCGGTGGGCGAGCGCCGGGCATCCCGCCCCCCTCCTGTTGCGCGGGCACACGGCCACGACGCTCGACACGGAGCACCGGGGACCGCTGTTCGGCCTGCTGCCGGGGCACGAGTACGCGACGGCGACCGTCCGGCTGCACCCCGGGGACCTGCTGCTGCTGTACACCGACGGCATGGTGGAGCGGCGCGGCGAGGACATCACGTACGGGATCGACTCCCTGCGCAAGGTCTTGGAGTCCTGCGCGGGGTTGGGGGTGCGGGAGACCCTCGATCGGGTGATGTCCGCCGATCCCGCCGAGGACCACGAGGACGACGCCTGCCTGCTCGCGATCCGACTCGACTGAACCACGGCCGTCGGGGGCCCGGGCGGCTTCGGTCGTTTCCGCCGTCCGGGCGGTCCCGGCAGCGCACTTCGTTTCGCGTCGTGCCGGCCGGGCAGGCGCGACGCATGGACCAGTCAGAAGCTCCCGTTCTCGACGCCCTCGCGGCCTATCACTCCAGTGGCCAGACCCCCTTCACGCCGCCCGGACACAAACAGGCGCGCGGTGCGGATCCCCGGGTCCGCGCGGTGCTGGGGGACGCGGTGTTCCACTCCGACGTCCTCGCGACCAGCGGGCTCGACGACCGCACGTCCTCCCACGGGGTGCTGGAGCGGGCCCAGGAGCTCATGGCGGAAGCCGTCGGCGCCGAACACGCCTTCTTCTCCACCTGCGGCAGCTCGCTGTCGGTCAAGTCGGCCATGCTGTCGGTGGCCGGGCCGCACGAGGAGTTGCTCGTGGGCCGCGACGCCCACAAGGCCGTGGTCTCCGGGCTCATCCTCTCCGGCATCCGACCGGTATGGGTGGAACCCAGCTGGGACCCCGAGCGCCACCTCGCGCACCCACCGTCCGCGCAGGCGTTCGCCGACGCCTTCGCCGCGCATCCGGACGTCAAAGGTGCCCTGGTGACCAGTCCGACGCCGTACGGGACGTCCACCGACCTCGCGGCGATCGCCAGGATCTGCCACGAACACGGGAAACCGCTGATCGTGGACGAGGCGTGGGGCGCGCACCTGCCGTTCCATCCCGACCTTCCGACCTGGGCGATGGACGCGGGCGCCGACGTGTGCGTCACCTCCGTGCACAAGATGGGCTCGGGGCTGGAGCAGGGCTCCGTCTTCCACCTCCAGGGTGACCTCGTGAAGCCGGAGGTGCTCAAGAGCCGCGAGGACCTGCTGGGGACCACGAGCCCCTCGGTCCTGATCTACGCCGCCCTCGACGGCTGGCGCCGGCAGATGGTCGAGCACGGCCGGGCCCTCTACGACGACGCACTGGCGCTGGCGGAATCCGTCCGCAAGCGGATCGCGGAGATCGACGGAATGCACGTGCACGGCCGCGAGGACTTCTGCGGTCCGGGCCGGGCCTTCGACCTCGACCCCCTCCAGATCATCATCGACATCACCGAACTCCGGACGACCGGGTACCGGGCCGCCGACTGGCTCCGCGAGCACCATCAGATCAACCTGCACCTGTCGGACCACCGTCGGATCAGCGCCCAGCTGACGCACGCCGACGGACCGGACACAGCCGACCGGCTGCTGGAGGCGTTGCGGGACCTGGCCGAGCACGCGGACGACCTGCGCCCGGCCCGCATGGTGGACGTCCCCGACCCCGAAGGACTGCGGATGGAGTCCGCCGCGCTGCCCCGCGACGCCTTCTTCGGCCCGGCCGAGCAGGTTCCGTTGGACCGGGCCGTGGGCCGGATCTCGGCCGAGATGCTGACCCCGTACCCGCCCGGCATCCCCGTGGTGGTGCCCGGGGACCGGCTGACGGAAGAGGTGCTGCGGTACCTGCGCTCGGGCGTCGAGGCGGGGATGGTCGTACCGGACGCCGCCGACAGCGAGGTCAAGAGCATCCGGGTGACGGCAGAGGACTGACCGCACCGCCCCGGCCGCCGACGTACGGCGCCGGCCGGGGCGTACCCGTACGGACACCGGGTAGCCGCAGCCACATGGAGAACAATCGCCCTCTGGCCGTCATCACCGGCGCCTCCAGCGGCATCGGCCTCGAACTCGCCCGCGTATGCGCCGGACACGGATACGACCTGCTCGTCACCGCCGAGGACGGCGGCCTCGCCCTCGCGGCGGAGGAACTGCGCGAGCAGGGCACGGAGGTCACGGCGGTGCGCGCCGACCTCGCCCTGTACGACGGGGTGGAGACCCTGTGCCGGGAGATCTCCGCCCTGGGCCGCCCGGTCAGCGCGCTCGCCCTCAACGCCGGCGTCGGACACGGCGGTGCCTTCCTGGACACCGACCTCTCGGCCGACGCCCGGATCATCGACCTCAACGTCACCGCCACCGTCCACCTGGCCAAACGGCTACTGCCGGACATGGTGGCCCGGGGTTCCGGCCGGGTCCTGATCACCTCGTCGATCGCCTCCACGATGCCCGGGCCCTACCAGGCCGTCTACAACGCGTCGAAATCCTTCCTGCAGTCGTTCAGCCAGGCCCTGAGCGACGAGCTGAGGGGTACCGGCGTGACCGTCACCGCCCTGATGCCCGGCGCCACCGCCACGGACTTCTTCCGGCGGGCCCACATGCTCGACACCCGCGTGGGGCGTGCGAAGAAGGACAACCCCGCCCTGGTCGCGGAGCAGGGATACCAGGCGATGACCACGGGCCGGCAGAAGATCGTCGCGGGTTCGATGAAGACCAAGCTCCAGGGCGCGGTCGCCAACCGCGTCCTGCCGGACCGGTTCAAGGCCCTCATGCACCACCGCATGGCGGAGCCCGGCGGCGGGCGCTGAACCTACGCCCGCGGCCGGGCGTGTGACACGGCGTCCAGGGGGTACCCGCCTTTCACGACAGCGCTCAAGGCGCCGAGGGAGGTGTGGCCGTCGACGAGCCCGCGCGCGGCGGCCCCCCGTGGAATATCGTGCGCGGTGAGGACTGACTGCCGGCCTCCGCGGCCACGGACACCCCGCGGCCGCTCAGGAACGAGCCAGTGGACGAGTGATTGCAGTGAGCCACTCTGCGAAGAACCGTTCTGCCCGACGCGGCGCCGGTGTCGCCCGGCCCGGGGAGCTGCGCGGCCCCACCCCGAGCGACGGGCCCCTGCCGCACGACCACACGCAGGCCATTTTGGAGACCACCAAACGGGTCGCGGCGCTGCTGAAGGCATCGGGACAGCGGTTCGCGCTCGCCGGCAGTGTCGCCGCCTTCGCCCACGGCCTGCCGCCGCGCTTCCAGCACGACACCGACTTCTGCGTCATGCGCGAGGACGCCGACACGGTGATCAAGGCGCTGGAGGAGGGCGGGATCTCCATGCGCCAGGCTCCCGAGGACTGGCTGGTCAAGGGCCGCTCGGGCGGTGAGGAGATCGACCTGATCTTCGAACTCGCCCGCCGTCCGGTGAGCAGGGAACTGCTCGACCGCGCGGTGGTGCTGCCCGTGGACTCGGTGTGGATGCCGGTCCTCGCCCCCACCGACCTCATGGACAGCCGGCTCGCGGCGCTGTGCGAGCACTACTGCGACTTCGGCGACCTGCTGCCGATGGCCCGGATGCTGCGCGAGCAGATCGACTGGGACCGGATGTACCGGGACCACCGCGACGCGCCCCTGGCCGACGCGTTCTTCTACCTGCTCGAACGGCTGCGGGTGATCGCGCCGAGCGGAGCCCGGGAGACGGCCGCCGAGGCGGACGACCCCGAAGGCACGAACGGCATCAAGGTCATGAGCGGATCGAGGGCACAGTGAGGGCGCAGTGAGGGGACAAGCCGCATGAACGGTATGAACACCGCCGAGCCGATCGAGTACCGCATCCAGCACCTGCGCGACCGGCTGGCGCGCGAGGACATCGCGGAGCTGGGCGTACGGATCGAGATGCACGGCGCCACCGCCCACCTCTCGGGGTGTGTCACCAGCGCCGACTGCCGGGCGGAGGTCCTGCGCATCGTCGAGGAGGAACTCGCGGGCGTGGCCTGGCACCAGGACCTGACGGTCAACTGCGCCGCACCGCCCGACCACTCCGAAGAGCTGTCATGATCCGCGTCGCGGCCGTCGGGGACATCCACCTCGGACCGGGCAGCGAGGGGACACTGAGGCCGGCGTTCGAAACCCTCGGCAGCCATGCCGACCTGCTGCTGCTCGCCGGGGACCTGACCCGGCACGGCACCGCCGAGGAAGCCCGCGTCGTCGCCCACGAAGTGGCCGGGCTGCCCGTCCCGGTCGCCGCGGTCCTGGGCAACCACGACTACCAGAGCGACCAGGAAGCCGCCGTCACCGAGGAACTCGCCCGGGCCGGCGTGCACGTCCTGGAAGGCGACAGCGTGGTGCTCGACATCGACGGGACGAAGGTGGGTGTGGCGGGCACCAAGGGCTTCGGCGGCGGCTTCGCCGGGCGCTGTGCCAGTGAGTTCGGCGAACCCGAGATGAAGTCGTTCGTCCAGTACACCCGACGCAGCGCGGAGAGTCTGCGCACCTCGCTCGACGCCCTGCGCGGCGCCGGATGCGCCCTGAGGATCGCGTTGACGCACTTCTCCCCTGTCGAGGACACCCTGGCGGGGGAACCGAGGGAGATCTACCCGTTCCTCGGCAGCTACCTGCTGGCGGAGGCCGTTGACGAGGCGGGCGCCGACCTCGCCGTCCACGGCCACGCGCACGCGGGCAAGGAGCACGGGATGACCGCCGGCGGCATCCGGGTGCGCAACGTCGCGATGCCCGTCATCGACCGGGCGTTCGCCGTCTACCACCTTTCCCCGAACGGGCACTCCCGGCACTGACCACGCCCCGCCCGAGCCGTTCCACCCCCCGCGGCCCCGGCCGTTTCACCCGTCGAACGGCGGGCAGCCGCGCCGTGGGAGAAGAGGACGCCCGCCCCCGGACCGCAGGCGGCCCGGGGCGGCGCCCGACGAAAGGAAACGGCTCCATGATGAACTCGGCCACCGCGCTCGCGATGAGCGCTTCGGGAACCGCCTTCGCCTCGGCGGTCGGCGTGATCGTCGTCGTCCTGTTGATCGGCGCGGTGTGGTGGGGCATGAAACGACGCGCCGCCGAGCCGAAGCCTCCCACCCCTGGCGAGCAGCCCCGCCGGCCGGCGGGCGCCGGGCGTCCCGAGGAGCGCCGTGAGGCGGAGGCGCAGACGTTCCCCTCGGACGGCAGCCGGCGTACGGCACACGAACTCAAGGGCTACGGCAACTTCGGCTCGCCCGAGGACGGGCGGTCCTGACAGGGGAGCCGACACGAGAGCCAGACGGAGGCCCGACAGGGAACCCGCCCCGAGGAACCGGAGATGAGCGCGACCGGCCGCGAGGGCCGCTTCCGATGTCGCGGGGCCGAACTCGTCTACGACGACCTCGGCGAAGGCCCGCTCGCCGTGTACGCGCACGGCGGTTTCGTCAGCCGGGACGTCGAGGACCGGATGGGCCTGTTCGACTGGGCGCCGCTCCTGCGTGCGGGGCGGCGCCTGGTGCGGTACGACGCCCGGGGGCACGGGCGATCCGACGGCGCGGCCGTGGACACCGACTACACCTACGACAGCCTCGCGCGGGATCTGCTGGCCCTGCTCGACCACCTGGGCGACGCCGGCCGCGCCGACGCCATGGGCTCCTCGATGGGGTGCGCCACCGTGCTGCACGCCGCCGTCCGGGAGCCGGGACGGTTCTCGGCGCTGGTGCTGCTGATCCCGCCCACCGCGTGGACGACGCGGGCGGCGTACGCGCGGGCGAACCGGTCGGCAGCCGAGACCGTCGAACGCCGGGGCGTCGGCGCCTGGCTCGCCGCGAGGGCCGAGCGGCCGCGCCCGCCGGTGATGGCCGATGTCCCCGAGTTCCCGCCCACGCCCTCGGAGCGGGTCCTGCCGGCGGTGCTGCGGGGGCTCGCGCTCTCGGACCTGCCCCCGCCGGCCTCGCTCGCCGCGCTGCGCCTGCCCGCCCTGGTCCTCGCCTGGGAGGGCGATCCCGGGCATCCGCTGTCGACCGCGCGGGCCCTGGCCCGGTCGCTGCCCGACGCGGAACTGCACGTCGCCCGTACCCGGGCCGAGGTCGCCGCGTGGGGGGAGCGTGCCGCCGCCTTCCTCACCGGGCGGGGGCGTCCTCCAGCAAGCGGGGCCCGTTGTTGCGGACGCTGTTGACCTCGGTGGACACCGCCCGGACGGCGAGCCGGCCGTCGGCCGGGGTGTGCAGCAGGGCCCGGAGGGCGTTGACGTCCTGGTGGGCGGGGTCGAGCCAGGCCCCGTAGTCCGCGGGGTCCAGGGCCAGGGGCATCCGGGGGTGGATGCGGCCGGCCGCGTCGGCGGCCTCGGTGGTGATGACGGTGGCCGTGGCGAGCCAGGCCGCCGGGTCGTCGTCGGCGACGCCGCGGTCCCGCCAGAACTCGTACAGGCCGGCCATGGCCATCACGGAGGCGTCCTCGGGCCGGATGAAGTAGGGCTGCTTGTACGTCTTGCCGTCGTTGCCGGTCGGCTCGGTCCGCCACTCGTAGAAGCCGTCCGCGGGCAGCAGGCACCGGCGTTTGGCGAGCGCCCGGCGGAAGGCCGGCTTCTCGTGGACCGTCTCCACGCGCGCGTTGATCATCCGGGCGCCGACGCCCGGGTCCTTGGCCCAGGAGGGCACCAGGCCCCAGCGCACGGCCCGCAGCGTGCGCTCGACGGCGTGGGTGGCGCGGTCCTTGCGTTCGACGACGGCCCAGACCGGGTCGGTGGGGGCGACGTTCCAGCTCGGGGCGAGCGTCTCGCGCGGGTCCCAGCGGGCCTCGAAGAGGTCGGCCAGGTCGGCGGGGGCGCGGGTGGATGCGTAACGGCCACACATGCACCCACTGTGCCACCGGCGGCGCGGTGACGGGCGCCTGCCGCGCAGGCCGGGCGGGTCCGGTCAGTCGTCGCCGGGTGCCCAGAACGCGGCCAGGCGGGCCGCGCCGGGCGCGACGCCGTCCCAACCGCCGTCCACGGTCAGCACGGCCACGGCGGACTTGGGGAAGGCCGTCCGCAGGCGGTGTACGAGTTTCTTCGGGCCGCCGCCGCACAGGCTCTTGGCGACGTCGTGGACGGCCGGATTGTGGCCCACCAGCACCAGGCCGCTCACCTCGGCCGCCGCCTCCGTCACGGCGGAGAGCAGATCGTGCGCCTCGGCTTCGTAGAGGCGGGCCTGGTAGAGCGTGGGAGGTGGTGCGCTCAGCCGCGGCAGCATCAGCTGCCAGGTCTGGCGGGCCCGCCGGGCCGAGGAACACAGAGCCAGGTCCACGGCGAAGCCGGACCGCTCCAGCCAGTCACCCGCCCGGGGTGCCTGGTGGCACCCCCGATCGGAGAGCGCGCGCTCGAAGTCCTCGGTGACGTGTTTGGGCACCGCCTTGGCATGCCGGACCAGCACGATCCGGCGTTCACCCTGTTCCGGCACGGTCCGATCCTCCCGCCTGCGCCGGCCTCGGGGGTCGGCCGCGTCGTCACCGGGGCGCTGAGCCGGCGCGCGGGCGCGGTGGTTCGGAGAGGGGTGCGCGCCCGTGGCCTGGCCCGGCGGCCGGGAGGCCGCTCGCGCTGCCGGCCGCCGTTTTCAGGATAGGTCGCGACGTGCCACCTCGCGGCGCGGGACCTCGCGCGGTCGGGCCTGCCGGCGGGCCCGTCCGCCGGTGCCCGGGAAGTCGTCGCCCGGACCCGGGTGGCGGAGGAACCGGTCGCGGTCAACCGTGTGGGGACGCCGGACCGTCGCGGAGCGGGCGGGTAGCCGACCGGGGAAACCGGCGGCGGAGGCCGCTTGCACACCCCGGCGGAGGTGCTCTATGACAGATACAGGCAACGACCAGGTACGGGCACCGCCACGAGGACCTCCCGGCAGGAGATCGTCATGGACTCCTTCGAGATCACCGTCGAGCGCACGGCCCAGGGCTCCGTGCGGATCAGGCCCGCCGGCGAGATCGACCAGACGTCGCGGGTGGACCTGGAGGCCGTGCTCGCGTCCCTGCCCGCCGGGGCGCCGGTCGTCTTGGACATGAGCGGTGTCCCGTTCATGGACCTGGTGGGGCTGCGGTTCCTCTTGGGGCTGCGCCGCCTGACGCGGGCCTCGGGCGCGTCGGTCCGGATCGAGGGCTGGCAGGACCAGCCGCGGCGCCTGCTCGACGTCGCCGCCCGACTCGGGGCCCTGCGTACCGGATCGCAGCGCTCGCCAGGGGTCTCCGAAGTGCGCGAGGACACACGTGACCGTGCGGAACTGGAGCGCTTCCTCGGATCGGCGCAGGCCCAGGCGGAGGTGGAGGCCGCGTCGCGGGCGGATGCCGACGGAGACACGGCGTCGGGCACGGCGGCCGCCTCGGGCGTGGGCGCCGATCACGGGGGCGAGACGCTCTGACGGCGGTCGCGGGGTACGGCGTGAGCCGTCCCGTCCGCCTGTCCGTACGGGCCCGGCAGGCCGCGCAGGGTCTCGGCGGCGCGCACGGCGGCGTCGCCGCAGCAGTTGTTGAACAGGACGTGCAGCTCGTCGACCCGGTCCGCCAGGGAGCGCAGGCGCGGTAGCCATCCGCTCAGCTCGTCCCGTGTGTACGTGTGCCGGAAGCGGTCCTCCTTGCTGCCGGTCCCCCAGGCGGCGCTGCGGCCGTGGAAGCGGACCACCCCGAGCCGGGCGGACGTGACCGGCGTGACCGCGGGGATCGAGGTGGGCAGCCCTTGGGCCGTGTCCACGGCCACGGCGGTCGCGTCCAGGTCCCTCAACAGGGCCTCCGTACGCCCCCGCCGGTCGTCGCGCCACCAGTCGGGGTGGCGGAACTCCACGGCCATCGGCCAACCCGGTGCCCGCTTCCTGGTGTCGTGGAGGACGGTTTCCGCCCGTGTGCCGGGGCGGAAACCGGGCGGGAACTGGAACAGCACGGCGCCCAGCCGGCCGGCTTCCCCGAGCGGCCGTAGGGCCGCGCCGAAGCGGTGCCACACCTCGTCGAGCAATTCCGGGTCGCCGGTGTCATGGCCGCGGAGGTCGGCGGGCAGCGCGGCCTTGCGTGTCGGGTGGCCCGTGAGGAGGGAGAACGCCTTGACGTCGAAGCGGAAGCCCGGCGGGGTGCGCTCGGCCCAGAGGACGCTGTTGCGCACGCTGGGGAGCGCGTAGTAGCCGGCGTCGACCTCCACGACGGGGAACCGTTCGGCGTAGTGCCGCAATCGCCCTTCCGGGTCGCGTCGCCCGGGTGGGTACCACCCGCTGCCCACGAGCGCCTTGTCCGTCCAGGAACACGTCCCGATCAACATCTCGCCCATCTCGGCCGTCCCTTCGTCGCGGCCCGTCTACCCCGCGACGCCGTCGGGCCCCGACTTTCCCGGACCCGTTCACGCAGCCAACCGTGTCCGGGGTCGGCGTCGTTGCGCCACGGCCGCCACCGCCTGACGCGCCGCCGGCCGGCGTGCCCTGGTGGCACTCAGGCTCCCACGTACGCCGCGAGGTGTTCGCCGGTGAGGGTGGAGCGGGCGGCGACGAGGTCGGCGGGGCTGCCCTCGAAGACGATCCGGCCGCCGTCGTGACCGGCGCCCGGGCCGAGGTCGATGATCCAGTCGGCGTGCGCCATGACCGCCTGGTGGTGCTCGACGACGATCACCGACTTGCCGGAGTCCACCAAACGGTCGAGCAGACCGAGCAGTTGCTCGACGTCGGCGAGGTGCAGTCCGGCGGTCGGCTCGTCGAGGACGTAGACGCCGCCCTTCTCCGCCATGTGGGTGGCCAGCTTGAGCCGCTGCCGCTCTCCGCCGGAGAGCGTGGTGAGCGGCTGGCCGATGTTCAGGTAGCCGAGACGGACGTCGGAGAGCCGTTCGAGGACGCGGTGCGCGGCCGGGGTGCGCGCGTCGCCCTCGCCGAAGAACTTCTGGGCCTCGGTCACCGACATCGCGAGGACCTCGCTGATGTCGCGCCCGCCGAGGCGGTACTCCAGCACCGACGCCTGGAACCGCTTGCCCTCGCACTCCTCGCAGGTGGTGGCGACGCCGGCCATCATCGCCAGGTCGGTGTAGATCACCCCGGCGCCGTTGCAAGTGGGGCAGGCGCCCTCGGAGTTGGAGCTGAACAGGGCCGGCTTCACCCCGTTGGCCTTCGCGAACGCCTTGCGGATCGGGTCGAGCAGGCCGGTGTACGTCGCGGGGTTGCTCCGCCGCGAGCCGCGGATCGGACCCTGGTCGACCGACACCACACCCGTGTCGACGGAGCCCCGGCCCTTGACCAGCGACCCGTGCACGAGGGAGCTCTTGCCGGAGCCGGCGACGCCGGTGACGACGGCCAGCACCCCGAGGGGGATGTCGACGTCGACGCCCTGGAGGTTGTGCGTCGTCGCGCCGCGGATCTCCAAGGTGCCGGTGGGCGTGCGCGGCTTCTCCTTGAGGGTGGCCCGGTCGTCGAAGTGCCGACCGGTGACGGTGCCACCGGTCCGCAGTCCCTCGACGGTGCCCTCGAAGCAGACGGTGCCGCCGGCCGTCCCGGCGCCGGGGCCGAGGTCCACGACGTGGTCGGCGATCGCGATCGTCTCCGGCTTGTGTTCCACCACGAGCACCGTGTTGCCCTTGTCCCGCAGCCGCAGCAGCAGGTCGTTCATCCGTTGGATGTCGTGGGGGTGCAGGCCGGTGGTGGGCTCGTCGAACACGTAGGTCACGTCGGTCAGCGAGGAGCCGAGGTGGCGGATCATCTTGACGCGCTGCGCCTCACCGCCCGACAGCGTTCCGGACGGACGGTCCAACGAAAGGTAGCCGAGGCCGATCTCCCCGAACGAGTCGAGGCTCTGGCGCAGCGCGGCGAGCAGCGGCGCCACCGAGGGCTCGTCGAGGCCGCGGACCCAGTCGGCGAGGTCGCTGATCTGCATCGCGCAGGCGTCGGCGATGCTGATCCCCTTGATCTTCGAGGAGCGGGCGCCCTCGCTGAGGCGGGTGCCGTCGCACTCGGGGCAGGTGGTGAAGGTGACCGCCCGGTCCACGAACTCCCGGATGTGCGGCTGCATCGCCTCCTTGTCCTTGGAGAGCATCGACTTCTGGACCCGTGGGATCAGCCCCTCGTAGGTCATGTTGATGCCCGCGATCTTCATCCGGGTCGGCTCGTGGTGCAGGAAGTCGTGCAGTTCCCGCTTGGTGTACTTGCGGATCGGCTTGTCCGGGTCGAGGAAACCGGACTCCTTGTAGAGCCGCATGTTCCAGCCGTCCGTGCCGTATCCGGGGATGGTGACCGCACCGTCGGCGAGCGACTTGGAGTCGTCGTAGAGCTGGGTGAGGTCGAGGTCGGAGACCGTGCCGCGGCCTTCGCAGCGCGGGCACATGCCGCCGGTGCGGCTGAAGGTCGCCTTCACCGCCTTCTTGGTTCCGCGCTCGACGGTGATCGCGCCGCTCGCCCGGACGGAGGGGACGTTGAAGGCGTACGCTCCGGGCGGGCCGATGTGGGGCGCGCCGAGCCGGCTGAAGAGGATGCGGAGCATGGCGTTGGCATCGGTGGCGGTACCGACGGTGGAGCGCGGGTCGCCGCCCATCCGCTGCTGGTCGACGGTGATCACGGTCGTCAGCCCGTCGAGCACGTCGACCTCGGGTCGGGCCAACGTCGGCATGAAGCCCTGGACGAACGCGCTGTACGTCTCGTTGATCAGCCGCTGCGACTCGGCGGCGATCGTGCTGAACACCAAGGAGCTCTTGCCCGAGCCGGAGACGCCGGTGAACACCGTCAGCCGGCGCTTGGGGATCTCGATGCTGACGTCCTTGAGGTTGTTCTCGCGCGCGCCGTGCACGCGGATCACGTCGTGGCTGTCGGCAACGTGCGGTGCGCGCCGGTCCGTCCTCGTGGCCATGCTTCTCGTTTCTCCATCCTCGCGACCGGTGTCCATGCGGGTCACGCTACGGGCGGGAGACGGGTTCCGCTTCTCCATTCCTGACCGGTCGCGCGGGCGGGGGTGCCCTGTGGCGCATGACAAAAGGCCCCGGTCTCCATGAGGAGGCCGGGGCCTTGATCGAGCGCTGGGCAGGCCTTGCACCTGCATCCCCCCACGGGAAGTGGGGTGTCTTTCCTTGGACCACCAACGCATGTTCCCCGAGCCGCGTTTCGCGGCCCCGAGCTCAAGGTCAACTATAGCGCAGGGAACGTGGTGGTGGTGTGCCCGGTGAGGCGGGTCGGCCTTCCCGGTCCGGGGCCCGTTTCGCCCAGGCGATCGTCACGCTGAGGGCGAGCAGGACGGCGGCCCATGACGCCGCCTTCCAGGGCGCCGTCTCCCCCTCCGACTCCGGGGAGACCCGGCGAGCGGGATCGTAGGCGACCCGGATCTCCTGACCGACGGCCGCGACGGCCCGGTCTTCCTTCAACTCGGCCGGATATCCGCGGGGGCAACCGAGCACGAAGCGGTACACCGTCCGCTCGGGCGGGGCGCCCTCACCGGCGGAGCTCTGCACCTTGGTGTGGACCTCGCGCACCGCGCAGCGGGCGACGGCGGGCCGCTCCGCCGCCTGATCGGCGGCCGCGACCACCAGCAGCGTCCCCAGGGACAGCGTCAGCGCCCCGAAGAACCCGCCGGTGGCGCCGACCAGCACGCAGTACGCGGCGCAGGCGAGGAGGATCAGGACCGCCCCGCCCACCACCGCGAAGGCACCCGACGGCGCCGAAGAGCCCGCGAAGCACCAACTCGCCCACCCGTACACGGCGGCGGCCGCCGCCACCGGCAGGAGGGCCGTACCGACCCTGCGTATCCGTCGCGCTCCGTCCACCACGACCACCACCCCCGCACCTGGGGACGCCCGCCGACCGCCTGCGGTTTCCCCGACCACGTTCCGGTGCGGTCCAGACGCCCGCCTGTGCGCACGCGGCGCGGCAGCCGCAGAACGCCGACCGTTCCCGGCGGAATTCGGTGGCCTCGGACCCGTTCGACGGCGGCCGGGCACACGCGCCATTGAACCGGCGGCCCGTCATTCGACGGCCGCCCCGGCCCTGGCCAGGGCGAACACGCCGGCGCAGATCAGGCCCACGCCCAGCAGTTGGGGCAGCAACCACCAATGGGTGCGCACGTGCTCCTCGTACAGCAACACCCCCAGCGCGACGCTCACACTCGCGTCGCCGAGGGTCAGCGCCGGCTGCGAGGCGACCAACGGGCCGCCCTGCATGGCGTGTTCGAGGAACAAGAGCGCACAGATCCCACTGGCGGCGAACGCGTACGTCTCCCAGGTCGTCAGGAACCCGACGACACCACGCTCGTCGAGCACGTGCATCGCCGACTTCATCAGGGCGGCCGTGAGCGCGTAGCAGACGGCGGTGGCCGCGCCGAGGCAGCCGGCCCGCATCCGGCCGGGCGGTCGCCGCAGTCCGACCACGGCCGACACGGCGACCGCCGCCGCGCACGACGCCAGGGCCAGAGTCCAACGATCGAGCGGGACATGCGTACGGTTCCCGGCCGGCGAGGCGGCCACCAGCACGATCGCGAGACCCGCGACCACCCCCGCCACGGCGCGCCACAGCGCCCCGGGCATCCGCGCGAAGGAGACCGGCAGTACGAAGCCCATACGCCGATCCTCACCGCGCACTCCGTCGCCCCGCCCCTGCGACACGTACCGGTCGCGGGGCGATCGGGCGCCGGTCGGGTCGGGAGCCGGTCAGGCCAGGGCGGGCGTGAGGGACCGAAGGTGTTCGAGGCGTTCGCGGGTCTCCGCGTCCATCGGGACATAGGCCACCAGGCGCGGGCCGGCGGCGGGTCCCAGCCACAGGTTGGTGTGCTCCAGGTGCAGCAGACCCACGTGGCGGTTGCGGATGTACTTCGACTTGCCGCCCTGACCGACCACCTCGTGCCGCGCCCAGATCTCCCGGAACTCGGGCGACGCCGCCTCCAGTCGCGCCAGCAGCGACTTCCAGGCGGGCTCGGCCAGGTGCTCGGCCATCGACCCCCGGAACTTGGCCGCCATCAACCGGTTCGTCTCGGGCAGCTCCACCACGGCGTCACGCCAGTCCGGGTCGGTGAAGGCCAGCCACATGCAGTTGCGGTCCTCGGGCGCCACCCGGTCGAGGTCGCACAGCAGCCTCCCGTAGGTCATGTTGTACGCGAGGATGTCGTACCGGCTGTTCTGTACGGCGGCCGGGATCGGATCCATCTGGTCGAGCATCGCCCGCAGGGCGGGCGTCACGCTCGGGCAGGGGGTGAGAGGCGCCGGATCGGTGCTGCCGGCCAGGGCAAACAGGTGCGAGCGCTCGCTGCGGTCCAGCAGCAGGGCGCGGGCCAGCGCGTCGAGCACCTGCGGGGACACCTGGATCCCGCGCGCCTGCTCCAGCCAGGTGTACCAGGTGACCCCGACCGCGGCGAGCTGCGCGACTTCCTCTCGGCGCAGTCCCGGGGTGCGCCGGCGGCGGCCGCGTACGAGGCCGACCTGTTCGGGAGTGATGCGCTCTCGGCGGCTGCGCAGGAAGTCCGCCAGTTCGTGCCGGCGCATGTCGCTGTCCGGGGCCACAGTGGTCATGGGTCCAGGATGGCGCACCGCGCAGCCGGTTGCCAGGTACTCCCGGTACCAGGATAAAGAGACTCTGGTACCAGGCTGAGCACGGGTGGATCGTCTTCCTCGTGAGCGAAGCAACCAAAGCAATCGAAGCGACCGTACGCACCGACCCCGCGTCCTCGCCGACCCCGACGGGCCGGGCCACCACCCCGGTCACCGCCCGGGCCTCCGCCCCCGCGCCCGCCGCCGTTCCCGTCATCCGCCACGAAGCGGTGCTGGGGACCCTCGGCCTGTTCACCGTACTGCTGGGCGCGGCCCTCCCCCTGATCGACTTCTTCATCGTCAACGTGGCGCTGCCGGCCATCGACAGCGACCTCGCCGCCGGCCCCGCGCTGCTGGAACTGATCGTCGGCGGCTACGGCGTCACGTACGCCGTGCTGCTGGTCCTCGGCGGGCGCCTCGGTGACACGATCGGCCGCCGCCGGTTGTTCCTGGCCGGCATGGCCGCCTTCGGCATCACCTCCCTGGCCTGCGGCCTGGCCCCCACCGCGTGGACGCTGGTGGCGGCGCGGGTGGCCCAAGGGGCCTCGGCGGCGCTCATGCTGCCGCAGGTGCTCGCCACCATCCAGGCCACCACACACGGGCCGCGCCGCGCCCGGGCCATGAGCTTCTACGGGGCGACCGCCGGACTCTCCATGGTCGCCGGACAGATCCTCGGCGGTGTCCTGGTGGCCGCCGACGTGGCCGGCTCCGGTTGGCGTTCGGTGTTCCTCGTGAACGTCCCGGTCGTACTGGTCGGGCTGGTGCTCGCCGTCCGCGCCCTTCCGGAGACCCGTTCCCACCGGCCCGCCTCGGTGGACGTACCCGGAACGCTGCTGTTGGCCCTGTCGCTGGTGTCCCTGCTGCTGCCGCTGACCGAGGGCCGGGCGGCGGGCTGGCCCGTCTGGACGTGGGTCTCGCTCGGTGTCTTCCCCCTCGCGGCCACGGCGTTCTACGTGACCGAGCGCCGCGCCGACCGCCTCGGCCGGACGCCGCTGGTCCCCCCGAGTTTGCTGCGACTGGAATCGCTGCGGCGCGGCCTGTTGATGGTGGTGCCGTTCTCGATCGGCTTCAGCGGATTCATGTTCGTCATCGCGGTGACGCTGCAGCAGGGGCTGCGCATGGGGCCGGTCTCGGCGGGGCTCGCGCTCGTGCCGATGGCGGTCGCCTTCTTCGCGGCCTCGCTGGCCGGACCGCGGCTGATCGGGCGGTACGGCAGCCGGGTCGTCACCGTGGGCGGTGTGCTCCAGGCCCTCGGCATCGGCCTGTTGCTCCTCGCCGTCCTGCGCGACTGGTCGGAGCTCAACCTCCTCGCACTGGCACCGGGCGTCGCGGTGGCCGGTCTGGGTCAGGGGCTCCAACTGCCCGTGCTGATGCGGCTGATGATGTCGGACGTGCCCGCCGACCGGGCCGGGGTGGGCAGCGGGGTCATGATCACCACGCAGCAGTCCGCGCTGGCCCTGGGCGTCGCGACCCTGGGCAGCCTCTTCCTCGCTCTCACCCCCGCGATCGGGATGCGGGACGCCCTCACGACGACCCTGTTGGTGCAGTTGGGCCTCATCGTGTTGACGGTCCTGCTCAGCCTCCGCCTCCCGCGCGTCATGCGGTGATCCCGACCGGGGAGGGGCCCCGGGGGGTTGTCGGGGGTCCGTAGGACCGACCGCGCCGGCGATGGCGAGGAGCAACACTGCGACTTTCGGGTAAAGAAGGGCTTGCGGCTGGGTAGCATCCGACAGCACCACCGTGAGGTATGAGGAAAGTGAGCCGCACATGGCCGACGAGCCTGTCACCACGCCCATCCACAACCTGTACGCGCAGCGGTTCGCCGCCGATCTCGAAACCAACCGCAAGGAACAGGCGGACCTCACCGCGCAGATCGGGGAACTCGAAGAACGTCTGAGCCGGCTCAAGGCGGACGAGAGGTGGCTCTGCGGCGCCCAGGGCGTGCTGCCCGCCGCCGGTGACACCGCGCCCCCGGTCCCGGCGCCGACGCAGACTCCGGCGAAGACCTCGACGCCGGAACAGGGAGCCGTTCCGCGGCCCCGGCAGGCCAAGAAGAGCACCGCCGGTACGGGGCGGGCGAGGAAGGCGACGCCGCCGAAGGCGCCCTCCGTGACCGCCGGTTCCGGTACGGAGTCCAAGGCGGTAGCCCGCAAGTCCACCGCTCGTAAGCCCGCCTCGGACAAGGCCGGCGCGAACAAGCCGGTCGTCCGCAAGGCCGCTTCCGACAAGGCCACCGTCGACAAGCCGAAGCGGATCGTCCAGGCGAAGCCGTCCGTCGAGGCCGAGAAGACGGCCGTCAAGGCCGGGAAGCCTGCGAGGACGGACGAGCCCCCGCTGCGCGAACTCGTCCACGCCCTGCTGGTCCGGGCCGCGGAACCCCGCATGGTGAGCGAGGTCGCCGCCGAACTGACGCAGGCGCACCCCGGTCGGGCGGCTTCCGGCCAGGTCGTCCGCAACACCCTGGAAGGGCTGGTCAAGAAGGGCCAGATCGAGAAGGAGCACCGGCAGGGATCGGTGATGTACACCGCCCTCCAGGCCGCCGCGGCCGGCCCGGCGGCCGAGGGGCCGGTGTCCGACGCGGTCGCCGAGCCCGACACGGACACCGCGACCGCTCCCGCGGCGGTGCCCGCCCCCGCGTCGTCGTAGCCGGACGGGCGGGCCGCCGCGTCAGACCGGATCCGCGCGGCCGAACAGCAACGCGTAACCCGGCGGGAGTTGGGCGAGCGCACGCCGCAGCACGTCCGCGTCGACGACGTCGGCCACGGTGCTGAGGACCGCGCCGCTGTCCCAGTGGGCGGTGTCAGGGGTCGCGCCCTCGATCAGGAGCGCGACCGCTCCCGCGAACTCCGGCGGAGCCAGCGGAGCCGTCGCCGGGACGGCCTCCAGCAGCGGCGGCGAGCAGGGGGCGGGGAGCTGGGCGGCGAGTTCCTTGCGCTCCCGGTCCGCGAGGTGGCCGCCCAGGGTGGCCAGCACGGCGCGGGTGGAACGCGCGGCTTCCCGTGCGGTCGGGTATTGGCCGCGCTCTTGGACGTGCGCCAGGTACTCGTCCCATGCGATGGGCACGGTGGGCCTCCTTCGTCGATGTCCGTTTCGTGCTCGCTACAGCGCGAGCCTGCCCCGGACCGCCCCGCGCAGACGCCGGCCGACCCGGGGATTCCTCCCGGCCCGCTCAGCGCAGGTGGGCCTTGACCTCCTCGTAGATCCTGGCGTCGACCGGGAAGTCCATGTGTTGCAAACACCCGGTCTCCGTGTTCACCGCGCCGCTGAGGGCGACGGTGCTGCTGTCGGGGCTGATGATGCTGTCGCACGGCGACCACCAGGTGGCGTAACGCGGGGAACCGGGCGTCTCGTCGCCGGCGTTGAGCTCGTTGAGGAAGGCTGAGCCGGGACGCATCTCGGCGCAGGACGCGCCCCCGCACAAGTAGGCGCTGCCGGTGCCGTGGTTGGGGCCGGCCAGGGAGACCCACGCGTCGACCTTGCGGTCCCCACCGAGGTTCTTGAGGTAGTAGCGGGAGGAAAGGGCGCCCATGGAATGGGTGACCAGGTCCACCTTGGCGGCGCCGGTGGCGGCGAGGACGCGGTCGATCTCGGCGGCGAGCCCGCGGGCGGTCGTGGCGTTGGACTGGCTGGTGGGGTAGCTCCACTGGTCCAGCAGAGCGGCCGGCCGGCCGTCGGAGCGGAAGCGGGAGGCCATGGTGTCCCACGTGGAACCGTCGCTGTTCCATCCGTGTACGAAGACGATCGGATCGGGCTCGGCCGTGACGGGCGCCGACGGTGCGGCGGCGGCCTGGGGAACGAACGCGGCGAAGGCTAGGAGGGCGGCGGGCACGGCCCGCAGGCGGTTGGGGTTCACGCCGCCAGGTTGTAGCGGAGCCACCCGGCCCGGCAGCGCGGTCCGGGGGATGCGCTCACCCGACTGGGTGCGATCTTTCACCGCAGGAACGTTTCGGTGCCGCGCGGCCGTCGCGCCGGAAAGCCCGTACTCCACCCCGAACTCTTGAGCCCGGACGACTGCACAACGGCCCTGCGCACCCACCTCACCCACCTCACCACGACCCCCGAGGCCGCCGCGCCTTGAGAGAGCGCGTCAACTGGTCGGGCCTTGCCCGCCGACCGCCGGTGGAGAGGACTGCGGTCGGGCGGCGTCGGCAATCGACATGGACAGCCCGTCCGTCAGCCATTTGTGCGCCGCCGTCATGTCCAGTACGCGGCCGCGCGTGGCAGTGCCGACCAGGGCCCAATACCGTTCCAGGCGGGGGTCGAAGGCAGACGACCTCGACACCAGCCCGTGCAGGTAGGCGCGGAAGGCGGGGGTGTCAGACTCCCGCCGGGCTCGTGCGTGGGCGGACACGAAGGCGTTCACCGCGTCCCCGGCGCAGGGCGGCAGACCCCGGGTCACGGCGGCGGCCGTCAGGGCGGCCGCCTCGTCGATCTCCCCGTAGAACGCCGGGCCGTCCCGCATCTCCTCGTCGTGGTCCTCGGTCCAGCGGGTGAAGTCGGGAGTGGAGATGAGCAGATGAAGCTCGGCGTAGGCAAGGGCCGTAGCCGGATCGGGGTCCTGCGGCGGTCCGGGGGACAGCATGGCGATCATGATGTCGAGCCGACGCTTGGGCATGGCCGCGGACAGCTCGCGGTACCAGTGTTCGGTGAGGGTGAGGTGCGCCTGCGGGAGCCGTTGGACGCGAGAGAGGATCTCCAGACGCCGGAGCCGTTCCTCGCTCGGGCAGTCGTCCAGGGCCTTGAGCGTGGCCTGGCGCCACCGCAGTTCGGTCAGTCGTTCCTGCACCAGTTCGAGCTCGGTCGCGACCAGTTCGCCGAGCGAGCATTCGCCGGTGACCACCTGCGTGATGGTCGCGATCGGAGTGTCCAGCGCCCGTAGGCGTCTGATGAGACGGATGCGTTCCCACGCCTCGGGACCGTAGCGCCGGTGACCACCGGTGCTACGGCCGGCCACCGGCAGGAGACCGCTGTCGGAGTAGTAGCGGAGGGTCTTCACCGGGACTTCCGTGCCGGCCGCGAGTTCACCGATGCTCCATGTGTCGTCCGTCACAGTACCTTGAACCTCCAGCGCGCGGGAGCTCTTAGCGTAGGGAGCACCGACGGCGTGGGTCGCACCCGTCCCCAACCGCCCGGCCTTCGTTCCGGCCTGACGGGCGTTGTGCGACCTCCTCCGGCACGTCCGCCCTGTCCGCCTCTGTCCGACCGAGAACGGTGGTACGCATGTCCCCGAACACGACAGCACCGCGCCCCTGCCGAAGAGACAGGCTCCGTGCGGCGTTCTCCCCCGTACTCTTCGCGGTCGCGCTCCTCACGGCCACCGCCGTACCGGCGACCGGCGCTCCCGTGGCCGGTCCCCTCGTACGGACCGACCACGGCCTGGTACGCGGCGTGTCGCACGGCTCGTACGCCACCTTCGACGGCATCCCCTACGCCGCGCCGCCGACCGGACCGTTGCGCTGGCGCGCCCCGGCGCCGGCCGCCGCGTGGCACGGGGTCCGGGATGCGACGACGGCGGCTCCGCGCTGTGTCCAGATGCCGACACCGGGTGCGGGGGCGCTCGTCGGGTCGGAGGACTGCCTCTACCTCAACGTCACGACGCCGACGCCGACGCCGACACCCAAGCCGGCCGGGCGGAAGCGGCCGGTGCTGGTGTGGCTGCACGGCGGGGCGTTCCTGGGTGGTTCCGGCAGTGACTACAGCGCCGAACACCTCGCGGTGCGGGGTGACACGGTCGTCGTCACGGTCAACTACCGGTTGGGGATCTTCGGTTACTTCGGCCACCCCGGGTTGGGCTCGGCTCCGCCGTTCGGCCTGGCGGACCAGCAGGCGGCCCTGCGCTGGGTGCGGGCGAACGCGGGGCGTTTCGGTGGTGATCCGGGCAGTGTCACGCTGTTCGGCGAGTCCGCGGGGGCCCTCGGCGTCTGCGCACACCTCACCTCCCCGACGGCCGTCGGACTCTTCCAGAAGGCCGTGCTCCAAAGCGGTTCCTGCCTCATGTCCTTCCCGCGCGGCGCCCTCGGCCCCGGAACACCGGCGTATGAGCCGTTCGCCTCGGAGCACGATGTCCAGACGGCCGGTTCGGCCGCCGCCCGACAACTGGGGTGCACGGCGGATGGAGCGGACGAGGTACTGGCGTGCCTGCGCGGGCAGAGCACGGATCGCCTCGCCACCGCGCAGTTGATGCAGTCCTTCAACCGGCCCGCCTTCGGCAACGCGCTGCTGCCCCTGGCACCGGACCAGGCGTTGGCGTCGGGACGCTTCCAGCGCGTGCCGGTCCTCCAGGGGACCAACCACGACGAGATGCGGATGTTCGTCGGCCTGTCGCTCGCCGCGTTCCCGATCCACACCGAGACGGACTACCGCGCCCGTCTCGTGGACGCCTTCGGGCCCGCGGCCCCGGCCGTCGAGGCGCAGTACCCGGCGGCGGGCCACCCCACGCCCGCCCTGGCCTGGGCGGCGCTGCTGACCGACCGGTCCCTCGCGTGCACCACACTGGCGGCCGGCCGCGCCATCGCCGCTCAGGCCCCCGGCCTCCCGCTCTACGGCTACGAGTTCGCCGATCCGGACGCCCCCGTCCTCACGGGCCTGCCGGCGAACCCTGGCTTCCCCTACGGCGCGGCGCACGGCTTCGAGATGCCGTTCCTGTTCTCCCCCTTCCCCACGGAGCGACCATTGACCGACGCCCAGCGCACCCTGTCCGACCTGATGGTCGACTACTGGACGCGCTTCGCGCACACCGGCAACCCGAACACCCCCGGTGCTCCGCTCTGGCCCGCCCTCGGCTCGTCATCGCCTCCCACGCGGTCCGTGCAGTCGCTGGCTCCCGGAACTGACGCAATCCACCCCGTCGACGCGGGTTACGCCCACCACTGCTCGTTCTGGGACCGTCTGCCCCGGTGAGGAGGGAGCGCCCGACACCCGACTCGCGCGACGCGGGAACCCGAAGGCCACACCGTCAGGCGGGTTCCCGCTCCAGCGCCTCCCGGAGGGCGGCCAGGACGAGCCGGGCCGCGGGGGCGCGCTGGTCGGGGCGGATCGCGAGCCCCAGGCAGGCCGGTGTCGTCGCGTCGCGGAGGGGGACGGGACGCAGCCCCTCCTCCGCACCGGAGGACGGGGTCAGGACGGCGACGCCCGCCCCGCGCCGGGCCAATCCCGTGAGCGCGAGCGGCGACGCGGCCTCGATCGTGACCCGCGGCCGGAGGCCGACCCGCGCGCACGACCGGTCGTACGCGGCCCGGATGCCCGTGCCCGGCGGCAGGCAGAGCACCTTCTCCGCCCGGAGGTCCGCCAGGCTCACCGACGCCCTGTCCAACCGGTGGCCCATGGGCACCATCGCCGTCAGGGTCTCTTCGAGGAACACGGACACATCCAGGCCGGGACTTTCGGCGCCGCGTTCCTCGCCGCCCGCGAAGGCGATCAGCGCGAGGTCGAGGGAGCGTGCGAGAACGCGCTCGCGCAGTGCCTCCGAGTCGTCCTCGTGCAGGCTCAGCTCGACGCCCGGGTGGGTGGCCGCGAGTCCGGCCACGACGTCGAGCAGCCCCGGGATCGAGCATCCCCTGATCATGCCGAGGCGGACCCGGCCCCGTACCGCCTCGGCGAACTCGGCGGCCGTGTGCGCGATGGCGTCCAGCGTCTCCAGTGCCTGCCTGGCCAGAGGCAGGACGGCCTCCCCGGCCGGGGTCAGCCGGGTCCGGCGCCCCGAGCGGTCCAGGAGTCGCTGGCCCAGCTCCCGTTCCAGCTTCCCCACCTGCGTGCTGATGCCGGACTGGCTGACGCGCAGCCGTAGGGCGGCGGCGGTGAACGAGCCTTCTTCGACCACGGCCGCGAAGTAGCGCAGCTGGTGCATCTCCATAAGCATCAATGATACAAGGCATCACTTTCATCTGTTGGACAGATGGATCATCGGGCGACACCATGGACTCATGACGATGACTCCGGCTGAGATCTCCGAGACCTACTTCACCGCCTGGCAGGCGGGCGACTTCGACACCTTGAGCACCCTGCTCGCCCCCGACGTCGACTTCGTCGGCACGCTCGGCACCGCACGCGGCGTCGAGGAGTGCCTACAGGGCCTGAAGAACATGGGCCGGGTGCTGGAACGGATCGAGGTCCACGCCCGTGTGGCCACCGAAACCGATGTGATCACCTGGTTCGATGTCCACGTGCCCGGAGCGACACCCACCCCCACCGCCAACTGGAGCCATGTGGAAGACGGCAGGATCACCCGGATCCGCGTCACCTTCGACCCCCGGTCCATCCTGGCGACGTTCGCCTGACCCGCGCCGACGTGGCGCGAGGGGGAATGTCATGGGCGTCGGCGGCAAGCGACGAGGGAGGTTCTTCGCCCTCGTCGCGGCCGGGGTGGTCCTCGCTTCGGGTGTGGGGCTGTAGGCCCCGCGTTCGACGGGCAGTTGGCCGTTCCCGGCGAACTACTGCTCGGGGGCGTGGCAGGAGGACAGCGGTCCCTCCTTCCTCGGTGACAAGGCGCTCGCCGTGTCCCGGACGGTGTCCCGGTCCGTGCGCCGGGCCACCGAGTCGGCACCGCCTTCGCCCACCAAACCGACCGCCGCCCGCACGGTCGCCGTCACCTCGTCGATCGTCGACGACGACTCCCCCGACCCGCTCGACTTCGACGAGCGGGTCAGCCTCGCGCACGGCCCCGTCCCGGCGTCCGTCGGGAACGCGCGCCTGGATAACCCACTTCTTCGACGGATCGGCCTCGCCGTTGTCCGATTGGGCTCGACGGGCTGGTCTCCGGTGATCGCGCCATGCTGGTGTTGCCGAAGAACTGTGATGTGGACGACAGACCCTCCACGGTGACGATCCGCAGTGAGAGTCGGGGCAACGGGCACCTGGGGAAGAAGGCCATGCCCTTCACCATCGGCAACCGGACGGATGTCCCCCGGATACTGCCGGACGCCGCCGACGCCGCCTCCTCGAAGGCCGGTTGCAAGCCTGACAGGCCGCTGCGTGCGCGGTCACCGATCGCCTCCAGACCTGCTCGGTGGTGACGTGTGCTCCGGAGCCGCCCCACGGGCGTCCGCTCGGTCCCGCCCGGCCGCCCTGGCAGGCGTAGGCCCCGCCCCGAACCGCGTGATCCACCGGCGATCGTAGGGGTCGGGGAGGCTCCCTCCGGCAGGGTGGCGGTCGGGCACACAGGACGGCACGCGACTGTGAGGGTCGGCCACATATGCCGTCGACCTGTGGACTCCTACGTTGTGGCGACACGGAACGTCCCCGTCAACGCCCCCGGAAGTGGTGCACATGGCCTCCAGCACAGGCATAAGAAGGATCGTCGCGGCCAGCCTGATCGGGACCACCATCGAGTGGTACGACTTCTTCTTGTACGGCAGCGCCGCCGCCCTGGTGTTCAACAAGGTGTTCTTCCCGACCGCCGACCCGCTGACCGGGACGCTGATCGCCTTCGTCACCTACGCCATCGGCTTCCTGGCCCGCCCGCTCGGCGGGGTCGTCTTCGGGCACTTCGGGGACAAGGTCGGGCGCAAGAAGCTGCTCGTGCTGAGCCTGCTGATGATGGGCGGCGCCACCTTCGCGATGGGATTGCTGCCGACCTACGCGGGCATCGGCGTCGGGGCGCCGGTGCTGCTGACGGTGCTCCGGCTGGTGCAGGGGTTCGCGCTGGGCGGCGAGTGGGGCGGCGCCGTGCTGATCGTCTCCGAGCACGGCGGCGACGAGCACCGCGGGTTCTGGGCCTCCTGGCCGCAGTCGGGGGCGCCCGGCGGGAATCTGCTCGCCACCGGGGTGCTGGCGCTGCTGGCGTCCGTCCAGTCGGAGGAGGCGTTCCTCGCGTGGGGCTGGCGCGTCCCCTTCCTCCTGTCGGGCGTGCTGGTGGCGGCGGGGTTGTGGATCCGGATCTCCGTCGCGGAGTCCCCGGTCTTCCTCGCGGCGCAGGCCCGGGCCCGGCAGGAGGAGGGGGCGGTCAAGGCGAAGGCCCCGGTGGTGGAGGTGTTCCGCAGGAGTTGGCGTGAGGTGCTGACCGCGATAGGTACCCGGTTCGGCGAGAACATCTCGTACTACGTCCTGACCTCCTTCCTCCTCGTCTACGTCGCCACCCACCTCGGGCTGCCCAAGAGCAGCGCGCTCAACGCCGTGTTGATCGGCTCGGCCCTCCACTTCGTCACCATCCCGGCCTGGGGCGCGCTGTCGGACCGGATCGGCCGCCGGCCGGTGACGATGATCGGCTCGGTGGGGATGGCGGTTTGGGCGTTCGCCTTCTTCGCCCTGGTCGACTCGCGGTCGTTCGCGGTCATCACGGTGGCGGTCACCGTCGGTCTGCTGCTGCACGGGGCGATGTACGGGCCGCAGGCCGCCTTCATCTCCGAGATGTTCGACACCAAGGTCCGCTACTCGGGTGCCTCGATGGGCTCGCAGCTCGCCTCGATCGTCGCGGGGGCGCTTGCCCCGATCATCGCCGTCGAGTTGCTCAAGGACTACGGCTCCTCCGTTCCGGTGTCCGTCTACCTCTGTGGCGCGGCCCTGGTCACCACGCTCACGGTGGCGTTCGCGAAGGAGACCCGCGGCCGGAACCTGGCGGCGGTCGGCCACCGTCCCGCACTGCCCGGGCAGCGGACCGCCGCCCGGGCGGGGCGACCGTTCGACGCGGCTTGACGGCGCAGCCGCGGCCCGGCGGAAACCGTGCGGACCGCGGCGACTGTCGGGAGCGCGGAATCGGGAGCGCGGCCTCCCCGTCGGAGGCCCGACGGGGAGGGCTGTCAGCATGGGCCGCGTGAACGACGCCTCCAGCCCTCGCCCTTCCGTCGACAACCCGGCGGCGGCCGCGTTGCGCACCCTGCTCGACCTGTTGGCCGGGGGCGCCCCGGCCGAGCGGTTCGCGGCGGCCGCCGGGCAGGCCCGTGCCGACGGCGCCGCACAGACGGAACTCGCCCTCGTCGAGGACGCGACCCGCGTCGCGCTGGACATCAGTCGGACGCTGGGCCAACACCGTCGCCGGGAGGCGGAGTTGACCGCCCTGTTCGACACGGCCGGCGACCTGGCCGCGCTGCGTGACCTGGACGCCGTACTGCGGGCGATCGTCCGGCGGGCGAGGACCCTGCTGGGCACCGACGTCGCCTACCTCACCCTCAACGACCCCGTCGCCGGCGACACGTTCATGCGGGTCACGGACGGCTCGGTCTCCGCCGCGTTCCAGCAACTGCGCCTGGGCATGGGCGAGGGACTCGGCGGCCTGGTCGCGCAGACGGCCCGCCCCTACGCGACCAGCGACTACGGTGCGGACGGCCGGTTCAAGCACACCGCCGCCATCGACCGCGGCGTCGGCGAGGAGGGGCTGCGGGGCATCCTGGGCGTCCCGCTACGGGTGGGGACGCGGGTGATCGGCGTGCTGTACGCGGCCGACCGCGCCGTCCGGGCGTTCGCCCCCGACGCCGTCGCGCTGCTGTCGTCCCTCGCCGACCACGCCGCGGTGGCCATCGACGGCGCCCGGCTGCTGGAGGAGACGCGGGCCGCCCTCGTCGAGCTGGGCGGGGCCAACGAGACGGTCCGCGCCCACAGCGAGGCGATGCGCCTGGCCACCGAGACGCACGACCGGCTCACCGACCTCGTGCTGCGCGGCGGTGACGTGGGTGATCTCGCGCGGGACGTCGCGGCCCTCCTGGGTGGCGGCATCGTGGTCCACGACGCCGACGGCACGGAACTGGCCCGGGTCGGCGCCGATCCCCTCCCCGCGCCGGACCGGGGGGTGGCGGAATCGCGCACCGGCGGGCGGGCGGTGTCCGTGGACGGCACATGGGTCTGGGCGGTGCTGGCGGGCCCCGAGCTCCTCGGCAGCGTCGCCCTGACCGGCCGGCCCGGTCTCAGCGACTCCGACCGGCGCCTCTTCGAACGGGCCGGCCTGGTCACGGCCCTCCTCCTGCTGCTGCGCCGCTCCATAGCGGAGGCGGAGGACCGGGTGCGCGGCGAACTGCTCAGCGACCTGCTCACCGCGCAGGGCGCGGGCCGGGTGGACGACGGGGCGAGCCGGCGGATCCGGGCCCGCCGGCTGGGCCTGGACCTGTCCCGGCCGCACGCGGTGCTGGCGCTCCAGTGCGATGCGGCGGCCCGGGGCCGGCTGGCGTCGGAGGCGGCCCGCCGGGCACGCGACGCCCATGGATTGTCGGGCGTGCACCAGGGGCTCGTCGTGATGGTGGTCCCGGCGGAGCGCCCCGGCGACCTCGCCCGGTCGCTGGCCGCCGACCTGGGGCTGGGCCTCTGCGCCCCGGTGACGGTGGGCGCCGCCGGCCCCGCGGCCCACCCGGGCGACCTGCCCGCCGTGTACGCGGAGGCCCTGCGGTGCGTGGAGGCGCTGCACACCCTCGGGCAGTCGGGCCGGGGCGCGGGCCTCGCCGATCTCGGCTTCCTCGGCGTGCTGCTCGGCGACCGGGCCGATGTGAGCGGCTACGTCGACCGGGTGCTGGGCCCCGTCATCGCGTACGACGCCCGGCGCGGGACCGATCTCGTCCGTACGCTGGATGCCTACTTCGCCCACGGCGCGAGCCTGTCGAAGGCGAAGGAGGCCCTGCACGTCCACGTCAACACGGTGGTGCAGCGACTGGACCGGATCGGTCGGCTCCTCGGGGACGACTGGAACACCCCCGCCGCCGCGTTGGAGCTCCAGCTCGCTCTGCGTCTGTACCGTCTGACCTCGTGACTCACCGGTGAGCTATGTTTGATCACGAGTGATGAGAAGGAGGCCGTCCGTGTCATCGGGGCAGCAGGAACGCGCTCAGGCAGCCGCCATCACGCCGAGCGGGCAGGCCGCGGAGCACGAGCGCGCCCCCGCCGACCGGGTCCGGGCGCTGTTCGACGGGCACCCCCTGTCCCCCGGTCAGCGGCGCATCGCCCAGTACCTCATCGACCACCTCACCGAGGCCGCGTTCCTCTCGATCACCGAACTCGCGGAACGGGTCGGGGTGAGCCAACCGTCCGTGACCCGTTTCGCCTCGTCGTTGGGCTTCAGCGGCTATCCGGCCCTGCGTGAGGTGTTGCAGCCGATCGCGCTGAACGCGGTCGCGCGCCATCCGGAGAGCCGGGAGCAGATCCGCCACAACGAGCTCCAGGCGGCCGTGGACGCCGAGATCGCGAACCTGGAGAACCTGCGGCGGTTGCTGGCCGACACCAACCAGATCCTCGACATCGGTCGCGATCTGGCCCAGTCGGTGCCCCTCACCGTGCTCGGTCTGCGGATCTCGGTGTCCCTCGCCGAGTACTTCGCCTACGCGGCCCGGCGCATCCACCCCGACGTACGGCTGGTGACGGGCGGCGGCAGCGTCGCCTACGACGCGCTGCTCCAGGCCCGGGCGGCGGGCGGCACGTGGGTGTTGGCCTTCGCCATGCCGCGGCACGCCAAGGAGACGCTCGCCGCCGTGCGGACGGCCCGCAGCGCCGGGTTGCGCGTCGCGCTGATCACCGATCCGACGCTGGGCCCGTTGGTGGAGGAGGCCGACGTGGTGCTCACCGCCGGCACCGGCTCGCGGCTGGTTTTCGACTCGTACGCGGCGCCCGGGGTACTGTCGGCGGCGCTCCTACAGGCCATGGCGGACGCGGACCCCGAGCGGACGCAGGCCCGTCTCGAAAGCTATGAACAGGCCGCTGACCTGCACGGTTTCTTCCTCTAGAGCGGAGGCGGCGCCTCCTTTACCGGATGGAACCGTTCATTCAGCGAGCGTATGAATTTTTTCATACACTTGCTTACTCGACGGTATATATGTTTACTGATCGCGCGGCCGGAATCCACCAGATGCCGGGGAGAGCGACCCCACGCCCTCCCGAGCGAGCACCCAGCAGCGAGCGACTCCTCCTCACGCCCGCTTCCGGGTACCCGATCCGGGCTTTCGGATCCCGTTGACCGCCGTGGCGGCCTCGATCAACCCCTGGGTCGAGGCCGCCCACCCCTCTCGATCAGAGTTCGACACCACTCGGAAGCGACGAGAATGCCCCTGACGGCCCCCGCCACCCTCAGCCCGGACTGGCCCTGCCAGGTCAAGGCCCCCGGAAGTCACGACTGGGAGCGCACCGCCATCCGCTGGCTGCGCGACTTGCTGCCGGCCCGCTACGCCGGCTACTCGACGTTCAACCGTCACCCCGTACTCCTCACCCGGCACACGCGTCTCCACCTCCAGCACGAGATACGCGCCGTGCGGGTGGCCCTGGAGACCTGCCGCGCCGAACTGCCGTCGCTCGGCGTCGCCGAGTCCGTCATCGAGAACACCATCCGGATGTACGCCGTCGAACTCGACCAACTCGCCCGCCTGGCCCGGGGCGTACGGCTGATCACCGACGCCCTCCTCGCCGGCGGCGCGCCCCGCCGGCGCTAGACCCGCACCCTGGGCAGGGTCGCCACCAGGCGGGCGCCGCCCGTTGGGGCCGAGCCGACCGCGAGGGAGCCTCCCAGACTGGTGGCGATGTTCCGGGCTATGGCCAGGCCGAGGCCCGACCCTCCCTCGTCGCGGCTACGGGCGTCATCGAGGCGGGTGAACCGTTCGAAGACCCGCTCCCGGTCCGCGACCGCTATGCCCGGCCCGTCGTCGCACACCTCCAGCACCACGAGGTCCCGCTCCTTGTCCACCCGGAGGGTCAGCGAGACCCGCCGCGCGGCGTGCCGTTGGGCGTTGTCCAGCAGGTTCGTGACGAGTCGTGACAGCCACAGGGTGCTGCCGCGCACCGTGACGTCGGGCGCGAGGTCCGCCTCGACCGGGATGCGGTCGCCGCGGCGCGGGCGCGCGGCCTCCCGGGCGACCCCGGTGAGGTCGACGGCGGCGGCCGGAGGCGGCTCGGCGGTGTCCAGGCGGGCCAACAGGAGGAGGTCCGCCGCGAGATCCTGCAGCCGGACGGTGTCCTCCAGCGCGCCGCTGACCAACTCGCCCCACAGGGCCGGGTCGGGATGCGCCTGCGCGACCTCCAACTGCGTCCGGAGCACCGTGATGGGGCTGCGCAGCTCGTGGGAGGCGTCGGCGATGAACTGCCGCTGCCGGATCCCGGCGGCTTCGAGCCGGTCCAGGGTGGCGTTGACCGTCACGGCGAGCCGGGCCACCTCGTCCTCGCTGCGCGGCACGGGCACCCGTCGGTGCAGGTCGCGTTCGCTGATCTCCGCGACCTCGGCGCGGATCGCCTCGACGGGCCGCAGGGCCCAGCCCGTCACCCGCCAGGTGACCAGGGCGACGGTCAGGACGAGCAGCGGCACCATGACCGCCAGCGCGGCGGTGATCATGTCCCCGGCGGCATCGGCCTGCCGCAGCGAGGTACCCGCGTAGACGGTGACCAGCCCCGATGCCGTGGCGGTGGTGACCTGCACGACGCGCTGGCGGTGTTCCTGCCGTACCGGACGGCCGTTCCAGGTGCCCCGGACCGTCCCGGGGCTGCCCGGCCGGGCCCCGGAGACCGGCGGACGACCGACGAGGTTGGGGCTCGCCGCCAGCACCCGTCCCTCGGCGTCCACGACTTGGAGGAAGTCCGTTCCGTGGCCGCCGGGCAGTACGGGATCGAGGCGGCCCCCCGCCGCCAGCCCGGCGGTGGCCACGGCCTGCCGTTCGGCGTCGTCCTGGGCGCTGCGCATCAGATTGCCGTGGAGCAGCCCGAGCAGGGCGAAGGAGACCGTCCCGAGGGCCAGGGCGACCACGGCGGACGCCCCGAGCGTCGCCCGGGCGCGGACGGAACGGGGCCGCAGGCCGCCGGCCAGGAGTCGGCGCACCGCACGCGTCCCCGCGCGCGTCCGTGTGCCCGGCCACCGGGCCGTTCGCTCGGCCACCATCGCCCGTAGGGCGTTTCGCTCAGCCACCGTCGGCCGCCAGCCGGTAACCGGCGCCGCGCACCGTCTCCACGGCGGCCCGCCCGAACGGCGCGTCGATCTTCCGGCGCAGGGCGCTGACGTGGACCTCCACGACGTTCAGGTCACCGTCGTAGGCGGCGTCCCACACGTTCTCCAGGATCTCGCGCTTGGGCACCACCTCCCCGGCCCGCCGGGCGAGGTACTCCAGCACCGCGAACTCCCGTGAGGTGAGGCGGGCTTCGGTTCCGCCGCGGGTGCACCGTTGTGCGGCCGGGTCGACCACCAGGTCGCCGAGGGTCATGACCTGCGGGCGGCGGCGGCCGGTGCGCCGGATCAGCGCCCGGAGCCGGGCCACGAGGACGACGTAGGAGAAGGGCTTGGACAGGAAGTCGTCCGCGCCGGTGTCCAGGGCTTCGGCCTCGTCGTACTCACCGTCCTTCGCGGTGAGCATCAAGATGCCCGACTCGCAGCCCGCCGCGCGGAGCCGGGCGCAGACCCGGTAGCCGTTGAGGCCCGGCAGCATGATGTCCAGCACGATGGCGTCGTAGTCGTGCTCCGCCGCCAGCCACAGCCCCTGCGTGCCGTCGTGGGCGACGTCCACCGAGAAGCCCTCGGCTCCCAGCCCTCGCTGTAGGGCGGCGGCCAGCCGCCGCTCGTCCTCGACCACCAGTACGCGCATGGGGTCAAGGTTCTCAGGTCGCCCGGTGGGGTTGCTGAAGGGGTCTTCAGCTCTCTTCAGCGCAGCTTCAGCAAGCGCGGCGCACGATCTGCCCTGCCGGGCGGAGCGCCCGGAGTACGCGAGGAGCAGCCAGATGACCCAGTCCACTCCCCAGCCTTCCGACCACCCGACGGACGCGGGCGAGACGAAAGCGGTCCCGGTGGGCGACGCCGCCACCGCGGGACGTCGTGGCCGGTTCGTCCGGGTGACCCGCCAGGGGCGCACGCGATGGGTGGCCCTCGGGCTGGTGGTGCTGGTCGGCGGCGGCGGCGCCGCGGCGGCCGTCGCCGTGGCCGAGCACCACCACGAGGCGCGCGAGGAGCACCCGGCCGCCGCCTCCGAGCACGAGCGGGGCGACGGTCCGAAGGGCGGCCGCGCCGACGGGGAGCCCCACGCCTTCGGGCGCCAGGACGGCCGCGACGACGCGCCCGGACGGATGCGGCCGGGCCGCGGCTTCCCCGGCGGCGACGGCGCGAAGGCGGTCGCCCCGGCGCCGCTGCCCGCGCTGGCGGCCACGCAGGCCGCGGACAAGGCGGCAGCGGCCGTGTCGGGCGGCAAGGTGGAGTCCCTGCGCGTGGTGGTGGAGCAGGGCGGGGCGAGCGCGTGGGACGCCGTGGTCCTCGGCCCGGACGGCGTCCGGCACGATGTCACCCTCTCCGGCGGCGACGGCACGGTGACGGGCAACACGGTCCTGGAGAAGGGCCCGAACGCATCGCGCTGACGCGCGACCGCGCCCGGGGGACGGGTGACCGTCTCCCGGGCGACGCACCGCCTCACGCGCGACCGGCGTCGAGGAGTCGCCGGGCCGTCTCGCGCATCTCGACCTTGCGGATCTTCCCGGTGACGGTCATCGGGAACTCGTCCACGACGTGGACGTAGCGCGGGATCTTGAAGTGGGCGAGGCGGCCGGCGCAGTAGGTGCGGACGGTTTCCGCGGTCAACGGCTCGGCGCCCTCGCGCATCCGGACCCACGCCATCAGCTCTTCACCGTACTTGGCGTCGGGGACTCCGATGACCTGGACGTCGAGGACGTCCGGATGCCCGTGGAGGAACTCCTCGATCTCGCGCGGGTAGATGTTCTCGCCGCCGCGGATGACCATGTCCTTGATCCGGCCGGTGATGCTCAGATAGCCGTCGTCGTCCATGACGGCCAGGTCGCCGGTGTGCATCCAGCGAGCCGCGTCGACCGCTTCGGCGGTCCGCTCGGGCTCGCCCCAGTAGCCCAGCATGACGGAGTAGCCCCGGGTGCACAGTTCACCGGGTTCGCCGCGGGGCACGGTCCGCCCGGAGGACGGGTCGACGACCTTGACCTCCAGGTGCGGGCCGACCCGGCCCACGGTCGACACGCGTCGTTCGACCGAGTCGTCCGCGCGGGTCTGCGTCGACACCGGTGAGGTCTCCGTCATCCCGTAGCAGATGGAGACCTCCGTCATGCCCATCCGGTCGATGACCTCCTTCATCACCTCGACGGGGCACGGTGAGCCCGCCATGATTCCGGTCCGGAGGCTGGAGAGGTCGTACGCGGCGAAGTCCGGGTCGGCGAGGGCGGCGATGAACATCGTCGGCACGCCGTACAGCGAGGTGCACGACTCGGCCTGCACCGCGGCGAGGGTGGCCGCCGGCTCGAAGGACGGCGCCGGGATGACGAGCGCCGCCCCGTGGCTCGTACACGCGAGCGCGCCCATCACCATGCCGAAGCAATGATAGAAGGGGACCGGGACGCAGACCCGGTCCTGTTCGGTGTAGTGGCACAACTCCCCGACGAAGAAACCGTTGTTGAGGATGTTGTGGTGGGACAGGGTGGCGCCCTTGGGGAAGCCGGTGGTCCCGGAGGTGTACTGGATGTTGACGGGGTCGTCCGGGCTCAGCGCGGCCTGCGCCCGGGCCAGTACGGCCGGATCGCCCTGCCGGCCGCGCTCCAGCAGGGAGGCCCAGAGGTCGCCCTCCAACAGGACCACGAACTCCAGCTCCGGGCAGCGCGGACGCGCCTCCTCGATCATGGCCGCGTAGTCGGAGCTCTTGAACCGGTCCGCGGCGGCCAGCAGCCGGATCCCCGACTGCCGCAGTACGTACTCCAACTCGTGCGAGCGGTACGCCGGGTTCACGGTGACGAGGACCGCCCCGATCTTGGCGGTGGCGTACTGCACCAGCGTCCATTCGGGGCGGTTGGGCGCCCAGATGCCGACCCGGTCGCCCTTGGTGATGCCGAGGTCCAGCAGGCCGAGCGCGAGCGCGTCGACGTCCGCCGCGAGCTCCGCGTACGTCCAGCGCCGCCCGGAGGCCATGTCGACGAGGGCGTCCCGCTCGGGGACCCTGCGCGCGGTGCGGTCCAGGTTCTCGCCGATCGTGTCGCCGAGCAGCGGCACCCCGTGGACCCCGTACGCGTAGCTGGACTCTGCGGACACACGACCTCCCGAAAACGGTGGTGCGCACGGGGCCCGGTGGGCCGGCGCCCCCCTATGATCACCGCGCGGGGCCGTCGGGCCAAGGGCTGCGCGGCGATCGTGGGGCGCCGGTTCAGGTCGCCGGGAGCGCCTCCTCCAGGGCCCGCGCCAGTTCTTCCGGCAGCCGGCCGGTGTGCAGAACCCCCAGGGTCTGCGTGGCGCGGGTCAGCGCCACGTACAGGTCACTCGGCGCGATGTCCGCCGGTTCCACGACGAGCACCGTGTCGAACTCCAGCCCCTTGGCCTGGCGCGGGTCGAGGAGCACGACCGTGTGGGTGAGGTCCGGTTCCGCGCCGGCCCGTACGTCGGGCAGCGCCGCGGCCAGGGCCTCGTGCAGCGCGCGCGGGGCGATCACCGCGAGCCGGCCCTCCGCCGGAGTGCCGGCGCGTACGGCGTCGGCGACCGCGGCGGGGAGGTCGCCGGCCGCCCGCGCCCATGGTCGTACACCCGTGGAGCGCACGGATCGTGGCGGCTCGAAGCCGGGGTGGCGGGCGAGCAGTACGGCGGACGCGACGTCCATGATCTCGGCGGGCGTACGGTAGTTCACGCCGAGCCGCACCAGTTCCCAGCGGTCGCCGACGTAGGGGGCCAGGATGCGCTTCCAGGAGCCGCAGCCCGCCTCGTCGCCGGTCTGGGCGGGGTCCCCCACCAGGGTCATGGAGCGGGTGGGGCAGCGGCGCATGAGCAGCCGCCACGCCATCGCGGACAGCTCCTGCGCCTCGTCGACGATGACGTGGCCGAAGGCCCAGGTCCGGTCGGCGGCGGCGCGTTCGGCGGCGCTGCGGTGGTCGGCCTCCTCGTGCCGCTCGGCCATCCGCTCGGCGTCGATGATGTCGTGCGCGGCGAGGTACTCGTTCTCGGTGTCCTCGAACTCGTAGGATTCCGAGCCCTGCGAGAGGTCCAGGACGCCCTGCGCGTACGCGATGCGCTCCAGCCGCTCACGCTCCTCGGCGGCGCGCCGCGCGCTGTCGTCCTCGCCGAGCAGTTCGGCCGCCTCGTCGAGCAGCGGGATGTCGGCGGGGGTCCAGCCGGTCTCCGTCGCGGGGCGGCGGATCAGCTCGGCGTCGGCGGCGTCCAGGTGGGTGGGGTCTTCCAGGAAGTCGGTGATCAGCCGCTCGGGGGTCAGCGGCGGCCAGAGGGTGTCGATGGCCGCGTGCACCTCGGCGCTGGTGGCGATCTCCTTGCCGAGCTGCGCGACGTCGTCGGGTCCCAGCAGGTTGGGGCCGCCGTAGGGGTCCGCGCCGAGCCGGTCGGCGAGCTGCTCGGTGAGCGCGTCGATGATCCGGAACGCGAAGTAGGGCCGCGCGAGGTTGTGCGGGAGACCGGTGCCGCGTGCCCGGTCGCGTGCCTCGTGGGCCATCGTCCGGTCCAGCAACAGCGTCCCGTAGTCGTCGTGGTCGATCTCCAGCGCCGGTTCGGGGACCACGGAGCTGTCCTCACCGCTACCGGCCGGGACGGTCTCCGGCAGGGCCTGCCGGTCGCCGACGACCCGGGCGAGTACCTCGGCCATCGCCGCGCCGCCCTTGACGGCCGCCGCGCCGGGGCGGTCGGTGCGGGTGGCGTGGACGCCGGGGAAGAGCTCGCCGACCGTGGCGAGGAGCACTCCCGTCTCGCCGAGCGAGGGGAGCACCTCGCCGATGTAGCCGAGGAAGGCCGGGTTGGGGCCGACGATCAGCACGCCCCGCTTGGCGAGGAGTTCCCGCTGGGCGTACAGGAGGTAGGCGGCGCGGTGCAGGGCGACCGCGGTCTTGCCCGTGCCGGGGCCGCCTTCCACCACCAGGACGCCCGCGTGCGGGGAGCGGATGATGCGGTCCTGCTCGGCCTGGATGGTCCGCACGATGTCGTGCATCCGCCCGGTGCGGGCGGCGTCGAGGGCGGCGAGCAGGACGGCGTCGGCGTCGGCGCCCTCGTAACCGGTGCGTTCGGTGTCGGTGAGGTCCAGGATCTCGTCGTGCAGTGCGGTGACCTCACGGCCCCGGGTGGTGAGGTGCCGGCGTCGGCGCAGGCCCATGGGGTGGTGACCGGTGGCGAGGTAGAAGGGGCGGGCGACTTCGGCCCGCCAGTCGAGGACCAGGGGAGTGCGCTCCGGGTCGTCCTGCCTGATTCCGATACGGCCGATGTGGTGGTCCCGACCGTCGGAGAACTCCAGCCGGCCGAAACACAGACCGTTCTCCCCGGAGTTCAGAGCGGAAAGCAGACCGGACTGCTCGGCGACCAGCACATCCCGCTCCAGGCGAGCCTGAAACCCGCTTCCCGGCTCGGCGAGCGCGCTCCGGACGGCGCGTTCGGCCTGGTCACGCAGGTCGTCGAGGCGTGCGTAGAGACCGGTGATGAATTGCTGCTCATTCCGGAATTCCTCGGTTGACAATTCCACTCCTGACGCGCTACAGTGTCCACGTAAAGCTCCTCCACGTCTTCCTCGTGGGTCGACGTGAAATAACCAATATACGCAGAGAATCGCCCCGGCCGCCATTGAGGTCCGGGGTTTTTTGTTGCCGTGTGGCAGGAGACGGAGCCCCCGTGGACGTACAGCACTTCACCCGGATCACCGCGTTCATCGAGGCGCGCCTCAGCCCGCTGTTCGCCGCCGAGACCGGCAGCGAGAGCGGGTTCGCGATGGACGACACCTCCCGCGCCCTGCGCGCGCTGCGCAACGCGGTGCTGGAGGCTTCCGCGGTCAAGGGCCTCATCGAGCAGCGTGCCGCGGCCGAGCCCGCGGTGCGCCGTGTCATCGACCAGTCGGTGGAACACCACTGGGACGTCCTGCGCGGCATCGCCCGCCAGTGGGAGGACCACCCGGACTTCGTCCGGGAGTTCAAGCGGCACGCCTGGGAACTCGACGGGGCTCCCGCGGCGGGCTGATCAACCCCGACAGCCTGTCATGACGGCCCGGGGGCGCGCCGTGCGTCATCGTGGCCGTATGACGGAGCAGAGGATCGACGTGTGGGCGGTCGGGGAAGCCTACGAAAGGTACATGGGCCGCTGGAGCCGCCTCGTCGCCGACCGGTTCGTGGACTGGTTGGGCGTCGACGACGGCGGGGTGTGGCTCGACGTCGGCTGCGGCACCGGCGCCCTCACCTCCGCCCTCACCGGGCGGGCCCGGCCGCGGCTGGTCCTGGGCGTCGACCGGTCGGCCGGGTTCCTCGACGTGGCGCGCGCCACCGCCGGCCCGCCGGCGCGGTTCCTGCGCGCAACCGCGCCGGCGCTGCCCGTCCGTGCCGGCGCCTGCGACGCGGTGGTCAGCGCCCTCGCCCTCAACTTCCTCCCCGCGCCGGGCACCGCCGTCGCCGAGGCGGCGCGCGTGGCGCGCCCGGGCGGGCTCGTCGCCTGTTACGTGTGGGACTACGCCGAGGGCATGGGGCTGCTGCGCCGGTTCTGGGACGCGGCCGTGCTCCTGGATCCGGGGGCGGCCGCCCTGGACGAGGGGCGCCGCTTCCCGCTCTGCCGACCGGAGGAGCTGCGCGCGCTGTGGACGTCGGCCGGGCTGGAGGGCGTCCATGTCGCCCCGATCGAGGTGCGCGCCGGCTTCGCCTCGTTCGCCGAGCTGTGGGAGCCGTTCCTGGCCGGGCAGGGCCCCGCCCCGGGCTACGTCGCGACCCTCGCCCCGCCTGCCCGGGAGCGGCTGCGCGAAACGCTGCGCGCCTCCTTGCCGACCCGGCCGGACGGGTCCCTGACGCTGGGTGTGCGCGCCTGGGCCGTCCTCGGCCGCAAGCCGTCCCCCGGCCCGGACTGAGCCGGACGCCGGGTCAGGAGATGCGCATGTTCGCCATCATGCCCATCGCACCGTGGTCGAACAGGTGGCAGTGGTAGACGTAGGTGCCCCGGTACCCGGTGAAGGTCGCCTGGATCTTCACCGTCTCGCCCGGCTTCAGCGGCACGGTGTCCTTGAGCCCGGTCTCGGGGCCATCGGTGACGGCCTGGCCGTTGCGTTCCAGGACCCGGAACTGCACCAGGTGCATGTGGAAGTTGTGCGGGGCGAACTGGTTGGAGTTGTGGACGGTCCAGATCTCGGTGGCACCGTAGGCGATCTCGGTGTCGATCCGGTTCATGTCGTACGTCTTGCCGTTGATGTACGCCATGCTGCTCGGGGCGCCGGTCTCGTCCATCCTCATGTCGACGGTGCGGTTGACGGTGGGGACGGCCAGCGGCGGGAGCGTCCTGAGCTGCGCGGGGACCACGCTGTCGTCGCGGGCGGTGCGGGTGACGCGGAACTGGAGGACGGCGCCGATCTCGTTGGCCGGCTCGTCCCGGTCGATGTGCTTGTTGCGGAGCTCGATGGTGGTGCCGACGGGGTAGCGGGAGAAGTCGATGACGACGTCGGCCCGCTCGCCCGGGGAGATGGACACCGTGTTCGTGCGGTACGGGGCGGCCAGCAGTCCGCCGTCGGTGCCGATCTGCACGATCTCCGAGTCGTCCGCGAGGCTCAGGCCGAAGAACCGCTGGTTCGCGGTGTTGGTGAAGCGCAGACGGTACTTGCGCGCCGCGACCTCGAAGTAGGGCCACGCCTTGCCGTTGGCGAGGAGGACGTTGCGGTGCCGGAAGTCGCCCATCTCGTAGACGAGTTCGCCGGTGTCGGTGAAGCGGGCGTCGCGCAGCGAGATGGGGATGTCGTAGCCGCCGGACGGCAGGCCCAGCCGGCGTTCGGTGTCGTCGGTGAGGATGTAGGTGCCCGTCATCCCGCGGAAGACGTTCTCCGACTCCATGTGGTGGGCGTGGTCGTGGAACCACAGGTTCGCGTGCGGCTGGGTGTTGGGGTAGGTGTACGTCTTGGTGCCGCCCTCGGCCGCGATCAGGTCCATCGGGGAACCGTCGCTGTCCTGCGGGACGTGGGCGCCGTGCAGGTGGATCGAGGTGGGGACGTCGAGCGAGTTGGTCTGCTTGACCACGACCCGGCGGCCCGACTCGGCCTTGATGACGGGGCCGGGGAAGGAGCCGTTGAAGGTGCGCAGCGTGGTGCTCAGGCCGGGCACGACCTCCTTGGTGGCTTCCTTCAAGGTCATCCGGTAGTAGCTGGTGGTACCGGTGGTGAGATACGGCTGGAGCACCGGCGCCAAGGGCATCCGCTGCGTGAACTTCGCTATGCCGGCCGGGTCGAGCTCGGCTCCGGCGACCCGGGGCTCGTTCGCCGCGGCGTTGACGACCGGCAGCAGCATGCCGCCCGTTCCGATGACACTGGTGGCGGCCACGCCTGCCCGGACGACGGTCCTACGACTGATCACTGTTCCCCCGAGGGTGCTGCCCCGGCGACTGACGCGCCGGCGGGTTGGCATGTAGGTGGTAGTGGATGGGGTCAAGTGTGCGAGGGGCCGGTCGTGACTCGCTCGTGCGTCGCACAAGCCCCGTACGACCCGGGGGCGGGCTCCGGCCAAGTGGCACCATCCGGCCAAATATGTGGCCCATGCCTGGCATGGGGCCTGACATTTCAAGACCCCTGTGGCACCTTCCGTGGACGTGACCGGACCGCCCCCGTCCCACGGACGTCTCCGGTCCGCAGCACGAAGGCTCTCTCCCCCGGCCGGCCCTCGGGAACCCCACTCCGCGACGGCCGGGCGCACTGCGGCGCGGCCCCCCGGGCCCCGCCCGTACACCCCCACACGTACGTGGCAAGGAGGAGCGACATGAGGAAGTTCTCGACCTGGCCGGGCATCACCGCCCTGGCCGCCGCCGTGGTGCTCGGCGGGTCCACGACGGCCCTGGCCCTAGGACCCACCGTCGACCAGAAGGTGGACGGCGTCATCGTCGTCGCGGGCAACACCTGTAACTGGACGAACGCGCGCACCAGTGCCGTCCCGCCCGCCGCCCTGACCGTCGACAGGAGCACCATCAACGCCCCCGGCGGCAACCTGGCATGCGGGGGCGGCATCACCGCCACCCTCAACAACAACCCGGCGTTCACCTTCGACGACGCGAGCGGCGTCGCGAGGACGGACGCCATCGACATCAGCGGCAAACAGAGCTTCGTTTCCTGCCGGTTCAAGGCCACCAACATCGTGTGGAACCGCGACGGCTCCACCCGCAAGTACGTGAACCAGGCATTCACCGCGACGAAGGTGTCCGGCAGCTTCCTCTGCCCGGGCTCGGTCACCACCGCGGCCGGCGACGCCTCGATGCTGTTCCACTGACCATGCCGGCGCATTGACCGCGCCGGCGCACCGACCCCTTGTCCCCATGACCGGGTGCGCGCCGCGAGCCGCCGGGCCCGCGGCGCGCACCACCCCTCGCGCGGTCGGCGTCAGGGGCGCGGTGTCAGCCGTACCACGGCAGCCCGGCCGGCGGCGCGGAGCGCCCAAGGGCCCGGGTCGGCGACCAGGGCGGCGTCGTACGGGTCGAGTCGGACACCGTCACCGAGCGCCGCCGGCCCGTCCAGGGCCACGACCAGCAGCGTCGCGCGGGGCGGCACGGCGAGCGCCAGATCCCCGCGTACGACGGCGACTTCGGCCTCGACGACCTCTGTCCGGTACATCACATTGAAGTTCACGACGGGGCCCCCGAGGAGCCGGCACTCGGTGGGGTGCCCACCGGGGAAGTGCTGGGGGACGAAGCGTTCGTCCACGAGACGTCGTTCGCCGCCGATCGTCAGATCCATGCCCGCGCCCTCCGCGAGGGTCAGGGTCCGGTCCACCCCGGGGAACGCGGAGAACGGCCCGTCGGCGGTGACGTCCGCGAGGCTCACCCGCCACAGGAAGTCCTCCATCCCGGCGCCCTCGGGCCCGGCGGCGATCTCCCGGGTGACTCCCCCGCCGTTCTTCCAGGAAGCCGCCGGCCGGTCGGCCGCGCGCAGGACGCGCACCCCGCCGCTCGTGCCCCGGGTGCCGCCGTCGCCCATGTTTCCGCCCTTCCGGGCCCGGATAACGCACCCGGGCCCGGACGAGACTATCGGCCGGCGGCCACCGGCCGGCTGCCGGCTAGCCGACCGCGAGGTCGTCCGCGTAGACGGCGCCCTGCCCGTACCAGCCGTGCACGTAGACGGTGACCGTGCCGGAGGCGCCGGTGGTGAACGGCACGCTCAGCTTGGTCCAGCCGGCCGAGTTGGTCCACGTACTGCCGGTGGCGCCGCCACGCACGCCCAGGTACGCGTAATTGCCCTGTACCCAACCGCTCAGCGTGTAGGCGGCATTAGGAGCGAGGGTGAGGGTCTGCGCGCACTCCCCGGTCTGCGCGGAGGTCGGTGCGGACTTCAGGGCGTACGAGCCCACGTGCGCGGGAGTGTTGACGACGCCGCCCCCGCTCTCGCAGGTCCACGGCGCCGGGGAGCCGCTCTCCAGGCCGCCGTTGATCAGTGCACCGCTCCCGCCGCCCGGCCCGGGGACGGTCAGGGTGAAGCCGGCGGAGTGGGTGAGCCGGCTGCCGTTGGCGGTGACGGTGAGCGGATAGACGCCCGGCGCGGTCGATGCGCCGACGGCCAGGGTGAGCCTGGCGGAGCCGCCCGCCGTGACGGTGGTGGGGGTGAGGCCGGCCGTCACTCCGGCGGGCGCGCCGGTGACGGTCAGGGTGAGGGGTTGCGCGGCGCCGGAGACGACCGTGGTGGCGACCGTCGCGGTGGCGGCGCCGCCGGGGGCGACCGAGGCCGATCCGGGGGTGACCGAGACGGAGAAGTCGTCGGTGACGGGCCCGCCGCCGCCCGTGAAGGGCGCGAAGGTGTGGCTGAAGTACCACGGGTCCTGGGCGATGCCCGAGCAGGTGTCGGAGCCGCCGGTCCCGGGGCAGCCGCCGTTGTCTCGCTGGAGAGCCCAGAAGGAGAGGGTGTTGATGCCCTTGGCGGTGGCCCAGTCGTAGACGGCGCTCGCGTCGGCGGTGGTGAAGGTCTCGGCGGGGCCGTAGTCGTCGATGCCGGGCATCTCGGTGACACCGATCATCCCCCAGAGCTGGGTGGGGGTCTTGGCCGGGTAGAGGGTGGCGAGTTGGTTGTAGAGCCCTTCGGCGGCGGTGCGGGTGTCGTCGGCCATGTGGTGCGTGGCGCCGTCGTAGTAGTCGAAGGTCATGAGGTTGACGACGTCGACCTGCGCGCCCGCGGTCTTGGCGCTCTTGAGCACGGCCAGTCCGCTGCTCGCGAGGCCGCCCGTGGTGGTGGGGAGGGTGTAGGAGACCTGGAGGGGACGGCCGTTGGCGGCGGCCCAGTCCTGCACCTTCTTGATCGCCTGGTTGCGGCGGTCGATGCCCGCCTTGTTGCCCAGCGAGTTGTCCTCGATGTCCATGTCCAGGCGGGTGACGTCGTAGGTGGTGATGACCTTCTCGTACGCGGCGGCGACGGAGTCGACGTTGGTGCAACTGTCGGCGATCTCGGTCCCGCCGTTGTCGGCCGCGTAGCCGCCGAACGAGGGGATCACGTCTCCGCCGCGCGAGCGGATGGTGGCGAAGTCGGCGCCGAAGACGGAGGCGGAGACGGGCTGGGAGGTGCTGCCGTTCCAGTAGGGCGTGCAGGAGCCCTTGGCCTCGGTCTGGACGAAGGCCATGGTCAGGTACTTCGCGCCGGACTTCTGGGCCAGGTCGGCGGGGCTGTCGGAGGAGTACGCCTCGAAGTACGGGGCGAACACGTGGGCGGGCAGGGGCGTCGCCGCGTGGGCGGCGCCGCTGCCCGATCCGAGGACCAGGCCGGTGGAGGCGGCGAGGGTGGTGAAGGCGGCGAGTAAGGAGTGAACGGCGTGGGGACGTCGTCGTCTCATCGAAGCTCCCGGTGGGGCGCGAGCGAACGGGCGGACGCCTCATGATTGGTCTGGACCAGCCGGAGGTCAAGGGGGCCGGCCCCTTTCGGGTCCCCGCGCCCACCGCGTCAACCCCGCTCCACACGGGGCTGGTTGGGAGCCTGCCGCCAGGTCAGCGCAGGATGCCCGCCTGGCGGGCGGCGCGGATCCAGGACGGGAACTCGGACAGGAGCCGGTCGTACAGTTCGGGGTCGGAGATCCGGTCGATGTCGTCCACGGCGAAGAAGCCGACGTTGTCGACCCGGCGGCCGGGCATGGTGTCGAAGCGCTCCAGTACGCCGAACCCGGCCCTGCCGAGCCCCACGAACTGCCAGAACAGCGGCTCCTCGACGGCGGCGCGCAGTTCCCGTTCGATCTCGTCGTTGCGGTAGACGCCGCCGTCGGAGAAGAACAGGACGAGGGTGGGGGCGGGGACGGGGTGGTCGCGTACGTAGGCGCGCACCTCGGCGATGACCCGCTGTTCCTCGTTCTGGAAGCCGACGGCGCGCATGTCGACCTGGCCGGGGAGGAGGCCCTTGGCCGGTTTGTTCCGGCCGAAGAGACTCATCTGGCCGACGCGGACGTGCAGGCGCAGCCACTCGGGGAGTTCGGCGATCGTGAGGTCGGGCAGTCGGGCGGGGTGGGTGGCGAACGTCCACGCCTGCATCTCGCCGTCGTCGTCCAGTTGGGTGGCGACGGCGGCCATTCGCTCCACCACACCGGCCACCGTGCCGCGGCTGTAGAGGGTGGACATCGAGCCGGACGCGTCGAGCACGAGGACGATCCGGGCGCGCACTTCGGCGGCGCCGCTCTTGATCAGACTGACGGCTACCTGCCGCTTGCGCAGGGACAGGCGCTCGCGCATCTCGGAGGGCAGCCGCTCCTCGCCCTTGACCAGGCGGACGGGAACAGCGGGCTCTGGCACCGGATCGGGCAGCGAGAGCGGTGCGGGCGTGAGGGCCGGCGCGGGGACCGGGTTCGGGGTCCGCACCCGGGCCGGGGCGGGGGCCGGGGCCGGGACCGAGTCGGGCGGCGGCGACGGCGCCTCGTCCACGGTGATGCCGAAGTCGGTCGCGAGTCCGGCGAGACCGCTCGCGTACCCCTGCCCGACCGCCCGGAACTTCCAGGCGCCCGCGCGACGGTAGAGCTCTCCGCTCACGTACGCCGTCTCGATGTCGGCGGTCATGTCGAAGCGGGCGATTTCGGCCTCGGACACCGAGTCGAGCAACCTCAGGTGCAGCCCGGGCACCTGACCGAAGCTGCCGCCGTCGGCGGAGGCGCACAATACGACCCGCTCGATCTCCGACTCCAAGGCGGCCAGGTCCACGTCGACCACGTCCGCGCCGGGCTGCTTGCCGAGGTGGCGCACGGCGCCGGAGGCGTGCCGCGGCTGGCTGTAGAAGACGAAGTCACCGTCGGAACGCACGCGTCCGCCTGCGGTCAGCAGGAGCGCGGAGGCGTCCGGATCCGGCACGCCCGGGCCGGCCGACCAGCCGAGCACCACTCTGACGGAGGAGGCCCTGACGGGCAGGTTGGCGCCTTTGCTCATTGTCGTCACGGCGCACAGTCTGCCCCGCCGCCTTGCCCGGGTGGAACGGGTCCGGGAACAGGAGGCCGCGCCCGACAACGCGTTGAGGCCCGCACCTCACGGTGCGGGCCTCAACGACGGTCACACGCCTAGGAGCGTCAGGCGGGAACGATGTTCTCGGCCTGGGGGCCCTTCTGGCCCTGCGTGACGTCGAAGTTCACCTTCTGGCCTTCCTGAAGCTCACGGAAGCCCTGGGTGGCGATGTTCGAGTAGTGGGCGAACACGTCAGCGCCGCCACCGTCCTGCTCGATGAAGCCGAAGCCCTTTTCCGCGTTGAACCACTTCACGGTGCCAGATGCCATATGAGTTTCTCCTTTGGGGCTGTTCCCGGACCCACACTGTGCGGGCACCGGAGTCGAAGTAATGATTGCCCCGTCCGAAAATCATCGGAAATAAAAAGTGCACCGCCGGAAGGAATCCGAGGGAGCACTTGAAGTCTTTGGGAACCACAACTGCAACTGCGTTAACCGTAGCACAGTGCAGGCGCCTCGGCACGGAAGGTTTCCCCGCCTTTTTTGCCAACGCCGTGAATCTCGACCGACATTCGATGAATTTCTGCAGCGGCGGCGGCAGATATTCGGTGGCCGCCGGATTACCGGCCGGTGCGGACGGGACCCGGGGAGTGGTCACCTCCCCGGGGCCCCGCCCCGTCGGGGTCAGCCGCGGAAAGCCGCCGGGCGCTCCGGGGACGCTTCCGCGAGGGCCTTGGTGACGGCTTCGACGCCCGCGCGCAGGCCGTACACCGGGGTGCCGGGCTGCTGGCGCCACGACTCGTCGATGCCGCCGGCGTCGACGGTGTCGAAGCCGAGTTCGTGGATGAGGTCCCGCACGGTCTTCTTCGCCGCCTCGTCGTCCGCGGCGACCGGCAGCGCCATCCGGTCGGAGTCCCCGGCCGGGCGGGGCCGTTCGAGGATGTCGGCCGCGAAGGTGCCGTTGAACGCCTTGACGACGGGGTGGCCGAGGTGACGTTCGGTCCAGCGGCTCTCGGTCAGGCCGTCGTCCTCGATGCCGGGGATGCGGCCGTCCCGCTCGCGGGGGTAGTAGTTGCAGGTGTCCACGACCGCGAAGCCCTCGGCGGCGCCGTCGAAGAGCCGGGCGGGCAGGTCGGGCACGTTCTTGAGGGGGACGGTGACGACGACGAGCTCCGCGCCCCGGGCCGCCTCGGCGACCGTGACGGGCGTGGCGCCGGTCTCCTCGGCCAGCGCCGTCAGGGTTTCGGGTCCGCGCGAGTTCGCCACGGAAACCTCGTGTCCGAGGGCGGTGAGCCGTCGGGTGAGGTTGCCGCCGATGTTGCCGGCGCCGATGATGCCGATCTTCATGAGCTCTCCAGTGCAGTGCGCGGTTTCGGGTATGGCCTTTCTCCGAACCGCGCCGGTCGTCACCGCATTCCGGCTCATGCTGCGCCATCGGGTGGATTTTCGGCCATTTCCCGCGACGCGAGAACCGAACAGTCCCCGCATGCGGTCTTTCGGGACAGTGCCGGGGACCGTACCGGCGCGCATCGCACGACGGGGAAAGGTACGACCATATGTCCAAGCGTCCGGCCAAGCGCACCGCCCTTGCCCTCGCCACCGCGGCGACCGCCGCCGCGGCGGCGCTCTCCCTCACCTTCGTCACCCACGCGTCCGCCGCCGCCCCCGCGCCGCACACCGCGCAGGCGGCGACCGCACTGCCGTCCGTGTCGGGCAGCCCCGAGGGCGCGTTCACCCGTATCGCCGACTTCTACGGCTCCTACATCGACGCCGTGTACGACGGCGACGGCAAGACGGCCGACCAACTGCGCGCCTTCTACCTCTCCAAGCCCCTCCAGCTGGAGCTGAAGCAGTGGGAGGAGACCAACCACGCGAACGGCGTGCTGCGCGCGCAGAACGTCCCCCTCCAGTGGAAGGTCGCCTCCACCGGCAGCGGCACGGGCAAGACCGCTGCCACGGTCACCCTGACCTGGGGCGGCGGCGACACCACGGAGATCCACGTCCAGGCCGACCTCAAGACGCGCAAGATCACCTCGATCAAGGACTGACCGGCGCCCACACGCACGAGGGGGCCCGCCGATGGCGGCCCCCTCCGTCACGCCCCGCGCTTACGCGCCGCTCGCGTCGAGCATGTCCGCGCGTTCCACCAGCTTCACGCGCTCACGGCCCTGCGGTTCGCCCAGGGCCTTCTCCGCGGCGTCCAGCTTGTGCCAGCCCTCCCAGGTGGTGTAGCGGACCCGCCGCTCCGCCAGGAACGCCTCGACCGCCTCCGGCGCCGGCGCGGACGGGGTGAGCAGGCGGCCCTCGGCGTGGTCGGCGAGGAGGTTCGCCACGGTCTCGTTCGCGTCGCCCTTGGTGTGGCCGATCAGGCCGATGGGGCCGCGTCGGATCCAGCCGGTGACGTACGTCGAGGGCAGGTGCGCCCCGGCCTCGATCACGCGACCGCCCTCGTCGGGGACCGTGCCGGACTCGACGTCCCAGGGCAGCTTGGGCAGTTCGTCGGAGAGGTAGCCCACGGCCCGGTACACCGATCGGACGTCCCAGTCCGTGAACCGGCCGGTGCCCTTGACGTTGCCCGTGCCGTCGAGTTCCGTGCGCTCGGTGCGCAGGCCCACGACCTTGCCGTCCTCTCCGAGCACCTCGACGGGCGATTCGAAGAAGTGCAGGAACAATTTGTGCGGGCGGTCGCCGATGTCGCGGATCGCCCAGTTCTCCAGCGTCTTGGCGACCATGTCCGCCTGCTTGTTGGCGCGGCGGGTGGCGATCGAACCCTCGTCGTAGTCGATGTCCTCGGGGTTGACGATGACCTCGATGTTCGGCGAGTGGTCCAGTTCGCGCAGCTCCATCGGGCTGAACTTCGCCTGCGCCGGGCCGCGCCGGCCGAAGACGTGCACTTCGAGCGCCCGGTTGGCCTTGAGACCTTCGTAGACGTTCGGCGGGATCTCGGTCGGCAGCAGCTCGTCCGCCGTCTTCGCGAGGATGCGGGCGACGTCGAGCGCGACGTTGCCGACGCCCAGGACCGCGACCTTCTCGGCTTCCAGCGGCCAGGTGCGCGGGACGTCCGGGTGGCCGTCGTACCAGGAGACGAAATCGGCCGCGCCGTACGAGCCGTCCAGTTCGACACCCGGGATGCGGAGCTCACGGTCGGCGGTCGCGCCGGTGGAGAAGATCACCGCGTCGTAGAAGGCGCGCAGCTCGTCGAGCGAGACGTCGTTCGGGTAGTCGACGTTGCCGAAGAGGCGGACCTGCGGCTTGTCGAGCACCTGGTGCAGGGCGGTGATGATGCCCTTGATCCGCGGGTGGTCGGGGGCCACGCCGTACCGGATCAGGCCGAAGGGGGCCGGCATGCGTTCGAAGAGGTCGATGGAGACGCCCGGTTCGACGGCCGCCTCGGACTTCAGCAGCGCGTCGGCCGCGTAGATGCCGGCGGGGCCGGCGCCGACTATCGCTACCCGCAGAGGGCGAGGCATGGTGTGGGTTCCCTTCGACCGACAAACCGGGTGATCAAGGGAACCCTAAGCTAAGGCGAGCCTAACCCGGCACCCGGCCCCTGCTTATGACCTCATAAACAGAACTTATGACATCCCAAAGGGGTGCTTTGGCCCGCCTCCGGGACGCGGCACGGGGCGCCCGTCGACCGTCGCGGGTCTCCGGCGCGGCGCTCCTACGCCTCGTACTCCGTGAGGTCGATGAAGTGGACATCGAGCAGGGCTCCGGACTCGGGGGCCTCCACCCGCCGCTCCGACTCCATGCCCAGCTTGCGGATGACGTTCTCCGACTCCTCGTTGCCGGCTCGGTTGACCGCGATCACCCGCTCCAGTCCGCGGTCCTGGAGGGCGAACTCCAAGGTGGCCTGGGCGGCCTCCGAGGCGTAGCCCTGGCCCCAGAACGGCCGGCCGAGGCGCCAGGTGATCTCCACGGCGGGCATGACCGCCGGCAACCACTCCGGCACCGTCAGACCCACGACGCCGATCAGCTCACCGGAGGCCAGCAGCTCGACGGCGAACAGGCCGAAACCCTCCTCGTCCCACTCGTCCTCCCACCGTTCGATGGCGTCGGCCGTCTCCTCCAGGTCGAGCGTGGACCCGTCGCCGATCCAGCGCATCACCTCGGGATCGGCGTTGATCTCCGACAGCGGGACGAGGTCGTCGTCGGTCCAGCGGCGGAGCAGGAGGCGGGGGGTACGGATCTCGGTCATGCCCTCATCCTGCCGAACGCCGCCCCACCAGGGTTAATCGGGCCCCCGGCACGAACTCTCGGTGCGGCTCAGCGACGGCGCAGGAGGTAGTGGACGGTGCCGTCCCGCGAGCCGTCCCGCTCGAAGCCGGCGCGCCGCACCACCGCGTGCGAGGGCGCGTTGCCGTCCGCGACCACGGCGCGCAGCGCGGTCGGGCCCGGTTGCGCGAAGGCCCAGCCCGCCAGGGCGCGCACCGCTTCGGTGGCGTGTCCGTGGCCCCGGGCCGAGGGGAGGAGGTCGTAGCCGATCTCCGCGTGCCCCTCGGGGTCGGGGGCGCCGTGGAAGCCGATGCCGCCAATGGCCCGCCGGTCGGCCGTGCGGACGATGGCGTACGGGCCCCAGCCCGGGTGGTACTCACCGACCTCGCGCGCCAGGCCCAGCATCCCGGCGGCGATCCTGGTGCCCTCGGGCGGCCCGTCGTCGGCCCAGACGAAGCCGCCGGGCCCGCCGGTGTGCAGGTCGGCGGCGGCCGAGGGGTCGATCTCGCACAGGACGACGCCCGCTCCCCTGACCGGGTCGCCGTACCAGCGCCACTCGCGCTCGCGCGGCAGGTCCGGGAGGTCGGCCCGGCCGGTCGCGGCCAGCAGCGAGCCCCAGGCGTCCGCGTAGGCGGAGCGCGGGGCGTGCGGGAAGAGCCGGTCGAGGATCAGGGCGCTGGTCCGCGCGGAACCGGCCCAGTCGCCGGCGCCCAGGTCGCGGCGGATGTCGTGGGTGTGCAGCAGCAGCTCGGTGGCGCCCATCGCGGCGAACCCGTCGGCGCCGGCCGCGCCCGCGGGGTGCCGGGCACGGTCTTCCGCGCCGGCCGCGAGGACGGTGGCCGCCAGCAGCCGCCCGCTCGCTTCGACGAGGTCGATCAGGGCGCCGGGCGGGGTGCCGGGAGCGGTGTCGACCGTGAGCGGCAGCCAGGAGGCGGGGACGCGGCCGGCCGGCCGGGCTGCGAACGCCGTCAGGTCCGCGGCCAGGCGCACCGCCGTGTCACGGCAGCTCCACTCCCGCTCCGCCGCCGGTCGGGACCAGTCGCGGTCCGCCACCTCGCGCAGCGCGGCCACCGCTTCCGCGACGGTGCGGGAGAGGTCGTCGGCGGTGAAGAGGGTCATGACGTCGACCTTAAGGGGGTGCCTGACGGGTCAGGGGTGGGATAGTGATAGGCCCTCCGAGGCCGTACGGGGACCGGCCCGGCTCCCGGACGGCTCAGTCGGGGAGGGCGGAGCCGCAGCGGGAGCAGTAGCGGGCGTCGCGTTCGGAGGCGAGCCGGCCGCAGTCCTCACACACCCGGTGTAGGAGGCAGGCCGTCTCGCCGCCCTCGGCGGCGGCCGGCGCGCCGATGCCGAGGCCGGGGCGGCGGGGGTGGACCGTGAGGTAGGCGATACCGTCCGGGCCCGCGGTGAGTGAGCGCCGGCTGTTCCTGGTCAGCAGGGCCGCGGTGTGGGGCCGCAGCTGGTGCGGGCCGTCGTCGGTGTCGAGCCGGCCGCCGCCCTCGACCACGACGAGCAGCACGTCGAGCACCGGTTCGCGGTGTTCGGCGATGACCCCGCCGGGCGGCAGGCGGATGAGGTTCGCGTCCAGTACGCGCCCCGTCTCGGTCAGCCGCCAGAGCGCGCCGGTGGCGTCGGCGGGGGCGTCCGCGATGACCGCGTCCAGGTCGGTGGGGGCACCGGCGAGGTGCGAGCGCGTCGTCATGTTCGTCCTTCCTGGTCCCTCAGCGGGACTGCCCGGTGACCTCCGCAGTCATACACGATCGGTTCCGGTCATTCGTGGCCGATCGGCTCTTTGCCGACCCCCGGCAACGGTCCTCGTACTCCTGACCGATAAAATCAGGACACCGCGATCTCCCATCAGGTCACCGCCTGCCGCCCCGCCCTGCCGCCGTGTGCCCCGGCCCGGCCGCCCGCACCGGAAAACGCCCTGCCGCACATGAGTTCCAACACCGCCCTGTATCCGCCCCCGCCCGCCGCCGACGGCTTCGCACCGGCCGCGCCCGTCCTCCCCGAGCCGCCTCGGCAGGCCCGGGTGCTGACCGGCAGGGCCCCGGCCCGACCGACGCCGGCCGCCGCCTTCCACAGCGTCAGCGCCGTCACGACCGTACTCCTGGGTCTCGTGGCGATCGGCGCGATGATCCACGAGCCGGTGCTGATCCCGCCCCTGGCCGCCAGCGCCGCCCTGGTGCACAGCGCGCCCACGCTGCCGCTGGCACAGCCGCGCGGGGTCGTACTGGGCCACCTGCTGGGTGCGGGCGTCGGTTACGCCGTGCTCGCCCTGGCCGGAAGCAGCGCCTGGGCGGCCGCTGTCGCCGCCGGCGTGACCCTGGCCCTGCTGATCCTCGCGCGCACCCCGCACTCGGCGGCCTGCGCGACCTCCGTCATCGTCGTGCTCCAGACCCCGGCGCCGGGCAGGTTCCTGCCCCTGCTGTTCGGTTCGACCGTGCTGCTCGTGCTCACCGGCTGCGCCGCATCCCGCATCCGCCGGAAGGCCCCGAAGTACCCTGCCTATTGGTGGTGACTCCGCAGTGGCGCGCCTCCGCGCCACTGAGGGTGCTCGGGCGCTACTTCTTGTGACCGGACGGGGCGGTCACGGTGGCGGTGAAGGGCGGAACAAGCGGTGGAGATTTCGACGAAGGACGTGTTCGGGGCACCCTGCTGGGTGAGTCTGATGGCCCGCGACATGGAAGCCTCCCAGCGTTTCTACGCGGCGGTGGTGGGCTGGAGCTTCCGGCGGACGCGCCTCGGTGACAACTTTTCCGTGGCCCGGGTCGACGGCGTGCCGGTGGCCGGCATCGGTGCGCTCGCCGTGGACCTGGCGGTGGCCGTGGCCTGGACCCCGTACTTCGCCGTGGACGACGCGGACGTGGCGGTGAGCCGGATCAGGGAGCGCAGCGGCACCGTCGCGGTGGGGCCTGTCTCCTTCCCCATCGGTGGCCGGGGCGCGCTGGCGGCCGATGTGGACGGCGCGGTGTTCGGGATCTGGGAGGGCCCGGTGTCCTCCGACTGGCGGGTGGGCCGCGGCCCCTCCCCCGCCTGGCTGGAGCTGCGGACCCGCAACGCGTTCGACGCGGCGATGTTCTACGGGGAAGTGCTGGAGTGGGCCACCGGCCGGCCGGGCTGCTGCGAGGTGTCCTACGAGGAGGACCAGGTCGTACTGCGGCACGACGGGGAGCCCGTGGCCCGGCTGAACAGCGGGCCCGTGGAGGCGGGCGCGTACAGTCCGCACAGCCGGCCGCGCTGGCACGTGCACTTCCGGGTGCCGCGCCTGGAGCCGGCCATCGAGGCGGCCCTCTCGCTCGGCGGCCGCACCGTCTCGGACATCACCTCCAACGCCCGGGAGCGGTGGGTGGCGCTGCGCGACCCGGACGGGGCCCTGTTCACCCTCACCACCTTCCTGTCGACGCCGCTGTCGCCCTGACCCCCGAGGGCCCGCCGATCTCCGATGTGCCCGGTCCGTCGTCCCTTGCCACACTGGGCGCAGGAGGTGCGCGATGGACCCGGTGGCGGCGCTGAACCGCATCGCCTTCCTGCTGGAGCGCGGGCAGGCCCCGACGTACCGGGTGCAGGCGTTCCGCACGGCGGCGGGCATCGTCGAACGGCTCGGCCCGGACGAGGTGGGCCGGCGGGCGGCGGCCGGTTCGCTGGAGGCCGTGAAGGGGCTGGGGCCCAAGACCGCCCAGGTCGTACGGGAGGCGCTCGCCGGGGAGATCCCGGGATATCTGCGCAAGCTTGAGGACGAGGTCGCCGCGCACCCCGAGGGGCCGCCCGCGACCGAGGCCGCCCGCACGCTGAGGGAGGCGCTGCGCGGGGACTGCCACCTGCACTCCGAGTGGTCCGACGGCGGCAGCCCCATCGAGGCGATGGGCCGTACGGCCGTGGAGCTGGGTCACGAGTGGGCCGTGCTGACGGACCATTCGCCGAGCCTGAAGGTGGCCCGGGGGCTCTCGCCCGAGCGGCTGCGGGAGCAACTGGACGTGGTGGCGGAGCTCAACGCGCGCTGGGCGCCGTTCCGGCTGCTCACGGGCATCGAGTGCGACATCCTGCTCGACGGGTCGCTCGACCAGGAGCCGGAGCTGCTGGACCGGCTCGACTTGGTGGTGGGCTCCGTCCACTCCAAGCTGCGGATGGATGCCCCGGCCATGACCCGGCGGATGCTCGCGGCGGTGCGCAATCCGCTGATGGACGTCCTGGGGCACTGCACCGGGCGCCTGCTCACGGGCAGGACCCGGCCGGAGTCGGAGTTCGACGCGGCCGCCGTGTTCGCGGCGTGCGCGGAATCCGGCACGGCTGTGGAGGTCAACAGCAGGCCGGAGCGGCTGGACCCGCCGCGGCGGCTGCTGCGGATGGCGGTGGAGGCCGGGACCCTCTTCGCGATCGACACGGACGCGCACGCGCCGGGCCAGCTCGACTGGCAGCTACTGGGATGCGAACGGGCGGTGGAGTGCGGGGTGACGGCCGACCGGGTGGTCAACACCTGGCCGGCGGACGACCTGCTCGCCTGGACCCGCACCCGGCGGCCCCCCAGACGGCGCTCCGCCGCCCTCTCGTAGCGTCGCCCGCTCCCAGCGGCGTCCGCTCGTATACGGGGACGGTCGTCGGGGTTCAGGTCCGCCGGTGACGGGGCAGACGTACCGGACACAGCAACCGACCTCTTGCGAAGGGACCTACACCGTGTCGCGATCGAGGATTCTCGTAGTGGGCGCCGGCTTCGCCGGGGTGGAGTGCGTACGCCGGCTGGAGCGCCGGCTGTCCCCCGCCGAGGCCGAGATCTCATTGGTCACACCGTTCGCTTACCAGCTCTACCTGCCGTTGTTGCCGCAGGTGGCGGCCGGGGTGCTGACCCCGCAGTCCGTGGCCGTCTCGCTGCGCCGCAGCAGCAAGCACCGGACGCGGATCATCCCGGGCGGTGCGATCGGCGTGGACCCGAAGGCCAAGGTCTGCGTGATCCGCAAGATCACCGGCGAGATCGTCGACCAGTCCTACGATCTGCTGGTCCTCGCCCCGGGCAGCGTCACCCGTTCGTTCGACATTCCCGGCCTGGGCGAGCACGCCCGGGGCATGAAGACCCTCGCCGAGGCCGCGTACCTGCGCGACCACGTGATCGCCCAGCTCGACCTCGCCGACGCCAGCCAGGACGAGGCGGAGCGCACGGCGCGGCTGCAGTTCGTGGTGGTCGGCGGCGGCTACGCGGGCACCGAGACGGCCGCCTGCCTCCAGCGGCTGACCTGCCACGCGGCGAGCCGCTACCCCCGGCTCGACCCCAGCCGGATCAAGTGGCACCTGGTGGACCTGGCCCCCAAGCTGATGCCCGAGCTGGGTGACAAGCTCGGCAAGACCGCCCTGGACATCCTGCGGGGGCGCGGCATCGAGGTGTCGCTGGGCGTGTCGGTGGCCGAGGTGGACGCCGAGAAGGTGACGCTCACCGACGGCCGGGTGCTGCCGAGCCGCACCTTGATCTGGACGGCGGGGGTGGCCGCGAGCCCGCTGGTGGGGACCCTGGACACGGAGACCCTGAAGGGTCGGCTGGTGGTGCGCCCCGACCTGACGGTGCCGGGCGCCGACGGAGTGTTCGCCCTGGGGGACGCGGCCGCCGTTCCGGACCTGGCGAAGGGCGGGGACGCCCTGTGCCCGCCGACGGCGCAGCACGCCATGCGGCAGGGGCGGGCCGTCGCCGAGAGCGTCATCGCGACGCTGCGGGGCGAGACGCCGCGACCGTACGTCCACAAGGACCTCGGCCTGGTGGTGGACCTCGGCGGGCGGGACGCCGTCTCCAAGCCGCTGGGCATCGAACTGCGGGGCCTGCCGGCGCAGGCGGTGGCGCGCGGCTACCACTGGTCGGCGCTGCGGACCAATGTGGCCAAGACCCGGGTGATGACGAACTGGCTGCTCAACGCCGTCGCCGGGGACGACTTCGTCCGTACCGGCTTCCTCGCCCAGCGGCCCGCCACGCTGCGGGACTTCGAGCACACCGACTCCTACCTGACGCCGGAGCAGGTCCGGGAGCACACGGCGGCGCTGCACGCGCGGAGCTGAACCGGGCCGGCCGCCGGTCTACAGCGGCCCCGCCCCGCGGGCCAGGAGCAGGACGACGTCGGCTGCCGCGACCAGGATCGTGCCCAGGAACGGGACCCGGCCGCGCCCCCGACCGGTGGCGAGGAGCACGCCCGCAGTGAGGGCGAGCAGCACCCAGCGGTACGGGGTCACCGGCCCGGGCGGTCCGAGGACCAGCGCGGCGGCCGAGCCGAGGACGAGGAGGGCGGCCAGCACGGCCGAGCGGCGGGCGCCGAGCCGCTGCGGGAGCCCGTTGACGCCCGTGGCCAGGTCGTCCGCGATGTCGGGCAGCACATTGGCGAAGTGGGCGCCCGCGCCCAGCAGCGCGGCCGCGACCGCGAGCCAGAGCGGTGGCCACGGCTGCCCCGGCAGACCGAGCGTGACGAAGGCCGGGAGCAGGCCGAAGGCGAGGGCGTACGGGAGCCAGGACACGACGGTGCGCTTGAGCCACAGGTTGTACGCCCAGGCGGCCGCCACCGCGCAGAGGTGGACGGTGCCCGCCGGCCGGCCCGAGGCGAGAGAGAGCGGCACGCACAGCGCCAGCGCCACGATCGCGGCGGCGCTCACCGTGGCGGGTCGCACGGCCCCCACCGCCAGGGGTTTGTCCGGTCGTCCCGTGAGCCGGTCGCGCCGCAGGTCGGCGCGGTCGTTGCACCAGCCCACCGAGAGTTGGCCGAGGGCGACGGCGCCCGCCGCGACCGCGCAGCCGGCGGCTCCCCGGCCGGTGGCGGCGGCCAGCACCGCGGTGAGGAGGGTGACGGCGGTGGCGGGAAGCGGGTGGCCGGCCGCGAGCAGCGCGACGGCGACGGCCCTGTGGCCTGGGCGTGCGGAGGTTCGCGTGGGCGGTGCGGTCTCGCGGGTTGCGGGCACGGCTCCACGGTAGGCGTAGCCGGCCCGGCTCACGGCCGCGACTCACGGCCCGACTCACGGCCCGGTTCACGGCCCCGCTCACCGGGGCGGACGGGCGGCGGCACGCCCGGTTCATTCGGTTCGGCGGAAAATGCCCGCTCTTGCCTAGAGTTGGGGCGATGACACGTGTCCTGGCAGTGAGCAGCGTGTTCCCGCCCCACGCGTACCCGCAGTCGCAGATCACGGAGGCGCTCGCCCGCTGCCTGCCGCCGGGCCGCGACGCTGGCCCGCTGCGCCGGGTGCACGCCTCGGTGCGGGTCGACAGCCGTCATCTGGCGCTCCCGCTGGAGCGGTACGGGCCGCACAACGACTTCGGAACCACCAACGCGCTGTTCGTCGAGGCGGCCCTGGACCTCGGCGCCCGCGCCATCGGCCTCGCCCTCGCCGAGGGCGGCCTCCCGGCCCGGGACGTGGACCTGGTCATGTCGACGACGGTGACCGGGCTCGCCACCCCTTCGCTGGAGGCCCGGCTCGCCGCCCGCACCGGCCTGCGGCCCGATGTGCGGCGGCTGCCGCTGTTCGGGCTGGGGTGCGCGGCGGGCGCGGCCGGCCTCGGCCATCTGCACGAGCACCTCACGGGCCGGCCGGGACAGGCCGCCCTGCTGCTGTCCACGGAACTGTGCTCGCTCACCTTGCAGCCCACCGACACCTCGATGGCCAACCTGGTGGCCGGCGCGCTCTTCGGGGACGGGGCGGGGGCGTTGTTGGCGGTGGGCGCCGACCATCCGCTGTACGGGAGCAGCGCCGGACCGACGGTCGTGGACGCGCGCAGCCGCCTCTACCCGGGGACCGAGGACCTGCTCGGCTGGGACATCGGCCATTGGGGTTTCCGCATGGTGATGGGCCGCGAACTGCCCGGGCTGGTCCGGCTGCACGTCGCGGAGGAGGTCGAGGCGTTCCTCGCCGGCCACGACCTGAAGCCCGCCGACGTCACCTCGTGGATCTGCCATCCGGGTGGTCCCAAGATCCTCGACGTCCTCGGGGGGTCCCTGGGCCTCGCGGATTCGGCCCTCGCCGCGAGCCGGCGTTCGCTCGCGACGGCGGGCAACCTCTCCTCCGCGTCCGTGCTGCACATCCTCGACGACGTCCGGCGCGCCGGGCCGCCGCCGCCGGGCTCGGTCGGGCTGATGCTCGCCTTCGGCCCGGGCTTCGCCTCCGAACTCGTCCTCCTGCGCTGGTGACGCCCTCATGCCGATGACCCCTTACCTGCTGCTCCTCGCCCTCGTGGCGGCCGAGCGCCTGGTCGAACTCGCCGTGGCCCGCCGCAACACCGCCTGGAGCCTCGCGCGCGGCGCCCGGGAGTACGGTCGCGGCCACTACCCGGCCATGGTCGTCCTGCACACGGCGCTGCTCGCCGGATGCGCCGTCGAACCGTGGGCGGCGGGCCGTCCGTTCCTTCCGCTGCTCGGCTGGCCGGCGCTCGTCGTGGCCGTGGCCGCGCAGGCACTGCGCTGGTGGTGCGTCGCCACCCTCGGCCCCCGCTGGAACACCCGGGTCCTGGTCGTGCCCGGGCTGACGCCCGTCGCCGCCGGGCCGTACCGCCGGCTGCGCCACCCCAACTACCTGGCGGTGGTGGTGGAAGGGCTCGCGCTGCCGTTGGTCCACTGCGCGTGGGTGACGGCGGCCGGCTTCTGCGTGTTGAACGCGCTGCTGCTGCGGGTGCGCGTCCGCTGCGAGGATTCCGCGCTCAAGTACGCCCGTACCGGTGGCAGCCTCGTGGGCGCCGCGCCGTGATCGACCTGCTCGTGGCGGGCGGGGGGCCGGCCGGGCTGGCGACGGCCATCCACGGGGCCCTGGCGGGACTGGAGGTCGTGGTGGTCGAGCCGCGCCCGACGCCGATCGACAAGGCGTGCGGCGAGGGCCTGATGCCGGGCGCCGTACGCCGGCTGGCGGACCTGGGTGTGCCGGTGACGGGCCGCGCCTTCCACGGTATCCGCTACGTCGACGGGGTGACCGGGCTGCGCGCGGAGGGCCTGTTCAGGGACGGCCCCGGGTGCGGTGTTCGACGTACGGACCTCCAGGCGGCGCTCGCGGCCCGGGCCGCGCGCTTGGGCGTACGGGTGCTCGCGCGGCGCGTGGAGGAGGTCCGCCAGGACGAACACCGGGTCGCGGCGGCCGGCCTGAGCGCCCGCTACCTGGTGGCGGCGGACGGCCTCCACTCCCCGGTCCGGCGGGCCCTGGGCCTGTCTGTACCACCCGTGCCGGGGCGGCCGGCCCGCTACGGGCTGCGCCGCCACTACGCGGTGGCGCCGTGGAGCGACCTCGTGGAGGTGCACTGGGCACCGCGGTGCGAGGCGTACGTGACACCGGTCGGTCCCGACCGGATCGGGGTGGCGGTGCTGACCTGCGAGCAGGCCCCGTTCGCGGAGCAACTGGCCCGTTTCCCGCTTCTGTCGGCCCGGTTGCCGCCGCCGGCGCCGGGTGACGCCGTGCGCGGGGCGGGTCCGTTGCGCCAGCGTTCCCGTGCCAGGGTGGCGGGCCGGGTGTTGTTCGTCGGGGACGCGGCGGGGTACGTGGACGCGCTGACCGGGGAGGGCCTCTCACTGGCGCTGGCCGCCGCGGGCGAGCTCGTACGGTGCGTGCGGGCGGGGCGACCGCAGGAGTACGAGCGGGCCTGGCGGGAGGTGTCGCGCGGCTACCGGGCGCTGACCGGGTCCCTGCTGTGGGCTCGTGGACGGCCCTGCTTGGCGGGGCGGATCGTGCCGCTCGCCGCCCGGCTGCCCGGGATGTTCACGCGGGCGGTGAACCTGCTCGCCTAGGCCGTCTCTTCCGGGTCCTGCCGGTTGAGCGCGCGCCGTCGGGCGCCGTGCGTCGCAAGGAGGCGGGGCGTCCGTGTAGCGGACGTACCCGGTCGCCGCGACAACGCGGCGGGGTGCGGTGTTCAGGCGGCGCGGGCGAGGCAAGATCCGAAAGAGGCGGTCCCGGGCCCGTGGGGGCCGGTGCGACGTCTGCCGCCCGGACCCCCACGGTGGCCGGTCCGAGGTCAGGCGCCGTCGCCCTCCTCGGCCGCGGCGGTCCTCCGGGGGCCGTGCATGAGGGCCAGTCCGGCGAGGACGGAACCCGCTCCGGCACACAGGACGGTCGCGACGCCCGCCCAGGCGTGGGGGCCGCCGAGGGCTCCCGCCAGCGGGTCGAACACGGCGATCCCGCCCGCCAGGTGCAGCGCGACGACCGCGAGCGTGGCGACGGCCGTCGCCCGCCACACCGCCGCGGTGTCCCGTACCGCCAGCAGCACCCCGAGCCCCAGGCAGAGCACCGAGACGGCCGTGGGCAGGTAGCCCACCGCGTTGACGGCCGGCAGGGCGGCGAGGTTCCCGGGCAGGTGCATGACCCCGCAGAGCAGCAGTGCGGCGGCCGCGGGCCAGCGCAGCACGTGGTGCAGGACCTCGCCCCGGGCCGGGTCCGGCGGTCGCGCGGGGGGTGGGGCCGGGGCCTGGTCCGGGTCCGCTCGGCGGCTGGGTGCCGCGGCCGGGTCCTCGGGGAGGTCGATGCCCGGGCCGCCCCGGCCCCCGCCGTGCTCGGTGTCGGCGGCGGGGGGCGCGGGGGTGAGGGCTGCGTGGTCGGGTCGCTCGCCCACGGGGGGCCGGCCCGTGGACGGTTCGGGCGGCGCGGCGGGTTCCGCGGGCTGGTCGGGGCCCGCGCCGAGGAACCTGGCCAGGAGGGCCACGTCCTCGATGGGCCGGCCGAGGGCCGCCGCGCGCAGCGTGATGCCGGCCTCGACCTCGCCGTCCGGGGGCTCGCCCAGCAGGGTGACCATGTGCCGGACGTCGTCGACGGAACGCGACACGGCGGCCGCGGCCAACGCCTCCTGTCCGGACCGGGACAGCAGACCGGTCTCCTTCAGGAGGCCGACCAGGGCCGTGACCTCCTCGACCGGCCGGCAGGTGGCCGCCGTGTCCAGCAGGGTCCGTACGGTCTCCGGTGGCTCGTCGGCCGGCCCGGCGGCCGGGGGATGTCCGGGGCTGTCGGATTCCTCGGCACGCTCCCGGAGGGCGGGGGCCCGGTCCTGGGTCGTCTCGGGGGTGCCGTCGCGGTCGTCGTACTGCGCCGCCGCGCGGGTGTTGCGGTCATTCATGGAAAGCTCCGTTCGCCGACCCACGGGGTCTACACATCGCGCGCCGGTCATCGTGCGTCATGGGAATCGCACGCTTGGTTGCATTGAGCGGCATATGCGTCCACTGCGCCATTCGGGGCGGGCAAACGGGGGGCGGCACGGGCATCGGCGATTTCCCGGGCCGCCCGGGGGCAAGCGGTCTTCCATGACTGTCTATCTCGTCACCATCCCCGGCACCCTGTTGACCGAGCTCACCGCCGACGCCCGGACGCGGCTGGTGGGCGCGTTGCGGCCGGCGGATCCGCGGGGCACGGAACTGGGGGTCGCGGAGGACCTGGACATCCTGTCGTTCTACTCCGGCTCCTCCGCGTTCAGCCTCCACCTGGAGGTCGAGGCGTCCGACACCGCGTCCGCGACGGACAAGGCCCGGGACCTGGCGTCGTCGGCGCTGCGCGACGCCGGGCTGGACGCCGAGGCCGCCCCGCTCGGCGATCCGGTGATCACGGGGATCGCGGGCGAGTAGCCCACCCGGGGCGACGGGACCGGGGCGGGCTTCGAGATGCGTGCGCGCCTCGCTGCTGATTCCCTGGTTCCGCCCGCTCTCCACCACTGAGCCAAGGAGCAGACGATGAGCGTTGCAGGCGGATCCGGTGGCCGGTCGCGGCAGTTGCGCGAAAAGGCCCAGGAGATGAGGACGGCGGCGGCGCGGTCCGGTGACCCCCAGGAGCGCAAGCGGCTGGAGGACAAGGCCCGCCGGCTCCAGGAGCAGAGCGAGATGGAGAGCCGCATGATCGACGATCCCGGCATGGACCCGCGTTAGCGGACCGGCCGCGTCGTGAAACCCACGGAGGTGCCGTGAAGGCTACGGAGGTACTGGCCGACGCCTACGGACGTATCCGTGAGGTGGTGCACGAGGTGCTGGACGGGCTCTCGGCCGAGGAACTCAACGCGCGGGTCGACCCGGCGGCGAACTCCGTCGCGTGGCTGGTCTGGCACCTGACCCGGGTGCAGGACGACCACATCGCGGACGCGGCCGGGTCGGAGCAGGTGTGGCACGCGCAGGGCTGGGCGGAGCGGTTCGGTCTGCCGCTGCCGGCCGACGCCACCGGCTACGGGCACACGGCGCGGGAGGTCGGCAAGGTCCGCGTCGATTCGGCTGAGCCGTTGCTCGGTTACTTCGACGCGGTGCACGAGCAGACCCTGCGGTTCCTGCGGGGGCTGGGCGCCGCCGACCTGGAGCGGGTGGTCGACGAACGCTGGGATCCCCCGGTCACCCTGGGCGCGCGCCTGGTGAGCGTGCTGGCCGACGACCTCCAGCACGCCGGCCAGGCGGCCTTCGCCCGGGGCGTGCTGGAGCGCCGGTAGAAGGCAGCCGGACCGCCCGGGTAACGGGGAGCCGAACCGCCCGCGCCGCCCGGTCCTCGTGGGCGGGCGGCGCGGCGCGGAAAACGTACCCGGCACGCCGATGAGTCCGCGGGACGGCGGGAGTCTTGACTTCCGAGGGCCGGCCACCGCCGGCCGCACACCCGGCACGGCCATCGGGAGAGGTGGGGTCATGACCAGCCTGCGCGAGATCCTGGCATCGCACGTGAGCAGCGGATACCTGCCGGGGGCGGTGGGTCTGGTGGCCGGCGGTGACCGGGTCGAGGTGGCGGCGGTCGGCTCGGCCGGGCTCGGCGACTTCGCCCCCATGGCGCGGGACACCGTCTTCCGGGTGGCCTCGCTGACCAAGCCGATCGCCGCCGCCGCGGCGATGCTCCTGATCGAGGAGGGGCGGCTCGGGCTCGACGAACCGGTCGGCGGATGGCTCCCGGAACTCGCCTCGCCTGTGGTGGTCCGTACTCCGTCGAGCCCCGTGGACGACGTCGTGCCGGCGGTGCGTCCGATCACCGTGGAACACCTGTTGACCTTCCGGGCGGGGTACGGATTCCCCTCGGACTTCTCGCTGCCCGCGGTGCGGCCGCTGTTCACCGAGCTCAGGCAGGGTCCCCCGCAGCCGCAGTTCGTCGCGGAGCCGGACGCCTGGATGAAGACGCTGGCCCGGATCCCGCTGCTGTACCAGCCGGGCGAGGCGTGGCTCTACAACGCGTGCTCCGACATCCTGGGCGTGCTGATCGCCCGCGTCTCGGGGCGACCGCTGCCGGAGTTCCTCGCGGAGCGGATCTTCGAGCCGCTGGGGATGCGGGACACGGGATTCGCCGTCCCGGCGGCCGATCTTGGCCGCTTCACCGGGTACTACCGGGGCGGCGGCCCGGGAGGCGAGGGCGGACAGGGCGGACAGGGCGGACAGGGCGGCCTGGAACTGGTCGACGCCCCCGATGGACAGTGGAGCCGGATGCCGGCCTTCCCCTCCGCGGCGGGTGGCCTGGTCTCGACGGTGGACGACCTGTACGCCTTCGGCCGGATGCTGCTCGCCGGCGGGGCCGTCGACGGACGCCGGGTGCTGTCCGCCGAGTCGGTCCGGCGGATGACCGTCGACCGGCTGACCGCAGGGCAGCGGGCCGCGGGCGCGCCCTTCCTGGAGGGCCAGGGCTGGGGGTTCGGCGGCAGCGTGGACGTGGAGCGGCTGAATCCCTGGAACGAGCCCGGGCGCTATGGCTGGATCGGTGGTACCGGGACGGCGTCGCACATCGTCCCGGCCACCGGCCGCGTCACGGTCCTGCTCACCCAGCGCGAACTGGCCGGCCCGACCTCTCCCGCACTGATGCGGGAGTTCTGGCGGTACGCTGCCGCGGCCTGACCGGGCGTGCGGTCAGCGACCGGCGGTCAGCGGTCAGCGGTCAGCGACCGGCGGTCAGCGTCGGACGCTCCAGCCGAGGGTGGTGCGCAGGCTCGCGGCTATCTTCGGGTCGCGCACCGAAGGGGTCCGGTCCTCGGTCGTGACCGTCAGGCGGTGCGTCCGCGCGTCGGAGAGGGAGAGCTCTCCGACGCGTACGTCGGTCCGTCCGGCGAATCGTTTCAGCTCATGGCCGTCCAGGTACCAACGGACCAAGAGCTGTCGGCCGTCCGGACCGGTGAGGCGGGGGACGGAGACCTTCGCCCGGTCGCGCGGGCGCAGGGTGCGGCCGGTCGGGGTGAGCGCGGTGAGGGTGTGGGCGTGCCGGTGGAAGCCCGCGATCATCGCCTCGACGCCGGGCAGGCTGAACGGCTTGCCGAGCACCCGCATGATCGAGTTGTCGGTCGGTCGGTAGAGGCCGGTGACGTAGTATCCGCCGCCATCGTACGCGCCTACCGTGCCGCCGTCCGGGGACTGTTCGCCGACCCACCGGTACCACTTGGACCGGGCGTCGCGCATGCCGCCGGCGGTGAGGGTGGAGATGTTGGACTCGGCGGGCTCGGGGCCGGTGTACTGCTCGTAGCCGGGGGTGCCGGGGTAGAAGTACTCGTCGGCGAGCTTGCCGAGCGAGTGGCCGGTCTCGTGGACGGCGACCTGGCCGGACTTCGGGTTGCCCGCGGAGGCGGTGGAGATGCCCTCGTAGCCGAGGGAGGGGCTGGGTTCGTTGTAGCCGGCCCCGCCGTACTTGGCGCTGTTGGACAGGACGATGACGAGATCGGCGGCGGGCGCCTTCGCCACGTACGCGTCCACCTTCGGCTGGTCCACGCACAGCAGCCGTTCGATGCCGTCGCACCAGAAGTACGAGCCGAGGGCGGTGTCGCGGGTGGTGGCGGCGTCCGGGTCGCCGGAGACGCCGGATTCGCGGGAGACGGCGTCGACCGTCCAGACGTTGAACAGGTTGCGGTAGGTCGCGTACGGCTCGACGGATGTGACCTCGGCCCACTTCTGTCGCGCGTCGTCGTGGAACTTGCCCAGTTCGGCGGCGGTGTAGCCGTCGCCGATGACGACGACATCGAGGCGATCGGCGCTGGGGCCGTTGTCTACGGCCTTGGTGACCTCCCCGTCGGCGTCGCGCTCGGCGGCGGAGAGTCCGGTGGGGGCCTTGTCGTGGCCGGCGGCCGGGACCCGGACGTGCCCGGACCCGGCGTCGCCGCCCTGTTCGGGCCCCGGCACCTCGACCTCCACCGCGTGGGGCGCCGGCGCTCCGGGTGGCGGGGCGGCCGCTCCGGCGGGCACGGCGGCCAGCAACAGGGCGCTCGCGCCGAGGACCGCTACGGCCAGGCGGACGGTCGAGCGGATGGGTGACCCCATGAAGCCCCTCCCCGAGGAACATAAACAATAAGATAAGCAGGCTTAACCGAGTGCTTAAGTTAGGGGGGTGCGGAGGACGTGCGCAATGGGCATCTCCCGCTGAATACTGGGGAGTTCACATGACCAGAGGGGACTTCATGGACGAACCGGCCGCAATCGGCCGCCGCGTGCAGCGGCTTCGGGCGGAACGCGCGCTCACCCAGCGGCAGTTGGCTGAGCCCGTGTATACGCCGGCCTACATCTCCACCCTGGAGTCGGGGCGGGTCCGCCCGTCGGAAACCGCCCTGCGCTTCCTCGCCGAGCGCCTCGGCACCTCCTACGAGGAACTCGCCACCGGCCGCCCCGCCCATCTGGCCACCGAGCTGCGCCTCGCGCTGACCGACGCCCAGCGGGCCCTCGCGACGGGCGCCGCCGACGAGGCCGCCGTCCTCTTCCGGCGGCTGCTCACCGACGCCGAGCAGCTCGGCCTGGACCCCGAGCGGACGGAGGTGCTGCTGGGGCTGGGCGACTGCGCCCTGGAGGGCGGCGAACTGACGGACGCCATACGGCATTTCGAGTCGGCCGAGCGGCTGCTGGCGCACGAGCCGCTCCCCCGCCGCGCCCGCGCCGTCCGCGGTCGGGCCGTGGCCCACCTGCTCGCGGGGGAACTGCGCTACGCCTGCTACCTCCTCGAATCGGCCATCGACGAGCTCAACGCCGGCGGGCTGGGCGACCCGGAGGCGCTGGTGCTTCTCTACGCCGCCGTGATCGGCCCGTACATGGACATGGGGGCACACGCCCGCGCGGCGCACGCAGCCGAACTCGCCCTGGCGCTGGCTCCACAGGTCCAGGACCCGGCGCTGGTCGCGGGCATGCACCGGCAGGTCGCGCGGACCTTCCTCGCGGAGGGCCGCACGGCCGACGCGGACGCCTCCCTCGCCAAGGCACAGGCGGTGTACGGGCAACTGCGACTGCGCACCGATCTGGCGCACTGCCACTGGATGCGCGGCTATGTGCAGGCACAGCGGGGTGAACTGCGGTCCGCCGAAGGGGAGTTGCGCACGGCCCGGGACATGCTCGCCGCCAAGCGGGCGGCGCTCTACACCGCCCAGGTCGAGGTCGAGCTGGCCGACGTACTGCGCCGGCTCGGTCGGTACGACGAGGCCGTCGGGCTGCTGTCGGCGCTGCTGGAGCTGGGCGAGCAACACGGCGCCGTGCACGCGGGCGGAGCGCACCGGCTGCTCGGTCTCATCGCCGAGGAGCGGGGGGACGCCGAGGGCGCCGAGGAGCACTACGTACGGGCGTTGTCGCTGCTGGAGCGCAGCGGGGCGACGGGTGACCTCGCGGACCTGTGCCGGCTGCTCGGGGACCTGCTGCGGCGCGCCGGCCGCACGGAGGCCGCCCTCGACGTGTACCGCACGGGCCTGGCGCACAGGGCGGTCCCGGGCACCACGACGCTGGGCCCCGCCCCGGCGGCGCCGACGGGCGCCCCGGCCGCGCCGCGCGACCCGGACCGGGGGGAATCGGCCGGCTGATCAAGAGCCGTGTGCCCCGGTCCGCGCGTGGCCGGCGGCGCGGGCGGTGCAGGAGCGGGCGACCTCGTCGGCGAAGAGGCGGGCCGGTGGGGTCAGTGCGCTCCAACGACGCACGGCCCAGCCCACCGCGAGGGGCGGCAGCGCGGGGACGGGCAGCAGCCGCAGCGGCCCCTCGGCCCCGGGCACCCGCCAGCCCGGCAGGGCCGGCACCAGGGCATGGCCGAGACCGAGTTCGGCGAGCAGCAGGGCGGTGTCCCAGTCGGCCACGCTGGTGTCGGAGCGGCTGATCCGGACCCCGCGCGCGGCGAGTGCGGTGTCGAGCTGGGCGCGGGAGGCGGAGTTCTCCGGGAGCCGGATGTGACGGATGCCGCCGAGTTCGGCCGGCTCGACGCGGGGCCGGTCGGCGAGGGGGTCGTCGGCGCCGACCGCGAGGACCCAGGGCAGGTGCATGATGGGGCGTTGCTCGATGCCTCGGACAGGGTCGCCGATGGTGATCCAGGCGAGGTCGAGGTCGTCGGCCGCGAGGGCGGCGAAGCAGCTGCGGCTGGAGTTCTCGGTCTGGAACTCCAGGCTCACCTCGGGGTGGCGGCGGCGGAAGGTGACGACGGCCTCGGACATGAAGTGCCGGACGGTGGTCGCGCCCGTGGTGACACGGACCGATCCGGCGTCGCCGTGGACGAGGTCGTCGAGGCGGCGCAGGGCGCCGTCGAGGCCGGCGATGCCGTCGGCCGCGGCGGCCAGCAGGATACGGCCGGCTTCGGTGGGGACCACCCCGCGGGCGTGGCGTTCGAGCAGCGCGGTGCCGGTCTCCTTCTCCAGGCGTCGGACGTGCTGGCTGACGGCGGGCTGGGTCCGGCCGAGGTCGCGGGCGACGGCGCTGAGGCTGCCGGTGCGGCACACGGCGACGAAGACGCGGAGGTCGTCGAGGGTCATGAGGGCCAAGCTACAGCTTGGGTATGTGGGTGAAACCCGGGGATTGACTTGGGTTTTGGCCTCGATGAGGATCGACACAGGGCCCGGGCGGCAACCCGGAACCGGGCCCGCCCGGAGTCCGGACTCCGGGCGGGCGTGGTTCCGGGTGTCGACCCACCGAGGGGTCTTTCCGATGGTCTTCCCGAGGGTCCTTCCATCCAGGGCCTACGGCGTGAACGTCCACCGCTGCGCGGAAGTGTTCGCGCAGGCCGCGAGGGTGAGGCGGGTGCCGTCGGCGGACGCCGAGCCCTCCGGGGTCAGGCATCGGCCGGCGTTGCGCAGGCTTCCGTCGGGGCCCGGTTGCCAGGTCTGGCCGGTGGCGGCGCCGCAGGGTTGAACGGTGACGGCCGCCGCGTTCGTGGCGTCGAGGCAGACGCCGCCGAGCCCGGTGAGGTGGCTGTCGCCGCGCAGGGTCCAGCGCTGGTTGGGGCCCCCGTGGCAGGGGTAGAGGGTGGGTTCGGTGCCGGGCGTGGTGTTGCTGTGCGGTAGGTCGACGCAGGATGCCGACGCGGAGTTGACGAGGGTGGCGTCGGCGGGGAGGGGCGTCGGCCGGCCGGTGAGGGTGAGTTCGGCCGCGCTGGTCCAGGGCCCTCGTCCGCCGGCCTCGGTGAGGGAGCGCAGGCGCAGGTAGCGGCCCGGTTTGGCGGGCAGGGTGATCCGTTGGAGCGAGGCGGTGTCGGCGAAGGTTCCGGTGGCGGCCGGGGGGCCCCAGTCGGTGGTGGTGTCGGACACGTAGATCTCGTAGGAGCCGATGCGGCCGTTGGCCCCGCCGTCCTGCCGGGGCAGGTAGCCCAGGCCGTCCACGGTGTAGCGGGCGCCGAGGTCGATCTGCAGGTCGTGGGGCAGGGGCGCTGCGGTGCCGGATGACCAGGCGGTGTGCCACATCGTGGCCGGGTCGCCGTCGAAGGCGTTCGCGGCGGCCCCGTTCTCGGCGGCGGTTTCCTGGCTGTCGGCGGAGACCAGGCTCCAGGCCGACTGCGGCAGCGGGGTCGAGCCGCTCGGGAGGGCGCCGGCCGCGGGGAGGCGCACCCCGGAGGCCGTGACGGCGAACGCGCCCTGCTTCGTACCGGTCTTCACCCACAGGACGCCGGCGCGATCGGTCGGGTCGAAGAACCAGCCGGTGGCCGCGGCGTCGTACGCGCTCTTGGAGGCGAGCCGGGCGAGGGGGACGCCCCCGACGCTCAGGGCGGTGGGCGCGGAGGCCAGGTGCAGGCTGAACTCGTAGCCCCGCGAGGTCGGTTGACCGGCATAGCTGCCGGTGGGGGCGCCCACGGAGACGGTGACGTCGCCCGTACCGGCGGTGGGGGCGCTGACGTTCACCTGCTGGCGGGCGAACGCGCCCGACTGGTAGGCGCGGGTGCGGCCGTCGTCCTCGTAGAGGCTGAAGGCGGAGTTACCGCGCGGGTGGATGTCGTAGGTGAGGGTGGAGACGGGCTTCTCCCCGGTGTAGTTCATCTGCGGCCACATCGGCACGATCGCGCCGCCCTTGACGAAGAGCGGCAGGGTGTCGAGGGGCGCCTTGTAGCCGTTCAGCCAGCCGGGGCCCGCGTAGGTCGTGCCGGTCCAGTAGTCGGTCCAGGTGCCGGCGGGCAGGTAGATGCCGTCGCGTACGGAGGTGTCGGAAACGACCGGCGCGACGAGGAAGGAGTCGCCCGCCATGAACTGGCCGCTGGTGAGGTTGCCGCGGGCCACGGGGTCGTCGGGGTACTCCAGGACCATCGCCCGGGTGCTGGGCACGCCGGTGTCGTGCGCGACGCGGCTCATCGTGTACAGGTACGGCATGAGCCGCATCTTGAGCTGGAGGTACTTGCGGTTGATGGACAGGTAGGGCTCGGCGAACCGCCAGGGCTGCTTGTCCTGGTAGCCGGCGGCGGGGTTGGTCGCGCCCCAGCCGGACATGGTCATGAACGCGGGGGTGAAGGATTTCCACTGGAGGTCGCGGACGTAGGTCTCGGGGCTGCCGCCGAAGATGCCGTCGACGTCACCGGAGGCGTAGTTGAGGCCGGACAGGCCGGCGCCCGTGATGGCGGGGACGTGCCAGCGCATGTCGTCCCAGGTGCCGTTGGTGTCACCCGTCCAGACGACGGCGTTGCGCTGGGTGCCGGCCCAGCCGTCGACGGTCCACACGTAGCGGCGGGCATCGGAGTTCTTCTCGATGCCGTCGACGGCCTGCCGGACGCCGGTGAAGGCGCTCTTGTACCCGCCGCCGATCCAGGCGACGTCCGTCTTCACGCCCCGGGTGCCGGCGGCGCCGACCTCGGTCGCGATGTCGGTCAGGCCGGTGGAGGTCCACAGGCCGGTCTGGAACCCCTTGGCCTTGAGGGCGTCGACGGTGGATTTGAGGGGCGAGGTGTAGCCGCAGCCGTAGCCGTCGTTGGGCAGGAACCAGCCCGAGGGCATGTCGGCGGCGCGGGCGTCTGAGGCGTAGCCGACCACGTCGGGGGTGGTCTGGTGGCGCGCGCGGTCGTGGTCGCCCTGGTAGGCGGGGTTGGAGGCGTTGAAGCAGTCGGCGTTGCCGAGTTCGAAGCCCCACATCGGCGCCATGAAGGGTTTGCCACTGACGTCGGTGTAGGCGTCGAGGACCGATTTGAGGGAGTCGCCGGTGAAGTACCAGGCGTCGAAGCGCTTCTCGTCGTGGGCGAGGGTGGTGGGGGCGTTGAACCCGTACGAGCCCGGGGCCCAGGTGTTGCGCATGACGCCGTAACCGTTGGTGGACATGTAGAAGGGCGCCGGGCTGGCGTTGTCGTTCTCGCGCCAGTTGTTGTCCACGGCGACGGGGACCGTCTTGCCGCGCAGGGCCCATTCGCCCAGGCGCAGGCCGGTTCCGTAGAACTGCTCGTCGGCGCCCCGGGCGAGGTACTGGGTGGTACGGGTGGCGGTCCAGGAGGTGGGCTGGGTCTCCTGCCAGACGAGGGTGGCGTTGTCGGCGCGGTAGACGGAGAACCGCAGGGGCGTCTTGTTGACGCGGACGGAGAGGGCGCCGGTGGTGATCCGGTAGTAGGTGCCCGCGTCGGTGTACGTGGTGTCCACGGGACCGAAGTCGGTGGTGGGGGCGAGGTCGGTGCCCGCGGGGTCCTGGGTGAAGGCGCCGTCGGGCGAGAGCCACAGTCGGAAGATGTCGGCGCGGGCGATGACCACACGGGCCTTGGCGCCGGAGGAGGTGGACACGGTGAAGGTGTTGCCGGACCGGGTGAGACCGGTGGCGTTGCCCGCCGTGGCGGGCGCCGGAGCCGCGTCGGCCGGTGGGGCCATGGGGCCGGCGGCGGCCAGTCCCGCCACGGCGAGGAGGCCGGCGAGCAGGGCGGCGCCGGGTGCGCGGCGGCGCGCTCCGACCCGGTGTCTCGCGCGGGCGGGGCGGGGGAAGGAACGGACGCGCCTCAGGGTCAGTGTCATGGGGCAGCTCCTCGTGCGGTCCGGGTCACGGACTCACCGCTTTGGCATGCGCCTGGCAAACAACACGGCCAAGATAGCGGCTCGCGGAGCCGGGATGAAGGAAGTTGCTCGAAATCGCGCTTCAACAAGCAACTTCACGCACGACGAACGGCCGGGGCTTCGACTCATCCGAGCCGTTCCATCGCCACCGGCGCCGCGTCGTCCCACATCCCCGTGTCGCAGGCGGTAGGGGTGTCTGACGGGTCATGACTCCTGCTCAAGCGCGACGGCGCGCACGCGGGCGGGGCAGCGCGGGGGTCAGATCTCCAGCGTCATTTCCGGGGTGACGGTCAGGAGCGGCGGCGCCGATACGGGGTGGCGGTGGCCGCAGGGGTCGAAGACCAGGACCAGAGGCTCCCCGGGGCGGCGGCGCCAGGAAACCCGCTCCGCACGGCCGGCGCACACCGGGCAGGGCGGCAACGGGCCCGCCCGACCTCCGGGCACGTCGGGCGCGGCCCGGAGCGTCGGCGGCGCGGTGTGCGGGTCACGCATGGCGGCTCCCTGGTCCGTCGGGTGTACTGCCGGCACTGTGCCATGCCCGCCACCCCGCACGCACGGGTGGTCCACCCCGTGTACCGCTGCCCGGCGACCGCAGGCGCCCGAGCCCGAACGGGCCGTGGCGGTCCGAGGTCGGGGGCGCTGTCGCGAAAGCGCCGGTGCGCGGAGGACCGTACGGTCCTTCGCGCACCGGCGCCGGCGTGCAGTAGCCGCTCAGCCGAGCTTGGCGACCTCCGGGTGGGCGTCCAGCCAGGCACGGACGGCCTGCTGTTCCTTGCCCTTGCCGGTTTCCTGGATCTTGGCCTCCAGGCCGGTCAGCTGCTGTTCGGTCAGCTTGAACGAGCGCATCCGGGCGGCGACTTCCGGCTCGTCGGCCGCGAAGCCCTTGCGGGTGACGGTGTGGATGCCGGCGCCGTTGCCCCAGGCGCCCTGCGGGTCCTGAAGCTTCTTCAGGTCGTACGAGGCGTAGGCCCAGTGCGGCGACCAGAGCACGACCGCGATCGGCTCCTTCTTGGCGTAGGCCCGCTTGAGTTCGGCGAGCATGCCGGGGGTGGAGCCGTCGACGACCTGGTACTCGCCGTCGAGGCCGTACCGCGGCAGGACCTTGTCCTTGAGCATCGTCATCTCGCCCGCGCTGGGCTCGATGCCGATGATCCGGCCCTTGAACCGGCTGCCCTTGCCCTTGAGGTCGGCGAGGGAGGAGACGTCCTTCACGTACGAGGGGACGCTCACCTCAAGGGACGTCGGGCCGTACCACGCGCCCAGGTCGTCCAGCTTGTTCCCGTACTTCTTCCAGTACTCGGCCTGGGTGACCGGCAGCCACGCGTCGGTCTGGACATCGATCTGTCCGCCCGCGAGGCCGGTGAACAGGGCGCCCAGCTCCAACTGGCGGGCGTCGACCTTGTAGCCGCGCCGCTCCAGGAGCTCCTTCCAGAGGAACGTGGAGGCGGTGCCCTCGTCCCAGGGGATGTAGCCGATGCTGATGGTGCGGCCCTTGCCCGTGTTGGGCAGGCCGGAGGCGGTCGCGGCGGGAGAGCCGCCGCCGAACATGCCCAGGCCGCCCGCGACGAGGGCCAGGACCACGACGCCGCTCAGGGCGTGGGCCGGCTGCGGCCGGTGCTGCCACAGCCGGGCGGCGCCGTGCGTGGCGGCGCGCGCCTTGGCGAGGGCGCGCCGGCCGAGCGGGGAGACCTGCCGTCCGAGGGCGCCGGTCATCCGGTCCAGGTACATGGCGAGGATGACGATGGAGATGCCCGCCTCGAAGCCGAGGCCGATGTCGACGCTGCCGATGGCACGGTAGACGGCGCCGCCGAGCCCGCCGCCGCCGACCATGCCGGCGATGACGACCATGGAGAGGCCGAGCATGATGACCTGGTTGATGCCGGCCATGATCGTGGGCAGCGCCAGCGGCAACTGCACCCGTACGAGGGTGTTGCGCGGGGTGGTGCCGAAGGCGTTGGCTGCCTCGACCAGCTCACCGTCGACCTGGCGGATGCCGAGCTCGGTCATCCGCACGCCCGGGGGGAGCGAGAAGATGATCGTCGCGATGATGCCGGGCACCACGCCGACCCCGAAGAAGATGATGCCGGGAATGAGGTAGACCATGGCGGGCATGGTCTGCATGAAGTCGAGGGCGGGCCGCAGGACGGCGCTCACCCGGTCCGAGCGGGACGCCCAGATGCCCAGCGGCACCGCGATCACGAGGGTGACCAGGGTGGCGACCAGCACCAGGGAGAGCGTGGACATCGCGTCGTCCCACAAGCCGACGGAGTCGACGAGCGCGAACCCGGCGAAGGCAAGCAGGCCGGCGAGCAGCCCGCGCAGCCACCACGCGGCGACGGCGAGGATGCCGGCGAACAGCAGCGGGGCGGGCGCGGACAGGACGGCGTCGATGCCGTCGTAGAGGCCGTTGACCAGCGAGCTGATCGCCTCGAAGAGCCAGGACAGGTGGCGCTGAAGGAAGTCGACACCGCTGTCGACCCAGGCGCCGAGATGGATACGGGGCATCAGGCGGCCACCTCCGTCGCGCAGTGCATCGGCGGCCGTTGTTCGTCGCCGATGAAGGCGATGAGGCGGTCCTGACCCACCGATCCGACGACGGAGCCGTCCGCGCCGGTGACGGCGACGGGGTGCGGCACCCGGGCGCTGACCGCGCACAGGTCGGCGAGCGGCGTGGCCGCGCTGACGGTGGGACAGTCGCAGGCGTCGGCGCCCGGTTCGGGCTCCTCCATGACGGCGTCGGCCGTCAGGACCCGGGAGCGGTCGACGTCCTGGATGAAGGAGGCGACGTACTCGTCAGCGGGCCGGATCAGGATGTCCTCGGCGGTGCCCTGCTGGACGATCCTGCCGTCGCGCATGACGGCGATCGAGTCGCCGAGCCGCATGGCCTCGTTGAGGTCGTGGGTGATGAACACGATCGTCTTCTTCAGCGTGCGCTGGAGTTCGAGGAGCTGGTCCTGCATGTCGCGCCGGATCAGCGGGTCGAGGGCGCTGAACGACTCGTCCATCAGGAGCAGGTCGGCGTCCGTGGCGAGGGCGCGGGCGAGACCGACGCGCTGCTGCATACCGCCGGACAGCTCGTCGGGCCAGGACTTCTCCCAGCCGCCGAGCCCGCACAGCGCCAGCGCCTCGGCGGCGCGCCGTTCGCGCTCGGCCCGGGGGACGCCCTGGACCTCCAGACCGTAGCCGGCGTTCTCCAGCACGTTTCGGTGTGGGAACAGAGCGAAGTGCTGGAACACCATGCTGATCTTCGTGGAACGGACCCGGCGCAGGTCGGCCGGGGCGAGCGCGGTGAGGTCCTCGCCGTCGAAGAGGATGCGTCCCGCAGTGGGCTCCAGCAGTCCGTTGAGCATGCGCAGGAGGGTGGACTTGCCCGATCCGGACAGGCCCATGACGACGAAGATCTCGCCGGGCTCGACGCGGAAGGACGCGTCGATCACGGCGGCCGTGACCCCGTCGGCCCGAAGTTCCTCGCGGTCGGCGCCGTTTTCGAGGGTACGGATCACCTCCGCGCCGCCTTCGCCGTCGCCGGGCCGTCTGCCGAACACCTTGTACACGTGCTCGGCCTGGAGCGTGGACACATACACCTCGCGGGTCGTGGGGATACGGCTCGCGCGCCGGTGGGGCGGCGCGCGCCGTGGAGCGGTGCGGGATCCGCCCGCCCTTGCGCCGGCCGTGTGACAGGCCGGTGGAAGGTTCCGTTCCAGATCCGCTCGTTCCCGCCGTTATTCAGTGCAAACGCAAAGGTGATCTACCTCACGGTGAGGTCGAAGGGTTCGGCGGGCATACGCCGACGCACGCCGCCGGGGGTGGCGACGTGCGTCGGGGTGAGCCTGCCGGCTTCGCTGCCGGGGTCGGTGTCGGCCTTCGAGGGTGCGAGCCGGTCAGCTGCGGCGAGCGGGCACGGCGGGACACCCGGCAGCGGCCTCGGACGGCTCCGGGTCGGCCAGCATGGACGCGCGAAGATGGGCGAGCAGCCGGGTCAGCAGACGTGAGACCTGCATCTGCGAGATGCCGAGGGCGGCGCCGATCTGGGCCTGGGTGAGCTCCTCGCCGAAGCGCAGCTGGAGCATCCGGCGCTCGCGATCGGTGAGCTGTTCGAGCAGCGGGGCGAGGGTCTGGATGTCCTCGACCAGCTCCATGGCCGGCTCTTCCTCGCCCATCACCTCGGCGAGGCTCTGGCCCTCGGTGGCGTCGCCGTGCTCGGACTGCGGGGCGTCGAGGGAGCCGCTGGTGTGGCCGTTGGCCGCGACCAGCCCCTCGACGACCTCTTCCTGACTGAGGCGCAGGTGCGCGGCGAGATCGGCGACCGTCGGCGAGCGGTCCAGCCGTACGGTCAGCTCTTCCTTGGCCTTGGCGATGTCGATGCGCAGCTCCTGGAGCCGGCGCGGGACGTGGACGGCCCAGCTGGTGTCACGGAAGTGCCGCTTGATCTCGCCCGTGATATACGGCATGGCGAGGGTGGAGAACTCGTTCTCCAGGGTCGGGTCGAACCGGTCGATCGCCTTGATCAGGCCGATGGTCCCGACCTGGACGATGTCCTCCATGTCACCGCCCTCGCCGCGGCCCCGGAAGCGGCGGACGGCGTACTGGACAAGCGAGGCGTTCATCTCGATCAGGGTGTTACGGACGTACTGGTACTCCGGGGTGCCCTCGGACAGCTCCCGCAGGCGCGCGAAGAAGACCTTCGAGAGTTCCCGGGCGTCCGCCGGGGCCACCTCCCGAGGGTCCTCGATCAGCGGCAGGCCCGCGGTGTACGGGCGGGGGCGGGGGACAGGGACTCCCAGGTCGGCCGGACGAGCGGTGTCGGCGGTGCGGGGAGAAGGGGTCGGGACCGGCATGGGGGTTCGCTCCTTGGGCTGGTCGGCTTGCGGCGCGGGACCTTGACTTCGGTAGATGTTGGACTGCTTCCGCTCTTACGTCAAGAAATACCGGAAACGCGTTTCACGTATTGCGCCACCTGAATCGGGTGTCGCATCATGACCCTATGGGCAGTCCGTCTCAGCGACATAATTGGACATTTTTGACGAATCATGCCCGCGTACTCGTGGCCATTGCCCGGGATCCCGGTGTACGCCTGCGGGACGTGGCCATGACGTGCGCCCTGACCGAGCGCACCGTCCAGGCGATCGTCACCGACCTGGAGACCGACGGCTACCTGCGCCGCGTGCGCGACGGCCGCCGCAACCGGTACGAGATCTCCGACAACGCGCTGTTCCGCCACCCCGCCGAGGCGGGCGTCCAGGTGGCGGGCCTCCTCGCCCTGCTCGCCGGTGCCCCGACCCCGCGCCAGACGGAGGCCGGCACGGTGTCCCAAGCCGGGTCCCAGGCGGGGGCGGAAGCGGGGTCCCAGGCGGGGGCGGAAGCGGGCGTCGGCGTCGGGGGCTGACCCTCGACCGATCCCCTCGGGGGAAGGCGCCCCGCACGCGGAACCGCGCGTCGGTCCCGGGTACCGCCGCGCGTTCAGATCACCCGGAACGCGGGGGTCGGGCGGTCGCGGTGGAAGGTCAGGCGGTCCCACGCGGGGAAGGCCAGGTCGGTGAGGGCGAGGAGGCGTCCGGAGGGGTCGTGCAGCGCGCGGCGCACCGTGAGTCCACAGGCGGGGGTCGCGGTGGCCGGCGGGTGGGTGGTGCGGGTCATGGTGAGGGTCTCGACCGTCCGGCCCTGGGTCGCGGCGCGCTCCAGCCAGCGTTCGAGGGGCGTGAGGTCGAGGTCCCGGGCGGCCACCCGCTCGCGCAGCTCCGCCAGCTCCGGCGTCCGCGCCACGACGCGCGGGCAGAGGTAGGTCACCGCGTGCCGCCGCGTCTCCCCGGCGGGGCCCAGCTCGCGGTGGTGGTGGACCAGCGTCCGCTCCCCGCCGCGCATGCCGAGCAGCGCGGCGAAGGACGGCGGCACGCTGACGAGCGTGAGCCGGCCCTGGGTGGTGGCGACGGGAGCCCCCGCCGGCCGGGTGGACCGCGCCGGCGCCGGCGCGAGGGGGGTGGGGGCGGCGGTCGGTGCCGGGCGGGTGCCGCGCCGTCCGGTCACGACCAGCCCCTCCGCCCGCAGTTCCTGGAGCGCCGCCCGTACGGTCTGCCGGTTGACCCCGTAACGTTCCGCCAGGCTGCGTTCGGACGGCAGCTTCCCGCCCGGACTCCGCGACGCTCGGTCGAGTTCCCGCCGCAGGGCGGCGGCGATCCGCTGGTACTTGGGCATGGCGGCCGGGCCGGGCATGACGTCTCCTCTGACGGGGGCCAAGGACTGCGGTCTGCCCGACCAACCTAGCAGTGGTCTATACCTTTGACACGGGGTCGGCGGACAACCGGAACCACCTTGGCCGAATCCCTACCCCCCATGGATCCGCAGCGGGTTCGGCAGCGGCAGGTAGCGCGCGTCCGCGCCGTCCGCGCCGGTCCACCGCAGCAGCAGATTCGTTTTCGCCGGCAGCGTGGGCGCGGCCAGCAGCCCGGCGATCTCCGGCAGGTCGTGGGCGGCGTCGAAGCGCAGCAGCTCCTCGCGGACCGCGGGCCACAGCTGCCCGGCGACGTCCGGGTGCCGCTCCGCCAGCGCCCCGGCGATCTCCGTCAGGTGATTGACCACCAGGCAGTAGACGAGCCGCTGCCAGGCCGCCTCGCGCGACAGGTCCGCCGGCAGCTTGACGCCCTCCGCGTCACGGAAGAGCGCCTGGACCGGCATGCCCCGGCCGTCGACCGCGACGAGGCAGTTCTGCAGGTGGGCTTCCAGGACGATCCCGCGCCGGGCGAACAGTCCCAGCACCGGCGGCACCACCTGGCGCAGGTACGCCCGCCACCACGCGGCCGGGTCCGGGGCGGACGCGAGCGGACTGCCCTCGAAGCCCTCGGCGAGCGCGGCCGCCAGCAGCGGGCCCGCCCCGGGCGCGAGCCGCCCGTGCAGACCGTCCCGGACCAGGACGGCGAGTTCCTCGAAGGCGAAGCCGGCCGTACGGTAGCCCCGGTCGGAGAGCCACAGCGCGTTCGACCCGGCCCGGCGCAGGTCTGCGAACCCGGCCAGGACCGCCGCGTCCGTGCGCCGGACCCGCAGCAGGTCGTGCCGCCACAGCCGGCGCACGTCGTTGGTGATCCGGACGTCGAGGCTGAACTTGAGGAACAGGTCCCGGGCCGGGTCCGGTACGTAGAGGGTGCGGACGGAGGCGGTCGGCCAGACGGGCCGTCGGCCCGGGCCGAGCCGCACCAGCCGCCCGTCGGCGAACGCCTCGCGCACCGCTGGGCGGCCGGCGACCAGGGCCAGCTGCCACGGGTGCGCGGGCAGCAGCCGGTACCCGGCGGGCGCCCGGGGGCCGTCGAGGGTCCCGGCGAGCGCCTCGATCGCGTCGGCGGCGGCCGGGCCCCCCTCCTCCATGGCCTGGTCCTCGCGCACCCCGAGGAAGAGCAGCGGGAAGCGGGCGTGGGCCTCGGGGGCGTACGGCAGCCAGCTCGCGGCGGGGGCGCCGCCGCGCGCCTTGGGGGCTGGGTGGTGCGGATGCCCCATGACCAGGGCCTGCTCGGAGAGGACGTACGGGTCGGCCGGGGCCTCGGCCGCCGCGCGGGCCCCCAGCAGCGCCGCGATCGCGTCCCTGCTGTCGTTGATCTCGGCCGGCAGTTCGTCGTTGGGAACCCCGGTGTAAAGGCGCAACTCGTCGGAGCTCAGCTTGACCAGCTCCGCATGACTGAGCGGGCGCCAGCCCTGCCGCGTACCCAGTTCCGGCCGTACGGGCCTACGGCCACCGCGCACCCGTAGCAGCCGACCGCTGCCGCGCAGCCGGTGCACGCCCTCCTCCCCGGTGGCATCGGCCGTCTCCCGCAGCAGACAGTTCAGCAACGGGGTGGAGGCGTACGCGTCGGCGGCGGCGTTGAGGTCCACTGGTTCCATTCGATCCATTCGGTGATCATCACCGATCATCGGGTAAGACAATTATGAGAGAGGAACGGAACCCTGGACCGCAGCACGCACGCCATGCACGCCACGCATGCCCCCCGCCCTTCGGCCGAGGAGACGATCGCCGCCGAACTCGCGGAGGCGCGCCCCGCGCTCGGCGCGCCCTACGCCGCCGCGCTGGACGGCGCGCGGGCGGCCGTGCTGACCCGGCTGTGGCGGGCGCTGGCCTTCGAACCGTTGCCGTGGGTGGAGCGCCGGGAGAGCGGGCCGGATCACCTGGTCGTGTTCACGACCGGGGGCGGTCGGCTGGAAGGCCCGCTGCCCGACCCCTATGCCACCGGGGACCTGGTGACGGAGTTGCGCCTCGACGGTCACGTCCACCGGCGGGCCGCCGGTCTCGTCGCGGCGCTGGGCGTCCCGCACGGCGCCGACTTCGCCGCCGAGCTGGACCACAGCACGGCCTCGCTGGCGCTGTCCCGGGCGGGTCAGTCCCGGGAGGGCCCCGACGACGGCCCCGAGGCCGGCTGGCAGTGGGAGCAGCGGGTGGTCGACGGGCACCCGTACCACCCCAACTGCCGCTCCCGACCGGGGTTCTCGGTCGCCGAGCAACTGGCCTACGCACCGGAGCACCGGCCGCTGGTCGAGCTCCGGACGGTCGCCGTCGGCGCCGGCGAGTGCCTGGTGACGGGGACGTGGCCGGACCGGCTGCGGGACGGGGACCGCGTCCTGATCCCGGTACACCCTTGGCAGGCGGAGCATGTCCTGAAGAGCCCGGCCGGCGGGGGCCCGACCGGCCCCGGCATCACGGCGCATCCGCTGATGGCGCTGCGGACCCTCGCCCCGGCGGGGGGCGGCGCCCATGTGAAGACGGCGCTCAGCACCCGGCTGACCTCCTCCGTCCGGGACATCTCCTACGGCTCGATCGAGACGGCGGCGGCCCTCTCCGACTTCGCGCAGGTGCTGTGCGCGCGGCTCGACGGGCGCCTCCACGTGACCCGCACCCTGGGCGCGGTCACCGCGCACAGCCCCGATCTGGCGGCGGTGCTCCGCGAGCCGCCGGAGGCGTACGCAAGCCGGGGCGAGCGGGTGGTGCCGGTCGCGGCGCTGGCGGGCACCGCGCCGGTACGGTCGGTGTTCTGGCGGGCGGAGTTCGCGCGGCTCGTCCTCTCGGTGTGCCTGGAGGCGTTGGACCTCGGGGTGGCGCTGGAGGCGCACGGGCAGAACCTGCTGGTGGTCCTCTCCCCCGCCGGCGCGCCCGTCCGGCTCGTGTACCGCGATCTGGGCGACATCCGGATCAGCCCGGCCCGGCTGGCCCGGCACGGCCTGCCCGCGCCGGCGGTGTCGGGCCGCCAGCTCACGGACGACGTGACGGCGCTGCGCCGCAAGGTGTTCGGCTCGGCGGTGGCCGGGGCGCTCGCCGCCACGGCGGGCTCCCGGCGGGCGCTCGGCGAAGCGCTGGCAGAGTTGGACCGGCTCCCGCCCACCGCCGACAGCGAGGCGTTGGCGCGGGAGCCGCTCCCGGTGAAGGCGCTGACCCTGATGCGGCTGAGCCCGGGCGTGCCCGGCGACCAGTGGGCGGAGCTGCCCCACCCGATCGCCGGTCGGCGGACGGGGAGGCAGGGGGTGCCCGGCCAGGATTCACCGGACGCTCCCTGAGCCGGCCGGCCGGCGCGGAGCCCGCCTCACCGCGCACCCAGCAGCCCGAACCCGGCGCGTCCTACGAGCAGTTCACCGCAGACGGCACCCGTCAGGGATGTCCTGGTGGTGTGCCCGGCCGGGGGCGAGCGGCTGTGGGCGGAGCACGCGGACGGCATCGAGCGCGAGGCGTACCGGACCGCGCCGGGCGTCGTGGCGGGCCGGTCGGCGCCCGATTCGTGCAGGGCGCGCGGCCGGGGCGGCGCCCGAGGGCCACGAGAAGCTTCCGCCGGGCTTCCCGCCGGCGCGCGAGCCCATCGTGTGGCGTACCGTCCGGCTCCCGCCGCCCACGACGGCGATAAGTAACACCGGTTTGGGCCGTTCGGGGGGCAACCGGGGCTTTGCCGGCCCGCCTTCGTCCCGAACGCTCCGCCCGATGGCAGGAAGGAGGGATGAGTCTCCACCGCCGTCTGGTCCTGATAAGCACGGCCGCCGCCGTTCTCTCCACCGTGGGGGCGGGCGCCCGGGCCGCCTCCCGGAGACCTTCGGGCGCCGCCGACTTCGGGGCGCTCGCCCGGGCGATCGACGGCCGGGTGATCGTCCCCGGCGACCGGGACTACCCCGAGGCCCGACAGCTGTTCCAGCCCCGCTACGACTCCGTCGCTCCGGGCGCCGTGGCCTATCCGGCGCACGCCGGTGACGTGGCCGTCTGTCTGGAGTTCGCCCGGCGCCGCACCCTACCGGTGGTACCGCGCGGCGGCGGCCACAGTTACGCGGGCTGGTCCACCACCGCCGCCGGGCTCGTGATCGACGTCGGGGCCATGTCCGCACTGGCCGTCGAGGGGGACCGGGTACGGATCGGCGCCGGAGCCCGGCTCGGGGACCTGAACGGCGCCCTCGCGGCGCATGGCCTGGGCGTCCCGACGGGCCTGTGCCCTTCCGTCGGGATCGCCGGCCTGACGCTCGGCGGTGGAATGGGCCTGGCCTCACGGGCGTACGGGACCACCTCCGACGCCCTGACCGGGGCGCGGGTGGTGACGCCGGACGGGGTGGTCCGGGAGGCCGACGCCGAGCGGGACCCCGACCTGTTCTGGGCGTTGCGCGGCGGCGGGGGCGGGAACTTCGGCGTCGTGACCGAGTTCCGCTTCCGGGCCCACCCGGTCGGTGACGTGGCCTCGGCGGAACTGCGCTGGGCCGCCGCCGATTCCGCGGCGGTGCTCGACGGCTGGCAGCGCTGGCTGGGCGGGCTCCCGGACCCGTTCTGGAGCCATCTGGAGTTCCTCCTCGAAGCGGGCGGCGACGAGGCCCCTGCGGTCCGGGTGCTGTGCTTCGACGGACGCCATGAGTTGGAGCGGGAACTGACCCGGTTGTCCGACCTCGTGGGCCGCGAGCCGCAGGACGGCTCCGTCACCGTGCGGGGGTACGGCGACACCGTACGGACCATGTCGGGGTGCGCCGAGCGCAGCGCCGCCCAGTGCCGGCTGCCGGGGCGGCTGCCCGGCCGGGACCCGCGGGGGCTGGTCGACCGGCACTCCTACGCGGGCCGCTCGGACTTCTGGGCGGAGCCGGGGCTTCCGGAGCCGGCCGTCCGGGCGGTGCTGGGCGCCGTACGCCGCCACCGGGACGCGGTACCCGCGGGCGGCCGCGGGGTGGTGCAGTTCCTCGGGGAGTGCGGCGGGGCCATGAACCGGCCGGCCGCCACGGACACCGCCTTCGCCCACCGCGACCACGCCTTCCTCGCGCAGTACCTCGCCTACTGGCCGGACTCCGCGTCGGCCGCCGAGGTGGCCCGGCACCAGGAGTGGCTGGACGGACTGTGGCGTGACCTGCGGCCCTGGGCGAGCGGCAGCGCCTACCAGAACTACGTCGATCCGAAGCTCGTCGGCTGGCGCGAGGCCTACTACGGCCCGAACCTCGCCCGCCTGGAAGAGGTCCGGCGCACCTACGACCCCGCCAGGCTGTTCCGCTTCCCCCACGCCCTTTAGGGAGCCCTTGCATGCGACGTACGTTGACGATGGCGGCGGCCACGGCCGCGTTGGCCCTGGTGGGCGGGCCGCTGGCGGTCACCGAGGCGCGCGGCGCCCCGGCCCCCGCCCTCGGACGCTGGTCGGCGGTGGAGGCGCAGGCGTTCTGGACGCCCGAGCGGATGGCCTCGGCCGTTCCCGCGCCGCCGGAGCCGGACGCCGCCCCGGTGGAGGACCCGTCCCCGGACCCCGGCGCGGACCCGGGCGCGGACCCCGCCGTCCCGGCGCAGTCACCCTCCCCGAACGCGACGCCGACACCCACCCCGGCACCACCGACCCCGGACCCGGCGCCCGCGCCGAGCGCGACGCCGACGCCGACGCCTTCGCATTCCGTCGTGGCCGTCCAGCCGGGTCGGGCCCCCGATCCGGCCTACGCCGCCGCGGCCGCCCACCCCGGCGTGGGACGCGACTTCGACGGCATGCCGGTCGTCGGGCGGATGTTCGTCATGACGGGCGGCGGGGCGTACTTCTGCACCGCGAGCGTGGTCTCCTCCCCCGGCCGCGACCTGGTGATCAGTGCCGCGCACTGCCTGCTCGGCGCGGATGCCCGGCAGGTGGCCTTCGTCCCGCGCTACAGGGCCGACAAGCCGCAGCCGTACGGGATGTTCCCGGTGCTGCGGGACTCCGCCGGACGGGCGAAGGTATGGATCGACCCCCGCTACCGGCGTGAGGGCGCCGACCGCGCGGCCACGCTCGACGTGGCCTTCGCCCAGGTAGGGCCCAACGCCTCGGGCGCGCTGGTCGAGGACGTCGTCGGCGGGAACCGGCTGGTGACCGGCGCCGCCTACGCGCAGCCCTCGGTGACGCTCGTCGGCTACCCGGCGTCCGCGGCCCGTCCGCGCCTGTGCGTGAACCGGACGACGAAGTTCACCAGCTCCGATCCGAACATCCCCGGCTCGTTCCAGCGGATCGACTGCACCGGCTACCCGGGAGGAACCAGCGGCGGGCCCTTCCTGACCCATTTCGACCAGCGGACCCTCACCGGTGACGTGGTCGGGGTCATCGGCGGCTGGAAGACCGGCGGCGACACCGACGACACCTCGTACAGCTCGTACTTCGGCACGGAGATCAGGGCGTTGTACGAGACGGCAGTCGCCTCGGCGCGGGTGGCGCGGGTGGCGCGGGCGGCCCGGACCGGGTGAGCGGCCCCGGCTGCGCGTGGACGCGTACCCAACGGGTCCGGCGCGGGTTGCCGACGGTGCGCGGCGTCGCCGGGACCTCCTCGGCGCCCAGCGGGTCCGCCGGGGCGAGGGCGAGCTGACGGCGCAGCTCCGCGAGGGCCGTGTGCACGGGGGCGAGAATGACCTCGGCGCGCGGGTGGATACGGGCCAGCGCGTGCGCGGTGGTCTCGATGGTCTCGGCTGCGTCCTCGGCGGCGGTCCGGCTCCACCCGCCGGGCTCGCCGGCGCCCCAGGGCGCGACGGCGTCGTAGAGGTGACAGGCGGCATCGGCCGCGGCGTCGGCCCGTTCACCGACACCCGGCGCCGCGTTCATCGGCAGCAGCTCCATGCCCGCTCAACGACCGCGGCGCGCCGGGGGAACGTACGGGGGCTACCGGATCCGTCGCGCCACGGCGTGCGCGGCGGCGGTCGCCGCCCCGGCGAGGCCGAGGCCGAACGCCACGTCCCGGGCCCGGCCCGGCCGCAGCACCCCGGCCCGGCGGAGGCGTCCGCGCGCCCACAGGGTGAAGGGGATGACGATCAGCGGCGAGGTGACCACGCCGGGCGTGTAGCCGCGGGTGGCGGCGGACTGGGCGAGATGGACCAGTCCGTGCAGGCCGAAGCCGTTCAGGGAAGCCTGGTAGAAGGCCGAGCGCCCGCCCGTGCGCTGTCCGTCCGCGGCTGCCGCCGCGACGACGAGCCCCACGAGGCCGACGGCGGTGGCGAACTCGCGGCCGTCGACGTCCGTGAAGGGGGCCCAGACCCGGGCCGGGACGCGGGGAAGGCGTGCGCGCAGGGCGGGCACGCGGGTGCGGCTCCACCGGGCCATCGTGACGACCTCTTCGAGGTCGTGCGCGGCCCAGGCCACCGCGAGCCCCAGGGTGACGGCGGTGGCGGGTCGCGGCTGTCGCCGCGGGGGCGAGGGGGTCATGAGACGACGGCCTGCAGCCAGAGGGGCAGCAGCAGGAGGGAGACGACCGAACTCTTGATCACCACGGAGGCGGAGAGGTCGATGCCCACGTCGTAGCGCTGCGCGAAGACGAACAGGTTCTGCGGTGTCGGCATGGCGGCGATCAGTACGAGGTAGGCCAGCCAGTCACCGTGGACACCGAACACGGCCCCGCAGACCGCCCACGCCAGCAGCGGGAAGCCCACGCACTTGACCGCGATCAGCGTCATCTCCTCGCGGGTGGTGTCCCGGACGCCGAATCCCGTGCCGCCGAGGTGCAGGCCGAGTGCGAACAGGGCCACCGGGGAGGCGCTGTCGCCGACGAACGCCGCTCCGTCGAGCACCACCTTCGGCAGGTGCACCGACAGCAGGTTGAAGACGATGCCCGCGTTGCAGGCCAGTACGAGCGGGGTGACGAGGGAGGCGCGGACCGCCCGGGCGAGACGGACGCCCGGGCCGCCGGCCGCCGCGCCGGCGCGGCCGAGCTCCATGATGGCGATGACGACGAGGGACAGTACGCAGACCTGGAACAGCAGGACCGGGAAGATGGGCGCGGCCGTCCCGAAGACGGTGATGAAGACGGGAACGGCGAAGTAGGCCGTGTTCACCTGGACGCCCGCCATGACGCGCAGCGCGACCGCGCGCGGCTCGCGTATGCCGTAGGCGACCGCGCCGAGGACCACGGCGAGCACCGCGACGGCCGCGGTCGCCGCGTAACCGCCGATGGCGCGCCAGTCGAAGAGGGCGGCGAGGTCGCCGGCGTAGATGTTCCCGAACAAGTAGCAGGGGACCGCGAACAGGAAGGCGTAGTCGGCGAACGCCTTGGACGCCTCGGGCGGCACGACCTTGCGGCGCGCGAGGAGCACCCCGCCACCGAAGGCCAGCAGTACCGGCACCAGCTTTTCGAGTGCGGCTGCCCCGCCCATGGGTACGGTCCTCCTTGATCGACCGGGTGCAGCCTACCCATACCGTCCGTCGCGGTCCCGGCCGCCTACGCCGTTCCGTCATGAGCGACGCACCCGGGCCGACGGCCCCTCCCCCCGCCCCCGTCCGGGAGCCGCGTGCGGTCACCCGGTTCGCCGTGGCGCTGTGGACGCCCGCCCGGCCCGGAGCGCCGCTCCGGCGGGCGGCGCATCGGCTCGGCGGTAGGGCGGCGGCCCCGCTGCTCGCCTCCGTCGCGGGACCAGCGGCAGCCACCGCTGCCACGCCCGCGGTGCCCGGGCGAGTGGTGGACGTCCTGCGCTACGGGCCGCTCGCCGATTCCGTGCCGGGCCGGCTGTCACCGCTGAACATCCTGCCGGGCTGGCTGTTCGCCTACCAGTTGGGCGTGGCGTGGGGCGACGGCCGGATCGCACGGCGCGGGGCGTGGACGCTGCTGGTGGGCGGGGTCGTGCTGTTCGCGACGCTGTTGACGGTCTTCCACCACCCGGCGTCGATGGTCGGGGTGCCGGGTGAGGCGCGGACCAACTCGCACCCGCCGTCGCTGCTCGCGCTCGCGCTGGCCGCGGCCCAGTCGGGGGCGGCGATCCTGCTGCGCGACCGGCTGGCGCGGCTGCTGGCCCGGCCCGCGCTGTGGGCACCGGTCGTGGTGATCAACCTGTGTGCGACGACGATCCTGTGCCGGCAACGGAGCGCCATGCCGGCCACTGCCGTACCCGGCTCGTTCGTCGGGGAACTGGCGGGTCTGACGACAGCCCCCGACAGCCTGGGGTGGATCGCGGCCCGGCCGGCGCGGATGCCGGTGTTCGCGGCGCTGCTGGTGGGCACCGCCCGCTACGCGCGCCGCTTCGAGGAGCCGTGGACGCGGGCGACGGCGGTCCGCCGGACCCTGGCCGGCGTACTGGCTGCGGGGTTCGCGGTGTTCGCACTGGGCCTGGCGTGAGGGGCGCCGGTACGGGCCGTCAGGCGATGGAGGCGGCGACGATCGCGGCGACGGCGAGGTTGCAGGAGGCGGTGACCCAGACCGCCGGGTGGGGCTCCGGGTCGACCACGATGGCGCCGAGCTTGCCGGGCGTCACCAGGTCCAGCACCAGGAAGGCCACCGCCATCAGCACCAGGCCGAGCACGCCGAACGCCGCCGTGGACAGCAGGCCCTTGCCGAAGTCCTCGTACGTCGTCCAGATCGAGGTGAAGACGACGCCGCCGATACCGAGCAGCGCGGAGCTGAGCAGCAGCGCGGCGTTGCGGTTGCGCTCCTCCCAGATCTGTTGCGGGAGCTTCCCGGGCGTCAGTACGTCCACCAGGACGATGCCGAGGATCAGCAGCACCAGACCGAGGGCGCCGAAGGCGCTGGTGCGGCCGAGTCCGTCGAGGATGTCGCTCATGGGGAAGCCTGTCTGCGCGTGGGACGGAAGGCGTGGGTAGGAAGGGGGTTGCACCCCGCCGCGGACCGGGCGAATCTATCGCAGGTCCGGGCGGCGGACCATGGGGAGGTCGGCAGGTGGCACGGCTCAGGGCCGCACGGGCCGAGGAGGCGCGGGAGCTCACCGCACTCGTCCTGCGCTCCAAGGCCCACTGGGGGTACGACGCGCGGTTCCTGGCCGCCTGCGCACCGGAGTTGACGCTCCGGCCGGACGACGTGCCGGCCCGGCGGGTGGTGGTCGCCGAGGACGGGAGTGGGGCCGTGCTGGGACTGGCCTCCCTGGAGGGCGAGGGGGTACGGGCCCGGCTCGGGCTGCTGTTCGTGGAGCCGGCGGTCATCGGCCGGGGCGTGGGGCGGCTGTTGTACCGGGACGTGCTGCGCCGGGCGGTGGAGTCGGGCATGGGCAGGTTGTCGATCGACGCCGATCCCCACGCGGCCGGGTTCTACCGGGCGATGGGCGCGGTGGCCTCCTCGGGCGCTCCCGAGGGGCTGGTGCGGTTCGAGGTGGCTCCGGTCGCCCTGGCCGGGTGGGCGCGGGCGTGGACGGGCGGGGCCCGCGCGGTACACGTGGGCAACGTCGCCGAGTTCAACACCCAGTTCGCCGACGCCTCGCTGGACCGGGAGCAGTCGGCCGCGCACCACTACGCCGCGCTGGCCGCGTTCTACGGTCCCGAGCCGGCGGCCCTGGTGCTGCCGAGGCGGGTGCCGGCGGGGTGGCCCGCTTTGGTGGGGAGGCAGTTGGGCTGGGGCGAGGTGGAGGTGTACGACGGCCTGGCGGACTCGGGGTCGGGCCTGTCGCGGGCCGTGGCGGCCCGGCCCGCGTTGGCCGAGCGGTTGACGGGGGCCGGGCTGCCCCTCGTACCCTGGGGCACGACGGAGGCCTTCGGGCGACTGGCGGGACGGCCCTGGCGGCAGGGCGAGCTGTACTACGAGTCGAAGTCGGCCTCGCACGCCCTGTTCGGTCGTGTCCTGGCGGCCGGCGGCCATCCCCGGATCAGGCTGCCCGCGCAGTGGCGGGCCCCGACCCGCCGGACAGCGGCGCGGATGCTGGCGCGGCGGGCCGCCGCCGGAGTCGGCTCGGTGCTCAAATCCGAGCACGGCGTCGGCGGTTCGGGCGTCACCGTTGTCACCCCCGAGTTGCTGCGGGCGGCGGGCGGGGCGCGGGCTCTGCTCCGGCGGCTGCCGCGCGGCCCGCTGCTCGTCGAGGAGTACGTGCCCGGTCCGGCGGCGGGGGAACCCGGCGGCGACCTGCGGGACCTCACCTACGACGGGTTCGTGGACGGCGCGGGCCGGGTCCACGAGGTGGGGGCGGCGGTGATGGACGTGGCCGACGGCGGCTATCGCGGTGCGACGGTCGGTCCGGGGCTGGTGCCCGAGGGAACAGAGGGCCCGCTGCTGGCCTTCGGGGCGGCGGTGGGCCGGGAGTTGGCGACGGCCGGCTACCGCGGCTGGTTCGACGTGGACTTCGTCACCGACGGGGCGGGCGGCCTGGCGCCGACCGAGACGAACCTGCGGCTGACCGGGCCCGCGATCGCCTTCATGGTGGCGGCCCGATTGGACGCGCTGCGCGGCGCGGGACACCTGGTACGGATCGCGGACCGGGTGGAACTGGGGGCTCGGCTGCCGGACGGGCAGCTCGACGAGCTGTGCGGCGAGCTGACAGGGGCCTGCGCGCGGCTCGGGGCGGTGTTCGTCCCGGCGATCCCGACCGCGGCGTTCGAGCCGGCGCCCTGGCTGGGCGTTCTGGTGGCCGCGCACAGCAGGGAGGTGCTGGACGCGGCCGAGGCACTGGTACGGGCCGGGGCGCTCGCGGTGGGGCGGCCGTTCGCGGACGGGCGCGCGTTCACGGACGGGCGCGCGTTCACGGACGGGCGCGCGCCTCAGTCGTCGGCCCCGACCGCCGAGGCCGGTTTCCGGGTCAGGTAGAAGGCCACGACGGCGCCGGCGATCATCAGGGGGATGTTGAAGGCGTAGACGAGGGCGGCCTGGCGCGGCCAGTCGTGCTTGGCGGCGAGCCGGTAGAGGTTGTCCTGGGGCCACCAGGCGACGAGCAGGTAGCAGACAGCCAGGTGGGTGGCCCTGGTCAGGGCGCGGCCCCGGCCCTGGCGCCGCATCGGGGAGCCGCCGCCGAACAGGAAGACGACACCGACTGCGAAGGCGAGCGCCTCGAAGACGTAGAGGACGAAGAACAGCGCCGCCCAGGGGGCCGGCACCCCCGTGAGGTCGGTCGAACCGGGCCAGAACACGTCGGTGAGCGCGAGGCCGAGGAGGGTCAGTGGGAACACCACGCAGCCGGTGGCGCAGCCGGGCGAGAGTGCCTCGCCGCCGGCCCCCGCGTACTTGCCCGAGCCGCGGGCGGTCCGCGAGGTGCCGTTCGGCAGGACCGGCAGCGGCAGGGCGGTGCGGTCTTCGCGGCCCGCCCGGTCACGGGGCAGGGCGCGCAGCGGGACAACGGTGTGCGGGAGGTGCTCGGGAGGGACCTGGTCCGCCAGGTGCGCGCGCAGCGCGGCGATGTCGGGCAGATCGGTGCCCGACCGGGGTCCGGGGGGTGGGGCGAGGTAGGCGACGAGTCCGCGGGACCCGGCCCGGGGGCGCTTGCCTGGCTCCTCGCCGTCCCGGATGTCGGCGACGAGCGCGGACCCGACGCCGTCGTGGCCCCGGATCAGGGACTCCAGGTGGTGGGGGTCGAGGTGGCCGCCCTCGACGGTGATCCGTTCGCGGAGGCGGCCGCGGAACTCCAGGAGGCCGTCGGGGCGGAGCAGGCCGAGGTCGCCGGTGGGTATGGCGTCCCCGCCGTCGGCCGGGGTGAGCAGGATCTGCCCGTCGCGCAGCTCGGTGCGGCAGCCGGGGAACGGGGTGCCGATCAGCGCGAGCCGTTCGGGGGCGGCGGGTGGTGCGGGCAGTCGGGACGGTTCGAACCAGGTGCCGATCCCGGCGCTCTCGGTGGTCCCGTAGAGGGCCAGCACGCGCGCTCCGGGCCGCAGGCGGGCGTGCAGGGCGGCGTGTTCGTCCACGTAGAGGCGGTCTCCACCGACGGTGACCAGGCGCAGGGAGCGGGTGGGCGCGCCGGCGCGGGTCGGGGTCCAGGCAGCCCCCGGGCGCTCGTCGAAGAGCAGCCGGACCGCCCCGGCCGGGCCGGTGTGCAGGACGGTGACCTCGTCGGTCTCGACCACGGAGCGGATGTTCTCCGTCGACCGGGGGCCGCTCTCGACCAGGACCAGGGCGCCGCCCGTGCACAGGGCGCGGGGCCAGCCCGCGGCGAAGGCGGTCACATCGGGCCCGGCGGTGATCAGGTGCCGGTCGGCGGGGCCCGGCGCGGCGACCTCGGCCCAGCTGTCACAGGCGGCGAGCAGCAGGGCGTGGCCGACGGGGACGGGGCGCGGCGCCGCGGCCCCGGTGAACAACAGCGCGGCGGTGGCCCGCTCGCGCGTCGCGGGGGTGGGCCGGTCGGTGGGGCGTTCGGAGATGGCGTCGGCCTCGGCGCCGAGGCGGATGAACCGCAGGCCCCGGCCGTCGTCGAGGTGAAATTGGTGGGCGGCGTGCGTGAGCACGGCGTCGGGTCGGATCGCGGCGAGCTGGCGCCGTCCGGTGTGCGCGTCGGCGACGTCGATCAGCGCGTACGCCGCACCGGCCTTGAGGGCGGCGAGGACGGCGACGACGAATTCCGGCCGGCGGGCGGTGGCCACCGCGACGAGGCTCTGGTCGGGCAGCCCGGCGGCGAGGAGGTGGTGGGCCAGTTGGTTGGCGCGGGCATCGAGCTGCCCGTAGGTGAGACCGTCCTGTCCGGCGATGAGCGCGCGGGCCTCGGGGGTTTCGTCCGCCCACTGCTCGAAACGCCCCAGGACACTGCCGAGGGCCTGCCGTCCGGAACGGGTGGTCTCTGATCCGTGCGTCATGGACCGATGATGCCACCGCGTACGGACATCGGTGAGGGGGTGAACAACCCTGCTGTGTAACGGAGTTGCGAGGCTCCGGAAGGCCGGCCCGGCGCCGGGCATTGACCTCAAGTTTAGTTGAGGTCCTACGCTTCGGTGCATGGATATGGAAGTCACCGCTTGGACATCGCTGCACAGCGCCATGAACGCCCGGCAGGACCGCCGGCCCCTCTCCCGGGCGAGCCTGCGCCGGGTCGCCGCTTTCGCCCGCCCGCACCGGCGGGGCCTGACCGCCTTCCTGTTCCTCAGTGTGGTGACCGCGCTGCTGGCCGTGGCGACGCCGCTGCTCGCGAGCCGGGTCGTGGACACGATCGTCGCCGGCGGGAGCAGCGCCACCATCACCCGCCTCGCCCTGCTCATCGCGGTGATCGCGGTGGCCGAAGCCGGCCTCGGCCTGTTGACCCGCAAATTGTCCGCGACCCTCGGTGAGGGGCTGATCCTGGATCTGCGGACCGCGGTCTTCGACCACGTCCAGCGGATGCCGGTCGCCTTCTTCACCCGCACCCGTACCGGCGCACTCGTCAGCCGGCTCAACAACGACGTGATCGGCGCCCAGCGCGCGTTCAGCAACACCCTGTCCGGGGTGGTCTCCAACATCGTCACCCTGCTGCTGACCCTCGCCGTGATGCTGAGCATCTCCTGGCAGATCACCTTGCTGGCGCTGGTCCTGCTGCCGGTCTTCGTGTTGCCGGCGCGACGGATGGGGGCGCGAATGGCCGGCATGCAGCGCGAGGCCGCCGCGCTCAACGCCGCAATGGGCACCCAGATGACGGAACGGTTCTCCGCGCCGGGCGCCACCCTGGTCAAGCTGTTCGGACGCCCGTCGGAGGAGTCCGCCGAGTTCGCGGCGCGGGCTGCCCGGGTCCGCGACATCGGCATCCGCACCGCCATGGCCCAGTCGGCGTTCATCACCGCCCTCACCCTGGTCTCCGCCCTCGCCCTCGCACTGGTCTACGGTCTCGGCGGGTACTACGCCGTGCACGAGAGCCTGGAGGCGGGCTCCGTCGTGGCCCTCGCCCTGCTGCTCACCCGGCTCTACTCGCCGCTGACCGCCCTGGCCGGGGCCCGCGTGGAGGTGATGAGCGCGATGGTGAGCTTCGAACGGGTCTTCGAGATCCTCGACCTCGAACCGCTGATCGCCGAGAAGCCCGACGCGCGCCGGGTGCCGGACGGTCCGGTGACCGTGGAGTTCGACCGGGTCTCCTTCGGCTACCCCTCCCCCGACAAGGTCTCGCTCGCCTCGCTGGAGGAGGTCGCGACCCTCGACGCGCGGGGCGGCACCCGGGTGCTGCACGACGTGTCGTTCCGCGCCGAGCCCGGCCAGATGATCGCGCTGGTGGGTTCCTCCGGCGCGGGCAAGTCGACCATCGCGCAACTCCTGCCGCGCCTGTACGACGCCGACGAGGGCGCGGTCCGGCTCGGCGGCATCGACGTACGGGACCTCACCGCCGACTCGGTCCGCGAGACCCTCGGCATGGTGACCCAGGACGGCCACCTGTTCCACGAGTCGGTACGGGCCAACCTGCTGCTGGCCCGGCCGGAGGCGAGCGAGGAGGACCTCTGGGGGGCCCTGCGCCGCTCGCGCCTGGACGGGGTCATCGCCTCGCTGCCGGACGGACTGGACACCGTCGTCGGTGAACGCGGCTACCGGCTGTCGGGCGGCGAGCGCCAACGGCTGACCATCGCCCGGCTGCTGCTGGCCCGCCAGCGGGTGATGATCCTCGACGAGGCCACCGCCCACCTCGACTCCACCTCCGAGGCGGCCGTTCAGGAGGCTCTCGCGGAGGCCCTGTCGGGCCGAACGGCAGTGGTGATCGCGCACCGGCTGTCGACCGTCCAGGCGGCCGATCTGATCCTGGTGGTGGAGGAGGGTCGGATCGTGGAACGCGGGACGCACTCGGAGCTGTTGGCGGCGGCCGGCCGCTACGAGGAGCTGTACCGGACCCAGTTCGCCCCGGCCGAGACCGGCGGAGCGGCCCCGGACGAGGCGGTGCCGGTCTCGGGCGGATGACCCCGAGGTCGGCGGGGCGGGACCGGTCGACCCGGTCCCGCCCCGCCGACGTATCGGACCCCCGCCGAGGCCGCCCCGGGGCCCGGGTCGTCCCGCTGACGTCCTACGCGCGGCGCGCGCCGCCGGCCGCGTCCGAGGACTTCCATTTCCGGCGGTGCAGCGTCTCGAAACCGTCCAGGAGCAGGTCCAGCGCGAACTCGAACTCGAACTGGTCGTCACAGCCCCCGCCCACCACCGACTCCCGGTCGTGGGCCACCGCCCCGGCCAGCTCCGCGACGTGGGGATACCGCTGCGCGACCACGGCGAGCGCCTCGGCCGACGGACCGGGCTCCGGGGGCGCGGTGTCGAACAGCTCCTGCGTGAAGCCCAGCACCCGGCTGCCCAAGGCGTGCATCACATGGTGCGTGAGGTCGGCGGAGAGGCCGCCGGCGCGGAACGCCCCGATGACCGAGTCGAGGTGCGCGAGCACGGCGGGCGTCGGTCGGGGGCGGGACCGGAGCACCTGCGCCGCCCAGGTGTGCCGGCGGAGCGTGCCGCGCGCCGCGAGGATCAGGCCGCGGACCGCGCCCTTCCAGTCGGTTCCCGCGTGCCGGTGGTCGATGCCGTCGACGACCACGTCCAGCATGCCGTCCAGCAGCTCTTCCTTGTTGGCGACGTGCTTGTAGAGCGCCATCGGCACCACGCCCAGTTCCTGCGCGAGCCTGCGCATGCTCAGGCCCTCGATCCCGGTGTCGTCGGCCAGGGCGACGGCCGTGCGCAGCACCCGGTCGCGGTTCAGCGGGGACCGGCGTGCGGCCCCGGTCGGTTCGGCCATCCCGGTCGCTCCCCTCGAAGTCGGCGCCGGAGACCCGGCTTGACGAGTGTACGCCGTACACCTACTGTGCTCGCCAGGTGTACGCCGTACACCTCCAAGGAGGTCCAGATGAGCTCAACCAGGAGAACGGCCGTCGTCGCGGGCGTCTTGTTCCTCGTCACCGAGGTCGCGGCGATCGGCGGGCTCACGCTCTACGGCCCCGTGCTGGACGGCGCCGCGTACGTCGCCGGTTCCGGCGCGGACAGCCGGGTCTTGCTCGGCGCGCTGTCCGAGCTCGTGCTCGCCCTCGCGGTCATAGGGACGGGCGTCGTCCTGTACCCGGTCGTCAAGAGGCACGGCGAAGGGGCCGCCCTGGGTTATGTCTGCGGGCGCCTGTTGGAGGCGGCCGTCATCGTCGGCGGCATCATCAGCGTGCTGTCGGTCGTCACCCTGCGGAGGGACTCGGCGGGCGTCGGCGCCGGTGATCCCGGCGCTCTCGCCACGGCTGCCGACACCCTGATCGCGGTCCACGACTGGACGTTCCTCTTGGGCCCCGACTTCGTCCTCGGAGCGAACACGCTGGTGCTGGCCTCCCTGATGTACGGCTCGCGCCTGGTGCCGCGCTCCGTCGCCCTTCTGGGGCTGGTCGGCGGGACGATGATCTGCGCGTCGGCCGTCGCGGTGCTGTTCGGCCTCTACCCGCAGGTTTCGGCGCCGGGCTCGCTCGCGGCACTCCCGGTGTTCGCGTGGGAGGTGACACTGGCCGTCCGGCTCATCGCCAAGGGCTTCGATCCGGCGCCGGGGGCCGGGCCCGTCGCGTGACGGACCCGACACCCTCCGGTCGGCGGTCGGCGGCTGGGGGACGATCAGACGCGGTCGGCCGCGATCAGGACGTACTGGAACGAGCCGTCCTTGTAAGAGTTGATGAACGCCTCCTCGATGCCGGTGACCAGGGAAGACGTGGCCCGCAGCTCCCAGTAGGGCAGCGTCTGGGGGGTCAGGTCGATGACCGCCTGCGGGACGAGCCGGTTGTCGGCCATGGCGCGCAGGTACTCCCGGCGGGAGTGGATGTTGCACTCGAAGTGCGCGTTGATCTGGGAGACCCACTTCGAGGGCTGGCCGTAGCGCGGGTTCCAGCAGCCGGTGATGGTCACGTAACGGCCACCGACCGCCAGGACGCGGGAGTGCTCGGCGAAGAGGTCGTCCAGGTCGACGTACATGCTGGACTCGTTGTTCCACGAGGCCGCGGCCCGACCGGTCTCGAAGGGCATGCCCAGCATGTTGCAGACGCGGGCGCGGACGTGGTCGTCGATACCGAGTTCGCGGGCGCGCTGGTTGGCGAATTCGGCCTGCTTCGCCGACAGGGTGACGCCCTCGACCTTGCATCCGAACCGCTGGTGGGCCATGACCATCGAGCCGCCGCGGCCGCAGCCGGCGTCCACGAGCGTGTCGTCGCGCCCGATCCGGCCCACGTGAGCGAGGAGCAGCTCGGCCTGCGCCGACTCCAGGCGGTGGAGCTCGGCGATGAGCTTCTTCTCGTACGCGCTGTCCCCGGGGTCGCCGAGGGCGGCGTGGTCGACGTCGCCGATTCCGTAGTGGTGGTGGTACAGGCCGTCGATGTCGCCGAGACGGAGGTTCACCGGCCTGGCCTCGACATCCCAGTAGCGGGCGATGTCCCCCTGGTAGGGCGTCGCCGGACCGGGGATGAACACGGAGGCGTTGGTGGTCGCGGTGAAATCGGTGCTGGTCACAGAAGGGTCCTATTCCTTACCAGAAGTCGGGCAGGCTGTAGCGGTAGGTGTTGCTCTGGTGCCAGTAGTGGTTGCCGTCGACCCACACGGCCACTCCCCGCAGGAAGCGCGGCACGCTCGGGACGGGGCAGGCGGCGGCCAGGGCGGCGGCTTCGGCTTCGAAGGCGCGCATCAGGTCGTTGTGGACCTCGACCGCCCTCAGGTAGCCCTCGCGGTCCGACACGCCCTCGCGCTCGGCGATCACCACGGGCAGGTTCAGGTGCTTGCCGGGGGCGGCGAGTTCCTTGGTGTACGAGTACAGGTCGTTGACGATGGTGGTGGCGTTCCCGGCGAGCGCGATGACCCGCTGCATGGCGGGCTGTGCGTGCAGGTCGGCCGGCAGCTCGTAGCCGCCGACGGTGTCCGTGATGGTGGGGCAGGGGCGGAAGTTGTTGAACTGCCGCATCGCCAGGTACTCCCACACCTCGGGGACGTGGTCGGTCTGGGTCCACGCGGCTTCGGCGAGGTAACCCAGGTGCAGCCGGGCCATGTCGTGCCGGAACCGGTCGGCCTGGGAGGGCGTGGACTGCCGGTCGAAGTACTCCATGGCGGACCGGTAGGCGCGTCGCGGTGCGTCGGAGTGGAGGGACCGCGCCCACTGCGGCTGGTAATCCTCCGTCGTGTGCAGGGGGTCCAGGGCGGTGTGCGCCAGCAGGAGGCGCCCGCCGAGCCCGATGGGTGAGCCGCCGTGGTCCTCGCAGTAGCAGTCGTCCACCGCGTTCTCCGCGACCATCAGCCGTGTGGCGATCATCAGGTGGTCGATGGTCGGGGCGTCCGGATGGCAGGCGACCATGTAGCGCCCGACGGAGAAGCCGTCGAACTGGTCCTCCCAGTCCTCGGGGTACAGCTCGACCTCGTCCAGGGCCCAGGCCTTGATCCTGCGGCTGACCTCCTCCACCCGCGCGGGATCGGGCTCCGCCACCGGGTGGTGATAGAGGCCGGGGATGGGGCGGCCCGACACCGGTGGCCCGGTGGTCGCGGCAGCGGCCGGCTCCGCACGCCGGGCGGGGTACAGGCTCGCCGTGCCCAGCCCGCTGGGCCCGCGCAGGAGCCGTTCCGCGGCCGGGGCTTGCGGCACGGGCACGTCCGCGGGCACGCCTACGGGCAGGTCCACGGCCACGGCCGCGCCTACGGGCGCGTCCACCGGTACGGTCCCCGGGTCGACCGTGGGAGCGGTGGTGGGGGCCGCGACGCGGGCAGCGGGCAGGAAGGACAGCGGCGGCCCTGACGGCAGCGCGGGTTTGACGGCCGCGGTGACCTCCGGGGCGTTGGCGACGGCGTTGGTGAGGAGATCGGCCCCGAAGCGGGCGGCAGCCGCGGGCAGGCTCGATTGCAGGGGGGAAGGCCCGGGATCGGGCATCCGTGACTCCTTGGTGACGGGGGCGGGCTGTCCCGGATCCCGGGCATGCTCGGTCGGCCCTGGAAGGTCCGGGCTGTCCTGACGGTCGGTGCCCATCGGGCGGGCTCCGCTACGCGGGCTTGCGCGCGATCTGTACGTTCTCCAGCACGCCGAGCGCGTCGGGCACCAGGATGGCCGCGGAGTAGTAGGTGGTGACCAGGTAGGAGATGATCGACCGCTCGTCGATGCCCATGAACCGCACCGACAGGCCGGGCTCGTACTCCTCCGCCAGACCGGTCTGACGCAGACCGATGACGCCCTGGTTGTCCTCGCCGGTACGCATGGCGAGGATGGAGCTGGTGTTCTCCTTGGTGATCGGGATCTTGTTGCAGGGCAGGATCGGGACCCCGCGCCAGGCCGGGACCTGCTGGCCGCCGACGTCGACGTGGTCCGGGTAGAGCCCGCGCGCGTTGAACTCGCGCCCGATCGCGGCGATGGTCCGTGGGTGGGCGAGGAAGAGCTTGGTGCCGCGGCGACGGCAGAGCAGCTCGTCGAGGTCGTCCGGGGTGGGCGGGCCGGAGTGCGTCTGGATGCGCTGTTTGAAGGAGGCGTTGTGGAGCAGTCCGAACTCCCGGTTGTTGACCAGTTCGTGCTCCTGGCGCTCGCGCAGCGCCTCGATGGTGAGCCTGAGTTGCTCCTCGGTCTGGTTCATGGGCTCGTTGTAGAGGTCGGCGACCCTCGTGTGGACGCGCAACACGGTCTGGGCGATGGAGAGTTCGTACTCACGCGGCTTGAGCTCGTAGTCGACGAAGGTGCCGGGCAGGTCCGCCTCACCGGTGTGTCCGGCCGACAGCGCGATCTCGGCCTCGCCGTGCTTGTTCTGCCGCTGGCGGGGCAGCGAGGTGAACTCCCGTACGTGGTCCTGAAGGTGCGGGGCCGTGGACATCACGGCGGTGAAGTCGAGGCGGGACAGGGTGAGCAGGGTGCCGCCGGTCTCGGCGGTGGCCGTGTAGTCCCACAGGGCGTCACCGTCCAGCAAGGCGTGTTCGCCGAACTGCTCCCCGTCGGCGAGCACGGCGACGGCGACCTCGTCACCGTATTTGCCGAGGGTGGTCTTCCTGATCCGGCCATGGGCGATCAGGTGGATCTGCTCGGCTCGGTTGCCCCGTTCGACCAGCACCTCACCGGCCCGGAAGTCGCGCTGGACGCAGCGACCGGCGAGCGTGGTGAGTACCTCCACGTCGTCGAAGCCGCGCAGCACCCCCAGTTCGCCGAGTTCCCGGGGGATCACCTGGACGCGGGCACCGTCCTGGAGGAATTCGACGCGTCCGTCGCCGACGGTGTAACTGAGCCTGCGGTTCACCCGGTAGGCGCCGCCCTTGGTCTCCACCCAGGGAAGCATCCGCAGCAGCCACCGGGAGGTGATCTCCTGCATCTGCGGGGCGGACTTGGTCGTGGTGGCAAGGTTACGGGCGGCCGCCGTGCCCAGGCTGGACCGCCGAGGCGGCTCCAGTCCGGCTTCCTGGCTGGTGTCAACGGTCATCGGTCGAGCTCTCCTTCGCAAGGGCGGTGATCGGCGGTCCCGCGCGTCACCGTTGAAAGAGGAAATAAGAGGGCGAACATTCTGGAATCCGTCCAGATCCTTGGGAACGGTAACGGCCGGTACGCCCGATCGGTCCTGAGGAGCCATGGGTTTACCCCGAAGCGGTGATCTTGCGGTGTGGGGTGTTTGCCCGGGACTTCGACGGTATTCGGCCGGCGGCCGGGCGTGCGCACGGCTGACGGACTCGCCTTGACGGCCTCGCCCCGCCGGGCCCGGGGCTCGGCTTGAATACGTGGTGTCCGACCGGCTTCGGCGGGAAGTGGCGGAGGCGACGAAGGCGGGGAGGTACGCGGCATGGCACAGGGGGACCGTGTCGGGCGGGTCATCGTGGTGATGGGCGTGTCGGGCACGGGAAAGACGTCGGTGGGCCGGTTGCTCGCGGACGCGCTCGGCGTTCCCTACGCGGAGGGCGACACGTTCCATTCGGCGGCCAACGTCGCCAAGATGCGCGGGGGCACTCCGCTGGACGACGTCGACCGCCGGCCGTGGCTGGACGCCGTCGGCGCGTGGATCGCCGCCCGGCCGGCGGGGCGCGGTGGCGGGGTGGTCTCGGCCTCCGCCCTCAAGCGTGCCTACCGCGACCGGTTGCGCGCGGCGGCGCCGGACGTGGTCTTCGTCCACCTCACCGGGGACCGCGCGCTGACCGAACAGCGGTTGGAGGTGCGCACGGGCCATTTCATGCCGGCCGCGTTGCTGGATTCCCAACTCGATGCGCTGGAGCCGCTGGAGGACGACGAGGTCGGTGTGGTCGTCGATGTCGCCGGGACGCCCGAGCAGACCGCGCGACGGGCCCTGACCGCGCTGAAGGGTCTGACCTCGCCGGGGGACGCGGGCGCTCTCGGCGATCCCGACGCGCCGGCGGCCCCGGAGACGCCTCGGAAGCCGGAGACGCCGGGGAAGCCGGACACCCCCTAGTAGGACTTCGCGCGGGGAAGGGCCGGTCCGGCGGTACGTCGCGGCCGCCGCCGGGCGGCGAGTTGGGCGGCGGCGAGGGTGAGGCCGCCGGCCGCGACGGCGCAGCGGTCCGCGAGTGCGGCGACCTCGACGCCGAGGGGGTCGGCGTGCGGGCCGCGGCCTCCGAGGTCCGCGGCGACCGAGCGCAGCCGTTCGGCGTGCGAGCGCAGGGCGGCGGAGTGGGCGCGAAGGGCTTCGACGGGACCGGGCGGGCGCGGGCGGACCCTCGGGGTGGCCGGCCGGTGGTTCACGGGGTCTCCAGCTGGGGTGGGGGTGCGCTCACAGGGTGGCGAGCCGGTGGTGGTCACTCGCGGTACGCGGGAGGGTCGGCCCCGCGAGCCGGACGGCGTATCGCCGGGGCGCTGTCGCCGGCGATACGCGGTCCGCGCCCGAGAAAGGCCCGGAAGGCCGCGCCGAGGGCGATCAGCGGTGGGGTGTGCCTGCCCCGGCCGGTGGCGATCCGCCAGCCGACGTGGTCGTTGAAGGGGTTGTCGTCGGTCAGCGCGTCCCAGGCCAGGATGTCGGCGAAGGACGGCGCGAGCAGGCCGAACGCGCGCTCGGCTCCCCGGTCGCGCAGGATCGCGCGGAACAACCGGACCGCCTCGCCCTGTCGGTTGTCCTCGGCCGCCCGGAACACGGCGGCGGAGTCCGGGTCCGCCATCAGCTCGGGGTGGGTCTCGCGCGCGGCCCGGATCCTGGTCTTGAGGCCGCAGACCGCGAGGCTGACGGCGAGGCTCTCCCGGCCGGTCAGGATCCCGGCGAGCCACCCGGCCCGGGCGGCGCCCCGGCCGCGCGCGCCCCAGCCGAGGCCCTGAGGGTCGGTGAGGGTGTGGAGCAGGGTGCGCCATGCCTGCCGGGGTCCGCCGGCGCGGCCGAGCGCGGTGACCGGCAGGCGAGCGCCGAGGGCGAGTGCGGAGGCGTACCGGGCGGCCTCGTCCACGGCGTCGGCGGCCTCGGCCAGCTCCCGGCACAGGGTGTACAGCAGTTCGGCGTCCTCGGTCGTGGACGCGTGGCTCGGGGCGTCGGACATGGGCACCTCGGTGGGGGTCGACGGCGGTCCCCGCCAGGCGTTCGAGAACGCGGGGGCGACGGCGGAGGCGGCAGGGTGGGGGGTGGGACGGTGGCGGGGCCGGGGGTGGCAGGGTCGGGTGGCGGCGGGCTCATCGGTGGGCGAGCCGCAGCCGGATCCCCCTCGGGTCGAGCGTCGTGGGCAGCGGTCCCATGGGGTCCAGCGCGGGCCGCCCGTCCCGTACCCGGTGCGTCCGCAGCAGCCGCGCGCAGAAGGCCGCCACGACGAGCAGGCCCAACTGGTCGCCGGGGCAGCGTCCGGCGCCGTGGCTGAACGGGGCCATCCGAACGTCCTGGTGGGCCCCGTGGGAGGACCACCGCCCGGGGACGAAGACGTGCGCGGCCGGCACGTGGTCGGGGTCGCGCTGGTGGAACAGGGCGGGCAGCAGTACGGCGGTACCGGCGGGGTGGCGCACGCCGCGCCACTCGGTCTCGGCGTGGGTGACCCGGATCAGGTCGGCCACTACCGGGTACAGCCGCAGGGATTCCCGTACGCAGGCGCGCAGCCGGGGCAGTTCGCCCGAGGCGGCGTCGGCCGCCCGGGCCTCGGCGGCGGCCAGGTCCTGCTCGGCGGGGTGGGCGGCGAGCAGCAGCAGCGTACGCAGCAAGGTCGCGGGGACGGTGTCCATGGCGTGGAGCCAGTGCCGCGCCTGGCCGGTGGGGTCTAGGGCACCGGTGGGGTCGGCGTGTCGGCGGGCCCGCCCGACGAGGGTGTACGGCTCGGCGTGGCGGGCGTACTCCCCGATGCGGGCGGCGACCTTGTCGGAGAGTTCCCGGGCGGCGCGGGTCCGGCCCGTGCGCAGGCCGGTCCAGGCGCCCGCGCTCCGCGACCGGCTGAGCCAGCCGGTCAGTTCCTCGTCGCCCGCGGCCGCCTCGCCGAGCACCATGCGGCGGCCGGCCCGGGCCGCGGCGTGCCGGGCGCCGGTGAGCCGGAGGGTGCCGGGGGCGGTGAGGCGCCGGGCCTCTTCGGCGATGACGGCGAGGAAGGGCCCGTAGGAGGGGTGGACGGCGCTGCCGGACGCGAGGACGGCGTCGTCGATCTCCCGCCGGTCCTCGCGGGTGCGGGGCGTTTTGGGGGCGGGGGCGGTGCCGGATCCGGCGTAGAACTGGTGCAGCTCCTGCGGGTCGAGGAGGACGAGCAGGGTTCCGGACAGGCCGCGTACGAGGACGGGCGCTCCGCCGTGTCGGGCGCGCATGGCCCGCAGGGTGGCGGCGGACCAGTGGGGCCGGGTGAGGGCCGCCCAGGGCGGTGTCGCGTGCGTGCGGCGGCTCGCGCATCCGCGCAGGAGCTCCGGCAGGGCGTGGGTGGCGGCGAAGCGGACCGTCTCGGCCCGCCCCGCTCTGGCGGGCTGCCCGGTTCCGGCCTCGGCCGGGCGGCCGGCCGTCGTGGTCGACTGGGTCATTGCCGGGACCACCTTGCCTGGTCGGGCGGGCTCCCGATGGGTCGTGGAGCGCCGCGGCCGTGGGTCAACGGTCGGTGACTTTCGGGATCACCGTACGTCGGAGGTGGTGGGTACGCGCTCCGGGTGCGCTACGGGAGTGGACCGGCCCCCGGGAGCCACGGGCCGGCGAAGGCCGTATCGCGGAAGGCGGTGGGCGGCGGCCCGCCCGGGGAGGCACGGAGGAGCACCGCCCAGCGGAGCCGGCGCGGGCAGACCCACACGGCCGGACCGTCACCGTGCGACCAGACGCCGGAGGGGGTGGGGCGCCAGAGGAGGCCGCGGGCCGGGGTGAGTTCGCCGGTGCGGATGCGCAGTGACTCGGCGGTCCAGGTGTGGGGAAAGGGGTGGTCGGCGGGGGATAGCAAGTGGCGCAGGAAGCGGGAGAGGTCGGTCGCGGTGGTGTGGAGGGCGGGGCCGGTGAGGCGGGTCCGGGTCATGCCGAGGGGGCGCCAGATCCGGGCGGGGGCGTGCTCGGCGAGCGGACCGCCGCAGAGGTGTTCCGCGAGCCGGGTCAGGACGGGGACGCCGCCGGGGCGGGTGAGGAGGTGGTGGGCGGTGCTGCCGTCGGCCGCCTCGGTCCCGCGGGGGTCGAGCGGCCCGTACGAGGTGAGAGGCCCGTAAGAGGTGAGGGGTGCGTGGAGCGCCAGCTCGCCCTGGGCCACCAGGCTGCCGATGACGGGCCAGAGCGCCAGTACGGCGGCGAGGCCGCCGGCGTCGAGGACGTCGTCCTGGTCACCCGCCGAGGCGTGGACGCCGTCGGCGCCACCGACGGCCCATACGGCGCCGGGCCCGGCGGCTCGGGTGAGGGCCCGCTCCCGGGCGCGCGGCTCCTCGTCCTGCCCGGCCGGGTCCGCCTGCTCGCTCCGCAGCGTCATGGTCCGCCACGCTAACGCCGCGCCCGCCCGCCGCACACCGCGCCGCCCGGGGTCCCCGCGCCACTCCACCCGTATGCCGGTAGGACAATCCGCGTGCGATCCGGTGCGGGGGTCTGGCAAGGTGCCCGGATGATCGTTCTTCCTCCCCGGCTCACGGTCTCGGCCGCCCGGCTCCGCGACGCGGCCCACGCGCGCGGGCTGCCGACCGTGCAGTTGGACTCCTTCCTGGTGCCCGCGGGTCTGCGCGCGGGACACGTGCACGCGGGTCCGGCGTTCGCGGATGCCGTGGCGCCCCGCCTGGGCATCGGGTTGTTGGAGGCGCCCGCGGATTGGGCGGCGCGGCTGCCGGACGGGTTCACGGGCCGGGAGGTCCGGCTGATGTCCTTGCGCGAGGCGTACCGGCTGCGTCGACCCGCCTTCGTGAAGTCGCCCAACGACAAGGTGATCCCGGCGCTGGTGTATACCGACGGCTCCCGGCTGCCCGGGCCGGACGCGGTCGATCCGGAGACGAGGGTGCTGGTCAGCGACGTGGTCCGGTTCACCGCCGAGTACCGGATGTACCTACTGGACGGCGCGGTCCACACGGCGAGCCGGTACGCGGAGGACGGCCGCCTGAGCCTCGGTCCCGCCCCGGCCGACGCCCTGGCCTTCGCCTCGGGGCTCCCCCGGGAGACGCTCCCGTCCGCGATCGTGGTCGATGTAGGCCTCGCCGACGGCCGCTGGTCGGTGATCGAGGCGAACGCCGCGTGGGCGAGCGGCATGTACGCCTGCGATCCGCAGCGCGCCTTGGACGTGGTCCTGCGGGCTGCCGCCCCGGTCGGCTCCGTGGCCGTCCGGGACCGGGAGTTCCTACGGTGCGGGCCGGCCGTCGGCGCGGTTGCCGGGCCGGGTGGCCTTTCCGGGGCGGGAGGGTGAGCCTGGGGGCATGAGCGCACCCGCCGAGCCGCCGCCCGAGTCGTCCGCCGACGCGTCGGGGGAACCGGGGCGGCCGGTTCCGGTGCCGGTCGGGGCCGGGGTTCCGGACGTGCCGCTCGCCTCCGCCCGGGGGCGGTGGATCCTGCTCACCACGGTCCTCGGGTCGAGTATGGCCCTGCTGGACTCGACAGTGGTCAATGTGGCGCTGCCCCGGATCGGCCGGGATCTGGGCGCCGACCTCGCGGTGCTCCAGTGGACGGTGAACGCGTACCTGCTGACGCTGGCCGCGCTGATCCTGGTCGGCGGGGCCCTCGGCGACCGCTTCGGGCGGCGGCGGATGTTCGTGCTCGGTGTGGTGTGGTTCGCCGTCGGTTCCCTGCTGTGCGGCATCGCCCCGAACGAAGGCGTGCTGATCGCCGCCCGGGCCCTCCAAGGCGTGGGCGGGGCGTTGCTGACGCCCGGATCGCTCGCGCTGATCCAGGGTTCGATCCGGGCCGATGACCGGGGCCGGGCGGTCGGTCTGTGGTCCGGGCTGGGCGGGGTGGGCGCGGCGGTGGGGCCGTTCCTCGGCGGGTGGCTGGTCGACGGACCCGGCTGGCGGTGGGTGTTCCTGCTGAACGTGCCGCTGGCCGCGCTGTGTGTGCCGGTGGCGCTGAGACACGTACCGGAGTCGCGTGATCCGCGGGCGCACGGGCGGTTCGACGTGGCGGGCGCCTTGATCGGGGCGGGCTCGCTGGGCCTGCTCACCTACGCCTTGATCGAGGCGCGGAACGGCACGGCGCCGGTCGTCGCCGCGGCGGTGGGCGGGCTGCTGCTGGGGGCCCTGTTCGTCTACGTCGAGCGGCACCGCCGGTATCCGATGGTGCCGCCGTCGATCTTCGCGTCCCGCCAGTTCACGGCCGTCAACCTGGTCACGCTGTGCGTGTACGCGGCGTTCGGCGGTTTCTTCTTCCTCGTGGTGCTCCAACTCCAGGTGGTCGTCGGGTACTCGGCGCTGGGCGCCGGGGCCGCGCTGCTGCCGACCACGTTGCTGATGCTGCTGCTGTCGGCGCGGGCGGGGGCGCTCGGGGAGCGGATCGGGCCGCGCGTCCCGCTGACGGTGGGCCCGTTGCTGTGCGCGGGCGGAATGCTGCTGATGTCGCGGGTCGGGCCGGGCGCCTCGTACCCGGCGGACGTGCTGCCGGGGCTGATCGTGATGGGGATGGGAATGGTCGCCCTGGTGGCCCCGCTGACGGCCACGGTGCTGGCTTCGGTGGACCCCGGCCGGGCGGGCCTGGCCAGCGGCGTCAACAACGCCGCCGCGCGGGCGGCGGGGCTGCTCGCGGTGGCCGCGCTGCCGCTGCTGGCGGGCATGGGCGCCGACTCGTACCTCTCCGCGCCGGCCTTCGACGCGGCCTTCGGGCGGGCCATGCTGTGGTGCGCGGGGATGCTCGTGGTGGGATCGGTCCTGGCGTGGGCGACCGTACGCAACCCGGCGCACGCGGCCTGCCACCCGTTGTGCCGTACGTGCTGCGGGGTGACCTCGCCGCCGCTGGAACCGCCGCGTGCGGCGCAGCGGTGAGGCCCCGGCCCCGCGATGTGCTGGAGCGCGACGGCCGACCTGACGGCGGGCACCGTCATCGCCGCCGTGGGAGCCGTGTGCCTGCTCCGTGTCCGGCGGGCCCGCGATCTGCCGGTGGCCGCGCTGCCGCTGCTGCTCGGGGCGCACCAGTTGGTGGAGGCCGCCGTCTGGGATGCCGGCGGGGGTTGTGGCCCGGCGGCCACCGCGTGGGCGGTGATCGCCTTGCCGGTGCTGCCGCTGTGGGTGTCGTCGGGCGTGCTGATGGCCGCCGGGCCGGGGGCTCCTCGGCGGCTGTGGGGGCCGGTGGCCGTCGCTCTCGCCACGGCCGGGGTCCTGGCGTACCGCCTCGCCGCCGGGCCGGTTTCGGCGCGGGTCCGGGGCCATACCGTCGGCTACGGCGTCGACGTGCCGTACCCGGTGCCGGTCATCGCCGGCTACCTGTTCGCCACGCTGGGGGCCCTGCTGCTCACCGGTGACCACCGGTTGCGGCTGCTGGGGGCGGTGTTGGCCGGCGGCGCGGTGGTGTGCGCGGGGCTGTGGCGGCTGGAGTTCGCCTCCACCTGGTGCGCGTTCGCGGCGGTGGCCGCCGTGTTGGTGCTGGGTTGGGTCCGCCGCGGGCCTTGATCCTCGGTGAGCCTTGATCCTCGGTGAGCCTTGACTCTTGGTGAGCCGTTACTGGTTTCGGGCGCCGAGGACGAAGAGCATGTAGACGAAGCCGGCGAAGAGGTGGCCCACGAAGAGGTAGGCCACCAGCCGGATGACCAGGCCGCGCGGGAACTTTGACTCGATCCGCTTGAGCACGCTGAGGGGCTGGTCGGGCGGGGTGTGGGACACGGTGCGGCTCCTCGGTCAGCGGCGGTCGGTGGGCGCCCCGCCGAGGCACAGCCCGGCGAGGCTGCTCTGCAGCAGGGTGTGGACGAACAGGAGGTCGGCCCCGGCGGCGGTGGCCGCGCCGATCCGGTGCGGGGTGAGCGAGTCGAAGTGCGCGCTGTCGCCGGACTCCAGCAGGTGTTCGGTCTCCCCGAGGTGGAGCCGGAGCGTGCCGGTGAGCACGTACAGCCATTCCTCGCCGGGGTGGACGCGGACCAGCTCGCCCTGGCCGCGGCCGGCGGGGACGTGGACGCGCAACGCCTGCATGCCGCGTCCGGAACCGCCGGCCCGCCAGTACGTCCAGCCGTCCGCCTCGCGGGCCCCCGGTCCGCCCGCCCGTACGATGGGATCGACCACGGCCGGGGTTTCGCCGAGCAGCTCGGAGACGGTGGTGCCGTAGGTGCGGGCGAGGCCGAGGAGCAGCGGGAGCGACGGCTGTCGCCGGCCGGTCTCCAGCCGGGACAGGTGCGCGGGTGAGAGCCGGGCCCGGGCGGCCGCGGCCTCCAGGGTGAGTCCGGCGCGACGGCGCAGCTCCCGCAGTCGCGGGGCCACGACGGGCAGCGTTTCGCCTTCGACCGGTTGGCCGGCGCCGGGGGCAGGACCGGTTGTCATGCCTTGATTGAGCCAGACCGTTGCCGCATTGGCAATTTTCTTTGCCTCTGAGGCAAAGCGCCTCAGTCCGGGTCCGTCCGGTCGCCGAGCACCGTCTCCACCGTGTCCGCCTCCTGCGCGTTCTTGTCCGGGCGGTGCCGGAGCACCCGGGCGAAGCGCAGCGCGACCCCGGCCGGGTAGCGCGGGGAACGCTGCAGGCCGTCGTAGGCGATCTCCACCACCAGCTCGGGCCGTACCCACACCGTGTAACCGTCCTCGCGTACCGCGAGTTCCCGCAGCCGCTCGGTCTGCCAGCGGAGCATCTCGTCGGTGAGGCCTTTGAAGGTCTTGCCGAGCATCGCGAAGCCGCCGTCGGCGGCCCGCGCGCCGAGGTGCAGGTTGGACAGCAGGCCGGTGCGCCGTCCGTGGCCCCATTCGGCGGCGAGCACCACGAGGTCGAGGGTGTGCACCGGTTTGACCTTGAGCCACTGTTTGCCGCGCCGACCCGCCGCGTAGGGCGAACCGAGGGCCTTGACCATCACGCCCTCGTGCCCCCGGCGCAGTGCCTCGGCGGCGAACGCCTCGGCGGCGGCCGACTGGGTTGCCGGGTCGTCGACGACCAGTCGACGGACTCGGGAGGTCTCGGGCACCAGCTCGGCGAGCACCGCGTACCGCTCGCGGACCGGCAGGTCGAGCAGGACGTCGTCCCCGGCCGCCAGGACGTCGAAGAAGTAGGCGCTGACAGGGAGGGTCTGGCGCGCGGTGGCCACGTCCAGCCGGGAGCCGACCCGGCTCGCGATCTCCTGGAAGGGGACCGGGCGGCCGTCGGCGCCCTCCCCGATGACCTCGCCGTCGAGGATGAACCGGTCGCCGGGCAGGTCCCGGGCCAGGGCCGCCACCTCGGGGAGCCGGTCGGTGATCTCGTCGAGGGAGCGGGTGTAGATGCGTACGTCGTCCCCCGTGCGGTGGACTTGGACGCGGATCCCGTCCAGCTTCTCCTCGACTGCGCAGGGCCCGAGCGCCGCCACCGCTTCGGCCACGGAGGGGCCGGTGCCCGCCAACATCGGCTGGACCGGCTGCCCGACGCGCAGGGTGACCGCGCGCAGGGCCTCGGCGCCCTCGGTCAGGACCGCGGCCCCCACCCGGGGCAGCGAGCCGTCCAGCATCACGGCCCGGCGCAGCGCGGCGGCGGGCACCCCGGCGGCGGCGGCCACCCCTTCCAGCGCGACGGCGTCCAAGGCGCCCTGGCGGACCTCACCGGACAGCAGGCTGCGCAGGAACCGCTGTTCGGGCTCGGTGGCGGCGCCGAGCAGGGCGTCCAGGAGGCGGCGCCGCTCGGCTTGCGAGCCCGTGCCGGAGACGGCGGCGAGGCGGGTCACGGCCTCGTCGACGGCGCCTACGGTGAGGGTGGGCCGGTCGGCGGGTGGGATCTCGCGGCCGAGGGTGCTCCAGCCGATGCCGGGGCGGCCCCGGGGGAGCCGTCCGGCGAGGTACGCGATGACCAGCGCGGCCTCCTCGGGCGGGGCGGCGGCGAACAACTCCGCGAGCAGGGCGGTCTTGCGGGAGCGGGCGGAGGTCTCGGCGACCTCCCGGGACACGCGAGCGACCTCGACCAGCAGCATGCGGACCATAGTGCCGCCGCCCGGCGTCCCGCGCAGGTCGAGGGCGCGGGGCCGAGAAGAGCGGGGGCGGTTCGGGAGGCGGGCCACGCGGAAGGGGCGGCGCGGGGAGCGGCGAGGGGCGGCCGTGTACCGCGAGTGCGGTATCCAGGGCCGCCGGTGTACGCCTTGAGGACGTCCCGGGCTCAGCCTGAGGGCGCTCCGGCGCGCGGCAGAGGACCCGTAGGGTTCCCGTATGAAGCTCCGACTCCCCCGGCGCCGCCGGGACCGCCTCCTCGCCGGCGCCGCCGCGGTCGCCGTCCTGGCGGGGACCGGCACGGTGACGGCCGTGGCCTCCGCCGACGGGCCTGCGGTGCACCGCTCGGACCAAGTGGTGCGGATGCCCGATGCCGGGATCGACATCTCGTACTTCACCGCCGGCGGGGGAGAGCCGGGCACGGGCAGGCGTCCGGCCGTCCTGCTCGGTCACGGCTTCGGCGGCAGCAAGGACGACGTCCGCGCGCAGGCGGAGCGGCTGGCCCGCGACGGGTACGCCGTGCTGACCTGGTCGGCGCGCGGGTTCGGCCGCTCGGGCGGGCGGATCGGCCTGAACGACCCCGACTACGAGGTCAAGGACGTCTCCCGGCTCATCGACTGGCTCGCCCTGCGCCCGGAGGTGCGACTCGACGCGCCCGGCGACCCGCGCGTGGGGGTGGCCGGGGCCTCCTACGGCGGGGCGGCGGCTCTCCTAGCCGCCGGGTACGACCACCGCGTGGACGCCATCGCCCCGCAGATCACCTACTGGAACCTCGCCGACTCCCTTTTCCCGAACGGCGTGTTCAAGAAGTTGTGGGCCGGTGTCTTCTTCACCACCGGCTCGGCGTCGGGCCTGACGCCGAACCAGCCGCCCGCCGGCCCGGCGGGCGCCGCCACCGGCACCGGCACCGGCTGCGGGCGGTTCCAGCCGGAGCTGTGCGCCATGTACGAGCGGGTCGCGGTGTCCGGGAAGCCCGACGCCGAGGCCCGTGCGCTGCTGGAGCGGCGCAGCCCGTCCGCCGTGGGCGACCGGATCAAGGTGCCGGCCCTGATCGTGCAGGGGCAGGACGACTCCCTCTTCCCACTGGACCAGGCCGACGCCATGGCCAGGGCCATCGCCGCCAACGGGGCGCCGGTGGCGGTGGACTGGGCCGCCGGCGGCCACGACGGCGGCATGCGCGAGGCGGGCCGGATCGAGAGCCGGGTGACCGCCTGGTTCGACCGGTACCTCAAGGGCGACGAGGGCGCGGCCACCGGTCCCGCGTTCCGGGTCTCGCGTTCGGGCGGCCTGGACTCCACCGACGGGGCCGTGCGGCTGCGGGGTGCGAGCGGCGACCGCTACCCCGGCCTGACCTCCGACCCCCGCGGGTTCGCCCTCACCGGCCGGGAGCAGAGCTTCGCCAACCCGGCCGGCGGGAGCCCGCCGGCGCTGTCCTCGATGCCCGGGATCGGCGGACAGCTCGCCGCCTTGGGAGCCGGGTTGGGAGCCGGCCTGGCGCTGGACCTCCCCGGACAGAACGCCCGGTTCGAGTCGGAGCCGCTCGGTGCGGGGACACGGATCACCGGAACCCCGACCGTCCGCCTGAGGGTGGAGTCGACGGCGGCGGACGGTTCGGCGGTGCTGTTCGGCAAGGTCTACGACGTCGGGCCCGACGGACGGCAGGCGGTGCTGCCGAGTCAGCTGGTGGCGCCGGTACGGGTGACGGACGCGGGGCAGGGGCGCAGCGTGGAGCTGCGGCTCCCGGCCGTCGACCACGCCGTCGAGGCCGGACACCGGCTGCGCCTGGTGGTGGCGGCCACGGACCTGGGCTACGCGTCGCCCGTCGAGCCCGCCACGTACACCGTGGCGGTGGAGGGGCCGCTGGCGGTACCCGTCGCCGCCGGGGTCCGGACCGCCTCGGGCGGGCTGCCCGCCTGGACCTGGGGGCTGCCGCTCGCGGCGGTGGCGTTGGCCGCGGGGCTCTCGGTGGTCCGGCGGACCGGCGGGGGTAGCGGCGGGACCCGGCCGGGCGCACCGCAGCCCGACCCGGCACTGGCCGACGTACCACTGGAGATCACCGGGCTGACGAAGCGCTACGCGAAGGCGCGTGACCGCTACGCGGTGCGGGACCTGTCGTTCCGGGTGGAGAGGGGGCAGGTGCTCGGTCTGCTCGGGCCCAACGGCGCCGGGAAGACGACTACCTTGCGGATGCTGATGGGACTGATCGGCCCGGACGCCGGGGAGATCCGGGTGTTCGGGCACCCGGTGCGGGCCGGTTCCCCGGTGTTGTCGCGGGTCGGGGCCTTCGTGGAGGGCGCGGGTTTCCTGCCGCATCTGACGGGCCGCGCCAACCTGGAGCTGTACTGGCGGGCCACTGGCCGCCCGGCCGAGGACGCCCAGCTGGCGGAGGCCCTGGAGATCGCCGGACTCGGCGACGCCCTGGAACGCGCGGTGCGCACGTACTCCCAGGGCATGCGGCAGCGGCTCGCGATCGCCCAGGCCATGTTGGGGATGCCGGACCTGCTGATCCTGGACGAGCCGACGAACGGTCTGGACCCGCCGCAGATCCGGGAGATGCGCGACGTGCTGATCCGGTACGCGGCCGGTGGGCGGACGGTCATCGTCTCCAGCCACCTGCTGTCGGAGGTCGAGCAGTCGTGCACGCACCTGGTGGTCATGGACCGTGGCCGGCTCGTGCGGGCGGGCGAGGTCGCCGAGATCACGGGCGGCGGGGACACGCTGCTGGTGACCCTGGCCGGGCCGGTGGACGAGGCCGCGGTGGAGAAGGTGGCGGCGCTGGAGGGAGTGGGTTCCGTGGTGGCCGCCGAGGCGGGGCTGCTCGTACGGCTCGACGGTGCGAGCGCCGCCGGGCTGATCGCCGAACTGGTCCGGCTGGAGGTGCCGGTGTCGGGAGTGGGGCCGCACCGGCGGCTGGAGGACGCGTTCTTGACCCTGATCGGAGGTGCGGCGTGACGGCTGCCGCAGACACGGCCCCGGGCTACCGACCCGGGCGGACGCTCCCGCTGCGCGTGGAGGCGCTGCGGCAGTGGCGCAGGCGCCGGACGCTGGTGATGGGCGGGGTGCTGGCCGCGCTGCCCTTCGTCATGATCATCGCGTTCGCGGTGGGAGGGGGCCAAGACGGCGGCCGGGGCGGCGGCGACGGGCGGGTCACGTTCATCGACACCGCCACCGCCTCCGGCGCGAACTTCGCCGCGACCTGCCTGTTCGTGTCGGCGGGGTTCCTGCTGGTGGTGCCGGTGGCCCTGTTCTGCGGGGACACGGTGGCATCGGAGGCGAGCTGGTCCTCGCTGCGCTACCTGCTGGCCTCTCCCGTACCGAGGGCGCGACTGCTGTGGAGCAAGCTCGTGGTCGCGCTGGGGTTCAGCCTCGCGGCGATGGTGCTGCTGCCGGTGGTGGCGTTGGCGGCGGGTACGGCCGCTTACGGGTGGGGGCCGTTGAAACTCCCGACGGGCGGGGCGCTGGCCGCCGGGGACGCGGTGCCGCGGCTGGCGCTGGTGGTCGCCTTCGTCTTCGTGTCGCAGTTGGTGACGGCCGGCCTGGCGTTCTGGCTGTCGACGCGGACGGACGCGCCGCTGGGCGCGGTCGGAGGGGCGGTCGGATTGACGATCGTCGGGAACGTGCTGGACGCGGTGACGGCGCTCGGCTCCTGGCGGGATTTCCTGCCCGCGCACTGGCAGTTCGCGTGGGCGGACGCCCTCCAACCGCAGTTGGAGTGGGGCGGAATGATCAAGGGTGCGGCGGTGTCGGTGTCGTACGCGGTGGTGCTGTTCGCCCTCGCGTTCCGGGGCTTCGCCCGCAAGGACGTCGTGTCCTGAGCTCCCGCCACAGCCGTGTGTACGGGGAGCCGTCGAGGACCGGGGTCTTCGGCGGCTCCCCCCGTACGCGGCGGGCTCAGGCGACGGCGTCGATCTCCGCGAGCAGCTCCGCTTCCAGCGGGCGGTCGGCCACGGCCGCGTTGGCGCGGACCTGCTCGGGCGACGTGGCGCCGGCGATGACGGAGGCGCAGCCGGGCTGGGCGGACAACCAACCGATGGCGAGTTCCAGGACCGTGCGGTCGTACTTCTCGGCGATCGCGACGAGGGCCTCGACGGTGTCGAGCCGCTCCTCGGTGAGGTAGGCGTCCCGGCCTTCGAGGCGGGAGCCGGGCGGGACGGGCGTGCCCCGGCGGATCTTGCCGGTGAGCAGGCCGTTGGCGAGGGGGAAGTAGGGCAGGACGCCGACCCCGTAGTGGAGGGCGGCCGGGACGAGTTCCCCTTCGGCCGAGCGCTGGAGCAGCGACCACTCGTTCTGCGCGGATACGAAGGGGGTGGCGCCGACCTCGCGGGCGACGTGGGCGGCTTCGGCGAGTTGCCAGCCGCTGAAGTTGGAGTGGCCGATGTAGCGGACCTTGCCCTCGGTGACGAGTTCGCCGAGGGCGGCGAGCGTCTCGGCGACGGGGACGGTCGGGTCGGGGCTGTGCAGTTGATAGAGGTCGATGTGGTCGGTCTCCAGGCGGCGCAGGGACTCCTCGACGGCGCGCCGGATGTAGGCGCGGCCGCCCCGGGACCCGGCGGCGGACCCGTAGCCCATGTCGACGCCGCGGAAACCGAATTTGGTGGCCAGTACGACCTGGTCGCGGCGGCCCTTGAGGGCCTGCCCGAGGTGGCGTTCGGAGCCGCCGACCCCGCCGTAGATGTCGGCGGTGTCGAGCAGCGTGACGCCCGCGTCGAGCGCGGCGTCCACGACGGCGCGGGTGGCCCGCGCGTCGAGGCGACCGCCGAAGTTGTTGCAGCCGAGGCCCACGGCGGAGACCAGGAGCCCTGAATTGCCCAGGGGGAGATAGCGCATACGGGTTCTTCCTCCACACTCGTCCGGCAGGTGAGGGACCGAGCAGGCAGTCTACGCAACGATCTTTGGGGGTCGGCGGCTCCGGAGGCCGAGGGAGGTGCGCCGTGGGGCGCGGTGACGACGGTGCGGCAACCTGGTGACGTGTCGAACTTCTTCCGCGGGGGCGCCGGCCGCGTCCTGAACCTGAGCAACAGCGCGACGGCCGTCCTCGTCGACGTACTGGTCCTGGCCGTCTCCACCCTCGCCCGGGCGCCCTGGCACTTCCGCTTCGCCGCCCTGCTGACGCTCCAGGACCAGGGCGTGATGGGCCGGGGCGCGGTCGGCTTCGACCTCGCTGACCTGGACTGGGGTGCCACGGCCGAGGAGCGGGCCGCCGCGAAGGGGTTCGTGCTCGATGTCGTCGATCTCGCGCTCGGCCGCCACCGGTGGGAGGAGCTGTCCTACGAGCCCGCGCGGGCGGAGGGGTACCTGCGGGAGTTCCGTTCCCTGGTCGAGGGGTTCGCCCCCGACGCCGCGCGGTCCCCGGAGTGGAAGGTGATGCCCGACGCGCACGAGGCGGCGTGTGCCTCGTGCGCGCGCCACCGGGTGCTGGACGCACTGCCCTGGTGGGAGGGGTGCGTCTTCTGTACGGCGGGGTGTTGAGCGATGGCCCTGTCCGAACCCGACCCGTCAGAAACTGCCTACACGAGGCGGCTCGCGCCGGGCGACGGGATGACCGGGGTGATGTGGGGCCGGGTGTGGCCGGCGCGGGCGAAGGCGTCCGTCACGGCCCGCGCCACCGCCGGTTCGGCGTCCGCGTCGATCAGGGCCAGGGCGGAGCCGCCGAAGCCGCCTCCCGTCATCCGGGCACCGTACGCGCCGACCGCGTTCGCGGTGGCGACGGCGAGGTCCAGCTCCGGGCAGGACACCGCGTAGTCGTCGCGCAGGGACGTGTGGCCCTCGGTGAGCAGGGGGCCCGTCTCACGCAGCCGTCCGGCGCCGAGCAGCTCGCCGACCCGCCGGACGCGTTCGTTCTCGGTGACGACGTGCCGGACCCGCCGGCGCACGACCGGATCGTCGAGCCGGCCCAGCGCCTGGTCCAACTCCTCGTACGGGAGGTCACGCAGCGCCGGCAGGCCGAGGCGGGCGGCCGCCCCGTGGCAGGACGCCCGGCGCTCGGCGTAGGCACCGTCGGCGAGGTCGTGCTTGACGCGGGTGTCGATGACCAGGAGGCGCAGGCCGGCCACCGCGCAGTCGAAGGGGATGTGCCGGTGCTCGGGGCCGCGGGTGTCCAGGCGCAGGACGTGGCCTTCGGTGGCGCAGGCGGAGGCCGTCTGGTCCATGATCCCGCAGGGCACGCCGACGTACGCGTTCTCGGCGCGGCGGGCGAGCGCGGCCAGTTCGGGGCGGGTGGGTGTGAGCCCGTGGAGCTCGGTGAGGGCCAGGGCGGTGGCCACTTCCAGGGCGGCGGAGGAGGACAGTCCGGCTCCGGTCGGCACGTCGGACCGTACGTGCAGGTCGGCGCCCGCGACGGGGAGCCCCGCCTCCCGGAGCGCCCACGCCACCCCCGCGGGGTAAGCGGCCCAGGCGTCGGCGCCGCGCGGCCGGTGGGCCGGGTCGAGGGTGGCGAGGTCGAGGGTGACCACGCCGGAGGCGGTGGCGGCGGAGTGCAGCCGCAGCAGGCCGTCGGAGCGCGGGGCGGCGGCGACCTCGGTGCGGTGCGGGAGGGCGAAGGGCAGGGCGAAACCGTCGTTGTAGTCGGTGTGTTCACCGATCAGGTTGACCCTGCCGGGGGCGGCCCAGACCCCGTGGGGCTGCTGCCCGTACAGCTCGCGGAACCCGTGCGCCGTCGCGTGTGCCGTCGCGTGTGCCGTCGCGTGTGCCGTCGCGTGTGCCGTCGGGTTCACCGGCTCGCCACCTCGCGTAGGCGCGCGGCCGCGTCTTCGGGCCGGACGTCGTTCATGAATGCCTCCATGCCGGATTCGGTGCCGGCGAGGTACTTGAGCTTGTCCGCCGCGCGGCGCACGGTGAAGAGCTCCAGGTGCAGGGCGAAGTCGTCGCGGTCGCGGCCCTCGCCCGTGGGGGCCTGGTGCCAGGCGGAGATGTACGGGGTCGGTTCGGGGCGGTCGAAGAGCCGGTCGAAGCGGCGCAGCAGTTCCAGGTAGACGCGGGGGAACTCGGCGCGCGCCTCGTCGCCCAGGGCGGGCAGGTCCGGGACGCGCAGGCGCGGGTAGAGGTGCACTTCGTAGGGCCAGCGCGCCGCGTACGGGACGAAGGCGGCCCAGTGTTCCCCTTCGAGGACCACCCGGCCGCCGGCCGCCAGCTCGCGCGCCAGTACCTCGTCGAAGAGGTTGCCGCCGGTGCGGTCGCGGTGGGCGGCGACGCCGGCCGACATGCGGGTGGTGCGCGGGGTGATGTAGGGGAAGGCGTAGATCTGGCCGTGGGGGTGGGCCAGGGTCACGCCCGTCTCGGTGCCCCGGTTCTCGAAGCAGTAGACCTGCCGGATGCCCTCGCGGGCGGAGAGTTCGGCGGTGCGGTCCGTCCAGGCGGCCAGGACCAACGCGGCGCGCTCCTCGTCCAGTCCGGCGAAGGAGGTGCCGTGGTCGGGGGTGAAGCAGATGACCTCGCAGCGCCCGGTGCCCCCGGCGAGGGAGGGGTACCGGTTCTCGAAGACGGCCACCTCGTAGTCCGGTGCGGGGATCTCGCTCGCCCGGCCGGGGGCGGAGGGGCAGAGCGGGCAGGCGTCGGCGGGCGGCAGGTGGGTGCGGCCCTGGCGGTGCGAGGCGATGACGACGGCGTCGCCGAGCAGCGGGTCGCGGCGTACCTCGGAGGTGGTGGTGATCGCCGACGAGTCGAGCGCGCGGGTGTCGGGGAAGGCGCGCGCGGCCCCGTCGTCGGTGTCGTAGTAGAGGATCTCGCGGCCGTCGGCGAGCCGGGCGGCGGTGCGCTTCACGTGGGGGCCTTCTCTCACTGGAGGGTGACGACCGTGGGGCGGCCCAGGTCGGGCTGGTCGCGCAGGGGCAGTTCGGCGCCGGGACGTTCCAGTTCGAGGACGACGAGTTCGTTCTCGCCGGTCCGCCACAGGGGCGCGGGGGCGTAGAGGGTGCGCTGCGGGCCGCGCGGGGTGTCGTAGTGGCCGAGGAGGAAACCGTTGAGCCACAGCAGGCCGGTCCCCCAGTCGGAGACGTCGACGAAGGCGTCGGCGGGGGCGGCGGGGAGGGTGTGGGTGTAGCGGTGGAAGGCGGGCCGGCCGTGTTCGGGGGTCTCGGGCGACCAGCGCAGGTCGGTGAGGTCGGTGAGCGGCAGAGGGCGTATCTCCCACTCGAAGAGGTGCTGGTGGCCGTGGCGGACGCCGCGCCATATGCCTTTGCGGTCGTCGAGGAGCGGCCCGTAGTTGACGCGGCCCTGGGCGCGGACGAGGACGTCGAGGACGACGCCGCCTTCGCCGACCGGGAGGTCGATGCCGTCGTCGGGCGTGTTGCGGTCCAGGATGCCGAGGAAGCGGTCGTCGGCGAAGAGGTAGGCCCGGTCGCCGAGCCCGTCGATACGTACGGGCATGGCGGGGCGGGGGCCGGTGACGGTGGTGCGGTAGTGGATCAGGCCGTGGTCCTGGCCGAGTTTCTCCATGGGCTCGGGCGCGGGGCGGGTGACGGGGGCGCCGCCGAGGGCGGTGAGGTGGTCGAGGAGCTGCGCGGCGCCGGCGGGAGTGGCGAACGCGGGTGCGATGCGGGGCGGGGGTGCGGGCAGGGGGCCTTCCGGGAGGGGCAGGTACTTTCCGATGACGTCGCGGAAGGCGTGGAACTTGGGGGTGAGTTCGCCCGCTTCGCCGATCGGCGCGTCGTAGTCGTAGCTGGTGGTGGTGGGTTGGTAGCCGGGGTCGCCGGGACGCGAGCCGGTGTGGTTCGCGCCGGCCCAGAAGCCGAAGTTGGTGCCGCCGTGGGCCATGTAGAGGTTGACGGACGCGCCGGTGGCGAGGAGTTCGTCGAGCGAGCGCGCCGCTTCCGAGGCGGAGCGGACGTGGTGCTGCTCGCCCCAGTGGTCGAACCAGCCGATCCAGAACTCCATGGCGGCGAGCGGGCCGGTCGGCTGGTAGCGGCGCAGGTGGGCGAGGCGCTCGGCCGGTGCGGCCCCGAAGGTGGCCGTGGCGAGTCGGCCGGGGAGCATGCCGCCTTGGAGCATGGCGTCCTCGGGTCCGTCCGCCGTGAACAGCAGGCAGTCGACGCCGCGTTCGGTCAGCGCGCGCTCGACGTGCGCGCGGTAGCGGGCGTCGTTGCCGTACGAGCCGTACTCGTTCTCGATCTGTACGGCGACGACCGGGCCGCCGCGCCCGGCGAGGAGCGGCAGCAGTTCGGGGACGACGGCGTCGAACCAGCCGTCCACCTCGGCCTGGAAGCGAGGGTCGGAGCAGCGCAGGTGCAGGCCGTCGAGGGCGAGGAGGCGGGCGGGCAGGCCGCCGAAGTCCCATTCGGCGCAGATGTAGGGGCCGGGGCGGACGATGGCGTCGAGGCCGAGATCCTGGGCGAGGGTCAGGAAGCGGGCGAGGTCGCGGGGGCCGGTGAAGTCGGCCTTGCCGGGGGCGGTCTCGTGGAAGTTCCAGGGGACGTAGGTGTCCACGGTATTGACGCCCAGGGCGCGGAGCCGGGTGAGCCGGTCCTCCCAGAGGTCGGGGTGGACCCGGAAGTAGTGAAGGGCGCCCGACACGATGCGGTGGGGGCGGCCTGCGCGCCGGAATCCGTCCTGGTCGTACGTGAGCATGCGCGGGCTCCCGGGAGAGGGTCGTGATGCCGGTGGGGAAGACGGGCGTAAGGGGTGGTGTGAGGGCGGGCGGGACGGGCGGGCGGGACGGGCGGGCGGGAAGATGACGCGGCGGATGGGTGGGGCGGATGCGCGGGACTGATGGGCCGCTGCCGAATATATGAATGGGCCGCCCGCGGCGTCAATGACCGGTTGAACGTCTTCGATCGAATCGATCGTTTCGATTGCCTATGATGGGCGGGGACCGGCCGCGGGAGGACCGCGGACGACGACCCGCGACCGCAGGGGGAAGACCTTGAGACCACATGTCGACCAGCGCCAGGCGCAGGTGCTCGCGCTCGTCCGGGAACGGGGCAGCGTGCGCGTCGCGGACCTGGCCCGGGAGCTCGGCATCTCGCCGGTCACGCTGCGGCGGGACATCGAGGCGATGGCGGCCCGGGGCGAGATCCACCGGATGCACGGGGTGATCAGCCGGGTCGAGCGGCGGCCCGCCGAGGCGACGCCCGGGAGGACCACCGAGCGGCCCGGTGGGCGACCCGGCGACCGGGCGGGGCTGGTGATCGGGATGGTGGTACCGACCACGGAGTACTACTACGCCGATGTGGTGCGGGGCGCCCGGGAGGTGGTCGAGGCGCGGGGCGCGCGGCTGACGGTCGGACTGACCCGGTACCTGCCGGGCGAGGACCGCACCCAGGCGGACCGGCTGCTGTCGACGGGGGCCGACGGGCTGCTGCTGACGCCGAACTGGGAGGCGGGTTCGCCCGGTCCCGGGGAGGGTGCGTGGACGGCCGGGCTCGCGGTGCCGACGGTGCTGGTCGAGCGGTGGGCTCCGGCCGGGCATCCCGCCGCCGCGCTGGACCGGGTCGGGTCGGACCACGCGCACGGGGCGGCGCTGGCGGTGCAACACCTGGTGGAACGGGGCCACCGGCGGATCGCGTTGGCCAGCCAGGAGACGCCGACGACCGCGCGGCTGCGGTCCGGGTACGAGGCGGCTGTGGCGGCGCTCGGGCTGGAGTCGGCCCCACCGTGGCCGGCCACCGGCTCCGCGGGGCCGCTGTCGGTGGCTGACCGGTTCGCCCGGACGCTGGACTACCTGTGCGAGGCGGTCACGGCGGGTGGGGTGAGCGCCGCCCTCATCCACAGCGACACGGACGCCATCATGCTGATCCCGCGGCTCCAGGCGCGAGGGGTGCGGGTACCGGAAAACCTGGAGGTGATCACGTACGACGACGAGGTCGCGGGCCTGGCCGACGTCCCGCTGTCGGCGGTGGCGCCGGCGAAGCGGGAGGTCGGCGCGCGGGCGGCCGAACTGCTGTGGGATCGGCTGGCGGGCTCGGGGCAGGACGGGCCGGGTCAACACCTGGAGCTCCTGCCTCGGTTGACCATTCGTTCGTGAGGGTGGCCTCCTCGCCTGAACTGATTGTTTTGATCGAGTTGCGCATTCGCTCTTGACGATGTGTGTGTTCGCGCAAAAGATGGGCCGCGTTCTCCCATCCGCCGCGTCCAGCGGTCGTCCGTAGGAGCCGAACCATGCCGCGCACCCTTCGTCCCTCTTCCTCCGCCCGCTCGCCGCAGACCCGGCGTCCGTTCCGCCTGTCCCGTCCGTCCCGCTTGTCCCGACTGGTCCTGACGGCCTCGGCCGTGTCGGTGGTCCTCCTCTCCACGGGGTGCGGTGGTGGGCGGGCCGCTGAAAAATCCGGACCCGTAGGAGCGGCCGGAGCCTCGGGGGACCCGGTGACGGTGACGTACTGGTCGTCCTCGGCCGGGGCGCAGCAGACCGTCGACGCCTTCAACACAACGCACCCGGGCATCCAGGTGAAGTTCTCGTCGGTGCCGGGCGGTCCCGACGGGGCGGCGAAGCTGGCGAACGCGGTCAAGGGCGGGAACGCGCCCGATGTCGCGACCATGGACTACTCGGCGCTCCCGGAGTTCGCGAGCGGTGGCAACCTGGAGGATCTGAGCGGCACGTCCGGCGCGCTCGTCGCCGAAAAGTTCCCGGCGGCCGTCCAGTCGCTGGTGAAGCTCGGCGGCAAGACGTGGGCCGTCCCGTTCGACGTCACCCCGTTGGAACTCTTCTACCGCAAGGACATCTTCGAGAAGTACGCGGTGCCCGTGCCGAAGACGTGGGACGAGTACAAGGCGGCGGCGGAGAAGATCCACCAGGCCGACCCCTCCGTGCGGATCACCAACATGGGCGGCGGCGATCCGGCGGTGCTGGCGGGACTGTCGTGGCAGGCGGGTGCCAAGTGGTACGGGACGCAGGGCGACAAGTGGAAGGTCGCCATCGACGATCCGGCCTCGAAGAGGGTGGCCGAGTTCTGGAACGGGCTGATGGCCTCGGGGGTCGCCTCGAAGACTCCGCTGTGGGGCGAGGGGGAGGCAAAGGAACGTTCCTCCGGACAGGTCGCGACCGTCATCGGCGCCGCGTGGACGGCCGGTACCTTCCTGGCGAACTACCCGGACCTGAAGGGCAAGTGGGGCATCGCCCCGCTGCCGACCTGGGACGGCAGAGCGGCGACCGGGATGTACGGCGGCACCTCGTACATCGTGCCCAAGGGCAGCAAGCAGACCAAGGCGGCCACCGAGTTCATCCGTTGGGTGACCACCGAGCCGGACGCGATCCGGGCTCGGCTCAGCTCGCTCAAGTCCCCGAGCAGCGCCCTGCCGGCCAATCCGGCGATGCGTGCGGAGGCGGCGAAGCTGTTCGATGCCTCGTACTTCGAGGGGCAGGACCCCTACGCCGTGGCGGGTGAGGCGGCGGCCACGATCGTGCCCGGCTGGACTTGGGGGCCGGCGCAGCTGCAGGTGAACGCGGCGCAGAACGCGGCCGGGGCGGATCTGGTCAAGGCTCTGTCCGAGGGCCGGTCGGCGGCCGAGAAGGCCATCAAGGACCGCGGGCTCGGGCTGGCCGGCTGATGGCGGCCACCCCACCGAGGAACGGCGCCGACCGCGTGGCGGCTCCCGCCCTGCCCGGAGGCCGGCGGCGCGCGCCGACTGACGGCACGGCAGCCGAAGCGGGTGACGTCGCCGGAACGGGCACGGGAACGGACACGGGCGCGGGAACGGACGCCGGCGCGGGAACGGACGCGGGCGCGGGAACGGACGCGGGCGCGGGAACGGACGCGGGCGAATACGGGTACCTGCTTCCGTACGGGCACCGGCTTCCGCTGGAGGCAGGCGACGGGACCCTGGCCGGCGGCGCGGTGGCCGCCGTCGCGCGGGCCGCCTGGCGGGCAGACGTCGTCGATCGCCGCCTGGCGGTCGCGGCCGAGCCCCGCCCCCTCCCCCGCCGCGGCGCGCGTGCCGCCCGGACCCCCCGGCGCCCAGGCGCCGGCGCCGGCGCCGCGACCCTCTTCATGGCGCCGTTCTTCCTCCTCTTCGCGCTCGTCACCGTCGCCCCCGTCGGCTACGCCGGCCTGCTGAGCCTCTTCCACGACGAACAGTCCGGGCTCGGCTTCGGCGGCACCGAACGGGTTTTCAGCGGTATCGGGAACTACACCAAGGCACTGACCGATCCGCTCTTCCTGGCCTCGTTCCGCCACATCACCCTCTACTGCCTCCTCTACATCCCCGTCATGGTCGGCGGCGCGCTCGTCCTCGCCCTGCTGCTCGACTCCGCCCTCGCCCGCGCGAGGCGCTTCTTCCAGATCGCCTACTACCTGCCGCATGCCGTGCCCGGCCTCATCTCGGCGGTCATCTGGCTCTATCTCTACACACCAGGCCTGAGCCCCGTCTTCGACGTCCTCGATACGGCCGACCTGTCCTGGAACTTCTTCGGTCGTGACGAAGCCCTGCTGTCCGTGGTCAACATCTCGGCCTGGCAGTGGATGGGATACAACATGATCATCTTCGTTGCCGGGCTGCAGGCCATCCCCCGGGAGACCCTGGAGGCCGCCACCATGGACGGCGCGGGCGCGCTGCGCACCGCCTTCCAGGTGAAGGTGCCCGGCATCAAGCCGACGGTAGTGCTGACGGTCCTGTTCACCTGCGTGGGCGCCGTCCAACTCTTCGACGCCCCTCAGCTGCTCCAGCTCCGCGCCACCGAGATGGGCGAGTCATGGTCGCCGACCATGTACATATTCAGCGCCGCCTTCAAGCGCCACGACTACGGGCTGGCGGCCGCGAGCGCCCTGCTCCTCGCCCTGATCGCCGGCGCCGCCTCCTACGTCGTCACCAAGCTCGGCAACCGCTGGAGGACCGCATGACCACCGCCCCGGCCCCCGTCCGCCCGCTCCCCCGGCCACGCCCTCGTCCCCGTCCTCGTTCCCGGCCCGGTCTCCTCTCAAAGGCCGGCGTCAACGCTGCCCTCCTCCTCGTCGCGGCCTACACCCTGATGCCCCTCGCCTGGCTGGTGTTGGCCGCCACCAAGGACCACCGGGACCTCTTCGCCACCGCGCCCTACTCCCCTGGCCGCTTCAACCTCCTCACCAACCTCGGTGACCTCTTCAGGTACGACGACGGCATCTTCGGGCGCTGGCTCGGCAACAGCATCCTCTACACCGTGGTCGGCTCGACGCTCTCCGCTCTGATCAGCGTCGCCTGCGGCTACGCCTTCCACGCCTACGAGTTCCGCCACAAGGAAAGGCTTTTCGGCGTGGTCCTCGCGGGAGTGCTCGTACCGACCACCGTCCTCCAGTTGCCGCTCTACCTGATGGCCTCCGCCGTCGGGGCCGTCAACACGTACTGGGCCTATCTGGTGCCCGCCCTCGTCAACCCCTTCGGGGTCTACCTGGCGCGCGTCTTCGCCGAGGGCTACGTCCCGGACGAGGTGCTGGCCGCCGCCCGCGTCGACGGGGCGGGTGAACTGCGGCTCTTCGCCCACGTGTCGCTGCCGATGCTGTGGCCGGGCTTTGTGACGATCTTCCTGTTCACCTTCACGGCCGTCTGGAACAACTTCTACGGGGCCCTGACCATGCTGAACGACGAGCGGCTCTACCCCGTCAGTCTGGGCTTGTTCATGTGGAACCGCAGCGTCTACCAGCAGCCGGAGCTGTACCCCCTCGTCATCACCGGATCCCTCGTCTCCGTCGTCCCGCTCGTGCTCGCCTTCCTCGGCCTCCAGCGCTTCTGGCGCTCGGGTCTCACCGCAGGAGCCGTCAAGTGACCCCTCCCCCTTCGTATCCGGTGCGGCGCCCGGCCACGGTCCTCGCCATGAGTGCCGGCACCCGCGCGGCCGTGCTCAGCGGCCGGGTGCTGCCGAAGCTCGTACGCGTCGCCGACGTGGATCCCGAACTGCTGCTCACCGACTTCGGTGACGACGACCCGGGACTGAGCCGGCGCCTCGCAGAGGCGGAGGTGCTGTTCACCGGGTGGGGCTGCCCGCCGCTCGACGCCCGCGCCTTGGACCGGATGCCCCGACTGCGCGCCGTCGTCCACGCCGCCGGCAGCGTCAAGCACCATGTGACAACCGCCTGCTGGGACCGTGGTCTGTTGGTCTCCTCCGCCGCCGCGGCCAACGCCGTGCCGGTCGCCGAGTACACGCTCGCCGCGATCCTGTTCGCCAACAAGCGGGTACTGGAGTCCGCACACGCCTACCGCTCGGCGCGCGCCCCCCTGGACCTCTTGGGCCGCTATCCGGCCGTCGGCAACTATCGGCGCACCGTCGGGCTCGTCGGCGCCTCGCTCATCGGGCGGCGGGTCATGGAGTTGCTGCGCCCCTTCGACCTGCGGGTGCTGGTCCACGACCCGTACGCCGATCCGGGCGAGATCGCGGCGCTCGGCGGCGAGGTCTGCGTCCTCGACCAACTGCTGTGCGGCAGTGACGTGGTGAGTCTGCACGCGCCCGCGCTACCTCAGACCCGTCATCTCCTGGACGCCGCCACCCTGGCCCTGATGCGGGACGGTGCCACGCTGATCAACACCGCCCGGGGTTCCCTGGTGGACACCGAGGCGCTGATCGAGGAGCTGGTCACCGGGCGCCTGCACGCCGTGCTCGACCACACCGAACCCGAGGTGCTGCCCGCCGGTTCACCGCTGTTCAACCTGCCGAACGTGCTCCTCACCCCTCATGTGGCCGGCTCTCTCGGCGGTGAGCTGGACCGGCTGGCCGCGACGGCCGTCGCCGAGCTGGAGCGCTACGCCCACGGCCTGGCCTTCCGCCACCCCGTCGACCCCGCACGGCTGGCCTATTCGGCCTGAGCCCCGTCGCCCGCTCGGTGGGCCGCCTCGCGCAGGCCCGCGGATCAACCGCCGGGGCTGCCAGACGCGGGTCGACCGGTGTGAGGACTCCGAGCCGGCCCTCGATCGCCTGGGCCGCGCCCAGGCACAGGTCTTCCCGGAACGCGCGCCCGACGATCTGCACTCCGCAGGGGAGCCCGTCGACCAACCCGGTCGGGACGGCCACCCCGGGAACGCCGACCAAGCTGGTCACGGTGCACAGGCGCATTCCCGACCCGACCCGGTCCCTACCCGCCGTGTGCTGCGACTCCAGCCCCGGTTCGACCGGTGGTTCAGTGAAGACGGGGCGAGCAACAGCGGGTAGGCGTCGAGGAATACGGCCCGTGAGCGGCGGATGTTCATCCAGGTGGCCATCAGCTTCACGAACTCGTCCGCGCTTGCCGGCGGGGTCCGCTCCATCATCATCTCGATGTAGCGGTCGCCGCCCCGGCCGAGCAGCTTGCGCACCGCCGGCCAGATCGGGGCGAACTCGGTCACGGCGGTCCGGCCGTACACCTCCAGGGCCTCGTCCAGCCGCGGCACGTCCTCTACCTCGCGCACGTCGTATCCGGCGTCGCGGAGCGCGTCGGCCGCCGTCGCGATGGCACCGCGGACCGCGGGGTGGACGCCGTGGCCGCCGGGGTCGGCCACGACCGCGACCTTCGGTGGCCCGGCGAGCGGTTCGCCGTAGGCGGGCACCGGGACCGCGCGCGGGTCTCGCAGATCGGTCCCGACCAGCACTTCCTAGGCAAGCCGAAGATCGCCCACGCTCCGGGCCGGCGGACCGTCGGTGACCAGGATCTGGGACGCGGGTCGTTCTCGGGCACATCGGTGAGCGGATCATGGAGCGCGTGCAAGCCCGCCTCGTCGGGAGCCGGGCCCAGTCGGCCGGAACCGCCCTGGGGAACGCGGTCACCGAGATCTCACTGCTCCGGGAAGAGCACCGTGCCGAGGCCAGGGTCTGGCTCGCCTTCGTGGCGCAAGCGACGGTCAGCGAGGTGCTCGCGAAGACGCTGAAGGCGAACTACGCATCCCTCCAGGAGGCGTTCACCCGTCTCATCTCGGAAGCCGGCGAGGGCGCCGACCGCGCCGTGCCCCTCGACGCGCCACGCGAGGCCCGCACCCTCCTCGCCTCGCGGACGGTCTGACCGCGCACGTCCTCATCGGCCACCTCACTTCGCGCGAGGCACGCGATGTCCTCCATGCACACCTGGCCGGCCTCTGGGGGTAACCGGTGGCGTTCCGGTTCCGTACGGTGGGGCGGGTGTCCGGCTCGGCGCGTCAATCGCCTGATACGCCGTCCTGGCCACCATGGTCATGGCGGGGCTGCTCCCCCCGGCCCCCCGGACTCCCGGCCGGCTCGGCTTCCGCGGCCCGCCGCTCTCGCAGGAGTCGCAGCAGGTATTCCCGACCTCGCGTCAGCTGTCCCGGGAGCTCCGCGGCGGCGGGGTACCAGCGCTTCTCGTACTCCCAGCACAGCCAACCCCCCGGTGGTAGGCGGGACGTGACATCGGCGAGCGGCACGGCTCCGGCGCCGAGGGCGAGGGGCGTGAGCTCCTCGGCCGAGGCCACGTCCTTGACCTGTACGTAGCCCAGGTGCGGGGCGAGGTGATGCCACGACTCGCTCGGCTCCTCGCCGCCCAGCCAGGTGTGGAGTACGTCCCACAACGCGCCGGCGCCCGGATGTCCGACCCGCTCCAGCACCCGGGCGGCGGCGGCCCCGGTGGCGTGCGAGTCGTGGGTTTCCAGCAGGAGCCGCACGCCGTGCCGCTCGGCATAGGACGCCGCCGCGCCCAGTCTTCGCACGGCGTGGGCGTCCGCGTCCGCTTGGGGAAGGCTTCCTCCGCCGGGGAAGACGCGTACATAGGGGGCCTCGAGGTCGGCGGCGAACCGGACCAGGGAGCGCAGTTCCGTCAGGACAGGACCGTCCTCCCCGGCGGCGGCGACCTCGGCGTATCCCGCGACTCCCAGGACGGCGACCCCGGCGGCGGCGAGGGTGCGCCGGGCCGCGACTCGATCGGCACCCGGGCTGTCCGGATGCAGGGGTTCCTCCGGGTGCCCCCGCAGTTCCAGGCCGTCGTATCCGTGCTCGGCGGCGAGGGCGGCGCTGCGCGCGAGCGGAGTGCCCGGCAGGCCGAGCGTGGAGAAGGCGTACTTCACGGCCTGCTCCCTTCGCGGGGCGGTGGCGCGGTGGACGCCCGCACCATCAGCTCGGTGGGCAAGGTGGTGATGCGGCCCGGCGGCGCGGTTCTGCGCCCGGTGACCAACTGCGCCGCGAGCACGCCCGCCTCGCGCAGCGGGACTCTGACGGTGGTGAGGGCCGGCGCGGTGTCCACGCTGAACGGCAGGTCGTCGAAGCCGGCGACCGAGACGTCCTCGGGAATGCGTATCCCGGCTTCGCCCAAGGCCGCGGTCACACCGGCGGCGACGGTGTCGTTGGCCGCCGCGACGGCGGTGAAGGGTCTGCCCCGGCGGAGCAGTTCGCGGGTGGCGTCATAGCCCGCGGCACGTTCGAAGCCGGCGTGGACCGTGAGCGCGGCGCAGGCGTCGGGCAGGGCGGGGTCGTGCCTTCGCAGGGCGGCAGTGTGTCCGGCGAGCCGCTCCCGGGTGGTGCTGAGTCCCGGCGGGCCGGCGACGTAGGCGATGTGCCGGTGACCGAGGGTCAGGAGGTGTTCGGTCAGGCGGAAGGCTCCCCCGTGGTCGTCGAACATGACGGTGGCGACGGGCAGTCCGGCAGGGACCGACAGTGGGGGTCTCCCACACAGGACCACCGGGGTTCCGGCGAGCGCCATCCGGGTGACGCGGGCGGCGAGCGCGCTGCTGTGGTCCGGTTCTTCGACCGCTCCGCCCGTCAGGACGACTCCGCCTGCCCGCTGCCCTTCCAGCAGGGCGAGGTAGTCGAGTTCGGCCGAGGGGACGCCCTCGGTGTTGCAGACGACGGCGAGCCTGCGGCCGTCTCCTCCACCGGCCGGCGCGAGCGCCTTCTGGAAGGATCCGGCGAGGATGCCGAAGAAGCTGTCCGCGACGTCGTGGACCAGTACGCCCACGAGGTCCGAGGTGGCGGCCGCGAGGGCCCGGGCCGGGCCGTTGGCGATGTATCCGAGTTCTTCGACGGCCCGTTCGACCCGAGTACGGGTGCCTCCCGCCACCGGATGTCCGCCGTTCAATACACGCGAGACCGTGGCGGGCGAAACACCCGCGTGCGCCGCGACCTCCGCGAGAGTCACCGCCATTTCGCACCCCTCCTTCTGCCCCGCTCCGGGTGGCCGGGCCGTCGTCTCATCCGTCGTGATCCCAGTCTGCCCCATTCGGAAAGCGCTTTCCATCACTCGTACGGGTGTTGTGCACGAGCGGCTCCTCGTTCTAGCCTGAATCGGATGAAAGCGCTTTCCATCACTGCGCGTTGGACGCGACATGAAGGAGGGGGACCCATGGAAGACAAGGCAGTCGACAAGACCGACCGCTCGGTGCGTTCGATCAAGATCGCCATGAACGGTGTGACGGGACGAATGGGATACCGCCAGCACCTGGTGCGATCCATCCTCGCGTTGCGGGAGCAGGGAGGGCTCGATCTGGGCGACGGGACCACCCTCTGGCCCGAGCCCGTGTTGGTCGGACGGCGGGAGGCGGCATTGCGGGCCATCGCCGACCGGCACGGCCTGGAACACATCAGCACCGACCTGGCGGCGGTGCTGGCCGATCCGGAGGTGGAGGTCTACTTCGACGCGCAGGTCACCGGCGCCCGCGAGGCCGCCGTACGGCAGGCCATCTCGGCGGGCAAGCACGTCTACTGCGAAAAGCCCACCGCCCTCTCCTTCTCGTCTTCCCTGGAGCTGGCGCGGTTGGCCGAGGCGGCGGGGGTCAGGCACGGGGTGGTCCAGGACAAGCTGTTCCTGCCGGGACTGCTGAAGCTGAGGCGGCTGATCGAGGGCGGCTTCTTCGGCGAGATCCTGTCCGTGCGCGGGGAGTTCGGATACTGGGTGTTCGAGGGGGACTGGCAGCCTGCCCAGCGGCCCTCCTGGAACTACCGCGCCCGGGAAGGCGGCGGCATCACCGCCGACATGTTCCCTCACTGGGAGTACCTGCTGCACGAACTGTTCGGACGCGTGCGGTCGGTGCAGGCCCTCACCCGAACCCACATCGGCCGGCGTTGGGACGAGGAGGGCAAACCCTACGAGGCCACCGCGGACGACGCCGCCTACGGGCTCTTCGAACTGGGGGGCGGCGCGGTCGCGCAGATCAATTCCTCTTGGGCCGTCCGCGTCCACCGCGACGAACTGCTGGAGTTCCAGGTGGACGGGACGCTCGGTTCGGCTGTGGCGGGGCTGCGCGGTTGCCGGATCCAGCACCGGGCGGCCACGCCCAAACCCGTCTGGAATCCGGATCTTCCGCAGACCGATTCCTTTCGCGCCCAATGGCAGGAGGTGCCCGACAACGCACCAGCCGGCAATGGCTTCAAGACCCAGTGGGAACTGTTCCTGCGCCACGTCGTCCGGGATGAGCCGTGGCGGTGGGACCTCTTGGCCGGGGCCCGCGGGGTGCAACTGGCCGAGCTGGGGTCGCGGTCCTCGGCGGAAGGCCGTCGACTGCCGGTGCCGGAGGTGGTCCTGTGAACGCCATCCTCCTGCCCACCGCGGCGGGCGGGTACCGCGCGTACCGACCGAACCGTGACCCGCTCCCGTCGCTGACCTGCGGGCCGGCCCGGAGTAGGATGTTCTACGCGGCGGCGCACGTCGTCGCCGACCCGCTGAGCGCCTCGGCCGAAGCGGGGTCGCAGGTCGACTGGGAGGCCACGCTCGCCTTCCGGCGCCGGCTGTGGGCGCAGGGGCTCGGGGTCGCGGAGGCCATGGACACCGCACAGCGCGGGACAGGCCTGGACTGGCCCGGGGCGGCCGAGTTGATCCGCCGCTCGGCGGCCGAGGCACGCGCGGTGGGAGGCCGGATCGTCTGCGGCGTCGGGACCGATCAACTTTCGGCGGCCGGGCCCCACTTGCTCTCCGACATCACCGCCGCGTACGAGGAGCAGCTCGCGCACAGCGAGGCGTGCGGGGCGCCGGCCGTACTGATGGCGTCGCGGGCGCTCGCGAGAGCGGCCAGGGGCCCGGAAGAGTACCTGGAGGTGTACGGGGAGTTGCTCCGGCAGAGCTCCGGGCCGATCGTACTGCACTGGCTGGGCCCGATGTTCGATCCGGAGTTGACCGGCTATTGGGGGCACGAGGATCCGGACGAAGCCACCGGAGTCTTCTTGAAGATCATCGCGGAGTACCCAGGCAAGGTGGACGGCATCAAGATCTCGTTGCTCGACGCGGAACGGGAGGTGGACATCCGACGCCGACTCCCGGCCGGCGTGCGCTGCTACACGGGCGACGACTACCACTATCCGGAGCTGATCGGCGGGGACGGCGAACTTGCGAGCGACGCCCTGTTGGGCATCTTCGATCCGATCGCCCCGGTCGCGGCGCGGGCGGCGGGGGCGCTCGACCGTGGCGATCCGGTGGCCTTCCGCGAGCTGCTGGACCCCACGGTGGCGCTCGCGCGACACCTGTTCGCCCCACCGACCCGCTACTACAAGACCGGAGTGGTTCTGCTGGCCTGGTTGGCGGGTTTTCAGGCGCACTTCACGATGCTGGGCGGCCTGCAGTCGGCACGCTCGCTGCCCCACCTGGCCACGGCGTACGAACTGGCCGACCGGCTCGGCCTCTTCCCCGATCCGGATCTCGCCGAGGCCCGGTTGCGGCAACTGTTCGCGGTGTACGGGGTGGCGTCGTGAACCGGGAGCCGGCTCCCGCCCGGTTCAGCCTCAACCAGGAGACGATCCGGCAGTGGTCGCTCCCCGACCTGGTGCGCGGTTGCACGGAAGCCGGGGTGGGGACGGTGGGCCTGTGGCGGGAGCCGGTGCGGCGGTTCGGTCTCAGGCGGACGGCGAAGCTGGTCGCTGGCGCGGGGTTGCGCGTCAGTTCGCTCTGCCGGGGCGGGTTCTTCACCGCCGCCGATCCTGTGGGGCGGGCGGCGGCCTTGGAGGACAACCGGCGGGCCGTCGAGGAGGCCGCCGAACTCGGGGCGGACACCCTGGTCCTGGTGTCGGGTGGACTACCCGAGGGGGACCGCGACCTGGTCGGTGCGCGCGGGCGGATCGTCGATGTCTTGGGCGAGTTGACGCCTTGGGCCGCCGCCCACGGGGTGCGGTTGGGCATCGAAGCCCTCCATCCCATGTTCGCGGCGGACCGCTGTGTGGTCTCCACTCTGGGTCAGGCACTGGACCTGGCCGAACGGTTCCCCGCGGAGCGGGTGGGGGTGGTGGTGGATGCCTATCACCTGTGGTGGGACGAGCGGCTCACGGCGGAGGTGCGCCGTGCCGGAGCGGGCGGCCGCATCGTCTCCGTCCAGGTGGCCGACTGGGTGACCCCGCTCCCCGAAGGGGCGCTGCTGGGGCGGGGGCAACTGGGGGACGGGTGTATCGATCTCCGGGGCTTTCGCGAGCTGACCGAAGAGGCGGGATATCACGGGCCTGTCGAGGTGGAGATCTTCCATCCGGGGCTGTGGGCCCGGGAGGGATCGGAGGTGCTGCGAGAGCTCATCGAGCGTTATCGCCGGCATGTCGCATGAGGTGAGGACGGTGAGAGACGCGGGCGCCACCAAGTGCGGTGAGGTGCGGCGGTAGAGGACGGACCGGGGGCGGTGGCAGGCAGCCCTGAGGGTGGACCAGACGGTGTGTGCGGGACAAGGAGAATGCGATGACAGACCCATGGAGTCGGCGCGCCTTCCTCTCTACTGCGGGCGGAGGGGCGCTGTGGCTCGGCGTCCCGCCGGCAGGTGCCGGGGCCGGGCCGGCCACGGACACCAACGCGAACACGGCACGAGCCGCGGACACGTACACGGACACGGACACGTACGAGACGATGCGCTCGGTCTGGCGCGGACTGTATCTGGGCAGTGGCTTCCCCGCGACGAGCGAGCCGTTCCGATCGCGGCTCACCGAGCTCGGCGACCAGGCCGACGGCTGGCGCACCACCATGGCTCCGGCGCCCAGAGCACTCTGGCCCGACCTGGGGTTCGCCACAGACCCCGAGAAGATGATGCAGAGCTACTACCGGCTGCGCACGATGGCGGAGGCATACGTCCGGCCCGGTACCGGGCACACCGGAGAGGCCGCGCTGCGTACGGCGCTGCTGACCGGTCTCGACCATCTGCACGCGGAGGTCTACCACGCGGGGCAAACGCCCTACGGCAACTGGTACTGCTGGCAGATCGGCGCCCCGCAAGCGCTGCTCGACCTGTGCGTCCTGCTCGAAGCGGACCTGTCCCCGGCCCGGCTCGCCGATTCCTGTGCGGCGGTCGACCATTTCGTGCCCGACTCCGCCGTCGGCTCCTACAGCGGAACGAGTACGGGGTCGAACCGGGTGGACCTCTGCCGCGTCCTGGCCCTGCGCGGGGTGGTCGGCGCCGACGCCGCGAAGATCGCTCTGGCCCGGGACGCGCTCGCGCCGGTCTTCCCGTACGTCTCCTCGGGTGACGGGCTCTACCGGGACGGTTCCTTCGTCCAGCACACCTGGGTTCCCTATACCGGGACCTACGGCGCTGTGCTGCTCGGCGGGCTCGGCATGCTGTTCGCCTTGTTGCGGCAGACCCCCTGGGAGGTGACCGATCCGGGCACGGGGATCGTGTTCGACGCCGTCGAGCGGGCCTGGGCGCCGTTCCTGTTCAACGGGTTGGTCATGGACGCGGTGTCCGGGCGGGCGGTCAGCAGGGGCGTGTCCGCGATGGACGCCCGACAAATCCAGCAGGACGACCACGGACGGGGCCACGCGGTGCTGGCCGCGATCCTGCTGTTGGCGGAGGGAGCGGACGGTACCGAGCTGACCCGCTGGCGGGGACTGGTCAAGGGGTGGATGGCCCGGGACTACTACAGCCCGCCCATGGCGGATCAGGGCCTGGGGCTGTCCGCCCTGGCCCGATTGGCGCAGGTGCAGGCCGATACGACCGTGGTCGCACTGCCCGAGCCGGTGGGTCACCGCCTGTTCGCGTCGATGGACCGGGCCACGCACCGGCGGCCGGGCTGGGTCGCCTCGCTCTCCATGGCGTCACGGCGGATCGCGCACTACGAGACGGGCAACGGCGAGAACCTGCGCGGCTGGCACACCGGCAGCGGGATGCTCGCCTGGTGGGGGTCCACCTACGGCAACGGTCAGTACGCTGACGCCTTCTGGCCCACGGTGGACCCCTACCGCCTGCCGGGTATCACCGTCTCGCGGCGGGTGCTGGCCGACGGCGCGGGAGGCGATTGGGGTTCCTCGCGGCCGGACGCCGTGTGGGTGGGTGGCTCGACGGACGGGGAGTTCGCGTCGATCGGCCAGCACCTGCGGGGCCTGGGCAGCACACTGACGGCACGCAAATCGTGGTTCTTCCTCGCGGACACGATCGTCTGCCTGGGCGCCGGGATCGGGGCGACGGACGGAGTACCGGTCGAGTCCGTCATCGACAACCGCAACCTGGGGGCGGCCGGCACACACGCCCTCACCGTCGGCGGCACGGTACAGCCGGCCGTCTCGGGCTGGTCGGCGACCTTCCCTTCCCCCGGTTGGGCGCACCTGGCGGGCTTCGGCGGGTACGTGATGTCGGGCTCGGGAGCGTTCAAGGCACTGCGGGAGGCGCGCACCGGCCGGTGGAGCGACATCAATCGGGGCAGCGCCACGACCGCGCTGACGCGGCGATACCTCACCCTCTGGTACGACCACGGTACGGATCCGGTCTCCGCCGGATACGTCCACCAGATGCTGCCGGGGGCCACGGCGGCGCAGACGGCCGCGCGGGCCGCCGCCGCGGGCTGGTTGGAGGTGCTCGCCAACGCCGAGTCGGCCCAGGGTGTCCGCGTGGGGTCGTTGGGGTTCACCGGTGTCAACTTCTGGCGGGCGGCGACGGTCGGCGCGCTGGAGGCGGGCGGCGCGTGCTCGGTCACGGTGCGGGAGAGACCCGACGGCACGGCCGTCCTGTCCGTCGCGGACCCGGCCAGGGCGCTGACGGCGCTGACCGTGGTGTGGAACCGGCCCGTGTCGGCGCTGGTGTCCCGGTCGCCGAGCGTGCTGTCGGCGGAGACGGGCACCCGACTGCGACTCACGTTCGCGGACCTGACGGGTGCGGCGGGAGCCGGTCAGGAGGTGGTGGTCCGCATGGGCTGACATGCCGTAGCACCTCGCCCAGCCGTGGGTTTCGGGGCGCGTGAAAACGGGCGAGCGGCGCGCCGCGGTGAAGTTGCGGGGCACGTCGTACCAAGTGTGCGGCCGGTCGTCGGGGTCGGCGAGGAAGCTGACCTGTTCGCGGGGTGACCGTCCGCGCGGGTGACTCCGCGACGGTGGGGGCCGGCCCCCGCCATCGAGTTCGCCCCGCTGCGGCCGTGGTGGTGCGGGGCGGTACGGCGGATGCCGGGCGGGTGGCATAGCGTTTCCCGCATGGAACAGGAGCAGACGGCCGCGCCGGCCGAGGGTGCGGGGAGGCGGAGGTTCCTGGTGATCGCCGCGACGGGGGCGGCCACCGCGGGGCTGGGAACGCTGGCCGGCTGCGGAAGCAGTGGCGGCACCACGCCCGAGGGTCCCGCTCCCAGTGGCCCGGCGGCGGCTTCGCCCGGCGCCGCGCGGGGGTTCGACGTCAAGAGCGAGAACGGCCGGCCCGGTAACGCCGACTGGCACGTGACGAAGGCCGGACCCGCCCGCGCGATCGAAGGCTTCGCCGACAAGGTGAGCGTGCTGCCGGGGGAGACGTTCGGCCTCCACGTGTCCACCACCGCGCCCCGCTTCACCGTCTCCGCGTACCGCATCGGCTGGTACGGCGGGGCGCGGGCCCGGCTGGTGTGGCGTTCACAGGCCCTGCCCGGCGTCCGGCAGCCCGAGCACACCGTCGACTCCGCGACCCGGATGGTCCGCACCCACTGGGCCCGCACCGCCACGGTCGACACGAAGGACTGGCCCGAGGGCTGCTACCTCCTGCGGCTCGACGCGCAGGGCGGCGAGGGCCAACGCTTCGTACCGCTGACCGTCCGCTCGGCGGCCACGACCGGACGCACGGTCGTCGTGAACGCGGTGGCGACCTGGCAGGCGTACAACCGCTGGGGCGGCTACGGCAGCTACGACGGCCCCAATGGGGGCTACGCCACCCGCTCGCTGGCCGTGACCTTCGACCGGCCCTACGAGTACGACGACGGCGCGGGCCTCTTCCTCGTGTACGAGGCGCCGCTGATCGCGCTCGCCGAACGGCTCGGCATCCCCCTCGCCTACGCGACGACCACCGATGTCGCGCGCGACAAGCGGCTGTTGGAAGGGGCCACCGCCGTGCTGTCGCTCGGCCACGACGAGTACTGGTCTCCGGAGCAGCGGACGCACATCACCGCCGCCCGCGACGCCGGGACGAACCTGGCCGTGCTCGGAGCCAACTGTTGCTTCCGCCGGATCCGGCTGGAGGCGTCCGACCTGGGTCCGGACCGCACGGTGGTCTGCTACAAGTCCTCCTACGAGCAGGACCCGGGGTTCCGGCGCGGCCATCCGGCCACCGTGGACTTCCGCTCGCCCCCCGCCGCGGACCCGGAGAGCTCCCTGCTCGGCGTGATCTACGACGGCTACCCGGTGGACGCTCCCTACGTCGTGACCAATCCCTCCCACTGGCTGTTCGAGGGCACGGGGGTGAAGGCGGGCGACGGCTTCCCGCACCTGGTCGGTGTCGAGTACGACAAGGTCGACACCGGGTTCCCGACGCCCCGACCGATCGAGATCCTCGCCCACTCCCCCGTCGTGTGCGAGGGTCGGCCCAGCCACCAGGACACGGCGTATTACACGGTTCCCAGCGGCGCCGGCGTCTTCGCCACGGGGACAATGCGCTGGGTCGAGGCGCTCGACGCGACCGGTGACGGGCACGGCAGGGCGAACCACGGCCTGGACGCCCGCGCGGGCGCGCTGACGACGCGGGTGACGGAGAACCTGCTGCGGGTCTTCGCGGCGGGTCCCGCCGGGCGTGCGCACCCCGCCCGGGACAACGTCGAGGCGGTCTACGGGCGTTCCTGAACCGTCCGTTCGGCGCGGCCTCGCCGCGAACACCGAACACCGAACACAGAACGCCGAACGCCGAACGCCGAACGCCCGGTCGGGAGAAGGTCCCGACCGGGCGTCCGGCGTGTGCGCGTTCTTGCAGGGGCGGCAGGAGTCGAACCTGCGACCTACGGTTTTGGAGACCGTTGCTCTGGCCGGCTGAGCTACACCCCTTCGGCGAGACCAACAATGACACGGGGTGGCCCGAAGATCCAACGAAATCCGCAGGGTGTCCGCTGCATGAGACGGCGTACGGCCAACTCGCCCCGCACGGCGGGCAAGCGGCCGCCGACACCCTCCGGAACCAGCCACAAATTATCCCGACGCGTGTAGTGACTTACCACGCCGCCGCCAGTAGAACTTGTTCTCACTCCATCGAGAGTGAGGAACGTCACATGAGTGACAAATCCCTGAACAGCAAGGTGTCTAAAGACATTTCACGCCGCGGCTTCATCGCTGGAACCGGTTCCATTCTTGGAGCCATGGCCCTGGCGGTCAACCCCACCCCCGCCCTGGCGAGAACCGCCACCACCTCGTCCGCGCCCATCGACACGGGGGCGCACGTCCCGGCCCTCGTCATCGGCACCGGCTACGGCGGGTCCGTCGCCGCCCTGCGCCTCGCCCAGGCGGGTGTCGACGTCCATATGATCGAAATGGGCATGGCCTGGGACACCCCAGGCCCGGACGGCAAGATCTTCTGCAACACCCTCAGTCCCGACCAGCGCTCGTACTGGCTCCGCACCCGGACGAAGGCCCCGCTGAACTACTTCCTCGGCTTCCCCATCGACCGGGACATCCCCAAGTACACGGGCATCCTGGACGCCGAGGAGATGGGCGGAATCATCGTCTACCAGGGCCGCGGCGTGGGCGGCGGTTCCCTGGTCAACGGCGGTATGGCCGTCACCCCCAAGCGGGAGAACTTCGGCGCCGTCCTCCCCTCGGTGAACGCGGACGAGATGTACGACGTCTACTACCCGCGCGCCAACGCCGGGCTCGGCGTCGGTCTCGTCGACCCGGACTGGTTCAACACCGTCGACTGCTACCAGTTCGCCCGGGTCGGCCGTAAGCACGCCCAGCGCTCCAACTTCCCCTTCGTCTTCGTGCCCGACGTCTACGACTGGGACTACATGAAGCAGGAGGCGGCCGGCACGGCCACCAAGTCGGCGCTGGACGGGGAGATCCTGTACGGCAACAACCACGGCAAGAAGTCGCTCCAGAAGACCTACCTCGCGGCCGCCAAGGCGACCGGCAAGGTCTCCATCTCGCCCCTGCACAAGGTCACCACGGTCACCCCCACGACCGGAGGCGGCTACACCGTCGTCATCGAACAGCTCGACACCACCGGAACCACCATCGCGACCAAGGCCGTCACCGCCGACCGGGTGTTCTTCGCCGCAGGCAGCGTCGGCACCAGCAAGTTGCTGGTCAAACTGAAGGCCACCGGCGCCCTCCCGAACCTCAACGGCGAGATCGGGAAGGGCTGGGGCGACAACGGCAACGTCATGTGCGGCCGGGCGAACCACCTCTGGGACCCGACCGGCAAGCTCCAGGCGACGATCCCGTGCGGCGGCATCGACAACTGGGCGGCGGGCGGCGCGTTCGCCGAGGTGGCACCGCTGCCGACGGGCATCGAGACCTACGCCTCCTTCTACCTGTCGATCACCAAGAACCCCAACCGCGCCGAATTCACCTGGAACGCGGCGGCGGGCAAGGTCGAGCTGAACTGGCAGACGGCCTGGAAGCAGCCGGCCATCGACATGGCCAAGAGCATCTTCGACAAGATCAATTCGAAGGAGGGGACGATCTACCGGAGCGACCTCTTCGGCACCAACAAGATCTGGGGCGACCACCTCACCTACCACCCCCTCGGTGGCGCGGTCCTGAACAAGGCCACCGACAACTACGGGCGGCTGCACGGTCACCCGGGCCTGTACGTGATCGACGGAGCGCTGATCCCCGGCAACACCAGCGTCAATCCGTTCGTCACGATAACGGCGCTCGCCGAACGGAACATCGACAAGATCATCGCCACGGACCTGTAAGGGCACGGGCCCGAACCGGGGCCGGCCGGACTCCGCCCGCGCGGCGCGGGCCCGGCCGGCCCCGGACGTGTCGGCTCCCGGACCGTGTCGGCTCCCGGACCGGGGCAACTCACTGGCCACTGCAGCCCGGACCGTGTCAACTTCCGGGCAGCACGCAGACGCTGTCGAGGCCCAGGACGTGGTTGAGGCGTCCGAAGGCGAGCCAAGAGCCGATGCTCATGCTCAGCTCCACGATCTCGACCTGGCTGTAGTGCGCCGTCATCCGCTCCCAGAACTCCTCGTCCAGGCCGTGGTGGTCCAGCGCGTAGCGCTCCGCGTACTCGGCGGCCAGTCGGGTGCGGTCGTCGAACGCCGTGGTGGTGCGCCACTCGGTCACCGCGTCGGCGAAGTCCTCCTCGACCTTCTCCCCGTCCCGGTCGGTGCGCCAGTCGAGGCAGAAGACGCACCCGTTGATCTGCGCGATCCGCAGCCTGGCGGCCTCGAACTCGCGCAGGCCCAAGGTGGTGTGGGCGTAGACCGACAGGGAGAAGTTGGCCGCGGCCGTCCCGATGCCGGGGACCAGGTCGCCCCAGACGTACTCAATGGGATGGCTACCTTCCGGAACGTCGATTCTCATCACTGCTTCCTTCCGAGTTTGCCGACTGCGGGCCGCAGCGGGACGTCGAGCGCGTCGTAGATTCCGGGAGGCGCGTCCACGAGCCAGTCGATCGCCCCCACCAGCCGGCCGACGGCGGTGGCGTTCCCGCCGGCGGAACGGTTCTCCCCCTCGTCGGTGGCCTCGATCGTCACCTCGATGCGCGGGCGGCCCTCGATGATCACACGGTGGGCGCCGGCCCCGTCGGGCGGCCGGGGCCAGTCGGGGGCGCACGAGGGATGGATGCGGGTGACGTGTTCGATGACGAGCCGGGCCTCGCCCTCGACGATGCCCTGTACCTCGAAGCGGATCGCGCCCTGGGTGCCGGCCTCGAACTCGCCCATCGTGCGGGTGGTCACCGTCGTGTCGAGGGCGCGCCGGGCGGACGTCTCACGGATCTCGTCGAGTTCGACGCCGAGGGCCCGGGCCATCATCCGTATCTGTCCGCCCCACACCATGGTCGGGACGGACGGCATGAGCATCATCGGCTCGACGTCCATGGGTTGGCCCATGCCGACCAGGTAACGGACGGAGTCGGGCTGGTCGTACGTGGAGTAGTCGAAGATCTCCTGGCAGCGGATCACGTCCACCGTGCTGCCGAGTCCGCTGATCAGCAACGGCAGGACGTCGTTGCCCCAACCCGGGTCGACGCCGGAGGCGAACAGCGAACCCCCGCCCGCCGCGACGGCGGCCAGCACCGGATCACGGAACTCCGGCGGCGCGCCGCGGTGGTCGTAGAGGGGGTAGAGGGCCGGGCTGACGACGACCGCCCCGGCCGCGATGGCCCGGGTGATGTCTGTGAGAGCGTCGTCGGGGCGGGTGTCGCCGGAGGCCGCGTAGACAACGGCGGCCGGCCGGGCGGCGAGCACCGCCCGGATGTCGTCGCTCGCCGCGACGCCCAGCGTGCGCCGCACGCCCGCGAGTTCGCCCGCGTCGCGGCCGACCTTCGCGGCGTTGTGGACGATGACTGCCGTCAGTTCGAGCTCCGGATGCGCGTCGACGGCGCGGATCGCCGCGCGGCCGACGTTGCCGGTGCCCCAGACCACCGTGGGAATCATGCGCGGAGGGTAACGAGGGGCCGCGGAGGTGCCCAGTGTCATGAAGGAGGTTTTTCACCCGGGCCCCGGTCCGGGCCCGGCCGCAGTCCGGCCAGGGCCGCCGTCTCGGTGAATGTCGGTACGCGGCCGGTGCCGCCGCGGCCGGACACGGAGAGGGAGGCGGCGGCCGCGCCGTAGGCCGCCGCGCGCGAGAGGGTCGCCGAGGGCCGGCCGGGGCGGTGGTGGTGCCGGTGAAGCAGTCGCCGGCGCCCGTCGCGTCGACGGGGGTCTGGGTTGACGGGAACCGGGCGGTAGCGGGTGTGCACCCCGTCGTGCAGCAGCAGCCGGTCGGGCCCCGCCGTGACGGCGACGGCCCGGGCTCCGAGCTCGTGGTAGCGGGTGGCCGCGAGCACGGGGTCGCCCGTGTCTACGAGGGCCAGGGCGTCGGCGGGACAGGAGGTCTTGAGCAGCCCGGTCAGCGGGGCGAGGCGCGCCGGCAGGGCCCGGCCTCTTCCCTACCGGTGAGCCGGGAGCGGAAGTTGGCGTCGTACGAGAGGTGCCCACCTGCGGCGTACACGGTTTCGGCGACGGCCAGTACGGCGTCACGGGCGCTCGGTGCGAGGGCGCCGGTGATGCCGCTGGTGACGAGCGCCGTGGAGCCGGTGAGCAGTTCCCGCCAGGAGTCGACGTGTCGGGTGGAAAGGCGGCCGGGCCGCCGACGTGCGCCGGGAAGACCTTCGCCGCGCCCCCGAACCGTACGGCGGAGGCGACCTCCCCGGGCGTGAAGGCGCCTTCGATGAACACCGCCCCGCGCTCCGCGGCTACCGCGCGGTCCTCCGGCGCGGGGTACGGGGAGACCAGGAAGCCGGCGCCGGCGTCGAGGGCCCGCTCCGCCTGCGCGGCGGTCGTGACGGTACCGACGTCGATCAGCGCGGGTCTGCCCTGCTCGTCGGCGAGCGGGGCGACGCGGTCAGAGCTGCGGCCCAGTCGGGGTCGTGGTGGTGAGTTCCACGGCCCGGCAACCGGCCGCCAGCAGGGCGGTGGTCCGGCCGACGGCCTCGGCGGCGTCGGCATCGGCGTCCCGCCAGGACGGGAAGCAGGCGTTGGGCGGTCAGGACCGCATGGGGATGACAGGAGAAGGGACGACAGGACAAGGAACCCCCACCCGTTGTGCGTACCGCGGCTGCCCGTGCGGATATGGTCTGAACCACTGAAGCGCCGTGGAGCCGGGCCGGGCAGCCTCCCTGTCAACGCCGCGGGACCCCCGCCCGGCCCACCGACCGGTCCGAGAACCGGTCCGCGACCCTCGTGACGTCCCCCGGAAGCGGCCCCGAGGTCGCGGCCGGTCCGACTTCCGGATAAGAGTTACCGGATAAGTGTTATCCGGGCCCCCCTCGACGGTCTCCGAGTTATTGGGCATCATCGACCGCCGGCACGGACAGGGAAACTTCACATGAGTACACAGCACACGGCAGCTCTGGTGGCAGCGGCCCGCGCGGGCGATCCCCGCGCGCAGGACGAGCTCGTCGGCGCCTGCCTCCCCCTCGTCTACAACATCGTCGGACGGGCCCTGAACGGGTCCTGCGACGTGGACGACGTGGTGCAGGACACCATGCTGAGGGCTCTCGACGGACTGCCCGGCCTGCGCTCGGACGAGAGCTTCCGATCCTGGCTGGTCGCGATCACGATGAACCGGATACGGGCCCACTGGCAGGACCGCAGCACCGGTGCGACCGGTCTGGAGGAGATCGCGGAGGTGGCCGACCCGGGCGCCGACTTCGCCGACCTGACGGTCGTCCGCCTCCAACTGGCTGGCCAGCGCCGCGAGACCGCCCGCGCCACGCGTTGGCTGGAGCCCGACGACCGGGCGCTGCTGTCGCTGTGGTGGCTGGAGTGCGCCGGGGAGCTGACCCGCCCGGAGGTCGCGACGGCCCTGGAACTCTCGCCGCAGCACACGGCGGTCCGGGTGCAGCGGATGAAGGCCCAGTTGGAAGCGGCGCGGGTGGTGGAGCGGGCACTGGAGGCACAGCCGCCGTGCGAAACGCTGCGGACCGTGGCTGCGAGCTGGGACGGGCGGCCGTCGGCGCTGTGGCGCAAGCGGATAGCCCGGCACGCCCGGGAGTGCGTGCGGTGTTCCGGCCTGTGGAACGGGCTGGTCCCGGCCGAGGGGCTGCTGGCCGGGTTGGCGCTGGTGCCGGTCGGGGCGGCGCTGCTGGCGGGCGTACGGTCGGCCGTCGCGGGCGGCGGTTTCGCGCCGGCGGGCGCGGCGTTCGCGGCCCCCGGGGTCGGCGCCGGCGCCGACCCCGGCGCCGGGGCGGCGGCCTCCGACGCCGCGACGCAGCTCGCGCCCGTGGTGGCGGGTCCGGGCCGGGCGGCCCGCCGCACGTCGGGCCACGCGGGAGACACGGGCGACCCGGGTGACGTGGGCGCTTCGGGCGCTTCCGGCACCGACCCGGCGGCCGGCCGCGGGGCGCAGCGCAGACGGCGTCGGCACCGCCGCCGGGTGATCGCCGGCGCGGTGATCGCCGCCTGTGTCGCGGGCGGGGGGCTCGCCTACCTCGGCATGCTGCCCGGTTCGGGCTCGAAGCAGGCGGCCGGCACGGCGACCGGCTCTCCGCTCTCCGCCCTGTCGGCCACCGGTGCGGGGACCGCGTCCCCTTCGACCGCCGGCTCCGCCTCCCCCTCGGGTTCCCCGTCCGCGTCGGCCTCCCCCTCGGCGTCCGCCTCCCCGTCCCAGTCGACGAGTTCGAGCCCGGCCGCGACGCCGTCGCGGACCAAGAGCGACCCGCCCACGACGCGTTCGGCCGCCCCCGCGCCTGCACCCGCCGCGGCCGGCGGGACCGCCGCCCAGGTGATCGCCCTGGTCAACAAGGAACGGGCCGCCGCCGGATGCGGCCCGCTCAAGGAGGACGCGCAGTTGCGCAACGCCGCCCAGGGGCACTCGGACGACATGGCCCGGCGGGACTACTTCTCGCACACCGACCCCGACGGCGGCGACCCGGGCACGCGGACGACCGCCGCCGGGTACCGCTGGTCGACGTACGGGGAGAACATCGCGATGGGTCAGCAGACCCCCGACTCGGTGATGAACTCCTGGATGAACAGCCCCGGCCACCGCGCCAACATCCTCAACTGTTCCTTCAAGGACATCGGGGTGGGCGTCCACCAGGGCCCGGGCGGCCCGTGGTGGACGCAGAACTTCGGCGCCCGTATGTGACGTGAGGAGATCGACCGCGGGCGGCCGGCTGCCGCTCGGCCCGGGACATGTGTGTTCGGTGTCCTCGTCGTGAACGCGTACGGCGCGCGCCTCAGTGGTGGAACCCCGAGCGGGCCTCCCCCGCGGGGACGGCGCGGGGGGCGGCCTTCAGCTGTGCCACGCACCGTTCCAGGTCCCGGACGAGCAGGGCGATCTGGTCCCGGGTCACCCCGTGGCGGATCAGGACGCGCTGGATGACCGTGTCGCCGCGGTCGGCCGGCAGCGGGTACGAGGGCACCTGCCACCCGCGGGTCCGCAGCCGGTCGGAGAGGTCGTAGAGGTTGAACCCGGCGTCCTCGGGGTCGGTGAGCGTGTACGAGACGGCGGGCAGCGCGCCCTGGCCGTCGTAGAGCAGGGTGAAGGGGCCGAGTGCCTCGATCTCCCGGGCGAGGTACCGGGCGGTGTCGGCGCATGCCTGGTGGACGCGCCGGTAGCCGCCGCGCCCCAGGCGCAGGAAGAGGTAGTACTGGGCGATGACCTCGCCGCCGGGGCGCGAGAAGTTGAGGGCGAAGGTCGGCATGTCACCGCCCAGGTAGTCCACGTCGAAGACGAGTTCGTCGGGGAGCAGGTCCGCGGTGCGCCACACGATCCATCCGACGCCGAGGGGCGCCAGCCCGTACTTGTGCCCGGAGGCGTTGACGGAGGCCACGCGCGGCAGGGTGAAGTCCCATACGACGTCGGGGTGGAGGAACGGCGCGACGAAGCCGCCGCTGGCGGCGTCCACGTGGATCGGAACGTCCCAGCCCCGCTCGGCCTGGATGCGGTCGAGTGCGGCGGCGATCTCGGCGACGGGCTCGTAGACGCAGGTGTAGGTGACGCCGAGGATGGCGACGACGCCGATCGTGTTCTCGTCGACGTAGGCGGCGAGCTGGTGGGGGCGCAGCCCCGTCGCCCCTGGTTCCAGGGGGACCTGACGGAGTTCCACGTCGAAGTAGCGGGCGAACTTCTCCCAGCAGACCTGGACCGGCCCGCAGACGAGGTTGGGCCGGTCGGCGGGCAGACCCGCGGCTTGCCGTCGGGTGCGCCAGCGCCATTTAAGGGCGAGGCCGCCGAGCATGGCGGCCTCGCTGGAACCGGTGGTGGAGCAGCCGGTGGCGGCGCCGCCGGGTGGCGCGTTCCACAGGTCGGCGAGGATGCTGATGCAGCGGGCCTCGATCTCGGCGGTCTGCGGGTACTCGTCCTTGTCGATCATGTTCTTGTCGAGGCACTGGTTCATCAGGCGGTGGACGCCGTCGTCGGACCAGGTGGTGCAGAACGTCGCCAGGTTCTGGGCGGCGTTGCCGTCGAGGAGGAGTTCGTTGCGCAGCAGTTCGTAGACCACCTCGGTGGGCGAGTGGTCGTCGGGCATCCGGTGCTTGGGGAGGACCTGGCCGCTGAGGGCGGACGCGAACACGTCCGTTTCGGCGTCGTCGGCGTGTGCGTCCTTCATCTCATGAAGAGCCATATCGGGACTATAAGTGACAGAAGAGGCCGATTCGGGCTGGGTGGGTGTCATATCTTCCGGCCGAGTCGCCGCTGTGACCCCGTTCATGCCTAGGCGACATCGCCGCAATAATTACCGGCGAGTAGGCTTTTCGGAGCGGATCTTCCTGTGCAGGCCCCTCCCGCCGGTCGCCACGGGAGAATCGCCCCATTCGTTTTATGTGCAACTTGTCGGCCGATGTCCGGATAGCGGTCAACTGGTCCCGCCGCGCTGGTAGTTCTTCGTCCATGAACAGAATCACCCGCAGGCAGGCTCTGGGCACCACCGCCGGCGCACTCACCGTCCTCGGCCTCGCCGGCGCCACCGCGTACGCCGCCGGTACCGACTCCCGCGCCGCGATATCCGCCGGCGCCGCCGACGAGGTCTACCAGGGCCGTCGTATCCAGATCACCCCGGCGACCGGAGGCGCCCACCACGGCGGCCACCACTCGGCCGGGCTGCCCGACGTCCGCATAGACGGCCGCGAACTGCACGTGATGCAGAACGCCGACGGCACCTGGATCAGCGTCGTCAACCACTACGAGACGTTTACCGACCCGCTCGCGCTCGCCCGCGCAGCCGTGCGCGATCTCCAGGGCGCCGCCCTCGTCCCGATGGGTGGCATGTGATGACCGTCCGCAAGAACCAGGCCGCGCTCACCGCCGAGGAGAAGCGCGCCTTCACCAACGCGCTGCTCGAACTCAAGCGCACCGGCCGCTACGACCACTTCGTCACCACCCACAACGGCTTCATCATGGGGGACACCGACGCGGGCGACCGCGTCGGCCACCGCTCGCCCTCCTTCCTCCCCTGGCACCGCCGGTTCCTGCTCGAATTCGAGGCGGCGCTGCAAGCGGTGGACAAAAGCGTTTCGCTCCCTTACTGGGACTGGACCGCGGACCGCACGCCCCGCGCCTCCCTCTGGGCCGCCGACTTCCTCGGCGGCACCGGCCGGGCCCGCGACGGGCAGGTCATGGACGGGCCGTTCGCGTACGCGGCGGGCAAGTGGGAGTTGAACGTGCGGGTGGACGGTCGCGCGTACCTGCGGCGGGCCCTCGGCGAGGGCGTCGCCCAGCTGCCGACCAAGGCCGAGGTCGAGGCCGTCCTCGCCATGCCGGTGTACGACGCCGCCCCCTGGAACAGCTCCTCGAACGGTTTCCGCAACAACCTGGAGGGCTGGCGCGGCGCCAACCTGCACAACCGGGTGCACGTGTGGGTCGGCGGCCAGATGGCCACCGGGGTGTCCCCCAACGACCCGGTGTTCTGGCTGCACCACGCCTACATCGACAAGCTGTGGGCCGAATGGCAGGCCCGCCACCCGCAGTCCCCGTATCTGCCGGCGGCCGGCACGCCGAACGTGGTGGACCTGCACGACACCATGCGGCCGTGGAACAACGTGACCCCGGCCGACATGCTCGACCACCGCGCGTTCTACACCTTCGACGTCGAACCGGCCGCCGCCAGCCAGCGGTAGTGCAGTTCGGGCCGGCCGACCTGTCCGTACCGGGGGGTGCGGTCCGCGCGGCCGGTGTCCACCAGGTGTTCGAGGTAGCGGCGGGCGGTGATCCGCGAGATCCCGGCCGCCTCGGCGGCACCGGCCGCGGTCAACCCGTCCGGGGCCGCCCTCAGCAGCGCTGCTACCCGGTCCAGGGTCGGGGCGCTCAGACCCTTCGGGAGTTCGGCGGGGGCGGGGGCCCGCAGGGCGGCGAGCGCCCGGTCGACGTCTCCCTGGCCGGCCGCCTCCCCCGCCGTCGCGCGGAAGGCCGCGTAGCGCAGCAGCCGTTCGCGCAGGGTCGGGAAGGCGAAGGGCTTCAAGACGTACTGGACCACGCCCAGCGAGACGCTCTCGCGGACGACGGCCAGGTCCCGCGCGGAGGTCACCACGATCACGTCGACGGGGTGCCCGGCGGCCCGCAGCCCGCGGGCGAAGCGCAACCCGTTGCCGTCGGGGAGGGCGAGGTCGAGCAGCAGCAGATCGACGGGGGTCCGCTCCAGGACGCGGGTGGCCTCGGCCAGCGAGCGGGCCACGCCGACGGCGGTGAAACCGGGCACCCGGCCGACGTACATCGCGTGCGCGTCGGCCACCACGGGGTCGTCCTCGACGACCAACACCCGCACGTCCTCGACGGCGCTCACGGCCGCTCCGCCACGACGGGGGACCCGGCCTCGGGCCGGCTCCCGGGAACGGGCGGGGTCTCGGCCCTGGGTCGGGTCCCTGCCGTGGTCACGGCACCGGCCCCGGGCGGGGGCACGGCCACGGGCAGCGTGACGGTGAAGACCGCCCCGCCCTCGGGTCCCGTCGCGGCCCGCGCCGTCCCGCCGTGGCGGTGCGCGACCTGGCGGACCAGGGCGAGGCCGAGCCCGCGCCCCTCGCCCTTGCCGGACCAGCCGCGCCGGAAGACGTCCGCCCCGGCGCCCTCCGGCAGGCCCGGCCCGTTGTCCGCGACGCGGATCAGCAGTTCCCCGCCGTCCGCGCGGACCGTGACCGCGACACGCCCGCCCGGGACCCCGGTCAGGGCGTCCACCGCGTTGTCGACCAGGTTGCCGAGCACGGTCACGAGGTCCCGGGCCGGCGGGGTCGCGAGCCCGCCGTCGACTCCACTGCTGTCCGGGGTGACGACCAGCTCGACGCCGCGCTCGTTGGCCTGCGCCACCTTGCCGAGCAACAGCGCCACCAACACCGGCTCCCCGACGGCTGTGACCACCTCGTCGGTGAGGGCCTGGGCCAGTTCCAGTTCGGCCGTGGCGAACTCCACCGCCTCGTCCACCCGGCCGAGCCCGATCAGGGAAACCACCGTGTGCAGGCGGTTGGCGGCCTCGTGGGCCTGGGAGCGCAGCGCCTGGGTGAACCCCCGCTCGTGGTCCAACTCGCCCGTCAGAGCCTGGAGTTCGGTGTGGTCCCGCAGGGTGACCACGGTGCCGCGACGGCCGCCGCCCGCGACCGGTGAACTGTTGACCACGAGCAGTCGGTCGGCGGTCAGGTGCACCTCGTCCACCCGGGGCCGGTCGGCGAGCAGGGCGCCGGTGAGCGGCGCGGGCAGTCCGAGGTCGGCGGCGCCGGTGCCCCGCACCTCCCCGGACAGGCCCAGCAGCTCGCGCCCGGCGTCGTTGATCAGGGTGATCCTGCGCCGGCCGTCCAGCATCAGCAACCCCTCGCGGACGCCGTGCAGGGCCGCCTGGTGGTAGTCGTACATCCGACTGAGTTCCGCGGCGTTCATGCCGTGGGTGTGCCGGCGCAGCCGGGCGTTGACGACGTACGTTCCGACGCCGCCGAGGGCGAGGGCGAGGGCCGCGACCCAGGCGAGGGCGGTGAGCTGCCGGCCGAGACGGGCGCTGATCGCCCGGACGGTGATGCCCGCGCTGACCATGCCGACGACCCGATCGTCGTCAAGCAGCGGGGTGACCACGCGGATGGACGGGCCGAGGGTGCCGGTGTAGGTCTCGCTGAACGTCTCCCCGCGAAGGGCGGGGGCGGTGTTGCCGAGGAAGGGCTCACCGATGCGCCGGGGGTCGGGGTGGGTCCAGCGCCGCCCATCCGGCGCCATGATCGTCACGAAGTCCACGCCCGAGTCGGCGCGGACCCGCTGCGCGTAGGGCTGGAGGGTGGCCGAGGGGTCGCTCCCGCGCCCGGCGCCCCGTACCGCCTCCCGGACGGAGGGCGAGTCGGCGACGGCCCTGGCCACGGCCCCGGCCTGGCGCCGGGCGGCGTCCTCGGCCTGGCCGCGGGCGCTCGCGTAGGCGAAGACCGCGCACCCCGCGACGACGACGGCGACCAGCAGCACCTGCATGGCGAAGAGCTGTCCGGCGAGGCTGCGGGGTGGTCGGGGGAGGCGGAACATGCCGTTCAGTGTGCACCCCGCCGTGAACTCAATGAACGCAACGGTGACCGGGGTCACAGGGTGGGCGATGGTCTCCCGGAACGCATTCACCACCAGGAGGCATCGTGGCCGCCAGGCGCGACAAGACCCACTATCTCTACATCGCGGTGATCGCCGCGGTGCTGCTCGGCATCGCCGTCGGCTTCGCCGCCCCCGGCGTGGCCGTCGAACTGAAGCCGTTGGGCACCGGCTTCGTGAACCTCATCAAGATGATGATCTCGCCCGTGATCTTCTGCACGATCGTGCTGGGCATCGGCTCGGTGCGCAAGGCCGCGAAGGTGGGCGCGGTCGGCGGTCTGGCCCTCGGCTACTTCATGGTGATGTCCACGGTGGCCCTGGCCATCGGATTGCTGGTGGGGAACCTGCTGGAGCCGGGCAGCGGACTGCACCTGACCGAGGCGGCGCGGCACGCCGGTGAGGCACAGGCGAAGGCGGGCGGGGCGCAGAGCACCCCGGAGTTCCTGCTGGGCATCGTCCCGACGACGCTGGTGTCCGCCTTCACCGGGGGCCAGGTGCTGCAGACCCTGCTGGTGGCGCTGCTCTGCGGGTTCGCGCTCCAGGCCATGGGAACGGCCGGGGAACCGCTGCTGCGCGGGATCGGGCACCTGCAGAAGTTGGTGTTCCGGGTGCTCGCCATGATCATGTGGGCGGCGCCGGTGGGCGCCTTCGGCGCCATCGCCGCGGTGGTCGGGGCGACGGGCGTCGACGCGCTGAAATCACTGGCCGTCATCATGATCGGCTTCTATGTCACCTGCCTGCTGTTCGTCTTCGTGGTCCTCGGGACGCTGCTGCGGCTGTGTACGGGGATCAGCGTGTTCGCCCTGCTGCGCTACCTCGGCCGGGAGTTCCTGCTGATCCTGTCCACCTCCTCGTCGGAGTCGGCGCTGCCGCGGCTGATCGCGAAGATGGAACACGTCGGCGTCTCCCGTCCGGTGGTCGGCATCACGGTGCCGACGGGCTACTCCTTCAACCTGGACGGGACCGCGATCTACCTGACGATGTCCTCGCTGTACGTCGCCGAGGCGATGGACAAACCCCTCGCGCTGGGTGAGCAGATCTCACTGCTGCTGTTCATGATCGTGGCCTCGAAGGGCGCGGCCGGGGTGACCGGCGCGGGCCTCGCCACGTTGGCCGGCGGCCTCCAGTCCCACCGGCCGGAACTGGTCGACGGAGTGGGCCTGATTGTGGGCATCGACCGCTTCATGAGCGAGGCGCGGGCGATGACGAACTTCGCGGGCAACGCGATCGCCACGGTGCTCATCGGGACGTGGACCAAGGAGTTCGACCACACCCGCGCGGCCGAAGTGCTTTCCGGACGGCTGCCGTTCGACGAGAACGCGCCGACCGAGGACGGGCACGCGCCGCTGCCGGGCGAGCCGCCCGCGCCCGTCCCAGTCCAGAGCGGGCTCGGCAAGGACGGCGTGCCTGCCTGAAACCGGGACCGGCCGGACGGGGTTCGCCCCCACGGTGCCCGGCCCGGCCGGCTCCCCTCCCTCCTCCGTAACCGTCGATTTTCAGCCATGCCCCTCGGAACGGTCGCGCGCCGAAAGGTACTTCCGCACAGGGGCACGTGTCTGACATCTTGCGTCCACCACTCGTTTCGTACGGCCCGGCCGGTGCCACCAGCACCGCCGGGCCGTCTTCGGAGGACGCATTGATACCCCACATATCCGGCCGACCTCGACGCACGCTGGTGCTGGCCGCCGCCCTCGGCGCCGCCCTCGCGTTCGGCGCTCCCGGCGCGCTCGCGGGCACGCTCCCCGTCGGCCCCTCCCCCACGCCGGCCGCCAAGGCCCACGCCCCGGCCGCCGCGCCGGCTTCCCAGAGTGCGACCTGGGTTGCCGGCACGCGCGCCTACCTCGTCATCACCGCTCCCGGTGACAGCTCGGCGGTCCGCTCGGCCATCACGGCCAACGGCGGCACCGTCTTCTCCGCCTTCGACTCCATCGGCGTGATCGTCGCCCACTCGGCGTCCGGCGGCTTCGCCGCCACGATGCGCGGCGTCGCGGGCGTGCAGCAGGTCGGCGCCACCCGTACCTCCGACGTCCCGGCCGACGCCTACAACCCGGCGCTGCCCGCCAACCCGACCCAGGTCTCGACCCCGGCCGGCGAGCCGGTCCGGGCCGACATGAGCCAGATCAAGGCCGACCAGGCGTGGGCCGTGAACCCGGGCTCCGCCTCCGTCAAGGTCGGCATCCTGGACACCGGCGTGGACGACCAGCACCAGGACCTCGCGCCCAACTTCAACGCCGCCGACTCGGTCTCCTGCGCCTACGGCAAGCCCGACACCCGTTCGGGCGCCTGGCGGGACGTGGACACCCACGGCACGCACGTCGCGGGCACCATCGCGGCGGCCAAGAACGGCAAGGGCGTCGTCGGCGTGGCCCCCGGTGTGAAGATCTCCGCGGTCCGGGTCGCCGAGCCGGGCAACTCGTTCTTCTTCGCCGAGAACACCATCTGCGGCTTCGTGTGGGCCGGTGACCACGGCTTCAAGGTCACCAACAACAGCTACTACACGGACCCGTGGCAGTTCAACTGCCCGGACAACATCGACCAGGCCGCCATCATCGAGGGCGTCAAGCGCGCACAGGAGTACGCCGAGGGCAAGGGCTCGCTCCAGATCGCCGCCGCGGGCAACGAGGACTACGACCTCGCCCACAAGACGACCGACTCCGCGAGCCCGAACGACTCGACGCCGGTCACCCGCACCATCACCAACGCCTGTCTGGACATCCCGACCGAGCTGCCGGGCGTGGTCACGGTCGCGGCCAACGGCACCGGCGTCACCAAGGCGTCGTTCTCCAACTACGGTCAGGGCGTCATCGACGTCGCGGCGCCGGGCAGCAACGTGTACTCCACGGTCCCGGGCGGGGGCTACGGCACCAAGAGCGGCACCTCGATGGCCACCCCGCACGTGGTCGGTGTGGCGGCGCTCATCGCCAGCGCCAACCCGGGCATCACCCCGGCGCAGATCCGCGCCAAGCTGGCCGCCCAGGCCAACGACACCGCCTGCCCCTCGGACAGCCGCTGCACGGGCACCACGGCCAACAACTCGTTCTTCGGCGAGGGACAGGTCGACGCTCTGAAGGCGGTCGGGACCACCCCGCCGCCCGGCAAGTACTTCGAGAACCTCGGGGACTTCGCCATCAACGACAACGCGACCGTGGAGAGCCCGATCACCGTCTCGGGCGTGACCGGCAACGCCCCGGCCACCCTCAAGGTGGGCGTGGACATCAAGCACACCTACATCGGTGACCTGAAGGTCGACCTGGTGGCGCCCGACGGCACGGTCTACACCCTGCACAACCACGCCGGCGGCAGCACCGACAACATCGCCCAGACCTACACCGTGGACGCCTCCTCGGAGGTCGCGAACGGCACCTGGAAGCTGCGCGTCAACGACAACGCCGCTTCCGACACGGGCAAGATCGACGCCTGGAACCTGACCTTCTAGGTCTCCCGGCCCCGGTAGCTCGGGGGTGCGGCGCCGCCGCACCCCCGAGCTCGCCACGTCATCTCGTCCGCAGGACGCAGTCCCCGCAGAGGCCGCCGCCGGGGACGCGGTAGTAGAGGCAGCAGCTACGGCGGACGAAGGCCACCCCGAGGCCCTCCTCGTGGACGAAGGTCCCCGTCCCGCCGAGCGGGCCGGCGTCGGCGAGCAGGGCCTCGGCGAGCCGTACCGCCGCGCCTCCCGGTACCCGGTCCATCAGTACGCGAAGGGCCCCCACCAGCGCCGACGCCGAGTTCCCGCGCAGCACCCGGGGCGATACCCCGAATCCCTCGCGCAGCCGCGCGTCCAGGACTTCGAGGTGGCCGGGCACGCTCTCGCCGAGGGCCTCGGCGGGCCGGGCGCCGGGGTCGGGACACGGCAGCCACAGCTCCAGGGAGCCCGCTTGGGGCAGCCGCCACCACACGCGGTCCGGGCCCAGGTCCGGCACGCGCCCCGACAGCGCCGCGCACCCCAGCCCGAGCGACCACAGCCGTGAGGCGATGCCGAACTGCGCGGTCGAGGCGGCCACCCGGCCCGGCCCGCCGCCGAGCCGCCTGCCGATCTCGGCGACGTAGGGCCCGAGCGGCTCGCCGTACAGCTCGGCCATCGGCCGGAAGCCCGGCCCGGGCGGCTCCTCGCCGTGCGGCACGCGGAAGAACGGCCCGACGGCGCCCAGCCGATCCAGCACGTCCTCCATACCGGCAGCGCCCGCGGTCTTCTCCATCCGGCGATGATCTCAGGCGGCCGTCTCCCGGAGGACCTCACCCCGGTACGACGGCCTCCCGGGGCCCGCTCCCCCGGCGGACCGTCCCGGCCCGGCGCACCGCGGGGCCCATGGCGTACGACGCGCCCAGCAGTACCGCGCCGAGCAGCAGCCAACCGGGTATCCCCCACAGCAGGAGCAGCGAGGTCAGCAACAGCGGTCCCAGGGTGCGGGCGACGGGCACCCCCGTACCGAAGAACCCCTGGTACTGGCCGATCCGCTCGGCGGGGGCCAGCGAGAAGCCGATCTGCCAGGACCCGGCGGACTGGCGCATCTCGGCGTCGACCTGGAGCACGGCGCCCGCCACGAGCAGCAGCGCCGCGGCCCACCCCGCCCCCGGCAGCGCGGAGAGGGCGAACACCGCGCACGAGGCGGCCGTCACCAGCCCGGAGCGGCGTACGGCCCGGCCCGCGCTGTCCAACCCCGTCACCGGACGGGCCACGCGCACCTGGAACAGCATCACCGCCGCGGTGTTGAGGACGAACAGTGCCGACACCAGCCAGCCGGGTGCGCTGGTGCGCTCCACGATCCACAGCGGGATCGCCAGGCTCAGCAGCGGCATCCGCAGCAGCAGTACCGCGTTCAGCAGGGTGACCAGGGCGTACGGCCGGTCGCGGAGCACCGCGAGCCGCGGTTCGCCCGCCGCCCGCCCCGGTACGGGTGCCACCGCGGGCAGCCGCAGCAGGAAGGCGGCGCACAACAGGAAACTCGCCGCGTCCAGCGTGAACACCGCGAGGTAGGCCCGCTCCGTGCCGGCGCCCAGCGCGAGACCGCCCAGGGCGGCGCCGACGGCGAGCCCGCCGTTGAGCACGGCCTGGAGGTGGGCCAGTACCCCGGTCCGCTCGCCGGGCGCGACCACTCCGGCGAGCAGCGCCTGACGGGCGGCGGCGAGCCCGCACTGGGCGGTGGCGTAGCAGACCACCGCGAGCAGGAACGCCCAGAAGGACCGGATGACCAGGAAGGAGGCGACCGAGGCGGCGGTGGCCAGGGCGAGGAGCACCGAGGTGCCGCGCGGACCCCGCCGGTCGGCGAAGGCCCCGAGCGGCACGCCGGCGACGGAGCCGACGGCCCAGGCCACGGTGAGACCGAGGCCGATCTGGGCGGGCGAGAGGCCCACGATCCGGGTGAAGTAGAGCGCCGAGCACACGTAGTAGGCGCCGTCTCCGACGGAATTGCCCAGCTGCGCGGCGGCCAGTCGGCGCGGCACTCCGGGCGGGGGCAGGAAGCGTAGGGTCACCTGATCATTGGACCAGCCCACTGGTCCGTTCCGGTGGGCCAGTCGAGCGGCGTTTCAGCGGGCCACTTGCCGTCCGTTCCGGCCGTCCGCGAGGAAGTCCAGCACCGCCCGGTTGAAAGCCTCCGGGCGCTCCACACCCGGCAGGTGTCCGGCGCGGTCGATCACCACGAGCCGGGAGTGCGGGACGAGGGCGTGCAGGGCCTCGGCGTCCGCCACAGGGGTGTAGACGTCGTCCGCGCCGACCAGGACCAGGCACGGCACGGAAGCGGGCAGTGCGGCGAGCGCGGGACGGTAGTCGGGCCGCTCGGCCCGGCCGCGCAGGGCGGCTGCCGCGCCCTCGGGGTCGGTGGCGCACATCATCGCCAGGACGGAGCCGGCCGTCTCGGGCATCGCGGTGACGTTGTAGGGCGCGAGCATCTTGTCGATGACCTCGTCGGCGTACGGCTTCATGCCCTCGGTGAGAAGCCGCTCGGCGAGCTCGCGTCGGAACCTCTTGCCGTCCTCCGTCTCCGGAACCGGGGAGGTGTCGGAGAGGACGAGGCCCCGCACCCGACCCGGGTGGCGCAACCGGAGTTCCATCGCGATCTGACCGCCCATGCTCACACCGCCGACGACCGCCTGTTCGATGTCCAGGTGGTCGAGGAGGGCGACGAGGTCGTCCGCGAACGCGGCGAACGGCGTGGTGCCCGGGCGTGCCGGATTTTCCCCGTATCCCCGCAGGTCAGGGGTGATCACCCGGTAGCCGGCGGCGGCCAGCGCGGTGGCCTGGGGAGCCCACATCGTGCGGTTGAAGGGGTGTCCGTGGACCAGGAGCACGACCTCCGCGCCCCGGGGACCGAAGTCGTCGAAAAACATCGTCGCGGCGTTGCCATTTTGGGGGTTCATGGGAGCACATTAAGGGGCTACATTGAGCCACTCGCGTTCACCTGACAGCCCGTTGCCTTTCACCCGCGTTTTGCGCGGGGGGTGACGTCAGGAGCGCAGACTGTGCAACCACCCCACCGCCCAGAAGGACCGAAGGCTCCGTGCCCGTACCCGTACTCCTCGCCGGCCGCTCCGTGCGGCTGGAGCCCCTCGCCCCCCACCACACCGAGGCCCTGGCCGTGGCCGGTGCCGAGGATCGTACGACGTACGCCTTCACTCCCGTGCCGCACGGGGTGCAGGCGTCCCACGAGTACATCGACCGCGCGCTCGCCGATCAGGCGGCCGGGCGATCCCTCCCGTTCGCGGTGGTCAGAGCCACCGACGGGCGGGTCGTCGGTTCGACCCGGTTCCTGGAACTCGATTACTGGCAGGGGCCGCTCGTGTGGCCGGCCGTGCCGGGGGTCCCGTTCGGCGATCCGGCGACGGCCGTCCCCGACGCCACCGAGATCGGCAATACCTGGCTGTCTCCGCAGGCCCAGGGCACCGGCATCAACACCGAGGCGAAGCTGCTCATGCTCCGCCACGCCTTCGAGACCTGGGGCGTGCGTCGTGTCTCGTTGCGTGCGGACGCCCGCAACGGACGCTCGCGGGCCGCGATGGAACGTCTCGGCTTCACCTGTGAAGGGGTGCGCCGCGCCCATTCCAGGGGGCTGGACGGCGCGGTGCGCAGCACGGCCTTCTACTCGATCCTCGACGAGGAGTGGCCGACGGTCCGCTCGATCATCGAGCTGCGGCTGGCGCCGGCGGCGCCGCGCAGGCGCCGGCGCAAGACGCTGGTCCCGGCGTAACGGTCCTGCGTTCGACGCGGCGCTCCCGTTCCGTCGGCCCTCGCCCCCGACCCTCCCGGCTATCCGCCGAGGAAGGCCGGTGCGAGGGCCGACGTCATCAGCGGGGCCGGGGCGCCCGTGCCGTCGGCGGGCAGGGCGTAGAGGTCGGCGCCGAAGTCGCCGGGCAGTGAGTAGACGACGGTCCGGTCGTCCTTCCACACCACCTGGTCGTCCACGCTGCGCTGCTCGGCGAGCGGGGTCTCCTTCATCGAGGCCAGGTCCAAGGCGTAGAGCCGCCACGGCGCGTCGGCGGACAGGCCCGGCACCCGCTTCTTGAACACCAGCCTCGTCCCGTCGGGTGACAGGGAGGGGCATTCGAGGTTCTCGCGGAGCGTGGTGACCGTGCGCGCGGTGAGGTCACCGCGGACCAGGTAGGTCCGGCCGCCGGTCGCGAGCGTCGCGTAGAAGGTCCGCTCGTCGGCGGCGAAGGTGACCCCCCAGAAATTGACGTCGGCGTTCCGGTAGGGCGCGCCGTCCTTGACGAGGGTGAAGTCCTCCAGCGAGGCGTCGTAGCGGCCGGTGCGCAGGTCGAGCAGCGAGGTCCGGGTGGAGAAGTTCGTACCGGCGTACGAGTCCCCGCCGACGAACACGGTCCAAGCGACGAGGTGCCCGCCGGGCGAGACGCGGGCCCGGGTGGGTATCCCGGCGAGCGGGCGCGCCGTGACCTCCTTCAGGTGGGCGTCCAGCACGACCGCTCGGTACTGCTCCTGGACCCCGCCCTTCTCGGCCTGGAGGCAGATCCCGGTGCCCGCCGCGGAGTGGAAGCGCAGGCAACTCACGCCGGAGGCGGCACGGGGGCCGCCGGGTGCGCCGTCCGGGACGGTGACGAGTTCGTCGCGGTGCGGGCCCCACGCCATGTTCCGGAAGACGATCCGCGGCCCGCCGTCCGCAGGGTTCAAAGAGACCTCGCCCCGGGTGACTTCGGGGCCTCCCGGCCGGGCCTGGTTCTTCTCATCCGCCCGCGAAGAGGCCCGTGCGAAGGCGAGCACCCCCACGGCGGCGAGCAGCACGACGGCGGTGACGAGGATCAGGATCCGGCGTTGGAGGGTCATGGGGGCCTTTCGGGCACACGGGGGGATTCGAGGCGGCGGGGTTCAGTCGGCGTCGGCGGCTGCTTCGGCTTCCGTTCCGGCGTCTGTTCCGGCGGGGTAGAGCCGCGCGCACCCGGCGAGCGCGACGGCCAGCAGGACGGCGGCCACGGCCAGCGCGGGGCGGGCGCCCCACACGGTCCAGGCGGCGCCGAACCCCAGGGAGGCGGCGAACCGGGCGAGTGCCTGCCCGGTCTGGACGAGGGCGAGACCGCCCCCGCGGTGCTCGCCCGGGACGACGGCGGCCGCCGCGGCCATCAGCACCCCGTCGGTGGCCGCGTAGAACGCGCCGTGCAGCAGGAGCACCGCGTACGGCAGCGCGGGGTGCGAGCCGCCGGTCAGCAGCAGGCCGTAGGCGACGAGCAGCGCGAGGTGACCGCCGAGGAAGACGCGGCGGCGCCCGACACGGTCGGCGAGCCGGCCCAAGGGCAGGGCGAGGAGGAAGAACGCGGCAGCGGTGCCCAGCGGCAGCAGCGCGAACCAGCGGTCGGGGATCTGCCCGGCCCGCTGGAGCAGCAGGAAGACGAAGGCGTCGCTGACGGTGCACAGGCCGAGGAGCAGCGCGGCGAGGGTGATGCGGCGCAGGCCGGGGCCGCGCAGCAGCCCGACGGACGCCGCCAGGGAGACGGGGGCCGCGTCGGCGGCCGGCGGAATCCTGCGGCCGGGTACGAAGAGCACCAGGACCAGCACGCCGAGGGCGGCCACGCAGGCGCTCACGGTGAAGACGGCGTCGTAGCCGTCGGCGGCGCCGCGCAGGATGAGGAACGCCAACAGGGGCCCGATGAGCGCGCCCGCCGTGTCCATGGCCCGGTGCACGCCGAAGGCCCGGCCGCGTTCGGCGGGAGCGGCGGCCAGCGAGATGAGGGCGTCGCGGGGCGCGGTGCGCAGCCCCTTGCCGGTGCGGTCGAGGGCGAGCACCGCCCCGATGGCGGGCAGGGTGTGTGCGAGCAGCAGCAGCGGCTTGCACAGGGCGGACAGCCCGTAGCCGATGCCCGCGAGGGCCTTGTGCCGGCCGAGGCGGTCGCCGAGATGGCCGCCGGCGAGCCGGACCAGGGCGCTGACGCCGTTGTAGAGGCCGTCGAGGAGCCCGAAGCCGAGGGGGGTGAGCCCCAGTCCGGCGACGAGGTAGAGCGGCAGCACGGCCGTGACCATCTCGGAGGAGACGTCGGTGATCAGGCTGACCGTGCCGAGGGCGAGGACCGTGGGCCCGAGCGCGGCGCGTCGCCCCGGGCTGATGCCCGGGGCGACGGCCTGCGGCTCGGGGGTCACGGCGGGCGCGGGGGTGCCGCGACTGTCCGCGACGTACATGGTCAGGAGGCCCAGATGCCCGTGATGTCCTTGGCGGTGGCGGCGTTCCCGGCGTGGGAGGTCAGCCCGGCCAGGCCCTCCAGGGTCCGCAGCATGTCGTAGTGGTTGTAGGTGGTGGCGGAGGTGCTGCCCGGGGTGACGGGCTGGCCGTAGAGCACGGTCGGGATCTTGTTGCCGGCGAGTCGGTTGTCCTCGTCGAAGGTGACGACGAGCAGGCTGTTGTGGGTCTTGGCCCAGTCCGCGTACGCCTTGAGGTTGTTCTTCAGCCAGGTGTCGCCGGTGCCCACGGAGCAGTCGTGCATGTCGTTGCAGAGGTTCGGGACGACGAAGGACACCTTGGGCAGGGCGGTGAAGTCCGTCGGGAACTGCGTCATCGTCTTGGCCGTGCTGGTGGGCACGTTGGAGAAGGCGAACCAGGGGTTGTGCTTGCGGGCGTAGTCGCCGCTGCTGCAGGTGGTCGAGCCCTGGCCGGGGAGGGTCTCGTTGTAGCTGGTCCAGCTCTTGCCGGCGGCTATCAGCTCGGAGGCCAGGTTGGGCGCGGAGCTGAACGCGGGGGTGTAACAGCTGTCGTCCGTGACGCCCTGGTTGGAGCCGGAGAAGAGCTGGAGGTAGTTGGGCTGGCTGGGGTGGGTGACGCCGAAGGAGTTGGTGAGGTTGGCGCCGCCGGTCTTGAGGGAGTTGATGTACGGGGCGCCGGCGCTGCCGATGACCTGGTTGTAGGCGTGGTTCTCGAAGACCGCGACGACGATGTGGTCGGGGGCCGGCAGGCCCGCGGCGTGGGCGGGCTGGGCGGTCGCTCCGACGCCGGCCCAGAGGGCGGCGCCGGCGGCGGTGACGCCGAAGGCGGTGGCGAGGGCCGTCTTACGGCGAGGGCGTGAAAGGGTCATGCCAAACACGGGATCTACCTCCGGGCGCGGGGGGTCTGAGGGCGGCGCGGAGGCAACATACCCAGGGGCATGTGCATGGGCCAGGGATAGTGGGCGAACAGAACGGGAACTCCGCCCTCCTTCTTGACTATGGGCAATCTCGCTCCCTGGGGAATGTCAAGAGACGGTAAAATGAGGAACCGACAGGTAGTTTCGTTCATCATTCGAACGGAAGCAGTCCCACCCGGCCCCGACGGGGCAGCACCAGCCGGAGAAGCCAGCGCACATGTCGTACTCACCCGACGGGCAGCCGTATCAGCCGCCGTACCGGCCGGAAGGACAGCAACCGCAGCCACCACAGCCGCCCTACGGGCAGCAGCAGGGCCGGCAGTACGGCAACCAGCAGGGCTACGACAGCCGGCAGGGTTACGGTCAGCCGGGCCCGCAGGGGTACGACCAGCAGAGCCAACAGGGGTACGACCAGCGCGGGTACGGGCAGCAGGGTTACGGCCGGCAGCCGCCCCCGCAGCGCGGGCCGTCCCCGTACGAGCAGCAGCCCCAGTACCGCCGCCCCGATCAGCACGGGCAGCAGTACGAGGAGCAGTACGAGCAGACCCGGGCGTACGAGACGTACGACGAGCCGCCGTACGACGAGCCGCCGCGCCGCAAGTCCCGGGTCAAGCGCTGGCTGATCGCCGGTGCCACCGTCCTGGCCCTCGCGGGTGTCGCCGCCCTGGTGATGAGCCACTTCGACATACCGCCTTTCAGCGACAAGGGCGCGGACGTCACCTTCGGCAAGCCCAAGGCGGGTGACCAGGGCGCCGTCGCCAAGCCGGCGCCGAACTCGAAGATGTCGATGCCGACGAACCCCACGGCCGTCTTCAAGAACGAGTCGACACTGTCCGACGGCACCCATGTCGCCGTCACCACGCTGGACGGCAAGAAGTCGGGCTTCAAGGGCAGGGTGTGGGTCTGGGCCCCGAAGGAGTACAACGACCCCAAGTTCGCCAAGAGCGGCTTCCCGGTCATGATCGCGCTGCCCGGTGGCTCCGGTTTCCCGGTCAACTACTGGATGGGCACCGACCTCAAGCTCGAGGCCAGCATCAGCAAGTGGTACAGCGAGGGCAAGAGCAAGCCCTTCATCCTGGCCATGCCGGTGCTCAACCCGGAGGGCGAGAAGTCGAACAAGTACTGGGACGCCTCGGACATCCCCGGCCAGCCCAAGATGGGCACCTGGCTGACCGACGACGTCCCGGACCTGATGCGGGAGAACTTCCGCACGATCAAGTCGCGCGACGGCTGGGCCTACATGGGCTCCTCCACCGGCGGCTTCGCGAGCCTCAAGGCCGTGCTCAAGTACCCGGAGAAGTTCAAGGCCGCCATCTGCTCCGGACCGGACATCGTGCCCGACTCCTTGCTGTGGACGGGCCACGAGAAGGAAAAGGCCGAGAACAACCCGGAGCTGCTCGCCAAGCAGCTCCTCGACAAGAAGGGCAGCCCGGACGTCTACCTCGCCTTCCAGGTCGGCGACAACGAGAGCAACAAGAGAACCCTCCCGGACGTGCAGAAGTTCATCGCCACCTACGGCAAGGGACCGATCCACACCAGCCTGAGGGTGATCCCGGGCGGCCAGCACAACGCCTTCACCTATGTACCGAACATGGGCGAGGGACCGATCCAGTTCATCAGCAAGGTCATGGAGGGTCCTGTCGAATGACCGGGCCGGGAGCCTGGCGGCCTACGGGGTGACCCCGACGGCCCGCTGAGCGTCCCGCTCCTCCCACGACGGGCCGCCGAACACCTTCGGCGGGCCGTCGCCGTCCCACGGCGCCCATCCCGGGTCCCCCTCGACGGCGAAGCGGACCCAGGCCGCGTGCATCTCGTCGGCCAGGGCCTGCGGCGCTTCCGGTCCCGCCAGCCACGCCGACTGCGGCTTGTGGAGGGTGTCGAAGACGAAGCCCAGCTCCAGCGCGTGACAGGCACCGAGGCCCGGCACACCGCTGGGCCAGCGGAACTCGTAGACGTGGCTCGGCGCGGCCCTGCGGGCTCCGGCGAGCCGGCGCAGCGGATCGCGCAGCAGCCGGTCGGTGAGCAGGTGCCCGGCGAGGTCGGCCGGACCGGCCCCGGGCAGGGCGGTGCGCAGCGCCCGTACGTCGGCGCGGTCCTTGCCGCTGCGGACGCGGGCCAGCTCCACCGCGAGCGGGCCGAGCCTGTCGAGCACTCGCATCGTCCCGGTGGGCGCGAGCCAGAGCCGGTGCTCCTCGGCGGTCCAGCCGAGCAGCAGCGGCACGCTGGAGGCCGCCGCGGCCGCCGTCGGGTCTCCCGGCAGCGAGTCCGGGTCGGCGATCAGGCCGAAGGCGGCGCCGCCGGTGACCGGGCCGGAGCGGCGCAGCACCGCCTCCTGGGCGGCGAGCAGTCCCGGCAGGGCGACGGCACCGAAGGCTTTCGCGGTGGCGGGCACCTTGAGCAGGGAGGCCATCCTTCGGACCAGCGGACGGGTCCGCTCGCGGGGCAGCACCTCGGGCGGGCCGCTCTGCATGACGGCCCCGGCGAACAGCCCGGCGGCGCCGGGCGCGGCGAGCAGGGCGCCGACGCTGATGGCCCCGGCCGACTCCCCGAAGACGGTCACCCGGTCGGGATCGCCGCCGAACGCCTCGATGTTGTCCCGGACCCAGGCGAGGGCGGCGATCTGGTCCAGCAGGCCGCGGTTGGCGGGCGCGTCGGGGAAGACGCCGTAGCCGAGGACGCCGAGCCGGTAGTTCAGCGAGACGAGGACCACCCCGTCGCGGGCGAAGGCGGCCCCGTCGTACACGGGCACCGCGGAGGACCCCCGGGTGAGGGCGCCCCCGTGGATCCACACCATGACCGGCAGCCGGGCCCGCCGTGAGGGCTCCGGGGTCCACACGTTGAGGTTCAGGCAGCCGTCGCCCGGGATCTCCGGGTCCGCGAGCAGCGCCGCGTAGGGGTCGCGGTAGGGCACCTTGGGCGCGGTGGGCCCGAACGCGCCCGCGTCACGCACCCCGTCCCAGGCGGCCGGCGGCCGGGGCGCGGCGAACCGGAGGGCTCCGACGGGCGGCGCGGCGTAGGGGATGCCGCGGAAGACGCTCACGCCGTCCTCCTCCACCCGACCTTCGACCACGCCGTACCGGGTGCCGGCCCGGGGCCGGGCGTCGCCCGCTGAACTCATCGTGTCCTCCTGGGGGCGTCTCCCCCGTCCGGGGGCCGCCGAATCCGGCGTTCCGGGCACGGTCGCACAGCCGCCCGAAGGGTGACAAGCCGTGACCCGGCCCGGTGGCGGCCGGGTTGGACCGGTCATGCGAGCCATGCGAGCCATGAGGATCGACCGCACCCTTCGAAGCGTCGCGCGGACCGGCGTGCTGCCCGTCCTGCTGGTGGCGGCCGCCGCGACCGCGGGCGGCACGGCGACGGCCGCGGGGCCCGACTTCCAGTACGTCGGCCAGGACGACAAGGTCCACGGCCTGAGCGCACCGCGGGGCTGTGTGGCGGTGGAGGGCGGTGGGGGCCGGGCCGTCACCAACCACGGCCGGGCCACCGCGACCCTGTATCGGGAGCCACACTGCGCCGGCGCCGCGGTGGCGGTGCTGCGGCCGGGGACGGTCACCCCGGTCAGGCCGTACTTCGCGTCCGTGCGTTTTTCCGTCACCGGGTAGGAGCAGCGGCCGTGACCCCTGGGCGGCCACGGCGTTGTATGCCATGTCAAATGCCGCAGCTCTGCGGCGATCCAATCTCACGAGGAGATCTTGATGTCGCGTATCGCGAAGGCATTCGCCATCACCGCTGTCGCCGGTACCGCCGTGGCGGCCGGTGCGGGTCTGGCCGTCGCCGATGCCGGAGCGCACGGTGCGGCGATCGGCTCCCCCGGTGTCCTGTCGGGCAACCTGGTCCAGGTCCCCGTGCACGTCCCGGTCAACGTCTGCGGCAACACCGTGAACGTGATCGCCCTGCTCAACCCGGCGTTCGGCAACACCTGCGTCAACGCGTCGGGTGAGAAGGACGAGCACCACACCGAGGGCTACGGCGAGTGATCACCCGTCGCCGGACCGTGTGACCGAGTGACGAGGGCCCCCGCCGCCGGCGGGGGCCCTCTCGGTGTGCGTGCGGTGCGTCATTCGTAGCGGTACAGGCCCTGGTGACCGAGCATCTCGCGCGGCGTGACGTTCCACGGGGGCATCGGCTCGTCGAGGGCGATCACCCGGCCGTGCTGGAGGTCGCCGACCGGCGGGGGCCGGTCGGGCTGGTAGCCGGAATCCGGGTGCTTCTGCTGCCAGCGGTCCCAGACCAGGTCCACGAAGGCGTGGTGCAGCCAGAACACCGGATCGTTGGGGGCCGTGCCGCCCGTCATGTGGCCGCCGATCCACTGGTGGACCTTGTTGTGGTTGCGCCAGCGCTCGCTCTTGGGCGCGGCCCAGCCCTCCAGCTTGTTGCGGAAGCCGCCGGCGCGCGCCGTGGAGTCCCAGGGGGCGGTGTCGTAGGCGGGGTCGTCGATCGCCCACTGGAGTTCGGCCTTGGTGGGCAGCTTGATCGGGTTCTGCGGGCGCCCCAGGTTGCGGGTGAGGTAGCGGGCCTCGGAGACGCCGACGGTCACCGTCCAGTTGCCCGTCGCGAAGGCGAAGGGGCCGGTCGTCACCTGGTGGTCGCCTTCGCGGCCGGTGCCGCCGAGGAAGTCCTCCGCCCACAGGGAGGAGGCGGGACTGTTGTCCGTGGTCCAGTCCCAGTACGGGATGGAGACGCCCCCGTCGACGGAACGCAGCTGCTTCTCGAACTCCAGCAGGTAGCGCCGGTGCCAGGGGAAGAAGGACGGGGACATGTGTCCGACGCGCAGCTTGCGGTCCCGGTCGGGGACGAAGTATTTGCCGTGGGTGCGGACGAACTCGTCGTAGGTGCCGTTGCGCTTGAGCTCCAGCACGGCCGCTGTGAACCGCTGCTTCTGGGCGCGGGTCAGGTCCTTCTGGTTCTGCCGGGTGTACAAGGCGGGGCTCCTGCCGTCAGCCGTGGTCGGGGGCGGCCATCGCCAGATTCGTGGTGCCCAGCTCGTCCACGGCGGCACGGGCCAGCTCCATCGGGGTCGCGAAGGACTCGAAGTGGTTGATCCCGCTCAGGTAACCGCCGTCGGCCCGGCGCATCAGGTGCAGCGGCCGCCCGTCGATGCGGACGGCGTCCGCGGCGAGGTCGACGCTGATGTGACGGCCGCGGTACGACTCCTCCACCAGGGGGGCCGGGGTCAGCGTCTGGCGCGGGCGCCGGGCCCGCAGTACGGGTCCCAGGGCCGCCGCCGTTCCGGCGAGCACCGCCGCGGTGAAGGCCGAACGGAGGACCGCGCGACGGGTGAGTGGCGCGGCGGATGCTGCGTACATGCGTTCTCCTCGCTCGATGGCCCGTGCTACGCGGTCTAACGCGGCCCGGCGGACGAGGTCACCCCCGGGGTACGACGACCCCGGGGGTGGGAGGCGGCTTACGGCGCCGGGAGTTCGGCGAAGTCGGCGACGAGGCCGCGGTGATGGCCCGCCGATCCGAGGGCGGCCGAGTCGGCCTTGGCCCGCTTGAGGTACAGGTGCGCGGGGTGCTCCCAGGTCATCCCGATCCCGCCGTGCAGTTGGACGCACTCCTCGGCGGCCCGCACCGCGACGCCGGAGCAGTACGCCTGGGCGACGGCGATCGTCAGCGGCGCGTCGGCGGTGCCCGTGGCGAGGGCGTCGGCGGCGGCGCGGGCGGCGGCCCGGGCGGAGGCGACGTCGAGCCAGAGCCGGGCCAGGCGGTGCTTGAGCGCCTGGAAGGACCCGATGGGCCGGTTGAACTGGTGACGGGTGCGGACGTGGGCCACCGTCTCGGTCAGGCACCACTCGGCGATGCCGACCTGCTCGGAGGCGAGCAGCCCGGCCCCCGCGAGCAGTGCCCCCGCGACGGCGGCGCGGGCGGTGGCGGGGTCGGCCAGCCGGGTCCCGGCGGCGCCGTCGAGGCGGACGTCGGCGAGCGGGCGGGTCAGGTCCAGCGGGACCAGCGGCGTGAGCGAGACCTCCGCCACCGGCACGGCGTACAGGCCGGTGTCGGCCAGGACGAGCAGCACGTCGGCGACGACCGCGTCGGCGACGAAGCCGACGGAGCCGCTGAGCAGCCCGCCTCCCGTGTCCCGTACGGGAGCGGGCAGCGGTGCGCCGGGGGCCAGGGTCAGCGGCACGGCGGGTACGCAGACCTGCCGGCCGGCGGCCACCTCGCGCAGCAGCGTGGTCACCTCGGCGCAGGCCGGGTCGCAGCCGAGCAGGACCTCCGTCGCCAGGACCCCGCTCGTGAGGTACGGGACGGGCGCCACGGCCCGGCCCAGCTCCTCCAGCACCACCGCCGCCTCGCGGTGGCTCGCGCCCTGCCCTCCGAGCTTCTCCGGGACGAGCAGCCCGGTGGCCCCGATCCCGGCGGCCAGGGTCTGCCACAGCTCGGGGTCGTGGGCCCGGCCGCCCTCGACCCGGGCGAGGATCGCCGCGGGCGGGCACCGGTCGGTGAGCAGGGCCCTTACGGCGGAGCGCAGTTCCTCCTCCGTCTCGGAGTAGAGCAGGTCGAAGGATGCGCTCATCGGGCCAGGTCCTTCCAGGCGAGGTCCTTGTCGTCGCGCGGCTCGGGGGGCAGGCCCAGGACGCGTTCGGCGACGATGTTGAGGAGGATTTCGCTGGTGCCGCCCTCGATGCTGTTGCCCTTGGCGCGCAGGTAGCGGTATCCGGCGTCCCGGCCGGTGAAGTCGACGATCTCGGGGCGGCGCATGGTCCAGTCCTCGTACAGGAGCCCCTCTTCCGCGAGGAGTTCCACCTCCAGGCCGCTGATCTCCTGGTTGAGACGGGCGAAGGTGAGTTTCATGCCGCTGCCCTCGGGGCCGGGCTGTCCCGCGGCGAGCTGCTGGCGCAGCCGTTCGCCGGTGAGCCGGGCCACCTCCGCCTCGACCCACAGTTCCAGCAGCCGCTGGTGCAGGGCGTGGGTGCGCAGTTCGGGACGCTCGCGCCAGGTCGCGGCGACGGGGGCGATCATGCCGCCTTCGCGGGGGATGCGCATGCCGCCGATGGAGACGCGTTCGTTCATGAGGGTGGTGCGGGCGACCGCCCACCCTTGGCCGACGGCCCCGAGCCGGTGGCTGTCGGGGACGCGGACGCCGGTGAGGAACACCTCGTTGAACTCGGCTTCGCCCGTGATCTGGCGCAGCGGGCGGACTTCCACGCCGGGGGCGTGCATGTCGCAGAGGAAGTAGGTGATGCCCTGGTGCTTGGGCAGCGTGGTGTCGGTGCGGGCGATGAGGATCGCCCACCGGGCGGTGTGGGCGCTGGAGGTCCACACCTTCTGGCCGTCGACGATCCACTCGTCGCTCGCCGCGTCGTGTACGGCGCGGGTGCCGAGGGCGGCGAGGTCCGAGCCGGCGCCGGGCTCGCTGAAGAGCTGGCACCAGACTTCCTCGCCGAGCCACAGGGGCCGCAGGAAGCGGAGCTTCTGTTCCTCGGTGCCGTAGGCGAGGATCGTGGGCGCGGCCATGCCGAGGCCGATGCCGATCCGCCGGGGGTCGTTGTCGGGGGCTCCGGCGGCTTCCAGTTCGGCGTCCACGACGGTTTGCAGGGAGCGGGGTGCGCCGAGGCCGCCGAGGCCCTCGGGGTAGTGCACCCAGGCGAGTCCGGCGTCGAAACGCGCGCGCAGGAAGGCGGCGCGGTCGCTGGTGGCGGGCGGGTGCGTGGCCAGCAGGTCGCGGACGCGGGTGAGCAGGTCGTCCCTGGTGATCACCGGGTGCCTCCGTCCAGGGAGGGTACGACGACCAGCCGTCCGGTGGTCGTGCCGTCGGCGACGCGCTGGACGGCGTCGGCGGCCGCGGCGAGCGGGACGCGTTCGCTGACGAGCGGTCTGACGGCGCCCTCGGAGGCGAGGCGGGTGAGTTCCCGGTGGCAGGCGAGGATCGCGGCCGGGTCCTTGGTGGCGTACAGGCCCCAGTGCAGGCCGAGGATGGCGTAGTTCTTGACCAGGGCGTGGTTGAGGGCGGGGGCGGGGACGGTCCCGCCGGCGAAGCCGACGATCACGATCCGGCCTTCGAAGGCCACGCACTTGGCGGAGGCGGTGTAGGCGTCGCCGCCGACCGGGTCGTAGATCACGTCGGCTCCGCGTCCGCCGGTGAACTCCTTGACGCGGGCGACGATGTCCTCGCCGGTGCGGTCGATGACGAGGTCGCAGCCGAGGTCCTCGGCGGTGCGGGCCTTGGCCTTGCCGCCGACGACGCCGATCACGGTGGCGCCGGCTGCCTTGCCGAGTTGGACGGCGGCGCTGCCGACCCCGCCTGCCGCGGCGTGCACGAGCAGCGTCTCGCCGGGCTGGATCCGGGCCCGGCGGTGCAGGCCGAACCATCCCGTCTGGTAGCCGATGTGGAGGGCGGCCGCCTCGGCGTCGTCGAGGGTGTCGGGGGCCGGCAGCAGGGCCCGCGCGGGCGCGGTGACGTACTCGGCGAAACCGCCGTGCGGCAGGCTGGGGTTGGCGATGACGCGGCGGCCGTCCTCGGTCTCGCCGCAGATCTCGACGCCGGGGGTGAAGGGCAGCGGCGGCCGGATCTGGTACTGGCCGCGCGCGAGCAGCGCGTCGGGGAAGTTGACGTTCGCCGCGAGTACCTTCAGCCGTACCTCGCCGTCACCCGGTACCGGTTCGGGAACCTCCTCCAGGCACATGGCCTCTCGGGGTTCGCCGGGGGTATGTACGCGCCATGCCTGCATCCGGGGCCTCCAGCCGCCGTCGAGGAACCACACTCCGAGCGCATACTAAGCGGTCGCTTGCCCGTATGGGAATGGTTACGTCTGCCGATCGACATGAGCCGCACGCGGCACGATTACGCGCACCGCCGTCCACCGGCACGCAGTCGTTCGACCGGGACGGCATCAACGGTCCGGTGCCGAAGGGGACATGACATGACACCGACCGCACATCACAGGGGGAGTTCAGCGATGGACAACGTTCGCATCAAGCGCGGTGCCGCCGCGGTCACAGCCGTCATGGCCGTGGCCGGGTTGATCAGCGTGGCCGGGCCGGACGCAACGGCGTCCGGCCCGGCCACGTGTACTCCGAAGATCCAGGTGCTCGCCTCGCTGGGGCCCGAGACGTACCGGCGCGACACCCAGCGCACCCAGGGCGTCATGGACCTCGGCGCGGGCAACCTCGCCGTCGGCGTCTCCGGCTACAAGCCCGTCTACTGGACCGGCACCACGATCCACCGGGTCCCGTTGAGCGACCCCGACAGCACCGGGCAGGTGCTCGCCGTCAACGCCCACGGCCTGATGGTGGGCGTCCTGCACACCTTCGCAGGCACCAGCCTGTTCACGTACCGGCACGGCGCCCCGGCGATCACCCTGCCGGACGACGGCGATGGGTCCGACGGGGAGGCGGACGTCAACGACGCGGGGTATGTCGTCTCCCGCTCCAGGGACTGGGCCGGGACGGTGTGGAAGGACGGCCGGAAGGTACGGGAGCTGCCCGTCCCGGCCCAGGCACCCGGATCAAGATGGTCACGGCCGTCAACCGCGCGGGGGATGTCCTCGGCCGGGCCGAGGAGGATTACAAGGTGCCGGAAACGGGTGAGCACCTGCAGGGGACCTACCCCGTGCTGTGGCCGGCGGACGGGACGGCCGCCCGGCTGCTGCCTGCCACCGGCGCCGGAAACCTGGAGGAGAGCTACGTCCAGGACCTGGACGAGCGCACCCGGATCGTCGGCTACGACTGGTCGGGGCCGTGGCACGAGTACACGCCGTGGGTCTGGACTCCCCCGCACACCGGCCCCGGCAGCTCCCCGGGCGTCCTGAGCAGCCACCCGTACGGCACGTTCGAGGCGATCAGCCCCACGACCGACGTGAGCGTCGGCACCGCCAAATTCCACCCCGAGCAGCTGACCCTGCCGGACCAGGCGCAACTGTGGCCGGGCTCCGGCCCGGTCAAGGCGCTCCCGCGGCTCTCGGCGGGCGGAGCGAGCATGGCCGACGCCGTGTCCGACGACGGCCGGGTGGGCGGCGCGGCCGTGAACGCGAGCGGAAAACTCAAGCCGGTCGTCTGGACCTGTGCGACCAAGCAGGCCTACAACCCAGGGAGTTGACCTTCGGATATCCGCCCCTGGACGTCGCGCCCCTGCGTGTTGACCCCTGCCCGGGGTGGCGATCTGGGGACCGACAGGCTATCGATGGGCGCATGGAGACCCCCACCCCCGCGTCCGGCCCGCACGAACTGGGCAAGGCCATCGCCCTGGAGTTCGCCCGGCCCGGCGCCGACGTGGTGATCGCGCGGCGCCGCCCCACCCCGCTGGAGGCGGCCTGCGCGGAGTTGGCGGCCGCCCCCGGAGCGGGTCGGGTGGTGGCCGCCCCTCCCGCAGCGACCGACGGGGCGTCAGTTCAGTGGTGCTCCGGTCACCGCGGGAAGAGTTCGAACGCGACCGCCGGACGTCCGCCGAACCGGGCCCCCGTCCGCCGGGCGCTGTCCGTGAGGAAGGAACGCACGTACTCCTCGGGGTCCTGGTCGGTCAGCACCTCGATGTAGGTCTTGTGCTTCAGCAACGACTCGACGGAACGTTCGAGTCCGGGGCCCGCGTCGGCGGCGTGTGTCGGCGTGGTGGTGCCCGACACGGCGACCCAGCGCACCCCGTCCCAGGGTTCCAGTCCCTGCTCCGTGATCAGTTCGGGGAAGATCCAGCGGTTCCCGGCGTCGCCCGCGGCGTCGAGCGCGGCCCGGCCGACGGCCTTGTGGTCGGGGGTGTTCCAGAAGCCGCCGCCGTCCGCCCCGCCCCAGGTGTCCCGGTGGTTGAGGGTGATGACGAGTTCGGGGCGGTGGCGGCGGATCGCCGCGGCGATGTCCCGGCGCAGGCCGAGCCCGTACTCGACGACGCCGTCCCGGTAGTCGAGGAACTCAACGTTCGCGACGCCGACGACCGCCGCGCTCGCCCGTTGCTCCGCCTCACGGACGGCGGCGCACTCGGCCGGTGCGAGGGTGTCGATGCCGGCCTCACCGCGCGTGGCCAGGAGGTAGGTGATCTCCCGTCCGCCGTCGGTCCAGTCGGCGATCGCGGCCGCGCATCCGTATTCCAGGTCGTCGGGGTGGGCGACGACCGCCAGGGCGCGTTGCCAGTCCGTGGGCATGGGCTGCAAGGGGGCCGCCTGCGGGTCCTGTTGTCCGGTCATGTCCCGCACCCTAGGCGACCGGCGCGCCCCGGCCCCACAGCCGGGCGACCGACCCGCGACCGCCGGTCGCGGGCCGGGTGATCCACCATTCGGTGTCAGAGCAGGACCACCGAGCGGAGCACCTCGCCCCGGTGCATCCGCTCGAAGGCCGCTTCGACCTCGTCCAGCGGGATCGTCTCGGAGACGAAGGCGTCCAGGTCGAGCCGGCCCTGGAGGTAGAGGTCGATGAGCATCGGGAAGTCGCGCTCCGGCAGGCAGTCCCCGTACCAGGAGGACTTGAGCGCCCCGCCGCGTCCGAAGACGTCGAGGAGGGGCAGTTCGAGTTGCATCTCCGGCGTCGGGACGCCGACCAGCACCACGGTTCCGGCGAGGTCGCGCGCGTAGAACGCCTGCCGGTACGTCTCGGGGCGGCCCACGGCCTCGATGACCACGTCCGCGCCGTTGCCGCCGGTCAGTCCCTGCACGGCCTTGACCACGTCCTCGGTGCGGCCGTTGACGGTGTGGGTGGCGCCCAGGCCCCGCGCCCACTCGAGCTTCCGGTCGTCGAGGTCGACGGCGATGATGCGGGACGCGCCGGCCAGCCGGGCGCCCGCCACCGCCGCGCTGCCCACTCCCCCGCAGCCGATGACGGCGACGGTGTCGCCCCTGCCGACGTTGCCGGTGTTCAGGGCGGCGCCCAGGCCCGCCATCACACCGCAGCCGAGCAGCCCCGCGGCGGCGGGTGAGGCGGCCGGGTCGACCTTGGTGCACTGCCCGGCCGCCACCAGCGTCTTCTCGGCGAAGGCGCCGATGCCGAGGGCCGGGGAGAGGGGCGTGCCGTCCTCCAGGGTCATGGGCTGCGTCGCGTTGTGCGTGGCGAAGCAGTACCAGGGGCGGCCGCGTCGGCACGCGCGGCAGTCGCCGCACACGGCGCGCCAGTTGAGGATGACGAAGTCGCCTGGTGCCACGGAGGTCACGTCCGGGCCGACCGCTTCCACGATTCCGGCCGCCTCGTGGCCCAGCAGGAACGGGAACTCGTCGTTGATGCCGCCCTCGCGGTAGTGCAGGTCGGTGTGGCAGACCCCGCACGCCCGCACGGCGACCAGTGCCTCGCCGGGACCCGGGTCCGGCACGAGGATCGTGGTCGTCTCCACCGGCGCGCCCTTGCTCCGCGCGATGACCCCTCGTACGCGATGAGTCACTTCGTACCCCGTTCTGGTCGGCTCTGTCCGGATCACCGAACGTACACGGACGGCGTCCGGTACGGGAGTTGTGTCACCCGGCGGCGCGGGATCCGGCCAGTTCCGGGGGTACGGCCTCCCGGAGGGCCGCCCCCAGCGCGGCGACGCCGGGGTGGCGGGCCGCTCCGCTGCGGAAGGCGAGCATGGTCCGGCGTTCCATGAGCAGGCGGGTGAGGACGACGCCGTCGTGGTCGGAGCCGGTGACGCCGAGCTGTGGGACGACGGCCACCCCCTGCCCGGCCGCGACGAGGGCGAGGACGGTGGCGAACTCGTCGACCTGGTGGCGGACCACCGGTTCGAAGCCCGCGGCCTGGCACGCCCGGACCGTCATGGTGTGGCAGAGGGTTCCGGAGACGGCGGTGATCCAGGGGGTTTCGGCGTGGCGGTGCAGGATGCCGCCCTGCCCGGCCCGGGTGTCCGCCGGGCCGTCGCCGGGTCCGGCGGAGGCGGGCGCGGCCAGGTACATGGCTTCCCCGAACAGCGGCTCGGTGTCCAGGCCCGGCTCCCGCGCCGCCGGGACGAAGTCGTACTCGTGGACCAGGGCCACGTCGAGGTCGCCGGCGCGCAGCGCGTGCGCGACCGCCGCCGGGTCGGTTTCGCGGACCATCGGCTCCAGCCCCGGATGACGGCGGGCCAGGACGGTCAGGGCGGCCGGGACGACGGCCCGCGTGGCGGTGGGGAACGATCCGATGCGCAGGGCTCCGGCCAGGCCGCGGCGTGCCTCCGCCAGTTCGGCGTCGGCCTGCTCCAGCCGCTCCAGGACGGCTTCGGCGTGCAGGACGAGGTTCTGACCGGCCGGGGTGAGCCGGACCCGGCGGCCGGTGCGCTCCAGCAGGGGCAGACCGGCTTCGCGTTCGAGGACACCGAGTTGCTGGGAGACCGCCGAAGGGCTGAAGGCGAGGGCTTCTGCCACGGCGGCGATGGTGCCCCGGCGGGCGAGTTCGCGCAGCAGGCGCAGGCGGCGTACATCGAGCATCGGCACAGCTTACGGTTCTGGTAAGAAATGCGAGCTGGATTTGGCGCTGGGGTGGGTCGAAGCTGCTCGGCATGACACAGGACACGGCAGGCCACACGGCGCGGGACATCACCCAGGGCGCCACTCGGGACACCACTCGGGACACGGCACACCAGCGACGGGGCCTTTCGCCGCGCGGGATCCACGTCCCCCTGATCACCCCCTTCACCTCGGGCGGGGACGTCGCCGCCGAGGCGCTGGAGATCCTCGCGCACGAGGTGCTCGACGCCGGCGCCGCCGGCATCGTGGCCCTCGGCACCACCGCGGAGGCCGCCGCCCTCGACGAGGCGGAACGGGATCTCGTCACCACCGTCTGCGCCCGGGTCTGCAGGGAGCGGGGCGCCCCGCTGACGGTGGGCACCGGGGCGAGCGGGACCCGGGCGGCCGAGGCCGCGCTCGCACGTCTGGGGCGGTGGCCGGAGGCGGGGGCGGCGCTGGTGACGGTGCCGCCGTTCGTGCGGCCCTCGGCGGCGGGGGTGGCGGCGCACTTCGCGCGACTGGCCGAGGTGAGTCCGGTACCGCTGGTCGTCTACCACGTCCCGTACCGGACGGGGCAGCCGCTGGGCGCCTCCGCGGTGCGGGCGCTCGGAGAGCTGCCCGGGGTGGTGGGGGTGAAGTACGCGGCCGGTGGGATCGACCAGGAGACTCTGGCGCTGCTCGGGGAGCTCCCCGCGGGTTTCGCGTTCCTCGCGGGTGACGACGTGTACCTGTCGCCGCTGCTGGCGCTCGGCGCGGCGGGCGGGATCCTCGCCTCGGCCCACGTGGCGACGGACCGGTACGTCGAGCTCGTTTCGGCCTGGCGGTCCGGCGACGTGCCATCGGCCCGGACCCTCGGCCACGCCCTTGCCCGACTGTCGGCGGCGTTGTTCGCCGAGCCCAACCCGGCCGTCGTCAAGGGGGTGTTGTACGCGCAGGGCCGGATCCCCTGCCCGGACGTACGCCTCCCGCTGCTGCCGGCGTCGCAGGCCGCGGTGACGGGAGCGCTGGCGGCGCTCTCGGCGGTCATGGAGCCGGGGTGCCACGGCCGCACCCTCGCCGAACCCGACGAACGGCATCGGTGATGAGCGGACCGGACAGCGAAGTGCCCGGAAAGAGTCCATGATGGGCGATTCGCCGGTAACGGGCGGGTCGCCCGAATCTGCTCCCGCGAAGGGCGAGTTGCCCGGTTTGGCGCACCGACCGTCCGCTCGTGATGTGAGTCACGCCGGGCGCACCAACATCAATTCCGACGAAGGCCCGATTCCCTTTCCCCGGAAAGAAAGTTGGCATTCCGCGGAACGCATTCCCAAGGTCATTTACCGGGCACTCTGCGGGAAGTCGATCACGCGGTGGAATTCACGCCTTGTTCCGGCCGCCCGGATTCGCCTACGGTCACGTCGTTCCCAGTGGCCGTCCCCTCGAAACCGGTCGCCGCCAGGACTCTCCCGTACCCCCACGTGAGGAATTGCGCCATGCCCCCAAAGGGTAAACACCGTCGGCCGAAGCAGAACCCCCTCGCCCGCAAGCTGGCCATCGCCGGCACGGGTGGAGCGGCCCTCGCCCTCCCGTTGGTCAGCGCGACCACGGCCGGTGCGGCGGAGACGACCGTCGCTCCGACCACGTACTCGGTGGTCGCCGGTGACACCCTTTCGAAGATCGCCGCCGAGCACTCGGTGGCCGGTGGCTGGCAGCAGCTCTACGCGGCGAACAAGAGTGTGGTCGGCGCGAATCCGTCGATCATCCAGCCCGGCATCAGGCTGACCCTGGGCAAGGCGCCCAAGGCGGCGGCGACCACGGCGACGGCGGTACAGGCCGTGGCGCGGCCCGTCACCTCCTACGCCAACAACCTCGACGGCTGGATCCGCCAGTCGCTGGACATCATGGCCCAGCACGGCATTCCCGGCAGCTACAACGGAATTCTGCGCAATGTGATGCGCGAGTCCTCGGGCAATCCGCTGGCGATCAACAACTGGGACTCCAACGCCGCGGCCGGTATCCCTTCCAAGGGGCTGCTCCAGGTCATCGACCCGACCTTCCGCGCCTATCACGTACCGGGAACTCCGCTGAACTCCTACGACCCGGTCGCGAACATCACCGCCGCGTGCAATTACGCGGCCGCCCGCTACGGCTCGATCGACAACGTCAACGGCCCGTACTAAAGAGGCCTTTCGACCGCCCGGGAACCCGATGTACGGGTACCCGGGCGGTTTTGTGTCAGCAGCGGCGGCGGTCCTGCGTGAGGACGCCCTGCGCGGTGGTGACCGTACGGTCGTAGCAGCCGGCCGCGGACCCGGACAGCCGGTAGCGCACGGTCGTGGTGCCCACGGCGTGCCGCTGCTCACGCGGCACGTTCGCGGTGTAACTCGCGTCGCCCGCGTACGTGTTCTCCAGCCGCGACCACCCGACCTGGCGGCCGCCGCGCAGGGTCGTGGTGTCGGCCCGGTCGCCGAGGGACAGGACGGTGCGCAGCCGGTCCCCCGTGCCGAGGGTGGTCTCGCCGTCCATCGTGTAGGTGCGGCGGGTGGTGGTGGCGCTCCCGCCATGGGACACGGTCTCCTCGTCGGTCCACCGCGCGGTGAGCCCGTCGAGGTTCTCGCCCTCGGTCCAACGGTGGACGGACGTGTTGCGCACGGCGCGGGTGACGGTGGTCGTGACCAGGCCGTGGGAGGTGTCGAGGTGGCCGGCGACGGTCAGGGTGTGGCCACCGTCGGTGTCCAGCCGGTGCTCGGTGCCGGGCGTCCAGTGTACCGAGTTGGCCGGATCGCTCTCCTCGTGCCGGGTGAGGGCGCCGGTGACCACCTCGCGTCCCGCGTCCTGCCACAGCAGCAGGTTGGCCGCGGTGCTCCAGCCGCCCTGTCCGGCCGGGACCCCGGAGACGGACACCTCGATCCGGTGCGGGCGACCGTCGTTGAGGAGAGCCGCGTACGGCGTGAGGTCATAGCGCAGCGGTTGGACGTCGAAGGCGCGCGGGGCGGGGGTGACGTACCAGAGGAACGGGTTGGACCAGCCGCCGGTCCAGACGGTGGGGAACGGCGCGGCCAGTCCGGCGAGCCGGCCGTCGACCAGTACGCGGACCTCACGGTAGGGGCCGTCCGTCGCCTTGCAGGAGTAGGGGGCGGCGTCGGGCGTGGTCAGGTACCAGAACTCCTCGCAGCCGCCGCCCGAGCCGGTGGCGTACACCTCGGCGAGGAGCCGCTCGGTGTTGCGCGGCGTGGTCACGGACGGGGTGGTGAGCGGGAGGACGCGGTCGGGGGCGTCGGCCGGCCGGGTGCGGCCTTCGGCGGCGTAGAAGGTGAGGGTGACCTTGACGTCGATGACGCCGGTGTAGGTGTCGTCGACGACGTTGCCGACCAGCATCTCGACGGGCTGCGGGCGGCTGAGGGTGTCCCGGTAGGGGGTGACGTCCTTCTCCACGGACCAGGTGATGCCGTCCGGGGAGGGCTCGGGGGTGGAGGTGCGCAGGATTTCGACGCCGCCGACGGTCAGGTTGCCGAGGCGGTCGTACTGGCGGCCCTTGACCTTGCCGTCGAGCCGGAGCACCACTTCGGCCCAGTCGCCCCGACCGCAGCCGGTGGGGGGCGCGTAACTGCCCCGGTACGGGGTGAAGTCTCGGAACTGCGCCTCGGCCAGGGTGACTTGGCAGGAGCGGGTGTCGGGTCGGGCCACGGGTGGGGCGGCGGTGAGCGGGTCGTGCCAGTCGGTCCCGAACTCGGCGGGCGGGTCGCCCCCGGGCCGGGCGTCGGAAGGTGCGGCGGCGATGGCCGCGATGGGGGCAGTGGACGCGCTCGCGGGTCCCGCGGCGGCCAGGGTGCCCGCGGCGAGCGCGAGCGCGCCGAGCAGGCCCATGATCCTGTGTCGTCTCATGGGCCCGCAGTGAAACCCGGCCGGAGCCGGGGACGCCAGGGTGCGCGGTGCGGTACTGGCCGGATACCGCCCCTCGGGGGGTGCCAGGTGGGTCAGGCAGTGGCCGAGCCCGCCGGGAGGACCGCCACCCCGTCGTCGTCGGCATACACGGTGTCACCGGGACGGAAGGTGACCTCGCCGAAGGTGACGGGCTCGTCGACGGTGCCGGCGCCCGTCTTGCCGCTCTTGCGCGGGATCGTGCCGAGGGCCTTGATGCCCAGGTCGAGTTCGCCGAGCGCGACACTGTCGCGGACCGAGCCGTTGATGATCAGTCCGACCCGGCCGTTGCGCCGCGCCGCGCCCGCGATGAGGTCGCCCACGAGGGCGGTGCGCGGGGAGCCGCCGCCGTCCACGACGAGCACGGCACCCTCGCCCGGCGTGTTGACGAGTTCCCGGAGCAGGGCGTTGTCCTCGTGGGAGGAGAGGGTGCGCACGGGTCCCGCGAACACCGCGCGGCCGCCGGTCCGGCGCAGCGGCGCCGTGCACAGGTCGAGGGCCTCTCGGTGCCGGTCGTACAGGTCGGCGGTGGGTATCGGCGTGACGGTTATCTCGTTCCGGCTCCTCGTAGTTCCGTGTCGCGCGCTGCCGGCGTAGACGGAGGCGTGGACGTGGGCCGGGGCGCGCCGTCAGCGCCGGGAGTTGCCGAACAGGAGACGGTAGCCGATCAGCAGGGCGAGCGAGCCGGCGATGGCCGAGCCCCAGGTGGCGGCGTCGAAGAACTGGTTCTGGATGGGGCGGTCGAGGAACTTCGCCGACAGCCATCCACCGATGAAGGCCCCGGCGATGCCGATGAGGGTGGTCCCGATCAGTCCGCCCGGGTCCCGGCCGGGCAGCAGCAGCTTGGCTATGCCGCCCGCCAACAGTCCCAGGATGATCCAACCGATGATGCCCATGCCGCTCACTCCGCTTCGTTCGCGCCCACTACTCAGGGAGGAGGACGCCGGCCGGGCGTGATCGGTTCTCCGGCGGAGGTCAGCCCCTTCGGGCGCGGACCGGCAGCGCGGCGGAGGCGGAGGCGGAGGCGGAGGCGGAGGCGGAGGCGGAGGCGGAGGACGACCGGTCAACCGCGCGGTCATGCCGACACCCGGCCCGCGGGTGCGGCGGCGGTCACGCGAACCGGCTCGGTCACCCGCTCGACCACCCGGTCGCCGGGGCTCGTCCGGGTCAGCAGGAGCACCCCGCGGGCCGCGGCGAGGGCGCCGGCGGCGGCCAGCAGGATGCCGACGGCGCCGCCCTGGAGCCGTTCTCCGAGCAGGACCATGCCGATGGCCGCGGCCGCGAGCGGGTTGGACAGGTTCACCACGGCGAGCGGGGCCCCCAGGCCGCCCCGGTAGGCCCGCTGCGACAGGAGCATGCCGCCGACGGCGAAGACCACGACGAGCAGGGCCACCGTGACCACCCGCCCGCTGAGCAGCGCCCCTCCCCTGCCGCCCGCCACCGCCACGGTCTGGGTCAGCGCGGAGGCCGCGGCGGAGGCCAGGCCGGACGCCGTGGCGTGCCGCAGGCCGGAACGGACATCGCCCCGCGTCAGCAGCGTGATCACGGCGGCGGTCGCGCCGGAGACGGCGAGGGCCTCGGCGAGGGTGAGGGTGTCGTCGGGGGCCGGCCCGGACGCCGGCAGGAGCAGCAGGCCGAGCCCGGCGACGGTGGCCAGGGTGCCCCGCCACTCGGTGGGAGCGACCCGGCGCCCCGCGCCGCGCGCCCCGAGGGGGACGGCTGCCACGAGGGTGAGTGCGCCCAGCGGCTGGACCAGGGTGAGCGGCCCGTAGCGCAGGGCGGCCGCGTGCAGCAGCGCCGCGGCGGCGTTCAACCCGGCCGACCACCACCAGGCACCGCTGCCGAGCAGCGCGGCGGCGCTGCGGGCGACGGCGCGGCGGGCGAGGCGCTCTTGGGCGACGGCGGCCGCCGCGTAGGCCACGGCGGAGGCGAGGCAGAGCGCGACCGCGAGGGCGGTGGCGTTCATCGCGGGCTCCCGGCGGCCGCGGCGGCGGGCTCGCTCCGGCGCGGCCCCGGCAGGGCCCCGCTGTCGGGGGATCCACCGTCGAGGGACCCGCCCTTGGAGGGCCCACCCACGGAAGGCCCACCGTCCGCGACGGCGGCCACGGGCGGCTCGACCTCCGGGTACCCGGCCCCGGCAGGCGCGGCCCCGGCAGGCCCGGCCCCGGCAGGCCCGGCGATGGCAGGCGCACCGGCCGGGGACCCGGCGGCGACCCGGGACACGCCCGCGACCGGCCGCGGGACGAGCAGCAGCGCCACCCCGAGCAGGACGGTGGCGACGATCGCGTCGAGCCAGTAGTGGTTGGCCGTGCCCACGACCACGAGCAGCGTCACCAGCGGGTGCAGCAGCCACAGGCACCGCCACCGGGACCGGGTGGCCGCGATCATGCCGAGGGCCAGCATCAGTGCCCACCCGAAGTGCAGCGAGGGCATCGCGGCGAACTGGTTGGCCAGGGTGTCGGTGGCCGGCGCGGCCCGGTACACGGTGGGCCCGTAGACCTGACCGGTGTCGACCAGCCCCGCCACGTCGAGCATGCGCGGCGGCGCCAACGGGAACGCCAGGTGGAGGGCGAGGGCGGCTCCGGTGAGGACCGCGAGCACGCGGCGGGTCCACAGGTAGTGGCCGGGGCGGCGGAGGTAGAGCCAGACGAGGAAAAGGACGGTCGCGGGGAAGTGGACGGCCGCGTAGTAGCCGTTCGCCGTCTGTATGAGGGTGTCGCCGTGCAGCAGCAGCCGCTGTACCGCCCCCTCGCCGGGCAGGCGGAGCGTGCGTTCGGCGTCCCAGATCCGGGCGGCGTTGCGGAACGCCTCGTCGGTGCGGCCGGTCGAGAGCATTCGGCCCGCCTTGTAGACGGTGAAAAGCCCCGCGACGAGCAGCAGCTCGCGCAGGAGCCGGCGCCGCTCCCGCCCGCGTCCGGGTGGACCGGTGGGGGGCTCCGCGGGGGTGGTCTCGGTGGTCATCCCACGGTCTCGCTTCCTCTACTCGGCGGGCGGTCGGCCGGAGCCCGTCCGGTCGGGCCGCCACACATCGACACGCCAGTGTATCGATACATTGGCGTATCGATACGCCGGTGTACCGATACGCTGACGTAGCCGTACACTCGATCCCAGGACCACGCCGCCGAGGAGGGCCGCACCCATGACGCAGACAGCGCCGGCCTCCGCGCGCCGCTCCAAGATCAGCCCGGAGCGGGTGCAGGAGTTCTACGACGCCGTCCTGGACCAGCTGCGCGAGCACGGCTACGAGGCCCTGACCATGGAGGGCATCGCCGCCCGCGCCTGTTGCGGCAAGTCCACGCTGTACCGGCAGTGGAAGACCAAGCCCCGGCTGGTGGCCGCCGCCCTACGGGCGAACCGGCAGGGGACCCTCGCCGCCGTGGACACCGGCACCCTCGCGGGGGACCTGCGCGAGGCGGCCCGGATCGCGGCGGGCACCTCGGGCCGCGACACCCGACTGAGCCAGGCCCTCGGGCATGCCGTGCTCGGCGACGAGGAGCTCCAGGCGGCGCTGCGCGAGGCGCTCGTCGAGCCCGAGCTGGCCGGGTTCGACGCGATGGTGGCGCGGGCCGTGGCGCGCGGCGAGATCACGGCGGACCACCCGGCGGTGGAGTTCCTGCCCGCGCAGCTGATGGGCGTCATGCGGATCAGGCCGGTTCTGGAGGGGCGGTACGCCGACTCCGACTACCTGGTGCGTTTCGTGGACGCGGCCCTGTTGCCCTCGCTCGGCATCACCCTGGACACCACCGCGGAGTCCACCCCCTAGACCGGCGGGCCACCGTCCCCGATGACCGGACGGAGACCTGCCCGCGCTGCCTCGTGGGGACGGCGGCAGCGCGCCACCCGGACCGGGCGGCGGTCACTCGCGCGACGAGTGGCCGCCGCCCGATCTGAGCGGATCCGGCCCCCACGCGTCAGGGTCGGGGCGCCGCCATCAGCCGGGTGTACTGCTCGGGATCGGCGTCGAAGCCGCGCGGCCGGGCGTCCAGGGACCAGCCGCCCGAGGGATCCCGGAGGAACTCGGCGACGGTGGCGGCACTGAACCCCCCGACCTCCGCGAGATCGGACGCGGCCAGGTCGTGGTACCCCTCCCGTACGCGGACTCCGGTACCGGCCACGCCGGCGAAGGTCTTCGTACGGGCGCCCTCGGGCCCGGGGTCCTGGATCACCACGCCCACGACCACCCGGCCCAGCTCGGGGGCCAGTCGGTTCAGTTCGAGCGTCATCACCTCGTCGAAGCCGAGCCCCTGCCCGGTCCCACTCTCCCGGTCGAGGGTGATCGTGCCGTCGGGGGCGCGGCTCCCGAAGTGCACGAGGTAGACGGGATCCCCGTAGAGGGCCGCCGAGCCGTACACGGCGGCCAGTATGTCCAGGTCGTGCGCCGGCGTGCCGGCCGGGCTGGGATCCCAGCGCAGGGCTATCTCCACCTTGGCCAGGCTCTTGCGTACTCCGCTCACAGAACTCCCCCTCCGCTCACCGGATGTGCCCCGGCCATGCTGTCACGTACCGGTGATCACGGCGGCGGAACGCACGATACCGGCCGAAGAGGCGGCAGACCTCCCCATCGCCCGGTCATGAGGCATTTGCCTAAATCCTGCCGGATCGTTCCGATATCGCCTGAAATGACCATCTGCCTTCGCGCGCCCCACCCCTGACGGACCGCAGGATCTTCGGCCGAGCCGGATCGTTATCCTCAAATTTCCCTCAGATCTAGTGACGCTGCGCCCGTCGCCTTCCTAGCTTCCTCATACACGTGCCCTCCGGACCGTGTGGTTCCGCACGTGCCCGGCACTGCGCACCGACCCCGTACCCGTGTCGCACCCGGCACCCGGTACGCCCCCGCTCCCCGCGTGATCCGCGGACCCCAGGAAAGAGTGCAGCATGAAGGTTCCCAAGGCCGGTGCGGTCCTCGCAGTGATCGCCCTCGCCGCCACCGCCTCGGGGTGCACGGGGGACAACCCCAAGGAGCCGCTGGCGATCGGCATCAAGTTCGACCAGCCCGGAGTCGGGATGCGCGAGGACGACGGCACCTTCACCGGGTTCGACGTCGACGTGGCCACGTATGTGGCGAAGGAACTGGGCTACAAGCCGAACGAGATCGAGTTCAAGCAGGTCTACAGCTCCGACCGGGAGCTGCTGATCCAGTACAACGAGGTCAAGTTCGTGGTCGCCAGCTACTCGATCAGCGACAAGCGCAAGGAGAAGGTCGACTTCGCCGGCCCCTACTTCGTCGCCCACCAGGACGTGCTCGTACGGTCCGACGACACGACGATCACCAAGGCCGAGGACCTCAACACCAAGAGGCTCTGCGCGGTGACCGGTTCCACCTCCGCCGACAACGTGCGCAAGACCCTGGCGCCCAAGGCCGGCATCCTGGAGCTCGGCAGCCACTCGGACTGCGTCGTCGCGCTACAGGACAACCAGGCGGACGCGATGACGACGGACAACTCGATCCTGGCCGGGTACGCGGCCATGAAGGGCAACGAGGGCAAGTTCAAGCTGCTCGGACTGAACCTGAGCAACGAGAACTACGGCATCGGCCTCAAGAAGGGCGACACCGCCCTCCAGCGGAAGATCAACACCGCGCTGACGAAGATGGTGTCGGACGGATCCTGGGCCGCGGCGGTCAAGAAGAACTTCGGTCCGGCCAACTACAAGTACGAGCCGGCGCCGCAGGTCACCTCGGGCAGCTGACGTTGGGGCCGTCCCGCGGCCGTCGACCCCGGCGCCGGGGTCGACGCCGGTCGAACGCCGCGGGCGGCCACTCCCTCCCGACACATGGTCTTCATCTGTTGGATACATGACAATGTGAGCCTCGCTCTGCCACCTGACACCCCGCCAACTGCACCGGCGGGGACGGTGCGTGTGGAGAGGTACCCCCACGTCATGAGATTGTCCCGCCTCACCCCCTGGGCGGCCGGCGTCGCAGCCGCCGCCCTCGCCCTCATACCGGCCACCGCCTCGGCCGGACAGCAGCGGACGGCGGCGGCTCCCCACGCCGTCGCGTCCGCCACCACCGCGGACTACTACGCCGCGGCCCAGGGCAAGACCGGCGCCGCGTTGAAGAGCGCGCTCCACGGGATCATCAAGAACCAGACCACGGTGACCTACGACGGCGTGTGGAACGCCCTGAAGGTCACCGACCAGGACCCGGCCAACCCGAACAACGTCATCCTGGTCTACTCGGGCCGCTCCCAGCCCAAGAACACCAACGGCGGTAACCCCGACGACTGGAACCGCGAGCACGTCTGGGCCAAGAGCCACGGCGACTTCGGCACCGCGACCGGTCCCGGCACCGACTTGCACCACCTGAAGCCCGAGGACGTCACGGTCAACAGCACCCGGGGCAACAAGGACTTCGACACGGGTGGCAGCCCGGTAGCCGAGGCCCCCGGCAGCTACACCGACTCCGACTCCTTCGAGCCGCGGGACGCGGTCAAGGGGGACGTGGCGCGGATGCTCCTCTACATGGCCGTCCGCTACGACGGCGGGGACGGCTTCCCCGACCTGGAGCCGAACGACAAGGTCAACAACGGCACGGCGCCCGCGATCGGCCGGATCAGCGTGCTCAAGCAGTGGAACCAGATGGATCCGCCCGACGCCTTCGAGCAGCGCCGCAACCAGGTCATCTTCGACACCTACCAGCACAACCGGAACCCCTTCATCGACCACCCGGAGTGGGTCGACTCCATTTGGTGACCGACGCCGGCAACCACGGCGCCCTCCTCGGGATTGCCCCGCGTCAGGCCGGGTATTCGCAGGTCAGAGACTGCGGCCGCGCCCGACGGCGGCAGCCCGCGGAGGTACGTCGTGATGGACGGAGCCGGACTTTCCGACCGCGAGAGGCGAGCCCTCTCGGCGATCGAGTCCCAACTCAAGGGTGACCGTTCCCTGGACCGCCGGCTGCGCTCCGTGCACCGCCGGCATCAGACCGTGGCGGCCTGCCTCCTCGGGGCGCTGACCATCGCCCTGCTGGTGGCCGCCTCGGTGACCGTGTCGCAACCGCTGATCTGGGCGTTCGCCGCCACCTGGATCGTGACGGTGTTCACGACCCTGCCGCTGCTGGGCCAGTGGATCAGGCGGCGCTGGCAGTTGCGGGACCGCACGGTCCGGCGCGATACCCCCTAGCGGTGTGTCTGAACGCGAAGTCGCGTGCCCGCGGCCGGCGGCTACGCGAGCTTGTCCGCGAGGGCCCGGAAGGCGGTCCAGGTGAGCTGCGGGGTCCGGGCGTCCCAGACCTTCTGGGCGAGGGCGGCCAGCGGCATCCGTATCCCGTCGGCCACCTGGGCCTGGGTCTGGGCGCCTGACAGGTCGCACCAGACGGCGAGCCGGGCCCCAAGGATCTGCGTGCCGTACCGCGCGGGCACCGCCGTGGTGCCGCGCAGGACGAGCGGGGTCCACTCCTCGTAGATACGGCGGCCGGTCGGGTACGTGAACTGGTTCGGTTCCCCGAGCACGTAGTACAGGTACTCGTCGTTGAGGTTGACCACCTTGCGGCCGGCCCCCAGGTAGTCGAGCGGCGGCCGGGCGCCGATTTCCTTGCCCGTCCAGTATTCGACCTGGAGGTCGGGGGCGGCCGCGACCACTCCGCCGGCGAAGAAGCCGTCGTTCCACGCCTTGAGCGCCTTGCCCGAGGGCCGCACGACCGCGGCCCGGTCGTTCAGCCAGCCCGTCGCCAGGTCCTGTACGCGGGCCGTGGGACCGTACCGCTGCCGCGCCGCACGGGCGAGCTGCGGGAAGGACGCCTGCGGGTCGCGGACGACCAGCGCCTGGTACTCGTCGGCGCCCAGGTGCCAGGCCCCGCCGGGGAACAGCGGCAGGTACTCGCGCAGCAGCTCGTCCACCAGTTTCGCCGAGGCGGGATTGGATATGTCGACGGCGCCCTTGACGGCCCGGCCCTGTACGTCGCGCAATTGCAGCGACGGGTGGGCGCGCAGCACCGCCCCGAGGTGGCCGGGCGAGTCGATCTCCGGGACCACGGTGATGTGCAGGCGGCCGGCGAGCGCCGTGATGTGGCGTACCTCGGCCTTGGTCAGGTGGGGGGTGGAGACGATCTCCGGGTGGGTGTCCGACTCGATCCGGAACGCCTGGTCGTCGGAGAAGTGCAGGCCGAGCTGGTTGAGCTTGAGGTCGCCCATCTCGCGGAGCCTGGCCTCGATCCAGTCGGGGGTGAAGTTCTTGCGGGCGATGTCGAGGTTGAGACCGCGCTGGGGCCGGTCGGGGGCGTCGCGAACGGTGCCCTCGGGGGCAGAACCGGCGGTGCGTATCTCCTGTTTGAGGGTGCGGGTCCCGTAGAACACGCCCGCCTCGTCGTGGCCGCTGATCCGGACCCGGCCGCCCTGGACCGTGAGGGTGTACGACTCCGGTTTCCCGGACGGGGTGGCGTCCAGGGCGAGTTGCACGTCGCCGGGGTGCGGATCGGTGGACTCCGCGAAGCCGAGGCCGAGTTCGCCGGCGATCAGGCGTGCCTCGTCGGTCAGGGCCGCCCGGTCGGTGGGGGCGATGGTCACGCGGGCGCCGGAGGCGGGTTTCCAGCCGGGTCCGCGGGCCGGTGCGTGCTCCCGTACGGCGGGAATGGTGTGCGGGGCCGTGGAGAGGGGGTACGAGGACGAGGGCGCCGTGGGTGAGGGGGCGGGCGCCGTCGTGGTCGTCCCGGAGGCGGTGGCGGCGGACGGGTAGGCGGCGCGGGCCTCGCCCCGGCCACCGCCCGCGCATCCGGGAACGGCGAGGGTGACCAGCGCGGCGACCGTTGCCGTCGCGATGGCGTGGACCCTCCTGTGCTGCCCGGTCTCTCGCATGATGCACCGTTTTTTCCCCGTACCAACGTGGCACGGGGAACGGTGTGGCGCGACCGGGCGCCCGGTCGCGGGGCGGGTCAGGCGAGCGCGGCGAGGGCGGCGGCGGCGAATTCGTGGTCCTGGGCGGGGGCGCCGCCGCCGACCCCGATGGCGCCGACGAGACGGCCCGCGCGGTGGACGGGCAGTCCGCCGGCGATGAACAGCAACGGCCGGTCCAGGGCGGTGGGCAGGGTGTGGAGGGGGAGGCCGGCCAGGACGGCGTCGGCCTCGGCCGTGGGCGCGTTCAGTTGGAGGGCGGTGAACGCCTTGCGGGTGCTGGTCTCTCCGGAGACCAGGACGGCCCGGTCGTCGCGGCGGAAGGCGAGGAGGTGGCCGCCCGCGTCGAGGACGGTGACGCTGACCGTGGTTCCGGCGGCTTCGGCGGCTCCACGGGCGGCGTCGAGGAGGGTTTCGGCGTCCTCGGTGGTCAGGGGGACGGTGGCGGCGGGGGCGGTGGGGGTGGCGGGGGTGGTGGGGGTGGCGGACACGGGGATCTCCCGGTGGACCGGTACGTCGGGGCGGTCGAGGACGGGCTCAGTGGTGTGCGGGGACGGCTTCGCCCCGGGAGGCGGCGCCCGTCACGACGCGGCTGGCGGCGGCGCGTGCGCCCGTACGCCGTTCCAGCGCGCCCGAGACCAGGGCGAGGACGAGCGCCGAGGCGGCCAGCGCGGCGCCGACCCGGTTCGGGGCGGTCAGGCCGAGTCCGGCGGCGATGACCAGGCCGCCGAGCCAGGCGGCCAGGGCGTTGCCGAGGTTGAAGGCGCCGATGTTGACGGCGGAGGCGAGGGTGGGGGCGCCCGCCGCCTGGTCCAGGACCCGCTTCTGCAGCGGCGGTACGGTCGCGAAACCGAGGGCGCCGATGAGGACGATGGTGACGGCGGCGCCGATCTTGCTGTGCGCGGTGAAGGTGAAGACCGCCAGGACCACGGCCAGCGCCCCCAGTGACACGTACAGCAGCGGCATCAGCGCGCGGTCGGCGAACCGGCCGCCGATGAGGTTGCCGCCGACCATGCCGAGCCCGAACAGGACCAGCAGCCAGGTGACGGACGTGTCGGCGAAGCCGGCGACGTCGGTCATCATCGGGGTGATGTAGGTGACGGCGGCGAAGACCCCGCCGAAGCCGAGGACGGTCATCGCCATGGCGAGCAGGACCTGTACGTCGCGGAACGCGGCCAGTTCGTGGCGGATGCGGACGCCTTCGGGCCGGGGCAGTTCGGGGACCAGCTTGGCGATGCCCAGCAGGCCGAGCACTCCGAGCGCTGCGACGGTCAGGAAGGTGACGCGCCAGCCGAGGGTCTGGCCGACGAGGGTGCCGAGGGGGACGCCCACCACGTTGGCCACGGTCAGGCCGGTGAACATCATGGCGATGGCGCCGGCCTTCTTGTGCGGGGCGACGAGTTCGGCCGCGACGACCGAGCCGATCCCGAAGAAGGCGCCGTGGGCCAGCGAGGCGACGACGCGCCCCGCGAGCATGACGCCGAAGGCGGGGGCGAGCGCCGAGAGCACGTTGCCCGCGATGAACAGGCCCATGAGCAGCATCAGCATCCGCTTGCGCGGGACCCGGGTGCCGAGGACGGTCATGAGCGGGGCGCCGAGGACGACCCCGAGGGCGTAGCCGGTGACGAGGAAACCGGCGGTGGGGATGGTGACTCCGTAGTCGGCGGCGACCTCGGGGAGGAGGCCCATGATCACGAATTCGGTGGTGCCGATCCCGAAGGCCCCGATGGCGAGGGCGAGGAGTGCGAGAGGCATGAGGGGTGCTTGCCTTCCGGGGAGGGGGTGGTGCGGTGGCGGCGCCCGACCGCCGGAGCGGGGCACGCGCTGCCGGCGCCGCTAACGTGCGCCCACATTAATTGCAGACGCGGGATATTTGCAAGCGCGGGCTATTGCGCTCGTCGCCTATCCTGGAGGGGCAGCCGGACGACGCACCCGAGGAGGGGCCCATGACGGCCACCGACAGCGCACTCACCGCCCTCGCCCAGGGATGGTGCGCCCTGTCCCTCCTGCACGGTCGGATCGAGACGCACATCGAGCGGACGCTCCAGGCGGCGCACGGACTCAGCGTGCGCGAGTACTCGCTGCTGGACGTGCTCAGCCGCCAGGACAGCGGACCGGGCGGGCACCTGCGCATGCACCAGGTGGCCGACTCGGTGGTGCTCAGCCAGAGCGCGACGACCCGGCTGGTCAGCAGGCTGGAGGACCGCGGGCTGCTGAACCGCTACATCTGCGACACCGACCGGCGGGGCATCTACACCGACGTCAGCGAGGCGGGTCTGGCCCTGCTGGCCGAGGCCCGTCCGACGAACGACGCCGCCCTGCGCGAGGCGCTGGACGCGGCGGCCGGGATTCCCGAGCTCGCCCCGCTGGTGGCGGCCGTGCGGAACACCCGCACGGCCGCCGTCGGCTGAGCGGGCGGGGTTACGGCTTCCCGCCGTCCCCCGTGGAGGGCTGTCCGACACCGGGCGTCGACGAAGGCTGTCCGATTCCCGTGGCCGGCGGGATCGAGGGCGAACCCGGTGTGGTGGGCGGCGCGGGCCGCGAGGGCGACGCCGAGGGGACGCCCTTGCCGGTCGGGGCGGGCCCGGCCGTGGTCGGTGTCGTCCCCCCGGTCGGCAGCCCCGTCCGGGTCGGCGTGGGAGCCGGCGAAGGCACCGCGCCGCGCTCCGGCGAGGGGGACTGCGCGCTCGGCGTCGGCGAGGAGATCTCGGCGGGCGCCGCGGGCGGCACCGGCCGGACCGGCCGTTGCTCGGGCCCCAGAGCGAGGTACCCGGCCAGCGCGGCCGCGGCGCCGGCCAGTCCGGCGGCCGACCACGTCAGGCGCCGCAGCCAGACCCCCGCCACCGGCCCGCGCCTCGAGGCCCCCGGCGGATCGGCCGGCCGCAGGTCGCGGACGGTCACCGCGGCCGCCCGTGCGCCCAGGGCCTGACGCAGCCGCTGTTCGACCGGGCGTTCGCCGTCGTGCGTCATATCCGTCCCTCCAGGATCCGTTCCAACGCGTCCAGCGCCCGGCTCGCGTTCGACTTGACCGCGCCCCGGCTGATCCCGAGGGTGGCGGCTATCTCCGCCTCGCTCAGCTCCGCCCAGTACCGCAGCACCAGCACCTGGCGGCGCCGTGGCGTCAGCCGGCCCAGCGCCGCGAGCACTTCCCGGTGTGCCTCGTCGAGCACGACGGACGCCTCCGCGGAGGGTACGTCGGCCGTCACGGGCGGGATCCAGGCGCGCGCCGTCCGCCTGCGGCGCAACACGGAGCGCGAGGTGTTCACCACCGCGGTGCGCAGGTAGCCGAGCGCGTTGTCGACGCCCTTGATCTGCTCCCCGTGGCGTCGGTAGAGCGCGGTGAAGGCGTCCTGGACCACGTCCTCCGCCGTGGCCGGGTCGTCCACGAGCAGCACCGCGAGCCGGACCATGCCGAGCCGGTGCGCGTGGTACAGGTCGGTGAGGGTGGGCGCGGGCGACGGGCCGCCGCCGGACCCCTGGCGTTCGTACGGCAACGGATACGGGTGCGGCTGCGCGGAGGTGGCCGGCGCGGGCACGTCGCGGCGCAGCAGGAACGACCACAAGCCCCTGCGCGCACGGCCGAAGCCGGGCGCGCAGGGGCTCACCGCCAGAGCGAGTGGGAACACGTACGTCCTCAGTTGCCGGTGCGGCGCCGCACCGCGTACAGGGCGCCCGCGCCGCCGGCTATCAGCGCGGCGGCCCCGGCGCCCAGGGCCACGGTGGTGGACGAGGAGCCGGTGTGCGCCAACTCCGAGCCGGCGGTCACCCCCGACGGCTGGGCGGACGGCGCGGCGCTCGGGGTCCCGCTCCCGACGGCCGGCGCGGCCGTCGGGGTCGCGGAGCCCGCGGGCGCGCTCGGGACCGCGGTGGGCCCGCCACCGGCCGGTGACGTCGGGATGCCACTGGCGCTCACGCTCGGGACCGCGGTGGGCTTGCCGCTGCCCGTCGGCGGGAGGCTGGTGGCGGGGGCCGGGGCGCTGCTCGGGGCGACCGTCGGGGAGGCGGACGGCGCCGCCTGGGCGAGGGCCGGGCCGCCGAGCGCGACGGCCACCCCGGCGGCGGCTGCGGTGACGAGCGCCGCCCGGCCGGCGGACAGGGTGGCGCGCTTCAAGTTCATCACGGTTGTTCTCCACGTCGTGCGGTCGGGACGAGGGCGCGGAACCACGCCCTACACCCCGCACGACGCGCGAGGGTCCGCGAGGTTGCCGATGTCGCGGAAAAACTTTTCACCCGGTGGCCGGGGGGATGCGGCGGACCACTGCACGGCGACGCCGTGATGGACGCCCTGGCGCGCGACGCACTGCTGCCGATCTCCGTCGCCGAGCACGCCGCGCGGCTCGGGATACCGCTGCCGGAGCTGCGCGGGGCGGTGCGGCGCAGCACGGGCGAGGGCGTCAAGGAGTACCTCCTCTGGATCAGACTGAGCCGGGCCAAGGAGCTGCCGGCCCGGACCGACCTGCCGGTCGCCGGGGTCGCCCGCCGGGTCGGGTACGACGATCCCGGTTACTTCAGCCGGCTGTTCAGCCGCCGGGTCGGCATGGCACCGGGCCGTTTCCGCGCCCAGCAGTCGGTCGGCGACGCGGGACGCTAATCGGTGGTGGGGGCGGGGCGTCGCGCGTAGCAGAAGAGGTGTTCCTCCGGGTCGGCGAGGCCGCCGTCGGGGTGGAACAGGGTCGTGCCGAGGTGCAGTAGCTCCAGGCCGGCCGACTCGATCCGGGTCGCGTACTCCTGCGCGGACAGGCTGCTGACGGTGACCTGGTGGCCCATCCACTCGATGGCGAGGCCGTCGATGTCACCGGGCACGGTGGCGAGGACGAGGTACCCGCCCGGGGCCACCCAGGAGGCCATCCGTTCCAACGAGGCCGCCACCTCCCGCTGTTCCATCATCAGCAGCGGGAAGAAGGCGCACACCGCGTCGAAGCCGTCCTCCCCGGGCGTGAACGTGCGCACGTCCGCCTGCTCGAAGCGGGCGTCCGGGACCCGCTCGCGCGCGAGGGTGACCATCGCGGCCGAGACGTCGATACCGGTCACCGCGCAGCCCGCCGCCGCGAGCCGCTCGGCGGTGGGTCGGCCCGTGCCGCTGCCCACGTCGAGGACGCGGGCCCCGGCGGGCAGCCGGCCGGTGAGCCAGTCGAGCGCCTCCAGTTGGGCGGGTACCCGGCCGAACGCCTCCTCGTAGCGCCCCGCGAGCGCGTCGAACACTTCTGCCGCCGACTCATGTGCACTCATCCCGATGCCCCGTCCTTCTCGTCCCTACGGCAGATAGCCGACGTTGAGTTCGGCCATCGAGGTCCACGGGTTGCCGTTCACCTCGCTCGTGGCCTTGAGTCTGACGTACCGGGCCGCGCGGGGCGAGAAGGCGACGTCCTGCTGTAGGGCGCTGTCCGCGAACCGCCCGGAGGCCGCCGCGGGGCCCCGGTCGACGCCGTCGGCGGAGAGGTCGTGCGGCATCGGGGCGGTGGCCGCGTACCACTGGGTGTGCCAGATGGTGGCGCCGCTGCCGTCCAGGACGTTGCCGGCGCTGCCGTTCTCGCCCGCCGTCTCCTGACTGTCGACGGCCTTGACGCTCATCGCACTCCGGGCGACGAGGAGTTCACCGCCTCCGCCGGTACCGAGGTCGTCCACGGCAAGGTCGTCGAGGACGAGGTCGGCCTCGTCGTGGGAGTCCTCACCGGTGACCTTCCGCACGCCGGTCCAGGCGTCCGCCCCGGCGGTGAACGTCTTGGTCGAGGTGGTGGGGGTGCGGGCCCGGCCGAGGGCCGTCGCCGTCTCCGTCAGGGGCCCGGCCGCCGGGGCCGCGGCCACGGGTCCGGGTACGGACACGACGAGGGTGGCGATGAGACCGGCGACCGCGGCTGCGGCCGGCCAGAGGGGGGTGCGCATCGGGCCTCCGGGAGTCGGCGCTTCCTTGCACGGAAGACCGCACGGCTCCGGAGCCCCGCGGTCCGCTCACTGACCTGACAGCTCGCGGACCGGGGACGGGGCGGCCCCATGGACAAAGCGGAGCGCCGTCATGGACTTACGGAGGAACGGAAAGGGGGCGGTGGACCCGGGCGCCTCGGGCGCGGGGCTCAGGCGCCCGTCTCGGGCGCGAGCACCACGGCCGTGCCGTACGCGCACACCTCGGTCCCGATGTCGGCGGCCTCGGTCACGTCGAACCGCATGGCCAGGACCGCGTTGGCGCCGCGTGCCCGGGCCTGTTCGATGAGCCGCTCCATGGCCTGGTTGCGGGTCTGCACGAGGGTCTTGGTCAACCCTCTGAGCTCTCCGCCGATCATGGACTTGAGGCCCGCGCCGATCTGACTGCCGAGGTGGCGCGAGCGCACGGTGAGCCCGAAGACCTCTCCGACGACCCGCTCGACCCGGTAGCCGGGAGCGTCGTTGGTCGTCACCACCATGACCCCGGTCTGTTCCGCCCCGGGACCTCCGCCGTAGTCGTCGATACCCATGGCACCCACTGTCGCGCCGGGGGCCGGTGTCCGCATCCCGAGGGGGCCCGCGACGGCGTGGCCGACCCCGGCGCGGGAGTGGCTGGCGCGCGCCCCCCGCGACTCTCTACGATGGGCCACCCCGACGCCGGGGGCCCTGGAGGGGCCATCAAGGAGGGCACATGGAGTTAGGGCCGAATCCGTCCCAACCGCCGTTCATCGACATGCACACCCCGAGCGTCGCACGGATGTACGACTGGCTCCTGGGCGGTGTCGAGAACTACGCCAGCGACCGCGAGGCATGCGCCCGGCTGCTGGAGATCGCACCCAGCACCCAACTGCTGGCCCGCAACAACCGGGCGTTCCTGAGCCGCGTGGTACGCATCCTCGTCGAGGACTACGGGATCCGGCAGTTCCTCGACCACGGTTCGGGCCTTCCCACGCAGGACAACGTCCACGAGGTGGCGCAGCGCATCGACAAGGACTGCAAGGTCGCCTACATCGACAACGACCCGATGGTCCTGGCGCACGCCCAGACCACGCTGCACGACAACTCCGGCACCGTGGTGCTGCCCATGGACATGCGGGACACCGAGCGCATCCACGAGGCGACCAGCGGGTTCCTCGACTGGGACCGGCCCATCGCGGCGCTGTTCGTGTCCGTCCTGCACTGCATCCCGGATTCGGACGACGACCGCTCCCCGTCCGCCGTCGTACGCAAGACGGCGGCCCTGCTGCCGCCGGGGAGCTTCATGGTGATCTGCCAACTCGTCAGCGACGACCCGGTGGTGCGGGACGACGTGACCCGACTGATGGACGTCACCACGCACGGGCACTGGGGGCGCGTGCGCGAGACCCACGAGGTGCGTCACTACTTCGACGGTCTGGAGATCCTCGAACCGGACCTCGTCGACGTGGTCGACTGGCGCCCCGACGCCTCCCCGCCACCGCGCGGACTCCGGCCCAAGGACTGGGTCGAGTGGGGCGGCGTGGGCCGCCTCCTCCCGCCGGGCCGATGACCGTCGTCGTCACCACGCCGACCGGGCACGTGGGGTCGCGGGTGGTGCGGCTGCTGCTCCAGGCCGGCGCCCGCCCCCGTGTCCTGGTGCGGGAACCGGCCCGTCTGGACGAGGAGACCCGCGCGCGGGTCGACGTGCGCCGGGGCGACCTGACGGACGCCGCCTTCGTCCGTGCGGCGGTGTCGGGGGCGCGGACCGTCTTCTGGGTGGATCCCACTCCCCACACCGCGCCGGATCCGATCGACGCCTCGCTGACGACCGCGGCGCCGTTGGTGGAGGCCGCCCGGGCCGGTGCTGTCGAGCGGGTGGTGCTGCTGAGCAGCATCGGGGCGGAGAAGCGGCACGGCGTCGGGCACATCGACGCCTTGGCCGGGATCGAGGAGCGGCTCGACGCCACCGGAGCGGACGTGCTGCACCTGCGGTGCGCGTACTTCTTCACCAACCTGCTACTCGACCTCGAAGGACTCGCCCGAAACGTCCTGACCACGGCGTTCGAACCCGACCGGCCGATGCCGTGGGTCGATCCGCGCGACGTCGGCGACATCGTCGCGGCCCGGTTGCTGGGCGACACCTGGCGGGGTCGGGTGGTGCAGGCCGTGCACGGGCCGGAGGACCTCACCTTCCACCAGGTCGCGCGGATCCTCTCCGAGGCGCTCGGGCGCACGATCCGGCTGGATCCCGTCGGTGTCGACGCGGCACGCGACGCGCTGCGCACGACCGGGCTGTCACCGTCGGCGGTGGAGGGCATCGTCGGGATGACCACCGGATCACGCGATCTGATGCCCGAGCAGCCCCGCGACCTGCTCACCACCACCCCTACCCGGCTGGGCGGGTGGGCTCACGCCGTGCTGCGTCCGCTGCTGGAAGGTGCCCGGCCTTTCCGACCCTGATCCGTCAGGCACCCCCTAGGCGTCCAGGTACTGCCGCAGCGCCTCTTCGATGAGTTCCCGGCTGCGCTCGCGGGACGCCGCCACCTTGCGCAGGTTGCTGAGGGCGTTGCGGTGGTCGTCCAGGGCGCGGGGGCGGGTCACGTAGTTGGCGCCGTTGATGTGCTCGACGTACGCCAGCTCGCCCGGTCCGCCGTCGGCGAACTTGAGGTGGGTGATGGGGTAGGGAGGGGCCGCGGAGTAGCCCCAGGACATTTCCAAGATCCGGATGTTGACCTTGGCGACGTCCCCGGCGCGGAGCAGGTGCCGCAGTTGTTCGCGCATCACCTCTGCGTTGCCGCAGCGGCGTTGGAGGACGCCTTGGTCGAGCAGGACCGTAAGGCGTGGGACCTCGCCTTCCATCAGGCGCAGTTGGCGCTGGGTGCGCAGTTGCACCACGCGTTCCATCTCCTCCTGGGAGGCGCTGGGCATCACGGCCCTGACCATGTGCCCGGCGTACGCCGGGGTCTGCAGGATACCGGGGACCACGAGGTTCTCGTAGACGCAGATCTCCTGGGCCTCGCCTTCCAGTTGGATCAGGCGCTTGAGGAAAGTGGGGGTCACGTCACTGTACTGCTCGTACCACTCGCAGTCCTGGGCATGTTCCAGGAGACGTTCGACCGTGCGCATCTCCGCGTCGTCCAGCCGGTAGTGGCGGGCCAGGTCGAGGACGTCACGCGCCTTCGGCGGGCTCTCGCCGCGCTCCAACCGGCTGACCTTCGAAACCGATCCGCGGATGACGGGGGCGACCTCCTTCAGGGTGAGCCCGCGGGCCTCGCGCCACCCTCTGAGTTCCTGTCCCAGCACCCGCGCGGCGGCCGCCCGCCCTTGCTCCCGTTCTAACGGCAGCACCGGGGCGAGCGGGTCGGGCAGGGCGTTGCCCGACGGATCGGACAGGGGGTCGGACATCTGATCGGGCAGGGGTTCGGGCAGCGCGGGCATGCGGAACTCCAATGTGACCGGGGCGGATCTCAGTCGTCAGAATGGGGCGTGGACGCCCGCCCGTCCAAGCTTTGGCCTACGGCTTGGACATCATCCGGTCAGTCGATCGAATTCGGCACGCTTGACACCGTCGAGGAACGCCTCGATCTCCCCCGCCGTGAAGATGAGGGCCGGACCGTCCGGGAAGCGCGAGTTGCGCATCGCCACGGCACCGTCGGCCAATGCCGCGACCTCGACGCAGTTGCCGTTGCCGACGCTGGCACTGCTCTTGACCCAGACCACACCGGGAATCTCGCTCGCCACGACACCATTGCGTAACTGCATGAGAGGACCTTTCCTCGCTGGGACGCGCATGATCGGGCAATCGCATATGCGATTGCCCGACAAGCAGTTGTGAGAATGCTAGCCGGCACGAGCGGCCGTGGAAGTCCCCCGAAAGGGTTCCTCCTGGAGTCCGCTCCCCCGCACATCACCCCATGAGACAACCATCCATACCAAACCGGCCTCATTGGGCAAATCGGGCTAAACGGCGGTGCGCCGCCGGGGTGTCGAGGCGTCTGCTCGCCATAGTCGTCCGTGGCGACCGCCTGGTTGCCGGCCCGAGCCGCGTGGCGCGGTCGGGCGATTGTCTTCGTAGAGGAGTCGGCTCATGCTGAAGCCCACCAGGACCGTCCTCGCACTTACCGCCGGAAGCCTGGTGCTCGGCCTCGTCAGCGCGGGCGCCGCCATCGCCGACGAGGACCCGATGGCCGAGGTCCCGGTACACCAGCCGCAGGCCAAAGTCAACCGGCACATCTGGGGCAAGGTCGTCTCGTCCGGTCGCCTCACGATCCGCAGCAAGCCGAGCACCCGCTCCTACTCCCTGGGCAAGATCGAGTCGGGCACGCGGATCGCGCTCGAATGCAAGCAGCGCGGGGAGACCGTCAACGGCAACGACCTCTGGTACTTCCTGGACAACCGCAAGGACCGGGACGAGTGGAACGACGGCGACAACAACGGAAGCGACACCTGGAACGGCGGTCGTGAAGACGGCCGTGAAGACGGCCGGAACGACTTCAACGACGGTCGCGACGGGGACGGCGCGTCCCTGAAGAAGAAGACCTCGAAGATGTCGAAGAAGGACCCGGACTACGGCTGGGTGGCCGCCCGCTACGTCAAGAACCTCGACACGGTGCCGTGGTGCCGCTGACCCGCACCCCGGGTCGTCGCTGATCGCCGAGCCGTTCGCCGGGAGGCCGGCTCCTCTCGGAGGAGCCGGCCTCCCGGCCGTCGTCAGTCGGCCGGGCGGACGGTGCGCGGCCCGACGCACCGCGCCCCGTAGGACCCCACCCGCTCGCGCAACGCACGGTCCGCCGTGACCACGACCACGCCGCCGCCCCCGCCGCGCTCGGCGTAGGCCGCCACCAGCTCCACGATCCGGTCGTCGCCGCTCCCGGGCGCCGCGTCCACCCGCACGCCGGGCACGGATTCGACGCCCTTGGCGGCGCCTTCCACCACGAGGACGATCTCCTCGCCCGTCCCGCGCGCCGCCAGCCGGTCGCGCAGCCGCTCGGCCGCGCCGCGCCGGTCGCGCCACCAGCCGTCCGGCACGGACCCGACGACGTTCGCGGCATCCACGATCAGTACGTCCACGCTGTGTTCGTCCACGGGTACGAGTGTCCCCGACCGGCTCAGAAGTCGCCGTAATCGACCTGCCAGGTCGGCAGGCCCATCCGGCGCCAGACGGCCACGACGCGGTCGCGGTCGTCGAGGGAGACGCGGACCGCGTAGCGGTGGCGCACGTGCGCGTCGAAGAGTTCGGCCTTCACCACGTCGTCGCGGCGCTGGTCGCCGGCCGCCCGCATCCACAGCTCGTCGTACGGGACCCCGTGCCGCTCCAGCCACTCCTCGGTCTGCGGCCGGTGTTCCTCGCTCCGCCCGGACAGGAGCACGATGGCGTCCCCGTCGGCGCGCCGGAAGGCGTCGAGGGCGCGCCGCACCGGCTCGTTCAACAGGTCCAGCCCGCAGCGGGAGAAGTCGTACGGGCCGCGGTCCCCGGTGAGCGCCAGCGTCCCGTCGATGTCGCACATCACGGCGGCGGGCAAGGCGGGGTCGGCGACGTACGGCTCGACCGGAGGCTGGTCGTTCAGCCACTCGGCGGTCAGCTTCCAGCCCCCCTTGCGGGACTTGGCGTGCTTGGCGGCCAGGATCCGGATGATCTCCTCGCCCACCTGACGCTCGCGGGCGGCGTCGCGGCGCACGCACTCCTCGACCGGCACGTCCGTGAAGTCGTGGACGACGAAGGTGGCGAGGCCGGCGACGGCGGCCTTGAGGCGCTTGGGGATGTTCGGGGTCAGGTGGGTGTTGTCGACGACCACGTCGAAGCCGCCCTCGACGGCCGCCCGCAACGCCGCGTCCTGGACGGCCAGCGCGGTCTGCTCGTGCGCGTACGAGAGGCCGCGTCCGTGGTCGGCGCCGTCCAGCATGACCCGGAGGTCATCCAGGTTCACCCGGCGCATCCGGCCGCCGGATTCCGCCTGGAGGGCGCGGGCGGCGGTGGTCTTGCCCGAGGCGGGCAGCCCCGTCATGACGTGCACGACGGGTCGGGTGGGGGCTGCGGGGGCCGTCGCGACCGGCGCCGGGACGGCGTCGGGGACAGCCGGGGCAGCGGGGACAGCCGGGCTCGCGGGGGCCGCCGGTTCTGCGGACACGGGCTCAGTTCTCCTCGTCGGTGGTGAAGGGGTCGGCCGATTCCGGCCGTACGGCCCGCCAGGTGACGAGCTCGGTCTGCTTGCCGTCCAGGCGCAGGAACAGCGCCGCGCGCAACCGGCTGTCGGGCAGCGCTTTCGCGGCCCTGGCGAAGGCCCCGCGGTCGGCGGCCAAGTGGGCCAGCGCCCCGAACGCCTCGTCGATGGCGTGTTCGCGCTGCGCGGCGGCGTCCTCCAGGCGGGCGATGACCGCGCGGACCCACGCGTCGAACTCGTCGGGCACTTGGTCCAGCAGCGCGTCGAGCGGTTTGCCGCCCCATGCCTCGATATCGGCGACGGCGCAGCCCAAGGCCTGCGCGAGCTGCTTGGCGGGCAGGCCGGCGAAGCGCTGGACGCCGTGGCCACGCCAGATGTCGCGCTCGGTGACGCCGGTGAGCACCTTGTGCAGACGTACGTATTCGGCGATCTTGGCCTTGGCGCGGAGGCCGGAGGCGAAGCGCAACACGAAGCCCTCGGCGTCGGTGCCGGTGGCCGGGGCGCCGCCGGGCAGGGTGTTGGAGTCGGTCAGCGTGAGGAGTTCGGCGAGCGGCATGGCCGGCCAGACGGTGACGACCGAGCCGATGTCCCCCCAGTGCCGGGCGGCTTCGGCGAGGGGCACCTCGGTGCCGTCCTGGTCGAACGCGGCCAAGAGGACCAGGTCGCGGCGGTCGCCGTAGTCCACGACGATCCGGTTCTGCGGGTAGAGGATCTCCGCGAGGTAGGTGACGCCGGCCACGAGGTGCGTGGTGTCGCGGCCGTCGAGCCGGCGCTGCGCCCAGGTCGCCTGCTCGCTGATGAAGGAGCCCTTGGAGGCGACCCGCCACGCGCCCGCGTAGTGGAACACCACACCGAGGCTGCCGTCGACCTTGTCGTAGACCTCGAACGGCTCGTCGGGCAGGGCCGGCGCGTAGGGCAGGTCCGACTCGTGCTCGCCCACGTTGAAGAACTTCGGCAGCGGCAGGGCGACGATCCGCCCGGTGGTGTCGTCGGCGACGAGACCCCGGCAGCGCGTGGTGACCCGGTTCCACACCCGCTCGTACTGGGCCGTGCGGGTGTAGGTGTAGATCGACAGCGGCAGTTCGGGGTGCGCCTTTCGGCTCACGTGGCCGGCGTCGATCGCCGCCTTGAGCTCCTGCGCGGGCAGCAGGTCATGCAGAGTCAGGAACGCCTGGCTCATGGGGTCCTCCCGGTTCGAGATGGTTCATTCTCGCGGGCGGGAGAGTGGCCCGGTACTCAATTATGACTGGTCGGACGGCATACCGTTGCCGATCGGGGTGGTCCGTCACGGCCCCCGGGTCGTCATGCGGCGGATGAACTCCTCGCCGGCGGGACCGACTTGCCGACCGGGGGCGTGGGCCAGGCAACCGGGCGTCCCCGCCACGTGGTTCGCGGGTCGCCGAGGCGGGCGCCGAGGAACGCCGCGAAGGTCAGGACCCAGGCCGCCACGGCGACCCACAGCAGGACCTCACCCACGGGCCCGAGCCAGCCGGCGCCGGTGGGCGCGGCGGCGGAGAGGCAGGCGGTGGCCGTCATGCCGAGGGGGAACACGGTGGACCAGCGGCGGATGTCGTAGCGCGGGCGGGGGCTGCGCAGCTCGGCCGCCAGGAGCACGACGTACCAGGCGAGCGAGGAGCAGAGCAGGACCAGGGTGAGGGTCCGCAGGACGGTGTGCCCGGCGCCCGTCCAGACGGGTGACTCGGTGAGCTTCGATCCGGCGAGGGCGCTGATGGACAGGGCCCCACCGGCCACCCAGTGGTCGCCGGCGCCCCCGGTCACCTCGCGGAGGTCGAAGCGGGCGAGGGCCACCCCGTACAGCAGCAGTCCGAGGCCGAAGAATGCCAGGGCCGCACTGCCGAGCCAGTCCTGGTGACAGGCGGCGGACAGCACCGCCGCCAGCAGGGCGAGCCCCTGGGTGGCCACGCAGACGAGGAAGACGGCGCCGGGCAGCCGACTCCGCGGCCAGTGCCGCAGGACGGCGTACAGCAGCCCGGGCCAGAGCGCCGCGGCCAGGGCCAACAGGACGACGGCGGCGCCCTGCCGGCCGAGCAGCGACAGGCGGGCGCCCAGCACGCTGGTGGCGGCCACGGCGGTGAGGGCGGACGGGCTGTCCGCTTCGGCGCGGAACCGGTCCCGGTCCACGATCAGCCGGGTCGCGAAGACGGCGGCGAGGACGAGCCACAGCGCCGCTGCGACGGCCAGCGCGGCGAGGGAGAGCAGGTCGTTGCCGGTCAGGGCGAGCCCGACGGAGATGATGCCGGAGGCCATCACGGCGGCGCCGGCGGCGGGCGGCGGTCCGGTCCGCCGGCGGCGGCGGCCGAGCAGGGCTCTCACCCCTCCAGCGGACACCATTGGCCGGCGGGCCGCCGGCCGAACGCCCCCGGCTCGGGGGCGGTCGTCAGCCGACGCCCTGCGTACGGAACTGGATGCTGATGCGGGGTCCGACGGCGCGCGTCGACTTGGGTACCGCGTGCTCCATGGTGCGTTGGCAGGAGCCGCCCATCACCACGAGGTCGCCATGACCCAGGGGCAGCCGGAGCAGGGTGGGGCCGCCGTCGCGGGGGCGGATCGCCAGGTCGCGCGGGTCTCCCACGGAGAGGATGGCGACCATGGTGTCCTCGGTGGCGGAGCGGCCGGTGCGGTCGCCGTGCCAGGCGACGCTGTCCCGGCCGTCGCGGTACAGGCACAGCCCGGCGGTGACGAAGGGCTCGCCCAGTTCGGCGGCGTAGTGCCGACTCAGTGCCGCGCGGGCTTCGGTCAGGACGGGGTGCGGCAGCGCCTCCCCGGCCCGGTAGAAGGACAGCAGCCGGGGGACGGCGACCTCGCGTTCGTACATCCGGCGCCGCTCGGCGTGCCAGGGCACGTCGGCGGCGAGCCGTTCGAACAGCGCGTCGGAGCCGGTGAGCCAGCCGGGCAGGTGGTCCACCCAGGCACCGGCCCCCAGGTCGGTCCGACGCAGCCCGGAGAGCGGGCCGAGCCGGATCTCGTCGGTCTGGTCGAACAGTGACCCCTGGAGCGCGTGCATGGGTCCAGCCTACTCCTGCAGACCGAACACCTGCTCGATTTGTCAGCGGCCCCGGCGGGGCTTGCCGCGACCGGTGCTCTTGGCGCCCTTGGTGCCGCCCGACCCGCCGCGCGCGCCCTTTCCGGGGGCGGGCTTGGCGGCCTTGCGGGCCGCGCCGGCCGCCTTTTCGGGGCGCTTGCCCTTCGGCTGGGCGGAAGCCGGGGCCGGGTCCTGCTTGCGGCCCCGCGTGCTGTTGACCGTCCGGCCGCGGACGATCCCGATGAACTCCTCCACCAGGTCGGGGGTGGTCTCGGCCTCGGGCCACGACAGCGCGACGCGCGATTCGGGCGCGCCCGTGACCGGCCGGTAGGTGAGGTCCCTGCGGTGGTGCAGTCGGGCGAGCGACTGCGGGACGACGAGGACGCCCACCCCGGCCGCGACCAGCTCGATGGCGTCCGCCGTCGTCGCGGGGCGCTCGATGGCGGGCCGCCCCGGCAGGCTCTCCCAGCCCAGGGTGTCGTCCAGGGGGTGCAGGACGATCTCGTCGGCGAGGTCCCCGGTGGAGATCTCCTCGACCGCCGCGACGATGTGGTCCTTCGGGACCACGACGACGGTGGTTTCGGTATACAGGGGGATCGCGCTGAGTTCCGTACGGTCGACCGGGAGGCGGACGAAGCCCGCGTCGGCGCCGCCGGCCCGCAGTACGCCGGGCGCCTCGGCCGGGGACACCGGGACGAGGGTCAGCGGGACGTCGGGCAGCCGCTCGTTCCAGATCCGCACCCATTTGGTGGGCGTCACCCCTGGAACGTAGGCGAGCCGGAACTGGGGAGGTACTTCCGAGCCTGTCACCCGGCCAGATTACCGGCCGTGGTCAGAGGTAGCGCACATGCTCGATACCCTGGGGACATGACGTCGCACAAGACCACCCAGACCATGAAGCCCGCGACCGCGGCGAAGAAGCTGGGTGTGTACCTCGAGGCCACACCCGCCGAGTTCCAGGAGGGTGTCGTCTCGCGCACCGAGCTGAACGCGCTCCAGGCCGACCCGCCCGCCTGGCTCCAGGAGCTGCGACGCAACGGCCCGCACCCGCGCCCGGTGGTCGCGGCGAAGCTCGGCATCTCGATCGCCGGTCTCGCCCGCGGCGGGATCACCGAGGCACTCACCACCGAGCAGATCGACGCGCTCAAGGACGAGGCGCCGGAGTGGCTCGTCAAGGAGCGCGCCACCCAGGCGGAGGTCCGCAAGGAAGCGGTGCGGATCAAGGAGAAGCAGGCGGAGCGCGCGGCCCGCGAGAGCTGACCGCCGGCAAGAGCGGAGTGCCCGCACGGGCGCACACGCGAGGGGCCCCGGACCGTTGTCCGGGGCCCCTCGCGTATGTGTGGACAGGGCCGTCAGCGGTCGGGGACCGAGGCCGTGATCAGGTCGGCCAGGGCGGCCATGCCGCCCTCGGCGAGCGCGCGGCGCTGGCGGTCCGCCGGGGTGCCCTCGCGCAGCAGCCGGTGCGTGAGCGCGCTGACCTCCCGGAGGTCGCCGGACTCCTCCAGGGCGGGGGCGATGTACCCGGTGAGCCGGCACAGCACGTCGCCGGCGCTGTGCCGCTGCCCCGACGGGTCCACGAGGCTGCCGTTCAGCCCGTGCCGGGCGGCGTGCCAGTTCGCGGCCTGCAGGAGTTCGTGCGGGCAGGCGGGCGGCGGGGCGCCCGCTTCCTCCTCGGCGATCGCGGTGGCGACGAGCGCCCGTATGATGCCGGCGAACAGGACGGCGTCGTCCGCCTCGAGCTGGACGTCCAGGCAGCGCACCTCGATCGTCGGGTAGCGGTCCGAGAGCCGGGCCTGCCAGTACAGCTGTCCCCGGTCGGCGATGACCCCCGACTCCAGGAGCGCCCCGATGCGCTTCTCGTAGTCGGCGAGATCGGTGAAGGAGGGCGGTGGTCCGCTGACGGGCCAGCGACCGAAGACGATGGTGCGCCAACTGGCGAAGCCGGTGTCCCGCCCGTCCCACAGCGGAGAGTTCCCCGACATGGCCAGCAGGGTCGGGAGCCAGACGCGGATCCGGTTGAGCACGGCCACGCCCATCTCCCGGCCCGGGACCGCGACGTGGACGTGCATGCCGCAGATGAGCTGCTCGTCGACCAGCCGCCGGGCTTCCTCCCGCATCCGCAGGTAGCGCGGCTTCGGGGTGACCGCGGGGGGAGTGCCGTCCTTGAGCGGCGCGGTGGCGGTCATCGCGACCCTGCATCCCTTGTCCTCGGCCGCGGACGCCACCGCGTGCCGCAGGCGCAGCAGGTGGCCGCCCACCTCGCCGAGGTCCGTGCAGACGGGCGTGGCGACCTCGATCTGGGCTTGGAGGAGCTCGTCCTGCACCTCCCCCTCGTCCACGAACGACCCGAGGCCGGCCGCGGAGCGCACTTCCTCCGCGAGCGGGATGGGCAGGTGGGTGTGAGGGTCCAGCAGGACGTACTCTTCCTCGACCCCAACGGTGATCATGTCCGTCGGCTACCCATGAATTCGGGCATGAATTCCGGCTCCAGGGGTTTGTGGCGGTCATTCGTGGTCAGACGCTTCAAGGTCCGCATTTCCCTTTCGGATGGAGTGAAAGCCATGTCGGGTGACGAGAAGGTCAAGTCCAAGGGCGAGCAGGCCAAGGGCAAGGTCAAGGAAGCCGCGGGACGCGCCGTCGGCAACGAGCGGCTCACCGCGGAGGGCCGTGCCGAACAGGCCAAGGGCGATGCCCGGCAGGCCAAGGAGAAGATCAAGGACACCCTCAAGGACTGACTCCCTTTCTCCGGCTCTTCCGCTTTTCCCGTGCCTCCCGAGCACCCTCGTGGTGCCGGGAGGCACGTTCCGTTCCGCTTCCGTTGCGCCAGGAGGTCCCATGCCCGCCGATGACACCGAGGACAAGGCCGACGGTGGCGCACGGGACCCGGGAGGCACCCGCCGGGACGACGGGCGCCACGAGAGTCCCGAACAGCGCGCTGACCGCCAGTGGGGTGAACTGGTGCAGGAGATCCGCGTGGCCCAGACGGGTGTGCAGATCCTGTTCGGCTTCCTCCTGACGGTCGCCTTCACCCCGGTCTTCCAGCACCTCGCGCAGGTGGACCGGACGATCTATCTGATCACCGTCATCCTCGGTTCGCTGGCCACCGGCGCCCTCATCGGTCCCGTCGCCTTCCACCGGATCGTCTTCCGGCGCCGCATCAAGCCGCAGGCGGTCACCTGGGCCTCGCGGCTCACCATGGCGGGCATCGTGCTGCTCCTGATGACCCTGTGCACGGCCCTGCTCCTGATCCTGCGGGTGGCGACGCACGACGCGCTCGTCCCGTGGCTGGTGGCGGGCGTGCTGGCCTGGTACCTGCTGTGCTGGTTCGCGCTCCCGCTGTGGGTGCGCCACCGGCACACGAGCCGGCGCGACTAGCGTCCGGGCCTCCGACGAGGCGCGCCTAGTCCGGAGGCTCCTGGGCGGGCGGCTGCTCGCTCGGGGGCTGTCCACCGGGCGCCGGCGACGTGGGGGCCGGCGCGGGCGGTTTCTCCCCGGGGCGGGCGGGCCGCGGGTCTCGGGGCACCGCTCCGGGGCCGGGGGTCGGGCCCGGCCCTTCGGGCGGCGGGGTCTTCGGGTCGTGGCCCGGCGTGTCCGGCTCCCGCGCGCCCGACGCCCGGTCGGTCCGTAGCGGCTCCGTGGCCCGGTCCATGCGACTCACCTCGGCTTTCGTCTCGTGCGTGCCGCTCGGCGCGGCCCGCGCGTCCCTCCGCATGCCCGGGAGCGCGACCTGCAACCGCACCGTCCGGGTGGTTCCGACGTTCCGAGTAGACCTGGTCCGGGCGGTTTCCGCATGGTTTCGTACCCATGGGCCGGTACGCGTCGACCTGGCATTCCCGCGGTCCGGGTACGCGCGGTCCGGGTACGCGCGGGCGGGCGGGTACGCGAAGCGGCCCCCGGGCCGCGCGGCGGCTTCCGGGGACCGTGTCGACGCGGGACTCAGCCGCCCGCCGGGCCCGCGGCCGGAGCGGCGGCCGGAGGGGCGGTGGTGCGGGCCGAGAGCGGGGTGGCGATCTGCTCCAGCGAGCGGCCCTCGGCGGCGACGGCGAAGAACACCGCCACCACCCCGGCCGCCACCATCAGGGAGGCGCCCACGCAGAAGGCGATGACCGCGTCGGACACCACACCGCTGGAGGTCAGCTTGGCGAAGAGCAACGGACCTGAGATGCCCCCGGCCGCCGTGCCGACGGCGTAGAAGAAGGCGATGGCCATCGCCCGCGTCTCCATCGGGAAGATCTCGCTGACGGTCAGGTAGGCCGAGCTGGCTCCCGCCGAGGCGAAGAACAGCACCACGCACCAGCAGGCGGTCATGGTCACCGCGCTGAGCCGCCCGGCGCCGAAGAGCCATGCCGTCCCGAAGAGCAGCAGCCCCGAGAGGATGTACGTGCCCGCGATCATCGGGCGACGTCCGGCGGTGTCGAAGAACTTGCCCAGCAGCAGCGGGCCGAGGAAGTTCCCGAAGGCGATGACGGCGAAGTAGTAACCGGTGTGACCGGAGGGGACGTCGAAGAACGTGACCAGGATGCTGCCGAACCCGAAGGTGATCGCGTTGTAGAGGAACGCCTGACCGATGAAGAGGGACAGCCCGAGGACGGCCCGGCGCGGATAGGAGCGGAAGACCGTCTTGGCGATCTCGCGGAAGCCGGTGCTGCGCCGCTGGGTGACGGTGATGGCATCGCCCGCCTCCGGCAGCGGCCGGCCCTTCTCCTCCTCCACCTGCCGTTCGACCTCGGTGACGAGTTCCTCGGCTTCGGTCGCCTTGCCGTGGATGAACATCCACCGCGGGCTCTCGGGTACGTGCCGGCGCACCAGGAGGATCACCAGCCCCAGGACCACGCCGAGGGCGAAGGTCAGCCGCCAGCCCAGCCACATGGGGAAGAGGTCGGTGTCGAGGGCGAGGACGGACAGCAGGGCCCCGGCGACGGCGCCGAGCCAGAAGCTGCCGTTGATGATGAGGTCGACGCGGCCCCGGTACTTGCTGGGGATCAGTTCGTCGATCGCGGAGTTGATCGCCGCGTACTCCCCGCCGATGCCGAATCCGGTGAGGAACCGGAAGACGAAGAACCACCAGGCGGAGAAGGAGAACGCGGTCAGCGCCGTCGCGGCCAGGTAGACCCCGAGCGTGATGAGGAACAGCTTCTTGCGCCCGAAGAGGTCGGTCAGCCGGCCGAAGACCAGGGCGCCGGCGCACGCCCCGGCCACGTACAGCGCCGCCGCCATACCGGTGACTTGGGCGTCCGTGACGGCGAGGCCGCTGCCGTGCTCGGAGAGCCGGCTGGCGATGTTGCCGACGATGGTGACTTCCAGACCGTCCAGGATCCATACGGTTCCCAGTCCGATCACGATCATCCAGTGCCATCGGGACCAGGGGAGCCGGTCCAGCCGCGCGGGAACCTTGGTGGTGACGGTCCCCTGTTCCACAAGATCAGCCATGCCACGGCGTCTGCCCTGCGCCCGCGGCCGTAAACCCGCCGTAAAGGCGCCGCGGCAGCCTGCCCGGGGGACACGCGCCGCCCGTTCGGGCGCGCCGCCGGTCCTGACGGCCCGTCGGCCTGTAGGGCAGACGTACGGCGCGGGGGCCGCGGGTTCCCGCTGCCGCGAGGCTCCCTGGAGGACGGATGACGTCGGTGGACCACGCACCGGATGCGGCACCCCCGGACGACCGGCCGGCGTCCGGCACCGACCGGCGGACCCGCCACGGCGCGACCGTGCTGCGCGTACTGTCGACCACCGACCACAAGGTGATCGGCAATCTCTACCTCGTCACCGCGTTCGGCTTCTTCCTCTTCGCGGGCGTGCTGGCGCTGACGATGCGGGCCGAACTCGCGCGCCCCGGAATGCAGTTCCTGTCGAACCAGCAGTACAACGAACTGTTCACCATCCACGGCACGATCATGATGCTGCTGTTCGCGACGCCGACCTTCACCGGATTCGCCAACGCGCTGATGCCGTTGCAGATCGGCTCGCCCGATGTGGCGTTCCCCCGGATGAACGCCTTCACCTACTGGGTCTACCTCTTCGGCGGGCTGATGGTGGTGGGCGGCTTCCTGACGCCGGACGGGCCGGCCGCCTTCGGTTGGTTCGCGTACGCGCCGCTGAACGGCGCCGCGCACTCCCCCGGCACCGGGCCGGACCTGTGGGTGATGGGACTGGCCGTGGCGGGGTTGAGCACGATCCTCGGGTCGGTGAACTTCATCGCCACCATCGTCTGCCTGCGGGCGCCGGGGATGACGCTGTTCCGGATGCCGATCTTCACCTGGAACGTGCTGTTCACCTCGATCCTGGCATTGCTGGCGTTCCCCGTGCTCACCGCGACGCTGCTGGTCCTGGAGGCCGACCGGAAGTTCGGCGCGCACGTCTTCGACCCGTCCAACGGCGGGGCGATCCTGTGGCAGCACCTCTTCTGGTTCTTCGGGCATCCGGAGGTCTACATCGTGGCCCTGCCGTTCTTCGGGGTGATCAGCGAGATCGTCCCGGTGTTCAGCCGGAAGCCGATGTTCGGTTACCAGGCCCTGATCGGGGCCACCATCGCCATCACGGCGCTGTCGGCGACGGTGTGGGCGCACCACATGTTCGCGACCGGCGCGGTGCTGCTGCCGTTCTTCTCCCTGCTGTCGTTCCTGATCGCCGTCCCGACGGGCGTGAAGTTCTTCAACTGGATCGGGACGATGTGGCACGGGTCGCTGTCCTTCGAGACGCCGATGCTGTGGTCCATCGGTTTCCTCGTCACCTTCCTGCTCGGCGGCCTGTCCGGAGTGCTTGTGGCGTCACCGCCGCTGGACTTCCATCTGACGGACAGCTACTTCGTGGTGGCGCACCTGCACTACGTGCTCTTCGGGACGATCGTCTTCGCCACGTTCGCCGGCTTCTACTTCTGGTGGCCCAAGTTCACCGGCCGGATGCTGGACGAGCGGCTCGGCAAGATCCATTTCTGGGCCCTGTTCATCGGTTTCCAGACGACGTTCCTGGTCCAGCACTGGCTGGGCGAGGCCGGCATGCCGCGCCGGTACGCGGACTACCTCGCGAGCGACGGTTTCACCGTCCTCAACTCCCTCTCCAGCATCGGCTCGTTCCTGTTGGGGTTGTCCACCCTGCCCTTCCTCTACAACGTGTGGAAGACGTGGCGTCACGGCACGCCGGTCGGGGTGGACGACCCGTGGGGCTGGGGGCGCTCGCTGGAGTGGGCGACCGGTTGCCCGCCGCCGAGGCACAACTTCCACGCGCTGCCCCGCATCCGTTCGGAGTCCCCCGCCTTCGACCTTCACCACCCGGAGGTGCCCCGTGAAAGTTGAGGCTTGGCTGTTCACCGGTACGGCCGCGTTCTTCGCGGTGACGTCGGTCGTCTACGGCTGGTTCTCCCCCGATCCCGCGGGACGCGCCGCGCTGTGCGTGTCCTTCGTGATGTCCGCCTTGATCGCGGCCTTCCTCTGGCGGCAGCGGGTGAAGGGCGGGGAACGCCCGGAGGACCACAAGACGGCCGAGGTACGGGACACCGCCGGACGCCGGCTCTACTTCCCCGCCCGCAGCTTCGCGCCGGTCCTGTCGGCCGCGGGCAGCGCGCTGATCGGCCTGGGCGTGGTGCAGGGCCTGTGGCTGTGCCTCGTCGGGTTCGGCGTACTGCTGCCGGGGGTCCTCGGTTTCGCCTTCCAGGAGCTGGGCCACGCGGAGTAGCCCGCCGGGTCAGTCGCCGGGCGGGGGTGGTGGCTCCCGGTCGGGGCCGGCGAGGGTCGCGGCGATCTTGCGGCGCTGTTCGGCGGTCGCCGGGAAGCGGATCCGGTCGCGGTAGTACCAGGCGCTGAGCGCCGTACGGGTCCGGTCCGCGAGCCGCCGCGGCCCGCCGCCGGGCGCCGGGTCGACGGGCTCCAAGGGGACCGGCACCTCGCGTACCAGGAGGGCGAGACGGGCGGGGACGGGCAGGGGCGCGTGGTCGGGGTGGAAGCCGCCTTCGAGACCCTGCCTCACCAGACCGGTCTCCTCGCCCTCGGTCAGCAGGTCCCGGTCGTGGGCCTGCAGCGCCAGAGCGAGGCGTCTGGTGAGCCAGAACGCGCCCGCCGGGACGGCGAAGAACCCGACGCGCAGCACCCAGGTCACCCCGGACACCGGGACGTCGAAGACGAAGGCGATGACGTCCTGACCGCCCGCGAGCAGCAGCACGGCGTAACAGGACAGGGCGGCCACTCCCAGGCCCGTACGGGCGGGTCGGTTGCGGGGGCGGTCGCACAGGTGCCGCTCGCCCGTCGCTCCGGTGACCCAGCGTTCGAAGAAGGGGTAGGAGTACAGGGCCGCGAAGAGCAGTCCGGGCAGGACCACCCCGGTCAGGAGCGGGTTCCACGCCACGGTGTGCCCCCACAGCCGGGTCTCCACGCCGGGCATCAGGCGCAGGGCTCCCTCCAGGAAGCCGACGTACCAGTCGGGCTGGGAGCCGGTGGAGACTACATCGGGGCGATAGGGGCCGTACGCCCAGATCGGGTTGACCTGCGCCAGCGCGCCGAGGGCCGCGAGCAGGCCGAAGACCATGAAGAACAGGCCGCCGGACTTGGCGAGGTACTGGGGGAAGAAGGGCAGTCCGATGACGTTTCGGCCGGTTCTGCCGGGGCCGGGCCACTGGGTGTGCTTGAGGGTGAACACCAGCAGGACGTGGAGCGTGATCAGGCCCAGGAGCAGGCCGGGGACCAGCAGGATGTGCACCGGGTAGAGGCGCGACACGATGTCGTGGCCGGGGAACTCGCCGCCGAAGACGAACATGTCCAGGTAGGTGCCGACCACCGGGACGGAGAGCACGATGCCCTGGGCGATGCGCAGTCCGGTGCCGGAGAGCAGGTCGTCCGGGAGCGAGTAGCCGCAGAAGCCCTCCAGCAGCGCCAGCAGGAAGAGGGTGACCCCGATGGTCCAGTTGGCCTCGCGGGGGCGGCGGAAGGCTCCGGTGAGGAACACGCGCAGCATGTGGGCACCGATCGCGGAGAGGAAGAGGATCGCCGCCCAGTGGTGGGTCTGGCGGATCAGCAGTCCGCCGCGTACGTCGAAGCTGATCCGGAGGGTGGAGAGGTACGCCTGGGACATGCGCACCCCGCGCAGGGGCGCGTACGTACCGCGGTAGGCGCTCTCGGCCGTCGAGGGGTCGAAGAAGAAGGTCAGGTAGACCCCGGTCAGCAGCAGGACCAGAAAGCTGTAGAGGGCGAGTTCGCCCAGGAGGAACGACCAGTGGTCGGGGAACACCTTGCGCAGCACGCCGCGCGCCAGCTCCCCCAGGGGCAGCCGGGCGTCCGCCCGGTGGGCGCCGCGCACCGCCGCGCGGCGCGCCCGGTCCAGCGGCCGAGCCCTGCGCCGTGACCCCAGCACCCCGGTGCACCTCCTGTCCGCGTGACCGGTCCAGGAGTCACTGTGCCGGGCCTCGCGGGCGCGGCAGCGTTCGGCGCGCCCGGGGCGGAACGCGGTCACCTGGTCGGTCACACCCTCGCGGTGGGGGGCGTGCGCGCGGCGCGGACGGGTAGGCGTCGACGGACACCACGTACGGCCACGAGGAGTCTTCTATGGATGTCACCCGAGCACTGAACGGTGTCCGGCGCCGCGCAAACCGCGAGGAGCGGGCCTACGCGGGGACGGAGGAGCGCCCGCTGAAGGGGTATCTCGCGCTCATGGGGGCGTACGGCGCCAGTGTCGCGGGGCTGGTGGCGGTCGCGCGGGCCACCCGCAGGCCGGTGCCCCGGCTGTCCCCCTTCGACGTGCTGCTGCTCGGCGGCGCCACGCACTGGGTCGCGCACACCCTCGCCAAGGACCCCGTCACCAGTCCGCTGCGGGCCCCCTTCGCCCGCTACAAGGGCACGTCGGGCCCGGCGGAGTTGGTCGAGGACGTGCGCGGTTCGGGGGCTCGGCACGCGATCGGCGAGTTGTTGACCTGCCCGTTCTGCCTGGGCCTGTGGGTGACGACGGGGTTCGGCGCCGGATACGTGTTCGCACCGGCCCTCACCCGCTTCGCGGTCGGTTCGCTGGCGGCGCTGACGGGGGCGGACCTGCTCCAGCTCTGTCGCGCCCGGCTGCAGGACGACGAAGGGTGACGGCGCGCGGATAACGGCGCGCGGCCCGGACGAGAGGCGGCGCGGCGCGCGCTCAGAGCGGGAGGTCGTCGGCGTCGGCCTCGCTGATGCGGGCGGACATGTTGGTCTCCATCATGCGCAGGGCGGCGTCCGCGAGGTCCCGGTGCAGGTATGCCACCGCGTCCCGGACGACGGTGACGTCGATGTGACGGATGTGCGCGTCCAGCGCGGAGTAGAGCACGCACTGTTCGGTCGCCTGCCCGCACAGCACCAGGTGGTCGACGTCCAGTTCCCCCAGCAGGTAGGCCAGCGGCGTCTCGAAGAAGATCGAGTGGCGTGCCTTGAGCACGAAGAGGGACTCCTCGTCGGGCAGCAACGGCTTCACCAGGTCGGCGTGCGGGCCGTCGAGGGCCGTCCGCAGGATCTCCCCGTGGTGCGAGCGCCACTGACCGAAGTTGTCGTTGACGTAGATGACGGGGGTGTCGCCGCGTCGGGCGCGGTCCAGGAGGAGCTGGATGCGGGGCACGGCCTCGCGGGCGGAGGGCAGGAGCAAATCCGCGTCGGCGTGCTCGTACCGGTTGATCATGTCGATGACTACGAGTGCGCTTCCTGCCATGTCCTGACCTCCCGCGCGTGCGCTTACCGCCCGGAGGAAGGCATCCTCCGGTCTTCGGCTGGTACCCGCCCGGCCGCCTCCGATGCCCTCGGCAAGCACCCGGGCGGGGGGTTTGCCCCCGCCCGTGGTGGGTTAGCCGCGAAGCAGGGCGCGCAGCGCGCCCCCGGCCCCGGCGGGCCGCACCGGTTTGCGAACGGAGTCCGCGCGATGAAGGTCTCGGATCATCTCCTGGAACGGCTGCGCGCGTGGGGGGTGGAGCACGTCTTCGCCTACCCGGGGGACGGCATCAACGGCCTGCTCGGCGCCTGGGGCAGGGCCGACGACAAACCCCGGTTCATCCAGGCCCGGCACGAGGAGATGGCCGCCTTCGAAGCGGTGGGCTACGCGAAGTTCTCGGGACGCACCGGGGTATGCGCCGCGACCTCGGGTCCGGGCGCCATCCACCTGCTCAACGGCCTCTACGACGCGAAGCTGGACCACGTACCGGTGGTCGCCATCGTCGGGCAGACCGCCCGGACCGCGATGGGCGGCTCCTACCAGCAGGAAGTGGACCTGTTGGCCCTCTACAAGGACGTGGCCTCGGAGTTCTGCGAGATGGTCACGGTCCCGCAGCAGCTGCCGGGCGTCCTGGACCGCGCCATGCGGGTCGCGACGGCGCGGCGCACGGTCACGGCGGTGATCATCCCGTCCGACGTGCAGGACCTGGAGTACGAGGCGCCCACGCACGAGTTCAAGATGGTGCCCTCCAGCCAGGGCATGGGCCGCTACGCGCCGGTGCCGGCGGACGAGGACCTGCAGCGGTGCGCCGAGATCCTCAACGCGGGCGAGAAGGTCGCGATGCTCGTCGGCCAGGGCGCGCGTAACGCGCGGGCGGAGGTCGAGGAGGTCGCCGAGGTTCTGGGCGCGGGCGCTGCCAAGGCGCTGCTGGGCAAGGACGTCCTGCCGGACACGCTGCCGTGGGTGACGGGCTCGATCGGGCTGCTGGGGACCCGGCCCTCGTACGAGATGATGCGTGACTGCGACACCCTGCTGGTGATCGGCTCCAGCTTCCCGTACAGCCAGTTCCTGCCCGCGTTCGGACAGGCGCGGGCGGTGCAGATCGATGTCGATCCCTCGATGGTCGGGATGCGCTACCCGTTCGAGGTGAACGTCGTCGGCGACGCGACGGAGACGCTCAAGCGGCTGCTGCCGTTGCTGGAGCGCAAGACCGACCGGAGCTGGCGCGACGGCATCGAGCAGGCCACCGAGCGGTGGTGGGAGGTGATGGAACGCCGGGCCAAGGTGCCGGCCGATCCCGTCAACCCGGAGCTGGTGGTGCACGCGCTGGACCCGCTGCTGCCGGACGACGCGATCCTCGCGGCGGATTCCGGTTCGGCCGCGAACTGGTACGCGCGACACCTGAGGATGCGCGGCACGATGCGCGGCTCCCTGTCGGGGACGTTGGCGACGATGGGGCCGGGTGTCCCGTACGTGATCGGGGCGAAGTTCGCCTTTCCCGAGCGGCCGGCGATCGCGATCGTCGGTGACGGCGCGATGCAGATGAACGGCTTGGCGGAGCTGATCACGATCGCCAAGTACTACCGGGAGTGGAGCGACCCGCGCCTGATCGTGGCCGTCCTGAACAACCAGGACCTCAACCAGGTCACCTGGGAGATGCGGGCGATGGAGGGCATGCCGCAGTTCGAGCAGTCGCAGCGGTTGCCCGACGTGCGCTACGCGGACTTCGCCATCGGGCTCGGGCTGGGCGGTGTCCGGGTGGAGGAGCCCGAGGGCGTCACGGCGGCCTGGCAGCAGGCGCTGGCGGCCGACCGCCCGTTCGTGATCGATTTCCGTACCGACCCGGCGGTGCCGCCGATTCCGCCGCACGCCACCTGGGACCAGTTCAAGGCGACCGCGGCGTCGGTGCTGCACGGCGACAGCGACCGCTCCTCCGTGGTCAAGCAGGGACTCAAGTCGAAGATCCAGGAGTTCCTGCCCGGCAGCGGGAAGGAGTGAGGCGCGATGGCGCCGACCCTTCAGGACATCCGGCACGGCCGGTTCGAACGGTCGCTGTCGCTGCTCACCTCCGGGGGCGCGCTGGTGACGGCGGCCGAGATCTACCTGGAGCACGACCGGGCGAGCTTCGGCAACCGGATGATGTGGTGGCCGGTCGTGCTGGGCCCGCTCGGCGCGGCGGCCGGGATCGCGGGGTTCTACAGCCCCCGGGCGGCGCACACCGTGCTCCCCGTGGTGTCCGCGGCGATCTTCGCCAACGGGTTGCAGGGCACGTACCTGCACGTGCGGGGCATCACCCGCAAGCCCGGCGGCTGGTCCATGGCCCGCTTCAACGTGGAGATGGGCCCGCCGTTGTTCGCGCCGTTGCTGGTCACCATGGTGGGCGGCATGGGGCTGCTGGCCTCCGTCCTGCGACGGGAGCCGTGACCATGCCCCTACGCAAGCCGCGCCCCGGCCCGCAGAGCGGTGCCGCGCAGCCCCGGACGGTGCCGTCCGGGGAGTCCGGGCGGCGTTTCCCCGGTTTCGACGTGTTCGACCAGGCGGACACCTGGGACGGCGCCACGCGCGCGGTCGTGACGGGGCGCCTGACGCTCCAGCCCGACCTGCGGTTCTTCACCCTCCCCGAGGAGGCGACCGCCTCCGCGCTCTTCGACCGGCTCCTCGCCCAGGACGGACCGCCGGGGGCTCCGAAGGTGCCGATCCTGCAGATGATCGACTCCCGGTTGGCGGAGGGACAGACCGACGGCTGGCACCACCGGGACATGCCCGAGGACGGCGAGGCCTGGCGGAGGTCGCTGCGCGGGCTCGACGTGGAGGCCGCCGAGCGGTACAGGACGGATTCCTTCGCGGGACTGACGCCCGAACGTCAGGACGAGCTGATCGAGGGTGTCCGGGTGACGGCGCACGAGACGCCCGGCAAGGAGTGGCACGGGATGCCGGTCGGGCACCTGTGGGACCTGTTGATGCGCTACGCCTGTACGGCCTTCTACGCCCACCCCTGGGCATGGAACGAGATCGGCTTCGCCGGCCCCGCCTATCCCCGCGGGCACTCCCGGCTCGGCGTGGGGCTGCGCGAGCCCTGGGAGCACCCGGACGAGGCGCCCGAGGACCCGGCCGCGCCGGGCGGCGCCGAAGGACGGCCCCGGTGACCGGGCGCGGCGGGCCGAAAGGGCCGGGCGGCGCGGGCGGGGCGGACGGCGCGGGCGTGGGCAGGGCCCGGGCCCTGCGGGAGACGCTGAAGCTGACCGCCGGCTCGCAGCGGGCGGTGCGGGAACGCAACGCGTCGGCCTGGCTGCTGCCCGACGGTGACGCCCGCTTCGACGCCCGCCTGGTCCGGGACATGCGCCGGTTCGAGGACTCCGACGAGGTGGACCTCGTCATCGTCGGCTGCGGGGCCGGCGGCGCCACCCTCGCCCAGCGCATGGCGCGCGCCGGCTGGTCGGTGGTGTGCCTGGAGGCGGGCCCGTTCTGGGATCCCGACCGGCACTGGGTCAGTGACGAGGCCGGCTCCCACCACCTCTACTGGACCGAACCCCGGGTGCTGTCCGGGACCGACCCCGTGCCGCTGGGCTCCAACAACTCGGGCCGGGGCGTAGGTGGTTCCACGGTGCACTTCGCCGGGTTCGTGCCGCGGCTGCACCCGTCGGACTTCTCCATGCTCACCGACGACCGGATCGGCGCCGACTGGCCGATGTCCTACGAGGACCTGCGCCCGTTCTACGAGCGGATCGAGCAGGAACTGCCCGTCGCGGGCCAGTTCTGGCCCTGGGGCGACCCGCACGCCTACCCGCACGCCCCGCACCCGGTCGGCGGCAACGGCGAGATCTTCCTGCGGGGTGCGGCGGCCCTCGGCATCGAGGCCCGGGTCGGACCGGTGGCGATCACCAACGGCCGCTTCGGGAACCGGCCGCACTGCGTCTACCGTGGCTTCTGCCTCCAGGGCTGCAAGGTCAACGCCAAGGCGTCCACCCTGATCACACACGTCCCGGACGCCCTCGCGCACGGCGCGGAGATCCGTACGCACTGCATGGCGACGACCGTGGTGACGGACGACGAGGGCCGCCTCGCCACCGGGGTGCGGTACCTGCGCGACGGCCGCGAGCACCTCCAGCGGGCCCGCACGGTGGCGGTCGCGGGGTACGCGATCGAGACGCCCCGGCTGCTGCTGAACTCCGCCAACCGCCGTTTCCCCGACGGACTGTGCAACGACCACGACCTGGTCGGCCGGTACGTGATGGTGCAGGGCGCGCCGCAGACCTCGGGCCGTTTCGCCGAGGAGATCCGCGCGTACAAGGCGCCGCCGCCCGAGGTCTCCACGGAGGAGTTCTACGAGAGCGACCGCCGCCGGCCCTACCGGCGCGGGTACGCGATCCAGACGGTCTCGCCGATGCCCGTCACCTGGGCCGAGCACGTGGCCGCCCAGGGCCACTGGGGACGCGACCTGCGCCGCTACATGCAGGACTACATCCACTGGGCCACGCTGGGCGCGCTCTGCGAGTTCCTGCCGCAGGCCACGAACCGGGTGACGCTCAGCGGGCAGCGGGACCGCTACGGGCTGCCCGTCGCCGAGTTCTCACACAGTCTGTGCGACAACGACCGGGCGCTGGTGCGTGCCGCCCGCACCACCATGGAGGAGATCCTCCGCGCGGCCGGCGCGACGGAGGTGATGACGATCGAGCGGTTCGCCCACCTCGTCGGCGGCTGCCGGATGGGCCGCGACGCCCCGCACGGTGTCGTGGACGCGTCCTTGCGTTCCTTCGCGGTTCCCAACCTTCTGGTCACCGACGGCAGCGTGCTTCCCACGCAGGGCTCGGCGAACCCGGCGCTGACCATCATGGCGCTGGTCGACCGTGCCGCCTCGCGGCTGGTCGCCGGCGCCCGGAGCGGGCTGCGCGCTCCGCTCCCGGCGGAAGGAGGCGGGCGGTGAGCGTACGCGGTGACACGCCGGTGCGGGGGCTGGAGGCGCGGGTGCTGACGATCCCGACCGACGGCCCGGAAGCGGACGGCACGATCCGCTGGGACTCCACCACCATGATCCTGGTCGAGGCGACGGCGGCTGGGGTGACGGGCACGGGCTGGACGTACGGTGCCGGCGCCGCGGCCGATGTCGTCCGCGAGCTTCTGCGCGAGACGGTGCTGGGGCGCAGTGCCCTGGACGTGCCCGGCGCCCACGAGGCGATGGGCCGCGCCGTGCGCAACGCCGGCCGGCCCGGGCTGGTCGCGGGCGCGCTCTCGGCGGTGGACATCGCCCTGTGGGACCTGAAGGCGCGCCTGCTGGGGCTCCCGTTGGCCGCGCTGCTGGGACGGGTCCGCCGGGAGGTGCCGGTGTACGGCAGTGGCGGTTTCACCACCTACGACCGGCAGCGCCTGGACGAGCAACTGGACGGCTGGCGAAAGCAGGGCATCCCGCGCTTCAAGATCAAGATCGGCGAGTCCTGGGGCAACTGCGAGGACCGGGACCTCGCCCGGGTCGAGCAGGCGCGGCTGGCGATCGGCGAGGACGCCGAACTGTTCGTGGACGCCAACGGCGGCTACACCCGCAAACAGGCCGTGCGCGTGGGACGGGTGCTGGCGGGGCTGGGAGTGACCTGGTTCGAGGAGCCGGTCTCCTCCGACGACCTGGCGGGCCTGGAGGTCGTGCGGGACGCGGTCACCGCCGACGTGGCCGCCGGCGAGTACGGCTACGACCTGCCGTACTTCGCCAGGATGGCGCCGGTCGTCGACTGCCTCCAGGCGGACGCCACCCGCTGCGGCGGGATCACTGGCTGGCTGCGGGCCGCGGCCCTCGCGGAGGCACACTGCCTCCAGTTGTCCGGACACTGCGCCCCGCACGCACACGCCCACGCGGCGGCCGCCGTGCCGAACCTGCGCCACCTGGAGTGGTTCCACGACCACGTGCGTGTCGAGGAGCTGCTCTTCGAGGGCTCCCTCCCGCCACGCGGCGGCGTACTGCGCCCCGGGGCGGACGGGGCGCCGGGGCTCGGCCTGACGCTGCGCGCCGAACGGGCGGCCGCCTACCGGACCGGCTGAGGCGGCCGTCGTGGTGCCCTCCTCCGGTCCCCCGCCGCCCCGGTCGCTGCGCGACTACGCGCTGCTGGCGGACGGTGAGCGCGGCGCGCTGGTGGGGCCGTGCGGGGACCTGGTGTGGCTCTGCGTGCCGCGCTGGGACAGCGACGCGGTGTTCGCGGCGCTGATCGGCGGCCCGGGCTGGTACCGGATCGCGCCGGACGAGCCCGGTGTCCGCAGCGGCTGGTACGAGGAGGGGTCGCTGATCTGGCGCGGTCGCTGGACGGGGCGCACCGGTAGCACCGAGTGCCGCCAGGCGCTCGCCTACCCGGCCGACCCGCACCGCGCGGTGGTGCTCCGGCAGGTGCGGGCGGTGGACGGCCCGGTGCGTACCGTGGTGTCCCTCCAGTTGTCGGCGGCGTTCGGCGACACGCCCGTGCGGGGACTGCGGCGCGCGGAGGACGGGAGCTGGACCGCGCGCGCCGCCGGACTCCACCTGCGCTGGTCGGGGGCGCCGGGGGCACGGGTCGAGGAGGAGGGCGGCCGGCCGCTGCTGTCCGCGGAGCTGCGACTGGAGGGCGGCGGCGTCCACGATCTGGTCCTGGAGTGTTCCGACCGGCCGCTCGGCCCGCCGGAATCCGCCCACCGGCTGTGGCGGGCCACCGAGGATCACTGGCGCGAGCGGGTCCCCGACGGCTTCCGCGGCGCTCTGGGGGCCCGGGACGCCCGGCTCGCCTACGCCGTGCTGCGCGGGATGACCGGCACGGACGGCGGGACGGTGGCCGCAGCCACCACCAGCCTGCCCGAAGGCGCCGAGCAGGGCCGCAACTACGACTACCGGTACGTGTGGATCCGGGATTTGTGCTACGTCGGGCAGGCCGTCGCCGCGGCGGGCCACCATCCGCTGCTGGACGACACGGTCCGGTTCCTGACCGCGCGGCTGCTGGAACACGGCGCCCGGCTGCGCCCGGCCTACACCTCCGCGGGCGGACCGGTCCCGGGCATCCGGCGGTTGGACCTGCCGGGCTACCCCGGCGGCTACGACGTCGTCGGCAACCGCGTCAACCGGCAGTTCCAGCTCGACGTGTTCGGGGAGGCGCTGCTGCTCCTGGCCGCCGCCGCCCGGCACGACGCGCTGGACGACGACGGCCGGCGGGCGGTGCGGATCGCCGCCGACGCGATCGCCGAACGGCACGTACGCCCCGACGCCGGCATCTGGGAACTCCGGGACGCCCACTGGACCCACAGCCGTCTGATCTGCGCCGCGGGACTGCGCGCCGCCGCCTCGGACTGCGCGGCGGGCGCCGGTCGGGCGGCGCGCTGGGCGGCCCTCGCCGACCACATCGTCGCCCGGACCGCCGCCGAGGGGCTGCACCCGAGCGGCCGCTGGCAGCGCTCCCCCGACGACCCGGGCTGTGACGCCGCGCTGCTGCTCCCGGCGCTGCGCGGCGCCGTGTCGGCCGCCGACCCGCGCAGCCGGGCGACGGTGCGCGCGGTGGCCGCGGAACTCGGCCGCGACCACTACCTCTACCGGTTCCGGCACGACGACCGGCCGCTGGGGGACGCGGAGGGCGCCTTCCTGCTGTGCGGGTTCCTGATGGCACTGGCCGAGCACCAGCAGGGCCGGCCGGTGGAGGCCGTGCGGTGGTTCGAGCGCAACCGCGCGGCCTGTGGGCCCCCCGGCCTGTACGCGGAGGAGTTCGACATCGTCCGCCAGGACCTGCGGGGCAACCTGCCGCAGGCCTTCGTCCACGCGCTGCTGCTGGAGTCGGCGGTGCGGCTCGCCGAGCCTCCCGGCGGCGGGCTCGGCGGGCTCAGGGCGGCTCGGGGATGAAGGGGAGGTAGTCCTCTTCCTCGTCGCCGGTCGGCAGGACGACGTAGCTCGCCTCGGGGAGTTCGTTCCACACGCCGGGCAGGTCACCGAGGGGTTCGGAGACCACCAGGCGGGTGTCGTCGGAGACCTTCCGCAGGTAGGGCAGCTCCGGGTACAGCTCCCGCACGGTGTCGGCCCGGCTGCTGTAGAACAGCGACCGGGAGCGACCCTGGCTGGAGTAGCGGAACGCCCAGACCTTCTGCCCGTCGCTGACGGCGATCGTCATCTGGAGCGGGTCGTCGACGCCGTGCTCCTTGCCGAGTCGTTCGACCAGGCCGACCATCCGGCCCACGGCGCCCGGCACGTCCTGGTCGAGGCCGAAGGTGACGGCCAGGTAGAACATGAGCTCGGAGTCCGTGGAGCCCTCGATGGAGGAGAAGAGGGCCGGGTCGACGGCCATGCACAGGTCCCGCTGGAGCCGGTGGAAGTCGGTGATCGCCCCGTTGTGCATCCACAGCCACCGGCCGTGCCGGAAGGGATGACAGTTCGTCTGCTGGATGGCGGAACCGGTGGAGGCGCGGACGTGGGCGAAGAAGAGCCGCGAGCTGACGTGGGCCGCCAGCTCGCGCAGGTTCCGGTTGTTCCAGGCCGGCCCGATGTCACGGAACACCGCCGGGGTGCCGTCACCGTGCTCGCTGTACCAGCCGATGCCGAAACCGTCGCCGTTGGTCGTCTCCACGCCCATCCGGGCGTGGAGGCTCTGGTTGATCAGCGAGTGCTCGGGACGGTAGAGGACGGTGTCGAGCAGGACCGGCGAACCCGAGTACGCGAGCCAGCGGCACATCGGCGGCACCCCTTTCAGCACATGGTTCGAGCCTAACGCGGCGGACGGCGGCGGGCCCGGCGGTCACAGGGGTGTCCGCAGCGCGCTCGCGCCCTGCCGCCACCGGTCCAGCAGCAGGGCGCCGAGGCGGTCCTCCAGCAGGACGGTGGCGTCGGCGCCGAAGGCGATGTCGCCTTCCAGCTCGGGTTCGTCCTCCAACAGACCGGCGATGACCTCGCGGCGCACCAGCTGCTCGTGGACGGCGTCGGCCTCGACGTGCTCGTCGTAGAAGTGCTCGGCGGCGGCGCCGGCGTCCAGCCGGCGCATGGCCGCCGCCAGCCGGCGGGAGCCGGGCGAGGAGGTGACCTCGACGCAGGCGAAGTGGCCGACCAGCGCACCGCGCAGCGCCCGGTGCAGCCCGAACAGGGACATCAGGTTCACGATCGCGAGGGCCTCGGCCGGGGCGGCGTCGAGGTAGTGGCCGTAGTCGGTGTTCAGGCCCAGGTCCGCCATCAGGCGGGCGAACAGCTCGGCGTGCACGCGGTCGGCGTGCCCGGCGCCGAACTCGTCGTACTCGATGGCGACCATGGCGGCCTTCGCGCGGCCGCGCAGGCGCGGGATGACCCAGACGTGCGGGTCGGCCTCCTTGAGGTGGTACAGGGAGCGCAGGGCGGCGTACTCGCGTACCTGCCCGAGGTCACCGTCGCGCTCCAGGTACCCGCTGACGCTGCCGGAGTGGTCGACGGGCTCCAGCAGCAGCTCGCCGAACGCCTCGTCGACGGTGCGGCCTCCGGGGGCGTCGGCGCGCAGGGCGGTGAGGAAGCGGTGCTCAAGGGCGCGGCGCAGGGTCAGGAGTGCCGGGTCCCATTCGCGGGTGTCGGCGACGCCTTCGAACCCCCGGTAGTGGAGTTCGTAGAGCAGGTAGAGGGCCAGGTGCAGGTCGTCGCCGTACGGGTCCGCGGTGTGGGCGGCGGTGGTGTCGGGGAGGGGGGCCGCCGGGTCGCGCAGGGCCGCGGCCACCGCGGCGGAGAGGGTTCCGCGCGGGGACGGGAGCCGGGGGGTGGCGGACGTGCGGGGGCGGGTGGTGCTCGCCGTCACGGGTGGACCCTCCTCAGGTGCCGGTGGGCGTCTCGGGGTGCGGGGGCGGCGGGCGCGACGGCGCGGACGACGACCAGTTCCTCCGTCGTCTCCTCCGGGCCCACCAGACCCCGCTCGCGCAGCCAGGGCAGCCGGGAGCGCAGCACCGGGCCGAAGGGGATGCGGGTCCGGTCCGCGACCTCGGCCCGCATCCCGGCGGCGGTGAGCCGCCGTAGCGTCTCCTCCGTGCCGCAGAGGGCGGAGTGGACGATCAGCAGGGTGCCGTGCGGCTTGAGGAGCCCGGGGGCGGTGGCGCAGATGCGGTCGACGATCTCGCGCCCGTCGTGGCCCGCGTCCCAGGCGCGCGCGGGCCCGCGCGTGGGCACGCCGGGGTCGGGGGCGGGGACGTAGGGCGGGTTGCTGACGACGAGGTCGAAGGGGCCGAGGGTCTCGGCGGTGGCCACGCTCCCCCGCCGGACGGTGACCGGCTGGCGCATCCGCAGGGCGTTGAGGCGTACGGTCAGGGCCGCGCGCCAAGAGACGTCCACCGCGGTCACCCGGGCCCCTCGGCGCGCCGCGTACAGGGCCAGCGCCCCGCTGCCGGTGCCGATGTCCAGCACGTCCATGCCCGGTGCCACCTCGTCCCGTACGGCTTCGGCGAGGAGGCAGGTGTCCTCCTGCGGGGCGTAGACCCCGGGGAGGGTCCACAGCCGGGCGAATTCGTGACGCGCCTGGGGGAATCCGAGGCTCAGCGACATCCAGCACCTCCGTTGTCGGTCGGTCAACGGGCGGCTACCCCGTCCCGGGCGCACCACACGTACCCGCCAGGTGTGCGGCCGCGTGAGGTGGGGAGGCGCGGGATGAAGAGTCCGCTTCTTCGACGGAGGGAAGACCATGCGCGCATTGACCTGGCAGGGCACGCGAGACGTGCGGGTGGAGACCGTTCCGGATCCCGGCATCAAGGACCCGACGGACATCATCGTGAAGGTGACGTCCACCGGGATCTGCGGCTCCGATCTGCACCTCTACGGGGTCCTCGGGCCGTTCTTGGAGCCCGGGGACATCCTCGGCCACGAGGCCATGGGCGTGGTCGAGGAGGTGGGCGCGGACGTGACGACGCTGCGCCCGGGTGACCGGGTGGTCGTCCCGTTCAACGTCTCCTGCGGCGACTGCTTCATGTGCGACCAGGGCCTGCACTCGCAGTGCGAGACCACGCAGGTGCGGGAGTACGAGAAGGGCGCCTCGCTGTTCGGCTACACCAAGCTCTACGGGCAGGTCCCCGGCGGGCAGGCGGAGTACGTGCGGGTCCCGTTCGGTGACAGCTTGCCGGTGAAGGTCCCCGAAGGACCGCCGGATGAGCGTTTCGTGTACCTGTCCGACGTGCTGCCGACCGCCTGGCAGGCGGTGCAGTACGCGGCGGTCCCGCCGGGCGGCAGCGTCGCCGTCCTCGGCCTCGGGCCGATCGGGCAGATGTCCGCGCGGGTCGCCCTGCACCGGGGTGCGAAGCTGGTCATCGGCGTGGACCTGGTGCCGGCCCGATTGGAGCGGGCGAAGGCGTTCGGGGTCCACACGCTGGATCTCAAGGAGCAGGGCAAGCACCTGGTGGCGGCGGTGCGCGACCTGACGGACGGCCGCGGCCCGGACTCCGTCATCGACGCCGTGGGCATGGAGGCCCACGGGGCCCCGCTGGCGTCCGCCGCGCAGCGGTTCACGGGGCTGCTGCCGGACGGCATGGCCAGGCCGCTGATGGAACGGGCCGGAGTGGACCGGCTGACCGCGCTGCACACCGCGATCGACCTGGTGCGCCGGGGCGGCACGGTCTCCGTGTCCGGCGTCTACGGCGGCGCGGCCGACCCGATGCCGCTGCTGACCATGTTCGACAAGCAGATCCAGCTCCGGATGGGGCAGGCGAACGTCCGGGCATGGGTGAACGACATCCTGCCGCTGCTGGAGGACTCCGACCCGCTGGGCGTCGAGGGCTTCGCCACCCACACCATGCCGCTCGACGAGGCGCCGCGGGCCTACGCCATGTTCCAGGCGAAGGAAGACGGCATGATCAAGACCCTGCTGAAGCCCTGAGCCGGCGGGCACCGGGCCGATGGCCCTGGGTCGGCGTGGAGCCGCTCAGGGCCACCGGCGTGGAGCCGCTCAGGGCCACCGGGCGAGGGGCCGGGCGAGGGGCCGCCGCCGGGCGAGTGAGGGGCTATGGGGCAAGTTAGGGGCTACGGGGCGAGGGGCACGGTGCCCATGCCCGCGCCCTCGCGCAGGCCGTCGAGGAACTCCTCCACCGCCTGCACCGCGGTGTGCCGCGGCTCCCAGCCGAGTTCGGCGCGGGCCCGCGCACTGTCCAGCAGCGGCAGCCGCAGCACCGCGTCGAACAGGTCGGGGGACGCCGGTACGGCGCGCAGCCGCCAGGCGGCGGAGAGCGCGGCCCGGACCGGCGCGGCCGGCATCCGCACGGTCTTGGCCTTGAAGATCTCGGCGAGGCGTGCCGCGTCCAGCGGCGGGTCGGCGGCGAGGTTGAAGGCGCCCCGGACGGGCCGGGTGACCGCGGCGACGTAGGCGGCCGCCGCGTCGTCGGTGTGGAGCGCCTGCATGCGCAGCCCGGGCAGGTCGGGGACGATCGGGATGAGGCCGGGCCGGACCAGCCGGCCGGGCAGCAGCCGGCCCGCGAAGATCCGGCGCTGTTCGGAGGCGGCTTCCCGCTTGAAGAGGAAACCGGGCCGCATCCGTACCACGCGGATCTCGGGGTGGGCCGTCTCGTAGGTGTCCAGGACCCGCTCCAGGTACGACTTCTCCCGGGTGTAGGCGGCCTGCGGCCACCCGTGCGTGGGCCAGGACTCGTCCACGGCGCGGTCCTTGGGGCCCGGCGAGTACGCGCCGACCGAGGAGGCGTGGACGAGTGCGGGCACCCCGGCGGCGGCCACGGCGTCGAACACGCGGATGCCGCCCAGCACGTTGGTGCGCCAGGTCTCGGCGGGATCGTGCGTGGGCTGGAATTTCCATGCCAGGTGGACCACGGCGGCGGCGCCCTCGAAGAGCGGGACGAGATCGTCGCCGCCCGGTTCGATGGTCACGGCGCGCCAGTCGGTGCCGTCCGGCCGCCAGTCGGGGAGCCTGCGCGCGAGGCCCAGAACCGATCCGACGGCGGGGTCGTCGAGCAGGGCACGTACGACGCTGGTGCCGACGTTGCCGGTGGCGCCGACGACCACGACGCGCAGCCCGCCGCCCGCCGCGCCGGTCTCGGGCGCGGGTGTCGCGGTCATGCCGCTCCCCTTCCCGCGGAGAGCCCCGTCCGGGATGAGGGGGACGTCTCGGAAGCGCGTTCCCCCGGTTCCCCGGCGAACGGACTGTCGTCGAGACGGGCGAGCAACTCGGCCGGGTCCGCGTACACCGCGCGGGCCCCGGCCTCTTCGAGGTCCTGGCGCGGCATGCCGCCGCACAGCAGGCCCACACAGGCGACGTCGGCCCGGGTGGCGGACTTCATGTCCCACACGCTGTCGCCGACGAACACCGAGGCGTGGGCGGGCGCGTCGGCGAGGTCGAGCGCGTGGTGCACCGGGTCGGGCGCCGGCTTGCCCGCGCTGACGTCGTCGGCGCTCGCGGTGGCGGTGATGGCGTCGTCGGCGCCGATCGCCCGCCGCAGTGCCTCCAGTTCGGTGCTTCCGGCCGAGGTGACCAGCACCACCCGCCATCCGCGCCCGTCGAGTGCGCGCAGCAGTTCGGCGGCGGAGTCGAAGCCGGGGAGCCGGTCGAAGTAGGTGGCGTAGAGGGTGTCGTGGGCGGCCTTCAACGCCTCGTCCCGGTCGGAGTCGCGGTCGTCGCCGAGCAAGTGGGCGATCAGGTCCTCACCGGGGAGGCCGATCGCGCGGTGGATGGCATGCATCGGCACGTCGTGACCGGCCTGGCGCAGGGCTTCCCACCAGGACGTCACATGCAGGTGGTTGGTGTCGGCGAGGGTGCCGTCGACATCGAACAAGGCGGCGCGGTTCATGCGTTTCCTCCCGTACGGCCGGTGGGGCGGCGGCTTGGGCGTCCCGGGCGTCGCGCGGCCCGGGACCACCCGGGGCTCACTTGCCCAACTTCTCCTTGAGCTCGGCCTTGTTCATGGACGAGCGGCCCTGCAGGTTCTTGCGCTTGGCCTCCGCGTAGAGCTGGTCGTAGGTCGGCCCCTGCGCACCGCTGTGGGAATGCCGGCCGCCGCGCTCGGACGAGGACATGTCCTCCAGGGAGGTCTTGCTCGCCGTCTTCGACTCCCCGGCCCGCGCCCGCTCCTTGTTGACGGTGCGGGCGGCAATCTCCTTGGCCCGGTCGGCGCTCTCGCCGCGCTCCTCCGCGCTCTCCTTGATGTGCTCGTACTGCCGCTCGCGCTTCGGGCTGGATCCGGCAGGCATGGTCACTCCTTCGATCGGTTGACGGTTTCGACCTTTCGGCTTCACGGCTGTTCGGTTTACGGCTGTTCGGTTTTACGGGTGGGGGGCCTGCACGCCGCGGGACGGCACGCCGTCGGCGCGGACCGCCGTGCGCGCGTGGGCGACGACGAAACCGCTGCGCGGCCGGGTGGGCATCCGGTGGAGCGGAATCGTCAGATCCTGATCCGGGACATCGCACTCCAACTGCGCGAGTGCGGTGACGAGGGCCGTCAGCAGATTGACGGCGATGTCCTCGCCCGGGCAGCGGTGCCCCGTGCGGGCGTCCCCGCCGCCTTGGGGGACGAGGTCGTTGGCCGGTGGTTCACGGCCCACGAAGCGGCAGGGGTCGAAGTCGCAGGGCCGGGGCCACAGCTCGGGGTCGTGGTTGCGCCCGTACAGGTCGAGCAGGAGCAGGCTGCCCTCGGGCACGGGGGTGTCCCGCCACCGCAGGTCACGGGCGGCGAGGCCGCCCACGAAGGGGGCGAAGGGGTAGAAGCGACGGACTTCGTGGGCGAAGGCCCGGGCGTACGTGCCGTCGTCCCCCCGGAGCCGGTCGCGGTGGACGGGGGCGCTGTGCAGGGCGTGCGCGGCGAAGACCGCGAACCAGGACAGGGCCACCGTGGGGCGGATGATGTTGAGGAGTTCCACGGCCGCGGTCCGGGGTTCCAACAGGCGCCCTTCGGCGTCGCGGTGCCAGGCCACCGCGGCCAGGGCCGAGCGGGGTCGTCCGTCGAGCGGGACCGGGACGGCCGCGCCGCGCAGCTCCGTCACGGCGCGGCACAGCGCCCGCTCCTGCCGGGCCCGGGCCCGGCGGGCCTTCCAGTGGCGCGGGCCCGCGGTGGCGAAGCCGTCGACCATGGCGACGCAGTCCTCGCCGACCGAGCGCGCCGCCCCCTCCGAGAGGGGCAGCCCGACCCAGTCGCAGACGGCGCCGGCGAGGACGGCGCTCACTTCGTCGAAGAGCACCACCTCGCGCCCCTGCCAGCCGGCCACGGCGCGCGGCCAGCGCGCCGTGAACCGTTCCGTGAGCGCGGCGATGCCGCCCTCGGCCATGAGGAGGGAGACGAACATGTCCTTGCGGACGCGATGGCGGTCGCCGTCCAGCGTGTGCACGGCGCCCCGGCCGAAGAGGGTGTCGAGGACGGGGCCGGGGAGCGCGCCCTCGCGCAGCACGTGCTGCTCGTCGTAGAAGAACTCCACCGCTCCGGGGCCGTCGAGGACGACCGTCCGTCGGCCCATCAGCCGCGTGACGACCGGTTCCTCTCCGGCCCGTTCCTGTAGACCGGGCAGCCAGGCGTAGCCGCGGGCCAGCAGTGAGGCGGTGCTGTCGATCACGGAAGCGAACATACGCGGCGCCTACCCGCTTCGCCGCTCGGCACTCCTGCCCGTTCGGGGTGGGCCCTGCGTGCCGGGGCCGCCGTCCGGGGTAGACGCGGGAGGGGAAGGGCCCGACGCGGGCCCTGCGGCGACGAGGAGGACGGCCATGGACGGGACGGGACGGACGGGCGGTACCGGTGCGGGCGGCGGCATGGAGGACAAGGCCCAGCGGCCCGGGATCGGCCGTGAGGAGCAGGTGGGCGAGGTTCCCGGGCAGGAGGGCCGCACGCGCGGCCGGAGCAAGGAGGAATCGACGCGTCGACGGCCCGGAGAGCCGCTCGCCCCGGAGGGCGAGCACGCGGACGACGACGGTGCGCGCGACCGGTAGGCCGGCGGGGCGGGAAACCGACGGCGCGGGCGGCCGAACGGGTTTCGGCGCGCCGTGACCGGCAAGGCGGACCGTATGAACGCGAAGCGATCCGAGGCATACGCGGCGCCCGCGCGCGGGGCGACACCCGCCGGCACCGGCAGTACCGGCACCGACTCCCCGGTGCGGCACATCGTCGAGCCGGACGGCCCCGAGCTGGTGGAAGGGCCGGTGGAGCGGCCCCGGCGGGACGGTTCCACTGCCCGCTCGGAGCGCCCGATGGTAGCCGTGTGTACCTGCCGGCGGAGCCGGATCTACCCCTGGTGCGACACCAGCCACCGTGAGCGCACCCGTGGGGACGAGGCCGCGGGCGGGCTTCGGCGGGAAGGAGAGCGGTCATGAGTGGCTCCCGCTCGTCGAGCCGGGTCGTGGTCGTCACGGGGGCCAGCGGCGGCGTCGGACGCGCGGTCGTCCGGGCGTTCGCGGCCCGCGGCGACCGTCTGGCACTGATCGCCCGCGGCGGGGCGGGCCTCGCAGGGGCCGTCCGGGACGCCGAGGAACTCGGCGCCAAGGCCCTCGCGATCGAGGCGGACGTCGCCGACCCGGAAGCGGTGGAAGCCGCCGCACAGCGCGCCGAGGACGAGTTCGGCCCGCTCGACGTCTGGGTCAACGTCGCCTTCACATCGGTGTTCGCGCCGTTCACCGAGATCGACCCGGAGGAGTTCCGCCGGGTCACCGAGGTCTCCTACCTCGGCTACGTGTACGGGACCCACGCGGCACTGCGCCGGATGCTCCCGCGCGACCGCGGCACGCTGGTCCACGCCGGTTCCGCGCTGGCCTACCGGGGCATTCCGCTGCAGAGCGCGTACTGCGGCGCCAAGCACGCCATCCAGGGCTGGCACGAGGCGCTGCGGTGCGAACTGCTCGCCTCGGGCACCCGGGTCCGCACCACGATGGTGCAGCTCCCGGCCCTCGACACCCCGCAGTTCGACTGGGTGCTGTCGCGGCTGCCGAGGCGGGCACAGCCGGTGCCGCCGATCTACCAGCCGGAGCTCGCCGCCCGGGCCATCGTGTACGCCGCCGACCACCCTCGGCGGCGGGAGTTCTGGGTCGGCGGCAGCACCGCGGCGACCTTGATGGCCAATGCGGTCGCGCCTGGTCTCCTCGACCGGTACCTGGCCCGTACGGGCTTCGATTCCCAGCAGACGGACACCCCGCGCGGGGCCGACGAGCCGGCGAACCTGTGGGAGCCGGCCGACACCCGGCAGGACTTCGGCGCGCACGGCCGGTTCGACGCGTCGGCGCACCCGCGCAGCTTCCAGTGGTGGGCCACCCGCCACCGGGGCGCCCTCGCGGCGGCGACGCTGTGCGGGGCGGGGGCCGCCGCCTTCGCCTGGGCCCGGCGCGCCGGCGGCTGAGCCGGCCCCCGTAGGCGCCCGACCGCCCGACCGCACTTCGTACGGGTGTCTCAGGTCAGGGGGAGCCGAACGCGGATGCTCTTGCCGCCGTCCGGGTGCAGCGTCACGGACACCTGATCCGCCAGCAGGCACACCAGTTCCCAGCCGAAGCCGCCCTCCGACATGGCGCTGTGCGAGGGCGCCGTTCGGGGCACGTCATCGCTGGCGTCGCCGACGGTGAGGGTCATACCGTCCCGGCCGAGTTCGGCGTCGAATCCGGTGAGGCCGCCGCCGTGGCGAAAGGCGTTGGTGATCAGTTCGGAGGTCACGAGGAGGATGTCGGCCCGGGCGGTGCCGCCGACCGGTGACCCGACCGTGCCGGGCGCCGCGTTCAGCAGGGCCGCCACGATGGAGCGTGCTTCAGCCGCGTCGGACGGCACTCGCCGTTCCGTCCGGCGTTGCGCGTGCTCCCCTGCCGTCACACCGTTCCACCCGCTTCTCGTCGTCCGATCGTCGCTTCATCACCCCGTGTGCCCCTTCGCCGCGGCCCCCATACCCCGCCTGCGGCCGTAAGCCGGCCGGGCAAGGCGCGAGGCCCTGATCATCGAACGCGATCCCGCCGGAAACCACGTCATCGTCCGACGGCGGGGGTGCCGGGCAGCCCCGGCGTCCCCAGCACCGCTCCGACCCGCCGGGCCGGCCGTCGACGTGCGACGTCCGCCCTCAGTCGCAGGGCTGCGTTCCGCGGCGGGCGCTGCGGATGCCGTGCGCGCGCTGTTCGAGGGCGCGGACGTACACGGCGCGCCGCAGGAACGACAGGGCCTCGTCGTCCGCGGGTGACGGCGGGCCGACCCTGGGAGCCAGGTGGGGCAGGGCCGGGAGAACCGCGATCCGCTCGGCGATGACGGCGACGGGGACGGCGTGGTCGGACCCGTGCCGGCCAGCCGGAGCAGTCCGGCGCCCGTGCCGGAGGCGCTGGGTCCGTGCTCGATGTCCAGCACGATCGCCTCCAGACCCGGGGGGAGTCTCTTGAGGGCGGCGTCGAACACGGCTTCGGTCCGCGGTCCGTCGCCGCCCACGCCGCAGAGCGTCAGGAGCGCGGTCCGGCCGTGGATCTGTACATGGATGCGCATGGGCTTCCGCACGGCGCACATGGCGGGCTCCCCGGGATGAATCGGGTAGCAGCCCAGAGCCGTACCCGGGGCGCCCTCTGACCAGGGGTGCGGGTCTCGGCGGTCTGGGGCGGGGCGCCCGGCGGGGCAAAGCGGGCGGGCAGGCTCGATGATGGAAGGGTGCCGTACGCGTTCTGGATCGGGGTCCGGCGGCAGGGGAACACCCTGCTGGTGACCCCGCACGGCGCGATCGACCACCGGGCGGAACCGGAACTCGCCCGGGTCCTGGCCGTGCTGCCGGTCGACGGGCGCTTGGTGGTCCTGGACATGCGGGGCGTCCCGTTCATGGACTTGACCGGCCTGCACTTCCTGGTGCGCCTGCATCGCCGCGTCCAGGAGAACGGACAGCAGCTCACGGGGCTGGGGTGGCAGTCCCAGCCCCGTCGGCTGCTGAACACCGTTCTGGAGCGCGACCACGCCGTCGACGAGGACGCGGCGGACCGCAGGCCCGCCGCCCGCGATCTGCGCCGGGCGCTGCGGGAGCGGGCCGCGTTCCTGCGGGAGCGGGGGCGCGAACGGCCCCGCGGCTCCCGCGCGCCCGAGGCAGTCACCGAAGTGCGTCGCTGGCTGCCCGCATCCCTGGAGGACCTGCTGGGCTAGGGGCCGGGTCGGATGACCCCCGGCACCACCCACCGCGCCCACCGCCTCCTGCTCAGGTCGTGAGGGCGCCGGTCAGGTGGTGAGGAGACGGTTGAAGAAGGAGCGGTAGCGCTGGAGCGCGATCCGCAGGTCTTCCGTCACTACTTCCTCGCCCTTGCTCCACTGGCCTTCCAACTCCTCCTTGTGCGAGGCGAACGTAGCGGCCAGTGTCTGCATCACCTCGGCGACGAGGGTGTCCGCGGACCTGACCGCCTCCTGCGGGTCGTCGACGAAGCGGCCCTGTATCTCGCCCCACCTCCTGCGGAACTCCTCCGCGTCGGGGCCCGCGAGCAACGGTTCGTTGCCGCTTTCGCCCTCCGCGCCCGTTCCGTTCCGGGTGCCTGCCGCCGTCGTGCCCGCCGTCGCGGTCGCCTCGTCCTGCCCCAGGTCGTCCGGGAACGTGCCCCGCGCGTCCGCGTCCTCTCCGGTGTCCTGTCCCGGTTCCTCTCCCGCGTAGTCTTCGCCAACGCCTGCGCCTTCGTTACGGTCGCCCGTCGCCTCGCCCGGGTACACGGCGGTGTTCCGCTCGTCGCCTCCCGGGTGCGCGAGGCTCTCCGTGGTCAGGCCGCCCTCGTCGGGCCGGCCGACCGTCTCGTCGCGGTCCTGCATGTCATCGGCCTCCTTGGTCACCGAGCAGCTCCTGGAACAGGGCCCGGTAGTGGACCATCGCCCCGCGGAGCTCCTCCGTCGTCGCCTGTCCTTCGCTGCTGCGCGCGTTGACCGCGTGCGCGGCGCGGTAGTGCTCCAGCGTGCTTCCGTGCTCGACCGAGAGGTCGCGCAGTTGATCACCGAACCCGTCGGTCGGATAGCCGCGTTCCCTCATGAGCCGGGTCACCAGCTCGTCCGCCTGGGCCACGGCCCCCTCGGGGCGGTCCACGAAGCGCTCCTGGACGCCCTGCCACTCCTCGGCGTACTGGGTCCGGCGCGCGGGCGGCAGTTCCTTGATGTCCAGGTCCGCGTGGCGCTGCTCGCGGGCGCGCAGTTCACGCTCGGCGGCCAGCCGGCCGCCCTCGTCCTCGACCGTGCGGTCGTACTCGGGACCGAACCGCTCCCGCAGGTGCCGTCGGCGCGAGACGAGCCAGAATCCGACCGCGATGGCGATCAGGACCACCACTACGGGAACGATGATCGCGATGAGCGTGCTTGTCGACATGGGGGCCTCCACTCGGGGCCGTGCTCTCATCGGTGTCGTCATTGGCGCGTGCCCGCCCATGGGTGTCGCAAACGCGCCGCGCGGCTCCGCCGGGGCGCCTGTCCCCGCCCGGTCGGTCGTGGGTCAGTCGCCGGGTGCCGGTTCGGCCACCGCCACTTGGGCGGGACGGAGCAGCCGGCCGCCGACCCGGTAGCCGGGGCTCAGGACACCGGCGCAGGACGGGGCGGTGCTGCCGGGGACGGGAGTGGAGGTGACGGCTTCGTGGACGCGCGGGTCGAAGGGGTCGCCGGGTTCGCCGAAGGTCTCAAGGCCGAGGCCGGCGAGGCGGGACGCGAGCGCGCGGGCCACGGCGTCGAGGCCCTCGCCGGCCTCGCCGCGCGCGCGGGCGTCGTCCACGGCGTCGAGGACGGGCAACAGTGCGGTGAGCACGTTGGCGACGGCCGCCTCGCGGACGGCGAGACGGTCCCGGCGGACGCGTTTGCGGTAGTTGTCGTACTCGGCTTTGAGCCGTTGCAGGTCGGCGGTGCGCTCGGCGAGCAGGCGGGCCGCTTCCGGCACAACCGGAGCCGAAGTGGGTCGACCCGGGGCCGGGTCTTGGGTTTCGGGACGGTCCCGGCGGCCGGGGCCACGCGGGTCGAGGGCACGGGGTGTGAGGGCACGGGGTGTGAGGGCACGGGGTGTGAGGGCCGGCGGGCCGGTCCGTCGGCGGTCGCGCAGGACGACGACCGTCGGGGCCTCGGGGCGCTCCGGGCGCGGGGGCTCGGCCGGGTCGTTCATACCGTGCCTCCTCTCGGTTTCTCGTCGTCGATGATCTCGGCGTCGACGACCTCGTCCTGGGCCGGGTCACCGTTCGGGGCCCGTCCGGTCCGGCCGTCGTCGGCCTTGGCCTGGCCGGCGTCGGCCGCGCCGCCGGCGGCGTGGGCCGCCTGCGCGTCGGCGTAGATCGCCTGGCCGAGCTTCTGGCTGACCGCCGCGACCTTCTCCGTCGCCGTACGGATCTCAGCGGTGTCCTCGCCCTTGAGCTTCTCCTTCAGCTCGGCGACGGCCGCCTCGACCTCGGACTTGACGTCGCCCGGGACCTTGTCCTCGTTGTCCTTGACGAACTTCTCCGTCTGGTACACGAGCCGCTCGGCCTGGTTGCGCGTCTCCGCGGCCTCCTTGCGGCGGCGGTCCTCCTCGGCGTGCTGTTCGGCGTCGTGGACCATCCGCCGGATGTCGTCCTTCGGCAGCGAGGAGCCGCCGGTGACGATCATCCGCTGTTCCTTGCCCGTGCCGAGGTCCTTCGCCGTGACGTGCATGATGCCGTTGGCGTCGATGTCGAAGGTGACCTCGATCTGCGGCACACCGCGCGGGGCCGGCGGCAGACCGGTCAGCTCGAACATGCCGAGCTTCTTGTTGTACGCCGCGATCTCGCGCTCGCCCTGGTAGACCTGGATCTGCACCGACGGCTGGTTGTCCTCGGCCGTCGTGAACGTCTCGGACCGCTTGGTCGGGATGGTCGTGTTGCGCTCGATGAGCTTGGTCATGATGCCGCCCTTGGTCTCGATGCCGAGGGACAGCGGCGTCACGTCGAGGAGCAGGACGTCCTTGACCTCACCCTTGAGCACACCGGCCTGCAGGCTCGCGCCGATCGCCACGACCTCGTCCGGGTTGACGCCCTTGTGAGGGTCCTTGCCGGTGAGTTCCCTGACGAGTTCCGTCACGGCCGGCATCCGGGTCGAGCCGCCGACCAGGATCACTTCGTTCACGTCCCCGACCTGGATCTTCGCGTCCTTGACGGCCTGGTGGAAGGGGGTCTTGCAGCGCTCCAGCAGATCGGCGGTCAGTTGCTGGAAGCCGGTGCGGGTGAGCTTCTCCTCCAGGTGCAGCGGGCCCTCCGGGGAGGCGCTGATGTAGGGCAGGTTGATGTTGGTCTCGGTGGCGGAGGACAGTTCGATCTTCGCCTTCTCGGCAGCCTCGCGCAGCCGCTGGAGCGCCATCTTGTCCTTGGTCAGGTCGATGCCGTAGCCGTTCCGGAACTGCTTGGCGAGGTGCTCGACGATCCGCTGGTCCCAGTCGTCGCCGCCCAGGTGCGTGTCGCCGTTGGTGGCCTTCACCTCCACGATGCCCTCGCCGATCTCCAGGAGGGACACGTCGAAGGTGCCGCCGCCGAGGTCGAAGACGAGGATCGTCTGGTCGTTCGCCTTGTCGAGCCCGTACGCCAGGGCGGCGGCCGTCGGCTCGTTGACGATGCGCAGGACCTTGAGGCCCGCGATCTCGCCGGCCTCCTTGGTGGCGGTGCGCTGGGCGTCGTTGAAGTAGGCGGGGACGGTGACCACGGCGTCGGTGACGTCCTCGCCGAGGTACGCCTCGGCGTCGCGCTTGAGTTTCTGCAGGACCCGCGCGGAGATCTCCTGCGCCGTGTACCGCTTGCCGTCCACGTCTCCGCGCTCGGGGAAGCGCCACTGCGGGTCGCCCATGTGCCGCTTGACCGAACGGGCGGTGCGGTCCACGTTGGTGACCGCCTGGCGTTTGGCGACCTCCCCGACGAGGACCTCCCCGCCCTTGGCGAAGGCCACGACCGAGGAGGTGGTCCTGGCCCCTTCCGCGTTGGGGATGACGGTGGGTTCGCCGCCTTCGAGAACGCTGACGACCGAGTTCGTCGTTCCGAGGTCGATGCCGACCGACCGTGCCATGGTCCGCTCCCTTCGCGCGTCAGCGGGCCGGTCGTGGATCACCTCGGCGCGGGAACCTCCCTGTCCCGCGGGACGGTTGCGGACAGCCGCCGACGCGTGCCGGGGCCGGCCCTCACTTCCTGGATACGTCCGTGCCGCGCGCCCTGTCAACGCGCCCCGACGGTTCACCCCGCCGGGCGGTTTTCGGGCGGTTCGCAGCGGGCAGGCGCCGGCACAGACGGTCCGTCGCGGCAGCGGAGGTGACCATGCCCGTCTTCGTCGGGACGTCCGGGTGGCAGTACCGGGACTGGGCCGGGACCTTCTATCCGCCGGGCGTGCCCCAGCGCCTGTGGCTGGAGGAGTACGGGCGCCGCTTCGGCACGGTGGAGAACAACAACGCCTTCTACCGGCTGCCGTCCCCCGAGACCTTCGCGGCCTGGCGCGCACGGACCCCGGAGGGCTTCGTCATGGCCGTCAAGGCCAGCCGTTTCCTGACCCACATCAAACGCCTGCGCGACCCGGAGGAACCGGTGCGGCGGCTGATGACGCACAGCGCCGGCCTCGGACCCCGGCTCGGACCCGTGCTCCTGCAACTGCCGCCCACCCTGCGCGCGGACGCGGGCACCTTGGACGCCTGCCTCGCCTGCTTCCCGGCCGGTGTCCGGGTGGCGGTGGAGCCGCGGCACGAGTCGTGGTGGACGGAGGAGATCCGGTCGGTGCTGGTCGAGCGGGGTGCCGCACTGTGCTGGGCGGACCGGCATTCGCGACCGGTGACCCCGCTGTGGCGGACCGCCGACTGGGGGTACGTACGGTTCCACGAGGGCCGGGCGCAGCCGTGGCCGCGGTACGGGCCCGGCGCTCTGCGTTCGTGGGCCGGGCGGATCGCTGAGACCTGGCCCGCGGCGGCGGACGTCTTCGCCTACTTCAACAACGACCCGGGCGGGGCGGCCGTCAGGGACGCCGAGGCGTTCCGGCGGATGGTGGTGGACGCGGCGGCCGTCCCCGCCTGAGCCGCTCGGGCCGTCCCCGCCCGCACGGTGGGCGTCAGCGGTTCACCCGTCCGCTCCCGCCGGACGGGCGGACGCGCGGCCGCAACGGTGGTTTGGGCCCGCGGGGCGCCCGGTACCTGCGAGGCTGGCGCCATGGTGCTGACGACCTCCCCTCCCACCAGCGGCCAGGAGCAGCGTCAGTGGGTACGCCGCAGGCCGGGCCCGCAGAGCGCGGCCGCCGCGGTCGCGGCGGCGGTGTCGATGGGGGCCTACTGCCTGGCGATGGCCGTGCACGGCACGTACCCCTTCGGCGGGCGCTCGCGTGCGGTCAACGACCTGGGCAACCAGTTCGTGCCGTTCCACGCCCACCTATGGGACCTGATGCGCGGGGGGACGGAAGGGGATCTCTTCTTCAACTGGGGCAGCGGCTACGGGGTCCCGTTCCTCGCCGACTTCTTCACGTATCTGATGAATCCGTTCTCCTGGCTCGTCGCACTGTTCCCGCGCGACCGGGTCGAGCTGCCGGTGTTCCTCGTGACGCTGCTGAGCATCGGTCTGGCGACCGCCCTGATGACGGTCTGGCTGGGCCGGTTGCGGCCGGGCCCGCCGTGGCCGCGCGCGGCCCTGGCGGTGGGCTACGGCGTCAGCGCGTGGACGGTGTCGAACGGTTTCGCGGACCCCATGTGGATGTGGGGGCTGGTGGCGTTCCCGCTGACCGGCTTCGCGTACGACTGGTGCCTGCGCCGCCGGCGCTGGGTGTCGGGGACGCTGCTCGTCGCCGCGTGCTGGGCCGGCAACTTCTACACCGCCGCGATGGCCACCCTCGGGATGGGGCTGGTCCTGCTGGTCAGGCTGCTGCTCGACGGGCGGCCACGGCCCGTTCGACGCCGGGTCCTGCTGCGGGCCGCGTCGATGACGGCGGTCGGCGTCGCGCTGGTCGCCCCCGTGCTGACGGTCACCTTCCCGGCCTCGCGGGCGTCGCAGCCGGGCCCCGAGGTCCACTACCCCGGGCCGCCCGCGCTCCACGACTACGTCGCCCACCTGCTGCCGGGCGGCTTTCACGCGAGCGCGCCGCAGATCTCGGTGGGCATGCTGCCGCTGGTGCTCGTCCTCGCCTATCCGTTCGTCCGCCGGGTCCCGGGCAGGGAGCGGGCCGCCTGGTGCGCGCTGCTCGTCCTGGTGGCGGCGTCGTACGTCTGGACGCCGACGATCCTGCTCTGGCACGGCCTCGCACTGCCCAACGGTGGCCCCTACCGGGCCTCGTTCACCCTCACCGGGATGCTGGTGGCCGTGGCGTGGTCGGCCCTGACCGCCCGGCCGCGTCCCCGGGAGCTGCTGGCGGGGGTCGGGGTGCTGGGCGTGCTGCTGGTCGTGGCCGGGTTCAGCGCGTACGTCACCGCCGCCACCTGGACCCTGACCGTGGTGGGGGGTGCGGTGGTCCTGGCCCTGCTGGTCATGGCGGCGCGGCGTCGGGGTCGTCGGGCGCGCGTCGCCGTGACGGGGGCGCTGATCGGCACGGTCTTCGTCTCGACGGTGTTCACGGTGCTGTCGGTGACCGAGCAGCGGGACCGGGACGAGTGGTGGCGGCCGAAGCGGACGCTGGACGCGCAATCCTCGGCGGCGCGGCGGGCGGTGGAGGCGCGGAACCGTTGGCCGGACCTGCGCAGTGAGCCCGGCCCGCACGAGTTCGCCGACAACGACCCGCTGTTGCTGGGCGGCCAGGGCGGCTCCTACTACAGCAGCTACCTGCCCGCCCGGACCGCGCAGACCCTGCGGGCACTGGGCGCCGGGTGGTACATGGCGGGCCGGCACACGGTCGGCTTCGAGGACCCGGTCGGTCGGGCGGTCATGGGGGTGGGCAGCTACCTGGACCACGGCGGCGCGGGCGGGTTCACCCCGCGGTCGGCCGACGCGGCTCCGGTGGTGACCTTGCGGGACGGCGCCCCGCCGGCCGCGGCGGACACCGTATTCGCCCGTCAGGAGCAGGTGCTGGGGGCGCGGGTCTACGCCGTGCCCGACGCCCGGCCGGTGGGCGGCGCGGCGGCCGGCTCGCGGCCCGACGGGTCGTGGCGGCTGTCCCGGGGCGTCCGGAGCACGTTCGCATTCACCTGCGCCCCCGGGACCTCGGCCTTCGCGTACGTGCCCTGGTTCTCCGGCACCCTGGACGCGCTCGGCACCGCCGAGCGGCTGTCGGGCGGGTATCCCATGACGAACAACGGGCTGGTGCCGCTCGGGACCGTCCCGGCCGGCGGTGAGGTGGTGCTGACGCTGACCGGCGACCGCGCCCAGGACGTCCCGCGCTCCCCCGTGGGCTGCCTGGACCGGGATGAACTCGGTGCGGCGGTGGCGCGCCTGAGGGCGTCGGCACCGACCCGGGTGACGGCGGGCGGCCACACGCTCGCAGCGGTGTTCCCGGCGCGGTCCTCCTCCGGCACCGCCGTCGTGGCCGTCCCCGCCGTGCGGGGCTGGCGGTGTTCCGTGGACGGGGCGGACGCGAAGGCGCCCGGCACGCTCGACGGCCTGATCGCGGTGCCGTTGGGGCCGGGGGCGTCCCGGATCGCCTGCGCGTACCGCACGCCCGGTCTGTCGGCCGGGATCGGGGTGAGCGGGGTGGCCCTGGCCGCGCTGCTCACCCTGGTCTCGGTGTCCTCCGCACCGCCGGGCAGCAGACGCCGCGCGGTGCGGGCGGGTGCGGTCCGGCGGCTGCGGCGACTGCGGCTGCGGCTGCGGCTCAGGACACGTTGACGGGCGCGGCGGCCTCCATCGCCCGGAGCCTCCGCAGGGAGGCGCGTCGCTGGACGACGGAGAGCGCCGCGACCGCCGCGCCGAGCACGATCCATCCCGCCGGTCCGGCCGACATCACGGCCCCGGTCAACAGCAGTGGCCCAGCCGACTTCTGTACGGACTGGGACATCCCCGCGACGCCCAGGTAGGCCGCCCTGGACCGGGCCGGGGCGAGGGAGACCGCCAGCTCCCAGGAACTCACCGACCGCATCAGCTCCGCCGCGGTGGCGAGCACCGCCGCGATGAGGAGGCCGACGGAGGCGGTCCAGGCTCCGGCCCCGCTGGACACGGCGAGCAGTACGCAGCAGGCGGACAGGGTGGCTCCGTAGACGGCCACCGCTCCCGCGGCCTGGCGCGGTTGCCCGACCTTCGCCGACACGCGCAGTTGGAGCACCACGACGAGCACCGTGTTGATCACGAGGAAGGCCGGGACGAGTGCGTGCGGCGCGTCGGTGCGGGTGATCAGCCACAGCGGCAGCCCGACGGAGAGGATCGAGTCGTCCAGGTTCATCGGGATGTCCAGCAGTACGAACCGCAGGTAGCCGCGGTCGCGCCAGGGGTTCGCCGCGGCCGGCGGCACGTGGGCGGGCTCGCCGGTCCGCGCCGCGACCCGCCCGTGCTCGCGCGGCTCGCGCGTGCGCCGGACCAGGAGGGCCGCCGCGAGGAAGGAGAGGGCGTTGGCCAGGATCAGGCCCTGGTACGCCTCGCGGCTGCCGATGGCGAGCCCGATCGCCGCGACGCCCGCGCCGAGCGCGTAACCCGCGTTGGCCGCACTGCGGGCGAGGGCCTGGTAGGTGGCGCGGCGGTTGCCCGCGACGCGGGTCGCGAAGAGCATCTCCAGTGTCTTGGCGGCCCGGTCGCCCAGGCTGGTGAGGGCCACGACCGCCAGGAGCACCTCGTACCGCGTCACGACGAGCAGCGCGCCCAACGTGCCCAGGCGCAGGAGGTGGGCGGCGATCAGCAGCCGGCGGACGGGGAACCGCCCCGCGAGGTGGCCGGCGAGCGGGGAGCCGGCGATCCCGGCCACCCCGGCGGCGCCGAGCAGGATGCCCACCTGCCGGGCGTCCAGCCCGACGACGAAGGTGAAGTAGAGGACGCTCGCGGCGGCCCACACGCCCGTTCCCGACCGGTCCAGGAACTGCGCGAGGAGCATGGTCCGCGCGTCCCGGCCGCCGGGTGGCCGGCGGAGCTGCCCCAGCAGGCCCTCCGGTCGGTCCTTACGGGTCCTCGTGCCGCCCCGCATCCCATGTCTCCGTTCCCCCGGACCATGTATCTCGATGTCGAGATACGTGCAGGAGCCTGCCCGATGAGAATCTTGACGTCAAGATATTTCCGACGTTCCGGAGGCCGGATGCGAGCGACCGCCACGCCGAGGGCCGCCGACAGTGCTACAACTGGGGACGTGACCGATCCTTGCCACCCGTGCCGGGGACGTCGGTGCGGTCACTGAGCAGAAATCGCCCTCGAAGCGTCGCCCGACAGGTATTCGTCCTCCAGGTGGCGATCGTGGTGCTGCTCGCGGCCGGTGCGGTCCTGGCCCTGGTGCTCCAGTCGCGCCACGACATCGACCGCGAGGCCCGCACCCGCTCCGTCGCCGTCGCCCAGTCCTTCGCGCACTCGCTCGGACTCCGGCAGGCGCTGCGCTCCCCCGATCCCTCCAAGATCCTCCAGCCCGTCACCGAGGCCACGCGCAAGGAGGCCGGGGTCGACTTCATCGTGGTGATGGACACCCATGGCATCCGCTACACCCACCCGCTGCCCGACCGCATCGGCAAACGTTTCGTCGGCACCATCGGCCCCTCCCTCGCCGGTCACGTCCACACCGAGAGCGTGAACGGACCCCTCGGCAAGGAGATCCAGGCCGTGGTGCCGGTCTTCGGCCCGGACCACAAGGTGGTGGGTCTGGTGTCGGCCGGTCTCACCGTCAAGAACGTCACCGGCGTCGTGGACCGACAGCTCCCCGTCATCCTGGGCGCCAGCGCGGTGGGCCTCGCCCTGGCCACCGTCGGCTCGGCGCTGATCAGCCGGCGCCTACGGCGCCAGACCCACGGCCTCGGCCCGCTCGAAATGACCCGGATGTACGAACACCACGACGCGGTGCTGCACGCCGTGCGCGAGGGCGTACTGATCACCGACGGGACCGGAAGGCTCCTTCTCGCCAACGACGAGGCCGTGCGACTGCTGCGGCTGCCGCCGGACGCCGAGGGCCGGCTCGTCGGGGAGTTGCCGGGGCTCGACCGGCAACTGGTCGAACTCCTGCGCTCCGGCCGGGAGGCCACCGACGAGATGCACGAGGCCGGGGACCGCCTGCTCGTGATCAACCAGCGCCCGACCCGGCTGCGCGGCCGGTCCGAGGGAACCTCGGTGACCATCAGGGACTCCACCGAGATGCGCGTCCTCAGCACCCGCGCCGACGCGGCCCGCAGACGGCTCAAGCTGCTGTACGACGCCGGTGTGGGCGTCGGGACCACCCTCGACGTGGAGCGCACGGCCCAGGAGCTGGCCGATGTCGCCGTCCCGCGCTTCGCGGACTTCGTCACCATCGACCTGGCCGAGCCCGTCCTGCACGGCGACGAGCCCACCTCCACGTCGGACCTGCGACGCACCGCCGTCAGCGGCATCCGCGACGACTCGCCGCTCTACCAGCGCGGCATCCTGATCGACTTCCTGCCCTCCACCCCCCAGGCCCGCGGCCTCGACAGCGGCCGGGGCGAGGTGGTCACCGACCTCGCCGACGCCCCCGGCTGGTACGCCCAAGACCCGCCCCGGGCCCAAGCCATCATCGACTACGGCATCCACTCCCTGATCACCGCGCCGCTCAAGGCCCGCGGCGTGGTGCTCGGGGTGGTCAACTTCTGGCGCTCGCGCAAGCCGGAGCCCTTCGACGAGGAGGACCTGTCGCTGGCGGAGGAACTCGTCGCCCGGGCCGGCATCACCATCGACAACGCGCGCCGCTACACGCGCGAACACGCCCTCGCCGTGACCCTCCAGCACAGCCTGCTGCCCCGCGACCTGCCGGAGCAGAACGCCGTCGACGTGGCGCACTACTACCTGCCCGCGCAGTCCGGGGTCGGCGGCGACTGGTTCGACGTGATCCCGCTGCCCGGCAGCCGGGTCGCGCTCGTGGTCGGCGACGTCGTCGGACACGGTCTGCACGCCGCCGCCACCATGGGCCGGCTGCGCACCGCCGTGCTCAACTTCTCCTCCCTCGACCTGCCGCCCGACGAACTCCTCGCCCGGCTCGACGACCTCGTCCAGTACATCGACCAGAGCACGGACGGCTCGGGCGGCGGCCCCGACAGCGCCGGCCTCCTCGGCGCCACCTGCCTGTACGCGGTGTACGACGCGGTCAGCCAGCGGTGCACGATCGCCCGGGCCGGACACGTCCCGCCGTTCGTCGTGCGTCCCGACGGCCGGGTCGAGATGCCGGAACTGCCGCCCGGCGCGCCCCTGGGGCTGGGCGGGTTCCCGTTCGAATCGGCCGAGCTGGACCTGAGCGAAGGCAGCCAGTTGGTGCTCTACACCGACGGGCTGATCGAGGACCGGGCCCGGGACATCGACGACGGACTCGCCCTGGTCCGCTCGGCGCTGGGCCACGCCGACCGGGAACCGGAGGAGACCTGCCGGGCCCTGCTGAAGGCGATGCTGCCGGTACGCCCACGCGACGACGTGGCCCTCCTGGTGGCGCGGACCTCGGCGCTCGGCGCGGACCGCATCGCCGAATGGGAGGTGCCGTTCGAGCCGAGCGCGGTCGGCGAGATGCGGGCCCTGGCGGTCGCGAAGCTGGAGGAGTGGGGTCTGTCGGAGCTCGCCTTCGGCACGGAGCTGGTGCTGAGCGAACTCGTCACCAACGCGATCCGGCACGGCGTCGCCCCCGTACGCCTGCGCCTGCTGCACGACCGGGTGCTGACCTGCGAGGTCTTCGACAGCAGCAGCACCTCGCCCCACCTGCGCTACGCCGCCACGACGGACGAAGGCGGCCGGGGGCTCTTCCTCGTCGCGCAGATCAGCCGGCGGTGGGGGGTCAGGTACACCCCGGAGGGCGGGAAGGTCATCTGGTCCGAGCAGCAACTGCCCGACGCCGCCGGCCCCTGACGCTCACTTGGGGCCCTTGGGGGTCGGGTACACCCGGGACTGCTTGACGCTGCCGTACGCGAAGCTCGACTCGATGGACGCGATGCCGGGGATGGCGTGGATGCGGTCGCGCACGAGGGCTTCGTACGCCTGGAGGCTCTCGATGACGACCCGCAACAGGTAGTCGCTGCTGCCGGCCATCAGGTAGCAGTCCTGGATGTGCTCGATGACGGCGACGTGCTCCTCGAAGAGCCGGACCGCCTCCCCCGTGTGCCGCTCCAGCCGTATCCGCACGAACACGGTGATCGGGAGTCCGAAGCCGACCTGGTCGACCATCGCGGTGTAGCCGCGGATGAGACCGGCCTCCTCCAACCGGCGCACCCGGCGCAGACAGGGCGACGGGGACAGCCGTACGCGGTCGGCGAGGTCCTGGTTGGACAGCCGGCCGTCGGCCTGCAACTCGCGAATGATCTGGAGATCGACCGCGTCCATCGGCACTCCTTGGCAGATTCTGCCCCCACGGTAGGTGCGGAGGGCAGAACTGGCAATCGGCTGCCCCCGCGAAAGCCATAGCGTTGCCCCGTGGCCGGCCCCGGCCCTTCCAGGCTGGAGGAACCTCCTTGGCAACGACGGAAAGTCGCCCCGCGACCGCACCACCGCAGGGCGCGGACGCGCCCGTCCGGCGGGTCTCGCCCCAGGCGCGCGGGCTGCTGGCGCTGGCCGCGACGGTGGCGATCTGGGCCGCCTTCGCGCTCAGCGCGCGGGCCCTGAGCACCTCGTCCCTGTTGCCCGCCGACGCGGCGCTGCTGCGCTTCGGGGTGCCCGTCGTGGCCTTGGCGCCGGCGCTCTGGCGCCGCCGTCGGAACATCGTGTCCGTACGGCCCGCCACCGCGGCGAAGATCATCTGTGGCGCGGGCGTGCCGTTCTTCCTGGCCGCGATGTACGGCGGCTCGCTGACCTCCGCGGCCTTCGTGGGTTCGCTGATACCGGGGATGGTCCCGCTGTTCGTCTCCGGGCTCATGGTGGCCGGCGGGCGCGGTGCGCCGCGCGGCACCCAGGCGGCGGGGCTCGCGCTGATCGCGGTGGGGGTCGTCGCCCTCGTGTGGCGCCACGTGGTGCCGGTGGACACGGACGTGCTCGCGGGAGCCGGGGTGCTGCTGCTGGCCAGCGGGCTGTGGGCGCTCTACACGGTGGGGCTGAAGGAGGTCGCGCTCGATCCGGTCGGGTCGATCGGGCTGCTGTGCGTGCCGTCGTTCGCCGTGATGGCGCTGTTGGTGCTGACCGGTGCGCTGCCCACCGGTCTGGCGTCGGCGGCGGGTGGCGACATCGCCTTGTTCTTGGTGGTGCAGGGGCTCGGGGTCGGGCTGTGCGCGGGTCTGCTGTACGCGTTCGCCATCCGGCGCCTCGGCGCCGAGCGCAGCTCGGTGTTCGGCAGCCTCAGCCCGGTCGCCGTCGTACTGCTCGCCGTTCCGCTGCTGCACGAGTCGCCGACGGTGAGCGTGCTCGTCGGCGTGCCCGTGATCACCGCGGGCGTCGTCCTCGCCAACCGACGCCCGACAACCGCCGCGTCCGCCTCCCCGGCTGCCGCCGCGTCCGAGTCGGTTGCCGCCGCCCCGCCGGCGCCCGTGTCCGCCCCCGCCACCCCGAGGTTGCCGTAATGCTTGAGCTCCTCCTCCCGCCGCCCGTCGACCCCCTGTGGGACCTCACCGAGGCGTTCGGCGCCGACACGCGGCCCGAGCGGTTGAACCTCGTCCTCGGCGTGTACCGCGACGAGAGCGGCGGCACGCCGGTCATGGCGGCCGTCCGCGAGGCCGAGATACGTCTGGCGGAACGTTCCGCCTCCAAGGAGTACCGGGGGTTGTCGGGGAACCTCGCCTTCAACCGCGCGATGCTGTCGATGGTCCTCGGCCCGGACGGCCCGGTCGAGCGGGCCGTGGCGGTCCAGACGGTGGCCGGCAGTGGCGCCCTGCGCCTGCTGGCGGACCTGATCTGCCGGACCCGCCCGGGCACGACGGTGTGGATCAGCGATCCCGCCTACGTCAACCACCGGCCCATCCTGGAGGCGGCGGGCCTCACGGTGCGCACGTACGGCCGGCCGGACCGGGACGGCATGCTGCGGGACCTGGCCGCGGCGCGCCGCGACGACGTGGTGCTGCTCCAGGGGTGCTGCCACAACCCGACCGGCGTCGACCCGACTCCCGACGCCTGGGAGGCGCTGGCCGCGCTGGCCGTGCGCGACGGCTGGGTGCCGTTCGTCGACCTGGCCTACCACGGGCTCGGCGATGGCCTCGAAGCGGACCTCGCGGCGACGCGGATGCTGGCGGAGCGGGTCCCGGAGATGCTGCTCGCCATCAGCTGCTCGAAGAACTTCGGCCTCTACAGCGACCGCACCGGCTGCGCCGTCGTCCTCGGGGCGTCCCGCGCCTCGCTCCGTCACGCGGAGACGGCCCTGCAGAACGCGGCCCGCACCCAGTACTCGATGCCGCCGGAGCACGGCGCGGCGGTCGTCACGACCATCTGGGAGGACGCGGACCTCCAGGCGTCCTGGCGCTCCGAGCTGGACGCCATGCGGCAGCGGATCGCGGCCAACCGGACGGCCCTGGTGGAGGAGCTGGTCGCGCTCGGCCGGGGCGCCGAGGCGTCCTCGCTGGCGCGGCAGAAGGGGATGTTCTCGATGCTCCCGCTGTCACCCGAGCAGATGCTGCGGCTGCGCCGGCGGTACGCGATCTACGGGACGACCGCGGGGCGGGTGAACATCGCCGGGATCGGGCTGGAACGGGTCCCCTGCCTCGCCCGGGGCATCGCCGGGGTCCTGGAGGAGCGGCGCGCGACCCTGGTGCGGTAGGCCCTGTCGTCACGGTGCTCCCGCCCCGGCGCGGTGGCCCTAGCCCCTTCGGCCGTCATCCCACCGGGTGCGCAGGGGATGCCCGCCGGCGCGGGAGGAGCCAGGCTGCGGTGACGGGCAAGCCATCACCGCACAGACGAGGACCGAGCCATGTCCCACCTCCGGCGCATCGGCGTCATCACCGGGGCGGCGCTGCTGCTCACGGCCACGGCCTGCTCGGCGGGCAAGACCACCGTCGGCAGCCTCAGCTTCCGCGCCCAGGACGGCCCGGTCGAGGTCACGTACCTGAACACCGCCGTCCAGGGCTGCCATACGATCGGCCTGCCGCGCGGCGCCGCGCACGTGGACAACAACACCCTGGTCGACGTCATCCTTTACCGGACGCCGAAGTGTCAGCGGACCGACGCGGCGGACGGGGTCTACATCCCGACGTCCAGCTCGAACGTGACCGCGCCCGGCAGCCTGCCGTGGCGCAGTTTCAGCGTCGTGCACTGAGCGGCCGCGCGGCGCGACCGTCCGTACGCGCGAAAGCGGGGCGGCGGCGGGGCCCCGTCCGTACGCGCGAAAGCGGGGCGGCGGCGGGGCGGCGGGCTCCCTCTCGGAAGCGTCGCCACCCCGTCCGTCGCCCCGCTTCACGAGACGGCCGACGGGCCGCCGGCGGTCGGACCGCCGGGGCCGTGCGCGGTCAGACCGCGGGGGCCGGGTAGGTCGGGTACTCCACGCCGGAGACGTGCTGGACGACGCGGATGACCTGGCACGAGTAGCCGAACTCGTTGTCGTACCAGAGGTAGAGGATGGCGTTGTCGCCGTCGACCTTGGTGGCGCCCGCGTCGACGATCGAGGAGTGCCGCGAGCCGACGAAGTCCATGGAAACGGCGTCGGGTGCGGTGGTGAAGTCGATCTGGCGCTTCAGCGGCGAGTGCAGCGACACGTCGCGGAGGTAGTCCAGGACCTCTTCGCGGGTGGTCTCGCGGCCCAGGCGCAGGCTCAGGATGGCGATCGAGACGTCCGGGACGGGGACACGGATCGAGCTGCCGGTGATCGGCGCCTTGAGGTCGGGCAGCGCCTTGGCGACGGCGGAGGCGGCGCCGGTCTCGGTGATGACCATGTTCAGCGGCGCGGAGCGACCGCGGCGGTCCGCCTTGTGGTAGTTGTCCAGCAGGTTCTGGTCGTTGGTGAACGAGTGGACGGTCTCCACGTGGCCGCGCAGCACGCCGTATTCGTCGTCCATGGCCTTCAGCGGCGGGACGATCGCGTTGGTGGTGCAGGAGGCGCAGGACAGGATCTGCTCGTCCGGCTTGATCGTGTCGTGGTTGACGCCGTGCACGATGTTCGGGACGTCGCCCTTGCCCGGGGCGGTCAGGACGACCTTGTCGATACCGGGACGCAGGTGCTTGGAGAGGCCCTCGCGGTCGCGCCACTTGCCGGTGTTGTCGATGAGGATGGCGTCCTTGATGCCGTACGCCGTGTAGTCGACCTCGGACGGGTCGTTGGCGTAGATCACCTTGATCGTGTTGCCGTTGGCGACGATCGTGCTGTTCGCCTCGTCCACGGTGATCGTGCCCTGGAACTGACCGTGGATGGAGTCGCGGCGCAGCAGCGAGGCGCGCTTGACGAGATCCTGCTCACCGCCGCCACGGACGACGATGGCACGCAGCCGCAGGCCGTTGCCGGAGCCGGCCTTCTCGATGAGCAGGCGGGCGACGAGGCGGCCGATGCGGCCGAAGCCGTACAGGACGACGTCGCGCGACGCGCCGCGCTCGATCTTGTTCGCACCGGTGGCGCCGGCCACGGCCTCGGCGGTGAACTCCTCGACGGACAGGCCGCGGTCGTCGGCCTTGTACGTGGCGGCCAGCATGCCGATGTCGATCTGGGAGGGGCCGAGATCGAGCGCGGCAAGGGCCTGGAGGAACGGAAGCGTCTCGGTGACCGAGAGCTCCTCGCCGTCGATCTGCCGGGCGAAGCGGTGGGTCTTGAGGATGCTGACCACCGACTTGTTCACCAAGGAGCGGCTGTGGAGGAGGACGGTGACGTCCTGCTCCCGGTGCAGCTTCCCGATGATCGGGATCATCGACTCCGCGATCTCCTCGCGGTTTTTCCAGTGGGTGAACGAGTCGTCGTTGACAGTCACAGGTTTATCTTTCGAGCTAGGCGGCGCTCAGATGCTAACGCACCACCCGTTCGGGCCCTCGAACGGGTGCCCCCGAGCGATCCCTCCATGGGTCGTTTCGTGATGATTGATCCCCATCTCAGCGGACAGGGCCGGCGTAGTAGCGGCGGCAGGCCCGGAGCATGCCCTCCGCGGAGAGGTGAAGACGTCCACGAATTCCCGCTGCTGGGGGGCGACCCGACCCATCGCCACCACGCAGTCCCCGTCGGCGACGATCCTGGTGATGTGGTGGCGGGCGCCGATCGCGGGGCGCTCCAGTTCGGCGACGCCGAGCAGGCCCGCGTGCAGGAGGGAGCCGTAGCCGTCGAGGTCGCCCGAGTCGAGGTAGTGGTAGGCGAGGCGTACGTGGTCGACTCCGGAGTCGGTGACCACGGGGCTCGGCGGCACCCGCCCGGAGCACCGTGTTCAGCTCGCTGTCCCTGGCCCTCGGCGTCCAGACCACCGGGCTGCTGTGCGGGGCGATCGCGTTCGTCTCGCCGCTCGCGGCCGTCCTGGCGCTGCGGCACCCCGCGAAGGCGGCGGAGCCGGCGCCGGTGCGGCTCCCCGTCCCCGCAGCCGTGTGAGGAGGTTCCCGCGATGAAACCGGGCACTGTTCACCTGCTCGTACCGACCCCGTTGTCGGGTCCGGGACCGGGTCCGGGAGCGGCCGGGGCCGTGTTGGTGGCGGCGAGTCCGCAGCTGTGGATCGTGGACACGACCACCTACCGGGCACACGCCTCCCGGCACGCCCCCGGCACCCTGGACGCCCAGGAACTGGCCCGCGCGGCCGAGTTCGTCCGGGCGGCGGACCGCGACGGCTACGTCTGCGCCCACGTGGCGCTGCGCCGGCTGCTCGGCGCCTACCTGGGCATGCCGGCGCGGGAGGTGGTCGTGGACCGGGCGCCCTGCACGCACTGCGACGAGCCGCACGGGCGTCCGGTGCTGCCGGGCGGGTCCCTGCACTTCTCCCTCTCGCATTGCACGGGGATCAGCCTGCTGGCCTTCGCGACCGCCCCGGTCGGGGTGGACGTGCAGGAGTTGATCCTCCCCCAGTCGATCGCGGAGACGGCCGACGTCCTGCACCCGAGGGAGGCGGCGGAGCTCGCCGCCCTCCCGGCGGCGGACCGCTCCCTGGCCTCCACGCGGGTGTGGACCCGCAAGGAGGCGTACCTCAAGGGGCTGGGGGTGGGTCTGTCGGAGAACCCGGCGGCGGACTACGTGGGTTCGGGCCCCGTTCCGGCCCGCCTGCCGGGGTGGACCCTGACCGACGCCCTGGTCCCGGACGGCCACTGCGCCGCCGTGGCCCTGCGGGACCCGTGACCCGACGGCCCTGTCAGTACGGCCGGTCACCTGCATCGGTGATCAAGACGACTGACGACGACCGGAGTTTCCCGGCCCGCCGAGGAGACCATCTCCTGGCTGCGGAGCCGGCCGGGCAACCCGGCCGCGGACGGTGACGCGTTGCGGGTGTTCGGCCAGGACGGCTCGGGCGGGCTCACCGCCCTGTGGTGCGTACGGGCCGGCCGACCCCTCGCCGTGTGCCGTCGCTCGCCGAGCGATACGCGACCACCCCCCGCCGCCCGGCCGACGAGATCGTCCTCGTCGGACGGGTGGAGTTCACGACGTATGCGCAGGACATCGCGGCCCTCTGCCGCCGAGCGCGCCGACCACCCCCCGGTGGGCGTGTCCGGTGGGACGATGAATCGTTTTCGCTGGCATGACGACGACGCACTCCTCGCCCACCACCACGGCGCGGCACCGGGCTGCGGACGACGGCGTCCGCAGCTTGTTCGTGCCACGCCGGCCGTCGCACGCCGCCGGGTCCGCCCCGTTGTTCGACGAACTCGCCCGGGAGTGGGCGGCGCGCGGCGCCACCGTGCCCAACCGGCCGGACCCGACCTGGCTGCGGCTGGTCTCCTGGGAGCACTTCCAGCGCGAGACGGCCGCCACCATCAGGGACCTGCACCTGCGGGGCCCCGAGCCGACGCCCGGGCCCGCCACGCCGGACGGCCGCCCCCGCAGGCAGCGCGTGTGAGTCGGTGAAGCCCGGCTACGCCAGGGCGGCGCCGCCGAGGGCAACGGCGTCCAGCTTGCCCGCCTTGGCGTCCTCGACCAGTGAGCCGAACTGGTCGGCGCTCATCTCCACGCGCTGCCCGAAGTCGTCGGTGATGACGATCCGCCGTTCGACGGGCGCGGACTCGTCGACGAACAACTGCGGGCAGCCACAGTCGCATTTGCCGCAGAACGTCGCCACGGGTTCCAGGGAACGGTTGTCGGTCACAGGTGCCTTCCTTCCACATCCCGTCCGGCACACGGCCTCCCGCCACCGGTCCCCAGGGACATGCCCGTACGGCGACCCCCGCAAGCCCCCGGGCCGAAGCACGGGGCGCGGTCGGCGTGCGCCCCGAACGCGCCCCGGTGGTCCTCAGTCGCCGACGTGGATGCCCGGGCGCCGGTCGGGGCGGGGTTCGTGCTTGCGGATGATCTCCCGGGTGACGGGCGCGGTGTCGCCCCGGCCGAGCAGGAAGTAGCGGAACATGTGCCGCAGCGGGCTCCCTTCCGCCCACGCGAAGTAGCAGTGCGGCCGGACGCCGGTCGTGTCGCGCAGGGCGAGGAGGATCGCGGCTATGGCGTTCGGCGCGGCCGGTGCCTCGGCCCGCAGGACGCGGTACCCGTCGACCTCGACACCGCGAACGGTGAGGGTCTCGCTGAAGTCGGAGGGATCGACGACGTCGATCTCCAGGAACAGGACGTCGGCCGGTCCGGGGACCGGGTTGGTGCCGCGCTGCTCCCGTTCCTTGCCGGCGTACTCGGCCCGGTCCCCCGCCTCGCGCCGGTTGGCGATGATGTTGATGGCGTTGTCGTGGGCGAGGGTGTCGGTGACGAATCGGCGCGCCGTGTCGTCGAAGACGATCCGATCGGCCCGCAGTTCGGTGGTGCGCGAGACGCGGGAGACCAGGGACACGATGACGATGCCGGCGATGAACATCCCAGAGATGGTGATGCCGTCGGGCTTGTCGACGATGTTGGCGACGAGCGCGTAGAGCAGGACCGCGGTCAGTACCGCGAAGCCCGCGGTCGCGGCCCGCCGGCGGCGGCGCAGGGCCGAGACGGTGACGGCGAAGGCGCCGGAGACCATCATGGCGAGGATGCCGGTGGCGTAGGCACCGGCCTGGGCGTTGACGTCGGCGCCGAAGGCGATGGTGAGGGCGACGCACAGGACGGTGTAGACGAGGACGACGGGCCGTACCGCGCGGCCCCATTCGGGGGCCATCCCGTAGTCGGGCAGGTAGCGGGGCACGATGTTGATCAGGCCCGCCATGGCCGAAGCGCCCGCGAACCACAGGATCAGGATGGTGCTGATGTCGTAGACGGTGCCGAAGGCTTCGCCGACGTGTTCGTGGGCGAGCCAGGCCAGCGCACGGCCGTTGGCCGCGCCACCGGGTTCGAACTCCTTGTGCGGGATGAGGACCGTGGTGACGAAACTCGCCGCCAGCAGGTAGACGCTCATCACGAGCGCGGCCGTGGTCAGGAGCTTGCGGGTGTTGCGGACACGAGACCGCAGGCGTTCCTCGGGGTCGGCGCCCTCGGCCGCGACGAGCGGCATCATGCTCACGCCGGTCTCGAATCCCGACAGGCCGAGGACGAGCAGGGGGAACGCCAGCAGTGCCGGTCCGGCCAGATCGCCGAGGCTGCCTCCGCCCGCGGCGAGGGCGTCCGTCCAGGCCGACCATGCGCCGGGGGTGGTGAAAACGTCGACCGTGCCGACGCCGATGGTCACCGCGTTGAGGAGCAGGAAGACGGCGACCAAGGGGATGGCGACGCTGACCGCCTCGCTGAACCCGAGCAGGAACACGCCGCCCAGGAGCAGCAGCATTCCCACCGTGATGGCCACCTCGTGACCGTGGAGCGATTGGGGAAAGAAGGGGTTCTCCACGACGTGCACGGACGCGTCCGCCGCCGAGAGGGTGATGGTGATGACCCACGAGGTGGCGACGAAGCCCAGCAGGACCAGTACGAACAACTTGCCGCGCCAGAAGGGCAGCAGGTCCTCCAGCATGGCCACCGAGCCGGCACCGTGCGGACTCTCCTTCGTGACCCTGCGGTACATCGGCAGCATGCCGAACAAGGTGAGTGCGACGATCACCAGCGTGGCCAGGGGCGAGACCGCGCCGGCCGCGAGCGCGGCGATCGCCGGTACGTAGGCCAGGCTGGAGAAGTAGTCGACGCCGGTCAGACACATCACCTTCCACCAGGCGTGCGGCTCGTTGTGCCCCTCGCCGGCCGCCGGCCCGACCGGCTGTACCCGGTGGCGCAGCAGCCACCGTGCCAGCCCTCCACTCGGTTGTGGTCGCAGGGCGGGGCTGTCCACCACTTCCGGCACGGCCAGTTCGTTCATTTCCTTCATGTCCCCCATCAATCCTTCCGGAGCGGAACGCGGGGCGCGGCCACCGTCGCGGCCACGTCTGCGCGACGATCACCGAGTATGCGGCCTGCCGCGCACGCCGCCCCGGCCGGGGGCGCTCCGGCGCCGGGAACCCGGGTTGACCCCCGCCCCGAGGTCTGCCTATACATCACCATGTCTTCGAACGTGGAGCCGCAGACCGTCGGTGACCCCCCGAAACCCGCGAAACCCGTGAACCACCTGTACCCACCGGAATCCGCGCGATCCGCGACCCCGGCCCCCCGACCCCTCACGAAACTGAGGGGTTTTCGCTTTTTCCTCCTGTCCAGGACGATCTCCGCACTGGGTTCGTCCGTCACCGCGGTCGTCCTCCCCGTCCTGACGTACCAGCAGACGCGGTCGCCGCTCCTGCTGTCCCTCGTCGCCGCGTCGGGGACCCTGCCTTACCTGCTGTTCGGGCTGGTGGCCGGCGTGGTGGCGGACCGGGTCGACCGCCGTCGCCTCATGGTGGCCTCCGACGTGCTGAACGCCCTCTGCCTGGGCTCCCTCCCGGTGGCCGCCGCGCTCGGCGTGCTGACCGGGGTCCAGTTGATCCTGGTGGCACTGCTGTCGTCCTGCCTCGCGCTGTTCTTCGACGCCGGGGTGTACGGGTTCGTTCCCGAGACGGTGGGCAAGGAGAACCTCGCCCGGGCCAACGGCCTCGTCCACGGCGCGGAGTCCCTCGTCCGGATCACCGGCACGGCGGTCGCGGGTGTCCTGATGGTCCTGCTGGGCCCCGCCGACTCCGTGGCCGTCGACGCGGTGTCCTTCATCGTCTCGGCCCTCCTCATCCGGGCCGTCGTCCGCACGCCGGGCGGGAAGGCTCCGGCCGTCGCCCGCCCCGGTGTCAGGCAGTCCGTCGCCGAGGGGCTGCGGTTCCTCCTGGGGCACCGGTTGCTGCGCACCATGACCGTGGTCGGCACGCTGCAGTCCTTCGCCGGAGGCGCGATCGTCGGCCAGCTGGTCGTCTACGCGGACCGGGGACTCGGGCTCCACGGCACGGACGCGCGGATCGGGTACCTGTACGCGGCGTGGAGCGCCGGCGGGATCGGCGGCGCGCTGCTCCTGCCCCGGCTGCGGCGCCGGCTGGACGCCTTCCGCGTCCTCCTGCCGGCGCTGCCGGCGGGGGCGCTGCTGGGGCTCGTCGTGGTGTCCGTCCACGACTGGCGGGTCGCGGTGCCGGCGCTCGCCCTGTGGGGCTCGGCGTATCTCGTGGTGCTGGTCAACACGATGACCTACGCGCAGGAGGTCACGCCGGCGGAGCTCCAAGGCCGGGTGAACACCACGCGCCGGATGCTCTCCTCGGGACTGGGCGTCCCGCTCGGCGCGCTGGTGGCGGGGGCCCTCACCGTACGCTTCGGTGTACGTGTCGGGATGTCCACGGCGGTCGCCTCCGTCGCGCTGGCGGCGCTGTTGGTCTGGTCGGTGCGGGTGCGCCGGCTCGTACGGGGCCCTCGCCGCGCGGGTGAGGAACCGGCGGCCTCAGCGCTGCCCGGTGTCGGCGGTGGGTCGGCGGCCCCACACGGTGATCATTCCGGGTGAGAGGGCGGCGCAGCCGGGAGAGTCGAGGTAGCGGATCGCCGCGTCGATGTCCGCGTCGTCCACCAGTCCCGTCCCGGTCATGGCTTCTCGGGCCCGGTCCCAGGTGTCCGCCCAGAATCGGCTCAGCGCAGAGCCGGGTACGAGCGGCGGGACGTGGATCTCGGCGGCCACGGCCTCCAGTCCGAGACCGCGCAGCAGGTGCGGGTAGCGCGGTGTCCAGGAGACGTCGGTGCCGATGGTGTCGTGCAGGCCCTGCCACATGGCCTGCACGGCCCGGCTGTACGGGCTGGGGGGCGCGGTGTCGGAGGCCGGATCGACCGCGTCGCTGAGGACCAGTAGCCCGCCGGGGAGCAGCAGTTCGCGCAGGCGCGCCATCAGTCGGTAGCGGGTGGGCAGGTGCATCAGGACGAAGCGGGCGTGGACCAGGTGGAACCGCCCGGGGTCGAAGCCGGGGTCGGTGAGGTCCGCCTCCAGGAGGTCGAGGCCGGGCCGTGGGTGGGCGGCGAGGAAACGGGTGTCACGGTCGACGGCCAGCACCCGCGTGACACCGAGCTCCCCCAGCAGGCGCCGGGCCACGCTGCCCGTGCCTGCCCCCACGTCGAGGCAGGTCCAGCCGGGCCCCGCTCCCAGCTCCCGCAGCCGGGCGATGGTGGTGTCGTCGTAAACCAGCGCACCGAGGTCGATGCGCTCGTCCTCGCCGGCCTGCCCGGGCCGGAACACCGCCTCGCCGTACTGGCCGGAGCCGGGGAGGCCGGAGCCGAGGCCGGAGGAGCCCGCGGGTGTTCCACCGTCGGTCGGATGCATGTGAACACCGCCTCCCGTGCCCGTCGGGCGGGACGCCCGCGAAAGCCCGTTGCCCCCAGTATCGACCACGCGGGCGGGGAACGCGGCGGGGGACGACCGCCGCCGGGCCGCGTACCCGGGGTCAGGTCACCTATCCCGAGGTCAGGGGAGCGTCTCGGATACGCTCGCCTGTGCACATGGAGATCGACGATGTGCACCCGGACCTCGGAAGGCAAGCTCGCCATGCCGGAGGTCACCGGCATCACGCAGGGCGCCGACGCGCGCTGCTCCCACCGCTGTTGTGGGTGGTCTCGGCGACGCTGTTGGCCGCCCGCATCACCTTCGACTCCGACACCTTCCGGCACTGCCGTTACCTCGGCCCGTCCCCGCGGATGTACGTCACCTCGTGAGCCGGTCTCGCGTGCGCGCTCGGCTCCGTGGTTGTGTACGCCGCCCCGCGCCGCGCCGCGCGCCGGTACGGACCGTCGGCGTGGTCGACATGGCAGGGGCGGTGCGCGACGGTGTCCGTCCCGATCACACCGATATCCCTCGTGCTCCTGCTCATGGCGACTACTTGTTGCACACCCCGGATCCGAGCGACGGGTACGACTGCTCGGGCCTCCACGTCGCCGTCCTGGCCGTGGTCCCCTTCCTCAGCGGCTCCGCCCGCTCCGAGGCCGGCAGCCCGCCCGCCGTATCCGACGGCAGCGTCTTCGCGGTGGGCGCGCTGCTCGTCCTCACCCTCGCGGCGTCCTTCTACGTCATCGCCCGGACCTCCGACGCCCTCGCCCGCCGCGCCACTTTGGCCACGCCCTGAGGCGCCGCTCCCGCCCGGTCGCTCCTCCTACCGCCGACCCTCACACGGCCGGGGCCCGAACGTCGAGGTAGGCCCGCGGCGTGCCGCCCGAGCGCAAGGCCACCTCGACCCTGGCGTACTCGTCCACCCGGCGTCGTCGTCTTCGGAGGAGACAACCACCAAGAGCCGTACCAGCCGTGCGGGGTACCTCCGGAGGATGCGCAGTCGACCTGGCGTGGGCCAACGTACCGACCGCGACGCGACGCAAACCCCCGCAGCGGCGCGAAGCGCGCCATCCGGCCCGCGGCGTCGCACGGGGCTCCGGCGCCCGCACGGTCCGTGTGCGTGCATGCAACGCAGCCGGTATCGTCCCTTATGTGCGATCCGCCCGACCTGCGGACATGCGGTCGGGCAGCCGTGGATGCAGGCATGCCGGCGGAGGACGCGATCACATGGCACCTCACAGCATCAGCCCGCAGGGCAGCGGTCCGAACAGCGATCGGTCGTCCGGATCGGAGGCGTCGGACACGGAGGAGCCGCCACGGCGGTCGGCCCGGCCTTTCGCGCGTGCGTCGTCGGCCGGGGTGAACGCGGCAGCCGCCACGGCGGCCATGCTCCTGCTGACCGGCTTCGGCCCGGCACTCGGCGGCGGCCCAACGGCGGAACACGACGTACGCCCGTCCGTCCACGGAGCGCTCGACGCGGTCGCCCCGGCGCGGTTCGTACCCGGTCCCTGCCCCGAGACGTCCGCGCCGGTCCAGGCCCTGCGTCACGCACGGTGCGGTTTCCTGGAGGTTCCGGAGAACCGTGAACACCCGGGCCAGCGCACGATCCGGTTGGCCGTCGCGGTCATTCCCGCCACGTCGGCGAAGCCCGCCGACGACCCCGTGGTCTTCATGGCGGGCGGCCCCGGAGGCGACGCGTTCGACGACATCCCCCTCCTCGTCGACGCCGGTCTGAACCGCGACCGCTCACTGATCATCATGGCCCAACGCGGGAACCTCCACTCCCGACCGAACCTCGCCTGCCCGGAGATCGACCGGGCGTCCGCGCAGGCGGTCGGACTCCGCTACGACGAGCCCGCCGCGCGACAACTCCTGCTGCGCGCGACGAAGGAGTGCCACGACCGCCTCACCGCCGACGGCACCGACCTGAGCGCCTACAACACCACCGAGAACGCCGCCGACTTCGCCGACCTGCGCACCGCGCTCGGCATCCGTCAGTGGAACGTCTACGCGTACTCCTACGGCACCGACCTCGCCCTCACCTACGTGCGCGAGCACCCCCAGGGCATCCGCTCGCTGGCCCTCGACTCGGTCACGCCCCCGCAGACCGTGAGCCTGCCCTGGACCTGGAGCAGCGCCCACGAGGGCATCGACACCATCCTCAAGGCGTGCGCGGCGCAGCCCGCCTGCAAGAGCCGCTACCCCGATGTCGTCCGTACGCTGACGGAGCAGGTGAACAAGCTGGAGGCGCACCCCCTGACCCTCGACTCCGCCCCGCCGCGCGGCGGGAAGCCCGTGAAGGTCGTCCTCGACGGCGGGGCGCTGGTGAACCTGCTGGTCGGCAACGCCCTCCCGGCCGCCGACGTCCCGGCGGCCCTCGACGAACTCGCCCACGGGCACCCGGAGCGCTTCGCCCGGGCCCGCGCGGCGGGTGCGCTTGCGGCCGTCGGGCAGACGGCGTACGGCCTCACGGAGTCGGTGGCCTGCGCCGAATGGGCGCCGGGTTCCTCGGAGTCCGACCTGCTGAACGCCGGACGCAAGGCGTTCCCCGGCATGGTGGACACGGTCCTGGCTCAGGCTCCGCAGCTTCCGTTCCAGCACGAGCTGTGCCGGGTCTGGAACGTTCCCGACCGGACCGCCGTCCAGCGGGTGGCCACCGTCAGTTCGGTGCCGGCGCTCGTCATCTCGGGCACGTACGACGCGAAGACAGGGGCGAGTTGGGGGGCTCGTACGGCACGTGACCTGTCGCGCTCGACCGTCCTGCGCATTCCCGGGATCGGGCACTTCGTCGTCCCCCAGTCACCGTGCGCGCAGCGCGTACTGTCCTCGTTCCTCGCCCGCCCCACCGCACCCGAAACGAGCTGCGCGGCCGACGTCAAGCCCAAACCGTTCACGATCACCCCGAAGTAACGCTTCGGCCCGCCCGCACCCACCGCTACACCGACCGCCCGCACCGACCGCCCCGCACCGACCGCCCGACGCAACCGGGAGGCACCCGATGGCATCCGATGATGTGCCCCGCCGTCACCGCACCACCGTACGGCGCCTGCGCGCCGTACCGGCCGGGTTGGCGACCGGCATCCTCGTCACCGGCCTCGTCGCGGTGCCCGCCCACGCCGCAGGCGCCGGCCCGTCCCCCGGCTCGGCGACCGGAGCGGCGATCGGCACGACCGCCGGGACGGCGGGCGACGCCCGCTACGACCCCGGACCCTGCCCGAAGACCCCGGACCCTGTCGCCGCCCTGAAGACGGCCCGCTGCGGAACGCTCACGGTCCCCGAGAACCGCGACAAGCCCGACGGCCGGAAGATCAGACTCGGTGTCGCGATCGTGCCGGCGGCCGCGCGACAACCGAAGCCCGACCCGGTCGTCTGGCTCGCCGGAGGCCCCGGCGACGACGCCGTCGGGGAGATCCCGCTGGCGCTCGACGGCGGCCTGAACCGCGACCGGGACGTCGTCTTCATGTCGCAGCGGGGAACGTATTCGGCCGACCCCGCGCTGACCTGCCCCAATGTCGACGAGTTCAACGCCCGCGCGGTCGGCCTCGTCTACGACGCGCCGTCCACCGGACGCCTGCACGTCGACGCGACGCGGGCCTGCCGCGAGCGACTGGCCGCCCGCGGCGTGGACCTCGCCGCCTACAACAGCTCCGAAAGCGCCGCCGATTACGCGGACTTGCGCGTCGCGCTGGGCGTCGACCAGTGGAACGTGTTCGGCATCTCCTACGGCACCGACCTGGCCCTCGTCTACATGCGGGAGCACCCGGAGGGCATCCGCTCCGTGGGCCTCGACGGCGTCCTGCCCCCGTCCACGGCCGGACCCGCCCTCACCTGGGACAGCGCGCGCGAGGGCTTCGACGGCCTGTTCCAGGCATGTGCGCGGCAGCCCGCCTGCAACAGCCGCTACCCGAACCTGTCGGCAACCTTCGACCGCCTCGTCCGGCAGCTCGAAGCCCGACCGGTCACCACCACCGTCTCGCTCCCCGGCCGGCCCCAGCCGGTGAAGGTGGTACTGGACGGCGGGGCATTGGTGACGTGGCTGACCTCCGCGACCCACCTCGCGGCCGGGGTGCCCCGTTCCCTCGACGAGCTGGCCCACGGCAAACCGCAGCGGATCGCGCGGCAGTGGGCGGGCGGCAAGCTCAGCCCCCAGTCCGTCGGCAGGGTCTCCCACGGGCTCGCCTACGGCGTCTTCTGCCGCGAGTGGATCCCCTTCGAGAGCGAGGCCGAGGGACTGCGCGCCGGGCAGCGGGCGTTCCCGTCGTACCCCCGCTCCGTCCTGGCCCAGGCTCCACAACTCGCCTTCCTCCACGCGGACTGCGACGCCTGGCACGTTCCCGCCGCGCCACGCTCCATCCGCGACGTGACGCGCGGCGACATCCCCACCCTCGTCATGTCGGCCGGCTTCGACGCCCAGACCGGTGCGCGCAACGGCCCGTACGTCGCCCGAACGCTGAGCCGGGCCACCGTCGTCACCATCCCCTACGTCGCCCACGTCGCCTTCGCGGCCTCCCCGTGCGCGCAGGACATCACCCTCTCCTTCCTCAACACCCCGACCGCCCCGAAGACAGGGTGCGTCGCCACCCTCAAGCCACCCGCGTTCGAGATCGCCCCGAAGTCCTGACGCGTCCCGTGCGCACGCCGTCCTCCCGGGTCGCTACCGGGACCCCAATCCCCTGAGGAGCAGTTCGACCAAGCGTCGGGGGTCGTAGCGGGGGTCGCTGTCACGCCCGATACGGAGGTTGCCGATGCCCCGCATCAGTTGGAGGTGCGCGTCTCCGCGCCGGTGACCGGGGCCCGGCTGCCGGTCGTCCTCCTCTCCCACGGCATGGGCCGCTCGAACAACCTCTCCCCCTTGAACGGCTAGGCCGTGTCTGACGGCTCTTTGATGAGGTCGCGGAGCCAGATGACTATGGCTGCGGTTGTCAGGGTGCCGTGGAAGATGTAGTCGCGTTTGTCGTAGCGAGTCGCGACGGCCCGGTGCTGCTTCAGCTTTCCGATGGTGCGTTCGACGGTGTTGCGCTGGCGGTATTGCTCGCGGTCGAAGGCTGGGGGTCGGCCGCCGGCCCGGCCGCGTCGTCGGCGGTTCGCGCGTTGGTCGTCCGGCTGCGAGATGGTTGTTTTGATGCCGCGTTTGCGCAGGTAGGTGCGGTTGGCGCGGCTGGAGTACGCCTTGTCGCCGCGGGCCCGGTCCGGTCGGGTGCGGGGGCGGCCGGGACCGGTGCGGGCCACGTTCAGGGCCTGCATGAGCGGGATGAACATCGGGCTGTCTCCGCGCTGGCCGGGTGAGGTCAGCCAGATCAGGGGCCTGCAACGGTCGTCGGCCAGCAGGTGGATCTTGCTGGTCAGTCCGCCCCGGGAGCGGCCAAGGGCCTCGCGGCCATCTCCGTCCACACGCGCGCCACCCCCTTTTCGGGGTGGTCGGTCGGGGGAGCGTGCCGGGCTCCGGCCGCGTGCTGGTGGGCCCGGCAGGTCGTCGAGTCGACATTCACCGCCCACGAGCCATCCGCGTCCTGGGCGGTGGCGTCGGCTCCGGTCTGGAGGGCTCGCAGGATCTTCGACCAGGTGCCATCGGCCGACCAGCGGCGGTGGCGTTCGTAGACCGTCTGCCAGGTTCCGTAGCGTTCGGGCAGGTCACGCCAGGGAATCCCGGTCCGTGTCCGGTAGAGCACACCGTTGACAACGGTGCGGTGATCGGCCCACCGCCCGCCCGGGTTTCCGGTCTGCGGCAGCAGTGGAGCTATACGGTCCCACTGAGCATTCGTCAGTTCATGCCGACGCACCATGACGACTTCTTGCCCGGAACAGCGGTAGATCCACCACCCGGGCAAGAGCCATCAGACACTGCCTAGGCCGACCGGTCGGGCGCGGTGCGGGCGCCCGGCGGAAACAGGGGACTGATCCTCGCGGTGTCGGCAGGGCGGGAGCAGCCGGGCGCCGGGCCCGGCGCAGCCTGCCTCGGCGCCCTCGTCTCGCTGACGGCCGGGGTGTGACCGACCAGGCTAGCGGGAGCCGAGGTCGGCCACCGTCTCGGCCTGGTCCCAGACCGTCAGGAACGACATCCGCAGGCAGGCCGCGAGGGCCGGGTGCTCGATGTAGAGGGCGGTGGTGGCCCGCGTCTCGGCCATCGGGTCGGGCATGTCACACAGGACCATGGAGGCGTCGGCGACGATCAGCTTCAGGGGGAGCTCCCGGGTGAAGCGGGACTCCTCACCGGCCCCGCCGAACCGATTGACGTTCTCCAGGACTTCCGCGTCGCCAAGGGCCTCGTGGGTGTAGACGGCACGCGCCCTGCCCCCGGCCCGACGCAGCCTGCGGACGGCCTCGATCCCCTCGTCGTTGGCCGCCGGGGCGACGAAGGGAGGCTTGCAGAAGCTGAGCAGCTCCTGCGTCGCCTGCTCCTGGATTCCCGCGAAACGCTCGGCGATCGCCTTGGGATCGCGCAGCACTTCGATGTAGTCGAGCGGGTCGGTGTGCGTCTGGCCGGCGGCCCAGACAGGGGCCAGCGCCGCGGCGAGGGCGACCGAGGCGCGTTCCATCCGCTCCAGCGACTCCCTCTGCAGGGCCATGAGCCGGGCGAGGGCCGGCTCCGGCGCCACGGCGGAGAAGGTGGCCACCCGCCCGGGGCGCAGGACGGCGAGGTTCCGGCGTACCAGCGCGTCGAGCACGTCGTACACCCGCTGGCGGGGTACGTCCGCGGCGCGCGCGACCTGCGCCGCGGTGTACGAGTCGCGCCTGACCAGCGTGAGGTAGACCCGTGCCTCGTAGCGGGAAATGCCAAGCGCCACAAGGTCGTTGACCGCGCTGTCGTCCAACTCCATGGCAGCACACGGTATACCCGGAGATGACTGACCGAAAGCAATCCTTTGCCCTTGCCGGGTAGCCCCTTGGGGCCGGCGTCACTAGGTTCTGCGGTGGCCACCACAGGACGTGGTGGCAGTTCGTCAGATCAATGAACCTGTGCCACTCGTCAGCCGCGGCGTTCCTCGTGATCAGAAATGACATGAACCTGCCACGCATGAGGACCCCATCCCACGCCGCGGCGATCCCACCCCCCATGGAGGGCCGTTCATTGCACTCGAAATCCGTCACCCGCGTCAGAAGCCTGGTCGCGGTCGCGGCCCTGATATCCGGCGGCTTACTCGCCGTCGCCTCGCCGTCCACGGCGTCGACCGGGCCCGCGCCGACCGCCTCATCGGCCGTGCACACCCAGCGGCTCTGCTCGGAGCCCGTGAAGGCCGGTTTCATGGCCTGCCACGCGCTGGCCCGCACCGACGTCAAGCAGCAACTCAGCCTCGCGCCGAACATCCTGCCGTCCGGCTACGGACCCACCGACCTGCAGAGCGCGTACGCCCTGCCGGCCTCGGCCGGCGCCGGCGCGACGGTCGCCATCATCGACGCCTACGACGACCCGAACGCCGAGTCCGACCTGGCGGCGTACCGCTCCCAGTACGGCCTGCCGGCCTGTACCACCGCCAACGGCTGCTTCAAGAAGGTGGACCAGAACGGCGGCACCTCCTACCCGACAGCCGACTCCGGCTGGGCCGGCGAGATCTCCCTCGACGTGGACATGGTCAGCGCCGTCTGCCCGTCGTGCCACATCCTGCTCGTCGAGGCGAACCAGCCGTCGATGGTAGACCTCGGCGCCGCCGTCAACCGCGCCGTGACCATGGGGGCGAAGTACGTCTCCAACAGCTACGGCGGCGGCGAGGACTCCACCGACCCGACCTCCGACTCCTCGTACTTCAACCACCCGGGCGTCGCGATCACCGTCAGCTCCGGTGACAGCGGCTACGGGGTCGAGTACCCGGCGGCCTCCCAGTACGTCACCTCGGTCGGCGGCACTTCGCTGACGCGGGCGAGCGGTACCTCCCGCGGCTGGTCCGAAGCCGTCTGGGGAAGCAGCGCCGGCGGCAACGGCGCGGGCTCCGGCTGCTCCGCGTACACCACCAAGCCGTCCTGGCAGCAGGACAGTGGCTGTGCCAAGCGCACCGTCGCCGACGTCTCGGCGGTCGCCGACCCGGCCACCGGCCTCGCCGTCTACGACAGCTACCAGGCGAGCGGCTGGAACGTCTACGGCGGCACCAGCGCCTCCGCGCCGATCATCGCCTCCGTCTACGCCCTCGCCGGAACCCCGGCGGCGGGAAGCTACCCGTCGTCGTACCCGTACGCCCACACCGCGTCCCTCAACGACGTGACCGGTGGCGCCAACGGCTCCTGCGGCAGCAGTTACCTCTGCACCGCCAAATCCGGCTACGACGGCCCGACCGGTCTCGGCACCCCCAACGGCACCGCCGCCTTCACCGGTGGCACGACCGGCGGCAACACCGTCACCGTGACCAACCCCGGCAACCGCTCCACCACCGTCAACACGGCCGCCTCGCTCCAGATCCAGGCCACCGACTCCGCGAGCGGCCAGACCCTCACCTACAGCGCCGCCGGGCTCCCGCCGGGCCTGTCCGTCAACGCCTCGACCGGCCTGATCAGCGGTACGCCGACCACCGCCGGCACCTACAACGTGACCGTCTCCGCCAAGGACACCACCAACGCGGCCGGCAGCGCGTCCTTCACCTGGACCGTCACCCCGACCGGCGGCGGCTGCACGCCCACGCAGCTCCTCGGCAACCCCGGCTTCGAAACCGGCAGCGCCACCCCTTGGACCGCCACCACCGGCGTGGTCGACAACGGCAGCGGCGAGCCCGCCCACTCCGGCTCCTGGAAGGCATGGCTGAACGGCTACGGCTCCACGCACTCCGACTCGCTCTCCCAGTCGGTGACCATCCCGGCCGGCTGCCACGCCACCCTCAGCTACTACCTGCACATCGACACGGCTGAGACGACCACCGCGACTGCCTACGACAAGCTGACGGTCCAGGCCAACTCCACCACCCTGGCGAGCTACTCCAACCTCAACAAGAACAGCGGCTACGCGCAGAAGTCCTTCGACCTCTCCTCCTTCGCGGGGCAGACGGTGACCATCAAGTTCAGCGGCGCCGAGGACTCCAGCCTGCAAACCTCGTTCGTCATCGACGACAGCACCGTCAGCACCAGCTGATCCGCACGTGAAGGGGGCGGGCCCGGACCGCAGGCATCGGTCCGGGCCCGTCCGCCCATGCGGCGATCACCTCACCGGACCACCACGGTGACCTGCCACGCCACCATCGCCAGGCAGCCCACCGAGCCGGGCACGGCGGGAGTCGGCTCCGGGCAGCTGCGGACCGCGGACGCCAAGACGGCGGTACCGGCGGACGCGCCCCGGAAGACGTGGTCGGAGACCTCTGCCAATGCCGGTCCCGTCACCGATACCGGGACCGCGGGGTTTCCCGGCAGCGACACCCGGACCGTGCCGTGCCGATCCAGGCAGATCCGACGGCCGTTGTCCCCTTCCCTGACAGTGACGTCCGCGCCGTGCACACAACCGTCACCGGCGGATGCCACGACGCCGTCCGTCACCCCCGGCCCGGGGGCCGTCGCACCCGAGCCGCAACCGGCCGCGAACAGCAACACCGCGAGAACCGTCCCCGCGCGCACACGCATCCCCGACCTCCCCACAGCGGATCATTGGTCGGCGGTTGGACGCGGTCCGCACGACCCGGGTTCCCGACCGCAGAAAGGTGCGGGTCGAGGAAGTACGGTGCCGGGCCGCCAGAACTGGTTGACGGCGCCGGCCACCACCATGCCGAGGACCAAGCGGATCTTGACGAGCGCGAAGAGGCCGTAGGCGTGAGGTGCTGAGGGCGGCGAGGGAAACCAGGCCACCGACCCGGACCACACCGAAGCCCGGCGACGTCTTCACGGGCGGCTCCGACCTGATCATCCCGGAGAAGACGAAGCGGCGCGCCCGACCGGGCAAGGCGCCGGCCTTTGTGGGCGGACATCTGGCGCCGCTTCGCGCTCGTCGCCCTCGTCGGCGTCGGCGCGGTGCTCACCTCGGGGCTGTGGCTGAGCTGAAGCGCGTCGGCGCCGTCGGCGCCGTCGGCCAACTGTGGACGACGGCTGATGATGTGTGCCTGGCTGAACACCAGGTCCCAGACCTCGTCCGCAGCCGGACCCCGGGGCTGCCGGGCCGCTGTCCCGGGCGTAGGGTGCCGACCGGCGGAGCCGTAGCGCAGAGGTCGACGCGCGCGGTCTCCAAAACCGTGAGGACGCCGGTTCGAATCCGGCCGGCTCCGCCGCCCGACCGCACGGCACCGACAGCGAACTCCGCTCGCATCCGGGGCTGTTGCGCGCTCATGGAGCCGCAAGGCATCCGCCCTCGTGTCGTCCGCGTCCCCGCACCCGTGCTGGGCAAGGATGACCGCATGGCCATCGAACCCGACAACCCGGCCGACGAGCCGCTGGAAGCATGGGCCGCCCGCCGGGAACGCCGCAGACGCACGGTGGGCGAGCTCCGCGCCGTACCGCTGACGACCGGTCCGGCCCGGGGCGAGCACGTCCGGCCGGACCGTCCGAGAGTCATCGTCCGCTGGGACGGCTTCACCTGGGAGCCCGTCGCCGTCGCCCCCCGACCACGCCGCCGCCCGGCGCCTCATCGACCCGACCGCCCCGGCCGTATCCGTCCCGGTGCCCGGCTACACCCCGGCGCCTCTGCGCGCGGGGCGCGGGGCGCGGCCGACACCGCCGTACCTGAGCCACCCGACCAGAATCGAGGCAGGACCCCATGGACGACGTGTGGAAGACCATCGGCGAACTCGCCCGGAGCTTCAGGGAACGGGACGACGAACGGAAGGTGCCCACCGAGCAACAGTGGACCCTCCAAGTCCTCAAGATCGGGGAGGAATTCGGCGAGGCCGCCCAAGCCGTGATCGGCGTGCACGGCACCAACCCGCGCAAGGGCACCTCGCACACGTGGGAGGAGGTACAGGCGGAGGTCGCGGACACCGCCATCACCGCGCTCGTCGCCCTGGCCCGGATGCGACCGGACGCCGCCGAGTTCTTCGCCCGCGTACTGGCCGACAAGTCGAGCCGGTTCCTCGCCCCGGCCCAGCCTTCCCTTGACGAGGCCGAGGCCGTGGAACTGCTCTGACCGGGCGGTCGGCGAACCCTCGGCAGGCCGGGGGTTCGCCCGCACCCCCTCAAGCGCGGAAACCCGTAACCGCGCCTTCTTTCAGCGCACCCGACCCCGCGGCTTCAGGCGGGTCGCGGGGAGTTCCGGAGCGGGGATCGGAGGGCCTTCGTAGCCCTTCACTTCGCCGTAGCGGGTGCCCTGCATCCAGTCTTGGCGGGCTTGTACGATCTCGTCATTGCTGCGCCCGATCCAGTTCCAGAACATGACGATCTCCTCCTCGAACGGTTCGCCGCCCAAGAGCATCACGCCCGCGTCCGAGGCGGCGCGAAGGGGGAGTTCCGTGCGCCCGCAGCCCAGGTAGAGCATCGAGCCCGGCATCAGCGGGACGCCGTCGACGTGGGTTTCGCCCGACATCGACAGGACCGCGTACTCGAAGTCCGGGTCGAGCGGGAGCCGGGTTTCGGTGCCGGCCGACAGGGCGAGGTCCGCGCCCACGATGGGGGTGTAGGCGGTGCCCGGCGAGGTGGCCTGGTCCAGGGTGCCCAGGATGACCGTCGCGGTCAGGCCCGGGGCCGTGACCCGGGGCAGGTCCGCGTGGTGCTGGAAGTGCGGGGCCACGTCGCGGTGGGCGTCCGGGAGGGCCACCCACAGCTGGGCGCCGTGCAGGAGGCGGGCGTGCGGGCGCGGGCTCTCCTCGGAGTGGCTGATGCCGTGGCCCGAGGTCATCAGCCCCAGCTCGCGCGGGCGGATCGTGGCGAGGCTGCCCACGCTGTCGCGGTGCAGGACCTCCCCCTCGTGCAGCCAGCTCACGGTCTGGAGACCGGAGTGCGGATGGGGCGCCACCTGCATGCCGGGCTCGTCGGCGATGTCATCGGGGCCGTAGTGGTCGACGAAGCACCAGGCGCCCACCATCCGGCGCCCCAGGTTCGGCAGCAGCCGGCGGACCTCGGTGGACTCCCCGAGCTTGACCGTACGCGGGCTGAGGAGCTCGCGTACCGGCTCGGCGACGACGAAGCCGCGGCCGCCGCACACGGAGAGAGCGGGCTGGCGATCGAGATTGCTCATACCGCACAACCTAGTACCGCCGGGGCCGCTTCGTTCCGAGGAATGCGTGGGGAAGCCACTGTGTTGGAGGGACCGACACACCACCCGAACGGCGGAAGGAGCGGTCATGGACGCCGAGGAGGCCCGGGAGCCCCAGGACGCCGTGCACCAGGCGCGCGAGGCGTACTACGGACACGGGACGGCGGCCGAGCGCTGGGAGCGGGCCGGTCTCTTCTTCGAGGCGAAGGAGTACGCGAGCGCGGCCCGCGTCCTGGCCACCCTGACCGCCGAGGTCCCGGAGCAGCTCGCGCCCCGGCTGCTGCTGGGCGCGCCTACTACCACTCCGCCCAGCTCTCGCGCGCCGAGGCGGAGCTGCGGGTCATCCTGGAGCGCTGGCCGGTGGAGGACTACGCGCAGCTGATGCTCGGCCGGACCCTGGAGCGCCGGGGCCGCGCCGCCGAGGCGGCCCCGTACCTGCGGATCGCCGCCGCCATGGCGGGCGAGCTGCCCGCGTAGGACCGCCATGGCGGGGCGGGATGCCCGTGCGGCGGTCCGCCCATGGCGCCCGACGCACGGCCGCCCGGCCCCGTCCATTGCGGGCCGGGCGGCCGTCTCGGATAGCCTGGGGCCAATATGAACCGTCTGACCACGCCTTTCGGCTCCTACGAGCTCACCCGCTTCCCCCAGGACCCGCGCGACCGGCTGCGCGCCTGGGACGCGGCTGACGAGTACCTGCTCCACCATCTCGACTCCGGGACCGGGGACCGCGGACCGGTGGACCTGGGCGGCGGTCGGCAGATCACCGTCCTCGGCGACCGCTGGGGCGCGCTGACGACGGCCCTGGCCGCCCACCACCCGACGCAGATCACCGACTCCTCCCTGACCCGCTCGGCCACCATGGCCAACCTGGATCGGGCCGGGATCGGCACCGCCAAGGACACGGTGACCCTGCTGACCACGCAGGACGAGCCGCCCGCCCGGATCGATGTGCTCCTGGTCCGGGTGCCCAAGAGCCTCGCGCTACTGGAGGACCAGCTCCACCGGCTGGCGCCGCGGCTGCACGCGGACAGCGTCGTGGTGGGCGCCGGCATGGTCAAGGAGATCCACACCTCCACGCTGCGTCTCTTCGAGCGGATCCTGGGTCCGACGAAGACCTCGCTCGCCGAGAAGAAGGCGCGCCTGATCTTCTGTACGCCCGGTGCGGCGGGCCCGACCGGTGCGCCGGGCGCCCCGGGCTCCGGGAGCGCCCAGGGCGCGTCCGCCGACCCTTGGCCGGTGACCTACACCGTCGACGCGGAGGGCGGCTCGGGTGCCGGCCTGACCGTGGTCAACCACGCGGGCATCTTCTGCGCCGACCGGCTCGACGTCGGCACCCGCTTCTTCCTGCAGTCCATCCCGAACAACACGAACGGTGCCCGGGTCGTGGACCTGGGCTGCGGCAACGGCGTGGTCGGCACCGCGGTGGCGGTCGCCGACCCCCGGGCGGAGGTCGTGTTCACCGACGAGTCGTACCAGGCGATCGCCTCTGCCAAGGCCACGTTCCGCGCCAACGTGACGCACGACCGCGACCGGGCCGACTTCCTCGTCGGCGACGGCGTGGCCATGCTGGACCCCGCTTCGGTGGACCTGGTGCTGTGCAACCCGCCGTTCCACTCCCACCAGGCGACCACCGACGCGACCGCGCTGCGGATGTTCGCCCAGTCCCGCAAGGTGCTGCGGCCGGGCGGCGAGCTGTGGGTGGTCGCCAACCGCCACATGGGCTACCACAGCCACCTCAAGCGGTTGTTCGGCAACAGCGAAGTCGCCGCGAGCGAACCCAAGTTCGTGGTGCTGCGGGCCGTCAAGCGGATGGAACGGGAAGGGCGTCCGTAGAGCCCATGTGACCTGCCGGTACGTCCTACACTCGGCCGGGTGGGCAGCCAGGGGGAAGTACGGGTCGGCCGGAGTGGCGACGACCGGAGGGACAGCGGGCGGAGCGACGGCGGCCGGAGCGGCGGCGGGCGCTACCGTCGCGAGGACGTGGCGCGGGCGGCCGGCGTCAAGGTCCGCAACCTGCGCTACTACCAGGAGCGCGGGCTGCTGCCCCCGCCGCGCCGGGAGGGCCGGGTCGCCTGGTACTCCGACGACCACCTGACGCGGCTGCGGCTGATCAGCGACCTCCTGGGCCGCGGCTACTCCGTCAACGGCATCGCCGAACTGCTGGACGCGTGGGAGCGGGGCGGCGGCCTGTCCCAACTGCTCGGATTGGAGCGGGCCATGACCGGCGACTGGGAGCAGGAGGAGCCGGTCACCATGTCGACGGCCGAGCTGCGCGACCTGTTCGGCGCGGCGGCGACCGCCGAGGACACCCGGCGGGCGGCGGAGCTGGGGTACGTACGGATCGACGGGGACCGGGTCACGCACCGCAGCAGGCGGCTACTGGAGGCGACGCTCACGCTGGTGCGCCAGGGCATGCCGCTCGCGGAGATCCTCGACGCGGGGGATTTCGTACAAGACCAGGCGGCGGCGCTCGCCGACCGGTTCGTGGGGCTGTTCCGGCGGCACGTGATCGGACCGGGCGGGCTCGTCGGACCGGACGGGCTCGTCGCTCCGGATGGGACGGAGCGGCTTTCGGCCACCCAGCTGGATCACATCTCCGAGGCGGCCGCGGCGCTGCGGCCGGTGGCCGGCGAGGTCGTGGCCGCCGAGTTCGCCCGCGCGATGGCCCGACGGGTCGAGGCGGAGGTGGCGGAACTGCTACGCACCGAGGCCACGGAACGGCGTACGGGGCAGTAGGAGTCGGCCGAAAAGGTACGTTCGAGCAACCTTGCCAACCTCCATTGGCACTCTTACATTCAACTCGTCGGTAACAAAGGTGCACAGCCGAGATACAGGGACGATCTCATGGCAAGCTCACCGAACTTATCCGAACCACCCGGCACCGAGGGCCCCGCCGGCGAGGACGACCGAAGGGGCACCGGACGGGTCCGTTGGCGGCGGTTCGCCCTGCTGACCGTGCCCGCCGTGGCCGTGACCGCAGGCCTCGGGATCGCTCTCGCCCAAGGCGCGCTCGCCGCCTCCTTCGCCGTCTCCGGGCAGCAGTTCAAGGTGTCGGCTAAGAGCCTGGAGGGCGAGGGCTTCGCCCAGTACGGCAGCGTGGACGTCAACGCCCGCCAAGACCTGATCCCCGTGGCGGTGACCGCCATCAAGGAGGCCAAACTCCACAGCCTCTGCCAGTCGGTGGTGACCACCCTCCCCCTCATCGGGGACATCTCGCTCAACCTCACCGCGGGGCGGAAGAACCCGGTCGAGGCGAGCAACCTGTTCGTCGACGCCACCCAGCTCTCCGGCGACGCCGTGTTCAGCAACATCGAGATCGGCCGCGACGCCTCCACCCTCGACAAGGGGCCGGCGGAGGCGGTGGGCATGCAGGACCTGTTCGCCCAGCAGGCCGACACCGTCGCCATCACCGATCTGCACCAGACCGCCTGGGCCACCAACGCGGGCACGTTCAAACTCTCCGGGCTGAGCATGGACATCAGCAAGGGGAAGAAGGAATGCTTCTGAGCCGTCACCGACCGTCGTGGCGGGGGTGGCGGCGTTGGCGGCGCGGCAGACCCTTCTGGGGCGGCCTGGCCGCCGTCGCGGCCGGGGCCTGGATCTGCGTCCTGCCGCTGGCACCGTTGAAGATCATGCTCCAACAGGGGGTGGCGGGCATCCCGTCCGTCCTGATGGGGATCGTCATGATCGTCCTCGGGCTCACGGCGTGGTTCGCCCCTCAACAGCGCACCCTCGCAGGCGTCCTCACCACCCTGATCGCCACCGCCGCCCTGGTGCTGTCGAACCTCGGCGGCTTCCTGATCGGCACCCTGCTCGGCATCCTCGGCGGCGGCCTGATCTTCGCCTGGCAGCCGTACGCCGCCCCGCGCGCCCCGGACACCACCGAGGCCGCGGACCCCACCGCTTCCCGGGATCCCATCCCCACCCGGGACGCACCGGCGGACCCCACCCGCTCCCCCACCCCGCACCACGATTCCCAAGGAGTACAGCCATGAGCCGTACGCGCACCGCGCTCGCCCTCGGCATGGCCGCCGCAGCCGCCCTGACGGTGGCCTCCGCCTCCGCGACCGCCGCACCGTTACCGCTGGCCGGGTCGACCACCGTCACGCCGGCCGGGCACGCCTTCAAGGCCACCCTCAGCGGCAAGGCCACGCTCAAGGCCGGGTCGGTCACCGTGACCTGCTCGGTCTCCGTCTCCACCGGTACGGTGCCGGCCGCCCCCGGCAACCACAACGCCGCCGGGCCCGTCTCCTCGCCGATCTCCGCTCCCACGTACAGCTCCTGTACGTCGAGCATGCCCGGCGTGACCCCGACGGTCACCACCAGCGGCGCCTGGTCGGTGTCCATGCAGAACGGCTCGCCCGTCACCGCGACCATGACCGTGCCGACCGGCGGCCTCGTCGTCCACACCAGCGGCTTGGCCACCTGTACGGTCACGGCCGCCCCGGGCGGCCCGGCGAGCGTCGGCGGCGCCTGGGCCAACGGCGCCCCGTCCGGTCTGACCTTCACCAACGCCTCGGTGCCGGTCACGGTCACGGGCGGGTTCGGCTGCCCGACGAGCGCGACCTCCTCCACCTTCAACGCCGTCTACAAGGTCACCGACACCACCGACCCCGCGCAGCAGATCACCGTCGCCCCCTGAGCCCATGCATCCCTGAGCCCCACGCACAGGCGGCCCGCCGGTCCCGGAGACGTCCGGGAGCGGCGGGCCGAGGGGCCGACTCCCGGCACCGACAATTGCGTTGCGCGCCCGACACTCCCGCGCGAAGCTGCACGGCATGTCACAGAGCACGGTACAGAACACGTCGCGGAGCACCCGAACCCCACCGCTCGGCGTCGAAGACCTCTTCTCCCACGGCCGCCTCACCGCCATTCCGCGCAAGGCGGCCCGGCGCGAGCAGTTGCTCGTCCACCTCGCCGAAAACCTCTTCACCCCCGGTCGGGAGTACACCGAGCCCGAGGTGAACGACGCGCTGCGCACGGTGTACGAGGACTGCTCGGCCCTGCGGCGGTACCTGATCACCTCGGGCCACCTCACCCGCACCCGGGACGGCAGCAGCTACCGGCGGTCCACGACGACCCGGTAATGGGTCGTCAGTCGTCCGTCCTCGCCCAGGACGTGGAACGCGACGACCGGCGGCTCGTCGAGGTGTAGGTGCTCGTCGGCACCGCTCCGCGCCTCCCACGGCAGCCGCGTCGTGGACACCACGCCCGGCGCCACCAGCAGCGGCCGGCCCGCGAAGGTCGTGGCGGCCCCGGTGTGGGCGTGACCGCACAGGAACGCCTTGAGGTGCGGGTGCCGTTCGGCGAGCGCCGCGAGGCGCTCCTCGCCGAACTGGCGGATGCCGTCCACGTACGGAATGTGCAGGGTGACGGGCGGGTGGTGGAAGGCCACCAGGACAGGGACGTCGCGCGGGGTTTCGGTCAGGACCCCCTCCAGCCATTCGAGCGTCGACTCCGCCAGCAAACCGTGGTGTTCGCCGGGGACGGAGGAGTCGCACACGGCGAGGACGAAGCCGTCGCCCCGCACCACCTGGTCCACCGGCTCCGCCGCCCGCTCCGTCTCCCTCTCCGACTCGGCCGCCGTTTCCGCCGCCCCGAGCAGACCCCGCCGGAAGGCGATCCGCTCGTCGTGGTTGCCGGGACAGACGATGAGCGGGTGGCGCGAGCGCAGCACCTTGCGGGCCACGTCGTACTCCTCGGGGGCGGCGTGGTCGGCGATGTCACCGCTCACGAGCACCGCGTCGAGGTCGTACGGCAGGCCGTCGAGGTACTCCATCACGAGGCGGGCGCGGTCGGTGGCCCGCGCGTCGCCGTCGAAGTGGACATCGCTGAGGTGTGCGATCACTATCACGGACGGTGGCTCCTTCGTTCGTCGGTACCGCCATTCAACCGGCCCGCGCCGACCTCCTTCCAGGGCCAATTGATCACCGGCGGCTCCCGACTCCCCCGCTGTCAGCCCCGGTACGTCTCCAACAGCCGCAGCCAGATCTCACTGACGGTCGGGAACGCCGGGACCGCGTGCCACAGCCGGCTGATCGGCACCTCCCCCGCGACCGCGATGGTGGCCGCGTGCAGCAGTTCCGCCGCGCCCGGGCCGACGAAGGTGGCGCCGAGCAGCACCTCGCGGTCCAGGTCGACGACCATCCGGGCCCGGCCCGGGTACGGGTCGGCGTACAGGCCGGCGCCGGAGACCTTCCCGAGGTCGTAGTCGACCGCGCGGACGCGGTGGCCCGCCTTCTGCGCCTCGGCCAGGGTCAGGCCGACGGCAGCGGCCTCGGGGTCGGTGAACACCGCCTGCGGGAGGGCGGCGGTGTCGGCGGTGGCGGTGTGGGCGCCCCACGGGCCGGTGTCGGCCGCCTCCCGGCCCGCCGCACGGGCGGCGATGACGGCGCCGGCGATCCGGGCCTGGTACTTGCCCTGGTGGGTGAGGAGCGCGCGGTGGTTGACATCACCGACGGCGTAGAGCCAGTCGTGGCCGGGGACCCGGCAGCTGTCGTCGACACCGATCCACTCGCCGGGCACCAGGCCCACGGTGTCCAGCCCGATGTCGTCGGTGCGCGGGGCGCGGCCCGTCGCCATCAGCAGTTCGTCGCCCTCGACGGTCTCGCCGCCTTCCAGCACGACGGTCACGGGCCCGGTCGCCCCGTCCCGTACGACCGCCTCCACCGCGACATCCGTACGGATCTCCGCGCCGGCCTCGCGCAGCGCCTCGGCGACCAGTTCCCCGGCGAACGGTTCCATGCGCGGCAGCAGTCCCGAGCCCCGTACGAGGACGGTGACGCGGGAGCCGAGGGCCTGCCAGGCGGTGGCCATCTCGGCGGCGACCACTGAGCCACCGACGATCAGCAGCCGCCCCGGCGCCTGACGGGCGGAGGTCGCCTCCCGGCTGGTCCACGGGCGGGCCCCGACGATCCCGGGAAGCCGGGGGATCACGGCCCGGGTACCCGTCGCGATCACCACGGCGTGGCGGGCCGTGAGGACGTGGTGTTCGCCCTCGGGGCTGGTGACGGCGACCTTGCGGATGCCGTAGAGCCGGCCGTGGCCGCGGTACACGTGGGCGCCGACGGAGTCGAGCCAGTCGATCTGGCCGTCGTCCTTCCAGTTCCCGGTCCAGTAGTCGCGGTGCGCGTACACCGCCTCCGCGTCGAGGGGGCCCCCGACGGCTCCCGCCAGGCCGGGGACCCTGCGCGCATCGGCCCGGGCCAGCACCGGGCGCAGCAGCGCCTTGCTCGGGATGCAGGCCCAGTACGAGCACTCGCCGCCCACGAGCTCGCTCTCCACCAGGGCCGTGGTGAGCCCGGCGGCCCGGGTCCGGTCCACGATGTTCTCGCCCGCCGGTCCCCCGCCGAGCACCACCACGTCGTACTCCACCGCTTCAGTCATGCGGCCAGTGTCGCCGCGGGGCTGGGGCGGCGGCGGGAAATGTCAGACCTCCGGCGTGCCGGACGTTCCCGGCTCACCCGCCCCCTCGTCGCCCTGTGCCTCCGGCCGGTCCGACGGGGCGATCTTCGCCCGGACCTCGTCCATGTCCAGGGCGCGGGCCTGCGCGATGAGGTCGGTCAGCGCCGCCTCGGGGAGCGCGCCGGGCTGCGCGAAGATCGCCACCTGGTCCCGGACGATCATCAGCGTCGGGATGGAGGTGATCTGGAAGGCCCCGGCCAGCTCCTGCTGCGCCTCGGTGTCCACCTTCGCGAAGAGCAGGTCCGGGTTGGCCTCCGACACCTTTTCGAAGACCGGTGCGAACTGCAGGCAGGGCCGGCACCAGCCCGCCCAGAAATCGATCAGCACGAACGGGTTGTCGCTGACCGTCCGGTCGAAGTTCTCTTTGGTGAGCTCGACTGTCGCCACGGTGTCCAGACCTCCTGCTAGCCGGTTGTCCTGCGTGAACGAACTATCCGCCCCGTGCATTCCGCGACGGGGGGCGGCCCCCTAGAACGGGTGGGCGGGCGCCGTCGAGCGGACCGTGGTCCAGCGGAGTTCGGTGAAGGCGTCCAGGTTCGCTTCGCCGCCGAAGCGGGCCCCCGTGCCCGACGCGCCGACCCCGCCGAAGGGGGCGACGGCCTCGTCGTTGACGGTCTGGTCGTTCACGTGGGCGATACCGGTCGGGATGCGGTCGGCAAGGTCGAGCCCGTGCGCGGCGTCGCGCGTGACGATCCCGAGGGAGAGCCCGTACGGTCCCGCCGAGGCCAGCGCCACCGCCTCGTCCTCCGTAGCGAAGGACCGTACGGGCGCCACCGGGCCGAAGACCTCCTCAGCGTAGGCGGGGCAGTCGTCGGACACCCCCGCCAGCACCGTCGGCCGGTAGAACAGGTCCTGGTGGGTGCCGCCCGCCACCACCTTGGCGCCCTGCTCGGCACTCGCCTCGACCAGGGCGTGGACCCGCTCCACCTGGCCCCGGTCGATGAGCGGCCCCAGGTGCACCTGCTCGCGGTACGGGTCACCCACCGCCAGCGCCTCCGCGCGCGCGGCGAGCCGCTCGACGTACTCGTCGTACAGCGAGGCGTGCACCAGGTGGCGCCCGGCCGTCATGCAAATCTGGCCCTGGTGGAAGAAGGAGCCCCAGGAGGCCTGCGCCACGGCGGCCTCGACATCGGCGTCCTCCAGCACGACGAGCGCCGAGTTGCCACCCAATTCCAGGTGCGCGCGCGTCAGGTGACGACCCGCCAGTTCGCCTACGGATCGCCCGGCGGCGGTCGAGCCGGTGAACGACACCACCCGTACGCGGGGATCGGCGACGACGGCCGCTCCCGTCGCGGCCCCGCCGGGCAGCACGTGCAGCAGCCCCGCCGGCAGCCCCGCAGCGGCGAACACCGCGGCCAAGGCGATGCCGCCGCAGACGGCGGTGCGCGGGTCGGGCTTGAGGAGCACCGCGTTGCCCAGCGCGAGGGCCGGCGCCACCGACCGGATCGACAGGATCAGCGGCGCGTTGAACGGGGCGATGACCCCGACGACCCCGGCCGGCACCCGGCGGGTGAAGGAGAGCCGGGGCGCCTCCCCGGCCAGGACCTGACCGGTGGGACGCGACGCGAGGGCGGCCGCCTCGTAGCACTCCTGCGCGGCGACGTGCAACTCGAAGTCCGCCTTGCCGGGTACGGAGCCCGACTCCCGCACCAGCCAGTCCCGCAGCTCGTCCGCGTGGGCCCCGAACAGGTCCCCGGCGCGGCGCAGCACGGCCGCCCGTTCCAGGTGGGTGGCCCGCGCCCAGTCGCGTTGCGCGGCCCCGGCCCGTACCGCGGCCTCCGCGACGTCGACGGGCGCGGCGAGGTCGAGGGTGGCGAGGGTGCGACCGGTCGCGGGTTCGACGACCGGGGCGGCGCCGCCGGTCAGGGTGGGTCCGTCCTGCCAGAGCGTCGGGTCGAGGAGCGGCATGGCGCGGGGCCTCCGGGTCTGGGGAGCGGGGGGCGGCACGCGCCATCGTGCCAGACCCGGGGCGGCACTTCTGTTCAGTTATTGGGCAGTTGCGGCGCCACCTTGACCGGAAATGATCGACAGGCGGCCCAGCACGAGGGTCAGCGCTCCAGGACCAGCGCGATCCCCTGCCCGACACCGATGCACAGCGCCGCCAACCCCGTACCGGAGCCCGCCGCCGCGAGCTGGTGGGCGACCGAGCCGGCCAGCCGGGCGCCCGAAGCGCCGAGCGGGTGCCCGATCGCGATCGCACCGCCGCGCGGGTTGACCACCGCCGGATCCAGCTCCGGCCAGGCCGCCAGACAGCCCAACGCCTGTGCGGCGAACGCCTCGTTGAGTTCCAGCACGGACAGGTCGTTCAGCCCCCGGCCGGCCTTGGTGAGCGCCCGCTGGACGGCTTCCACCGGACCGAGCCCGAAGAGCTGCGGCTCGATCCCCGTGACGGCGCTCGCGCTGATCCGGGCCAGCGGCTCCCGGCCGGTGGCGGCGAGCCCCGCCTCGTCCGTCAGCAACAGGGCCGCCGCCCCGTCGTTCAGCGGCGAGGCGTTGCCCGCGGTGACGGTGCCGGAGCCGTCGGTACGGAACGCGGGCTTCAGCCGGGCCATCGCCTCCGGGGTGGAACCCTCGCGGATCGACTCGTCCCGTACGAGGTCCACGCCCGGGTACCGGACGACCTCCGGCGCGTAGAGCCCCTCGGCCCAGGCGGCCGCGGCCTTGCGGTGGCTCTCCAGCGCGAACAGGTCCTGCGCCTCGCGCGTGACGGCGTACTTGTCCGCGACGAGTTCGGCGCCCTCGCCGAGCGAGCCCGTCCATTCCGCGGGCATCCGGGGGTTGGTCATCCGCCACCCCAGGGTGGTGGACCACATCTGCTGGTGCCCGGCCGGGAAGGCGCGCTCCGGCTTCTGCACCACCCACGGCGCACGGGACATCGACTCCACGCCGCCCGCGATGGCCACGGAGGCGTCACCGAGCGCGATGGCGCGGGCGGCCTGGATCACGGCCTCCAGGCCGGACCCGCAGAGCCGGTTCACGGTGACCCCGGGGACGGACACGGGCAGTCCGGCGAGCAGCACCGCCATGCGCGCGACGTCCCGGTTGTCCTCGCCCGCCCCGTTGGCGTCGCCGAAGACGACGTCGTCGATGCGTGCCGGGTCGAGATCGGGCGTACGGTCCACCAGCGCGCGCACCGTGTGGGCGGCCAGGTCGTCCGGGCGGACGCCGGCGAGCGCCCCGCCGAACTTGCCGATCGGGGTGCGGACGGCGTCGACGACGTAGACGTCGCGGACGGTGCGGATGCTCATGGGGTCTCTCCTGGGCGGATCCGTACGGGCGGTGCCGCGGCGGCGCCGGTGTCGACGCCGGCGCACGGCGCCGGGCACGCCCGGATGGGGCGCGCCCGCAGTCTCCGTCCGCCGATCACCGCCTGTCAACGGCCTGTCGGGAGGCAAGGGGGGTGGGAGCTGTGCGGGAGGTGGAAGGTGGCGAAGGGGTCGGAGGTGCGGAAGGGCTGGGAGGGAGGCGGGGCGGCGCTCAGGTGGACTCGCGCCGGACCGCCACGGCCGCCATCAGGTCGTGCCGCTCGGTGATCCGGGAAGGATCCCTGACCGCGCGGTCCACCAGGGCGGCCAAGTGGTCGCCGGTGGGCATCTCGATCTGCACGGTACTGAGCCGGGGCCGCAGCAGCCGCCCGAGCAGCAGGTCGTCGGCGCCCATGACGGCCACGTCCTCGGGCACGCGCAGACCGGCGTCCTGGAGGGCCCGCATCAGCAGCATCGCGTACTCGTCGTTGTACGCGAAGGCCGCGTCCAGCCCGAGCGTCCGCCAGCGGCCCGCGAGCGCAGCGGCCGACTCCTCGGTGTAGGCCAAGGGCAACGGCTCCACCTCGGCGGACGCCACCGACCGGGCGCCGGCCAACCGGGGGCCGGAGAACAGCCCCAGCCCCTCCTCCTCGGGAACGATCACCCCGATCCGGCGCCGGCCCCGCTCGACCAGGTGGGCGGCCGCCCGGGCGCCGACCTCCGCCTGGTCCATGACCAGCGCGTGCGCCCCGGGAACCCGCTCGGGCCCCAGCGTTATCACCGCCCGGGCCCCGGCCCGCTTGAGCGTGGCCACGTTGTGCGCGGAGAGGGCGATCGCCCCGAGCGAGATCACCGCGACCGGGCGCAGCTCGGCCCAGGCGCGGGCGGCCTCGTCACCGGTGAGGCCGAGGCTGCCGTACTGCACCACGGTGTAGTCGAGGCGCCGCAGGGCCCACTGGAGCTCGTTGAGGAACGCGCTGTAGAGCGGCCCGACGGGCACGTCGGAGGTCGGCAGCAGCACGATCCGGGTGTGCCCGGCGCGCAGGCTGCGCGCGGCGGCGTGCGGGACGTATCCCAGCTCCTCGGCGGCCTCGCGGACCTTGCGGCGGGTCGGCTCGCTGATGCGTACGGCTTCCGCGTTGTTCAGTACGTACGAGACCGTCGCGCGCGACACGCCGGCGAGGCGGGCGACGTCGGCGCTGGTCGGCACGGGGGCGGCCGGACCGCCCGCTGACGGGGTGCCCGCTGAGTGCGGGTTCTCTGATGGGTTGTTCGCTGATGGGGTGTTCGGTGACTGAGGCATTGCCCTGGAATCTTTCCAGACCGGTCGGGCACGGGGTCTAGCGGATGGCGTGAAACGAATGCTACACAGTGGTTACGCGCTTTATTGACACGTGTAACCGCTCCCCGCCCAGGAGGGCACCGTGGCCCTTTCCTCCCCCGGCACCGGCAACGCCGCGGCCGATCCCCGCACATCGGGCCAATCCGAGGGGTGCGGTGAGTTTCTGCGGTCCGGGCGTCGTGCCGTCCGTCCGGCGTCCTGCCGTCCTGCCGTCCTGCCCTGATTGACGAGGTTCACTTCCGGTATTTACGACTCTTACGACACTGCCGACTGACGCTGACGACAAGAAGACCGACGACCAGAAAGCAGAGCACCACCGTGAAACTGCACACGCGGACATGGGGCGACGGCGACCGGACCGCCCTCCTCATCCACGGCATGATGGCCGACCACCGGACCTGGCGCCGCGTCGCTCCCGCCCTCGCCGATCGCGGCTATCGGGTCATCGCCGTGGACCTACGGGGCCACGGTGCGAGCGGGCGGGGCGAGTACAGCCCCCGCCTCTTCGCCGACGACGTGGTCGAAACCCTGCCCACCGGCGCCGACCTCGCGCTGGGCCATTCCCTCGGTGGCCTCACGTTGTCACTGGCGGTGGATCGACTCAAGCCGAAGCGTGCCGTCTTCTCCGACCCGGCCTGGTACTTGGCTTCGGCGGAGGGGTTCGGACCGGAGGTGTTCGCGCGGTTCAAGGCGTTGGCGAGCAAGGAGCGGGTGCGGGAGATGAACCCGCGTTGGGACGAGGTCGACGTGGAGATCGAGCTGGAGACCCTGGCGGCGTGGGACGACGCCACGGCCTCGTCCCTGGCGGAACTCTCCACCAGCGACCTCCTCCCGGCGGCCCCGGTCGTCCCGTCCCTGGTCCAGATCGCCGACCCGAGCTTCTTGATCTCACCGGAACGCGCGACGCTCCTCCGGCAACGGGGCTTCGAAGTCCGCCCGGTCCCGGGCGCGGGCCACACCATCCACCGGGACGACTTCGAGGCGTTCATGGCATCGCTGGAGGGGTGGATCTAGCGGGCGAGGCGGGGGTTTCGGGGGCGGGGTTCCGGCGGGGCGGTCTCGAGGAGGTGCTGGGGGCTTTCCGGCAGTCTTTGGCGTTTCGGGGCGGGCCGGGCGGTCAAGGGTGGCCGAAGGCCATCGCGCAGCGACGCGACGACGAGGGAGGAGGAGGCGCGCCCTTGACGGGCCGGCACGACACGAAAGGACGGTGGACCGACGGGACACCCCCAGCACCTCCCGACACCGCCCCACCGGAACACTGCCCCCAAAACCCCCGCCCGCGCGTCCCCTTGGCCATGATGGTCGCGATGGCTCATCACATCGAGGAGTGTGTACCCATGGCGCCCACGACGCCCATGACCACCGCCGACCGCTTCCGCTCCGCCGTCGACGACCGCGACCTGACCGCCCTGGGGGAGCTGTTCACCGAGGACGTACGGCTCTACAGCCCAGTGAAGTTCACGCCGTTCGAAGGCAAGGCGACGGTCATCGCGCTGTTCGGCGTACTGCTGCGCACCTTCCAGGACTTCCGCTACGTCGGCCGACTGGACGGCGCCGCCGAGAGCAGCGCCCCTGAGCCGGCCGGAGCCGGCGATGCCCCCGCCGCGGTGCTGGTCTTCCGGGCCACGGTGGACGGGAAGCAGATCCACGGCATCGATCTGCTGCACCTCGACGCGGACGAGCGGATCAAGGAGATCACGGTGATGGTCCGCCCCCAGTCCGCCGTGCATGCCTTGGGCCAAGCGGTACTGGCCGGGCTGGTGGCCGACGGTCTGGTCCCGGCCGTATAGGGCGTAGGGCGCGGCGACCGTCGGCGTCCTCACCCCTGGGCACGAAGCAGTAATCTCACCCGCATGACGGCACTTTCGCACCACGCCGGCGGCGCCGGCAACGATCAGGTCGACCAGCCCGGCCGCGGCGGGCTCACCGCCACCTCCGAGGCCGATCCGCACGCCATCGGCCCGGTCCGCACCGAGTACGCCCCCGACAAGGACGGCGACCCCGACCCCGGCGAGATCGTCTGGACCTGGGTCCCCTTCGAGGAGAACGACGGGCGCGGCAAGGACCGGCCCGTGCTGGTGGTCGCGCGTGAGGCGGGTCGCCGGACGTTGCTCGCGGTGCGGCTGTCCAGCAAGCGGCACGACCACGACCGCGAGTGGGTGCCGATCGGCACCGGGCCGTGGGACGGCGCGGGGCGGGAGTCCTGGGTGGATGTGGACCGGGTGCTCCGGGTGCACGAGTCGGGCATGCGTCGGGAGGCGTGCGCGCTGGACCGGGACCGGTTCCAGCTCGTGGTGAACCGGCTGCGGGAGCGCTACGGCTGGCGGTAGTCGGGCGGGTCGTCAGGTGGCGGGAAGACCCCGCCCGTTGCTCGGGCGGGGCCCCGGCCGTCTGTCGGAGCCGATGGGGTTGCGGTCAGCCGACGCAGTGCGCGACGTTGCCGGCGCAGTTGGTGGGCAGGTTGTGGTTGAGCTTGGTGTCCCTGAGCTCCACGAGCGCGTTCAGGGCGTTGTTGATGCCGCCGCCGTCCTCCGCCGCCCGGTTCTCAACGACGAGGGAGCGGGTGAGCGTGAGCCGGATGGCGGGTACGCGCGCGCTCGCCGGTCCGTTGTTGATGCCACCGCCGTCCCGGCCGGCGGAGTTCTTCTCGACCTTGATTCGCTCCAGGGTGGCGACGCCGAGGTTGTTGATCGCACCGCCGTCGCGGCCCGCCTTGTTCAGCTCGAAGACCGTCTCGCGGGCCTCCAGCGACGCACCGGGGGTGTTGTTGACGGCGCCACCGTCGTAGTCCGCCCAGTTCGCGATGAACCGGCTGTCGCTGATCGTGGTGATGCCGTCGTTGTCGATGGCACCGCCATCGTGTTCGAATGCCTCGTTGTGCGTGAATACGCTGTGGTCCAGGACCCGGAGCGTGCCGCCGTTCTCGACGCCGCCACCGTCGGTGTTGGCCGTGTTGCCCGCGACGGTCGTCTTTTTCAGGGTGACGTTGCCGTTCGTGGAGTTGTAGAGGCCGCCGCCCTGAAGCGTGACGGCGATGTTGTTGAGGATCCTGCTGTCGACCGCGGTGACATGGCCGTTGTTGTTGAAGATGCCACCGCCGTTGAGGGCCGCGTGGTTTCCGGAGACGGTGGTGTCTTCGAGCAGCAGTGTGCCCGCGTTGTAGATGCCACCGCCGTTGTCGGAGTTGCCTCCGTTGACGACGATGCCCTTCAGCGTCAGGTAACCGGTCGGCGCCACGTTCAGCAGCCGAAAGCCGGGCACGACCGTGGACCGCATCAGGGTCGAGTCCTCGCCCTTGATGGTGACCCGGCTGGTGATGGGCGGCAGCGCGCTGTCACCGATGCCGGCCGTGAAGCGGTAGACGCAGCGGTGGGCCAGTGAGATCGTGCCGCCGTCGGGATTGCTGTTCGCCTGTGTGACGGCGGTGATGAGTCCTGCGATGTCACCGCACCGCACGTTCAGGGTCAGGGGCTGGGCCACGGCCGGAACTGCCGCGATGCCCAGGCCCAGGCTTGCCACCACAGCGGATCCGGCGAGCACGAGACGCTTCTTCATTCGCTTGTCTTCCTCTCGGTACCCAGGCGGGCCCCCGCGCCGTCGTCCTGCGTCCAGCCGTGGTGGAGTGGAGTGGGAGGGAAGTGAGGGGCGCCGTCATGACGTGACAGGGGTAGCCCATGGATCCCGGCGTGTTCCCGTACCTGCGTACGGACCCTCCGGAAATTCATACGAATGGTGGCCGCTTCTCACCGTGCTCCACGCCGACGGCCGCGCGGACCGCGCCCGCCCCGTGGTCAGAGCCCCGCGAAGGCCCGCTCGAAGGCCGCCCGCGGCCCCGGATCACGGTCGAGGATCCCGAACACCACATGCTCGAAGACGGCCTCGAAGCGCCCGGCGAGCAGCCCCCGGAAGGCCCCCGCCACCTCCGCCGGGTCGTTGCGGAACACCCCGCACCCCCAGGCGCCCAGTACCAGCCGCCGGTAGCGGTGCAGTGCGGCGACCTCCAGCACCCGCTCGGCCCTCCGGGCGAGGGCGGCCGGGATCTCGGGGGCGCGCTCCGGCTCCTGGCGGCGGATGGTGCCCGCGTTCGGCGCCGGGGAGGTGAGGAATCCGACCCGGAAGGGCGCCTCCAGCAGGTCGCCCCGGTCATCGCGGAATACGGGGACCCCCGGCGAGTGAATCACCCGGTCGGTGTAGAAGGTGCTGCGGCCGGCGCGGTGCGTCTCGTAGTAGTCCGGCGCCTCCAGCAGGGTCTCGTAGAGAGCTGAGGCGCGGCACAGCGCTTCCTCCTGGGCTTTGGCCCCGCGGACGTATCCACCGCCGGGATTGCGGGCCGAGGCGAAGTTGAGGACGGCGACGGCGGGCTCCGCGTCGCGGTGGGCGGCGAGCCTACGGGCGGCGACCGTGCTGCTCTCCCCCGTGACCTCGATGGTGGTCCGGCCGGTGCCGGTCAGCGATTCCTCATCTGGAATGACCTGGTTTGGCCCATATATCCTGGTTCCTGCCTTCGCTTCCGCCAGGGCGGCGGCCAGGGAGATCTGCCGTCCGGAGGGCGTCCGGTAACCGCCGGCCGCCAGGATCGCCGAGTTGTGCCGCGCGATCTCACGCAATCTGCTGCTCACGCCGTGATCCTGCGGTGCTGGAGCGGACGCGGCAAGGGATTTTTGTCCCGCGCGGGCGGGTAGGCACGGGTGACATCCGAGCCGTCGACATGGACGGCCGACGACAGGAGATGAGGTTCCCGTCATGCGCCAGGACTCACCCGCTCCACCCTGCCAGCCCCCTGCCGACTCCCCCCTGACCGAAGCCACCGCCGAGGAACTGATCCACGGCATCTGCTTCAAGACCGGTCCGCCGCGCCTGCTCGGCGCCGAGCTCGAATGGCTGGTGGTGGACGCCGAGCGCCCCTGGCTGCCGCTGGACGCCGACCGGCTGACCGCGGCGCACGACGCGGCGGGCTCCCTGCCACTGCGGTCCCGGTTCACCGTCGAGCCCGGCGGACAGCTGGAGCTCAGCTCCGCCCCCGCCGACTCCCTCACCGCCTGCGTGGACGGGCTACAGGCCGACCTGGCGGCCGTCCGGGGCGCGCTGCGTGAGCGGGGCCTGGTCCTACAGGGGCTGGGCCGCGACCCGCGCAGCCCCTACCGCCGTCTCCTCGACAGCCCCCGGTACCGGGCTATGGAGCGCTACTTCGACCGTACGGGCCCGGCCGGGCGCGCCATGATGCGCGCCTCCGCGTCCGTGCAGGTCTGTGTGGACGCCGGACTGGAGGAGCCGGGCCCGCTCGGGCACGGCCGGCGGTGGCGGCTGGCGCACCTGCTGGGCGCGGTGCTGGTGGCGTCGTTCGCCAACTCGCCCGCGCGCGAGGGTCCGTACGCCGGGTGGCGGTGCGCGCGGCAGGGGATCTGGGGCGACATCGACGCGCGGCGGGCGCTCGCCCCGCCGTTGGATGTGGAGCCCCGCGCCGCCTGGGCCCGGCACGCGCTGGACACCGAGGTGATGTGCGTGTGCTCAGCCGATCCGTCGTGGGAGGTCCCGGGTGGGCTGACGTTCCGCGACTGGCTGCGCACCGGGGGGCCGAGGCCACCCACCCCGGCGGATCTGGACTACCACCTGACGACCCTGTTCCCGCCGGTCCGGCCGCGCGGCCACCTGGAGCTGCGGATGATCGACGCGCAGCCGGGCGAGGACGGCTGGCTGGTCCCGGTGGCCGTCACACACGCGCTGTTCGACGACCCAGAGGCGGCCGAGACCGCCTACCGGGTGGTGAAGGCGCTGGCGGACGCGTACGGGGGCCGGCACGCGCCCCGCAATCCGCTGTGGCTGACCGCCGCCCGGCTGGGACCGGCCGACCCCGATCTGCGTGCGGCCGCCGTCGCCTGCTTCGCGGCGGCCGGGGAGGCGCTGCCGCGGCTGGGCGCGAGTTCCCACGTACAGGACATGGTCGGCGCCTTCACCGAGCGCTACGTACGGCGCGGCCGCTGTCCGGCCGACGATTTGGACGAGCGGCAGCCCGCCGGGAAGGAACCGCGATCGTGACCACCGAATCCCATCCCGCCGCGTCACGTGAACGGGCGGCCGCGGAGCTGACCGCGGCCCGGGCCCGTACCGCCGCACTGACCGACGCCGTGACCGACGAAGACCTCACGACGCAGCACTCGCCGTTGATGTCGCCACTGGTCTGGGACCTCGCGCACATCGGGAACCAGGAGGAGCTCTGGCTGCTCCGCCGGGTGGACGGACGCGAGTCGATGCGCCCGGAGATCGACCCGCTCTACGACGCCTTCCAACACCCGCGTGCGGAGAGGCCGAAGTTGCCGTTGCTGGGGCCGGAAGAGGCCCGCCGGTACGCGGCGGAGGTGCGGGGCCGGGTCTTCGACCTGCTGGAGCGCACTCCGCTGGAGGGCACCCCGCTGCTGGACGACGGTTTCGCCTTCGGCATGATCGCCCAGCATGAACAGCAGCACGACGAAACGATGCTGATCACCCACCAGTTGCGGCGCGGCGCCCCGGTACTCACCGCGCCCGACCCCGGTCCGCCCCAGGGGCCTCCGCCGGCGGCGGCGGAAGTCCTCGTACCCGGTGGTCCGTTCACGATGGGGACGTCGGCTGAGCCCTGGTCCCTGGACAACGAACGGCCCGCGCACGTCCGCGAGGTGGCACCGTTCTGGATCGACACGGCGCCCGTCACCAATGCCGCTTACCAGGCGTTCATGGCGGACGGCGGTTACCGGGAGCCCCGCTGGTGGGCTGCCGAGGGCTGGGACCAGATCCGCGCGCACGCGATCGAGGCGCCCTTGTTCTGGCACCGGGAGGGCGGGATCTGGCTGCGCCGCAGGTTCGGCGTCACCGAACCCGTCCCGGACGACGAGCCGGTGCTGCACGTGAGTTGGTACGAGGCCGATGCCTACGCCCGCTGGGCGGGACGCCGGCTGCCCACGGAGGCGGAGTGGGAGAAGGCGGCCCGCCACGACCCGCGCTCCGGGCGCTCCACCCGGTACCCGTGGGGCGACGCCGACCCGACGCCCGCCCACGCCAACCTGGGCCAGCGCCATCTGCGCCCCGCCCGGGCGGGCAGCTATCCGGCCGGCGCCTCCCCGCTCGGGTTGCGCCAGTTGATCGGCGACGTGTGGGAGTGGACCGCCTCGGACTTCCTCCCGTACCCGGGGTTCAGGGCATTCCCGTACCGGGAGTACTCGGAGGTGTTCTTCGGCCCGGAGCACAAGGTGCTGCGGGGCGGGTCCTTCGCCGTGGCCCCGGTGGCCTGCCGGGGCACGTTCCGCAACTGGGACCTGCCGGTGCGCCGGCAGATCTTCGCCGGCTTCCGGACCGCGCGCGGCGGTGGGGCCTGATGTGCCGTCACCTGGCCTATCTGGGGCCGGAGGTGTGCCTGGCCCGGCTGCTGAGCGAGCCCGAGCACTCCCTGGTCCGACAGTCCTACGCGCCCCGCCGCCAGCGGTTCGGCACGATCAACGCCGACGGCTTCGGAGTCGGCTGGTACGCGGAGGGGGATCCGGTTCCGGCCCGCTACCGGCGCTCCGGCCCGGTCTGGGGCGATCTGACCTTCGCGGACCTGGCCCGGGTGGTGCGCAGCGCGGCGGTGCTGGCCGCCGTACGGGACGCCACGTTGGCCGGGGCGGACGGTGAGGCCGCCGCCTCGCCGTTCGCGTCGGGGCCGTGGCTGTTCAGTCACAACGGGGCGATACGCGACTGGCCGGACGCGGCGGCCCCGTTGGCCGCGGGGCTGCCGCCGCACGAGTTGCTCCAGTTGGCCGCGCGCACCGATTCGGCGTTGATCTGGGCGCTGGTACTGCGCCGCCTGCGGGAGGGGGACGGTCTCGGCGAGGCGCTCGCCGGGCCGGTGCGGGAGTTGGCGGCCGCTTCCCCGGGCTCCCGGCTGAACCTGCTGCTGACGGACGGCACGGGCATCGCCGCGACCGCGTGGGGCGACTCCCTCTGGTACCTGTCCGATCCGGCGGCCGGGCGCACGGTCGTGGCGTCCGAGCCGTATGACGACGACAGCCGTTGGATCGAGGTAGCCGATCGCACCCTGTTGACCGCCACCCGTACCCGGGTCGACCTGACCCCGCTCAAGGAGAGCCTGTCGTGAGTGACTTCCAGTTGACCCGTACCCTCGACGAGCACTCGGCGGACACCGCGCTGCGGGCGGACGTGCGCGGCGGCCTGACCCGCTCGCCGAAGGAGCTGCCGCCCAAGTGGTTCTACGACGCCCGGGGCAGTGAACTCTTCGAGGAGATCACGCGGTTGTCCGAGTACTACCCGACGCGCGCCGAGCGGGAGATCCTCCTGGGGCGGGCCCGGGAGATCGCCGCGGAAACGGGCGCGCGCACGCTCGTGGAGCTGGGTTCCGGCTCCTCGGAGAAGACCCGGCACCTGATCGAGGCGTTGCCCGAGCTGGAGACGTATATTCCGGTGGACGTGAGCGAGAGCGCCCTGCGGGGTGCGGCGCAGACGCTGCTCGCCGCGCACCCGGGGTTGCGGGTGCACGCCCTCCTGGCGGACTTCACGCGCCCGCTGCGCCTGCCGGAGTCGGGCGGTCCCCGGCTGGTGGTGTTCCTGGGCGGCACGATCGGGAACCTGCGGCCGCCGGAGCGCGCCGCGTTCCTGGCGTCGGTGCGGGCGATGTTGTCGCCGGGTGACGCCTTGCTGATGGGGACGGACCTGGTCAAGGACGAGGCGGTGCTGGTGGCCGCCTACGACGATGCCCAGGGGGTGACGGCGGAGTTCAACAAGAACGTGCTGGCCGTGATCGACCGGGAGTTGGGCGCCGATTTCCACACTGCCGACTTCGCGCACGTGGCGGTGTGGAACCGGGAGCAGGAGTGGATCGAGATGCGGTTGCGGGCCCGGTCGGAGGTGGTGGTGAAGATCCGGGCCCTGGACCTGGTGGTGCGTTTCGAGGCGGGTGAGGAGATCCTCACGGAGATCTCCGCGAAGTTCCGTCAGGAGGGCGTACGGCGGGAGCTGGCCGCCGCCGGGCTGGAGTTGACCCGCTGGTGGACGGACGCGGAGGGGCGTTTCGCGCTGTCCCTGTCGGTGGCCGACGGCCTGGAGGGCTGAGTGCGGATGCCGGGCAGCGTCGGTTGCCCGGTGTCGCAGCGGACGGCTTCCTGAGCGGCCTTCGCGAGGTCCCGTCGGTCCGGGTGCCGGCCCGGCGGGATGCGCGGCAGCAGCCGCACCTCGGCCCGTATCCCGCGGGCGCGGGCGATCCGCCACAGGGAGGCGGTCAGCGGATCGTCCCCGACGAAGGCGGGCGCCCCGGCGAGGCGCCCGTCGGCCGCCGACCGGTAGGCGAGCCGTACGGGTTGTACGGGCACCCGGGCGTCCAGGGCCGACTGGAACGCTGCCCGCCGGAAGGGTCCTTGGGCTCGTCCGCACCAGGTGGACCCTTCGGGGAAGACGGTGACCCGGTCCCCGGCCAGCAGGGACCGGGTGAGGGTGTCGACGGTGTGGGGCAGGGCCCTGATCCGGTCGCGTTCGATGAAGAGGGTTCCGGCCCGGGCGGCGAGGCGACCGAGTACGGGCCAGGCGCCGATCTCGCTCTTGGCCAGCATCCGGGAGGGCAGGACGGCGGCGACGAGGGGGATGTCCAGCCAGGAGATGTGGTTGGCGACGATCAGTCGGCCGCCGTCCGGCCCCGGGCTGCCGTGCACGGTGATCCGTATCCCCAGGGCCCGCAGCAGTGCCGCCGCCCAGGCCCGGACGAGGGCGTGGCGGAGGCGTTGCGGCAGCAGCCTGACCGGCGGGGCGGTCAGGACCGCGAGCAGCGTCAGGGCGGCGGCGCAGGCGAGACGCGCCACCGCGTGCGGAATGCTCGCCGCCCGCCCCTCGTGGGCCGCGCAGGCTTCGGGAGTGCAGGGCGCGGTGGGCAGCCAGCCGCTCATGCGCCCGGGGCGAGCGAGAGGAAGTGGTTGAGGTAGCGCGGGTTGGTGCGGCGCAGCGAGAGCAGGACGTACAGGTCTGCGCTGCCGAACCCGGCGTCGAGTGCGGGCTCGCCGCAGACCCAGGCGCCCAGGCGCAGGTAGCCGCGCAGCAGCGGGGGCAGTTTCGTGCGGTCGGGGAAGGCGATGCCTTCGGGGGTCCAGGGGAGGTGCGGGGTGACCCGGTACTCCTCGGGCGCGAGGTGGCGGGTGAGGACGTTGGCGCGGGTGGCGGCGGCCAGCAGCCCGCCGTCGGCCAGCGGGATCGAACAGCACCCGGCGAGCCAGTTGTGGCCGGAGCGGTCCATGTAGCGGGCGAGGCCGGCCCAGATGAGGGCGATGACGGCGCCGTTGCGGTGGTCGGGGTGGACGCAGGAGCGGCCGACTTCGACGAGGTCGGGGCGGATGGGGTCCAGCGCCGTCAGGTCGAACTCGCCTTCGGAGTAGAGGCGGCCGGCGATCGCGGCGCGTTCCGGGGGCAGCAGCCGGTAGGTGCCGACGACCTGTCCGGTGTTCTCGTCCACCACCAGGAGGTGGTCGCAGTAGGCGTCGAAGGCGTCGGCGTCGATGCCCGGCTCGGGGCCGTCCAGGCGGGCGCCGAACTCTCCGGCGAAGACGAGGTGGCGCAGCCGCTGGGCGGCGCGCACCTCGTCCTCGTCGCGGGCGAGGCGGACGGCGTACCGGGGGGTGGTGGCGGGGGGTGCGAGGGTGGTCGGGGACAGGGGGGCGATGGTCATGACTGCTCCTGATCCGGGCACGGTGGCCGGGCCGGCGGGTTGGCGGCCTGGCTCCTTTACTTCTTCCGTGACCGGCTGGATTCGACATGACCCCTCAGCGGCGGCGGGATGTGCGGACGCTGAACTCGGTGCTCGGACGGTGTGGCGGCCTCAGCGTCGGCTGCTCAGGATCTTGCCGATCGCGTCGGACGCGGTCGCCGCCGCCCGGTTGGGGTCCTGGCCGGTGAGGACGGCCGTCATGAACGGCTTGATCGGGTTCTTGGCCTCGACGTCGGCCCAGTGCGCGGAGTTCGGGGTGGCGCGGCCCTGGGCGGCGCCGGTGGCCATGGCTGCGGCGCCCTCGTTTCCCTCGACGACGTGGGCGAGGGTCGTCTTGTTCGGCACGTAGCTCATGGTGGTGGCGAGTTCGGTCTGCCACTTCTCGCTGACCAGCGCGGTGATCACGTCGACCGCCTGGGCGCGCCGCTTCGTCTTCTCCGGGATGATCAGGTCGGAGCCGCCCGTGAAGACGGCGCCGGGCTTCTCGGAGGTCTTGCCGGGGATGGGGAAGAAGCCGAGCTTGCCCTTGAGCGCGGGGTTGGCCGCCTCGATCTCGCGGGCCTGGCCGGGCGGGGCGATGATCTGGGCGACCTGGCCCCGGGCGAATACCTGGGACTGCGGGGGCGTTTCCTCGTCGGCGTCCTTGGGGCCGTCGCCCAGGCTCTGGAGCTGCTTGTAGAACTCCATCGCGGACAGGGCCTTGTCGTCGTCGAGGGCGCCGGACCATTCGCCGCTGTTCTCCACGGCGAGGTCGCCGCCCTCGTCCCAGATGAAGCCGGCGAGGACGTACCAGTTCTGGCCGGGCAGGTAGATGCCCTGCTGACCGCCCGGTTCGCCCTTGCCCCCCTTGTCGAGCTTCTGGGTGGCCGCGAGCCATTCCTGGCGGGTCTTGGGGGCGCTCTTGATGCCGGCGCTCGCGAAGAGGTCCTTGTTGTAGATGACCACACGGTTGGCCGCGTACCAGGGGACGCCGTATTGGGCTCCGTCGACACTGCCGGGATCGGACAGGCCCCGCAGCCAGTCGTTGCTGCCCCAGGCGCGCAGTCCCTCCAGGGTGAGTTCGCGCAGCCCGCCGGTCTCCACGTACTGGGCGACCTGGGTGTTGCCGACCTCGATGACGTCGGCGTTCTCCTTGCTCTTGCCTTCGAGGACGGCGTTGACCTTGTCGACGACGCCGGTCCATTCCTGGATCTTGACGACGAGGTCGATGTCGGGGTGTTCCTTCTCGAAGTCGGCGGTGAACTTGGCGATGAAGTCGTCCGACGCGCTTCCCTTCATGAGCCACAGCGTCACCTTTTCGGGCCCCGCCTCCGATCCGGCCGACCCGGTGCAGCCGGAGAGGGCGGTCGCGGCCGCGAGGGCGGTGCACAGGGCGAGGAAGCGCATCTTCACGGAAAGTCACCTTCTGGGGACGGATCTCAGATGGCTTGAAAATTGGCATGGACCAATGGGCTGGTCAAGACCTTCCGCCTCGGGACTGTTCACGCAAAGTTCGCGGGAGCGGAGTTACTGGGGCACCGTGGAACCAGACAACAGCGACCACTGTCGGGAGACGCCCATGTCCCAGCACACGTACCGGGTGACCGAAATCGTCGGCACTTCCCACGAGGGCATCGATCAGGCCATCCGCAACGGGATCGCGCGAGCGGGCGCGAAGCTGCGCAACCTGGACTGGTTCGAGGTCACGCAGGTGCGCGGGCACATCGAGAACGGCGAGGTCGCCCACTACCAGGTGGGCCTGAAGGTGGGCTTCCGGCTCGACGACGAGGACTGACGGGAGCCGACGGCGGCCGAAAGGGTGGGCGGGCGGACCGGACCACGCCGTGCGGCCCCGCGTCGGAGGCGGCCAGGTGGAACGTCAGGTACGGCCCGGCGGCGCGTCAGGTGCGGCCCTCGGTCTCCTGGGCGGTGGTGAGTTCCGGCGCGTCCGCCGCCCAGTCGGCGAGCACCACGCGGAAGCCCGCCTCCCGGGCCGCCCGGCAGACCAGTTCGTCGTCGTCCACGAGCATCCGCACCTCCCGCCCCCGGGCGATCCGGCCGAGCACCTCCAGCTTCGTCGCCCGGGCGGGGCGGCGGTCCCGGTCGCCCCGCATCCACAGCCGGCCCTCCGGCAGTCCGTGCCATGCCAGCCACTCGACCGTGTCCGCCCGGCAGCGCTCCGGCCGCCCGGTCAGGTAGACCACCTCGCAGTCGGCCGCGCTCTCCACTGCCAGGGCCACCCCGCGCGCGAGCGGCGGATCGGCCGGAGCGGCGGCGAAGAAACCGTCCCAGTCGCGCGGACGGCGCTCCAGGAAGTGCTGGCGGTGGTCGGTGTCGGACAGGGTGTTGTCGATGTCGAAGACGGCCAGGGGCCGACGAGCGGCGCTCTCAAGGGACATGGCGCAAGCGTAGAGGCCTCTCCCGGCTTCGGGAATCCTGGCGGTCCGCGGACGTTGAGCAGTGTGTGATCCCGAGAATCTCGATACTCGACCGGTCCCGCACGCGCGTGGGGCACCCCGCCCCGCAGGCTCTGCGGGACACCGTGGACCTCGCCCGTGCGGCGGAGCGGCTCGGCTACCACCGCTTCTGGGTGTCCGAGCACCACGGCGTGCCGGGCGTCGCGGGTTCCGCGCCGACCGTGCTGGCCGCCGCCGTGGCCGCCTCCACCCGGCGCATCCGGGTCGGTACGGGCGGGGTGATGCTGCCCAACCACCGGCCGATGGTCGTCGCCGAGCAGTTCGGGGTGTTGGAGGCCCTGTTCCCCGGTCGCGTCGACATGGGCCTGGGCCGCTCGGTCGGCTTCACCGACGGGATCCGGCGGGCCCTGGGCCGGGACACCAGGGACGCGGACCGGTTCGAGGAACAACTCGCCGAGCTGCTGGGCTGGATCGACGGGACCCAGCGGGCCCACCCGGAGGTGCACGCCCGACCGGCCGAGGGGCTGCGGGTCCCCGCGTACGTACTGGCCACCGGCGAGGGCGCGCGGATCGCGGCACGGGCCGGGCTGCCGGTGGTCGTGGGCGACCTGCGGGCCCGCGGCCGGGTGGCCCAGGCCGTGGCGGCGTACCGCGAGGAGTTCCGGCCCTCCCCCTGGGGCGCGCGGCCGTACGTGGTGGTCTCGGGGACGGTGGCGGTCGCTGCCACCGAGGAGGCCGCCCGGCGGATCCTGCTCCCGGAGGCCTGGTCCCTCGCCTACTCGCGCACCCGGGGCTCCTTCCCGCCCCTGCGCCCGGCCGAGGAGATCGGGGCGCTGGAGATGACCGCGAAGGAGCGCGAGCTGTACGAGGGCGCGCTGCAAGGGCACGTCCACGGCAGCGAGGAGCAGGTCGCGGCGGAGCTGACGGAGGTCGCCGGGGCGTTGGGCGCCGACGAGCTGCTGGTCACGACGTCCACGTACGACCGTACGGCGCTGTTGGACTCGTTCACCCGGCTGGCCCGGCTCGCGGGCCTGCACGGGAGGGGGGCCGGAGGGCCGGGGGCCGGAGGGACGGGCGCGGGTGCCGGAGGGGCGGGCGGGGCCGCGGAGGGTGGCGCCCCCTAAACTGGGACGAATGCACCCGCAGACCGCTCCGCAGACCCACACCCACGCCCACGACCCCTACGTACGGGTGCGGGGGGCCCGGGAGCACAATCTGCGCGGCGTCGATGTGGACATCCCGCGCGACGCGCTCACCGTCTTCACCGGTGTTTCCGGCTCCGGCAAGAGCTCCCTCGCCTTCGGCACGCTCTACGCCGAGGCCCAGCGTCGGTACTTCGAGTCCGTGGCCCCGTACGCCCGGCGGCTGATCCACCAGATCGGCGCCCCCAAGGTGGACTCCGTCACGGGACTGCCGCCCGCCGTCTCGCTGGAACAGCGGCGCTCCTCCCCCGGGTCCCGCTCCTCGGTCGGCACGGTGACGATGCTGTCCAACTCCCTGCGGATGCTGTACTCCCGTGCGGGCGCCTACCCGCCGGGCGCGGCACGCCTCGACTCCGACTCCTTCTCCCCCAACACCGCCGTCGGCGCCTGCCCGTCCTGTCACGGCATCGGCCGCGTCCACCACACCAGCGAGGAACTCCTGGTGCCGGACCCGGACCTGTCCATCCGTCAGGGCGCCATCGCCGCCTGGCCGGGCGCCTGGCAGGGCAAGAATTTGCGGGACATCCTGGAGGCGCTCGGCCACGACGTGGACGCGCCCTGGCGGGAGCTGTCGGCGAAGGACCGCGCGTGGATCCTGTTCACCGAGGAGCAGCCGGTGGTCACCGTGCACCCGGTTCGGGACGCCGACCGCATCCAACGTCCTTACCAGGGAACCTACATGAGTGCCCACCGCTATGTGATGCGGACCTTCGCCGACAGCAAGAGCGCCACCCTGCGCGCACGCGCCGAGAAGTTCCTCACCGACTCGCCGTGCCCGCGCTGCGAGGGCCGCAGGCTGCGGCCCGAGGCCCTCGCCGTGACCTTCGCGGGGCGCACGATCGCGGAGCTGGCGGCACTGGCGCTGACCGCCCTGGACGAGGTACTGGCCTCCACGCCCGCCGCCGGAGAGGCGGCGCGGGTGCTCATCGAGGACCTGCGGGCACGGATCGGGCCGATCACCGAACTCGGGCTCGGCTACTTGAGCCTGGACCGGAGCGCGCCCTCCCTGTCGGCGGGCGAGTTGCAGCGGCTTCGGCTGGCGACGCAGCTGCGGTCGGGGCTGTTCGGGGTGGTGTACGTACTGGACGAACCGTCGGCGGGGCTGCACCCGGCCGACACCGAGGCGCTGCTCGGCGTACTGGACCGGCTCAAGGCGGCAGGGAACACGGTGTTCGTGGTGGAGCACGACATGGAGGTGGTGCGGCACGCGGACTGGCTGGTGGACGTGGGCCCGCTGGCCGGGGAGCACGGCGGGCGGGTGCTGCACAGCGGGCCGCCGGACGCGCTGGCCGGGGTGGCGCGGTCGGCGACGGCCCGGCACCTGTTCGGGCCGGGCGGGTCGGCCCCGGCCCGGGCGGCGCGCACCGCGACGGGTACGGTGCGGCTCAGCGGGATCGAGCGGCACAACCTGCGCGGCGTGGACGCGGAGTTCCCGCTCGGCGTGTTCACGGCCGTCACCGGCGTCTCCGGGTCGGGGAAGTCCACGCTGGTCGGCCAGGCGCTGGCCGGGGAGGTCGGGGAGCGGATCACGGACGCGCGGTTCCCGGTGCGGCGGCTGGTGGAGGTGGACCAGAAGCCGATCGGTCGCACCCCGCGCTCCAACCTCGCCACGTACACGGGGTTGTTCGATGTGGTGCGCCGGCTCTTCACGGCCTCGCCACAGGCGCGGGAGCGGGGTTGGAAGGCGGGGCGGTTCTCCTTCAACGTGCCGGGCGGCCGCTGCGAGACCTGCCAGGGCGAGGGCTTCGTCTCGGTGGAGTTGCTCTTCCTGCCCAGTACGTACGCCCCCTGCCCGGACTGCGCGGGCGCGCGCTACAACCCCGAGACCCTGGAGGTCCGCTACGAAGGGCTGAGCATTGCGGAGGTGCTGGCCCTGACGGTGGAGTCGGCGTCGGAATTCTTCGCGGGGGTCCCGGCGGCGGCGCGCAGCCTTCGGGCGCTGGAGGACATCGGGCTGGGCTATCTGCGGCTGGGGCAGCCGGCGACGGAGTTGTCGGGCGGTGAGGCACAGCGGATCAAGCTGGCGACGGAGCTGCAGAGGGTGCGCCGCGACCACACGCTGTACCTGCTGGACGAGCCGACGACGGGGCTGCACCCGGCCGATGTGCGGGTTCTGCTGCGGCAGTTGCACGGCCTGGTGGACGCCGGGCACTCGGTGGTGGTCGTGGAGCACGACATGGAGGTGGTGGCGGGTGCGGACTGGGTGATCGACCTGGGCCCGGGCGGCGGGGCGGACGGCGGACGGGTGGTCGCGGCCGGAACCCCGGCCGAGGTGGCGCGCACCCCGGGCAGCGCCACGGCGCGCTATCTGGCGCGGGCCCTGGGGTGAGCCGGCGGGGTGCCAGGTGAGCCGGCAGGTCTTCGCGATCGGCGCCGGGGAGGCTCAGGCGATCTGCCCCTACTGGTGGGCCGGGTCCCCGTACGCCTCGAACTCGTAGAGGGAGTAACCGTACGCCGTACCGCGCTGGGTGCCGTACACGCGGATGTAGCGGCCGGAACCGGTCAGGCCGGTCAGGTCCTGGACGGCGCCCGCGCCGGTGGTGGTGGAGTAGACGGTGCGCCAGGTGGCGGCGTCGTCGGAGAGCTGGATACGGAACGACTTGCCGTACGCGGCCTCCCAGCGCAGCACCACGCGGTCGATACGGCGGACGGCGCCGAGGTCGACCTGGAGCCACTGCGGATCGCGGTACGCGCTGGACCAGCGGGTACCGGGATCGCCGTCCGTCGCGGCGGCCGCGGGGAAGTTCGCCGTCTCGGTGCTGGACGCGGTGGTGGGGCGGCCCAGGGCCAGGTCGCCCGGTCGGACGACGCCCGGCCAGGCGGGGTTGTGGCCCACGGCCGCCACGATCGGTGTGAAGGCCGCGTACGTCGCCGCCGGCTTCGGTGAACCCCAGGTCTGCTGGGCCAGGGCGCGCACCGGGTACATGATCCCCGCCGCGATCTGGTCCTCGGTCTCGGCCGTGGGGTTGTCGCACCAGACGTGGAGGAGCGAGCCGGGGTTCTTCGCCGCGTCGGAGAGGGTGTTGCCGCCCTCGAAGCGGTCCGCGGTCCAGGTCTCGTACATCCACTTGGTGTCGGGTTTCGCGCCGCCGAGCACGTAATAGGTGGGCGTCCAGGATTCGTTGGCGACGGTGTGCCCGGCAGCGGCCAACTGCTGTGGGGTGAGGCCGTAGGTGTACCAGTACTCGACGACGATCGCGGGGTTCGGGGTGAGCGTTCCGTCGCCGGACTTGATGCCGTCGTTCCACATGCGGGTGGTCTTGCCGCCGGCCCGGACCAGCGCGTCGGCCCAGTTGACGAACCCGTAGTAGGTGTCCTTGGCGGTGGCGTTCGCGCCGTAGTGGGCGCGGGCGTAGGAGAGGAGCTGGGGGTACTTGGTGTAGTCGGTGACGTATTCGTCCGCTCCGATGTGCCAGTACGGCCCGGGGAACAGGGGCAGGTACTCGTCGATCAGGTCTTTGATCAGGGTGTACGAGGCGGGGAGGGAGAGGTCGATGAAGTCGGGGCTGAGGGCGCCGGAGCCGCTCTTGAGTTTGAGTTCGGGGTGCGCCGCCAGCACCGCGTTCATGTGCCCGGGTGTGTCCACCTCCGGGACGATGGTGACGTGGTACTTACGACCGAGGGCGACGAGGTCGGCGATGTCCTGCTTGGTGTAGTGGTCGGTGGAGACGATCTCGGGGTGCGTGGAGCTTTCCAGGCGGAAGCCGAAGGTGTCGGAGAGATGGAAGTGGAAGGTGTTGAGCTTGAGGTAGGCGAGTTCCTTGATGTGCTGCTTGAGCCAGTCGACGGTGAAGAACTTCCGTCCCTGGTCGACCATGAGCCCGCGCTCCGCCTTGGCGGGCCAGTCGACCGCCGTTCCGGCCGGCACCGATGTGGACTGGTGGAGCAGTTGCAGGACGCTGCGCGTGCCGTTGAAGGCGCCGGTGTCGGTGGCGGCCCGGATGGTGACGGAGGCGGCGACGGTCATCCGGTAGCCCTCGGCGGGCAGGGCGGGCTCCCCGAGGGTGAGGCCGATGTCCCCGGGGGCCGGGGCGGCGCTGACCACGGCCACGCTGCGGCCGGTCAGGGCGGCCAGGTCGTCGGCGAAGGTGGCTGCCACGTCGGCGAGTTGGGCGGTGAAGGCGGGGTCGACGGTGATGCGGGTGGCGGCGGTGAAGGTGTAGGTACCGGCGCCGGCCGTCCATTGCCGCAGGGCCGGTACGGTCTGCGGCGGCGCGACGGCGGCCACGGGGGCGGCGGCCACCGGGGTGGGGTGGGCGGCGGCACCGGGGAGGGCCGGCGCGCAGACCGCGCAGACGGCGGCGATCAGGAGTCCGAGCAGACGCATGGGTGCCTCCAGCCGGCTGTGGCCGCGGAGCGGAACGGGGGCTCAAGTGCAGCCCAGTGCCGCGTACATGTCAATACATGCTCGGAACCCGGCCGGATCGAGCACGGTCGCGCAGTCTGATGCCCGTCCGGACATCCCCTAAGCGTCGCCGGCCAACAGGTGTTGCGGGAGTTCGCGGAAGTCCCATCGGCCCTGGTGGCGGGTGAACATCCAGACCAGGTCGTGGCGGTCGGGCCAGGCGGCGGGGACGCCGAGGACGTGGTGGGCGCCGAGGGCGCGGACCAGGCGGGGGATGCCCGGGTGCTCCCAGCAGACGAGTACGGGCATCCGCGCGGCCAGCACCGCCTGCGCCAGGGCCGGCTCCGCGCCGATGGCGAACTCGGCGCGGACGGGCAGGCGCAGGGCCGTCGCCAGCGGCCCCACGGTCTGCTTGCTGCGGGCGGGCGCGGACGGGCCACCGCCCGTCGCGAAGATCACCGCCGGGCGCGGCAACGGAGCCCGGGCCGCCGGGGGGAACAGCCGCGGGAGTTCCTCGGCGCGGCGCTCGCCCCGGCCGGCCAGGGACCCGGGGTGTTCGTTGCCGTCGTCGTCCTCGCCGGTGTCCCCGGGGGGCGGCTGCTCCCCGTGCCGGATGATCATGACGAGGGCGTCCTCGGGGCGGGCTTTCGGGCCGGGGGCCGGGCGCGCGGACTCCGTGGTGCAGCCCGCCACCGCGAGCGGGGCGAGGGCGGCGGCCAGCACGGCTCGGCGGCGCGGTCCGGACCCGGCGGGGGCTTGTGGCATGGGGTCACTGTCCCCCACGGCCGGGATACCGCCCGGTCGCGGCGCGACGTACGGCCGCCACGAGCCCCCGGTCGGCGGATCGGATCCCTCGTTCGGATCCGTCGTCGGGTCCGTCGTCGGATCCCTCCGCCGGGGTCTCGCCCGACCCGAGGGCGGTCGGGTACTACCCCTTGCGGACCGCGCGGAGCCACTCCTTGTTCATCGCGGCGATCGACGGCAGCGGGATGCCCTTGGGGCAGGCCGTGGCGCATTCGCCGGTCAGGGTGCAGCCGCCGAAGCCTTCGTCGTCCATCCGGGCCACCATGTCCAGGACCCGCGTCTCCCGCTCGGGCGAGCCCTGCGGCAGCACGTTCAGGTGGTTGACCTTGGCGGAGGTGAACAGCATCGCGGAGCCGTTGGGGCAGGCCGCCACACAGGCGCCGCAGCCTATGCACTCGGCGTGTTCGAAGGCGTAGTCGGCGTCGGCCTTCGGCACGGCGTTGGCGTGCGCCTCGGGGGCGGAGCCGGTGGGGGCGGTGATGTAACCGCCGGCCTGGATGATCCGGTCGAAGGCGCTGCGGTCGACGACGAGGTCTTTGACCACCGGGAAGGCCGAGGCGCGCCACGGTTCGACGTCGATGGTGTCGCCGTCGGCGAAGGCCCGCATGTGGAGCTGGCAGGTGGTGGTCCGCTCGGGGCCGTGGGCGTCGCCGTTGATGACGAGGCTGCACGCGCCGCAGATGCCTTCGCGGCAGTCGTGATCGAAGGCGACCGGATCCTCACCGCGCAGGATGAGGTCCTCGTTGAGGGTGTCGAGCATCTCCAGGAAGGACATGTCCTTCGATATGCCGTCGACCTCGTAGGAGGCCATGGCGCCGGGTGCGTCGGCGTTTCGCTGGCGCCAGACGCGCAGGGTGAGCTTCATGCGTAGCTCCGCTGGGTGGGGTGGACGTACTCGAAGACGAGGTCTTCCTTGTGCAGGACGGGCGCGGTGCCCGTCCCCTGGTACTGCCAGGCCGCCGCGTAGCCGAACTCCTCGTCCCGACGGGCGGCTTCGCCGTCGGGGGTCTGGGACTCCTCGCGGAAGTGGCCGCCGCAGGACTCGGCGCGATGGAGCGCGTCGAGGCACATCAGCTCGGCGAGCTCCAGGTAGTCGACGACGCGGTTGGCCTTCTCCAGCGACTGGTTGAGCTCCTCCCCGCTGCCCGGGACCTTGATCCGCCGCCAGAACTCCTCGCGGATCTCCGGGATGCGGGCGAGGGCCTTGCGCAGGCCGGCGTCGGTGCGGGCCATGCCGCAGAACTCCCACATGAGCTCGCCGATCTCGCGGTGGAAGGAGTCCGGGGTGCGGTCGCCGTCGACGGCGAGCAGCTTCGCGAGGGTGTCGCGGGTTTCGCGGACGACGGCCGCCGCCTCGGGGTGGGTGTCGTCCACGCTGTCGTGGTGCGGGTTGCGGGCCAGGTAGTCGTTGATGGTGGAGGGCAGGACGAAATAGCCGTCGGCGAGGCCCTGCATGAGCGCGGAGGCGCCGAGCCGGTTGGCGCCGTGGTCGGAGAAGTTGGCCTCCCCGATCGCGAACAGGCCGGGAACGGTGGTCTGGAGGTCGTAGTCGACCCACAGTCCGCCCATCGTGTAGTGGACGGCCGGGTAGATCCGCATGGGGACCTCGTACGGGTTCTCCGCGGTGATCCGCTCGTACATGTCGAAGAGGTTGCCGTACTTCTCGGCGACCTTGTCCTTGCCCATGCGGCGGATGGCGTCCGCGAAGTCGAGGTAGACGCCCTGGCCGCCGGGGCCGACGCCACGGCCCTCGTCGCAGACGTTCTTCGCGGCACGGGAGGCGATGTCGCGGGGCACGAGGTTGCCGAAGGAGGGGTAGATCCGCTCCAGGTAGTAGTCGCGCTCCGCTTCGGGGATCTCCGCGGCGGGGCGGGTGTCCCCCTTGGCCTTGGGCACCCAGATGCGGCCGTCGTTGCGCAGGGACTCGCTCATCAGCGTCAGCTTCGACTGGTGGTCGCCGGTGCGCGGGATGCAGGTGGGGTGGATCTGGGTGAAGCAGGGGTTCGCGAAGTAGGCGCCGCGCCGGTGCGCCCGCCAGATGGCGGTCGCGTTGGAGTTCATGGCGTTGGTGGAGAGGTAGAAGACGTTGCCGTAGCCGCCGCTCGCCAGGACGACGGCGTCGGCGTAGTACGTGCCGATCTTCCCGGTGATCAGGTCACGGGCGACGACGCCGCGCGCGACTCCGTCGACGGTGATCAGGTCGAGCATCTCGGTGCGGGCGTGCATCTCGACGTTGCCCGCGGCGATCTGGCGGGACAGCGCCTGGTAGGCGCCGAGGAGCAGCTGCTGGCCCGTCTGGCCGCGGGCGTAGAAGGTGCGCGAGACCTGGACGCCGCCGAAGGAGCGGGTGTCGAGGAGGCCGCCGTACTCGCGGGCGAAGGGGACGCCCTGGGCCACGCACTGGTCGATGATCTCGACGGAGATCTGGGCGAGGCGGTGGACGTTGGACTCGCGGGCGCGGAAGTCGCCGCCCTTGACGGTGTCGTAGAAGAGGCGGTGCACGGAGTCGCCGTCGTTGCGGTAGTTCTTGGCGGCGTTGATGCCGCCCTGGGCGGCGATGGAGTGGGCGCGGCGCGGGGAGTCGGAGTAGCAGAACTGGACCACGTGGTAGCCCTGTTCGGCGAGGGTCGCGCCGGCCGCGCCGCCGGCCAGGCCGGTGCCGACGACGATGACGGTGTGCTTGCGCCGGTTGGCCGGGTTGACCAGCTTGGCCTCGAAGCGGCGGCGGTCCCAGCGTTCGGCGATGGGGCCGGCGGGGGCCTTGGTGTCGGTGACGGGCTCGCCGGTGGTGTAGGCGACGTAGTCGGTGTTGTCGGTGTTGGTCATCTCAGCTCACCACTCCGGTCATGACGGCTACGGGAACGGACACGAAACCCGCGAAGAGGACGAGGGCCAGGGCGTTGGCCAGGAACCTGAGGGACCGCTCGCGTCGGGCGTTGCCGGCGCCGAGGGTCTGGGCGGCGCTCCAGAAGCCGTGCCGCACGTGCAGCCCGAGCGCCGCCATGGCCACGATGTAGATCGTGTTCCCGTACCAGGTGGAGAAGGTGGCGAGGACGTTCTCGTAGGGGTGGCCGGCCCACGCCCGCTTGTTGACGGTGAGGGTGGTGAGGTCGAGGAGGTGCCAGACGATGAACAGGGCGAGGATGACGCCGCCCCAGCGCATCGTGCGGGTGGCGTAGCTCGCGCGGCGCCTCTTGTGGGCGTACTTGACGGGGCGTGCCTTGATGTCGCGGCGGCTGAGCTGGTAGGCGCAGACCGCGTGTGCGACGACGGCGGCGACGAGCACGAGGCGGACGATCCACAGGGCCCACTCGTGGTGCAGGAACGGGGATCCGAGGGTGCGCAGCCAGTGCGCGTAGCCGTTGAACTCCTCCGACCCGAAGAAGATCTTCAGGTTGCCCAGCATGTGGACGACCAGGTAGCCGAGCATGATCAGGCCGGAGACGGCCATCACGGACTTCTTGCCGACGGTGGAGTCCCAGAGCGTGCGCGTGGTGGACGGCCGTCGATCCGTCCGCGGTGCCAGAGCCATGGGACGACGGTAGGGACGAAGGTCCTGAAAGGTCCAAGACATGATGGAGCTGCACTCGATAGGCGTTGTCTATTAGTGGCGATACCCTGGGGTGATGCAGTTCCAGCAGCTCCTCTATTTCGTGGCGGTCGCCGAGACCCGGCACTTCACCCGGGCGGCGGAGCGGGTGCATGTGGCACAGCCGTCGCTCTCGCAGCAGATCAGGGCCCTGGAGCGGGAGCTGGGGGCGGAGCTGTTCAGCCGGGCGCGGGGGAACATCGCCCTGACGGACGCGGGAGAGGCGCTACTGCCGCTGGCCCGGCGGATTCTGGCGGACGCGGACACGGCGCGCCTGGAGGTGCAGGAGCTGGCGCAACTGCGACGCGGGCGGGTGCGGCTGGGGGCCACGCCGAGCGTCTGCACGGGCTTGCTGCCGGACGTACTGCGCGCCTTTCACACCGCGCACCCGGGGATCGAGTTGCTGATCGAGGAGAGCGGTTCGCTGGACCTCGTACGGGAACTCGCGCGCGGCGTCCTGGACCTGGCGTTGATCGCGCTGCCGCTCCCGCCGTCGGCGCCGGCGCTGACGACCGTGGAGCTGCTGACCGAGGACCTGGTGGTGGTCTCGTCGGCGGAGCTGCCGGCGCCGGGCGGAGGCGGCCCACTGACCATCGCGGCGCTGCGCGACGAGCCGATGGTGATGTTCCGGCACGGCTACGACCTGCGGGACCTGACGGTGGCGGCCTGCCGGGCGGCCGGCTTCGAGCCGGCGTTCACGGTGGAGGGCGGCGAGATGGACGCAGTCCTCGGCTTCGTGCGGGCGGGGCTCGGTATCGCGGTGGTCCCGGCGATGGTCGTCGACCACGGCGGACCGGGCTTGCGCGCCACCCCGCTCTCGGGCTCGCCGCTGCGCCGCACGATCGCCCTGGCCCACCGCACCGACGTCGCTCCCCCGCGCGCGGCCCGGGAACTCAAGCGCATGCTGCTGTCCTGACGGCGCACGCACCACCCGGCCGGTTCCCGGAAGGTGCGGGGCGTCAGGACCGGCGTATGGAGAGGGTGCGGTCGAGGCCGTCCGCCAGCATCGCGAAGGCCTGTTCGGCGTCGGCGACGGCGGTGGGGTACGCCGCGTCGGCGCTCTGCCCTGCGGCGAGGCGGTGGTGGTTCTCGCGGCCCAGTTCGTGGCGGACCGTCACCAGGTGCTGCGCCGCGAGCCGCGCGGCGAGCGGGGCGACCCGCTCCTCCTCCAGCGCCGCGGCGAGCAGTTCCACCTCGCGGGCGGTGTAGTGACCGAGCCGGGATTCCAGGCTGCCGGTGGCGTACAGCAGCCCCTGGAAGGCGAGCACGGTCGGGTGGTCGCAGAGGCCGGTGATGGGATCGCGCTTGGCGAGCGCCGCCAGGAAGTGTGCGCGCAGGGCCCCGACCGGGCTCTGGTCCGACTCGCGGTCGCGCACCAGGCGGGCGGCCTCGTCCTGGTGGTCGGCGAACCGGTCGAGGACCAGGTCCTCCTTGGTCGGGAAGTAGCGGAACAGGGTGGGTTTGGAGACCTCCGCCGCGGCGGCGACGTCGGCCACGGACACGGCGTCGAAGCCGCGCTCCAGGAACAGTTCGAGCGCCGTGGCCGCCAGGTGGTGGCGCGTGCGCAACTTCTTGCTCTCGCGCAGACCTGTCGTGCGCGGATCGGTCGTCTTTTCCATGTCCCGAGCGTACCACGAATTTTATGACTCGGTTATTTTTTTTACCGGGTTGCATTTTTTCCACGAAGCGGCTTTCCTAGGGGCAACGACGAGGAGAGGACCTCCCATGACCGACGTACTGATCGCGGGCTCCGGCCCCACCGGATTGACCCTGGCCTGCGCCCTCGCGCTGCGCGGCGCCGCCGTGAGGGTCCTCGAACAACGCTCCGCCGCGCACCGCGAGTCCCGCGGCAAGGGGCTACGGCCCGGCAGTCTGGAGATCTTCGAAACCCTCGGTGTGGCCGGGGCCGTGAGGGCCGTAGGCAGCCGGGGCGTGGTCCTGCGCAAGTACTTCGACGGGGAGCCGGTCGCGGACACCCTGGTCGACGACGGCGGTGTACTGATCGGGCAATGGCAGGTCGAACAGGCCCTGCGCGACCGGCTCGCCGGGCTGGGCGTCCGCGTCGAGTACGGGTCCCGGCTCGTCGCCGTCACCCACGACGCGACCGGCGTGCGAGCGGAGCTCGCTGACGGCAGCGTGGTGACCGCCGGCTACCTCGCCGGATGTGACGGCGGTCGTAGCACCACCCGCCGCCTCCTCGGCATCCCCTTCGAAGGCAGTACCCGGGAGGAGCCGGCGATGGTCCTCGGGGATGTGCGGGCGCCGGGGCTCAGCCGGGACTTCTGGCACCAGTGGTTCACCTCGGAGGGCGGCGGGATACTGCTCTGCCCCATCCCGGGGACGGACGGATTCCAGCTCCAGGCCGCACCCGAGGTGGACGCCGAGGGCGGGTGTGTGCCGCCCTCGCTGGAGAGCTTCCAGCGGATCTTCGACCGGTGCGCCCGCATGCCGGGAATCCGGCTCACCGATGCCACCTGGCTCTCCGACTGGCGGATCAACGTCCGCGCGGCCACCCGCATGCGTGAGGGGAGGGCCTTCCTCGCCGGGGACGCGGCGCACGTCCATCCGATAGCCGGCGGCCTGGGCATGAACACCGGCGTCCAGGACGCGGTCGCCCTCGCCCGGACCCTGGCCGCAGCGCTCGGTGACCCGGCCCGGCAGGAGGACGTGCTCGACGCCTACGAGGCGGAGCGCCTGCCGGTGGCCATGGAAGTCGTCGCCGACACGGCGCGGCGGTACGAGCGGGTCGTGCACGCCGTCCGGACGCCCGGCCGGGGGACGGAGGCGGGCCTGGCCTGATCCCGCCGGGGCCCGCCGTGTCGGCCCCGCGACTCCACGCCCCTCAGCGCCTCCGCACGCCCTCTACGACTCCGCGATGCCGGGCGTCGGCGCCCGGAACCGGCCGTCAGGACGGGGCGGGGACGGCGTCCGAGAGGGACAGCGCGTAGATCCGGTCGGGGGAGCCGGGGCGGGCGTAGTACCAGCCCTGGGCGGTGTCGCAGCCGAGCTCGCGGAGCTGCGCCGCCTGGACACCGGTCTCCACGCCCTCGACGGTGACGGCGAGTTCCAGGCTGTGGGCCAGCGCGACGATGCCTTGCACGATCTTGACGTCGACGGGGTTGGCCGGCTGCTGCTGCATCCCTTGCGTGAACGAGCGGTCCAGCTTGAGCACGCTGACGGGCAGCCGACGCAGGTTGGCCAGGTTGGAGTAGCCCGTGCCGAAGTCGTCCAAGGCGATGTCCACGCCGAGTGCGGCGAGCCGGCGCAGCGGTTCCAGGAGTTCGTCGTCGGCGCCGATCAGCGCCGACTCGGTGACCTCCAGGCAGAGCGCGCCCGGGGCGAGGCCGGACGCCTCCAGTACGCGGACGGTGTCGGCGACCAGGCCGGGGTGGTGCAACTGCGTCGGCGAGAGGTTGACGTTGATGCGCAGCGCGGAGCCGCCGTGCCGGCGCTGCCAGGTGCATGCCTGACGCACGGACTCCTCGAGGACCCAGCGGCCGAGCGGGACGATCAGACCCGTACGCTCGGCGAGCGGGATGAAGCGGTCCGGGCCCAGCACCCCGTACTGCGGGTGCGACCAGCGCACCAGCGCCTCCGCCCCGTGCACGCTGCCGTCGTGCATGTGCACCAGCGGCTGGTACTCGATGAAGAACTCGCCGCGCTCCAGGGCGGCGGGCAGGGCGTTGGTCAGTCCGTGCCGGGTGATGGCGCGGGCGTCGGCCTCCTCGTCGGCGAACTCGAACCGGTTTCCGCCCGCCGCCTTGGCCCGGTACATCGTGATGTCGGCGCTGCGCAGCACCTCCGCCGGGGTCCGTTCGCCCGCCGGTCCCTCGACGATGCCGATGCTGCCGCGCACCGACAGCTCGCGGCCCTCCAACCGGATCGGGGTGGACAGCGCGGACAGCACCCGGACCGCCATCTCGGTGGCCTTCTCCTCGGTGTCGGAGCCGGTGGTCAGCGCCACGAACTCGTCACCGCCGAGCCGGGCGACGACCTCGCCCGGTCCCGTCGCGCAGCTCTGGAGCCGGTCGGCGACCTCCACCAGCAGCCGGTCGCCCGCCGAGTGGCCCAGGCTGTCGTTGACCGCCTTGAACCCGTCGAGGTCCAGGTAGCAGAGGCCGAAGCGAGGTCCGCCGGCCCCGCTGAGGGCCTTCTCCAGCCGCTCGAAGAACAGGGTGCGGTTGGGCAGGCCCGTCAGGGCGTCGTGGGTGGCCTCGTAGCGCAGCCGCAGGTTCAGCAGCCGGCGTTCGGTGGTGTCCTCCATCAGGGCCAGCTGGTACTGCGGCCGCCCTTCGGCGTCCCGCAGCAGCGACACCGTCAGATTGGTCCACAGGACGGTGCCGTCGTTGCGGTAATAGGGCTTCTCCACCCGGTAGTGCTCACGCTCCCCGCGCACCAGCTCGCCGTACATCCGCCACACGTGGGGGGTGTCGTCGGGGTGGCCCCACTCGCTGACGTTGCGGCTGCGGACGTGCCCTTCGAGGCCGCCGAACATCTGGAGCAACGTGTCGTTGACCTCCAGGACGTTGCCCTCCAGGTCGGCGATACCTATGCCGATGGCCGCCCCCTCGAAGACCGCCCGGAAGCGTTCCTCGCTCGCGTGCAGCGCCTGTTGCGCGTCGGCGCGGGCGGTCAGCGCGGAGCGCGCGATGGCCTCCTGCTCCTTCAGCGTGCGCTCCCGCAGGGCACGGGCGAAACCGGCCGCGATGCCGTGCTGGAGCCGCGCGCAGCGGGACCGGTACTCCTCGGTGCTCTCCGCCCCCACGCCGTCGGGACCGCAGTACAGCACCAGGTAGGACTCGACGACGCCCAGGGTTCCCGCCAGGGCATCGGGGTCGGTGCAGTGCACGGCCACGAGTTCGGCGCCGACCCGCTGGGCGGCGGAGGCGTCGAAGGGCCGGGCGTGCAGGGCCTCGGTGAGCGTGCGCGTCAGCGGGACCAGGTGCCGTTCGAATTCGGGGCGGGTCAGCGACGTCGCCGTGACGGGGAAGATGGCCCGGCCCCAGATGGTCGCGAACCGCGCGATCCGGTCCTCCAGCCCGCTGCGCTGTTCCCGCACGTCCGCCCGGCCCGCATGCGGGCCGGGCGGAGCGTCGCGGGTCGAAGGCTGCTTCGCCGGCGTCACGGCCCCGGCCGCCGGTGGACGGGCCGGGCTCGGGCTGACGGGCGGCGGGGTCGGGGCCGGGAGTCTCACGCCTTGCGTCCCACGCCGGCGAAGCCCGAAAAGGCGAACGGGTCCTCCGGCGTGTCACCGTCCGCCGGGGATTCGGTGAGCTCCGGGCGCCAGTCCGGCATAGACACCAGGCCCGGTTCGAGCAGTTCCAACCCGTCGAAGAAACGCGTGACCTCCTCGCGCGTGCGCATCACCAGGGGGTTGCGGATGTCCCGGTAGACGCCGACGGCCCCGACCGCGACCTCTTCGGCGAGCGGGATGCCCTCGTAGGAGGCGTGGGTGAGGATCAGCATGCTGCCGGGGGCGAGCGCGTCGCGCAGCTGGGCGACGGCGGTGTACGGGTCGTCGGTGTCCTCCAGGAAGTGCAGGACGGCGACGAGCAGCAGGGCGACGGGACGGCCCAGATCCAGTAGCCGGGTGACCTCGGGCGCGGCCAGGATGTCCTGCGGCTTGCGCAGGTCGGCGGCGACGACGTCGGTCCGGTCGTCACCGGCGAGGACGGCCTGGCTGTGCGCGACGGCCACCGGGTCGTGGTCGACGTAGACGACACGCGCCTCGGGGGTGGCCTGGCGGGCGATCTCGTGGACGTTGCCGAAGGTGGGGATGCCGGAGCCGATGTCGAGGAACTGGGTGATGCCCTCGGCGACGGCGTGGCGCACGGCCCGGCGCATGAACGCCCGGTTGGCCTGCATGATCTTGGGAAGCCCCGGCAGGAATTCCATGGCCCGGCGGGCCGCCTGGCGGTCGACTTCGAAGTTGTGCGAACCGCCCAGGTAGTAATCGTAGATGCGGGACACGCTCGGCACCGATATGTCGATGCCTGGCGGGGCCCAGGCGGGGCGCTCCATCGGGGTCTCCAAGCCGTAGTCGTGCCGTGGTCCGGTGGGGTCGGTCAGGAACCGGACTCCTGTCCGAGCCGAATGTACTGATCATTGGCCAACGGAGCGAGCGAAAGCGGAAATTGGCGATCCGTTCTTGGTCACACACCTAACGCGAGCAAGGGCGTCGCCGCGCCCCGTGACAGAAACCGACAAATACCTTTTGGGAATTGACCGGCTGGTCATGGAAGACGGTCAAAAGGTGGCTCAAACCACTATGGTCCGAACTCCGCCCGTTCAGGCGAACCACGGCCGACCGCCGCGTGCAGGTGCTCATGCGCGCCCATGCTCCCCGGGTGAACAGAGCATGTGCCCGGCGCCTGCTGGCGGTACCGGTCCTGGTGTGGGCGGCGTTGTCCGTCACACCGGCCGTGGCCGATAGCCGCGCCTCCACGTCGATCGGCCCGGGCGACGGCGGGGCCCCCGCCGGGGTGCCCACCGCCGCCCACGCCATCCGGGCCGGGACCGGCCTGGGTGGCGGACATCACGAAGACGCCCCCGAAGACGGTCATGGGAGCGACCGCGGGAACGGCCGTGGTCAGGCGGACGGACACCGAGACGGACAGGGCTGGGGCCACCACGGCGGGCACCACTGCCCGCCACCGCCTCCGCCGCCCTGCCCCCCGAAACCGACCCCGACCCCCACGCCCACGCCCACACCACCTCCCCCCTCCCCCAAGCCCACGCCACCCCCACCACCGAAGCCCACGCCACCGCCGCCGCCCGCGCCCCCGAGGCCCGCCCCGCCACCGCCGGTGGTCGCGCACCCGCCCGCCCCGCGCCCGCCGAAACCGGCCCCGGCCCCCGAGCCGGAGCCCACGCCCACCCCGACGGTGACGCCCCCACCCGCCCCCAAGCCGGTGGCCCGCCCCACCTACCACGCACCGTCCCGCAAACCGGCCGAACACCACATCTCGCCGGTCACCTTCACGCTCATGACCGCGGCCCCCGCGGTGCTCGCGATCGTCGCGCTGCGGCCCCGCTAGGCCCGGCCCGTGGGCCCCGGCCCCTCACCCTTGTTTGGAGTCATCGTGTCGGAATGGCTCGTCCTGTCCCTGGCGATGGCCGCGGCCTGCGCCGTGGTACTGAGCATCGCCTTCTTCAACCAACGCCGGATCGGCGAGGACGACGATCCCAGCGAGACCCCGGACGTCATCGAGTACATGACGATGATGATCGGGGTGATCTACGCGATCGTCCTGGGACTGGCGATCGCCGGCGTCTGGGAGGGCCGCGGCGCCGCCCAGGAGTACGTGCGCCAGGAGTCGCAGGCCCTGCACGAGATCAGCGTCCGCTCCGAGGTCTATCCGCCTGAGATCCGCAAGACCATCCGCTCCGACGTCGACGCGTACGTGACGTACGTGGTGGACACGGAGTGGAAGGAGATGACCGACCACGGCAAGATCACCGACCGCAGCGGCCAACTGCTCGAACGCATCCGCCGGGACGTCACGGACTACGAGCCGAAGACCGACCACGAGGGGCAGGCGTACCAGCCGCTGGTCGACCAGGTCGCGGCGGTGGACGACGCCCGCAACGCCCGCGGGCAGAGCGCCCAGGCCACGATGCCGGGGGTGGTGTGGTTCGGTCTGGTCGTGGGGGCGCTCGTGACAGTCGGTCTGATCTTCACGCTCCAGATCCGGCGCTCGTTCCGCGAACTGCTGCTGGCCGGGCTGTTCAGCGCGCTGATCGCCTTCCTGCTGTTCCTGATCTGGGACTTCGACGCACCCTTCGGAAGGGGCATCGCGGCCACCGCCGAACCCTTCTTCGCCCAGTTCCCGCACCTCGGGCTCGGCGACTGAGCGCGGCAGCCGCGCCCACTGACGGCCGGTCGGCCCGACCGCCCCGACAAACCGGGGACGGGGCTCCCGTCCCCGGTTCGGCCCATCGATATGACCCGTTCGCCCGTTCCTGATCGCGGGCCCCCGGACCCCCGCCTACCGTGACGGACATCGAGGCGCACGTCCCTCCACGTGCGGAAACCATTCCGCGGCTGCTCCTCGGGGATCCGGAGAATCACTCATGGGTGCGATACGCAGCTCCGCCACAGCCCTGCTGAGCGCCGGCGCCACGGGCGTCGTCCTCGCGCTCGGCCCGGCGGGCACCAGCGCCGCCCTCGCGGCCGAGGCCCAGCCCGTCACCCCGTTCGCCTTCGCCATCACCCCGTCGACGGTCGCCCCCGGCGGCCAGGTGGTGCTCTCCGTCAGCGGTTGCGACGCCGCGTTCGCCACCTCCTCCTCCGGGGTGTTCGACACCGTGAGCATCGCGCGTGGCCAGACCGCACGGGTCACCGTCGACCGGGACGCCCGTCCCGGGGCGCTGTACTCCGTCACCTTCACCTGCAACGGCGAGACCCGTTCCGCCGACCTGACCATCGCCGGCGGTACCAGCCGGCCCACCACGAGCTCCACCGTCGGCCCGCCGCGGCGCCTCCCGTTGCCGCCGACCGCACCGGCCGCGCCGACCGCACCCGTCGCACCCGCCTCGCGCGGCGCCACCCTCGGCGTGCGCGGTGGTCTCGGCGGCAGCGTCGCCGGGATGGACCTGCTGGAACTGGGCGTCGGAGCCGGCTTCGTGTTGGCCGCCGTGGGCGGCACGGGATACATGCTGCGCCGTCGCTCCCGTGGCCACTGACGGCGCCGGGGCTCCCGCCGGGCCGTGGCGGGAACCGCACGCGCCCCGAGCCCTCGTCAGGACTCGGGGCGACCGCGGTGCCGGGCGCACCGGGGAGGTCGGCCGGTCAGGCCCGGCTGCCGATCGGGCGGCGACGGCGCATCACGTGGATGCCCGCGCCGAGCGCGGCCGCGGCGACGAGACCGGAACCGATGGCGGTCTCGGTGGTGGACGGGCCGAAGGAACCGCCGAGTCCGCCCTGGGCGCCGTTGCCGTCGAGGATCGTGAAGCGGTGCGTGGCGACGAGGCTGCTGTCGTTGCACCGGACGGACAGCGTCTGGTGGCCGGGAGAGGCGTGGTTGAAGATGCGGACGGTCGCGAATCCGATGGAACCGGCCGACAGTCTCGTCTCGGGAAAGTTGCCGTGCGACCAGACCGTGCCGCCGTGGGTGCATCCGGCGGCGCTGACCTGCATCGTCGAGCCCTGGTGCACGGAGTAGGGGTTGACCGTGACGTTGCTGGGCCCGGTGCCGCCGCCCAGCGGTGGGCCGCCCGCCGGGTTCGCCGAGGCGAACGGTGCGCCGAGGGCGACGGCGGCGCAGGCCGCCGCGGTCACGGTGAGTGCGCGCAAAACACGCATGGTGGAACCTCCAGCGGGAAGCGCCCCGGAGCGGTCGCCCGGGATGATCGACGAGAACGCCTCCCATCACGAACCCTCGGGGCGGCTCGCAACCAGCGCATGTTCGACTTTGGGCCGCCCGGTTGAGCGACACGCCGGGCAGGTCGAAGTGTTTCTGACGGATCCGCAGGTCACGACCCGTCAGGCATTTATGTGACGATTACCTGGATGGGCGCACCCCTTCCGGCCGCACCACCCGTTCGCCCGCCCCGGATCGCCGTCCCGACCGTGCGCGCTTAGCGTGCGTGACGTAGGGCTTACAGGGGAGGGACTGGAACGCGGGTCGGGACCCCCGCGTCGGGAAGGGAGAGCCATGACCGAGGACGAGGGTGAGCAGCGGCCGAGGAGGCGCTCCCCGTGGGGACCACTCGCACTGGTCCTGCTCACCGGCCTCGCCATGATGCGCAACGGCGTGAACCTGAACGAGGGTCCGCCGCAGCCCGCCGCCGCGGCGGCCGTCGCGGTACGGCCCGACCAGGCGGCGGTGGCGCCGCCGGCTCCGCCGCCGGACCTGGAGGTGCTGGAGCACTCGTCGGTGCAGCGCATCAGGATTCCCGCGATCAAGGTGGACGCGCCGGTGATGACGGTCGGGTTGGACGCGCAGGGCTTCATCGACGCGCCACCTCCGCAGGACCCGAACCTGGCCGGCTGGTACCTCAACGGGATCTCCCCGGGCCAGCAGGGTTCGGCGGTGATCGTGGGCCACGTGGACAACGCGCAGGGCCCGGCGGTCTTCTACGGCCTGGGCTCGCTCAACAAGGGCCAGCACATCGAGGTGGAGCGGTACGACGGGCGCACGGCGGTGTTCGAGGTGTACGGCGTGGAGGTGTTCTCGAAGGAGACCTTTCCCGGAGCCCGGGTGTACGGGGACACCGGTCACCCGGAACTCCGCGTGATCACCTGTGGCGGCGGTTACTCGAAGGGCCGCGGCTACGACGGCAACGTGGTCGTCTTCGCCCGGATGGTGGAGGCCCGCTGACACCGCCGGGGCGCCCCCGCCGCGGTGGGGGTGGTCGGCGGTCCCTCAGTGGGCCCGCGCCGTAGGGAGGGTGGGGAGCGTCATCCGATAGCCCTTGGCGAGCAGTCGGGGCAGGTACGTACCGAGCGCCTCGACGCTCTGGGAGCGGTTGCCGCCGGCGTCGTGGGACAGCACGATCACCCCGGGGGCGGCGCCTCCCAGGATGCGGGAGACGATGGTGGAGGTGCCCGGTTCCGTCCAGTCGAGGCTGTCCACGGTCCAGGCAAGGGGCTCCATGCCCAGTTCGGCGCCGATCTCGAAGGCGGCCCGGTTCCAGGCCCCGTAGGGCGCCCGGAACCACTGGGGCGCGGTGCCGACGGCGGCTTCCACGACGTCGCTGGTGCGCCCGATCTCGCCGGCCAGGTCGGGGCGGGTGAGGGTGGGGATGAGCGGGTGGGTCCAGGTGTGGTTGCCGATGACGTGGCCCTCGGCGGCCATCCGGCGCAGCAGGTCGCGGTTGTCGGTGGCCATCTCCCCGCATACGAAGAACACGGCGCGGACCCCGTACCGGGCGAGGGTGTCGAGGATACCGGGGGTATAGCGGGGGTCGGGGCCGTCGTCGAAGGTGAGGACCATCTGGCCGGACCGGCTCGCCTCGGCGGGCAGTTCCAGGATGGGGCGGGTGCGGACGGCGGGCTTCACCGCGGGGGGCCGGGCCGGGGCCTCCGCCGTCATCGGGTTCAACCGGTAGCTGTTCGGCGGAGGCCCCCCCGCTCGCAGGGCGGGGGCTCCCGGCGCCCCCCGACCGGTGGCGCCCGCGCCGCCGGGGCCGGGCGCGGGGCCGGTTCCGGCGGCGTCGCCGGGGGCCGGGGTGTCGCTCTCGCCGCCGGTGATCAGCGACGCGGCCGCCGCGACCCCGAGGAAGACGGCGGAGCGCAGGAGCACGCGCCGCCCTACTGTCGGCTCGTCATTTTTCATTCTCAACTGGTATCAATCACATCGGTGAAGTCGCCGGGAGACGCGAAGGCGCCCGCCGGCCGTCACCCGCCCGGCGCAGGCCGGACCGGCCGGAGGGCCCGTCGGCCGGGGCGTGGTGGGAACCGTCAGCCGCGTCGTACGAGCGGGAACGGAAGCGTCTCGCGGATCGTCAGACCGGTGAGGAACATGACGAGGCGGTCCACGCCGATGCCCAGGCCCCCGGTCGGCGGCATCGCGTACTCCAACGCGTCCAGGAAGTCGTTGTCGAGTTCCATCGCCTCGGGATCGCCGCCCGCCGCCAGCAGTGACTGCGCGGTCAGCCGGCGGCGCTGCTCCACGGGGTCGGTGAGCTCCGAGTAGGCGGTGCCGAGCTCGGTGCCGAAGGCGACCAGGTCCCAGCGTTCGGCCAGCCTGGGGTCCTTGCGGTGCTGCCGGGTCAGCGGGGAGACGTCGGTGGGGAAGTCCTTGTAGAAGGTGGGCAGCTTCGTCCGCTCCTCCACCAGCCGCTCGTACATCTCCAGCACGACGTCGCCCCGGGTGTCGTCGGGCGAGTGGGGGACCCCGGCCCGGTCGCACAGGCGGCGCAGCGCCCGCTCGTCGGTGTCGGCGTCGACCTCCTCGCCCAGCGCGTCACCGATGGCCCCGTACACCGTCTTGACCGGCCAGTACCCGGAGATGTCGTGGACGACGAGGGCGCCGTCGGCATCGGCCTTGTGGGCGACGGGCGAGCCGAAGGCCGCGGTGGCGGCGCCCTGGATCAGCTCGCGCGTCAGGTCGAGCATGACGTCGTAGTCCGCGAACGCCTGGTACGCCTCCAGCATGGTGAACTCGGGGTTGTGCTTGTAGGAGACGCCTTCGTTGCGGAAGGTGCGGCCCATCTCGAAGACCTTCTCCATGCCGCCGACGCACAGCCGTTTCAGGTACAACTCGGGGGCGATGCGCAGGTACAGGTCGAGGTCGTAGGCGTTGATGTGGGTGCGGAAGGGGCGGGCGTTGGCGCCGCCGTGGATCTGCTGGAGCATCGGGGTCTCGACCTCCAGGTAGCCGCGGTCCAGCAGCCCTTGGCGCAGCGCCTGCACGGCGACGGAGCGGGCCCGTACGACGTCGCGTGCGTCGGGGCTGGCGACCAGGTCGAGGTAGCGGCGCCGGACCCGGGCCTCGGGATCGGCGAGGCCCTTGCGCTTGTCGGGCAGGGGGCGCAGGCACTTGCCGGTGAGTTGCCAGGAGTGGACGACGACGGACAGCCGGCCGGTCTTGCTGGCACCGACCTCGCCGGTGGCCACGACGTGGTCGCCGAAGTCGACCTGTGAGGTGAAGGCGTCCAGGACGGCCGGGCCCGCCTCGTCGCGGGTGAACATCAGCTGGGTGTCGCCGGTCCAGTCCCGCAGTACGGCGAAGACGACTCCGCCGAGGTCGCGTACGACCATCACCCGGCCCGCGAGGGTGACCTGTTCGCCGGTGCGGGTGCCGGGCGGGTAGCCCGGGTGGGTCGCTTCGAGGCGGGCGACGGTGTGGGTGGGCTGCGGGATGCCGACCGGGTAGGGGTCGGTGCCGGAGGCCCGGATCCGGTCCAGTTTGGCGTGCCGTACCCGGACCTGCTCGGGCAGCCGTTCGGCCGCCGGGCGTTCGCCGGCCTCCCTTAGGAGGTGCAGGCCGAGGGAGTCGATGGAGGGCAGGCCCTCGGTGGTGGCGGGCGCGGTGAGGCCCTTGGGGTGGGCGTTGCCCCACAGTTTGCGCATGCTCGGTACGGAGACGAAGCCCTCGGCGATGCCGGAGGCGAGGCTGACCCGGGCGAGGGAGCCGGCGTCCTGGTAGCAGAGGAAGCGCGGGTACCACTCGGGACCGTACTTGACGTTCGAGCGGTACAGCGCCTCCAGCTGCCACCAGCGGGAGAAGAACAGCAGCAGTCTGCGCCAGAGCCTGAGGACCGGGCCGGCGCCGATCCGGCCGCCCTCCTCGAAGGCCGAGCGGAAGACGGCGAAGTTGAGGGAGATCCGGCGCACGCCCAGCCCGGGCGCGGCGGCGCAGAGCTGGGCGACCATGAACTCCATGACGCCGTTGGGGGCGGCGCGGTCGCGGCGCATCAGGTCGAGGGAGATGCCGTCCTTCCCCCAGGGGACGAAGGACAGCAGGGCGATCAGCCGGCGCTCGGCGTCGAACGCCTCGACGAGGAGGCAGTCGCCGTCGGCTGGGTCGCCGAGCCGGTCCAGGGCCATGGAGAAGCCGCGTTCGGTCTCGGTGTCGCGCCAGCTGTCGGCCCGTTCGACGATGGTGTGCATCTCCTCCTCGGAGAGGGCGGAGTGGCGGCGGATGACCGTGGTGGCGCCCGTGCGCCGGACCCGGTTGACCGCTTGCCTGGTGACGCGCATGTCGCGGCCGTCGAGGTCGAACTGGGCGACGTGCAGGATCGCCTCGTCGCCGAGTTGCAGCGCGCCGAGCCCGGAGCGGGCGTACGCGGTCGCGCCGTCCTCGGAGGCGCCCATGACGGCCGGCTGCCAGCCGTAGCGACGGGCCACGGCCAGCCAGGCGTTGATGGCGGGGGTCCAGGCGGCGGGGTCGCCGACCGGGTCGCCGCTGGCCAGACATACGCCGGCCTCGACCCGGTAGGTGACGGCGGCCTTGCCGTTGGGGGCGAAGACGACGGCCTTGTCCCGCCGGGTCGCGAAATAGCCGAGGGAGTCACCGCGCCCGTACGCACCGAGGAGCGCGCGGATGCGGGCTTCCTCGTCCCCCTGCAGGGCGGCGGTCAGCCGCTGGGACCGGAACAGGACTGCGGCGGCGTTCAGCAGGGCGAGCGCGCCGAAGAGGCCGAGCACGAAGGACAGCGGGCGGGGCGGGCGGCCGTCGAACTGGCGGGCGGAGAAGAGGCCGCCGAAGACCTCCTTGGCGGCCCAGTCGAGCCACTGGCCCTTGGGCAGGGTCCCCGGGACCAGGGCGACCAGGCCCCATCCGGCGAGGACGGCGAGGAGCAGTCCCAGACCGAGGACGAGCAGGGCCCGCCAGAAGGCCCCGGGCCGGGAGGCGGCGTAGAACTCCCGGCGAGCGGCGATCAGGACGGCGAGGGCGCCGGTCGCGAGGGCCAGGGAGACGCCGCCGATCCAGTACTCGTCGTCCGCGATGAACAGGACGTCGACGAGGATCAGCAGGGCCAGATAGGCGACGACGATCCACCAGGCGACCTTCTTGCGGGCGCCGAGGGCGGCGGCGAGGAGGAAGAGGAAGACGGCGTAGGCGAGGTTCGCGCTGACGGGAACCACGAAGTCGTCCAGGGAGCGCAGGACGGGGCGCATGAGGTGGCGCAGCGCCGGAAAGAGCGACAGGAGGGCACACAGCAGTCCGAGCGTTCCGAAGAACGCCCCGAACGCGTCGGGGACCCGGTTCAGGAAGCGGCTGCGGGTCCCCCGGGTCTGCTCCGCGGTGGCACTCATGGTTCGCACTGTAGGGAGGGCCGGGCCGGTCCGCGCGCCGACGGGATGATCTCGGGGCGTGACGGACCACGTGGGTAGGGGATTCGAACGCGGCACGGACGGTCCGAAGGTGCTCCTGGCCGGGATCGACGGTTCGGACTCTCGCTGCGGGCCGCGGCGTACGCGGCGGGGCCGGCGCGGCGGCAGAACGCGCTGCCGGCGCTGGTGTACGTGCAGCCGGTGATGGCGGCCGGGGCCTCGTTGGGGCGCCGGTGTCGGACACGACCGGTGAGATCGCGGAGGGCCTCGTCGCGGAGATCCGTGCGGCCGCCGAGCGTCTGAGGGGCATCTTCGAGGTGCGCTGGCAGTTCCACACGTTCCGTGGCGATCCTCCCCCAGCTACCGCTGGGAGGTGCCCCCAGCCGGTCTGGTGGGCGCGGCGGAGGAACTGAAGGGGGACGCGGTGGTGGTCGGGACGTCGGAGCGGGCCGGGCACCACATCGTCGGCTCGGTGGCGGTCAGGCTGGTCAAGGCGGGCCGCTGGCCCGTCACGGTGGTGCCGTAACGGGCCGGGCCGTGGTCGGGGCGCACGGGCCGGGGGCCGTGGTCGGCCGGACGCGGGGACGGCCCTGATACGGGGGCGGTTCGCTACTTGCCCATCGTGAGGCCGTCCTTGTCGGCGCCGCGGCTGAGGACGGCCTCGCTGATGGCGGCCCGGGCGGTTTCCCAGTCCTCGTGGTCGGGGTGCTTGGCGAGGGCGTCGGGGAGGTTGACGACCCTCCAGGGCGACTCGTCGGTCATCTGCGGGACGAACTCGGCCTTGGTGACCTGCCAGCGCTGTCCCGCGGCGGCCGGCGGGGCGAAGGTGAATCGGCCGATCGACCCGTAGTTGCCGCGTGCGTCCCGCGCGCCGGTGTCGTTGAACATCTCGCCCGCGACCTGGTCTCCCATGCCGTAGATGATCCAGGTCCCGTTGACCTTCTCGTAGGGCTGGGGGATGTGGGCGTGGGTGCCGAGGATCAGGTCGATGTCGGGGCGTCCGGCGGTCTGCGAGGCGGTCAGCGCCTTGCCGAGCGCCAGCTGGGTCTCGTCCGGCTCGGTCTGCCACTCGGTGCCCCAGTGCACGCTGACCAGGACCACGTCCGCGCCCGCCTTCCGGGCGGCCCGCGCGTCCGCGATGATCTTCTCCTGCTTCATCAGGTTGACGGCCCACGGCTGACCCTCGGGCATCGGGTAGCCGTTCGTGTCGTACGTGTACGCGAGGTGCGCGACCTTGGCGGAACCGGCGCGGTAGACGGTGACGGTGGCGGCCTCGGCCGCCGTACGGGCCGAGCCGGCGTGTTTGAGGCCCGCCTTGTCGAACGTGTCGAGGGTGCGCCGCACACCGTCGGCGCCGTCGTCCAGGGTGTGGTTGGAGGCGGTGGAGCAACCGTCGTAGCCGGTGGCCTTCAGCGCGTCGGCGATCTCCGGCGGGGATTTGAAAGCCGGGTAGCCGGTGAAGGGGCCGCCGTCCTCGCCGTAGACGGTCTCCATGTGGCACAGGGCGAGGTCCGCGGCGGAGACCACCGGTTTGACGCCGGCGAACATCGGCTGGAAGTCGTAGCCGTCTCCCCCGGTGTCCGTGGCGCCCTGCCGGATGATCGAGGTGTGCGGGAGTACGTCGCCGCTCGCCACCAGGGTGAAGCCCTTGGCGCCGCCCGGAGCGGCGGCTGAGCCGCCGGTGGAAGACCCCGGGCCGTGGCTGCCGGCCATGCGCGCCGGGGCGGACCTCCCGCCGGCGGAGCAGGCGGCGGCCGTGGCGGACAGCAGGAGGGCCGACGCGAGGGCGAGGGCCTGGCGGGTGCGCTGGGTCATCTGTACCGGCTCTCGCTCGGAGGGACACCTGCGGACGCCGGAACGGCCGGGACACACGGGACGTCGTGGAACGCCCGGACTCCCGGTTCCGGATGATGCGTACGACTATCCGATGAGCTGAATTCACAGAAGACGACGCCGCAAGTCAAGGAACGACGCGGCCCGACCCGCACGGTTCACCCCCGTGGCCGTTCGCCGCGCCGTTCGACCGTTCACCGTGCGGCGCGCCCGCCCACCGGAAGACCGGGGTGCTTGGGCGCAACGGCGGCTCCGGACGGTTCCCGGGCTGCCCCGTGCAGGTCAGGGTGGATCCGTCGGACCCCATACGGGCGCCGGGACGGTCCCCGGCAGACCCGGTGAACCGCGGAAGGAGCACTCGTGCCGCCCTCCCCCACCCTCCTGCGCACGGACCCCGAGGCGCTGGCCGAACTCCAGCGCGAGCACGGGCGGGCGCTGTTCGGTTTCCTGGTCGGCCTGACGGCGGGGGACGCCCAGCGGGCCGAGGACCTCGTCCAGGAGACCCTCGTACGGGTCTGGCAGCACCCGGAGGTGTTGGCCAGCGGGCACGAATCCATGCGGCCGTGGTTGTTCACCGTCGCCCGTCGGCTCGTGATCGACGCCCGCCGGGCCCGCCTCTCGCGGCCGCAGGAGGTGGACCCGGACGGCCTGGACCAGGCACCCGCGCCGCAGGACGCGGTGGCGGGCTCGGTGACCGCGATCGATGTCAGGCGGGCCGTGGGCAGCCTGGGGCAGGAGCACCGTGAGGTGCTGATGCAGGTCTACTTCCGGGACCGCTCGGTGGCCGAGGCCGCCGCGGAACTCGGCATTCCGGCCGGAACCGTCAAGTCCCGTACCTACTACGCGCTGCGCGCCCTGCGCAAGGGGCTCCAGGGATACGGGCTCGGCGCCTGAGGTACCGTCAAGACGGAGCGGAGGCGAGCCTGGTCGGTACGCCCGCACCCGAGGCGGCACCCGGTCCGGAGAATGCCTCGAAGGGACACGGACCGGACACAAGCCGCGCCAAAACCGGTACCAGTCCGTTCAAGTTGAGTAAACATCCCCCGCTCCGCGAGGCCCTCGGTGAAGGCTCGGGGCTGACGACGGGAACCTCACGCGCGGGAGAAGGTGGAACGGTGCGGCCCGAAGGTACGAACGGCACCAGTGACGGTGGCGGCAGTGGGCTGGCGGTGCCCATGGCGTGGCTCTACGCGGAGTACATCGCCGACGAACTGCTGCGCACGGGCCGGCTGATCCCCGTCAGTACGCTGGAGTTCCGGGCCGGCCGGGACACGCTCGCGCTGACCATCTACCTCTCGGACGCGGCCGGTGAGCTCTCCGGGATCAGGGTTGTCTCCCAGCTCGACGAGTGGCTGTCGCTGACGGCCTACGGACACCCGTGGCGCGACTGGGTGGAGACCCGGTTCCTCCAGCTCGGCGAAGAGGCGCGGGAGGACGGGCGGGACGGGGACCCGGACCTGGAACTGGCCCGGGCGGCCTGGCGCTGGCTGGACCGAACGGAGCTGTTCGCGACCAACCTCGACCCGGGACGGCGCGGCCACGCGGACACGCCGGCCGGCCTGGACGAGAACGCCCGCGTCTGGACGCCGGCCTGGCAGCTGGGGCTGCCGCTGGGCCACTTGGCGATGCACCTGTTCTGAGCGGCTGCTCAGGCGTCCGCGGTGCGGGATCCGGGCGCCTCGGCGGGGTCCGTGACCAGCCCGGTGAAATCGGCCTCGTTGCGCTCGGCCCGGGCCACGTACCAGCGGGCGATCAGCCACATCACCGGGTACACGAGCAGCCCCAACACCACCCACACCAGCGGGCCGGACGCCACCCGGGGCAGCAGGAACGCCACCGGCAGCGCGCCGACGAGCAGCGCGAGCACGGCCAGCGCCCGGAGTCCCGCCCGGAGTTGACTGCGCATCAGGGCCCTGACGTAGGTGGCACCGACGCTGGTCTGCTCGGAGATCTCCGACCGCGCCGGGGTGTGCGCGGGCGCCCTGCGCCGCGACCCCCGGGGCACGCCGGTGACGACCTCCCGCCGCGCCGCCTGCTGCTCCTCGGCCATGGCCCGACAGTCTACGCACCCCCTCCCCGAGCAGCCCCGCCGACCGGAAGCGCCGGCCCGGAACACCGGCGCCCGGTGGGTTGCGTCTCGCGGCTACTTGAGGAGGCGGGAGAGGCGCCGGTCCGCGAGGGGTTTGCCGCCGGTCTGGCAGGTGGGGCAGTACTCCAGCGAGGAGTCGGCGAAGGACACCGAGCGGATGGTGTCCCCGCAGACCGGGCACGGCTCCCCGGACCGGCCGTGGACCCGCAGCCCGCTCTTCTTCTCGGCCTTGAGCCGCCCCGCCGCCACCCCGTGGGCCCGCTCGACCGCCGCGCGCAGGGTGTCCCGTACGGCGTCGTAGAGGTGCGTCACCTGCTCCTCGTCGAAGGAGGCGGCCAGTTTGAACGGCGAGACCTTCGCGGCGTGCAGGATCTCGTCGCTGTAGGCGTTGCCGATGCCGGCGATGACGCTCTGATCGCGCAGGACCCCCTTGATCTGCCGCCGCTCCCCCGCCAGCAGGGCGGCGAACGCGGCCCGGTCGAAGTCGTCGGCGAGCGGGTCGGGCCCGAGCCGGGCGATGCCGGGGACCTCCCCGGGGTCGCGGACCACGTACACCGCGAGCCGCTTCTGGGTGCCCGCCTCGGTCAGGTCGAAGCCCCCGCCGCCTTGCAGTACGACGCGCAGCGCCAGCGGTCCCTTCCCGGGGCGCGGCGGGCCCGTAGGCAGGGTGTCCTGCCAGCGCAGCCAGCCGGCCCGGGCCAGGTGGGTGACGAGGTGGAGGTCGCCGATCCGCAGGGCGAGGAACTTCCCGTAGCGGGTGGTGGACCCGGCGGTCTGCCCTTCCAGGGCGCTGAGCGGGGGGTCGTACGTCTTCAGCACGCTGACCGCGAGCGGGAGGACGCGTTCGACCACCCGCCCGGTCAGGTGCTCGTCGAGGAACACCCTCAGGGCCTCGACTTCGGGCAGCTCCGGCATGCTCCCAGCGTGCCGCCGCCCACCGCGCAACGCGAGCCGTAGCCACCGACGTCTACGAGAGGACGAACTCGCACCACACGCACTTGCCGCCGCCCCGGGGGTCCACGCCCCAGACGTCCGCCAGCCGATCCACGAGCATCAGACCACGGCCCGAGACGCCCGACTCCCCCGCCTCCCGGCGTCGGGGCAGGGCGCTGGAGCGGTCCTCGACCTCCACCCGGAGCCGGCGCCGGGGGCCGGGCAGCACCCGAAGCGTCACGATGGCCGGGCCGTCGGTGTGCATGAGCGCGTTGACGATCAGCTCGTCGGCGACCAGCTCGATCTCGTCGGCCCGCTCCCGCGCCCCCCACGCGCGCACCGCCGCGCCGATCATGTGCCGGGCCGAGACCAGGGCCTCGGGGTCCGCCGGGGCCACGTGCTGTTGGAGCCGGCCGCCGGCCTGCGGCGCCTCGGGCACCTCGCGGCGCAGCAACAGCAGCGCCATGTCGTCGTCGCCGCCCCGCTCGTCGATGACCCCGCACAGCACGTCCGCCAGCTTCTGGAGGTCCGACGGGCCGCTCCGGATGAGGTGCGTCAGGTGTCCGATCCCCTGGTCGAGGTCCGTGCCCGGCTGCTCGACCAGGCCGTCCGTACAGAGCAGAAGCGTTTCCCCAGGGCCCAGCTCCATCGTGGTGACCGGGTACTCCAGCCGGCCGAACTCCGCCGAGAGCCCCAGCGGCATTCCGCCCTCCGCCGTGATCCGGCGGCAGTCCCCGTCGCGGGTGCGCAGCAGCGGATCGATGTGCCCGGCCCGTACCAGTTGGAGCACGCCGGTCGCGAGGTCGGCTTCCACGTAGGTGCAGGTCGCGAAGCGGTCGGTGTCCAGCTCGTGCAGGAACACCGAGGCCCGCGCCATGACGGTGGCCGGCGAGTGGCCCTCGGTCGCGTACGCGCGCAGCACGATGCGCAGCTGGCCCATCACCGCGGCCGCATGGGTGTCGTGGCCCTGGACGTCGCCGATGACCGCCCCGACGCGGCCGCCCGGCAGCGGGACGACGTCGTACCAGTCGCCCCCGATGTCCTGGCCCATGCGCGCCGACCGGTAGCGGACGGCGATGTCCGCGCCGGGGACGGACGGGATGCGCCGTGGCAGCATCGCCTGCTGGAGACCTTCGGCGAGGTCGTGTTCCTGTTCCAGCAGCATGGCCCGTTGCAGGCTCTGGGCGATGCTGCTGCCGAGGGCGACGAGCAGGTTCCGTTCCTCCTGCGTGAAGCCGTCCTTGTCCTGGTAGAGCAGTCCGATGGCGCCGATCGGGCGGGCCTGGGCGATCAGGGGCAGGTAGGCGGCTGCCGAGATGTCCATCGAGGAGATCTTCGCCCAGAGTTCGGGGTAGCCCTCGGCGAACTCCTTCGCGGAGTCGAGGAAGCGGGGCTGGAGGGAGCGGACGACCTCGCTCATCGGGTACTGCTCGTCGATGCGGGTGTAGCGGGTGCCGGGGATGAAACTGCCTTCCGGTCCTTCGGCCACCAGGTGGATGCGGCCGGCCTCGACGAGTCCCATGACCATGCCCATCGAGCCGAGCCGCTCCAGGCCGTGGGCGTCGCCGAGCGCGTCGATGACGTCCTGGACGGTCCGGGCGTGGGCGAGGGCGGCGGTGGTGCTCTCGACCACCGAGGTCTGGCGGCGCCGCTCCTCGTCCAGGCCGAGGCGTTCCGCCGAGTGGCCGAGCTCCTCGGTCGCGTCCCGGACGATGCCGATGATCCGGTACGGGCGGCCGTCGGGGCCGCGCATGACGCGGCCCTGGGTGTGGGTCCAGCGGAGGGTGCCGTCGTGGCAGCGGATGCGGAAGTAGGCGCCGTAGCTGTCCACGCCGCTCTTGAGGGCGCTGGAGACGAGCGCGTCGAGCCGGGTCGCCTCGGCGGGCGGTACGCGGTGGGCGAGGGATTCGGGACGGCCGTCGTAGTCGGCGGGGCTCGTGTCGAACACGTCGAGGGCCGCCACGTCCATGTGCATGAGACCGGTGAGCAGGTCCCAGTCAAAACTGCCCATCCGGTTCAGCGAGAGCGACCGGTCCGGGTGCGCGGGCCAGTCGTCCGGGAGCGATACGGCGGTCGGCACCGGTCCACCATGACACACCGGCGGGTCAGGCGCTCTCCATGGAGGGGGCGGGGCCGAAGGGCTGCGGGGCGTCGGGCACGGCGTACGGGTCGGAAGGGGCGACGGGGTCGTATCCGTACGGGTCCGCCTGCTCCGGCGCCACGCCGTCCGGGACCGTCGGCAGTCCCGGGTCGCCGGGCGGCGGCGCGGTGGGGTACGGGTCCGGCGGGAGGTCGAGGGTGCCGTCCGGCGGAATGTCCTGGGGCAGGCCTTGGGGGATGTCCTGGGGCACGTTCTGCGCGGGACCGTCGGGGAGGGCCGGGGCGAATGGGGAGGGGGCGTCGGAGGGCGGCGCCGGCGGCTGCTTGGGCGGCGGTTGCGGGGGCTGGACCGGCCGGTTCTGCCCGGTCGGTCCTGTCGGGCGGGCCGCTTCGGACGGGCTGCCGGGTCCGGCGGGACCCTCGGAGGTGAGGGGACCGCTCGGGATGCTTTCGGCCGGGTCGTAGGGCGGCATCCCCTGGGGCGTCGTGTCCTGGGCGCCGTCGTCGCCGGTCTTGCGCTCCAGCCAGGTGTTGTCGGCGAGGTTCACGAGCACGAGGTGCTCCAGCTGCTGGACGGTCGGCTCGATGACGATGACCTGGTTGGCCTGGTAGCCGTTCCAGGGTTCGCCCTTGATCACCGGGTTCCCCTTGGGGGCGCGGGGCGCGGAGAGGGGGTTTCCGGAGCCGCAGCGGACGCGCGGCATGCCGTGGCCGTCGACGAGGACGGCCGTCCCGGCCTGGAGCACGGACTGGAAGGCACTGGCGCGGCCGTCCTGGAAGCCGTGACTGGTGACCCGGGTGTCCGCGCGCAGGACGACCGGTGTGAGGTCGCGCAGGAAGTCCCCGATCTTGTCCTGGTCGACGCCGGAGGCCCCGGCGAAGGCACCCGCCTTGGCGTTGTCGGCGGTCAGCAGGCTCGACTGGTGTTCCACGTCGCAGCTTCCGAGCCGCTGGATGCCGCCGTACAGACCCGGTGTGGCGGCGTTGACGGTGCGGATGCCCCGGCCGCTCTGGTTGGGCAGCGGAGGCTGGGCGGGGGCGGACTCACCGGTGGCGGTGGAGGTGGTGAAGGGGTCGGGTCCGGCGGAGCCGACGGGTTGGAGGTGGACCTCCTGGTTCTCCGGGCCGGGGGTGCTCACGGGCTCCTCCGAGCCGCCGCAGGCGGTGGCGAGCAGGCCCAGCAGGCCGATGGCCGTGAAGAGCGTTGTCCGGGCCGGGGTATGACGGCGCGGCGCCTGACGGGATGTCGGTGCGTGCTCGTCGTTCACGAGATTCTCCCTTTTCGCCCCGGTTGCTCCCTCTTGTCTGCCGCATCCTCGCCCGGCCCGCAACCGGAGCGCCGAACCATTCCTTGAACATGTTCAAGAGAGCGCGTAAGGTCACGACCGAGACTGAACGCGTTCAAGAACGTTCGGCGCATCGAACCAGGGGAGTGGCCGTGACGGTACTCGTGAACCTGATCGTCACGCTGGGCATGCTCTACGTCGTCCCTACCGGCCTGCGCCTGATCGACCCGGCCTGGTTCCGCCGCACCGCCAGGCTCTGGCCCCTGCTCGCCGCTCCCGGGGCCGTGTGCCTGTGGCTCCCGCGCGGCGCCCCGGCCACGGTGCTCGCCGCTCTCTACGCGGCGACAACCCTGGCCCTGGCGGCCGGCGGAGCGGCCCGGCTGGGCGTCCCACTGGTGCGGACGCCGCCGCGCACCGGCAACCGCCTGCCGGCACCGGCCGAGGCCGCCGTGCTCACCGCGCTCGTGTCCCCCGCCGTCGCCGGCAGTGCCCTCGTCGCCGAACGTGCCGGGTACCGGCTCTTCGGCTTCGACCTCGACGTCCTTGAGCTGACCGTCCCGCACTTCCACTTCGCCGGGTTCGCCGCCGCCCTGGTCGCCGGGCTGGTGTGCCGGGCGGCCGAAGCGGGCCGCCCGTCCGAGGCCGCTCCCGGCGCCGCTCCGGGGCCCGGCGCGCCCCTGGCCCGCTGGGCCGCGTACAGCGTGCCCACCGGGACGCTGCTCGTCCTGTTCGGCTACTTCATCGGCGACTGGGCCGAGCTGGTGGGCGCGGTCGTGCTGACCACCGGGATGTGGGCGGTGGCCCTGACCACCTGGCGCGCGATCCGGCCGGGCGCCCGCGACCGCACCACCCGCACGCTACTCGCCACCTCCGCGGGGGTCCTGGTGGCCACGATGCTGCTCGCCCTGTGGTGGGCGACCGGCGAGGCCACCGGAATCACCCACCCCACCCTGACCTGGATGGCCGCCACCCACGGCCTCGGGAACGCGCTCGGCTTCGCCCTCTGCTCGCTCTTGGCCTGGCGCCGGCTCACCATGGACCGACAGGAGATGACCCGATGACCCGACTCCTCAGCACCGACCGTGACATCCTCAGCTACCCGGAAAGGGGCGCGACGGAGCACCGCCCGCTGCCCGCCGGATACCACCACCTCCACCACCGCACCCGGATCGGACACGGGCCGGCCGTCTTCGAGGCGGCCGGGACCGCGCTGACCACCTTCCGCGCCCACCGCGCCTCGGGCATGCGCGTCCTGGCGGAGCCGGGCGCCGTGCGGCCCGGCGCCCGGGTCACCGTCGGGATCGGCTTCGGCCCCCTGCGCATCGACGCCCGCTGCCTGATCCTGCGGACCGCGTACGAGAGCGCCCGCGTCGGCTTCTCCTACGGAACCCTCACGGGCCACCCGGAATCCGGCGAGGAGTCCTTCATGGTGCTCATGGACCCCGACGGCACCGTGTGGTTCGAGGTGACCGCTTTCAGCCGCCCCGCCCGCTGGTACACCCGCCTCGGCGGCCCGGTGGTCCCCTTCCTCCAGCTGAATTACGCCCGCCTGCTCGGCCGCACCCTGCGCAGGCTGGCGACCGGGACCCCCGCCGCCTGATACTGGAGGTGATGGACTGGTTCACGGCGCCCGGCTACTGGTTGGGCCGGCTGGTCTTCCAGCGGGCCCTGGCCGGCGTCTACCTCTGCGCCTTCACCGCCGCGGCCCTCCAGTTCCGGGCCCTGATCGGGGAGCGCGGCATGCTCCCCGTGCCGCGATACGTGCGCTACGTCCCGTTCCGCCGCGCCCCGAGCCTGTTCCAATGGCGCTACTCCGACCGGCTCTTCGCCTGCTGCGCCTGGGCCGGCGCGGTACTGGCCGCCGCCCTCGCGGCGGGCGCCGGGGACACCGTGCCGCTGGGAGCGGCGATGGCGATGTGGGCCGTGTTGTGGCTGCTCTACCTGTCGATCGTGAACGTGGGGCAGACCTGGTACTCCTTCGGCTGGGAGTCGCTGCTGCTGGAGGTGGGGTTCCTCGCCGTCTTCCTCGGCAACGCGCGGACCGGGCCGCCCGTACTGGTGCTGTGGCTGCTGCGGTGGGTGGTGTTCCGCGTCGAGTTCGGCGCCGGGCTGATCAAGGTGCGCGGCGACGCCTGCTGGCGCAAGCTCACCTGCCTCTACTACCACCACGAGACGCAGCCGATGCCGGGACCGCTGAGCTGGTTCTTCCACCACCTGCCGAAGCCGCTGCACCGGGTGGAGTGCGCGGCGAACCACGTGACCCAACTGGTCGTTCCCGTCCTGCTGTTCACCCCCCAGCCCGTGGCCTCGTACGCCGCCGGGATCATCGTCGCGACGCAGCTGTGGCTGGTCCTCTCGGGAAACTTCGCCTGGCTGAACTGGATCACGATCGCGCCCGCGCTCTCCGCCGTCGACTTCACGGGGCTCGCGGGGCCGCCGCCGGCCGCGGCCTTCAGTCCGGCGCCGCTCTGGTACACGGTCCTGGTCTGCGCGGTGACCGCGCTGGTGCTCGTCCTCAGCCGGCATCCGGTGGCCAACATGCTCTCGCGGCGCCAGGTGATGAACCGCTCCTTCGATTCCCTGCACCTGGTCAACACCTACGGGGCGTTCGGCACGGTCGGCCGAATCCGCGACGAGGTGGTGGTGGAGGGCACCGCCGAGCGTGTCCCCCGGACGGACGGAGACTGGCGCGAGTACGGCTTCAAGGGCAAACCGGGCGATCCGCGCCGGCTGCCCCGCCAGTTCGCCCCCTACCACCTGCGGCTGGACTGGCTGATGTGGTTCGCGGCGCTCTCCCCCGGCTACGCGCGGGACTGGTTCGGTCCGTTCGCGGAGCGGCTGCTCGCGAACGACCGGGACACCCTGCGGCTGCTGCGCCACAACCCCTTCCCGGACGCGCCGCCGGTGTACGTACGGGCCAGGCTCTACCGCTACCGGTTCACCACCTGGCGCGAGCTGCGCGAAACCGGCGCGTGGTGGCACCGCCGGCTGCTGCGCGAGTACCTGCCGCCCACCCGTCTCGAGGAAGCGGCCTGGTCAGAGCCCGAGTAGCGCCGCTTCCCGTTCCGGTGAGACACCCTTCATGGGCCGGTCGGGGCGTTGTGGGGCGACCCCGCCGAGGGACCGGAGCCAGGCCCAGGTGTCGGCCACGGTCTCCTCGACCGGCCGGCATTCCAGGCCGGCGGCCAGGGCCTTCGTGACGTCTGCGCGACACATGAAGTCGTGGAGTTCGCCCGGCGGGAGCCAGACGGGCAGCTCCGTCCACGGCTCGACGCCGGCGGCCTCGATCACGGCCGGGTCGGTCCAGCGGAGCTCCGCCCCGCCTCCGGTGACGCTCACGCACGCCTCCAGGAGGCCGCCCATCGTGGCGTGCCCGGACGGCGAGACGAGGTTGAACGCGCCGCCGTGTCCGGCCAGGGCGGCCCGCAGGGTCCAGCGCGCGAGGTCGCGTACGTCGATGTACTGGAGCGGAAGGTCACGCGGGCCCGGCGCGATCATCGGGCCGCCCCGGGCGGCGCGGCCCAGCCACCAGGGCAGCCGGCCGACGTTCTCGTACGGGCCGAGGATGAGCCCGGCGCGCACGAGCAGGGCCCGTTCGCCGAAGGCGTCGAGGGCGGCCAACTCACCGCCCCGCTTGTCCTCGGCGTAGGCGGTGGCCGACGCGTCCGGCGAGCCCTCCACCAGCGGGCCCTCCTCGGCCAGGCCCACGGGGGCCGGGTAGGAGTACACCGAGCGGCTGGAGACGTACGCGTACCGTCCGGCCCGGCCGGCGAGCAGCCGGGCGCTGTCGCGGACGGCGGTGGGGGCCGCGCCCCAGGTGTCGACGACGAGGTCCCACTCCCCCTCGGCGAGCGCGGCCAGGCCGTCGGGGCCGGTGCGGTCCCCGTGCAGGGCGGAGGTGCCCGGCGGGGGCGCGTGGTGCCCCCGGTGGAAGACGGTGACGTCCCAGCCCAGGTCCACGGCTTCTTCGGTGATGGCGCGTCCGACGAATTCGGTGCCGCCCAGCATCAGCAGTCTCATGCCGGTCAGCCTGCCCGCCGGAGCCCTGGGCCGGAACCCTTGATCGCCCTCAGCGATGACGCCGAGGGCGTACACGGTGCGGGAACCCGGTGGGTACGCGCGGGATACGTGCGGCGCCCCCGCCGCCGGGCCGGCGCGGGGGCACTGTGTCGCCGGGGCCGCCTCCCGGACCGGTCCGGCCGGGCGGCGGCGTGCGGCAACTAGTCGATGCCGGGCAGGATGTGAGGCTCCGCCAGGTCGTCTTCGTAACCGGCCAGTCGGATCGGTGCGGAGCGGGCCCAGACTTCGAGGCTGCCCAGTGCGTCGGAGCGGCTCTTGCCCTGCCACCCCGACCGTTCCAGCAGGACCTGGTCGGACTTCTTCGGTTCTGTCACCGCGCACTCCTTTGTGTCGCGTAACCCGGCGGGCGAACCCCGCGCCGGGCAGGAATGAAAGGGATACCGGACGCGGTGGCGTCGTGATGGAGCGAGGGAGGGCCGTGGTGGGGCCCTTTCATGCGGTCCAGAGTACACATATGAGCGGGGCCCCGCTCGATGGAAAGGCAAAATTCACTCTCGCCGTCGTGTCTTCGCCCCGAATTCAGCCGGTCGGCGTCGCCGGCCCCCCGCAGCGTGCATACGACGACGCCCCGGCCCCCTCACGGGAGGGCCGGGGCGCGCGGACCGTCGGGTACGACCTACCAGTTGGCGGGCGCGTAGTCCTTGAGGAAGACGCCGTACAGGTCCTCGCCGGCCTCGCCGCGCACGATCGGGTCGTAGACCCGGGCCGCGCCGTCCACCAGGTCGAGCGGGGCGTGGAAGCCCTCCTCGGCGAGCCGGACCTTGTCCGGGTGCGGGCGCTCGTCGGTGATCCAGCCGGTGTCGACGGCGGTCATCAGGATCTGGTCCTTCTGGAACATCTCCTGGGCGCTGGTGCGCGTCAGCATGTTCAGCGCGGCCTTCGCCATGTTGGTGTGCGGGTGCCCGGCGCCCTTGTAGCCGCGGCTGAAGACGCCTTCCATCGCGGAGACGTTGACGACGTAGCGGCGACCGGCCTCGGCGGCGGCCATCGCCGGACGCAACTTGCTGATCAGGATGAACGGCGCCGTGGAGTTGCACAGCTGCACTTCGAGGAGCTCGATCGGGTCCACCTCGGACACCGTCTGGATCCAGCTGTTCGTGTCGTGCAGGTCCGGGACCAGGCCGCCGGCGTCGATGGCGGTACCGGCCGCGATCCGCTCCAGCGAGGCGGAACCGGAGACCAGGGCGAGCTCGGTGACGTCCTGGGCGGTGAGCTTCTCGCCCTTGCCGGTGGGCAGGGCCGCGACCCGGTCGACGGTGCCGCTGCCGAAGGTGCCGATCACCTCGGCGGAGGGCAGCTCACCGGCCGGCAGCGGGGCGCTCTCGGCGGCCACCAGCTCGCGGTACGCGCCCGGGGACCGGCGCACGGTCTGGGCGGCGTTGTTGATCAGGATGTCGAGCGGGCCCTCGGCGGCGACCGAGTCGGCGAGGGCGACGACCTGTGCCGGGTCGCGGAGGTCGATGCCGACGATCTTCAGGCGGTGCAGCCACTCGGAGCTGTCCGGCATCGCCTTGAAGCGACGGACCGCGTCGTTGGGGAAGCGGGTGGTGATGGTGGTGTGGGCGCCGTCGCGCAGCAGCCGCAGCGCGATGTACATGCCGATCTTGGCGCGGCCGCCGGTGAGCAGGGCGCGGCGGCCGGTCAGATCGGTGCGGGCGTCGCGGCGCGCGCGGTTGAAGGCTGCGCAGTCCTGGCAGAGCTGGTGGTAGAACGCGTCGACCTCGACGTAGCGCGTCTTGCAGATGTAGCAGGAGCGCGGACGCTGGAGTATCCCGGCGATCGGGCCCTTGGTCGCGGCGGTCAGGGCGTTGCCCTGGGTCTCGTCGTCGATGCGCTCGGCGGAGCCGGTCGCGGTCGCCTCGGTGACGGCCTTGTCGTTGGCGGTCTTCGCGGCGCGGCGCTCTTGGCGGCGGCGCTGCTTGACCGTGCGGTAGAGGCCGGCGGTGGCGCGGCGTACGGTGACGGCGTCCGGGTGGTCGACGTCGAGCTTGTCCAGCTCGTCGAGGACGCTGAGGCAGAGGGCCAGCCGGTCGGGATCGATGCCCGGGCCGTACGCCTGGGCGCCGTCCCCGGTCACGTGGTTGTCTTCGGTCACCGTCATGGCCGCTGCCGTTCCTTGATCAATCGTCCGCATCCGCCTGCTGCGGAAGTCCTCAAAACCGCCACTGTACGGAGGCCACGCGCCCGGCACCAAACCCGTGTCCGCCCTCCTCACGGAGCGCGAGGGGCCGTCACCCTGCGGAAGGCGGGAAGAGGGCCGTCGTGGTTCGCGGGGAAGCGGTCGGGAGAGGCGCGACACGGGTGGGGCAGGGGGCGGGGCCGGGGGCGGGGGCGGGGCCGGGCCAGGAATAAGCCGCCGCGGCCGGGCATTGTGGACAACATGAGTGCACTGGCGCTGTCGGTCCTGCTCTGCCTGGCCTCGGCCGTCGCGTACGCGACGGGCGCGATCGTCCAGGAGCGGGTCGCGGCCGGCACGCCGGACCGCCTCTACGCGCCGTTGCGCCGCCCCGTCTGGTGGGCGGCGGTGGCCCTGAACGGGCTGGGCGCGGTGCTGCACGTCGTCGCGCTGGCGTACGGGCCGCTGAGTCTGGTGCAGCCGCTCGGGGCGCTGACCATCGTCTTCGCGCTTCCGATGGCGGCCGTGTTCGTGCGCCGCCGGGCGGGGGCGGCGGCCTGGCGCGGGGCGCTGCTGGCGACGGTCGGCCTGGCCGGACTCCTGGCGCTGGCGGGCGGCGACCGGGACGCGGGGCGGACGTTGACGGGCGGCGAGCGGGGCTTGCTGCTGATCGTGACGGGGGCCTCGGTGGCGGCGCTGTTCCTGGCGGCGCACCGGATGCGCCGGGCGGTGGTGCTGCGTGGTGTGCTGCTGGCGGCGGCCGCCGGAACGGCCTTCGGCATGGCCTCGGTGTTCACCAAGTCGGTGGCCGACGGCTTCTCCCTGGACGCGCCCGCCGCCCGGTGGCCCGACCTGTTGGCCATCGCGGTCCTGGCGTCCGGCGGGCTGCTGCTGTCGCAGGCGGCCTACCGGGGGGCCGGGCTGGCGGCGCCGCTGGCCACTGTGACCGTGGTGGACCCGGTGGTGGCCGCGGTGGTCGGACTCTCATTGTTCGACGAGGGCTTCCGGTACGGGTCCGTCGGGACGGCGGGGGCGCTGGTGAGCGCCGTGGCGGCGGCGGCCGGCCTGATCCTGCTCACGGCCGCGCCGCCGCACGCGCGGGGGTCAGATCTCGACGCCGTGCCCGCGGAGGTACCTGAGGGGGTCGATGTCGGTGCCGTACCCGGGCCCGGTGCGCATCTCGAAGTGGAGGTGCGGCCCGGTGGCGTTGCCGGTGGAGCCGGAGCGGCCGATGCGCTGTCCGCCGGAGACCTGCTGCCCGGCCTTCACGCCGAGGGCGGAGAGGTGGGCGTACTGGGAGTACCGGCCGTCGGCGTGCCGGATGACGACCTGGTAGCCGTACGCCCCGGCCCAGCCGGCCGAGAGGACGGTGCCGGGGCCGACGGCCTTGATGCCGGTACCGGTCGGCACCGGGAAGTCGACCCCGGTGTGGTAGCCGCTGGACCAGGAGGAACCGGCGACGTGGTACGCCGTGCCCATGGCGGCGTCGACGGGCGCGGTGAAGCCTCCCGAGGCCGTCTCCTGCTTCGCCGACGCCGACTCCGCCGGTTTGCCCTGCTCGGGTTTCGGGGCGGGCTTGGTCTGCTCGGGCTTGGGGGCGGCCGGCTGTACGGGCTTGACCGGCTCGGCGACGCGCGGCGGCTTCTCCGGGTTCTGGACGGGCGGCGCGACGGGGGCGGTGGTGACGCGCAGGGTGAGCCGCTGGCCGGGGAAGATCAGGTTCGGGTTGCCGCCGATGGTGTCGTGGTTGGTCTCGTACAGCGCCTGCCAGCCGCCTTCGACGTGCTGGTCGGTGGCGATCGCCGAGAGCGAGTCCCCGGGGGCGACGACGTACGGGTTCGGCAGGACCGAGGTACCGGTCGGGCGGGGCGCGCTCTGCGCCCGGGCGGGCGCCTGGGCCTGGACGGCCGCGGGTGTGGCCTGCTGTTGGCGCGGGATCGCGGCGGGCGCCGGGCCGGCGGCGGGACCGCTGCGGCTGAGCCCGGCCTGCGGCCCGCAGGCGGGCCAGGCGCGGGGCCCTTGCCCCTTGAGCACCTTCTCGGCGACCGCGATCTGCTGGTCCTTGGTGGCCAGGTCGGCGCGGGACGCGAAGGCGGTGCCGCCGAAGTCGCGCCAGGTGCTCTGGCTGAACTGTAGGCCGCCGTAGTAACCGTTGCCGGTGTTGACGTGCCAGTCGTTCGTGGACTCGCAGGCGGCGACCTTGTCCCAGGTGCTGACGGAGGCCGCGTGGGCCGCCCCCGCACCGATGAGCGGGAGTGCGATCCCCGCGCCGCCGGCGGTGACGGCGAGCGAGGCGCGGTTGATGCTGCTCGGCTGATACCGGCGGTGCCGGCCCCGTACACCCATGGGAGCCCCCTTGAAGACGTGCCGGAACCGCACAGGCGAACGGCGCCGATGGAGGCTGACAATAGCGACAACCGGCTGTCTTCGAGGGGGATTTGACGCTTTACCCGAGACCCAGCGGTCCCGGCTGCGGGATCGGGGCCGGCCCGGGGGGCGGTGGCACCGGATCGGGCTCCGGAACGGGCCCCGGCACCGGAGGGGCGGGCCGCGGCACGGGGTCGGGCTCCGGGAAGGGTCCGGGGCCGGGCGGGGGCGCGGGCACCGGATCGGGTTCCGGGGCGGGTGGCTGCGTCTGGTCTTCGTCGAGCACCACGAGGTTGAGCACCATAAGCCCCACCTTCCCCGGAACCCGGCGGGTACTCCCGCCGGCGGCGTCCGGGCGACGTACCCGACGTCCTACGGGCGCAGCGCCGCGGCCAGCCCGGTGGCGAGACTGGCCAGGACCGGGACCGCGGTGCTCACCAGGTCCGCCGCGTCGGCCATCGACGCCTGGGCGAGGACGATGACGTCCGCGCCTTCGACCGCCTCCGCGGCGCGGGCCACCCGGGTGAGGTACCCGGCGGTGTCCCCCGCCGCGAAGCGCTCCCACGCCCCCGCGACCAGGTGCGTACGGATCGACACGGCCCGGCCGGCGGCCTCCTGCTCCAGCAGTTCCACCGTCGGGCCGAGGGTGGACTCGACGGCGGCGAGTACGACGATCCTCGGCCCGGTGCGCACGGCCTCGGCCGCCATGGGCCGGTCCACCCGCAGGACGGACCGCCCGGGTCCGGGCGCGAGGTCCTCGGCGACGGCCCCGATCGTGGAGCAGGTGACCAGCACCGGTCCGTCCGCCCCGGCGAGCGCGTCGCGCACGTCCGCGGCCACCGACGCGGGCCCGTGCGTACGGGCCCGCTCCAGCAGCTCCGGGACGACGAGGTGCCGCAGCACGGCTCCGGGGTGGTTCCGGTCCCGCAGCGCGTCGAAGACGGGGACGTGGACCGGGGAGGTGTGGAGCAGTGTCAGGGAGCGGCCGGTCACCAGAGGTCGGCGTCCGCTTCCAGCCGTGCCTTCGCCGCCTCGACCGCCTCGGCCGGGGCGGCCGGGGCCTCGTCGGGGTGTTTGGCCGCCCAGCTCGCCGCGTAGGGGCAGAGCGGGACGACGGGAACGCCGTCGGCGGCGGCGAGCCCGTAGAAGGTCCTCACCAGCCGCCCGCCGATCCCGCGGCCCTCGTGGCCCGGCTCGACGATGGTGTGTACGGCGACCAGCGCGCGGGGCTCCCGGTCGAGGACGAAGTACGCGATGAACCCGACCACCGCCCCGTCCTCGACGGCCAGCAGCCGCCCGGCCTTGCGGTCGTCCTCGAACTCGATCGCCTGGTTCTCGGCCATGGTCCCCCGCCTCTGTTCGGAAATGTCAGACAGCCACCGCGTGGGGGCTGCGCTCCTGGTCCGTCCCGGGAACCGGGGCGGAGGGGTCCGCCCCGAGCTCGATGATCCTGTTGTCCGCGTCGACGTGCACGACGCGCGGCTTCAGCGCCCTGGCCTCGGCGTCCTCGACCTGCGCGTAGCTGATGAGGATGACGAGGTCGCCGGGGTGCACGAGGTGCGCGGCCGCGCCGTTGATCCCGATGACGCCGGACCCGCGCTCGCCCTCGATGACGTACGTCTCCAGCCGCGCCCCGTTGGTGATGTCCACGATGTGGACGAGCTCCCCTGGCAGCAGGTCGGCTGCGTCCAACAGATCGGCGTCGATGGTCACGGAGCCGACGTAGTGCAGGTCGGCCTGCGTGACGGTGGCCCGATGGATCTTGGACTTGAACATGGTGCGCAGCATCGAGTGGCTCCCGGTCGGTCTGCTCCCTGCCCACGTGCGTGGGTCAAGTGCGGTCGCGGCAGCCTACAACGATTCGCATGTCCGGTCAGCTGTCACGACGCACCCGCGGGACCACCCCCCCGATCCCGGATCTCATGGACGGTGGTCGATCAAACGGGGAGCACCGGCTTGACGGCCCGCGCATGGCCTCAAGAGCGGGTGGCGGCTCGGCCGGCGACTGAACGGCGTTGCCACTCCTCGGCCAGCAGGCGGTAGGACCGGACCCGGTCCGCGTGGTCGTGCGTGATGGTGGTGATCAGCAACTCGTCGGCTCCGGTGGCCTCTTGGAGCCGCTCCAGGTGATCGGCGACGGTCCGCGGCGAGCCGACGAACTGGGTGTCCACCCGGTCGGCGACAAGTTCCCGGTCCGCCTCCGTCCAGGGCAGGGCTCGCGCCTCGGCAGGTGTGGGGAAGGGAATGGCACCCTCGGCGGTACGGATGCTGCGCACCCAGGGCGCGTATCCGGTGGCCAGTTCACGGGCGGTCGCGTCGTCCTCGGCGACGACGACGTCGGCGGACACCGTCAGGTACGGCCGGTCGAGCTCGGCGGACGGCTTGAAGGCGGCCCGGTAGCCCTCGACGGCCTCCAGCACCGAGGCGGGGCTGACGTGGTAGTTGGCCGCGAACCGGAGCCCGTTGCGGCCCGCGGTCTCCGCGCTGACCCCGCCACTGCTGCCCAGGATCCACACCTGTACGTCGGCACCCTCCCCCGGGACGGCATGGGCCTCCACCCCTTCCGCGGAGCGGTAGTCGCCCCGCAGCAGCGCCAGGACGTCCTCGACCTGCTCCGCGTAGTCCTGTGGCTGGGCGCCGGGCAGGTTCAGCAGCCGCTGCTGGAGCGCGACCCGCGGATGGCCCAGCAGGTGCTCGAAGGAGAACCGGGCCGGGATGCGCAGTCCGTTCGGGGTGTACCCGTCCACGACGGGGGTGCCGGGCGATGCCGGTTCTCCGGTGCGCGACTGCGGCCGGCCGGCCGAGCGGCCCAGACCCAGGTCCAGGCGCCCGGGGTGCAGCGAGTCGATCAGGCCGAACTCCTCGACCGTGGACAACGCGGTGCGGTGCCCGAGCTGGACGGCGCCGGAGCCCAGCCGGATGGTCGAGGTCGCGGAGGCGGTCAGCGCGAGCACGACCGCCGGGGAGGTCCCGGCGACGCCCGGATTGAGGTGGTGTTCGGCGAACCAGTAGCGGGCGTAGCCGAACGCCTCCGCCTGCCGGGCGAGGTCGATGCTGTGGCGCAGGGCCTCGGCTGCGGTGGAACCGGACGGGACGGGGACGAGGTCGAGGACCCCGAGGGGGATGCCGGACATGCCGGGCTCCTTACAGATCGGGGAAGACGGGGTCGGGGAAGACGGGGTCGGGGATCTCGCGGCGCAACACCGGGGCGATCTGCGACTGGAAGAGTTCGAGGGAGGCGCGGTGCTCCGCGGGAGTGAGCCCGCCCGGCTCCGCCTGGAGGTGCAGGACCGTGTGCCCGAACGCCTCGTGGTAGCGGTGGACCTTCTCGATCACCTGCTGGGGGCTGCCGACGAGTGCCGAGCTCCGCTCGACGAAGTCCTCCGGCGTCGTGAAGACGGGAACGATTCCTTGCCGTTCGTGGGCGGCGAGGTACCGGGCGAACACCGGCCGGTACGCCGCCACCGCCTGCTGCGAGGTGGGGGCCGCGTGGTAGCCGGCCGTGCCCGCGCCGACGACCGCGTGCGCCGGGTCGTGCCCGTAGTGCTCCCAGCGCTCCCGGTAGTGGCGGATCAGCTCGGCGTACGGACCGATCGGGTGGGTGACGTTCGCCGAGAAGAGCGGGTCGCCGTAGCGCGCCGCGAGTTCGACCGACTCCCGGCTGGTCGCGCTGCCGTGCCACACCCGCAGGGCCGGCTGAAAGGGTCTCGGCAACACCTCGGCGCCGGCCAGCGCGGGGCGGAAGCGCGGCTCGGCGCTCACCTTGTCCTCGCGCCAGATCCGCCGGAACAACGCGTAGCCCTCGGCATTGCGCTCCCACTGGTCCTCGGGCGTCACGTGGAACAGCTCGCGCTGGGCCGTGCCGTTGCCCTTGCCGATCATCAGCTCCAGGCGACCGTCGCTGAGGTGGTCGAGCGTGGCGTAGTCCTCGTACGCCCGCACCGGGTCCAGCAGGCTCAGCGTGGTCACGGCGGTGAACAGCCGGATCCGGCGGGTCAGCGCGGCGATGTGGCTGAGCACCACGGGCGGCGAGGACGACAGGAACGGCCGCTCGTGGCGCTCCCCGACCCCGAAGCCGTCGAAGCCGAGTTCCTCCGCGAGCAGCGCGGCGGCGACCACCTCGCGAAACCGCTCACGGGTGGGTGTGGGGGCTCCCGTCACCGGGTCCGCGGAGTCCGTGATCAGGGTGATGGCCAGGAACTTCACGAGGCCGCGGCCTGCGGGGCCGGCGCTTCGACGCCGGGGACGGAGAGCCCGAGGTGATCGCGCAGGGTGGTGCCCTCGTACTCGGAACGGAAGACACCGCGCTCCTGGAGCAGCGGGACGACGGTGTCGGCGAAGACGTCCAGGCCGCCCGGTGTGATGTGCGGGACCAGGATGAACCCGTCGGCCGCGTCCGCCTGCACCAGGTCGTTGATCGACTCGGCGACCGTGGTGGCGGAGCCGACGAAGGTCTGGCGTGAGGTGGTCGCGATGACGAGCTCGCGGATCGACAGCTTCTTGGCCTCGGCGAGCTCGCGCCATTGCCGGGCGGTTTCGAGCGGGTCGCGGAACTGGCGGACGCTCGCCCGACCGAGGGCGATCGTGTTCTCACCGACCTCCGGGTCGACGGTGGGCAGCGGGCCGTCGGGGTCGTAGGCGGACAGGTCCCGGTTCCACACGTGCTCCAGGTACTTGATCGCGGTCTGCCCGCTGACCTGGAGGCGGCGGACCTCGTGCGCGATCTCGTGCGCCTCGGCGTCGGTGTCGCCGAGTACGAAGGTGGCCGCGGGCAGGATCTTCAACTGGTCCGGGGAGCGCCCGTACGTGGGAAGGCGGCCCTTGACGTCGGCGTAGAACGCCCGTCCCTCGTCGAGCGTCCCGTACCGGCCGAAGATCGCGTCGGCACTGGCGGCGGCGAACTCGCGCCCCTCGTCGGAGTCTCCGGCCTGGAAGACGACCGGCCGGCCCTGTGGACTGCGCGGCACGTTGAAGTGCCCCTCGATGTCGAAATGCCGCCCGTGGTGGGCGAAGGCCCCGGCCCGCGCGTCCCGCAGGAAGGCGCCCGACACGGGGTCGGCGACGACCTCGGAGCCGTCCCAGGAGTCGAACAGCTCGGTCGCGGTGGCCAGGAACTCCTTCGCGCGCGAGTAGCGCTCCTCGCGCGGCAGGAACCCGCCGCGCCGGAAGTTCTCGCCGGTGAAGGCGTCCCAGGAGGTAACGACGTTCCACGCGGCCCGACCCGCGGAAAGGTGGTCCAGCGAGGCGAACTGGCGGGCCACCTCGTAGGGCTCGTTGAAGGTGGAGTTGATGGTGCCGGTCAGCCCGAGGCGCTCGGTGACGGCGGCCAGGGCGGCGAGCACCGTGAAGGTGTCGGGGCGCCCGACCACATCCAAGTCGTATATCTTCCCGCCCTGTTCGCGTAGCCGCAGCCCCTCGGCGAGGAAGAGGAAGTCGAACTTGGCGCGTTCGGCGGTATGCGCGAAATGGACGAACGAGTCGAAGTCGATGTGACTGCCGGCCGCCGGGTCGCTCCACACGGTGGTGTTGTTGACGCCCGGGAAATGGGCCGCGAGGTGGATCTGCTTGAGCGGCTTGCTGCTCATGATGGGTCCTTCCGGGTCCGGGATCAGGCGACGGGGTGGGCGGCGTAACGGCCGACCGGGCGCTCCAGGCCCAGAAGTCCGCGCAGGGTGTCCGCCTCGTACGCGTGGCGGAAGACCCCGCGCCGTTGGAGCTCCGGCACCAGCCCCCGGGTGATCGCGGGCAGGTCGTGGGCGAGTACGCCCGGCCGCAGCCGGAAACCCGACAGGCCCGCCGTCCGCCAGTCCTGGAGCAGGTCCGCCAACTGCGCGTAGGTTCCGGTGAAGATCGCGGTGTCACTGCTGTACGCGGTTTCCGCGAGCGCGTCGAGGCGGCTTCGGCGCGCGTCGGCCGCCGGGGCGTCCTCGTCCAGGAACACGGTGAGGTCCGCGAAGAGGTGCAGCGGCTGCGCCGCGAGCCCGGCGGATTCCCGGACCCGCCGGATCTCCGCGACCGCGGCGCGGGCCCCGTCGGCGTCGCGCACGGCGATGTAGCCGACGTCCGTGGACCGGGCGATGAGACCGTACGCCGCGCTGACGTCACCGAGGGCGCCGGCGGCGCCCGCCGCACTCACGACCGGTTGCCCCTGCGGTGGACGGGGGGTGATCGAAGGCCCCCTGACGCTGAAGTGTCGGCCCTCGAAATCGATGTAGTGCAGCTTGTCCCGGTCCACGAACCGGCCGGTGCCCACGTCCCGGATCTCGGCGTCGTCGTCCCAACTGTCCCACAGCCTCCGGATCACCTCGATGTGGTCGGCGGCCTCCTCATAGGACTCCGCATCGGGGAGCGGGACCGCCCGGCGCCCGAAGTGCCGTGCTTCAAGGCTCAGTTGTGATACCCGGACGCGCAGGCCCGCACGTCCGCGGCTGACGTGGTCCAGGGTGGCGATCGCCTTGGATATGTGGAAGGGCTCGGTGTGGGTGGCGGTCACGGTCGGGACCAGCCCGATGTGCCGGGTCAGCGGTGCGACGCGGGCGGCGGTGAGCACCGCGTCCAGCCGCCCGCGGACCTGGTCCGTGCGCCCGTCGGGACGGTCGGCCGAGGAGGACTGGAGGGTGAGGGCGTCCTCGAAGGTGACGAAGTCGAGCAGTCCGGCCTCGGCCTCGGCCACGGCGTCGGCCCAGTAGCGGGCCGTGAAGAGTTCGCCGGGCCGGGCACCCGGCTCCCGCCAGGCGGCAGGGTGCCGGCCCGCGCCGTCGAGCGCGACGGCGAGGTGCAGCGGGGCGGAAGACGCTGATGTGCTTGCGGATGGGGGCGGGGATGCGGGCACGTCGAATTACGCCTTCCTGATCGGCCGTGCGAAAAAGGAGGCCGATGCGCGTCGCGAATGAGGGCATGTGAAAGGGCGGGGAAGAGGCCCGTCGCCGATATCTCTTGGAAACGCTACGCCCGATAGCGGTGCCATACAATGACCGGGATATTAAGAGGAGTTGGCAGCAGTGTTGCCGGGCGCGCGGACCGCCATGAAGGACGGGCGGCGACGCGGGGTGAAGCCGACCGACTCGTACAGTCGGATCGCCGTGGTGTTGCTCGCGGCGGTGTGGAGGAACGGGACGTCGCCCCGTTCCCGGATGCCCGCGGCGACGGCGCGGACCAGCCGCGTCGCCAGCCCCCTGCCCCGGTGGTCGGGATGGGTGCACACCGCGCTGATCTCGGTCCAGCCGGGCGGTCGCAGCCGCTCACCGGCCATCGCGATCAGCCGGCCCCGGTGCCTGATGCCGAGGTACGTGCCCAGCTCGACGGTGCGGGGCAGGAACGGACCGGGCTTCGTGAGGTCGATCAGGCCCAGGATCTCCGGTACGTCACGCGGGCCGAGCCGAACCGCCTCGGGGGCGGGTTCGGCGCGCAGCGAGGTGTCGACCAGTTGGACGCCGGGGACCGAGCCGACGGTCTCCCAGTCGTCGGGTGGGGTCAGCACGCCGGCGAGCGCGGCGGTCCCCCCGTCGCCGACCAGCCTGCGCAGGTCGGCCCAGCAGGCCGGGTCGGTCGGGTCCGCGAGGGCGGCGAACGGTGAGACGTCCGGCGCGTAGCGTGCGGCTCGGGAGCAGGGGTCGGTCTCGGGGCGGGCGGCCCGCTCGGCGAAGGCGGCGTGCGGGCCGGACAACGCGGCCCAGGCCGGGTTGTCCAGGATGTGTGGGGACACGAGGGTGCCCGTATGCGGACTCGCACTCGTGCTCATACTCGTGCTCGGACCTGCGTGGGTGCTCATACGGCGGGCTCTCCGTCCGTGGCGCGACCTGGGGCCGGGGATTCAGGAGTTGGGCACCGGCAGGCCCGGCGGGTCGACCTCCGAGGTGGTCACGGCCTCGTCGGTCAGGTTCCAGGCGGCCAGCACCTGCGCGTACTGGCCGTTCTTGATCAGATGGTTGACCGCATCCGCCACCGGCTTGGCGAGCCCGCTGCCCTTCTTCGCGGTCCCGGCGATCAGACCCTGGAGCGACTCACCCGCCCCGGAGAAGGAACCGGCGTTGCGCGTGGGCGCCTTGCCGCTCGCCGTCTGGGTGATGTGGTAGGCGATGGACGGGTTCGGGCCGAAGCTGATGTCGATCTTCTTGCCGCTCAGGGCGAGGTAGGCGCTGTTGGTATCGGGGAAATTCTTGACGGTGACGTCCTTGCCCTCGGACTGGAGCTTCTTCTGCCACTCCAGCAGGATCTTCTCCTGGTTGGTGCCGGAACTGACCGCCACCGTCTTGCCCGCGAGGCTGTGGTAGTCGCCGCCGAAGTTCCAGGGGTTGTCCTTCAGGACCTCGAAGGCCAGGTTGTCCTGCCGGTAGGAGGCGAACTCGTACTTCTTCTTGCGCTCCTCCGTGACCGTGACGTTCGTGAAGGCCACGTCCACCTTGCCGCTGTCGATGCCGACGAAGAGGTTCTCCCAGGTGGAGTTCTTCACCACCGGCTTGAGCCCGAGCGTCGCGGCCACCAGGCGGCCGAGGTCCGGTTCCGCTCCGGTCAGGGTTTTCTGGTCGGTGCCGACGTACGCCAACGGTGGGAAGCCGGCGGGCAGCGCGCCGACCCCGATGACGAGTTCGCCGCGCTCGCGGACCTCGGCGGGCAGCCCGGCGCGCAGGGACTCGACCACCGGGACGGACAGCTCGACCTGCCGAGCGGCGCCATTGGACACCGCGCCGACGGTGACCTTGCCGGAGCCGGAACCGGTGGCCTCGGCATCGCCCCCGCACGCGGTGAGGCCGGAGGCGAGCGCCACGGTGGCGGTGGCGGCGCCGAGGCCGCGAAGAAGTCCGGTGCGCAGAGAGCGTCGGCGTTGCATGATGTTCCTTTTCGGTTCGGGTAAGGGTTGCTCGGGCGGGGCGGGACGGGGGAAACGGGGCGCGGCGGAGTCAGAGCACCTTGCTCAGGAACTCCCGTGTACGGGCATGGACGGGCCGGTCCAGCACTTGCCCGGGTGGGCCCTGCTCGACGATGCGGCCGCCGTCGAGGAAGACGATCTCGTCGGCGACCTCGCGGGCGAAGCCGATCTCGTGCGTGACGATGACCAGAGTGGTACCGCCGGTGGCGAGGTCTTTGATCACGGACAGCACCTCGCCGACGAGTTCGGGGTCCAGCGCGGAGGTGGGTTCGTCGAAGAGGATGACTCCGGGACGCAGCGCGAGGGCGCGGGCGATGGCCACGCGCTGCTGCTGACCGCCGGACAACTGCCGCGGATAGGCGCCGGTCCGGTCGCCGAGCCCGACGCGCTCCAGGAGTTCGTGCGCCAGGGCCCGGGCCTGCGGCCGCGACAGCCTGCCGGTTGCCACCGGGGCCGCGGCGACGTTGTCCAGCACGGTCAGGTGCGGAAAGAGGTTGAAGTTCTGGAAGACGAAGCCGATCCGCCCGCGCTGGGCGCGGATCGCCCGGTCGCTCAGTTCCTTCAGCCGCCCGCCGTGCCGCTGCACGCCGATCGGCTCGCCGCCCACGCTGACGTATCCGGCCTCGGGCTTCTCCAGGTGGTTGATGACCCGCAGCAGGGTGGACTTGCCCGCCCCGGAGCGGCCCAGGATCGCGGTGACCGTGCCCGGCCGCAACGTCAGGCTCACCCCGTCCAGGACCTGTCGGCCGCCGAACCACTTGTGCACGTCGTGGACTTCGATCGCGGCGGGCCGCGCGGCAGTGGCCGTGGTCATCGCGCCGTCTCCTTCCGGAAGCGGTCCCGCAGGTCACGCAGGCCCGTCCGGGCCCGCTGCAGGGGGGTGGGAGGTACGGTGCGCAGCGCGCCGCGCGCGTAGTACCGCTCGACGTAGAACTGGACGACCGAGAGGACGCTGGTGAGCACCACATACCAGAAGGTGGCCACCACCAGCAGCGGAACCACGTCGCCGGAGTAGGTGCTGCCGAGGCTCTGCACCGTGCCGAACAGGTCGAGCAGGGACACGTAGAAGACCAGTGACGTGGCCTTGACCAGACCGATCAGCAGGTTGACGTAGCCGGGCACGATCACGCGCAGGGCCTGCGGGAAGACGATCCGGGCGAACTGGTACCGCTTGGGCAGTCCCAGCGCCGCCGCCGCCTCGTGCTGGCCCTGGTCGACGGAGAGCAGCCCCGCCCGTACCACCTCGGCGGCGTACGCGGCTTCGGCCAGGCTCAGTCCCACGACCGCCACGACGATGTCGGTGGCCTGCCGTGATTCGTCGAAGGTGAAGAAGGCGGGCCCGAAGGGCACCCCGATGCTGAGGGTGGGGTAGAGGGCGCCGAGGTTGTAGAGGAAGAGCAGGACCACGATCAGCGGCACCGAGCGCAGCAGCCAGATGTACGTCCAGCTCACGGACCGCAGTACGGGGTTGGTGGAAAGCCTGCCGAGGGCGAGCAGGATGCCGCCCGCGAGGCCCAGGACCGCGCTGTACGCGGCCACTTGGAGGGTGGTGAACAGGCCCTCCAGGATGACCGGCCGGGCGAACCAGTACGCGAACCGGTCCCACTGGTAGAAGGGGTTGGTCAGCAGGCCGTGGGCCGCCTGGGACACCAGGACCAGCACGACGACGGTGGCGATCCACCGCCCGGGCCGGCGGAGCGGGAGCACCCGCTCGGCCGGCGCCGGCGGTCCCGGGGGTGCGCTGAGAACAAGCGATTCGGTCAAGGACACTCCAGCAGCATTCGATGAATGGAAGAATCGAAAAGCAGCCGTCATGCCGGACAGAAGAGGCCGCTGATGTCGTTATCTGCGGCGTAAGCTAGGCAGCTCGGAGAAGGGCTGTCAACGGTCCCGATATCGATATCGGCGGAAGCGTGCGCCAATTTCATCCGCCGGACACAAAACGCCTTCCGGTGAAATAAACCGGGCTGTTGCGCACGGCCCGGGGAGCCGGTGGGCCGGCTCGGGGCCCGGGTCCGCGCACCGGCCGGCTGCTTGGGGTGACGTGCGGGTGCCGCGGGTTCGGCCACGACAGGGCAGGGGGCTCCGCGCCGCATTCGACGGTGGGTGTCGGCCTATCGCACGCCGCACCGATCCGCACGGCCAACTCGCCGCGCCGAGAGCCCTCCTGATGGACGGTCCGGCCACGACCCGCCCTCGCACGGGTCGGCGGCAGGCCTCTGACCTGCACCGTATTTCATCTCAAGACCCTGCTGTCCACCATCCGGTCATGCTCTTGCCGGTGAGGGCCACTTCGGGCGAGTATCCCTATCAATTCGACGGGAAAGGTGGGGATGCGGTTTGCCCGCGGGCACCTCGACGAGCCCGCCACCCAACAACCTCTCGGAGTAACCGACATGACCACCGCCATCCCCCATGGCACCGCTGTCCGGCCGGCCCCCGCGCCACGCGGCGGCACCCGGGCCCGTCGATGACCCCCGTGCCGACGACACCGACTGCGCCCGGCGCCCGGTCCTCCGACGCGCGGCGTCGCGCGCTCCTGCGTACCGCCCGCGATGTGGCGGACGACCTCGCCGCGGACGCCATAGCCCGCGACCAGGCGGGCAAGCCGCCGATCGACGAGACGGCCCGGCTGCGCGAGGCCGGTCTGCCGGCGGCCCTCAACCCGCCCTCGTCGGGCCGCGGGGCGGACTGGCGTACCGGATGCGCCGTCATACGGGAGATCGCGGCGGCGGACAGCTCCATCGGCGACCTGATCGCCCGCCACTACGTACACGCGTGGAGCGGACGCTTCTATGGGACTCACCACCAGGCGGCCGGCTTCGAAGAGGAGTCGGTGCGCGAGCGGTGGCTGTGGACCGGCGCGATCCGCAGTCCCGCGCCCGATGACGACACCGAGGGACCGGACCTCACGCTGAGGCCGCGCACCAACGGCTACGTGCTGAACGGGTGCCGGTCCGTGGATACGGCGGTGAGCGTCGCCGACCAGATCGTGGTGGACGCCGTCTGCGCCGTGACGGGTGACGTCCTGGTCGTGCGGATCCCACCCGGCGGGCGGGGCGTGACCATCGCACCAGCCCGCGACCGCCTCGGGCAACGCGTCGCCGGCGCGGGCGAGGTCGTCCTCGACCGGGTCGCCGTCCCGCCCGGGCAGGTGCTGGGCCGCCGGCCGCACGACGAGGAGTCGACCGCGCCCTTCACCGCGCTCGCCGAACCGGCGCTCCGGCTCGCCCTGTGCCATGTCGGCCTCGGCATCACCGAGGGCGCCCTCACGGAAGCGCGTGACCTCAGCAGGGGCGGTCGCGCGTACCGGCCGGCCGGTGCGGACCCGGACCTCCTCCTGACCTACGGGGAACTGGCCACTGCCGCCCAGACGGCCACCGCGGTGGTCGAGCGGGCGACGGAGGTGATGGCGCAGGCCCTCGGTGCGGGCGCGCAGCTCGATGCCGAGGAACCCGCGGGCGTGGCCGCCCTGGTCGCCACCGCCGAGACCGTGACGGCGAAGGCCGCGCTGCACATCACCGCCCGGGTGCTGGAGCTCGCCGATGCCCCCGGCCTGGACCGGTTCTGGCGCAACGCCCGCGTGCTGACAGCCCACCGCCCGGTCGCGCACCGCCTGCGCTCCATCGGCGAGCACTACCTCAACGGCTCCCACCGCGCGGTGGCGGCGGCCTTCCACTGACGCGGGGCACCGCCCGGGATGCGGATCCGCGACCTGACCCCCTCGGCCACCGGGCACGAGCGCCCGTCAGGCAGCATGCGGCCCACCCGGGACGGACGCCGGCCGAAGTCGTACGGGATAATGTCCTCATGCGGATCTCAGCCAGGGCGGACTACGCGGTACGTGCCGCGCTGCAGCTTGCCGCGTCACAGGATGACGGGCCACTGAAGGCCGAGACCATCGCCGACGCCCAGCAGATCCCGCACAAGTTTCTCGAGGGCATCCTGAACGACATGCGCCGAGGCGGCCTCGTACTCAGCCGGCGCGGCGGCAACGGCGGCTACCGGCTGGCCAAGCCGGCCCAGTCCATCAGCATCGCGGATGTCATCCGCGTCGTGGACGGACCGCTCGTCTCGGTGCGCGGGGTCCGTCCCCCGGACCTGTCGTACACCGGTCCCGCCCAGTCGCTGCTCCCCCTGTGGATCGCACTACGGGCCAACGTGCGCGAGGTACTCGACGGGGTGACGCTCGCCGACGTCGCCTCGTCCGACCTGCCGGCCGACGTATCCGCGCTGACCCGGGCCCCGGAAGCCTGGACCAATCCCTGATCCCTGATCGCTGACCACATGCCGGCCGTCCGGTCGTCCACGATGTGGGCGCCGCAGTGGCGGATCTCGCCACTTTTCCGCTGAAACCACAGGTCAGAGCGGTGCGCATGGGGCGTCAGGTGGCGCAATACTGCGGCAACACCACGGGGATCGCTCTGCCGGTACGTTCCCTTCCATGCCAGCCGAACCCGCCCCCGCCGCCCTCCCGGTCGCCGCCGCGCGCCGCCGACGGCTGCGTGCGGACCGAGCCCGGCAGCTCGCCGACCTGCTGCGCCACCAGATCCTGGCGGGCGGCTTCCCCGGCGGGGTCCTCCCCCTGGAAGACGCCATCGCCGCCGACTACCGGACCAGCCGCAACACCGTCCGGCAGGCACTGGACCTGCTGCGCGGCGAGCAGTTCATCGACCGGCAGCCCGGCGTCGGCACCGTGGTGGTCTGTGAGAAGTACCCGCACGGCCTGGACCGCCTCCAAGGCCTGGCCGAGACCCTGCACGAGCACGGCCGGGTCACCAACGAGGTCCGCACCGTCGGCCCCGTCACCGCCCCGGGCCCGGTGGCCCGACGGCTGGGCCTGCCCGAGCACACCGACGTGCTCTGTATCGAGAGGCTGCGCCGCCTGGGCGGACTGCCACTGTCTCTCGACCTGTCCTACCTGCCCATGGACGTGGGCGGCGCACTGCTCGGCTGCGACCTGGAGAACACGGACGTGTTCCGGCTCCTGGAGTCACTGACCGGGGGCCCGCTCGGCCATGCCGAGATCACCCTGGAGGCCGTCAACGCCGACGCGCACTCCGCCGCGGTGCTCCAGGCCCCGCGCGGCGCCGCCGTACTGATGCTGGAACGGCTCACGCATCTGCCCGACGGCCGGCCGGTGGACCTGGAATTCATCCGCTTCCGCGGCGACCGCATCACCATGAACGGTGTGCTGCGCCGCTCCTTCTGAGCCCGTGAGCTCCGCCTTCCTTCCATTCCTCGTGTTCCCGGCCCTTCCGGGCCTTTGGAGACAGCCATGCCCCTTGTTCCGCAGCGCGCCGACGTGCCCGTGACCATCGACGAGTCCAAGTGCATCGACGGTTGCACGCTCTGCGTCGACATGTGTCCGCTCGACTCGCTGGCGATACGCGAGGACAACGGCAAGGCCTACATGCACGTGGACGAGTGCTGGTACTGCGGCCCGTGCGCGGCCCGCTGCCCCACCGGCGCGGTCACCGTCAATATGCCCTACCTGCTCCGGTGAAAGGCCGAACTCCCATGAAAGGCAAGAGAATCCTCCTTACGCTCGCCCTGCTGCTGCCGCCGGCTACCGCATGCGGCGCCGCGGCCGGCGCCGACGGCAAGGCCGGGCCGGGCCGAAGACGGTCACGGTGACGGTCGGCTACCAGTCGAAGACCATCAACACCGTCACCGCCGGCACCCTGCTCCGCTCCCTCGGCTACTTCGAGGAGGAGCTCACGACCCGCGGGAAGAAGGACGGCACCACCTACAAGGTGGACTGGCAGGACTACGCGACGGGCGCGCCGATCACCGCCCAGATGACCGCCGCGAAGGTCGACATCGGTTCGATGGGCGATTTCCCGCTGCTGATCAACGCGGCCCGCGGCAAGGAGCTCAAGCAACCGACCCGGCTGGTCTCGGTCACGGGCTACAACCTGCGCGGCGGCCTGAACACGGTGGTCACCGCCCCCGACTCGCCGCTGCGGTCGCTGGCCGACCTGCGCGGCAAAAAGGTCTCCACCAGCGTCGGCTCGGCCGCCGACGGCACGCTGGTCCGAGCCCTCCAGAAGGGCCGCCTTGACCCGAACAAGGACATCCAGAAGCTCAATCAGCAGCCCAGCATGGGTGCTTCGGCCCTGGCCGCGGGCAGCGCGGACGCGCTTTCCCAGTTCGTCGCCTGGCCCGGCCAGCTGGCCTTCGAGGGGCGTGCCACGGTCTGTACGACGGAGCCGAACTGAACGTGCCGACCTTCCACGGGGTCACGGTCCGGGAGAAGTTCGCCGAGGGACGGGCCGGGGTCCTCGACGACTTCCTCAAGGCGCAGCGACGGGCCACCGACTACCTGCGCGAGCGGCCGGTCGCCGCCGCCGAGTCGGTCGCCAAGGCGACCGGGCTGCCGGCCGAAGTGGTCTACCTCTACAACGGTGCCAACGGCATCGCCACCTTCGACCCGGAACTCCGCCCGGAGCTGATCGCCGCGCTGAAGGAGGACGTGCCGGTACTGAAGACCGCCGCACTGGTCGGAGACGTCGACGTGGACGCCTTCGTCGACCCGGCGCCGCTGAAGCGGGCCGTGGGGGCCCCCGCCTACCCGCAGGCGAGTGAACCCCACGACCCTGCCCACCGTGCCCCGCCGACCGGGGCCGCACTCGCCCTGCACGACGTTCGGCTCGGCCACCCGGACGGCACTGCTCTGCCGGGCACCGTCACCCTGCGCATCCCGCCGGGCGAACTGCTGGCCGTGGTCGGGCCCTCCGGGTGCGGGAAGTCCACCCTGCTGCGCACCCTCGCCGGGCTGCTGCCCCCGCTGGACGGGCAGGTCACCCTCGATGACGAGCCGATCACCCGACCCGCCGCCGACCGGGCTCTGGTCTTCCAGCACGACGCCCTGCTGCCCTGGCGCACCGTCAGCGCCAATGTGCAGCTCCCGCTGGCGATCCGCCGGGTCCCGCGGGCCGAACGGCGGCGGTCCGCGGCCGATTGGCTGGACCGGGTCGGTCTGGCCGAGTACGCCCACAAGCTGCCCCACCAACTGTCCGGCGGGCAACGACAGCGGGTCCAGCTGGCCCGCGCCCTGGCCGGCCGGCCCCGCGCGGTCCTGATGGACGAACCCTTCGGCGCGCTCGACGCGCAAACCCGCGCCGAGATGCAGGACCTGCTGGTGGACATCGTGCGGGGCACGGGCGCGACCGTCGTCTTCGTCACCCACGACGTGGACGAGGCCGTCCTCCTCGGCGACCGGGTCGCCCTGCTGGGCTCCGGCCGGGTGCTTGACGTACCGCACCCGCGCGAGCGGGCCGCGCAGCACGCCCCCGGCACCGCCGAACTGCGCCGCCGCATCCTCGAATCCCTCTGAAAGGCACCTCCGTGGAGACCCTGGTGGACACTCCCCTGCCCGTTCCCGCTCTCGCCGACGCGACCGAGCTGTCCTGTGACGTCCTCGTCATCGGTGGTGGGACCGCCGGCACGATGGCCGCGTTGACCGCCGCCGGACGCGGTGCGCGGGTGCTGCTGCTGGAGAAGGCGCACGTACGGCACTCCGGCGCGCTGGCCATGGGCATGGACGGGGTCAACAACGCGATCATCCCGGGCCGGGCCGAGCCCGACGACTACGTCGCCGAGATCACCCGCGCCAACGACGGCATCGTCGACCAGTCCACCGTCCGGCAGACCGCCACCCGCGGCTTCGCGATGGTCCAGCGCCTGGAGTCGTACGGGGTGAAGTTCGAGAAGGACGAGCACGGCGAGTACGCGGTGCGCCAGGTGCACCGTTCCGGTTCGTACGTATTGCCGATGCCGGAGGGCAAGGACGTCAAAAAGGTCCTCTACCGGCAACTGCGGCGCCGCGAGATGAGGGAGCTGATCCGGATCGAGAACCGGGTCATGCCGGTCAGGGTGCTCACCCACCCGGACGACGGCCGGGCCATCGGCGCGGCTGCGTTCAACACCCGCACCGGGGAGTTCGTCACCGTCCGGGCGGGTGCGGTGATCCTGGCGACCGGGCCCTGCGGCCGGCTCGGACTGCCGGCCTCCGGCTACCTGTACGGGACGTACGAGAACCCGACCAACGCCGGTGACGGCTACGCCATGGCCTACCACGCGGGAGCCGCGCTCACCGGGATCGAATGCTTCCAGATCAACCCGCTGATCAAGGACTACAACGGGCCGGCCTGCGCGTACGTCGCGAACCCGTTCGGCGGCTACCAGGTGAACCGGCACGGCGAGCGGTTCGTGGAGTCGGACTACTGGTCGGGGCAGATGATGGCCGAGTTCGCCGACGAACTCGCCTCCGACCGGGGCCCGGTATACCTCAAGCTCAGCCACCTGCCTGAAGAGACCGTCACCGCCGTCGAATCGATCCTGCACACGACGGAGCGGCCCACCCGCGGCACGTTCCACGCGGGCCGCGGCCACGACTACCGCACCCACGACATCGAGATGCACATCTCGGAGATCGGACTGTGCGGCGGTCACTCCGCCTCCGGGGTACGGGTCGACGCGCACGCCCGCACCACAGTGCCCCGGCTGTACGCGGCCGGAGACCTGGCGTGCGTACCGCACAACTACATGATCGGCGCGTTCGTCTTCGGCGACCTGGCCGGCGAGGACGCCGCACGGTACCGGGCCTACGAGGGCGAGCTGCCCCGGGACCAACTGGTCGCCGCCCACGAGCTCGTCTACCGGCCGCTGCGCAACCCCCAGGGCCCGCCGCAGCCGCAGGTGGAGTACAAGTTGCGGCGGTTCGTGAACGACTACGTGGCACCGCCGAAGACGGGGGCGAAGCTGTCCCTGGCCGTGGAGGCGTTCACCCGGATGTCGGAGGAGATCGCCGGGATGGGGGCGCGCACCGCACACGAACTGATGCGGTGCGCGGAGGTCGGCTTCATCCGGGACTGCGCGGAGATGGCCGCCCGGGCCTCGCTGGCCCGCACCGAGTCCCGGTGGGGCCTGTACCACGAGCGGGTGGACCACCCGGAGCGCGACGACACGGGCTGGCTGCACCACCTCGACCTGCGCAAGTCGCCCTCCGGGGCCATGGTTCACCGCACGGCCCGTTGAGCCGTACGCGGTCCCGGTGCCGGAGTTCGCGCCGGCACCGGGACCGGAGCGCCCGCTGGGCGAGGTCGCGCTGGTGCCGGTGGCCACGGCCGGCCCGCGGGACGCCGCTCCGGCCGCCCGCCCGACCGCAGCCACGGCGGGGCCCGCACCGACGGCCGCCCCGTCCGAGGCTCCGGAGGTGGCCGCGCCCGGCGCCGTCCTTCTCCGCCTGCTCTCCCTCGCCGAGGAGTCCCCCGACCTGGACGCGCTGCGCCCCTACCTGGCCGACGCCGACCCGGGGGTCCGGGCGGCCGCGGTCGCCGCCCTCGGCGAGACCGTACCGACCGGCGCCGGCCCCGCGCTCGCCGCATGCCTGCGGGACACCGCACCGCGGGTGCGGGCCGCTGCCGCGGCCGCGCTGCGCGAGCTCGTCGAAGTGCTACCGGTTGAAACGGAGTTGGGCGACGGCCTGCGGGCGGCGCTGGGCATCGCCGACCCGACCGTCCGGGGCGCCGCGCTTGACGTGCTGCGCACGCTGCGGCTGGGTGACGCCGCGGTGTACGCAGCCGCGCTCGCCGACACCGACATAGAGGTCCGCACCACCGCTGTCCGTGCCCTGGTCTCGGTCGACGCCGTGCCTGAACTGGTGGTGGCCGCCGCCGACCCGGCCCGTGAAGTCCGCGTCGCGGTGGCCCGTGGACTCGCGGCCGTGCACGCCCCGGCACCGGCACCGCTCGACCCACTGCTGGACGACCCCGACCCGCTGGTCCGGGGAGCCGCCCTGGCCGCGCTGGCCGTCATCGGATGCCCGCCCGAGTACGCCGCGCGGGCCGCGGCGGCGCTCGGCGACCCCGCATGGCAGGTCCGGACCGGCGCCGCGACCGCCCTCCGGGCGGCCCCACCCGTCGCGGCGGTCCCCGTCCTCGCCCAGGCCCTGTCCGACCCGAACGCGGATGTCCGCAAGGCCGCCGTCCTCTCCCTCGTGCCCCACCGCGACGTCCCCGAAGCCCGCGCCGCCCTCGCCACGGCCTCCACCGACCCCGACGCCGACATCCGCGCCTACGCGTCCCGCGCGGCCAGGTGACCGGCACGGTGACGAGCGCGGCGACCGGCGACCGTGCCCATGCGGCCGGCCCGGGACAGCCCGCGGGCGTGCGGGCGGAGTCAGGCCGCCACCGGGCTCCGGGGGGGGCGGGCGTGGGTCAGGGGTGGTCGTGCCAGGAGAGGGCGGCTATGCGCCAGCCCGCGGGGGTGCGGACGAACTGGAGGGTCTTGGTGCCGGCGCCCTCGAAGGGGGTGCCGTCCAGGGTTCCGGACTTGCGGTAGTCGCCGAAGCGGGACGCGATGTCGCCCTGGATCTCGGTGCGCTCGGAGGTCTCCCACTCCGAGAAGTCGACCAGCCGGCCCTCGCCCAGCAGTCGACGGCGGGGCTCGATGAACTCCTCCACGGTGTAGACCGTGAAGTCGGGGCCCGTCTTGACGATCACACCGCCGGGGAGGAACAGCCGGCGGAGCCTGTCGACATCGGCGGTCTTGCCGTCCCGGTTGTCGAAGGCGCCGAAGAACTCGGTCGTCAGGGTGTCGAGTTCGGACTTGGACCGCGTACGTGACATGGCGTGCTCCCCCGGTTCCGGTCCCCGACCGCCTTCCGCGGTCCGGGCACGTCCCCATTGTGTCCGAGCGGAACGCGCCCGCCGCCTCGGAGGCCGCCGGCTCAGCGCGGCTTCTCGCCGCCCAGCACGTGGCGGCGCATCAGGCGGGAGATGTCCTTCGCCGTGACGATGCCCACCAGCCGGCCGCCGTCGATCACGAGGAGGCGGGTACCGGTGGCCATGCCGAGCCGGTCGAGGGCCTCGGTCAGGGGGTCGTCGGGCGAGGCGACCGCGCACCGCGAGAGCGGGGTGGCCACCTCGCGCACCTGGGTGGTCTCGCGCAGGGCGCCCTGGACCGCGGCCAGCCTGCGCAGCTCCACGACGCCGCTGGGACGGCCCTCGAAGTCGAGCAGCGGCACCGCGGAGTGGCGGGACGGGAGGGCCACCTCGTCGATGAAGCGGCGTACGGTCAACCAGTCCGCGCCGGTGGTCACCGGGCTGGTCATGGCGTCGGCGACGCGTACGCCGCGCAGTGCCGTGCCCATGACGGCGCGCTGCCGTTCGGCGCCCGCGACGACCATGACGAACAGGCCGGTGAACACCAGCCACAGTCCGCCCGAGGAGCCGCGCAGCAGCGACACCCAGCCGGCGCCCATGAGCAGGACGCCCAACACCTGGCCGCTGCGGGACGCCGCCCGCTCGGCGCGTTCCCGGTCACCGGTGCGCCACCACAGCACCGCCTGGACCACCCGGCCGCCGTCCAGCGGAGCGGCGGGCAGCAGGTTGAACACCCCGAGGGCCAGGTTCACCCAGCCGAGCCAGCCGAGGACCGCGCCGGGCACGGCCCACCCCGGCAGCCGGTCCAGGCCGATACCGGCCCCGAGGGCGGCCCCGCCGATGACCAGGCTGGTGAGCGGGCCGCTGACGGCGACGGCGAAGGCCGCCGCCGCGTTCTGGGGGCGCCCCATGCGGGTCATCCCGCCCAGCGCCCACAGCGTCACGTCCTGTACGGAGATCTTCTTGCGGCGGGCCATCGCCGCGTGCGCCGCCTCGTGGCACAGCAGGCTGGCCATCAGGAGCAGGGCCCCGACGGCGCTGGCGAGGGTGTAGACGGCGTTCGAGTGCCCCGGCGTCCAGAGGGGGAGGGTCTGGCGGCCGAGGCCGTACGCGAGGAAGACCGCCAGCAGCGGCACGCTCCAGTGCATGCGCAGCGGTACGCCGACCACGCGTCCCACGAGGACCGAGCCGTTCATGGCGCTCTCCCGCCGGCCCGGCGGCCGGTCCGCGCGGGCCGCACCGTGCGGCCCGTACCCCGCGGATCGGACGGCCGGGACCTCACCTCCAGTGTCCCTCTCGGCGCACCCCCCGCCCCGGCGACCGGCCCGGCGACCCCGGTGACCGCCCCGGCTACCCCGGTGATCGGCCCGGCGAGGGGTCGTGCCCGGGCCCGTGGGCGGCGTCCATCGGGGAGGCGTCCGCGGGCCCGGGGCCTCCGTGGTCTTCGTGCCCGGGGCCCCCGTGGTCTACAGCATCGTCTTCGTGCCCGGGGCCCCCGTGGTCTACAGCATCGTCTTCGTGCCCGGGGCCCCCGTGGTCCGGACCGTGGGAGTCGCCGGTCTCCACCGTCCCGCCGAGGCGCTCGCGCAGCGGCGCCAGGGCTTCGGCCGAGGCGGCGGTGACCACCCACCGGTCTCCGACGAGGTAGGTGCCGCCGTACTCGCGGGACTGCGCCAGCCACGCGCGCTGCCCCTCGTCCGCGGTGAACGTCTCGATCCGGAACCCGGCGGCCCCCGCCCCGCACGCTCCTTCCCTCAGCTCCTCGGCATCGACGGTGATCTCGGCGGTGCAGCCGAGGGCCGCCGCCAGGTCCTGGACGGCGACGTGGCTCGCCGCACGGGTGGCGGCGGCCGGCCGGGCCTTGGCGTGCCCGGTGGCGCACCCCCCGCACAGCAAGGAGGCGAGCAGCACGGCCACACAGGGCGCCAGGTGGCGGGCGGTGACTCGGGGTGATTGCGGCATGTCTCCCTCGCGGGGGTTCGGGCGGGGTGGGGCGCGCGGATCGGGGCGCGGGTCGGGGCCTACCGGTCGGCGGGGATCTTCTTGCCGGCGTCGTCGACGGCGAACCAGAGGCCTTGCTTGTTGTGTCCGTTCGTCTGACCGGGCTGGGTGTCGCCGGTGAACAGGTAGACGGGCCAGCAGTCGATCGTCAATTGCTGTGATCCGTCGGGGCGCTTCACCGAGCCGACGAGTTTGGCCGCTATTCCGGACACCTTCGTCTTGTCCACCGGAGCGGCGGGCTTCCAGGTGTCCAGGCAGGCGTCGAGGCAACCGAATTTCATCGGCCACGCACTGTCCTTGTTGAATCGGTACAGGGTCCTCCCCTGCCCGTCCACGAGGATCTTCCCGAGTTTCGCGTCGGTTGCGACGGAAAGTTCCGCACCGGATTTGGCGTTCATGTCGCCCATGCCGCTTCCCATGCCGCTTCCCGTTCCCGCACCCATGCCACCGGTGGCGGGCGCCCCGGGTTTTTCGCCGCCCTTCTGGTCGACGGCCTTCTTCCCGTCGGCGGCCAGCGCGTGCCAGGTCCCGCCGACGCCCTCGCCCTTGGCCTCCCCGGCCTGGGTGTCCTTGGCGTAGCGGTACACGGGCCAGCCGCCGAGGGTGAGTTGCTTGCTGCCGTCGGCGCGGGTGACCTCGCCGAGCTGGGCGGCGTCGATGCCCGCGGCGGCCGAGACGTCGGCCGCGGGGACCGGCGGCCAGGCGGTGGCGCAGTCGCCGGAGCAGTTCGAGGTGGGGGGCTTGGCGGTGTCCTTGTCGAACCGGTAGAGGGTGAGGCCGGCGCTGTCCGTGACGACGCTGCCCACGTTCGCGACGTCCCGCACGGCGAGCTGGCCCGCCCTGGCGGAGGTGGCGGCCGCCGCGTCGCCGGCGGCGCCGTACCCCGAGCCGGCCGCCGGAGCCGCTCCCGCGCCGCCGGAGCCGTATCCGCTGTCGTATCCGTTTCCGAGGGCTTTGCTGTCCCCGACCGGCTGTACGGAATTCCCCGCGCGGCCCGCGTTCGACCCGCCGCTCCCGCATCCGACCGCCAGTACCAGTACCGCCATCACCGATCCGGCGGCGGCCGCCCCACGACGCTTGTTGTTCATGGTTGCTCACTCCCTGCGTTTCCATTCGGCGTTTTCTCTTCCCGGTCATTCATAAGGCCCCGGAAGCCCGCCGAATTCATACGGGCGAGAATTTGTCAGATCGCGCCAAAGGCTGAACCCGGGTCGACCACGGCCGTTCACGGCCTTCGGAACGCGCTCATTCCTGGATGCGCAGCGCCAGCGCCGGGCAGCGGCGGACCGCGCGCAGCGCCTTGGGCCTCAGCCGTCCCGGGACCGGCATGACTCCCTGGGCCGGGTAGCCGTCGGGGTCCAGCCGGACGATGTCGGGCAGCAGGTCCACGCAGAGTCCGTGGCCCTTGCACAACGTCCAGTCCACGACGAGCCGTTCGGGGCTCTCGTCGGCCGGCAGGGGCAGCGCGCCCAAGGCCCGGCGACCGCAGCCGCTGCCGAGCGCGTGGTCGCGGAACTCGTCCGGGAACACGGCGAGCGCGGAGGCGACGAAGGCGGAGGTGCCGTCGGGGTGGCTGCACGCCCCGCGACCGAGCACTGAGCGCATCCGCGCCTGGACGGCTTCGAGGGCCGCCCTTCCCCCGCCGCCGACGAGTGCGTCCACCGCGTCGGCGAGTGAGGGCAGTCCCCGCGCGCACGGCCCGCACTGCCCGGCGGACTCGTCCGCCATCCAGCGGGTGACGCGGGCGACCTCCCCGGCGGGGCAGGTGTCGTGGGGCAGCGGCAGCACGGCGCCCGCCCCGAGCACGGCGTCGTACGAGGCGAGCGAGCGGCGGGAGAGGGCGGCGGAGCGGGCGGCGGCCGGGGCCAGCCAGCGGCCGTGGTAGCCGCCGACCAGAACGCCCTGGCCGGGTTCCGATCCGCAGAGGTCCAGGACGTACGCCAGGGACGTCCCGGTCGGCACTTCGACGACCGTGGCTCCCCCGACGGTCAGCATGACGGTACCCGGCTCGTCGTCGAGGCCGGCCATCCGGTACTCGGCGGCTCCCAGTCGGGCGGCGACGGCGAGTTGGGCGTAGGTCTCGGTGTTGGACAGCAAGGTCGGCAGACCTCCGAGGCCCCGGTCGCTGGTGCGTACCTTCTGCCCGGACGGCAGCGCCGGTCCGCCCTCGATGCCGTTGATCAGGGCGGTGCCCTCCCCCGTGACGAAACGCTCGGGGAGCCGGGCCACGCGGACCCGGCGGTCCGCCGGGTCGCGTTCGGCGACGGCGGCGCGCAGCGAGCCCTCCACGTCGTCCCGGGTCACGCCGATCACCACGTCCTCGGCGCCGAGCGCGTCGGCGGCCAGCAGCGCGCCGTCGAGCACCAGGTGCGGTACGTGCAGCAGCAGGGCGGTGTCCTTGAGGCAACTGGGTTCGCCCTCGCTGCCGTTGACGACGACGGCGGTGCGTCCGTCGCGCGCCCGGGCGGAGCGGACCACCGCGCGGAGTTTGCGGGCGAAGGGGAAGCCCGCCCCGCCGCGCCCCTTGAGGTCCACGTTCTCGGCCAGGTTCGCCAGTTCCTCGACCGGGTAGCGGGGCCGGGGCCCGTGTACGGCGAGGTGCCCGGCCAGATCGAGCCGGGCGGCCAGGTCGAGCCCCGCCAACAGCCGGGGCATGCCCACGCAGCCGAGGGCGGGGCGGGACACGCCGGTCACTGGCGCCCCCGCGCCCCGCCGAGCGGTTCACCGGGCCGGTCGGCCACCCCGAGCCTGCTCGGTATGAACACCGTCGCGGGGTACGGCTGCGGCTCGTACGGCGGTGCGGCGTAAGGCTCCGCGGCGTAGGGCTGCGGGGCATAAGGCTGCGGTGCGGCATTCGGCTGCGCGGCATACGGCTGCGCGGCATACGGCTGCGCGGCATACGGCTGCGCGGCATACGGCTGCGCGGCATACGGCTGCGGTTCGGACGAGGCCACGGGGTACGCCTGCGGGGCGGCCCGGGACACCGTCGCCGGACCGGCCGCCGCCGCCCGGGCGGTCGGCAGCGGATCACCGAGCGGGTCGGGCCGCACCTCATCGGCGGTCGACTGCGTCTGGCGGGCCAGCCGTGCGGTCAGTCGCGCCGCCGCCCATTCGGCGGGCTTGCGGACGAAGGGAAGCGGCGTGCGCGGCGGCCTCTGCCCGGATGCGCGGGGCGGGGGCGGCGGCACGACGGCCGGGCGGGCGGGGAACGCGCGCAGTCGCGCGCGCAGCCGGATCACGAGGACGGCGGCGACGCCCGCGAGGCAGAGCCCGTACGCCACGGTCACCCAACCGGCGGCTACACGACCGGACTTGAGGCCGTGCACCAAGGAGGCGCCCCAAGCGGGGTACGCGCCCACGTGCAGGGCCCGCCACCACAGCGAGCGACCCTTGGTGGCGAACGCGCTGCGGGCCGCGCCCGAGACGGCCACGGCGACGAAGAGGTACCCGGCGAGCGTGCCGAGTCCGATGAGGACGGGACGGTCGGGGTCCGCGAACGGCAGGACGGCGGACGCGGCCCCGGTGTGCGCCCGCGCGATCTTGATCCAGATGTGCAGGGCGAGGAAGGCCAGTCCGGCGACGGCGAGTCCGCGGTGGACCCCCTGGGCGACGAGCCGGTGACCGGACGCCAGCAGCGTGCGGTCGGTGGCGGCCAGGCCCCACAGGACCGTGGAGGTGAGCGAGACCAGCGAGAGGACGCCCGCGCCGTAGTCCAGGAAGTCCCACAGCCGGCTCAGGGCGCCCGCCCGGACCGCGACGGTCAGCGCGACGAGGCCGGCGAGCGCGGCGGCGGACAGGGCGCCCGGGTGCAGTCCCCCGGGGGCGGACAGCAGCGGCGGCCGGCGCACGGCGCGTCGTCCGGCCGCCGGGGTGGCCGTACCGGCGTGGCGTCTGGCCCGGCGGGCCCGGTGAGAGCGTGGCGTACGGGGTTGGGGCAAGGGCATCTGGTTCTCCCATACGCCCGGGCCCGAGCACTCCACCTCGCGCTCGGCGCCCGGGGCAGTCGTCGGAACTGCTCCGCGGCGGGCGGGAGATGACGCCTCACCGACCGGGGAGCGGGGGCCGGAGTGCAGAAGCATCGTGGAGCGTCGCAGCACCTCCACGGGATTTATCGAAACGTGATAATTTCTGGCGCCCGCGCAGTCATCGCATCGAACATCCCCGGAAGATTCCCTTCCAGTGGTGCGGTCACGACGAGGTTCACCCCTCGTCCGCCGCCACACCTCCCCGACGGCAAAATTAAGGCAAGGTCGCGGGACTGCAAGTGGATGGCACGCTCCTGGAGGGAGTACGAGGCGCTCGACTTCCTGCCGGCACCGACGCCGGCGGGGAGGAAGGCGGCCCCGACAGGCTTGTCACCCTCCCACGGGGCAGGCCATACCCCGGCATGAACGAGGTAACAATGTGCGAACTGCTGAACCGCATCTGGTCCCGCCCCCGCGGCGAGTGGACCCGGGTCCTGCGAAGGGAACTGCCCGCGCTGGCCGCGGGGATCGCGGAGGAGCTCCGGGAGGGCATTCCCGGATTCCGCGAACTGATCGGGGACACCGACGAAGAGGTGGTCAGACAGCGCGTGGAAGCGGCGCTGCTGACCGCTCTCGGGTACCGCGAACCCCGCTCCCCGGCCGAGGAGGAACGGCCGCGGGAGACCGCGCGGTCCGACCGGGACCCTTCCGCAAGTGGCCAGTTGGTGGCCCTCAAGGCCGTTCCCTCACCGCGTTCCGAGGCGCACGGCACCGCGGCCGAACGCGCGCGGCGGGAGCTGTTCACCGCTCTTACGAATGACATGCCCATGTCCGAAATAGCCCTGTCGGAACTGGCCGCCACGGCCGGATGGCCCCTGCCGGCCACCATACGGGCCGTCGCGCCGGCCACGCCCGGCGAGATGCAGCAATTGGCGGGCGTACTGGACGACGCGCTCACCGGGATGGTCGGCGGGCAGCCGTGCCTGCTGGTCCCCGCCCCCGACCCGGACGCCCGCGGCCCGTTGGAGTGCGCGCTGCGCGGGCGGTTCGCCGCCGTCGGGCACCCCGTCGCGCTGCGGGACGCCGCCTCCTCGCTGCGCTGGGCGCTGCGCCTGCTCCACCTGACCCCCGCCCGGCCCGGCGCCGAGGCCCGCGCCGTCTTCGTGGACGACCACCTCTCCACCCTGCTGCTGCTCCAGGACGAACCCCTCGCGCACGCGCTGGCCGCGCGCTGGCTGCGACCGCTCGCCGACCTGACCCCGCGCCAGAGCGAGCGACTGGAGGTGACCCTGCTCGCCTGGCTGGAGGGGGGCGGCGCGCCGGAAGCGGCCAAGGCGCTGAGTGTGCATCCCCAGACCGTGCGCTACCGCATGCGGCAACTGGAGAAGCTCTTCGGAACGGGTCTGCGGGACCCGCGCACCCGCTTCGAGTTGGAGATGGCCCTGCGCACCCGCCGGCTGATGGCTCAAGTACGGCGTCAACACTCGCGGGTGAGCCGGCGGGCCCGTGTCGTGACCGCCGAGTTCCGGCCGCCACTCGGTGCCGGTCGCATGGCCCGGGTCAACGGCCTGTAAGCCCGCGCACCTGTGGGCCCGTGCGTCCGCAAGCCGTCCCGGCCCCGGTTCCGCCCCCTCAGCGCGGGGTGGAGCCGGGGCCGGAGGCGTGTGCGGCCAAGGCGGCTCCGAGGTCGAGCAGTTCCGCGTACGCCCGTGAGCAGGAGCGGCATCCCGCCAGGTGACGGCGCAGCCCCCCGGTACGGGGCCCGTCCCGGCGCAGGACGGCCGCGCCGAGCATCGGGGCGTACGGCCGGCACCGGTCGTCGCCGGTCGCGGCGGGACCGAGGTGGGCGCACAAGTACGCCTCCCGCAGCCCTTCGCGGGCCCGGAAGGCCAGCGAGGTCACGGCGCTCGGGGTGATCCCGAACAGCACCGGCACCTGGTGGCGGCAGTCGTCCTCGACGAGCGTGTGCCACAGGACGGCCTTCCAGCGCCCGGGCAGGGCGTGGAAGGAGCGGGCGGCCAGCCGGCGCTCCTCCTCGGACAGCAGCCGCTGCTGCGGGTCCTCGCCTGACGGTCCGGGGCCGCACCAGGATTCGACGTCGGGGGTCAGGACGGTCCGGCCGTCGCCCGTCCGCCATTCGATGGCGGTGTGGCGGACCACCGCGAGGAGGTACGGGCGCCATTCGTCCCGCGGGCCCGCCCCGGACCGGACGGCCTGGAGGGTGCGGACGAAGGCTTCCGAAACGAGGTCCTCGGCGTCCTGCGGGGCGCGGCAGCAACCCCGGGCGCACGCCATGAGGGCGCCGCGGTGGCGCCGGTACAGCAGGTCGCAGACGTCGGTATCCATGGCGCCGCGGGCGTAGGACCGCCTGAGCCGACGGGTGAGTTCCCGGTCGCTGGGCGCTGCCCCCTGACCGGATGGTGCACCGGCCGTGGTGCGTTGAGAGCCGGACATGGCGATCGCTCCTCGGTGACGTGGGGGCCGGCCGCCGCGGGGCGACGGCACGGCGCGGTGCCGGCCCGAAGTCGGCTTCGGACCGGCACCGCTCTCGGGGCGACGCGGGGAGTGGGAGGGGGGCGTCGCCCCGAGGGTCTCAGCGGCAGGCCCGCCCGCCGTTGATGCAGCGCACGGCGCCGGCCATCAGCCCGTCCGACATGACGTTGATGAAGTCGCCGTGGTCGGTCACCGGCTTGTGCAGTTGCTCGGGGAAGCTGTCCACGGCGAACCGGGCGCCGGGTGCCACCGCGTAGGTGATCCGCTGCACGAGTTGCGGGATGGCCTTGAACCCGGCCGGGCAGGAGCCGTCGCGGCGGGCGAAGGCCACGTGGGTGCGGTGGTTGGCGCTGTCGACGTTCTTCCCGTCCCAGCAGTTCTGGAAGCTGAACGTCCGCACGACGTCGCTGCCCTTGGGACAGATCGGGTACTTGTCCTTCAATTGGCGGTTCTCGAAGCCGGTGCAGCTCCACGAGGCGTTCGCGTTCGTCGGGCCGTTGGTGAACGCCTTCGCGTCACCGGTGATGATCCGCAGGAAGCGCGGCATGGCGGTGACCGGCCCGGTGGGACTGCCCTTGAAGTCGATCGTCACCTGCTTGGGCTTGAGGATGGTGCCGACGTTGGCGTCCTGGCCGCCGCCGGGCGCCTTGGCGTCCTGCTCCGCCCGGCCGTCGCGCAGCCGCAGCACCGGCCAGTAGTAGGTGGACTGGTCGCCGTTGGAACAGGTGGTGCCGGACGCGGCCAGGCTGTTGTTGGTGGAGAAGGCGTCGGTCGTCTCGTTGCCGACGTAGTCGTGCATGTGGTGGGCGCCGTTGCCCACGCCCGGCGCGACGATCACGTTGTCCGGGTTCAGGTGGCGGTTCTCGTTGCGTCCGCACTGGACGGAGAAGGAACCCTTAGACGCCCTCGCCTGGGCGGTGGGCGTCCGGACGTTGGGCTTCACCGTGCCGATGACGACGAAGTCGGAGCGGGCCGGGCCGCCCTTGCCGCCACCGCTCTTGCCCTGGGCCGGTCCTTGCGCGTCGGCCGGCCCGGCCGCCTCCGCGGCGGTGTCCGCGGCGTCGGCGGCCGGGGCCTGCTTCATCGAGCAGCCGCTGAGGGCCTCCAGGCCCCCGGGGCGGGCGGCGGTCCGCCCGATCGCGTCGGCCATGCCGGTGATGGTCTTCTGCCGCTTGCCCTTCAACTCGCCGAGCAGTGCGTCGCCTTGGGCCCGGCCGGTCGCGAGGCGCTGGTAGGAGTCGGCGATCTGGGTGTCCAACTGCGCCAGGTCACGGTCGACCTCGTCCCGTGCGGGGTCCGGGACCTCGCGGAGCCGGTCGCCGACGTCGGGACAGTCGATGGTGGCGGTCACCGGGGCGTTGCGCGCGGAGTCCTGTCCCGCGGAGGCCGCCTGCTCGACGATCACGACTCCGCCGGCGCCCAGGACGAGGGCGGACACGAGGGCGAGGGCCTTGTGGGACGGCCTCAGTCGACGTTTGTGGCCCTTTGGGCTCATACGATCACTTCACTTCGTCGGTCGGGGAACGGTGGAAGGGGCGGGCGAGACGTCCGCCAGGCCGTCGAAATCGACGAGGCCGCTGGCTTCGAGGACCGAGATGTGGTCCAGAACGGTGGAGTTGGCGTCCGTGGCGAGATCCCGCACCATCGAGTTGCGCGTCTGGGCGCGGACCTGGGCGACGAGGGCGAACACCTTGCCGTGCGCCCGGCGCAGCAACTGGACGAACAGCCGCTCGTACTCGTTGCCCTGGGCGGTGTTGAGTTGGTCGAGCCAGCCCTGCTGCTGGGCGCTGGGCCGGTCGGGCAGCTCCATGCCGAGGGCCTGGCCCACCGCCCGCACGTGGCGGTCGAGTGCGGTGTGGCCTTCGACGAGGTGTTCGCCCGCGGTGCGCACGGCGGGGCGCGTGGCCCGTTCCTGCGCCTGCCGCCCGGCGGGAAGCTCCCACAGTCCGGCGAGCCGCACCTTGCGGACGAAGTCCCGGTCCTGGGGCGTCAGCGGCCCGAAGGCGGTGCTCATCGTTCCGGCGCCGTCGTCGTCGCCGGAGGGGGTGGTGGCGGCCGCTGCCGTGGTGCCGCCGAATTTCTGCACGGGGATCAGCAGCGCGACCAGCGTGAACGCGAGGGCGCCGATGACGATGAGCGTCCCCATCACGTGTCGCGAGGCGACCGACATGGCGGCGACGTTCGACCGGCGGAATGACAGCACAGTGCCTCCTTGCTGCGTGGGCGGGGAGGGGCGGCATGGCCGGAGGTGTCCGGCGGCCACACCGTGTGCACCCGAGCTCCCCGGGTGCCAAGGGACGCTAATGCCAGTCGGGGTGCCCGTTCGGAAGGACCATCACGAACGGACAAAGATCCGGGCAACGCCTCGAACGGCTGGTACGGTGCCGCGTTCGGCCTCCGTGTGCCGCGGACCCAACCGCAGAGGCGTGTCGGCCAGTTGTCCGGAATTGCCCTCCTTCGCGGGGAGGATCCCGACCAGCTCTTCGGGAGGATTCGGTCCGGGCTCGCGTGCCACAGGGTGGACGGGACCCGTCGCCCCGCCGAAAGGAACCGCCTCCCTGTGCGCAGGAAACGCTTCACACCGCTGCTCGCCGCGGCCGGCCTCATGGTCACCGCCCTCCCGCTGCTCACCGCGCCCCAGGCGTCCGCCGCCCCGGCCAACGCCCCGGCCGACGCCCCGGCCGCCGAGTTCGTCGCGCGCCCGCCCGCTTGGCAGCGGTGCGATCCCGACCAGCCGGCCGCGTACGAGTGCGCGACCATCAAGGTCCCGCTGGACTACCGGCGTCCCTCGGGGCGCACGATCGACCTCGCGATATCGAGGATGAGGAGCGAGAACCCGGCGAAGCGGCACGGCGTGCTGCTGCTGAATCCCGGCGGTCCGGGCGGCCCGGGACTCGACCTGCCGCTCCAGCTGAACGAGCAGATGCCCAAGGGGGTCCGCGAGCAGTACGACCTGATCGGATTCGACCCCCGCGGAGTCGGCGCGAGCAGTCCGGTCAGTTGCCAACTGGCCCCGGAGGAACAGGAGATCATGCGTCCCTACCGGCCCGAGAGCTTCCCCTCCGACGTGGCGTGGGCGCGGACCGTGGCCGACAAGTGCCGCGAGAAGGCCGGGGCGGTGCTGCCCTTCATCACCACGCGCAACACCGCACGGGACATGGACGCGATCCGCTCGGCGCTGGGCGAACGGAAGATCTCGTACCTGGGCTACTCCTACGGGACCTACCTGGGCGCGGTCTACACGCAGATGTTCCCGGCCCGCACGGACCGCTTCGTACTGGACAGCGGCGTGGACCCGCAGCGGATCTGGCGCGGCATGCTCCAGGTGTGGGCGAGCGAGGCGGAGCCCGCGTTCGCGCGCTGGACTCGGTGGACGGCGCAGCGTTCGGCCGAGTACGGGCTCGGGGACACCCCGGAGGCGGTGTCGCGGACGTTCTGGGCGCTGGTGGCCCGCGCCGACAAGGACCCGATCCCGCTCGACGGCATGAAGCTGACGGGTGATGACATCCGGGCCCGTCGGGCGCTCTTCTTCTACCCCGCCCAGGCGGCCCCGGCCGTCAAGGCGCTCAAGGACGCGGCCGACGGCGAGCCCGCCGCGCTCTCGCCGGCGCAGCGGAAACTGTTGCTGCCCACCGCCGAGCCCGCCGCCGACAACGGCACTGCCGCGTTCCTGGCCGTGGTGTGCGGCGACACGGAGTGGCCGCGCTACCCCGAGCAGTACGAGCGGGAGACGGTCCGGGACAAGGCGCGGTACCCGCTCTACGGGGACTTCACGTCCGGGATCAAGCCGTGCGCCTTCTGGTCGAGGCCGATCGAGGCCCCCACGCCGATGAGGACCGGGGCCCCGGTGATGACGGTGCAGAACGAATGGGACTCGCAGACCCCGCTGGTCAGCGGCCAGGGCCTGCACCGCGCGCTGGCCGGCTCGCGGATGGTGCTGGCGGAGGGCGGCGAGGGCCACGGCGTGTACCTGGTCGACCCCGCCTCCTGTGTCGCCGCACCGGTCGAGGCGTACCTCACCACGGGTCGACTGCCGGCGCTGGACGTGACCTGCCACAGCGCTCCGGGTGCGGCCGAGCGGCGAGCCGCGTCGCCGGGTCCGTCGCTGCCGTCGCCGTTCCTCTTCTGACCCTTCCCGTACCGCTGCCTGCCGGTACCCGCGTGCGGGGACCGGCAGGACGCCCCCGACGCCTGGACCGGCGCGGGGGCGTTCGCGTGCGTACGGGGACGCGTCAGGCCGGTCGGGAGTGCCGCGCCCGGGCCAGCAGTCCGGACAGCAGGACCTCCAGCGTCTCGCGCAGCGTGGGGGCGAAGTCGACGCACAGGGCGGCCAGGGCGGGGTCGGCTTCGTAGGCCGCGCGCATGGCGGCGGAGGGGTGGGCGTGGGCCCAGACGGCCCCGATGACCATGGTCGCGGACCCGACGAACCGGAAGGCGTCCTCCTCCCCCAGTTCCGGCAGGTGGAAGGCGATCTGTCCGGCCAGGGCCGTGGCGCTGTCCAGGGCGGCCCGCTTGTAGGCGACGGCGACCTGCGGGGAGACGTTCCGCTCCAGTACGGCGGCCTGGGCGCTGATCAGGTCGCACAGCACCGGGCGGACGGCGAGGGCCTCGGCGAGGCAGTCGGCGATCCGGTCGGGCCGCTCGGCCTCGGCAGCGCCTTCCACCGCCCGGGCGAGGCTGCCGTCGAGGTGGTCGACGAGTTCGCGGGAGGCGGCGGCGAGGAGTTCCAGCAGGACGGCCTCGCGGGACTCGAAGTAGCGCAGCACGTTCGACTTGGCGAGGCAGACCCTGCGCGCCAGCTCGTTCAGCGTGACCTGGGCGACGGGCATCTCGGTCAGCATGGCGGCGGCCGTGTCGAGGATCGTCCGGCGGCGGGCGGCGCGCTGTTCCTCGCTGCGGGCGCGCTGGAACTTCGTAGGCAGGGTCACGCCACCAGCGTACAGACCTGCGGTCTGTTGTTATCAGACCAGCGGTCTGCTAGCTTCGGAAGGAGCATCAGACCGTCGGTCTGTTACGCACTTTCCCCGAGGAGTACGCCATGTACGCCGTTCCCGACCAGTCCGGAAAGCTCGCCGTCGTCACCGGATCCAACAGCGGCACGGGCAAGGAGGCCGCGCGCCGGCTCGCCGAGGCGGGCGCCCGCGTCGTGCTCGCGGTGCGGACGCCCGCCAAGGGAGAGCGGGCCCGTGCCGAGATCCTGGCCCGGCATCCCCACGCCCGGGTGGAGGTGCGCCGGATCGACCTGGCCGACCTCGCGTCGGTCGCCGCCTTCGCCGACGCGTTCCTCGCCGACGGCGTCCCGCTCGACCTGCTGGTCAACAACGCCGGGGTGATGGCCCCGCCGACCCGGATGACCACCGCCGACGGCTTCGAGCTCCAGTTCGGCAGCAACTTCCTCGGACCGCTGGCCCTGACGGTGCGGCTACTGCCGGCCCTGCTCGCGGCGCCCGCCCCGCGCGTCACGACGATGAGCAGCGGCACCGCCAACTTCGGCAGGGTCGACTTCACCGACCTCCAGTGGGAGCGGCGGCGCTACGTCCCGATGCTGACCTACGCCCAGTCCAAGCTGGCCGACCTGATGATGGCCCGCCACCTGGCCGTCCTCGCCGCCGAGCAGAACTGGCCGCTGCGCAGCACCGCCGCGCACCCCGGTTACACCAAGACGAACCTCCAGACCGCCGGTGCCAGCCTCGGCCGGGGCAAGCCGTCGCGGCTGCACGGCGTCGTGAGCAAGCTGGACCTCCTCCCGAAGCAGGAGGTCGGCCCGGGTACGGAACCGCTGCTCTACGCCGCCACGAGCCCGGACGCGACCGCCGGCGGCTACTACGGCCCGACCGGCCGGTTCGGCCTCGTCGGGCCGACCGGCGAGTCCCGCGTCACCCGCCGCGCCTTGGACCCCGCCGCCAACGCACGGCTCTGGGCGGTCGCGGAGCGCCTCACGGGCGTCGGCCCCGCAGTGGCCGCCGCAGCCGGCTGAGCGGCGCGGCCGGGGCCCCCGAACCGGCGCGGGGGACGCTCGCGCGCAGCGGGGTGGCCAGGCCCGCGCCCACGATCAGCAGGCAGAAGGCCCCGCCGGCGACGCTGACGGCGGGGACGCCGTGCCGCTCGGCCAGCGCGGTGAGCAGGGCCGCCCCGGCGGGGCCCGAGGCGTTGTGCACCGTCCAGAAGGCGGCGGTGACACGGCCCAACAGCGGCTCGGGCGTCACCTCTTGGCGCAACGTCATCGAGCAGACGCCGCCGAGGGTCAGTCCGAACATGAACAGGGCGGCCAGTACCGCGATGACCGGCACGCTGCGGCTGACGCCGATCCCGGCGAACGACACGGCGATCACCGCGACGGAGCCCAGCCAGCAGGCCCCGAACCCGAGGGTGCGGCGCAGCGGTCCCGCGGTGAAGGCGCCGACGAGCGTGCCGAGCGCGCTCGTCGCCATCACATAGCCGAGGGTGGCGGAGCCCTGGTGCAGGTCGTGCTCGACGCGGAAGATCATCAGGTCGGTCCAGCCGACGGTGATGAAGGTCAGCAGGGTGAGCAGTACGGTCAGCGGGCGCAGCAGCGGGTGCGCCCACAGGCACCGGAAGCCGACCACGAACATCTCGCGCAGGATTCCGGCCGCGCCCGGCGCCGGCCCGCCCGCCCGCGCCCGCTCCCGCACCTCGCCGGGGCGCGGGCCGAAACGGACGAACACGAGACTGACGGCCGAGATCAGGAACGTCACGCCGTCCAACCCCAGGGCCCAGGCCGGCCCGACGCCGGCCGTGACGGCTCCGGCGATCACCGGTCCGAGCAGGGTGCCCAGGGCGAAGGTGCTCGTCAGCCGGCCGTTGGCGCGGGTGAGGTCCTCGGGCGGCGCGAGCCGGGGCACCGCCGTCACGTAGGCCACGTCGAAGAAGCTCGTCAGTACGCCGACCGGCGCGGTCAACAGGTACAGCAGCCAGACCCGGGGGCCGATCCACCAGAGGAAGGGCACCGCCCCGAGCAGCAGGGCCCGCGCCAGATCGCAGAGGATCATCAGCCGGCGGCGGTCGACGCGGTCGACGACGTAACCGGCGAAGACCCCGGTCACCACCGCGGTGCCCGCGCCGACCACCGTGACGAGGCCCATCCGGAAGACCGAACCCGTGGCCGTGAACACCAGCAGCGGCAGCGCGACCGCGGAGACGGACCCACCGAGGACGGACAGCGCCTGCCCGAGCCAGAAGACGTTGAAGTCGCGGTTGCGGGAGAGGGACGTCACCCGAGGAGGGCGTAGACGGTGGAGGCCGTCGCGGCGGGTTCGGTCGAGCCGTCGGGGGTCATGGTGATGTCGGCGAAGGCCATCCGCTTGCCGAGCTTGGTGATCCGCGCGGCGATCCACACGTCGGCGCCGACGACCGGGCGCTGGAAGCTGGTGGACTGCTGGACGGTGGTCATCGGCCCGTAACCGCCGCGGGCGGCGGCAACGGCGATGACGGTGGCGGTGTCCGCGGCGGCCATCAGCGCCTGGCCCGAGAGCCCGCCGCCGTCCCGGGCCAGGGCCTCGGACCACGGCAGCCGCAGGACGGCGTGCCGCTCGCCGGTCTCCCGGACGGTGAGGCCGAGGGCGAGCACCCAGGGGGCGAAGTTCTCGGCGAGGATCCGGTCCGCGTCTGCCGGTGTGAAGGTCATCAGGGGATTGTGGCGGCCCAGCCGGGACCGCCACAACACCATTGCGCCGTCAGGGGGTTGGAACAGGCGCTACCGGTTCACAGGCTCGCGGCGAGTTCCGTGCCCTGACGGATGGCCCGCTTGGCGTCGAGTTCGGCGGCCACGTCGGCGCCGCCGATCAGGTGCGCCTCGACGCCGGCGGCGCGCAGCGCCTCGTACAGGTCACGGCGCGGCTCCTGACCGGTGCAGAGCACGACGGTGTCGACGGGGACCAAGCGCCGCTCGCCGTCGACGGTGATGTGCAGGCCCTCGTCGTCGATCCGGTCGTACGTCGCCCCGGCCACCGAGACGACACCGCGGTGCTTGAGTTCGGCGCGGTGGATCCAGCCGGTGGTGGTGCCGAGGCCCGCGCCGACCTTGGTGGTCTTGCGCTGGAGCAGGTGGACCCGGCGCGGCGGCGCGGGCCGCTCGGGGGCGACGAGGCCGCCCGGGCCGGTGTACTCCGTGTCGACGCCCCAATGGCGGAAGTAGACGTCCGGGTCCTGGGAGGCGCCCTCGCCGCTGTCGGTGAGGAACTCGGCGACGTCGAAGCCGATGCCGCCGGCGCCGACGACGGCGACGCGCTCGCCGACCGGGGCGCCGTCGCGCAGGACGTCGAGGTAGGTCACCACGTTGGGGTGGTCGACGCCTTCGATGTCGGGGGTGCGGGGGGTGACACCGGTGGCGACGACGACCTCGTCGTAGCCCCGGAGGGTCTCGACGTCGGCGCGGGTGTTCAGGCGCAGGTCGATGCCGTGGGCGGTGATCCGGTTGCCGTAGTAACGGATGGTCTCCGCGAACTCCTCCTTGCCGGGGACGCGCCGGGCGATGTCGAGCTGGCCGCCGATGTGCCCGGACGCCTCGAAGAGGGTGACGGCGTGCCCTCGCTCGGCGGCGGAGACGGCACAGGCCAGACCGGCCGGGCCGGCGCCGACGACGGCGACCCGCTTCTTCGTGCGGGTGGGCGAGAGCACCAGTTCGGTCTCGTGGCAGGCGCGCGGGTTGACCAGGCAACTGGTGATCTTGCCGCTGAAGGTGTGGTCGAGGCACGCCTGGTTGCAACCGATACATGTGTTGATCGTGTCGGAGGCCCCGGCGCGCGCCTTGTCGACGAAGTCCGCGTCGGCGAGGAAGGGGCGGGCCAGCGACACGAGGTCGGCGCGCCCGTCGGCCAGCAGTTCCTCGGCGATCTCCGGGGTGTTGATGCGGTTGCTGGTGACGAGCGGGACGGACACCGCGCCCATCAGCCGCTTGGTGACCCAGGTGTAGGCGCCGCGCGGGACGGAGGTGGCGATGGTGGGGATGCGCGCCTCGTGCCAGCCGATGCCCGTGTTGATGATCGTGGCGCCGGCCGCCTCGACCTCCTTGGCGAGGCGGACGACCTCGTCCAGGGTGGATCCGCCCGGGATCAGGTCGAGCATCGAGAGGCGGTAGACGAGGATGAACTCCTCGCCCACGGCCTCACGGGTGCGCCGGACGATCTCCAGCGGGAAGCGGACGCGGTTCTCGTACGCGCCGCCCCAGCGGTCGGTGCGCCGGTTGGTGGCGGCGGCGATGAACTCGTTGATCAGGTAGCCCTCGGAGCCCATGATCTCGACGCCGTCGTAGCCGGCCAGCTTGGCGAGGCGGGCGGCGCGGACGAAGTCCTCGACGGTCCGCTCGACCTGTATGTCGGTGAGCTCGTTCGGGACGAACGGGCTGATGGGGGCCTGGAGCGGGGAGGGGGCTACCAAGTCCTTGTGGTAGGCGTAGCGACCGAAGTGGAGGATCTGCATCGCGATCTTGCCACCCTCGGCGTGTACCGCCTCGGTGATCACCCGGTGCTCGGCGGCCTCTTCCTCGGTGGTGAGGCGGGATCCCCCTTCGAAGGGGCGGCCGGCGTCGTTCGGGGCGATGCCGCCGGTGACGATCAGGCCGGCGCCGCCGCGGGCGCGCTCGGCGTAGAAGGCGGCGAGGCGCTCGAAGCCGCCCTCGTGCTCTTCGAGACCGGTGTGCATCGAGCCCATGATCACGCGGTTCGGCAGGGTGGTGAAACCGAGGTCCAGGGGGCTCAGCAGGTGCGGGTACCGGCTCTGGGACATGGGGGGCGCCTCCTCGCGCGGGGGTGATGAACCTGTTCTAGCGAGGGACAGCATGTTTTGCAACTAGGTGCATAACCGGGGCGATGCCGTCCTCCCCGGGATTCCCGGGGAGGACGGCGCCGCTTGTGGCGCAGTTCACCCGCCCGCGGGCGCCCGTGCGCCCTCGGCCGGCGCGCCGACGTCAGCTCCGGTGGAGACGGACCGTGACGATCTGGAACGGGCGCAGGGTCAGGGGAAGGGCGCCGCCGGGGGTCAGAGCGCCCAGCGCGGTGGGCGGCAGAGGGCGCTCCAACAGGTCGCACTCGGTGGCCGCCGTCGGCGCGAAGTCCGCCGTGAGGGTGGCCGCTGCCCGGCCGCCCCGGGACTCGTACACCCGGACGATGACGTCTCCGCTTCGGTCCTCGGCCGGCTTGACCGCCTCCACCACCACCGCGTCACCGTCCACCGCCACCAGCGGCGCCACCGGACCCGCCCCGGACACCACCCGCTCCGGCAGGTTCAGCGCGTGCCCCTCGCGGACGGCGTCGGCGATCGTCGCGCCGGGCGCGAGCGAGAAGCACAGGGTGTGGGTCCCCTGATCGGTCTCCGGGTCGGGATACCGCGGGGCGCGCAGGAGCGAGAGCCGGACGGTCGTGGTCTGCCCGCCGTCGGGGCGCACGTCCCGGGTCACGTCGTGGCCGTACGTGGAGTCGTTGAGGACGGCGGCGCCCCAGCCGGGCTCCTCGACGTGGATCCAGCGGTGGGCGCAGATCTCGAACTTGGCCGCCTCCCAGGAGGTGTTGGTGTGCGTGGGCCGGTACACGTGCCCGAACTGGATCTCGGAGGCGGAGCGTTCGGCCTTCACGTCGAGCGGGAAGGACGCTTTGAGGATCTTCTCCGTCTCGTACCAGTCGACCTCGGTCCGGATGTCGACCGTCTTGGCGTCCGCCCGCAGCGTGAGCGTCTGCACCACCTTGGAGGAGCCGAAGGAGCGGGCGACCCGGACCGTCGCCGACTCCGGACCGGCCCCGGTGACATCCAGCGCGTCCAGGCCCACCAGGTCGGTGACCCGATGGCGGTAGGAGGCGTCGAGGTCCCAGGCGTCCCACATGTTGGGTACGTCGGGGTGGATCTGCAGCAGGTTCGCGGCAGCGCCCGGCGCGACGGACTCGCGGCCGGCTTCCAGGTCGAACGCCGACACGATCAGAGCGCGGCCGTCCACCTCCACCCGCAGCCGCCCGTTGGCCAGCACGTACCCGCCGCCCGGCCGCTCGGCGAGGGTGACCGGCTCCCCGGCCCGCTCCGGCACCCCGGCCCCGCCTGCCGGGATCCCGCGCCGGGCGTGCGGGGCGCAATTGAAGACCAGCCCCCGCGTCCCCTCCCCCGCCAGCGCGAGCTGGGCGGCCAAAGTGATCCCGCTGAGCTCCTCTCGTACCCGGCGGTACGTCTCGCGGGCCTCGCGGTGCACCCAGGCGATGGAGGAGCCGGGCAGGATGTCGTGGAACTGGTGGAGCAGCACGGTCTTCCAGATCCGCTCCAGGTCCTCGTACGGGTACGCGTACCCGGCGACCCGGACCGCGGCGGTCGTCGCCCACAACTCGGCCTCGCGCAGCAGTGATTCGGCGCGCCGATTGCCCTGCTTGGTCTTGGCCTGCGAGGTGTAGGTGCCCCGGTGCAGCTCCAGGTACAGCTCCCCGGCCCAGACCGGTGCGTCCGGGTACTCCGCGTGGGCCTTCTCGAAGAAGGCGTCGGGCCGCTCGATCTCCAGCCGGGGCGAGCCCTCCAGGTCGCGCAGCCGCCGGGCCCTCGCCAGGTGCTCACGGGTGGGGCCGCCACCGCCGTCACCCCAGCCGAAGGGCACCATGGAACGCGAACCGCGCCCCTTCTCGCGGTAGTTGCGGGCGGCGTGGGCCAGTTGCGCACCACCGAGATCGCTGTTGTAGGTGTCGACGGGCGGGAAGTGGGTGAAGACGCGCGTGCCGTCGATGCCCTCCCACCAGAAGGTGTGGTGGGGGAACGCGTTGACCTGGGACCAGGAGATCTTCTGGGTCAGGAACCAGGTGGAGCCGGTGAGTTTGACGATCTGCGGCAGGGCGGCGGTGTAGCCGAAGGAGTCGGGCAGCCAGACGTTGCGGGTCTCGATCCCGAACTCGTCCAGGAAGAACTTCTTGCCGTGGAGGAACTGGCGGACCATGGCCTCGCCGCCCACCATGTTGGTGTCGGACTCCACCCACATCCCGCCGACCGGCACGAACTGCCCGTCGGCGATCTTCTTCTTGATGCGCTCGAAGAGTTCGGGCCGGTAAGTCTTGATCCAGTCGAGTTGTTGGGCCTGCGACATGGCGAAGACGAACTCCGGGTGTTCGTCCATCAGGTTCACCACGTTCGACGCCGTCCGCGCCACCTTGCGGACCGTCTCGCGCAGCGGCCACAGCCACGCGGAGTCGATGTGCGCGTGCCCGACGGCGCTGATCCGGTGCGCGGAGGCGTGGGCGGGGGTGGCGAGCACCCCGGCCAGTCGGGCCCGGGCGGCGGCCGCCGTGCCGGGGACGTCGTCGACGTCCAGGGTGTCCAGCGCGCGGTCGACGGCGCGCAGGATCGCGTACCGCCGGGCGTCGCCCTCGTCCAGCTGCGTCATGAGGCCGTCAAGGACGTCGAGGTCCTGTACGAGTTCCCACACCTCGCTCTCGAAGACGGTGAGGTCCATGCGGGCGAGCCGGTAGAGGGGCCGGTCCCCGCTGGTCTGCAAGTCCCCCTCGTAGGTGGGCCGGTGCTCTACGAGGACGGGGTTGGCGGCGGCCTCGACGTACCACTCGATCCGCTCGCCGCCCTCGGCGCGGTCGGCGACGCGCACCCAGTCGTTGTACGGGTTGAGCGCCTTGATCTCGGCGCCGTTCGCGTCGTGGACCAGGCCCTCGCACTGGAAGCCCGGCATCATGCGGTCGAACCCGAGGTCGAGGACGGCTTCGACCGTGCGGCCGGCCCAGTCGGCCGGGACGGTGCCGGTGACCTTGAACCAGGTAGTGCCCCAGGCCGGCCCCCACGGGTCCCCGACCTCGCAGGGCTCGTAGCGGGCCGCGAGCCCCTCCCCCACCGGGACGGGCTCGCCCGGTGCGTCCCAGCGCTCGATGGTCAGCGGCAGGAAACGGGAGTGGACGGCGGGCGTGACGCGCTCCTTGAGGACCCGGCGGAGGCGGTGTTCGGCAACGCTGCGGTCGTCGTGCATGACGGCTGCTCCAGGAGGGGGAAGGGCGGGTGGTGGGGCCGGTGGTGGGGCGGGCGGCTCAGAGTTTGACGGCTCCCTCGCCCACGCCCTTGAAGAAGAAACGCTGCAGGGCGAAGAAGAGGAGCACCATCGGGATCAGCGCGGCCATCGCGCCGGCGGCGATGATCCGCTGGTCGTTGACGGTGGTGGCGCCGGCCAGGGTCTTCAATCCGAGTTGCAGGGTGTAGTGCTCGCTGTCGGTGAGGACCAGCAGCGGCCACAGGAAGTCGTCCCAGGCGCCCATGAAACTGGTGACGCAGACGACGGCGAGCGCGCCTTTGGCGGATGGCAGGAACACCCGGGCGAACCGGGTCCACTCGCCCGCGCCGTCCAACAGTGCGGCCTCCTCGATCTCCCGGGGGACGGCGAGGAAGGCCGCCCGCATGACCATGATGTTCAGGACGGAGACGGCGCCCGGCAGCCACACCCCGATGAGCGTGTCGACCAGCCCCATCCCGCGCACGGTGAGGAACATCGAGATCATGACGGACTCGAAGGGGAACATCAGGGTCGCCACCAGCAGGGTGAAGACGCTCCGGCGGCCCTTCCAGCCGGTGCGGGAGAGCGCGTAGCCGCCCATCGATGCGCAGACGACGTTCGAGGTGACGGCGAGGGCCGCCACCACCAGCGTGTTGCCGGTGTACTGGAGGAGCGGGAACGATTCGGCGACCCGGACGTAGTTGTCGAGGGTCGGCCGGGACGGCAGGACGCCGTCGTACACGTTCTCCGTGCGGCCGCGCAGCGAGGTCAGGAACTGCCAGACGATCGGCCCGAGCATGACCACGAGCATCAGGGTCAAGGTGGCGTACCGGCCGGTCAGACCGGCCAGGCGGCGCCTGCGTCCCGTGCGCCGGCTTGCGTCGGCCCGGTCCGCGGCCCGCGCGCTCACCTCTCGTCCCCCTTCGAGAGGCGGCGACCGAGCAGGCTGAAGACCAGCGTCAGGAGGAACAGCAGGAGGGATACGGCGGAGGCGTAACCGGTCTCGCCCGCGAAGCCGAGCCCGACCTGCCGGATCAGGAAGGGGAGCGTACGGGCTCCGCCGCCGGGGCCTCCGCCCTCGCCGCCCAGGATGTAGATCTCGGTGAACACGCGCAGCGCGGAGATCGCCGAGAGGGTACCGACGAGGAGCATCATCGGTTTCACCTGGGGGACGGTGACGCTGAAGAAGCGTCGGACGGCGCCGGCGCCGTCGAGGGCGGCCGCCTCGTAGAGGGAGACGGAGACGTTACCGAGGGCCGCGAGGTAGAAGACCATGTAATAGCCGAGGCCCTTCCAGACGGTCACGATCATGGCGGACACCAGCAGCAGGCCGCTGTCCGTCAGGAACGGGACGGGCTCCGAGACGATACGGAGCCCCCGCAGGACCGTGTTGAGCAGGCCGTCGCTGCGCAGCACCCACTGCCACATCAGGCCGACGACCACCGCGGAGGCGATCACCGGGGTGTAGAAGGCCGACCGGAAGAACCCGATGCCGGGAATCTCGGCGCGTACGAGGACGGCGAGGGCCAGCGGGAGCAGGACCAGGCAGGGGACGACGACCAGCAGGTACAGGACGCTGTTGCCGGTCGCGAGCCAGAAGTCGGGATCGGTGAGGGCCCGGCGGTAGTTGGCGAAGCCGACGAAGTGACCACCGCGCAGGATCCGCGCGTCGGTGAAGGAGAGGATCACGGTGTTCAGGAACGGCCAGACGCCGAAAAGGAGCACCGGCAGCAGCCCGGGGGCGAGGAAGAGGTACGGGGCCCACCGCGCGCGGCGGCGTGCCGCCGTGGGAGTCACGGCTTCTGTCGTGCGATTCGGCGATGCGGCTACGGGGGTCGGGGCTTCGTCCCCGGCGGTCGCGGCCGAACGGCCGGCCCTCATGGCCTGGCCGCTTGGGCGAGCAGCCTGTTCGCCTCCTCCCTCGCCTTGCGCACCGCCGTCCCGGCGTCCTGCTCACCCTTGATGGCCTTCTGCACCTCGCGGACGACGGCGTCGCCGACCTGGTTGGTCCACTGCACGGGGGTGTTGGCGTCGAGGTCGGCGGTCTCCAACTCCTCGGCGCCCACCGCCCGGGCCAGCGTCTCGGCGTCCTTGCCGTCGCCCCGGTCGGAGAAGTAGGGGTCCGTCAAGCCCTTGGCGTTGGACGGGTAGATGGTGGCCCTCTTGGCGAACGCGACCTGGTTGGGGCCGTTGGTGACCCACTTGGCGAATTCCGCCGCCGCGTCCGGGTGGGGCGTGTCCTTGCGGATGCCGAGCGACTGGGCGTAGACACCGATGTGGCCGAGCCGTCCGGTGACGGCGCCCGAGACCCGGGTGGTGGCGTAGACCTGGGGGGCGTTCTGCTTGATGTCCTTGACGAAACCCGGTGAGCCGGGGCCGAAGACGAGTTTGCCCGCTCCGTAGAGCTGGTTGATGTCGTCGGCCTTGAGGAGGGACTCCTTGGGCATGGCGCCCTTGGCGTAGAGGGACTTCATCCGCTCGACCCACTCGACGGCCTTGGGTGTGTCGAAGACGAACCCGTCCTTCGCCGGGTTCAGGATCGGGATGCCCATCTTCTGCCAGTCCCCGGGGAGCCGTCCCTTGGGATCGGCCATGAAGGCGGAGTACCGCCCGCCGGACGCCGCCGCGATCCGCTCGGCATAGTCGAAGAACTCCTCGACGTCAACGGGTGGTTTGTCCGGGTCGAGTCCGGCCTGCCGGAAGAGGTCGGTGTTGTACGTGAGGATCTCCGGAGTCACGTACCAGGGGTAGGCGTACACGCTGTCGCCCTTGCCGGGCAGTTTGAACTGCTCCCAGGCCCCGGGGACGTACTCCCGGGCCACCCCCGGGTCGAGCCGGGTGACGTCGGCGAGCATGCCGCGGTCACCGAGGAGTTGGAAGGAGTCGGTGGAGAGGTTGACGACATCGGGGAGCGCGCCCGCCTGGGCGTCGGCCACGAGTTTCTCGTTGTACCCCTCGCCCGGCACGTCCTCCCACTCCACCTTCACGTCGGGATGTGTCCGTCGGAAGGAGTCGATGACCGACTGGACGTACGTCGTGAACACCGGTTTCAACTGAAGGGTGCGGAAGGTGATCTCCCCCGCCACCTTGCCGGTCCTCGCCGCTTCCCTCGTGTCTCCCGGGCCACCACCGACCCCGCACGCGGCGGACGACAAGAAGGCGCCCACCGCGAGCGCGGCGAGGACCGTACGGGGCAGGGGGGAACGGGGCAGGGGGGAACGGGGCATCGTGGCGGCCTCCAGGGGGGATTCCGGCGGCGCTGCCGGAGAGCGGTGACCACGCTCGCCCGGATTCGGGGGTCCGTCAATGCGGCCCGGAACGCACTGGCCGGGCCGCTGTGGTGACGGCGTTTCGAAGTCGAACTCCAGGCAGAACCACGCCCTTTCGTCAACACCGCGACCACCTGGCCCCATGGGCTTCGGCCGGCGATCGTGCGGTCCCGGGCCCATTGCGAAACGCGGTGCCTTTCCCCGACGGAGTTGGCTCTTTGTGGCCGTTTCCCCGCCGGGGCCCGGGGCCGTGCGCTAATGCGCTTTAGCGGAGGGTCGGCGAAAGGTCGACCGGGTCCGTGTTGGCGCCACAGAGAATGACGGCGACCCGCCCCCCGGGCGCCCGCGGAATTCGGCGGAGCGCCGCCAAGGCCGTCGCGGCACCCGGCTCGACCACGATCCGATGGTCCTCCCAGAGGCCGCGGCGGGCCGCGGTGATCTCCGCGTCCGGTACGAGCACCGAGTCGACGCCTTCGTGCCGGGCCGCGGCCAGCGCGTCGACGGAGACCCGGGGCGCCCCGAGCGAGTCGGCCGCCACCGAGTCCACCGGCACGTCGACCGGCCGGCCCGCCTCCAGCGCCGCGTTGAGCGCCCGGCAGTGCTCCGGTTCGGCGGCGACGACCCGTACGCCGTGCTCGCGCGCGGCGGTCGCCACGCCCGCGAACAACCCGCCCCCGCCGACCGCCACGACGACCGTGTCCAGGGCGGGCAGGGCGATCCGGATCTCGTCGAGCAGGGTTCCCGCGCCCGCCGCGATCAGCGGATGGTCGTAGGCGTGGCTGCTCAGGGCGCCGCTGTCGGCCGCGAACTGCCGGCAGGCGGCCAGGGCTTCGGCGTACCGGTCGCCGACGAGGCGTACGTCGGCCCCGTAGCCGCGCAGCCGGTCCACCTTCACCAGGGGCGCGTTGACGGGCAGGAACACCGTGGCGGGCACGGACTGGGCGCGCGCCGCCCAGGCGCAGGCCAGACCGGCGTTGCCGCCGGAGGCGATGGTGACACCGGCGGGCGGGAGGGCGCCGGCGGCGCGGTGGGCGGCGAGGAAGTTGTGGGCGCCGCGCGCTTTGAAGGAGCCGGTGTGCTGGAGGTGTTCCAGCGCGTACCAGACGCCGTCGGCGGCGGGCACCACGGCGACGGGCCGGGTCACCCCCGCTATCCGGCCGGCGGCGGCGCGTACGGCGGCGTAGTCGAGCTGCTGTTCCATGGGGTCGGCCCTTCGGGAGGCGGCGGTTCAGGGGTGGCGGGCTCAGGAGGCTGCCGGTTCGGGGGGCGGCCGGCTCAGGAGGCCGCGGGACGGGAGGCTGCGGGACGGGAGGCTGCGGGACGGGAGGCTGCGGGACGGGAGGCTGCGGGACGGGACGCCTCGATGAGCCGGCGCAGGGCGCCGTAGTACACCTCGTGGTCGGTCAGGGCGGGCAGCACGTCGGCGATGCCCGCGGAGAGCACCGGGAACTCGCCCGGGTCCAGGGCGGCCAGCGCGGCGCGGGACGCCGCGGTGGCCCCCGCCGGGTCACGGTGGTCCACGAAGGCGGCACTGCCGAGGGTGAGCAGGTACAAGCGGCGGTACGCGGTCATCGCCTCGGCGACGGTCATGCCCGCGGCGACGCTGTCGGCGAGGGCCGGCTCGACGAGCCGGGCCAGCAACTGACGGCCGAGCCACGGCCGGCCGCCGCGCAGCACCAGCAGCCCGGGGTGCGCGACGAGCAACCGGTAGAGGGCGCTGAAGCGCGACTCGGTGGCCTCGGCCCAGTCGGTCCCGGCGGGGATCTCCGGCAGCCGGGCGGCCAGGTGTTCGGTGCACAGGTCCAGCAGGCCCGCGAGGTCGACGCAGCGCCGTTGGACGGTGGCGTGCGAGACGTCGAGCCGGTCGGCGAGGGCGCGGAAACTCAGGGCGCCGGGGCCCTGCTCGTCCAGGATCGCCAGGGCAGCCTCGGCGATCGCCCCGGGGGTGGCACGGTCGAGGGCTACTGATCTGCGCGGCATTGATACACCGTAACAGACACCGTCACACACAGCCCCCTGCCCTTCGGTCCGCCTCGATCGTGTGACGCGACTGCGCCCAAATTGCTGGTCATCGGGACGAAAGCCCCGAAGGCCGTTGACAGGGCGTAGGCGCACCGCTGCACTGAGCGCTCGACAGCCCGTCGGTACCTCCCCCACTCAAGGAGATCCCGTGCCGCCTCGCCTTCGCGCGTCGCTCCCCTGTCTGACCGCGGCCGCCCTGCTGGCGCTCGTCCTCGGCGCCGCCCCGGCGGCCGGCGAGCCCACCGCCACCTCCGACACCCCGCTCGCGCTGACCCCGCCGATGGGCTGGAACAACTGGGCGCACTACATGTGCGACATCGACGAGGCCAAGGTCGTCGCGAACGCCGACGCGCTCGTGTCCACCGGCCTCGCCGCCAAGGGCTACGACACCGTGACCGTCGACGACTGCTGGATGACGAAATCCCGCGACGCGCACGGCGACCTGGTCACCGACACGCGGAAGTTCCCGCACGGCATGGCCTGGCTCGGAGACCACCTCCACGCCAAGGGGCTGAAGTTCGGCATCTACCAGGACGCCGGCTCCCTCACCTGCGAGCGCTACCCCGGCAGCGGCGCCCCCGCGGGTGGCGGCCCCGACCACTACGCCGGCGACGCCCGGCTGTTCGCGTCCTGGCACGTGGACTACGTCAAGATGGACGGCTGCAACCTGTACGTGCCGCCCGGCGCCACCAAGGAACGGGCCTACCGCGACGCCTACCACGCCGTCGCCCGGGCCCTGCGCGACAGCGGACGCGACATGGTGCTGTCCGCGTCCGCGCCCGCCTACTTCCAGCAGGGCGAATGGGGCGGATCCGACTGGCACAAGGTGCTCCACTGGGTCGGCGAGACCGGCCAACTGTGGCGCGAGGGCAAGGACATCAAGGTCTACGACCCGAAGGCACCGAACGCCTCCCGCTGGAGCGCGGTCCTCGGCAACTACGGCTACAACCGCTGGCTCGGCCGGTACGCGGGTCCCGGCAACTGGAACGACCCGGACTTCCTCATCGCGGGCGCCCCGGGACTGAGCGACGCGGAGAGCCGCAGCCAGGTCGGCCTGTGGGCCATGATGGCGGCCCCCTTCATCCTCTCCTCGCAGGTCTCCGAGCTGACCCCGGGCGGACTCGCCGCCCTCGGCAACACCGATCTGATCGCGCTCGACCAGGACCCGATGGGCCGGCAGGGCGCCGTGGTGTCCTCCAACGCCACCTTCGACATCCTGGTGCGCCCGCTCGCCGACGGCGACCGGGCGGTGGCCGTCCTCAACCGCTCGGGTGCCGCCCGTGACATCAACGTGCCGCTCGGCGAAGTCGGGCTGCCCGGGTGCACCGCCGACGCCAAGAACCTGTGGAGCGGTCAACGGCAGCGGATCGAGAGCGCGTTGACCGGAAGGGTGGGAGCGCACGACACCGGCGTCTGGCGGCTCACCCCGCGCGACTGCGCGGGGGCGGTGCCGACCGGGCAGATCGCCGGCGCGGGCGCCAAGTGCGCCGACGGGGCCAACACCAGCGGGCCCGGCGCCGTCGTACTGGCGGCCTGCACCGGCGCCCCCGACCAGCGGTGGAGCCTCGACGACGGAGCGACGCTGAGGCTGGCCGGCGCCTGCCTGTCGGCGGGCGACGCGGGCCTGGTGGAACTGGCCCGGTGCGCGCCCGGCCGGCCGGGGCAGCGCTGGGAGCACGACCGCGCCGGGACGCTGACGGAGACCGCGAGCGGGATGTGCCTGACCGCCCCCACCACGACGACCGCCCCGGACGCCCCGGCCGAGCGGCTGCGCCTCACCGCGTGCGGTGACCACCGGGTCGACCAGACCTGGGCCCTGCCGGTCTGACGGGCGCCCCGCAGACCCCGCCCTCCTCGCAGACCCCGCCCGTCACAGGCCCCCTCACCGGACCCGACACAGAGGACGACGCACACCCGATGCCACGCGTTCCGCGCCCCCGCACGCGCCGCTCCGTCGCGCTCGCGACGCTTCCCACCGCGCTGCTGACCCTGACCCTCGCCGCCACCGTCCCCGGGGCCGCCACCCCCGCCGCGGCCTCGCCCCCACCGGCCCAATCCCCCGCGGCACGGGCCGGCGTACGCGAGCACCCGCGCCGCGCACCCCGCCCCCGCACCTTCGACACCGGCCCGGCGCGGGACGCCCTGCGGCGGCTGCTGCCCCGACACGCGGGCCAGTTCACCCTGGTCCCCGACACCTCCGCCGGGAGCGACGCCTTCACCGTCTCCGGCAGGCCGGGCGCGATCACCGTGCGTGCTTCCACCGGGGCGTCCCTGCTCACCGGCGTCGGCTGGTACCTGCAGCACGTCGCCGGCGTCGACATCGGCTGGCCCGGCGACAGCATCGGCATGCTGCCCGCCACCCTGCCGGCGGTACCCGCCCCGGTCACGCGTACCGCACGGGTCCCGCACCGGTACGCGCTCAACGACACCGACGACGGGTACTCGGGCCCGTACCGCACCTTCGAGGAACACCAGCGGCAGATCGACCTGCTCGCGCTGCACGGCGTCAACGAGGTGTTCGTACAGACCGGCGCCGAGTACCCGTACTACCGGGCGCTCCAACGGTTCGGCTACTCCCCCGACGAGCTGCGCAAGTGGATCCCCGCCCCCGGCCACCAGAGCTGGTGGCTGTTGCAGAACCTCAGCGGCTTCGGCGGCCCGGTCACGGAGCGGCTGATGCGCGAGCGCGCCGACGTGGGCGCGCGGATCGCCGACCAGTTGCGCGGCCTCGGCATGACACCGGTCCTGCCCGGCTACTTCGGCACGGTCCCGCCGGACTTCGCCACGCGCCACGAGGGCGCCTCCACGGTGCCGCAGGGCGACTGGGCCGGCTTCGACCGGCCGGACTGGCTCGACCCGGCCTCCCCGGTGTTCGGGGAGCTGGCGGCCGCGTACTACGCCGAGCAGCGGGCCGTCTTCGGCGACAGCGCCATGTACCGGATGAGCCCCCTGCACGAGGGCGGGCGGACGGGCTCGGTGGACGTCCGGGCCGCCGCCGGAGCCATCCAGCGCGCGCTGTGGGCGGCCCACCCGGGCGCCCTGTGGGCGGTGCTCGGCTGGCAGGACGACCCGACGAAGGAACTGCTGGCAGGGGTGGACACCTCGAAGCTGCTGATCCTGGACGGCCTGTCCGACCGGTACAACCGCCTGGACCGCGAAGCCCGTTGGGGCGGCACGCCGTACGCGATGGGCACCATCTACAACTTCGGCGGCCACACCACGATCGGCGCCAACACCTCGGTGTGGATCGACCGGTTCGGCGCCTGGCGCGACAAGCCGGACAGCGCGCTCCAGGGCACCGCGTACCTGCCCGAGGCCACCGGTACCAACCCGGCCGCCTTCGACCTCTTCACCGACCTGGCCTGGGAGCCCGGGCCGGTCGACCAGCGCCGGTGGTTCGCCGACTTCGCGGCCCGCCGCTACGGGCGTCCGGACGCCCACGCGGCGGCGGCGTGGGAGGAGTTGCGCAAAGGCCCGTACAGCACCTCCTCGGGGCTGTGGTCGGAGTCGCAGGACAGCCTCTTCACCGCCCGGCCGAGCCTGACGGCGACGGGCGCCGCGCACTGGAGCCCCAAGTCCATGCGCTACCAGGCGGATTCGGTACGCCGGGCGCTCGACCAGCTGCTGGCGGTGCCCCCGGCGCTCAGGTCGTCCAGCGCCTACCGCTTCGACCTGGTGGACACCGCCCGCCAGGCCCTCGCCAACCACTCCCGGGTGCTGCTGCCGAAGATCAAGGCCGCCTACGAGGCGAAGGACCTGACCGGGCTGCGCCGGCTGACGGCCCAATGGCGCGACGAAGAAGGAAAGTTGGACGCCGTGACGGGCTCCGACCCCAACTTCCTGCTGGGCCGCTGGCTGTCCGCCGCCCGCTCGCACGGCGCGGACCGGGCCGAGCAGGACCGGTACGAGTACGACGCGCGCTCGATCCTGAGCGTGTGGGGGCAGCGGAGCACCAGTGAGGGCGGCTTCCTGCACGACTACGCGAACCGCGAATGGAGCGGGCTGGTGTCGGAGTTGTACGCCGCCCGCTGGGACCGGTACTTCGCCTCGCTGGAGGAGGCTCTGGTCAAGCGCGCCGCCCCGAAGGAGATCGACTGGCACGCCTTCGAGGAGGCGTGGGCCCGGCGCACCACCCACCACCCGGCCGGCCCGAGCGGGGACCCGCACGCGCTGGCCGCCGCGGTGGCGGCGGCCCTGCCCAAGGCCCGCTCCTGAACCGCACCGGCCCCGGCGGTGACCGCCGGGGCGGAGGGGCAACCGTCACCCTCCCGTGGGAAATTCGGCACTCGTGCGAGGGAGAGGGCGCACAGCACGGCGACGTACGGCCCGGGTCGTCGGTTCACTGACCCGGACCCGACCGGGGCGGCCGTCGGGGAACTCCCGCCGGTCGCCCCTTCCTACGCCGTCAGGAGTGCATGGGGCATGTCCGAGACCGAACCGGAGCGGCCCTCCGCGACGCTGGAGCTGCTGGCGCTGCTCACGGCCGGCGCCGGCGACCCGGCCGTCGACGCGTCGGGCCAGGCCGGTGACCGGGCGCAGGGGGCGCTCCGGCGCTCCGATCCGCGCGACGTGATCACCGACGGGGTGGTGGAGCTGCGCAAGCGGGCCGCGCCGGCCGCGCGCCGGACCGCCGCCGACTCCGAGAACTGTCTGGAGACCATGGCGAGGCGGGCCGCCGAGCGGGCCGGTCACCCCCGGGCGTGACCACGTCGCCCCGCGCCCCGATGCGCCGGCCGCCCCGATGCGCCGCGCGCCCGAGCCCCGGCGGGCCGGGGCTCGTACAGTCGGAGGGGGGACGGTGCGAGCCCGGGCGGACGGTGACCCCTGATGAGCGGTGTGCAGACGGCTTCCGGGCGTCCGCGGGCCGGGGCGGCGTGGGGCGCGCTCTGCGGGGTGCTCGCCGCCTTCGCCGGGCTGGCCGCGGCGCAGCTGGCGACCGCGGCCGTACGGCCCGAGGCGTCCCCGGTGACCGCGGTCGGCGGGGCGGTGGTGGACCGTACCCCGCCGGCCGTCAAGGAGTGGGCGGTCCGCGACCTCGGAACGGCCGACAAGCCGGTCCTGACCCTCGGCATCGTCGTGGTGCTGGGTCTGGTCGCCGTGGCGGCGGGGGTGCTCGCCGTACGCCGGCCGCGCGCCGGAATAGCGGTCGCCGCGTGTTTCGGCCTCGTCGGCGCCGTGGCCGCGCTCAGTCGCCCCGAGGCGACCTGGAAGGACGCGCTGCCCTCGCTGGTGGGTGGTCTGGTAGCGGCCGGGGTGCTGTTCTTCCTGGTCAGGGCTTTGCGCCGGTCGCGTCCGCAGGGCGCCCCGGCCGGCGGGACGGGGTCGCTGGACCGGCGCGGCTTCGGGCGGCTGGTGCTGGCCACCGCGGCCGTCTCGGCGGGCGCCTGGTACGCCGGGCGGCGCCTGGGCGCGTACGGGTCGGCGGGCGCGACGGCCTCCCGAGCGGACCTGGTCCTGCCGCCGCCCGCGGTGCCGGCCCCGCCAGTGCCGGCGGGGGCTCAGGCGCGGGTGCCGGGGGTGTCGCCGTTCCTCACGCCCGCCCGGGACTTCTACCGGGTGGACACCGCGCTGGTCGTGCCGCGCGTGGACGCCGCCGACTGGCGGCTGCGGATCCACGGGGACGGGGTGACGAAGCCGCTGACCCTGGACCTGCGGGAGCTGCTCGCGCGCCCCCTGGTCGAGCACGACATCACCCTCACCTGTGTCTCGAACGAGGTGGGCGGCCCGTACGCGGGCAACGCCCGCTGGCTCGGCGTCCGGCTGGCCGACCTGCTGCGGGAGGCGGGGGTGCGGCCGCCGTCGCGGGGCGGCCCGGCCGACCAGTTGGTGGCGCGGTCGGTGGACGGGATGACGATCGGCACGCCGGTCGAGGCCGTGATGGACGGCCGGGAGGCGCTGCTCGCGGTCGGGATGAACGGCGAGCCGCTGCCCTTCGCGCACGGCTTCCCGGTGCGGATGGTGGTGCCGGGCCTGTACGGATACGTATCGGCGTGCAAGTGGTTGAGCGAGCTGCGGCTGACGACCTTCGCCGCGTACGACGCGTACTGGGTGCGCCGGTCCTGGGCCCAGCGGGCGCCCGTCAAGACGCAGTCGCGGATCGACACGCCGCGTCCGCTCGCGGAACCGGCGGCGGGCCGGGTGATGGTCGCCGGGGTGGCCTGGGCGCTGCACCGGGGCGTCTCCCGGGTCGAGGTACGGGTCGACGGCGGCCCGTGGCAGGAGACCCGGTTGGCGGACGCCGACGGCGACGACACCTGGCGCCAGTGGTCGTGGCCGTGGCAGGCGGCTCCCGGCCGGCACACCCTGGAGGTCCGGGCCACGGACGGCGCGGGCGCCTTGCAGACGGGCGAACGGCAGGGGACGGTCCCGGACGGGGCGACGGGGTGGCACTCGGTGACGGTGCGGGTGCGGGCGGGCGACACGTAGCGGTCCGCCGCCGACTCGGGCGGGGCGCGCCGTACATTGAGGCGGTGGAGCTGACCGGTACGGCGTTCCTGGTGACACTGGTCGTGGTCACCGCGCTCGCCATGCTCGCGGCGCTGCTGCTCTGGAACCGGCTGCCGGGACCCGGCTGGCTGCGCTGGATCGCCCGGGTGCTGATGATCGGGTTGTGCCAGTTGACCGCCATCTGTGTGGTGGCGACGTGGATCAACGGGAGCTACGGGCTCTACGCCTCCTGGGACGACCTGCTGGGCACCCCCGGCGACAACGGCTCCTCGATGACGGGCCCGCCGGTGGGGCGGGCCACCTTCACGCTCGGCGAGGACGGCACCCGCAGCACCTATTTCCGTGGCTCGCACTCCAAGCTGGCCGGGCAGGTCGTCGTCTGGACCCCTCCGGAGTACAGCGCCGCCGGCGCGGCGAAGACCCGCTTCCCGGTGCTGACGCTGCTGCACGGGTATCCGGGCTCGCCCCGGTCCTGGATGGAGCTGGGCGACATGCCGGGCGCGCTGGAGGACCTGGTCCGGCTCGGCGCGGCGCACCCCTTCATCCTGGTGATCCCGGAGATCTATCCGGGCGGGGTGAACACCGACTGCAGCGACGTGGCGGGGCACAAGGTGGCGACCTGGTTGGCGGACGACGTGCCGGCGCTGGTCGCGCGGCACTTCCGTACGCTGCCGCAGCCCAAGGGGTGGGCGCTGATGGGGATTTCGACGGGGGCGTTCTGCGCGGCGAAGCTGCCGCTCCAGTACCCGAAGGTGTTCGGCGCCGGGGCGGCCTTGGACCCGGACGCGCTGACGGGCGATCCGGGAGTGCTGGCGGACCGGGCCCTGCGGGAGCGCAACAGCCCGATGTGGCTGGTCACGCACGCGAGGAAGGCGGACGTCGCGCTGTTCCTCGCCACGTCCGCCCAGGACAAGGACAGCCCGCCGCGGCAGTTGGACGCCTTCGCCAAGGCCGCCGCGGGGACCGGCGTCCGGGTCAAGACGCTGGTCCGCCCGGCCGGCGGTCACAACTTCCAGACGTGGACGGGGATGTACCCGGACGCGCTGGGCTGGCTGAGCTCCGAGGTCCCGGCCCCGGCCGCTCCCACCAGATGACCCCGGCGGGATGACCGGGGACCGGGGCGTCCCCTCCTGGCCGGCCGGTTCAAGCCCGTGTGCCACCGGGGGCGAAGGTCAGCTCCCGGCCCTCGCCGAGGGGGGCGAAACAGCGCTCCACGTCCGCCCGGTCCACCTCGGGCAGGGTCGCGGGCCGCCAGCGCGGCGTACGGTCCTTGTCTACGACCTGGGCCCGGATGCCCTCGATCAGGTCCGGCGAGCGCAGCACGTGCGAGGAGACTCGGAACTCCTGCGCCAAGACCTTTTCCAGAGTGCCCAGTTCGCGTGCGCGGCGGACCGCTTCCAAGGTGACCTTGAGGGAGGTCGGGGACTTGGTCAAGATCGTCTCGGCGGTCTCCTTGGCGGCCGGTTCGCCCGACGCCAGCAGCCGTTCCACGATCTCCTCCACCGTGTCCGCGGCGTAGCAGTGGTCGATCCACCCGCGGTGGGCGGCGAGTTCGCCGGGCGGTGGGGCGTGACCGGCGTGGCGCGACAGTACCCGCGCCACGGGCGCGCCCGCGAGGTCGGCGGTCAGTTCGGGCAGCAGGCCCGCGGGGACGAAGTGGTCGGCGAGCCCGCACAGCAGCGCGTCGGCGGCCCCCACGGCCGCACCGGTGAGGGCGAGGTGGGTGCCGAGCAGGCCGGGGGCCCGCGCGAGCAGGTGCGTACCGCCCACGTCGGGGACGAAGCCGATGCCGGTCTCCGGCATGGCGACGCGGGAGCGTTCGGTGACGATACGGACCGCACCGTGCGCCGAGAGGCCGACGCCGCCGCCCATCACGATGCCGTCCATCAGGGCCACGTACGGCTTGGGGTAGCCGGCGATCCGTGCGTTGAGGCGGTACTCGTCCCGCCAGAAGTCGATCGAAGCGTTCCCGCCGGCCTTCGCGTCGTCGTGGATGGCGCGGATGTCGCCGCCCGCGCAGAGGCCGCGTTCCCCGGCGCCGCGGAGGAGGACCTGGGTGACGGCGGGGTCCTGCTCCCAGGCCGCCAGCGCCTCCGTGATCCGCAGCACCATGGGGTGGGTGAGGGCGTTGAGGGCCCGGGGGCGGTTGAGGGTGATCACCCCGGTGTGGCCCTCGACGGTGAACAGGGCGGTGGCGTCGGTGGCGGCGTCGGATTTCGTGGCGTCGTCGGTCTTCACATCGGCCAGTATGTAACGTGCGGGGGCATGCGAAAGATCATCCTGATGATGTCCATGTCCCTGGACGGCTTCATCGAGGGGCCCGAGCGGCAGATCGACTGGCACCTCGTCGACGACGAACTGCACCGGCACTTCAACGACGAGATCCGGCGGCTGGGCGGCTTCCTGACCGGCCGCGTCACCTACGAGCTGATGGCCGGCTTCTGGCCGACCGCCGACGCCGACCCCGCCGCGAGCGGCCCGGTGGCAGAGTTCGCCGGGATCTGGCGGGACATGCCGAAGTACGTCTACTCGCGCACCCTGCGCCGGGCCGACTGGAACTCCACGATCGTGCGCGACGTGGTCCCGGCGGAGGTAGCGGCCCTCAAGTCCGCGCCGGGCGGAGACCTGAGCGTGGGCGGCGCCGATCTCGCAGCCGCGTTCCTGCGCCACGACCTCGTGGACGCGTACCGGATCTACGTGCACCCGGTGCGCATCGGCGGCGGCACACCGCTCTTCCCACCCGGCTACGCGCCGACGCCGCTGCGCCTGGAGGGGACGCGGACCTTCGGCAACGGCGTCGTACAGCTCAGGTACGAGCGCCCCTGACCCTGCGCGAGAGGACGGGACCGAGACAATCGATAATCGCCGAACGGCTCAGCCCGGCGGAGCAGCGCCTGCCGGCCGAGGCCGTCCCCCTGCTGCGACGCCTGGCCGAGAACTGAACGTCCACCGATCCGAGGAGTTGCCATGACGTCCCCCGCGCCCGCCCTCACCCTGGACCGCGCGACCGCGCTGGTCCTCATCGACCTCCAGCAGGGCATCTTGGCCCTCCCCACCGCCACGCCCTCGTCGCGCGTCCTGGAGAACGGCATCGCCCTCGCCGAGGCGTTCCGGGCCCGCCGGCTGCCCGTGGTGCTGGTCAAGGTCGCCTGGTCCCCCGACGGCGGCGACCTGCCCAGCGTCAATGTCGACCGGCCCGGCCCCGCCTCCGCTCCGCCCGCCGCCTTCTCCGAGCTCCCGGAGCGGCTCGCGGCGCTCGCGGACGTGGTGGTCACCAAACGGCACTGGGGCGCCTTCACCGGCACGGAACTCGACCTCCAGTTGCGCCGCCGCGGTGTCCGCCGGATCGTGCTGGGCGGCATCTCGACCAGCATCGGCGTCGAGTCCACCGCGCGCACGGCCTGGGAGCACAGCTATGAGCTGGTCTTCGCCGAGGACGCCACCACCGACATGGACGCCGACTCGCACGCGCACAGCTTCGGGAAGATCTTCCCGCGCATCGGCAAGGTGAGTGCGACGGACGAGATCATCACGGCCGCCAAGGCCCTGGACGAGGGGCCCGTCACCCGGGACTGACCCGCTACCCCGGACCGACCTCCAGCCAGACGCACTTCCCGCCGTTGCCGGGGCGCGAACCCCAACTGCGGGACAGCCGGTCCACGATGAGCAGCCCGTGGCCGCCCGGCCGCCCCGGCTCGGGGGCCCGGGCGCGCACCGGCGGCGCGGGGTTGCCGTCGGTCACCTCGATCCGCAGCCGCTCGGGCGTCCAGTGCAGGAGCAGCGTGCCGGGCCCTCCGCCGTGCATACAGGCATTGGACACCACCTCGGACACCAGCAACAGGACGTCCTCGGCGGCCTCGGGAAGCCATTTCCAGGACGCGAGGGCCCGGCGGGCGAAGTCACGACTGCGGGTCACCGGGTCGGCCGCGCCCTCCAACAGCAGCAGCCGCACCCGGCCGGGGGACCCTCGCTGCTGCATGGCTCGTCTCCTCGTATCGCCTCGACCCTACGGGCCCCACGCGCCGTCCGCCCGCGGTCAGCGGGGCTGCCGCTCCAACGCTTCCGCCACGTCCGCGTACACCGGGAACACCCCGTCCGCCCCGGTGATGCGGAACATACGTGCCACCGGTCCGCTCAGACCGGCCAACTCCAGCGTGCCGCCGGCCTCCTGGACCGTGATCCTGCCGTGCAGCAGCACGTTGAGCCCGGTGGAGTCGCAGAACCCCAGCCCGGACACGTCGACCACCAACCGGCCACCCGGGGTGACCGCCGCGTCCAAGGCGTCCCGCAGGGGCTGGGCCGTGTCGTGGTCCAGCTCCCCGGCGAGGGCGAGGACGACGGTTCCGTCCACGGCCCGCACATCGACCGTGAACCGCTCATTGCCCGCTCCCGGCACCATCCGGCATCACCTTCCGTCCAGCTGTGGGTGCGCCTGCCCGCATCCCGCCGGGATACGCGTGCGCGGCTCCGGGCCGGGGCCACGGCAGGCCGACCTGGGCGTCTGACCCGGCGCGTGCCGGTCCGCCCTGATCACCGGACCCTACGCGCCGGTCCCCCGCCTGTCGCGGGCCCCCGGCCGTGTCGGCGGCAGTCGCACCCGACCCGACCGCCGCGCCCTCCGGGTCGCAAAACACTCAGGGACCGTTTCAGATTGCTCTGAAACGGCCCCTGAGCTGCGACTCTTTCGAGTCGGGACGACAGGATTTGAACCTGCGACCCCTTGACCCCCAGTCAAGTGCGCTACCAAGCTGCGCCACGTCCCGTTGTGCCTGGGCACTGTGCCCCCCACCAGGGGTTTCCCCTTCGCAGCGGGCACATGCAGAACATTACCGCACGCCGGGGGGTGTATGTGCACGGGTGATCCACGGGCGGCACGATGGACGGATGAAGGCACGGGATCGCGATGACGAGGGGCGGGCGCGCAGCGCGCGGCCGCGTGACGGCCTGGGGCGGCCGTTGCCGTACGGGGCGCCGGGGGTCGGACGGCAGCCCGAGGGGGTGGTGCGGAGGCCGGCCGAGACGGTGGCGGAGGCGCAGCGGCTCCTTGACGACGGGATGCCCTTCCACGCTCACGAGGTGTTCGAGGACGCCTGGAAGTCGGGGCCGGCGGTCGAGGCCCCGCTGTGGCGGGGGCTCGCGCAACTGGCGGTGGGGCTGACGCACGCCGCGCGGGGGAACACGGTGGGCGGGGCCCGGCTGCTGCGGCGCGGCGCCGTGGGCCTGGCCGGGGTGGACCCGGCCCACGGGATCGATGTCGCCGCACTGGTCCGGTGGGCCCGAGAGCTGGCCGACCGGGTGGAGGCCGGGGCGGTGGTGGACGCCGCCCGGGAAGCCCCCGTACTAGGCGGTGGCGGGCGCGGACGCCGGCTGGAGTAGGTCCCAGCGGTTGCCGTAGAGGTCCTCGAAGACGGCCACGCTGCCGTACGTCTCGTGGCGCGGCTCTTCCAGGAAACGGACGCCCTCGGCGGTCATCCGGGCGTGGTCGCCGGCGAAGTCGTCGGTGTAGAGGAAGAAGCCGACCCGGCCGCCCGTCTGGTCGCCGACCCGCGAGCGCTGCGCGTCGTCCTTGGCGCGGGCGAGCAGCAGCGCGGACTCGGTGGCGCCGGGCGGCCGGACCACGACCCACCGCGAGCAGTCGGGCCGGGCGGTGTCCTCGACGAGGGTGAAGCCGAGGGCGCGGGTGTAGAAGTCGATGGCCTCGTCGTAGTCGTGGACGACGAGCGCGGTGAGGGCGATGTGTGCGGACATGGCCCTCATTGTGCGGGCGCGTCGAGCAGGACCACTTCCAGGGTACGGGGGCCGTGGACGCCCTCCACCCGGTCGAGCTCGATGTCGCTGGTGGCGGAGGGTCCGGAGATCCAGGTCAGCGGGCGGGTGGGGTCGAGGCGTTCGAGCGCCTGCGGAACGGAGTCCACCACCTGCCCGGGGACGCGGACCACGCAGATGTGGTGGTCCGGGATCAGGGTGATCCGGCGCCGCCCCTGGTCGGGGCCGCCGTCCAGGACGATCGTGCCGGTCTCCGCGACGGCCAGCGCGCAGCCCGTGACCACGCTGTCCACGGCGTCGAGTTCGTACGGGGTGGAGTCGGCCCGGTCCGGGACCCGGGTCGCGCGCGCCGCGGCGAGCCAGGAGGCGGGCAGGCCGGGCGGTACGAGCACGGTCCGCGCGCCCCGGGCGGCGAGCAGCCGGGCCAGGAGCGGCGCGAGGCCGTCCGCGCCGGTGCGGTGGACCGTCGCGCGGTACTCGGCGAGATGGGCGGCGAGCATGTCCGCGGATTCGGCGGGCGTACGGGAGCCGTGGACGCGGAGGTAGCCGCGCGGGATCGCGGCCTCGGGGCCCGGGCCCGGCTCCCCCAGCGCCCGCCGAATCCGGCCCAGCACGCGGTCCTTGCCGCTCACGCGCGTCCTCCCCGCTCGCGGGCCCACCAGTCGCGGAAGGGCTCCGCCGGGGGCACGGGCAGCTCGCGGCTGTCGGTCCACGCGCCGCCGGGGCCGGGCAGCCGGCGCGGTCGCAGCCGCCGTGCCCGGGACAGCAGCCGCTCCCCCGCGCGCAGCGCGCCGGGGCGTTCCAGCAACAGCCGGGCGGCGCGCATCGCGGCCCGTTCGACGGTGTGGCCGCGCGCGGGGCGGATGCGTACGCGGATGCCCTCGCGTGTCGCCGGGCCGCCTTGGGCGACGCGTTCGCGCAGGTGGAGGAGGACCTCCGGGATGTCGATGGCGACCGGGCAGACCTCATAGCACGCGCCGCACAGGGTGGAGGCGTAGGGCAGCGAGGCGTCGATCTCGCTCCCGGTGCCGCGCAGTTGGGGGCTGAGGATCGCGCCGATGGGGCCGGGGTAGACGGAGCCGTAGGCGTGGCCGCCGGCGCGTTCGTAGACGGGGCAGACGTTCAGGCAGGCGGAGCAGCGGATGCAGCGCAGCGCCTGGCGACCCACCTCGTCGGCGAGGGTGTCGGTGCGGCCGTTGTCGAGGAGGACGAGGTGGAAGGCGGCGGGCCCGTCCTCGTCGGCCCCTTTCGACGGACCCAGCCCGGTCCACATCGTGGTGTACGGGTTCATCCGCTCGGCGGTGGAGGAGCGCGGCAGCGTCTGGAGGAAGATCTCCAGGTCCCGGAAGGTCGGCACGACCTTCTCGATGCCGACGACGGAGATGAGGGTTTCGGGCAGGGTCAGGCACATCCGGCCGTTGCCCTCGGACTCGAAGACGACCATCGTGCCCGTCTCGGCGACCATGAAGTTGGCGCCCGAGACGGCGACTTTGGCGCGCAGGAACTTCTCGCGCAGGTGCAGCCGGGCCGTTTCGGCCAGTTCGCGCGGGTCGTCGCCGAGACCCTCGGGAGCCGGCCGCCCCCACCGGCCCATCTCGGCGCGGAAGACGTCGCGGATCTCGGCGCGGTTGCGGTGGATGGCCGGGACCAGGATGTGCGAGGGCCGGTCGTGGCCGAGCTGCACGATCAGTTCGGCCAGGTCGGTCTCGTAGGCGGCGATCCCGGCCGCCTCCAGGGCCTCGTTCAGGCCGATCTCCTGGGTGGCCATCGACTTGACCTTGACGACTTCCCGCTCGCCGGTGGCCAGCACCAGCGCGGTCACGATCCGGTTGGCCTCGGCCGCGTCCGCCGCCCAGTGCACGGTGCCGCCGGCGGCGGTCACCGCCTCCTCCAGCCGCAACAGGTAGTGGTCGAGCCGGCGCAGGGTGTGGTCCTTGACGGCCTTGCCCGCCGCGCGCAGCCGGTCCCAGTCGGCGAGTTCGGTGACCGCTCGGGCCCGTTTGTCGCGGATGGTGTGCGTGGCGCGGCGGAGGTTGGCGCGCAGCACGTCGTCCCGTACGGCCTTCCCCGCGGCCGCGGGGAAGGCGGGCATGCCGAGGTGGGTGGCCGTCATCGTGGGCGTTCCTCCTGTGTCGCGGTGCCGTCCGTCACGCCTCCTCCGTCGAGGCGAGGATCTCGGCGAGGTGCAGGGTCCGCAGCGGGGCGCCGGCGCGGCGCAGAGTCCCGTCGAGGTGGGCGAGGCAGGAGTTGTCGGCGCCGCAGAGCACCTCGGCGCCCGTGGCCCGGGCGGCGCGGATCTTGTCGGCGCCCATCGCGGCCGATACGTCGGGATTCTTGACGGCGAAGGTGCCGCCGAATCCACAGCACTCCTCGGCGCCGGGCAGCTCGATGAGGTTCAGGCCCTTGACGGCGGCCAGGAGCCGGCGGGGGCGGTCGCCGAGTCCGAGGGCGCGCAAGCCGTGGCAGGAGGGGTGGTAGGTGACGGTGTGCGGGAAGTGGGCGCCGACATCGGTCACTCCGAGCACGTCGACGAGGAACTCGGTCAGCTCGTACACGCGCGGGACGAGGTCGGCCGCGAGGTCCGCCGGCTCGGTGCCGCGCCCCTCGGCCGCCGCCTTGGCGCCGATGCGCGGGTAGTGCTCACGGATCATGGCGACGCAGGAGCCGGACGGCGCGACCACGTACGGGTGTCCGGCGAAGGCTTCCGCGGTACGGCGCAGCAGCGCTTCGGCCTCGTGCCGGTAGCCGGTGTTGTACTGGGGCTGACCGCAGCAGCTCTGCGCCGCCGGGAAGTCCACGTCCACGCCGAGCCGCTCCAGCAGGCGTACGACGGCGACGCCGGTGCGCGGATACAGCGCGTCGTTGACGCAGGTGACGAACAGAGCGGCACGCATGACGGGCAGAATAGCCGGGTGAAGAAGTTCTCAGTGATCGGCATAGGCGCGGGCGACCCGGACCACCTGACCCTCCAGGCGGTCAAGGCGATCGGCGCCACGGACGCATTCCTCATCCTGGAGAAGGGCGAGGAGAAGGCTGACCTCACCGGGCTGCGGCGGGCGATGCTCGACGCGCACGCCCGCCCCGGCCACCGGCTGGTGGAGGGCCGCGACCCGGACCGCGACCGGACCCCGGCCGACTACACCCCGACGGTGGACGGCTGGCGCAGCGCGCGGGCCGAGATCTTCGAGCGGTTCATCGCCGAGGACCTCTCGGACGGCGAGACGGGCGCGTTCCTGGTCTGGGGCGACCCGTCGCTGTACGACTCCACCCTCGCGATCCTCGACGAGGTGCAGGAGCGGGGCCGGGTCGCCTTCGAGCACGAAGTGGTGCCCGGCATCAGCAGCATCTCCTCGCTGCTGGCCCGGCACCGCACCAACCTGAACCGGGTCGGGCGCCCGGTCCAGATCACCACCGGCCGGCGGCTGGCCGAGGGCTGGCCGCAGGACGTGGACGACGTGGTGGTGATGCTGGACGCGCGGCACGCCTTCACCGCCCACCTGGACCAGGACCTCTTCATCTACTGGGGTGCCTACGTCGGCACGCCGGACGAGATCCTGGTCTCGGGGAAGCTGGCGGAGGTCGCGGGCAGGATCGAGGAGCTGCGGACCGAGGCGCGCGCCCGCAAGGGCTGGATCATGGACACCTACCTGCTGCGGCGCGGCTGAATCGCTACCCCGCGAGGTACGCGGGGAGGCCGGCGGCGAGGCGTTCGTATTCCTCGGGGCGGGTGTAGATCTGCCCGCAGACACGGATGCCGCCGCCGCCCGGCCAAGGCCAGATCAGCACCCTGATCCGCAGCTCCCGCGCGATCCGCTCGCGCAACTCGCGGGCGGCGTCCGGGGTCTCGGCGGTGCCGGGCGGCAGCCGCAGGGCGCGCATGCCGACTCCCGGGGTGTACGGGAGCGGTGTGAGGCCGGGGAGTTCGGCGAGCAGGGTCGCGCCGTAGCCGGCGAGGGCGCTGTTGTGGGCCCGTACCTTGCCGGCGTCGAGCCGGTCGAGGAGGTCCAGTCCCTCGGGGGCGGCGAGCCAGCCGGTGTAGTCGGCGGTGGCCCGGTTCTCGACGGAGCGGGGGAAGCCCTCCCTGTCCTCCCAGGACGGCACGAGGGCCCGGACGCGGCCGCGGTGGCGGGGGGCGACGGCGAGGAGGGCACTGCCGGAGGGGGCGTACCCCCACTTGTGCAGGTTCCCGAACCAGAAGTCGGCGCCGCCCGCGAGCGGGTCGGCGAGCATGCCGGGCGCGTGGGCCCCGTCGACGATGGTGGTGACGCCCCGGGCGGCGAGGTCGGCGAGGAGCGCCGGGGTCGCGATGAGGCGGGCGGTGGGCGAGCTGATGTGGTCGAGCAGCGCCACCTTGGTGCGGGGCGTCAGGCCGGCCAGCACGGCTTCCCGTACGGCGTCCTCGTCCGGGAGCCCCGGGTCAAGGGAGACGGTGGTGACGGGGGCCCGGCGGGCGGCGGCCGCGGTGACCGTGCCATAGCCGTGGTCGGTCACCAGGATCTCGTCCCCGTCGGCCATTTCGACGGCGTTCAGGGCAAGGTTGGCGCCTTCGGTGGCGTTGGAGACGAAGGCGATCCCGTCGGATTCGGCGCCGAGGTGTGCGGCGACCCGGCCGCGGGCGGCGGCGATCCGGTCGGCCACGTTGACGAAGAAGGTGTCGGGGTCGGCGTGCGCCTCCTCCACCAGCGCCGCCTGGGCCTCTTGGACAGGGGTCGGAACGGCGCCGAACGAGCCGTGGTTGAGGTGGGCGATCGCCGGGTCGAGGCGGAAGAGCTGACGACCGCCGGGGAAGACCGGGGGAACGCTCGGTGGGGCGGTCGGCACGCTCTTCGGCTCGCTGTGCGGCTCGGTCACGATGCTCCTCCGGAGGGCGGTGGGACGGTCCCCCGGAGCATGCGGGGCCGACCGCACGTCCGGTAGGGCCAATTGCGCCAGGGTGGCCGGGGCCTCGGAGTCACTGCCGTCCGCTGGTCGCGCCGTAGTACTGGAGGTCCTGTACCCGCACCGTACGGTCCACCCGGTACGGGAGTTCCACCTCCGCCGCGGCGCGGCCGTCCCGGACCACCCGGGCCGACATGGTGCCCGGTCGCAGGGGCAGCAGCTCGGAGTGGAGGCCCGCCGGTGCCTCGTGCGTGTCCTGGACGGAGCCCACGGTCGTGCGGACCGTCGCGGACTCCGTGAGGAAGCTGAGCACCTCCGCCGTGTCGCGCGGGGCGGCGCCGCCCTTGCGCGGCGACATCAGCAGCGACTGGCCGCCGGTGGGGTCGGCGGCGGCGAACTGGGTGCGGGCCGTCACGTAGAGGGTGTCCCGCACGATCGGCGGCCGGCTGCCCGTCTTGAACCGGGTCAGGTAGTAGGAGGTCAGGTCCAGGTAGGTGAACCCGTTGTGGAGGGAGGGCGCGAACTGGGTGCCTTCGGAGTAGTCGTTCCAGGTGGTCAGCTGGACCCAGTCGGCGCCGTCGTCGATGGCGTGCTCCCACGTCGAGCGGAGGGTGGCGGTGTTGCCCGCCTCGTCGTACACGCCCTGGTTGGGGCGGCTGTCCTGGACGGATACGGGCTGCATCCAGACCTTGCCGGCCGTGTGGGCCCGCCGTACGTCGGCCGTGGCGCCCTCCTGGCCGACGTAGCTGCGGGTGCCCCATTCGGAGAAGCCGTGGCTGATCGGGGCGAACGCCGCGTGGTTCGCGTCGAAGTCGAGGAAGAGCGGGACGAGGGCCGTGCCGATGCCGTGCCGGGCCTTGAGGGACTCCATGACCCGGGACCACCAATCGGCGCTCTTGGCCTCCGCCTTGAAGGGCGACACGACGAGCCGTCCGTCCCCGAGCCGGTACGCGGCGGGGTGTGCGCCGAGTTCGGCGAGGGCGTCGGCGAGCACCGCCGGGTCGTCGGACGTCAGGGCGGTCATGTCGGGCATCAACATGATCTTGAAGGCGGGGTCCACGGCGTGGGCGGCGGACATCAGCAGTTCCGCCCGGTCCCTGTTGCTCCCGGACAGTGCGAGCAGGTCCAGGGTGAAGCCGTCGATGCCCGCGTCGCGCGCCGTGCGCACCTCCTGCCGGAGGTTGGCGGCCTCCCAGTCGCCGGATTTGGGCGGCACCGGCAGCGGGCGGTCGCGCAGCAGGCCCCCGTACCGCTGGTGTTTGCCGTTCTCGCCCGCGAGGCTGAGGTAGTTGCGGGTGTAGTAGTCGACATCGGCGCTCGCGTTGTCGAGGGAGAGCGGGTACGGGGTGAAGTAGTGCGCGAACACCAGCTTCTTGCCGGCGGCGCCGGAGCGCAGCGCGGCCGGCGCGGGCAGGTCGAAGGGCAGCGCTCCGGTGGGACGGGGCGCGCCGGTGTCGACCTCGCCGCGGGGCAGCGCCTTGTCCGGTGTCTCGGGGCCCGGAGCGGGGCTCCGGCTCGGAACCAGGCTCGCGGTGGCGGTGGGGCCGGTGGGCCGCGGGCCACTGCCGGACGCGGGTGCCCGACCGCCTTGGCGCGCCTCGGTGGTGAAGGGGTCCCAGGCGATGCCGGTCGCGGCGCAGACGCCGACCAGCAGGAAGGCGGAGATCAGGAGCACCAGGAGCGGCCTGCGCCCCCGGAAGCGGGGGCGACGCCGGTGCGAGGAGGGCCGTGCCGCCCGTTCTGCCCGCCGGTTCTCCCTCATCTGCCGCCCCTCCCGGAATATGCCCCGCGCCCGGGGCTGCACAGCAGTAGAGCCGATTCCCGGCGTAGGGACAACGGTTCGGGGCGCGCCGGGCCGCCGCGCGTACGTCACGGGGCCCAGCGCGCCTACGCCGAGCACCGGAGCCGAGCACCGCAGCCCGGTTCCGGAGACGGGGTTCCGCCGCCGGGTTCCGGAGACGGGTCCGCCCCGGCCGGGCGCTGGGCCGGCCGGGGCGGAACACGCGGAACGCGAAGGACTTAACCCAGCGTCGCGATCGCCTTGTTGAAGGAGGCGGACGGGCGCATCACCGCGGCGCACTTGGCCGGGTCGGGCTGGTAGTAGCCGCCGATGTCGACCGGGGAGCCCTGGACCGCGATGAGCTCGCCGACGATGGTCTGCTCCTGCTCGGCCAGCGTCTTGGCGAGCGGCTCGAAGGCCGCCGCCAGCTTCGGGTCGTCGATCTGGCGGGACAGCTCCTGCGCCCAGTACAGGGCGAGGTAGAAGTGGCTGCCGCGGTTGTCGATACCGCCCAGCTTGCGGCTCGGCGACTTGTCCTCGTTGAGGAAAGTGCCGGTCGCGCGGTCCAGGGTGTCGGCCAGCACCTGTGCGCGGGCGTTGCCGGTGGTGGTCGCGAGGTGCTCGAAGGAAACGGCCAGCGCGAGGAACTCGCCCAGCGAGTCCCAGCGCAGGTAGTTTTCCTTGACGAGCTGCTGCACGTGCTTCGGGGCGGAGCCGCCGGCGCCGGTCTCGAAGAGGCCGCCGCCGTTCATCAGCGGGACGACCGACAGCATCTTGGCGCTGGTGCCCAGCTCCAGGATCGGGAAGAGGTCGGTCAGGTAGTCGCGCAGCACGTTGCCGGTCACCGAGATGGTGTCCTCGCCGCGGCGAATGCGCTCCAGGGAGAAGGCGGTGGCCTCGACCGGGGAGAGGATCTTGATGGTGAGACCGTCGGTGTCGTGGTCGGCGAGGTACGTCTTGACCTTGGCGATCAGCTGCGCGTCGTGCGCGCGGCCCTCGTCCAGCCAGAAGACGGCCGGGACGCCGGTGGCGCGGGCGCGGGTGACGGCGAGCTTGACCCAGTCCTGGATCGGGGCGTCCTTGGTCTGGCAGGCGCGGAAGACGTCACCGGCGGCGACCTCCTGCTCCAGCACCACGTTGCCCTCGGCGTCGACGACGCGGACGGTGCCGGCGGCGGCGATCTCGAAGGTCTTGTCGTGGCTGCCGTACTCCTCGGCCTTCTGCGCCATGAGGCCGACGTTCGGCACCGAGCCCATGGTGGCGGGGTCGAAGGCGCCGTGCGCGCGGCAGTCCTCGATGACGGCCTGGTAGACACCGGCATAGCTGCTGTCCGGGAGGACGGCGAGGGTGTCGGCCTCCTGGCCGTCCGGGCCCCACATGTGGCCGGAGGTGCGGATCATGGCCGGCATGGAGGCGTCGACGATGACATCGGAGGGGACGTGCAGGTTGGTGATGCCCTTGTCCGAGTCGACCATGGCGAGGGCCGGACCGTGGGCCAGCTCGGCCTCGAAGGACGCCTTGATCTCGTCGCCGAGGTGCGGGACGCCGTCAAGACCCTTGAGGATCGCGCCGAGGCCGTCGTTCGGCGACAGGCCGGCGGCGACGAGCGCGTCACCGTAGCGGGCGAAGGTCTTGGGGAAGAAGGCGCGGACCACGTGGCCGAAGATGATCGGGTCGGAGACCTTCATCATCGTGGCCTTGAGGTGCACGGAGAACAGGACGCCCTCGGCCTTGGCACGCTCGATCTGGTCGTTGAGGAAGGTGCGCAGCGCGTCGACGTGCATCACGGACGCGTCCACGACCTCGCCGGCGAGGACCGGTACGGACTCGCGCAGCACGGTGGTCGTGCCGTCGGCGGCGACGTGCTCGATACGGAGGGTGCCGGCCTCGGTCATGACGGTGGACTTCTCGGTGGAGCGGAAGTCGTTCTCGCCCATGGTGGCGACGTTCGTCTTCGACTCGGGGCTCCAGGCGCCCATGCGGTGCGGGTGGGCCTTGGCGTAGTTCTTGACCGAGGCGGGGGCACGGCGGTCGGAGTTGCCCTCGCGCAGGACCGGGTTGACGGCGCTGCCCTTGACCTTGTCGTAGCGGGCGCGGATCTCGCGCTCCTCGTCGGTCTTCGGGTCGTCCGGGTAGTCCGGGAGCGCGTAGCCCTGGCCCTGGAGCTCGGCGACCGCGGCCTTGAGCTGCGGGATCGAGGCCGAGATGTTGGGCAGCTTGATGATGTTCGCTTCCGGCGTCTTCGCCAGCTCACCGAGCTCGGCGAGGGCGTCGGCGATGCGCTGCCCCTCTTCCAGGTGCTCGGGGAAGCTGGCGATGATCCGACCGGCCAGGGAGATGTCACGGGTCTCGACATTCACACCGGCCGTCGACGCGTACGCCTGGACCACAGGCAGGAAGGAATACGTCGCGAGGGCCGGGGCCTCGTCAGTGTGCGTGTAGATGATGGTCGAGTCAGTCACCGGATGCTCCGCTCCACAGTCTGCGTCTCTCGTCTGCAACATTGCTCGACATCAAGATATCTCGTGATCGGGCCGGTCTGGACAGCCCCCCGGCCGCGAGATCACGAGAGACATGTCACCCGGCGCGCGAAAGCGCCGCCTGCGGCTGTTTCCGGCCGGAGGCGGCGCTGGGGGTGCGGTGTAGTGGTGCGGTGTGGTGGCGCGCCGCGGTGTGGGTCGGGAGTCGATCAGGCGGCGACGACCTGCTTGGGGTCGGCCCCGTACTCGTTCGGGCCGCGGTGTCCCTCCGTGGCCATGAGGACGAGCAGCCAGATCCCGCCGATGAACGGAATCAGGCTGATCAGGTACCACCAGCCGGACTTGCCGGTGTCGTGCAGCCGGCGTACGGAGACGCCCAGGCTGGGCAGCAGGACGGCGAGGCTGTAGATCCAGGTGATGACGGGGTAGCTGCCGAGCGCGAAGTCGATCACCATCAGTACGGCGACGACCGGGATGTTCCACAAGACGAACATCCAGTACTCCTGCCGGCGGGCCCGGCCGTCGAAGTCCGCGTAGCGCTTGAGTATGTCCGTGTAGTAGTGCACGGGTCCCCCCAGGGAGCGGATTCGGCCACTCCTCCCGCAGGAGCGACCCCAGGCCGGACTTATGCCCTTCTTACGGCGACCTCAAGCCACTCGGGGGGCGGGAAGATGCGCGGGATTCCCTGTGCGGAAAGGGAGTTGACACTTCCGCCGCCGGGGGCTCCCGTCCGCCGGGGGCTGCGGAGAAGTGACGGAACCCTTACGGCGGCGCGCGGGAACCGCCGAGGGCGCGGCGGACTCCGTAGCGTCCGGTGCATGCGCGTACTCGTCACCGGAGGAGCCGGGTTCATCGGCTCGCACATCGTCACCGCCCTGCGCCGGCGCGGGCACCACCCCGTGGTCCTCGACGCCCTGCTGCCGGCCGCCCACCCCGTCCCGCAGCCGCCGGGGCCCGATGTCGTACGGGCGGACGTGCGCGACCCCGAGGCGGTGCGGGCGGCGCTGCGCGGGGTGGACGCGGTCTGCCACCAGGCCGCGATGGTCGGGCTCGGCAAGGACTTCGCCGACGCGCCGGCCTACGTCGGGATCAACGACCTGGGCACGGCGGTCCTGCTCGCGGCGATGGCCGAAAGCGGGGTCCGCTCCCTCGTCCTCGCGGGCTCGATGGTCGTCTACGGGGAGGGCCGCTACGAGTGCCCCCGCCACGGGGTGGTGCGGCCCGGGCCGCGCCGGGTGGCGGACCTGACCGAGGGCCGCTTCGAGCCGCGCTGCCCCTCCTGCGGGGCGGAGCTCGCGCCGGGCCTGGTGGACGAGGACGCGCCGGCCGACCCGCGCAACGTGTACGCGACCACGAAGCTGGCGCAGGAGCACCTGGCTGCGGCCTGGGCGCGGTGCGTGGACGGCCGGGCGGTGTCGCTGCGCTACCACAACGTGTACGGGCCGGGGATGCCGCGCGACACCCCGTACGCGGGGGTGGCGTCATTCTTCCGGTCGGCGCTGGCCAGGGGCGAGCCGCCGCGGGTCTTCGAGGACGGGGCCCAGCGGCGTGACTTCGTGCACGTCGGGGACGTCGCGGCGGCCAACGTGGTGGCGCTGGAGGCGCTGGGCCGCGCGGGTGTCCTCCCGCCGGGCGCCTGCACCCCGTACAACACGGGCAGCGGCGAGCCGCACACGGTCGGGGAGATGGCCTCGGCGCTGGCCGCCGCGCACGGTGGCCCGGAGCCGGTCGTGACCGGCGAGTTCCGCCTCGGCGACGTCCGGCACATCACGGCCGACTCGCGCCGCCTCCGCGCGGACCTGGGCTGGCGCCCGGAGGTGCCCTTCGAGAAGGGCATGACCGAGTTCGCCCACGCCGCCCAGCGCGCCACCTGAGCCCCGGCCGGGCGGTCTTCGGGGGCCGGGCCCGCGAAAACCGCCGCGGTGCGGCCCGGCCCGGCCGGACTCCGTGGGCGGCCCGTTCGCGGAAGAACTCGGCCGAGACGGCTGGTCACGGGCGGCGGCGACCACGCCGACGCGGCCACGTGCCGGGCGACCCGGTCCGGGGGTCCCCCGCCACGTGCGAAGGCCCGGCGTCGCACCGGACGGGCGCGGGCCCGGACAGCCCCGGGACACCCTGGCGGTGGCCAGGGGGGAGGCGCCGTAGACGCCCCCGGTGAACCGGGATGGCCGCCCAGACAGGGACGGGCAGCCGCCGGGCGCCGGGCGCGCTGGGCAAGCCGGTCCGTGGTTCCCCGCCACCGGCGGGGCGGGCTCCCCGCCCGGCGCGCGGCACGGCGAAGGACCGACTTCGCTCCGAACGGGCGCGGGCCCCAGACAACGCTGGGTGGCTGTCGGCGGAGACGGCTTGCCAGGCCACGGGGCACCTGCGGCGGTGGCCGGGGTCGACGCACCGTAGGCGACCCCGCTGAACCGGGGCCGCCACCCCGGACGGGAGCGGGGCAGCCGCCGCGGCGGGGCCGGGAGCCGGCGGCGGGCCGCGGCTCCCGCCCGGCGCGCAGCACGGTGCAACAACCGGCGTCGCACCGGACGGGGCAGGTCCCCGACAACGCCGGGGTACTTGCGGTGGGGGCCGGGCGACCCGGTCCGGGGGTCTCCCCCACGGGCGGGGCGGGCTCCCCCGCGCGGCAAGCGCGCACGCGGAGGACCGGCGTCCTGCCGGACGGGCGCGGGCGCCCCGAGAACGCGGGGCGGGGTGGCGCCCCGCTGGACCGACCCGGACAGGGCCCGGCGCGGGGTCATGCCGTGAGGGGCAGGGTCACCTCGAAGCGGCAGCCGCCGGGGACGTTGTGGACGGTGGCGCGGCCGGAGTGGGCCTCGACGATGCCCCGGACGATGGCGAGCCCCAGGCCCGCTCCGGCCGGGGGCGTACGGGCGGTCGTGCCGCGCCAGCCGGTGTCGAAGACCCGGGCCAGGTCCTCGGCCGCGATGCCGCCGCAGCCGTCCGTGACGGACAGGACGACCGCACCGGCCCGCTGTTCGGCGGCGATGGCGACGGTCCCGTCGGCCGGGGTGTGCCGGATGGCGTTGATCAGCAGGTTCGCCAGGACGCGGGTCATCTCCTTGCCGTCCACCTCCACCGGCACCCGCTCGACGGTGTCGCCCACCAGCCGTACGCCGTGCTCGCGCGCCAGCGGGTCCACCCCCGACAGCGCGTCCCCGACCAGGTCGTACACCGACATCCGGCTCGGGACCAGGCTGAGCGCGCCCGCGTGGATCCGGGACAGCTCGAACAGGTCGCCGACCATCGAGTTCATCCGTTCCACCTCGGTGCGGATCTGGCGGTGGTAGCGGGCCGGGTCGGCGGCCATGCCGTCCTCCAGCGCCTCCGACATCGCCCGCAGCCCCGCCAGCGGGGTCCGCAGGTCGTGCGAGATCCAGGCCACCAGCTCCCTGCGCGACGCCTCCAGCGCACGCTCCCGCTCCCGGGAGGCGGCCAGCTTCGCGCTGGTCGCCGCCAGCTCACGGGACAGCGCGTCCAGTTCGGCGGTGGTCTGCCCGGGCGGCGCCGCGAAGCTGCCGCCGTCACCGAAGTCGCGGGCCGCGAGGAACAGTTCCCGGCTGCGGGCGACCACCCACCGGCCCAGCAGCAGCGCGGTCACCAGGGAGACCACCGCCGCCATCGCCGCGACCAGGGTCACCACGCCGAGGTCGTGCGGGGACAGGAACATGGCCTGGGCGACGGCCAGGGTGCCGGCCAGCATCGCGGTGACGGTGACGGCGGCGATGACCGTGAGCGAGACGGCGACGGAGCGGTGCCGCACCAGCCGCAGGACGCCCGCGCCGAGCGCTCCGGCGCAGGCCGCGCCGCCGAGGGCGAACAGCGCGATGAGCAGGATGTCGGTCATGCCGGCTCCCCAGTCCCGGCCCACTCCGCGTCATCGGGGCCCGCGTCATCGGGCTCCGCGCCGCCGGCACTTGTGGAGTCGGCAACCGTGGAGTCGGCACCCATGGGGTCGAAGCGGTAGCCGACCCCCCACACCGTCTGGATCAGCCGCGGCCGGCCCGGGTCGGTCTCGACCTTCGCGCGCAGCCGCCGTACGTGCACCGTCACCGTCGACAGGTCCCCGAAGTCCCAGCCCCACACCTCGCGCATCAGCTCCTCCCTGCCGTGCGCCCGCCGGGGGTGCCGCAGGAAGTGCGCGAGCAGGTCGAACTCCCGCAGCGTCAACGTCAGTTCCCGCCCGTCCTTGGTGGCCCGGTGGGTCGCCGGGTCCAGCGCGAGCCCGGCGCCCGCGAGGACGCGCGGCACGCCGACGGGCCCCGCGGCCCGGCTGCGCCGCAGGACCGACGACACGCGCAGCACCAGTTCGCGCGGGCTGAACGGCTTGGTGACGTAGTCGTCCGCGCCCACCTCCAGGCCCGCGATCCGGTCGTCCTCGTCCCCCCTGGCGGTCAGCATGATCACCGGTACGGGACCGGCCTCGCGCAGCCTCCGGCACACCTCCAGCCCGTCCAGCCCCGGCAGCATCAGATCCAGGACCACCAGATCGGGGCGCGCCCGCCCGGCCAGGTCCAGGGCGGACGGTCCGTCACCGGCCTCCTCCACGGCGAACCCGGCGCGCCGCAGGTACTGGGCGACGACCTCGGAGACGGTCGGGTCGTCGTCCACGACGAGGATCCGGGCGGGGGGCGCTTCCATGCTCATGCGGCCCAGCCTCCCATCCTGCGCCCGTGCGCGGGAGCGCACGCCGGTCCGGTCGGGGTGACGTCCGCGTTTCGTAAGGAGTCCCGGACCCCATCGGCGACTCCCGCTTCCTACGGTGAACCCGTGACCCTGACCGCGACCGTAGACGTCGTACTCCCCTGTCTGAACGAGGCCGAGGCCCTCCCCTGGGTACTGGACCGCATCCCCGCCGGCTGGCGGGCCCTGGTCGTGGACAACGGCTCGACCGACGGCTCCGCCGACATCGCCCGGGCGCTCGGCGCGACCGTGGTGCGCGAGGAGCGGCGCGGGTTCGGCGCCGCCTGCCACGCCGGGCTGCTCGCCGCCGAGGCGGACATCGTCTGCTTCTGCGACTGCGACGCCTCCCTGGACCCGGGACTGCTGACCGGGTTCGTGGCCTCGGTGGCCGCCGACGAGGCGGACCTGGTGCTGGGCCGGCGTCGTCCGCAGGGCCGGGGCGCCTGGCCCGCGCACGCCCGGGCCGGGAACCTGGCGCTGGCCCGGATGCTACGTCGCCGCACCGGCCTGGGGCTGCGCGACCTGGGCCCGATGCGCGCCGCGCGGCGGACCGGCCTGCTGGGGCTCGACCTGGCCGACCGGCGTTCCGGGTACCCACTGGAGATGGTGGTGCGTGCGGCGGACGCCGGGTGGCGGGTCCGGGAGGTGGACGTGCCGTACCTGCCCCGGTCCGGGAAGTCGAAGGTGACGGGCACCTGGCGGGGCACCTGGCACGCCGTGCGGGACATGAGCCGGGTGCTGGCGGAGCCGGCCGCGGGCCGCCCGGTGTCGGGGGGTGCGCGGTGAGTACGTTGCTGGTGATCGCGAAGGAGCCACTGCCCGGCCGGGTCAAGACCCGGCTGACCCCGCCGTTCACCCCCGCCGAGGCGGCCGGGCTGGCGGAGGCCGCGCTGGCCGACACCCTGGAGGCGGTGGCCCGCACCCCCGCCGGGCGACGGGTGCTCGTGCTGGAGGGGCGGCCCGGTCCGTGGCTGCCGCCCGGCTTCGAGGTGGTGCCGCAGGCGGCCGGGGGCCTGGACGAGCGGCTCGCGGCCGCCTTCGCGGGGTGCGTCGGGCCCGCGCTGCTGATCGGGATGGACACCCCCCAGGTCACGCCGGAGTTGCTGGCGGTCGACTGGTCGGAGCGCGACGCGTGGTTCGGGCCGGCCGTGGACGGGGGTTTCTGGGCGCTGGGTCTGGCGGTACCCGACCCGGCGCTGTTGCTCGGCGTGCCGATGTCGGTGTCCTGGACGGGCGCCGTCCAGTACGAGCGGCTGCGCGCGGCCGGACTGCGGATCGGGCGGCTGCCGGTACTGCGGGACGTGGACACCGCCGAGGACGCCCGGCTGGTGGCGGCCCACGCCCCGGCGGGTGCCTTCGCGGCCCGGCTGGCGCGGCTCGCCCCGGCGGCCCGCCGATGAGCGCGCCGCGGGCGGTCGCGGCCTGGTCGGCGGACCCGTACACCGTCGCGCTGCGCAGCGGCCGGGGTCCGCTGTACCTGCGGCGCGGGGACGGCCGGCTGTTGCCGCTGGACGTGGAACGCTGGTGCGAGGAACCCGACGGGGCGGACCGGACGGTGCTGGACCGCTGTCTGGGCGCGGTGCTGGACATCGGCTGCGGCCCCGGCCGGCTGGTGTCGGCGCTGGCCGCCCGGGGCCACCGCTCGCTGGGGATCGACGTCAGCCCTGAGGCGGTGGCCCGTACGGCCCGCTCGGGGGGTACGGCACTGCACCGGTCGGTCTTCGACCCCCTTCCCGGGGAGGGTCGTTGGGACACGGCGTTGCTGATCGACGGGAACATCGGGATCGGCGGTGACCCGGCGACGCTGTTGCGGCGGATGGCCGAGGTACTGGCCGGGACGGGCGCGCTGATCGTCGAGTGCACGGAGGTGGAGGTGGACGAGCGCTGCGTGGTCCGGGTGGCGGACGGCCGGGGTGGCGTCGGCGCCCCGTTCCCCTGGGCCCGCGTCGGCCCGGCGGCGCTGTCCGCGTGCGCGTCCTCTTCGGGCTGGACGCCGACGCACCGCTGGTCGGTCCGGGGCCGGGTGTTCGTCGAACTCGCCCGCGCCCACCCACCCCGTCACCCCGTCCACCCGTAGCCCCGGCCCGCCCCTCGACCGCCGGGCTGCCCCCGCCATGGTGGCAGGGGGCCCGGCGTCAAGGCCGGGTGGGGAGGCGGAGGGCGTAGCGGACGGCCGGGCGGTCGCCGATGAGGGTCTCACCGGTGGCGGAGAAGCCGTTGCTTTTGAGTACGGCCATGGAGGCCGGGTTGTCGAGGGTGGTGACCGCCGTGAGGTCGCGGAGCCCGTACTCGCCCGCGGCCAGTGCCATCGCCCTACGGCGGTGGCGGTGCGGGCGTCGTGCAGGCGGCCGGAGAAGGAGGGCGGCCCCAGGGAAGAGGGCCGCAGGGAAGAGGGCCGGAGCGAAGGAAGGCGGGGCCGCCACCGGCTGCGCGGGGCCGGCGGAGTCATGTCCTCCATCACACCGCCGCGGGGCGCGGGCCGGGGGGTTCGACACCTTACGAAACGCGGACGTCGGGCCAGGTCACGCCCCTGGCTCAGGCGCCCACTGGGAGGCTGGCCCGATGAACGAGCCCCGCCGCCGCCCCCGTCGCCTCCCCTGGACCGCCGTCACCGTCCTGCTGCTCGCCGCCCTGACGGCCGTCCTCGTGCCGGCCGTCCGCGACGAGGGCTACGTCACCGACCCGGCGGGACTCACCCGGTGGTACGCCGCCGCGTGGGCGCTGTTCGGCGCCGCCGCGTGGACGGTGCGCCGGGTTCCGCGAGGGCGGGTGGTCCCGCTGGTGTGGGCGGGCGCGCTGGCGGTGGCGGTGGTGGGGCTGGCCGGGCCACCGTTGACCAGCACCGATTCCTACCGCTACGCGTGGGACGGCCGGGTACAAGCCGCCGGGATCTCCCCGTACGACCACGCCCCGGCGGATCCGGCGCTGCGCGGGCTGCGCGACGACTGGCTGTTCCCGCGCGGCGGGCCGGCCTGCGCCCGTCCGGACCGGGCCCCCGTCGAGCCGGGGGTGTGCACCCGCATCAACCGGCCGACCGTGCACACGATCTACCCGCCGGTGGCGGAGGGGTACTTCGCCCTCGTGTACGCCCTCTCGCCGTCCGGGGTCCGCCACAAGGCGCTCCAGGTAGGCGGCGCGCTCACCGCGCTCGGCGTCACGGGGGCCCTGCTGTGGGTCCGGCGGCGCGCGGGCGCGGATATGCGGACGGCCGCCTACTGGGCGTGGTGCCCGGCGGTCGCGGTGGAGGCGGTGAACGACGCGCACGTGGACACTCTGGCGGTGCTGCTGTCGGTGGTCGCGCTGGGGGTGGTGGTGCGCCGCCGGGCCGTGGGCGGGGCGCTGCTCGGGTTGGCGGTCGCCGCGAAGCTGCTGCCGGCCGTACTGCTGCCGGGCGCGCTGGCGGGCGTACGTCGGTGGCGGGACGCGGCGGCCCTGCTGCTGCCGGCGGCCGCGGTGGTGGGGCTGGTGTACCTGCCGTACGTGCTCGTGTCCCGCTCGTCGGTGTTCGGTTACCTCGGCGGATACGCGGCGGAGGAGGGGTACGAGGACCCGGGTGCGGGCGGCCGGTACGCGCTCCTGCGGCTGGTGTTCCCGGCGACCTGGGCGGTACCGGCCGTGGCGCTCGGGATGGCGGCGGCGGTGGCGTACGTCTGGTGGCGCGGTGATCCGCTGCGGCCGTGGAGCGGGGCCCTGACGGTGACCGGCACCGCGTTCCTGCTGATGACCCCGGGGTACTCCTGGTACGCGTTGCTGCTGGTCGCGCTGGTGGCGTTGGACGGGCGCGCGGAGTGGCTGGGGGTGGCGGTGGCGGGCGCCGCGGCGTACGTTTCCGCGCCGGCACTGGGCGGCGAGACGGCGCGGGTGGCGTACGGGCTGGCGGCCGCGGCGGCGGTGGCGGGGTGGGCGGCCCGGGCCGGGAAGGGGATGCGGTCCGGGCCGCCGCGGGTGGCTCAGCCGATGTGGAAGGAGTCCCCGTAGACCTTCCAGTCGAGCGGGGTGTCGAGGTTCAGGTTGCCCTTTTTGAGGAAGACCCGCTGGGCGGTGTCGACGCGGCTGGTGTCACTGTGCGCCTCCTCCTGCTTCATCGCCCAGACGCGGGCGTCGAGGAAGGCGTTGAGCCAGGTGGTCTCGTTGCCGCCTTGGGCCGGGGGCTTGACCTTGGTCAGGGCGCGCTTGCGAATGTTGCGGAAGCTGGTGGAGTCGCTGCCGTCGCCGTGCATGACGATGGCGTCGTAGTAGATGAACTGGCCGAGCGTGCCGACTCCGTCCGACTTCCCCTGCTTCACCGCGGGGTCGAAGTACACGCGGTCGCGCTCGTGGTCCTGGGCCTTTTTGGACTCCGTGTCCTGGGCGGCCTTCGCCCAGTCCTTGGTGAAGTTCGGGTCCAGGCCCTTGTGCGAGTCGGTGCCGTCGACCTTGCGCAGGGCCGGGAGGTACTTGGCGAGCACGTTGCCGGGCTTGACCTGCGTGTAGTACTCGACGAGGTCGAGCATGTCGCCGGTGCCCGAACAGAATCCGATGATGCCGGCCGTGTAGCCGCGGCCGTCGTCTATGTCCTCGATGTACTTGTACTGCGCCTTCCAGTCGAGCGAGGAGTTCTCGGCGCTGGAGACGATCTGCATGGCGACGTCCTTCTTCGCCGGGTCGTCGAGTCCGGTCGCCTTGGTGGCGGCCGCGGGGAGGGCGACGGCGGCCGGGGTGGCGGGCGCCCGGCCCGCGGTGGCGTGCGCGGCCACCGGGACGGCGAGCAGGGCGGCGCCCAGGATGGCTCCGGCGGCGACGGTTTTGCTCGGGCGGCGAGGGGTGAACACAGGGCCTCCATACGGTGGTTGAGGCTTCTGATTCCGTTAGGAAACTTTCCTACCAGATAACCGCGGCGTCGAACAGCCCGTTGTCATTTCCGGAGCAATCCAATCCGCGGGGGCCTCCGGCTCCGAATGCTGGTGGAGGACCCAGTACGACGCCCACCCCGGAGGCGAACCGCCATGACCCGTACGCGAAACGTCCGCACCGGCCGGCGAAGGAGGCCCGCGTGCGACAGCAACCGGTGACCGTCGGTGTGCCCCGGGCCGGCTCCGGACCGGACCTCCCCGCCCTGATGCAGCGGATCGCCCGCGGCGACCAGGACGCCTTCAGCGCGCTGTACGAGGTCATCGCCGGCCCCGTCCACGGGATCGTCGTCCGGGTCCTGCGCGACCGCGCGCAATCGGAGGAGGTCACCCAGGAGGTGCTGATCGAGGTCTGGCGGCAGGCCCCGCGCTACCGGCCCGACAAGGGCGCCGTCATGACCTGGGTGATGACCATCGCCCACCGCCGGGCGGTGGACCGGGTCCGCTCGGCGCAGGCCGCGACCGCCAGGGAGCGGGACAACGCCGCGCGGGAGCACAGCCGTGCCTACGACGAGGTGAGCGAGCGGGTGGAGATCCGGCTGGAGAGCGAGCAGGTACGCCGCTGCGTGCGCGGGCTCACCGAGCTCCAGCGGCAGGCCGTGCACCTCGCCTACTACGGCGGGCTCACCTACCGCGAGGTCGCCGAGACCCTGAGCACCCCGCTGCCCACGGTCAAGACACGGCTGCGCGACGGGCTGATCCGGCTGCGCGACTGCATGGGAGTCACCGTATGAGCAGCGGCACCGACCAGTTGCACGCGCTGTCCGGCGCCTACGCCCTGGACGCGCTGGACCCCGAGGAACGGGAGGCGTTCGCGCGCCATCTGCCCCGCTGCCCGCTGTGCGCGCAGGAGGTGCGGGAGTTCGCCGCGACGGCGGCCCGGCTGGGTGCGGCGGTCGCCCTGGCGCCGCCGGCCGCGATGCGGGCCGAGGTGCTGGCCCGCATCGACACGGTGCGCCAACACCCCCCGGTCCGGCGGGGCATGGTGGCCCTGCGCGGGCGGTCCCTCCCGCTGGCGCTGGCGGCCTGCCTGGCCGGGGCGTTGGCGCTGGGCGGCACGGCGCTGTGGCAGCGGGAGCAGGCCCGGGAGTCGGCGCGCGCGGTGCACGACCTGCGGGACCTGACCGAGGTGATCGCCGCCCCCGACGCCCGGACGGTCACCGGCCGCTCCGTGTCCGGCACGCGGGCCACCGTGGTGGTCAGCGCGGCGCGGGACCGGGCGGTGTTCCTGAGCTCCGGGCTGCCGCCCGCCCCGGCGGGCAGGACCTACCAACTGTGGTTCGCGGACGGCGGTGTGATGCGTCCGGCCGGCCTCGTCCCGGGCGACGGGGGCACCTTGATGAGCGGCCCGGTGGGCCGGGCCACCGCGGTCGGGGTCACCCTGGAGCCGGCGGGCGGCTCGCCGCGTCCGACCTCGGAGCCGCTGATGCTGATGCCCCTGGCCGCCGCCCGTGACCGTTGACCGGGCGCCCGGCGGCGGAACGTCCGACGGAGGGCGCCCGACCCTGGCCGCCCCACCCGTTCCGGCCGATGATCACTGACGACAGACGTCACCCGCCGCGCGACTCAGAGCCAGCCGTTGCGCCGGAAGCCGCGGTGGATGACGTAGCAGGCGAGCGCCATGACGACGAGCACGATCGGATAGCCGTACCGCCAGTGCAACTCCGGCATGTCGTCGAAGTTCATGCCGTAGACCCCGCAGACCATGGTGGGGACGGCGACGATCGCCGCCCAGGCCGTGATCTTGCGCATGTCCTCGTTCTGGGCGACGGTCACCTGCGCGAGGTGGGCCTGGAGGATCGAGTCGAGGAGGGAGTCGTAGGAGTTGATCTGCTCGGTGGCCCGGGAGAGGTGGTCGGCCACGTCGCGGAAGTAGGCGCGGATCTCGGGCGGGATCACCGGTATCGGCTGCGTGGCGAGCAGGTGGAGCGGGCGGGCCAGTGGCGCCACCGCCCGGCGCAGTTCGAGGAGTTCGCGCTTGAGCTGGTAGATCCGGCCGGCGTCGCCGCCGGCGCCGTTCTCGCTGAAGACGGCGGTCTCGACGGCGTCCATGTCGTTCTGCACGGCGTCCGTGACGGCCACGTAATCGTCCACCACGTGGTCGGCCATCGCGTGCAGCACGGCGGCCGGCCCCTTGCGGAGTTGGTCCGGCGCGGCTTCGAGGGCCTCGCGGACGGGGCCGAGGGTGCCCTGCCCCCCGTGCCGGATGGTGAGGACGAAGTCCTCCCCGGTGAAGGCCATCAGCTCGCCGGTCTCGACGACCTCGCTGGTCGCCGTCAGCTCCTCGTGCTCGACGTAGCGGACCGTCTTGAAGACGGCGAAGAGGGTGTCGTCGTAGCGCTCCACCTTGGGCCGCTGGTGCGCGTTCACGGCGTCCTCGACGGCGAGCGGATGCAGCCCGAACAGCGCGGCCAGGCCCGCGAGCTCCTCCTGGGAGGGCTCGTGCAGGCCGATCCAGACGAAGCCGTCGCCGCTCTTGCGGACCCGGCGCAGCGCCTCTTCGGCGTCGGCGCAACCGTCCTGGCGGACGCCGTCGCGGTAGACCACGCAGTTGACGACCGCGCTGCCGAGCGGGGAGCGGGCCGGGTGGCTGAGGTCGACGGCCCGGCGGTAGCCGATGCGCACGGCTCGGCGCAGGCTGCTGAACATGGACAACGGGGTACTTCCCTTCGGCGGATCAGCGGCCAGTCTGCCACCGCCGCCCGCGCCCCCCTCCACGCCCACCCCCCAGCGCGTCCGGGCGGGCCGGGCGGGCCGGGCGCCGTCAGCCGCGGTCGATGAAGACGCTGGTCGACTTGACGCGGGCGACGGCCCGGGCCCCGACCTCCAGGCCGAGTTCCTCCACCGCCTCCCGCGTCAGCAGGGAGACCACACGGTGCGGGCCGGCCTGGATCTCGACCTGCGCGTCGACGATGCCGAGCTTCACGGCGGTGACGATCCCCGGAAAGGCGTTGCGCGCCGAGGTGTACGGGGTCTCGTCGCCGTCCGCCCCCTCCTGCGCCAACTCGACGCAAAAGGCCGCCAGGTCGGGGCCGTCGACCATCCGCCGGAGCCCGTCGCGCCGGGTCGGGAACCGTTCGGCGTCGGCCCAGCGGCGTGCCGTGTCGACACTCACGCCGAGCAATCGGGCCGCCTGGCCGATCGTGTAGGAGTCCATGGCGCCCACCCTAAAGCGTCAGGTCCGGCGTCCGGCCCGGCGTCGCGCCCGGCGTCGGGTCCGCGGGCAGGAGCGCCTCCGCCGCCGCCCGGACGATCACCGTGGCGACGACCGCCAGCGCGGGCGAGTCCAGCTTCCACTGCTGCCAGTACAGCGGCACGTCCAACGGCCGCCGGGGCGTCAGCAGGACCAGCTCCCCCGTCCGCAGCAGCGGCTCGGCCTGCGGCTGGGGGACCATCCCCCAGCCGAGACCGGCCGCCACGGCGTCACGGAAGCCCTCCGAGGTCGGCACCAGGTGCCGGGTGGGAGCGGCCGAAGCACCCTGGGCGTCAGGGCCGCCGAGTGAGCGCACGAAGCGGTCCTGCAGTTCGTCCCGGCGGTCGAACACGATCGTCGGCGCCTCGCGGAGCCGATCGGCCGGACCGCGCGGCCCGGCCAGGTACCGGGCCACGAATCCGGGGCTGGCCACCGGCAGGTACCGCGCGAGACCCAGCGGCCGTACCGTGCAGCCCGCCACCGGATCGGGCGAGGAGGTCACGGCCGCCATCACCTGCCCCTCCCGCAGCAGGGCCGTCGTGTGTCCCTCGTCCTCCCTGTGCAGTTCGAAGCAGATCGGCGGGTCCTGCGGCACCCGCGTCAGCGCCGGCAGGAACCAGGTGGCGAGCGAATCGGCGTTGACCGCCATCGGCAGCCGCACCGCCCCCCGCCCGTCCGCCATGCCCATGCCCAGCTCGGCGCGGGCGTCGCGCTCAAGCCGGGCCAACTGCCGGGCGAAGCGGACCACCACCTCCCCGGACTCCGTGGCCCGCACCGGCTTGGTCCGCATCAGCAGCACCCGGCCGGTGCGCTGCTCCAGCGCCTTGACGCGCTGGCTGACGGCGGAGGGCGTCACGTGCAAGGCGGCCGCCGCCGCGTCGAAGGTGCCCTCGTCCACCACGGCGAGGAGCGTCCGTACCTGTTCCAGGGGAAGCTCGTCCATCACAACACCTAATGGTACGTAAAAATCTTTAGCTGTACTGCATGAGTCGACCGCGCCTACCGTCGAACACATGACACACGGCATCACCACAGCGGCCCTGGCGGGCTTCGGCACCGGCCTCTCCCTCATCGTCGCCATCGGCGCACAGAACGCCTTCGTCCTGCGCCAAGGCGCGCGCCGGCACGCCGTCCTCCCCGTCGTGGCCATCTGCGCGGTATCCGACCTGGTCCTCATCGTCCTCGGCGTCGCGGGCGTCGGCGCCTTCGTCACCGCCTGGCCGGCCGCGCTGACGGTCGTCGGTCTCGCCGGCGGCGGCTTCCTGATCTGCTACGGGGTCCTCGCGGCCCGCCGGGTGCTGCGGCCCGTCCCGGGCGCGGCCCTCGCCTCGGACGGCGCCGCCGCCGGATCGGCCCGCCGGGCCGTGCTGACCTGCCTGGCCATGACCTGGCTCAACCCGCACGTCTACCTGGACACCGTCCTGCTGCTCGGTTCCCTCGCCGCCGACCGCGGTGACCTGCGGTGGGCCTTCGGCGTCGGCGCCGGGGTGGCGAGCCTGACGTGGTTCACCACCCTGGGCTACGGCGCCCGCCTGCTCAGCGGGATCCTTGCGCGCCCGGCGGCCTGGCGGGCCCTGGACGGGCTCGTCGCCGCCACCATGGTGACGATGGGCGGCATGCTCCTGGCCCGGGCCTGACCGCTCGACGGCCCCCGGCGGCCACAATGGTGCCGCCCTTCCCCTTCCTCCCCCAGCAGACCAAGTGCCCGACCGGCCTTCCCAGGTGGTGGCCCGGGCCCGCACCGGGCCGCCCGGCACGCCCCGTTGCCGACAAGACCGCACTCGTCCGCATCCGCCTGCCGCGGAGCGAGCTGTCGGCTTGGCGCACGGCGGCGCGGGGCGAGCTGCGCGGCCTCGTCAAGCCCCTTCTGCGCCGGCAGATCGAAGCCTGCCTGACCGCGCGGGCCGACGGCACCGGGCCCCTGGAACTGCACGCCGGCCGTCCGTATGAGGAACCCTTGACCCAAGGTTGACCGCTTCCCTGGTGAGCCCACCGGTCCCGGCAACTACGGTCCGCTGCATGTCTCTACGACCCCCACCCCTCCCCGTACTCCCCTACCGCAAGCCGACGCGCGGCCGCGACTACTGGATACTCGACGACGTGCTGCCGGATCCGGACGCCGTCCGGGAGCGCTGCCTGGCCAGGGACGACTGGACGGAGGGCTACCCCCACAAGCCGGAGAGCTGGCCGGGCCTGCGCGCGATGCCCGCGCTGGAGCCGGCCGAACTGGCCCACGTCGAGCGCCTGGTGCGCAAGGCGACGGGCGCCCCGAAGATCTGGGCCGAACAGCCCTCCGGGGGCGGCACGTTCAACCACAACTGCGTCCAGGTCGTCGGCGCGGGGGAGTGCGAACCGCGCCCCCACACGGACTCCCGCACCCTGTGCCGTTACGCGGCCGTGCTCTACCTCAACCCGCGGGTCCCCAAGGACTACGGCACGAGCTTCTACCGCCAGCAGCTAGCGGGCGGCAGCCTCGGCGGCAATCAGGTGGCGGCCCCCCACAACAACCTCGTCGACGCCCTCGGCACCCGTTTCGTCTCCGCCGACTCCTTCGTCGAGGACGTCCGCGTCCCCCACAAGGCCAACCGCCTGCTGCTCTACTCCGCCAACCTCATCCACACGGCGACGGGCTACTGCGGCACCACCCTGGAGGAGAAGCGCATGACGGCGGTCTTCTTCTGGATGGCCTGACCCCCCGCCAACCCCCGCCCCGACCCGATCGCCCTGACCTTCGGTCGCCGGCACGGGCGGTATCGTCGGGCGCGGAGGTCGGGAGCATGAGCGCGAGCCGGAGTGGGCGGGCGGTGGGTGCCTGGGGGCATCTGCTGCTCGTCGTCGTGCTCGCGCTCGGGGTCTTCGTGATGCACTCGGTCGGGCACCCCGACAGTCCGTCCGCCCATCCAGCCGCGCATCCCGCCGCCCAGCCGGCCGAGCACGCGGCGGACGCGACGGTGCTCGCCGACCCGGAGCACGGCGCCCGGGTGGCGCCGCACGCCCCGGGCATGCGCATGGACATGGCTGCCCTGTGCGTGGCCGTGTTGGGCGCCGCGATCCTCCTCGTGCTGCTGCGCGCCGCCTTGGGCCGCTCCGGCCTTCTCCCGGCGCGCCCGCACCCGGGCTCGGCGCCCGGGCTCTCTCCCCGCCCGCCGCCACGGGCGCCCGACCTCACCCTGCTGTCGATCCTGCGCATATAGGCCGAACGCCGCCGCGGGCCGGTTCACCGTGCCCGCGGAACCCCGTTCGTCCACCGTCACGCAGTTCAGACACCACGAGGTTTCACCATGCCAAGCACCACTCTCCGCCGTATCTCCCTCGCCGCCACCATGACCGCCGCCGGGCTGCTCCTCGCCGCCTGCGGGGGTGGCGGCGGCTCGATGGACGGCATGGAGCACGGCGCCCCCACCGCCTCCCGGGCGGCGTTCGGCGCCGCGGACGTCACGTTCGCCCAGCAGATGATCCCCCACCACCGGCAGGCCGTGGAGATGGCCGCCCTCGCGGACGGGCGGGCCGAGGACACCGAGATCAAGACGCTCGCCGCCGCGGTCCGTACGGCACAGGACCCTGAGATCCGGACCATGAAGTCCTGGCTCGCGGCCTGGGGCAAGCCGGAATCGGGCAGCGCCATGCCGGGGATGGACCACGGCTCCGGCGGGCACGACGGATCGGGCACCGCCGGGATGATGTCCGACCAGGACATGAAGGACCTCGAAGCCGCCCGGGGCACGGACTTCGACAAGAAGTTCGCCCGCCTGATGATCGTCCACCACAACGGGGCGATCGAGATGGCCCGTGCCGAACAGAAGGACGGCCGCAGCCCCGACGCGAGGAAGCTGGCCGACGACGTGGTCAAGAACCAGTCGGCGGAGGTCGGTCGGTTGAACAGGGTCCTCGCCCGCCTCTGACCGTTCTCCCCGTCCGGCCGCCCCGCTCCGGGCGGCCGGACGGCCCACCTCGAAGCCGTCCGGAGCGCCCGGGCCACCGGCCGTGCCGCCGAATCCGGGTGCGCGCGGGCACCGGGCGCACCCGCCTACACCCGCGGCTCGGGGGCGGGGACGAGCGCCCAGGGGCCGGGGCCGGTCCCGGCGGACCAGGCGTGAAGGGCCTCACGGTCGAAGCAGAGGATGCCGCACTGCTCGGCGTACTCGACGGCCGGGGTGGTGAAGTCGCTCGTGGTGACCACGGCGGCCACCTCCGCCTCGTGGACGGCGAAGCAGGTGCCACCGAAGCGCTGCAGGTCCTGCGAGCCGACCTTGTTGGTGGCGCGGTAGCGCTTGCACTGGATGACGACGCGCCGCCCGTCGGGGGCGGTGGCGACGATGTCGGCGCCCAAGTCCCCCGCGCCCCCGACGACGCGCACGTCACGACAGCCGTCCCGTTCGCACAGCTCGGCCACGGCCCCCTCGAACGCGTCGCCGTCCAGCACGTCGTAGTCCGCGGGTTCCGCGGCCACCCACGCCGCCTCGGGCACGACCGCCCCCGCCACCGCCGCCGGTACCCCCACGGGCGCCGGTTCCACGATCTCCGCCGCCGCGCACTCCAGCGCCCGCGCCGCCCGTCGTGCCGCCCGGCGCAGGCGCAGCCGACGCCCCGCGCGGACGGAACTCCACGCCAACGGGAGACAGGCCGCCGCGGTCAGGGCGGCCGCGACCGGGTGCGCGGCGGCAGCCTCCGCCAAGACCCGTACGGCGAAGCCCGCTCCGCACACGAGCAGCGCCACGGCGGCGAACCACAAGGCCGTGACGCGCAGGCTGAACCGGGTCCGGCGCCCGGCCGGCGCCGGCACCGGCCCGGGTATGCGCTGGGTCGGTATGGTCATCGGCGCGTCGCCCCCCTGTCGTTCGCCTCGTCGTTGGCTTTGTCGTTCGCTTCGTCGCGAGGTCACTGCTGTGCAAGATCGTTGCTGACGTCTGCCCTGCCGCGCGCCGTTGAAGCGGCCTGCGGACCCCTGATCGGACCCTCCGGTCGAAGAACGAAAAGGAATGCGGCGAGCCCACGTTTGCGCCCCCGGATCCGGGCCATACGGCTTGATGTCGGTGGGCTGGCGCTTCGAGCGGTGTGGCAGGCCACCGGGATCGGCGCCCGCACGCGGCACCCCATCCCCCCGGGTGTCGTGTGCGGGCCACCGGACCGACAACGAGACACGAGACGCACGTCGCGCCACATGTCGCGCCACCCGTCGGACGCGACACGAGACCTGACCGGAACGACCCGCTGCCGTACCGGCCCCTCCCGGCACACCAGACCCCACCGGCTGCCTCCCCGCAGCGCCGAACAGCCTGGTCGAGGCCCCGAGAGGACGGTACGGCGGCTTCCGCTGCCCGAACGCGAACGCGAACGAACCGACCGCACGGGGAAGGTTGAGGGATGAGGCACGCAGAGGTGAACGTCCGGCACCACCCCGTGACGCGAGGTCCGGGCCGGTGAGCGCCACGGTGGCGGACGAAGGGGTGCGCGCCGTCTCCCGTGGCGGCGCCGCGCGCGAGGTCACGGCGCGCAGCGGTCTGGTGGCCCGGGGCGTGCTCTACGCACTGACCGGGCTGCTGGCCGTACGCGTGGGCCTCGGCACCGGCGGCGGGCGGGAAGCCGACCGGCAGGGCGCGTTGCAGGAGCTGGCCGGGAAACCGCTGGGTCCCTTCCTCGTCTGGGCCGTCGGCGTCGGCCTGGTCTGCATGATGCTCTGGCGGTTGTCCGAGGTCGCGTTCGGCGCCGCCGGTCCCAAGGGTGACGCGGCGACCAAGCGGCTTGCCTCGGCCGCGCGGGCGGTGTTCTACGCAGTCGCCGCCTACTCGGTCCTCTCCTTCGCCGCCGGCTCGGGCGGCGCCCGCTCCGGCGACGAGCAGTCGCGCGACGTGACGGCGAAGGTCCTCGGATGGCCCGGCGGCCAATGGCTGGTCGGCGCGGTCGGCGCCGCCCTGGTCGTCGGCGGGGTCGTCACCGCCGTACTCGCGGTGCGGCGCACGTTCCGCAAGCACATGAACCTGAGCGGCCTCTCTCCCCAGTGGCGGCGGGCCGTCGAACTCCTCGGCGTGGCGGGCGGCGTGGCGCGCGGTACGGTCTTCGCCGCGGCGGGCGGTTTCGCGGTGCACGCCGCCGTGCGGTACGACCCCGCGCAGGCGAAGGGCATGGACGACACGTTGCGTACGCTGACGCGGACCCCGGCCGGGCCCTGGCTGCTGGTGGCGGTGGCCATAGGGCTGATGTTGTTCGGGGCGTTCTCCTGGGCCATGGCCCGGTGGCGCGAGGTCTGACCCACGCCGGTGGGCCGGTCCTTCCCTCCTCCCCCGTGGCAGGACCCCCCGTACCTACGCGTCCCCCGGCCGGTTCGGCCGGGGGACGCGGGGTGGGCCCGCCGTGGCGGGGTTCCGGTCGGCGTCAGGTCATGTAGCCCGGGCCGTCCTCGGTGGCCTCCCGGCCCGTGGGCGCACGGTTCTCGCCGCCGGTCGCGCCGGTGGAGCCCGTGGTCCCGCCGGTGGCGCCGGGGGTCCCGCCGGTCGTGGCACCGCCGGTGGCCGTCCCGGCCTGGGCCGCCCCCGCCGTTTCGCGGCCGGCGCGACGCAGTTCCTCGGCCGTCTCCTGTCCCGCGTCCTTGGCCTGTTCCTGGGTGGTGGACACGGCGTCCTGCGCGGCGGACCTGACGGACTCGACCGCCTCGGCGGCGGGCTCCCGCAGTTCGTCCCTGACCTCCTGGGCCGCCTGGAGGGCCGTCTGCTTCACGGGTTCCAGCAATTCCTGCCCGTGCTCCCGCAATTGCCGCCCCGCCCGTTCCTCCGTCTCGGTGGTCGGCAGCAGACCTCCGGCGAGCAGACCGGCTCCGAAGGCGATGAGGCCTGCGGCCAGGGGGCTGCCCTGGGTCTGCCGCCTCGCCTGGGCGGGCGCCTGCTGGAGGGTCTCGGTCAGACCGCCCACCGCCTCCCGGGCGGTGTCCGCCACGCTCTCCGCCGCCTGGCCGGTGCCCTCGGTGAGGCCCCGTGCGGTCTCGTGCGCCGTGCCCATCACGCGCTCCTTCACGCCGCTCAGTCCCCGTCGCATCGAGCCGACCCGCCGCTGCGCCACCCGGCGCGGTGTCACCCTGTCGGCGAGGCGGTCGACGTTGTGCGCCAAGTGGGCGCGCCTGTACTCCACATCGGTTCTCAACTGATCGGGTGTCGTGCCCATCGGGCGTCCTCCTTCACCGTTTCCACGGTCTGCTCGGGCTTGAGGTTGACGGTGCGCAGTTGTTTGCGCCCATTGACGTAGAGGATCGCGCCGGCCACCGCCCACACGGCCGTGACGATGAGCGCGGCCCAGGCGATGTCCATGGCGTGGGCCAGGGCGAAGACGACGGTCAGACTGCCCAGCAGCAGGACCAGGTGACCGGCGTAACCCGCGCCGCCCAGCATTCCCACCGCTTTCCCCGCCTTCGTCGACTCCTGCTTGATCTCGGCCTTCGCCAGTTCGATCTCGTCGCGGACCAACTGCGACAGGTCCGCGCCGATCTCGGCGATCAGGTCTCCGATCGACGGTTCGGTCGGCGGCTCGGTCGACCGCTGACCCGTCGTGGTCCACCGGGGCGTGGTCGCGGGGGCCGGCGGCCGTTCATGTGCGGAGATGGCCACGGTCAACCGCCTTCCGTCGGGTGGGCGCCGCCGGTTTCCGGCCGGGAGGCGGGCGGGTAGGCCGGCGGGGCGGGCGCGCCCTGCGGGGCCGGGGTCACGTGCGGTGGCTGCGACTGTCCGTAGGTGTCGAGGGGGTCGGCGTACGGCCCTGGGCCTGCGCCGGGCGCCGTGTCCGCGCCGTCGCTCCCGGGCTCGACGGCGGGCCTCGCGGCCGGCGACACCGCGGGCGATACGTCAGGCGGCACGGCGGGCGCGGGTGCAGGGTAGTCGTCGCCTCCCGCCGCCGGGACGGCCCGCGGGCCGGTCCCGTCGCTCCCCGCCGCGTTGAGTCCGTGGACCACGCGCGCGGCCGCGAAGCCGGCGAGTGCGGCGCCCGCGAGGAACACGCCGGGGCGGCGCCGGGCGAAGTCCTGGAGGTCGCCGATCAGCCCTTCGGGACCGCGCTCCTCCAGCCGGTCGGCGACCTGCCGGCCGCCGTCCGCCACCCGACCGACCAGTCCGGCGGCCGTGGAATCGGCCCTGCCGTTCTCGCTCATCTCCCGCAGTTCGTCCGAGAGTCGGCGTACGTTCCCGGCGAGGCGGCGCGTCTGCGACCCCGCCTGGTCCTGGAGCTGGTCCTTGAATTCGCCGATGAGGTCACGGGCCTGGCCGGTGGCCTCGCCGACGACCTGACCCGCCTGCTCCTTGGCCGTCTGGGCCACTTCGGTCGCCTTGTCACCGACCGTCGCGGCGCTCTCCCCCAGTTTGTCCTGGGCCGTTCGCGCTACCGCCGCCGACGTGCTGTCCGGACGGCGGCCTGAGTCCTGGATGTGAGTCAAGGCTCCTCCTGGTCGATCGAAGTAATCAATCGGTCCTCCATCCGCGCGTACCCGGCCGTCCGCACTGAACCCCAAACATGAGCAAAAAAGACATAACCAACTGAGGGTGGAATGCCCGCGGAAACGGGTAGCAGAACCGTCCAGTCGCAGACGACGGCGAAGTGGTGCGTGATCGGTGATGGCCGACTGCAAAGTTCCCGACTACCGCACGGGCAGGCGCGGGCGCCATTGGACGCACGCCTTGCGCAGTGCGCAGCGAGCCGGCGCCGTGATCGTCACGGATGACGCCGGGGAGCCGGTCGCCTATGCCCACACCGACAGCGGACCGGGCCGCCTGCGTCCCTGGGTCGGCGCGGACGGCATGCGGTACGACAGCTACGAGGTCCACCCGGAGTGGTAACCCGCTCACGGCCCGGGCGCCGCGACGGAAACGCCCGGCATCACATGAGGGGAGGGGGCCACCCCTCACGGGACGGGCCCGCGGCCGACGGGAAAGGGGTACGCGCTACCAGCGGTACCAACGACCGCCACCGCCGCCACGCGGCCTGGCCAGGAAGCCGACCAGCCAGATCACCAAGACGGCCAATGCGACCCACCAGAGGATCTTGACGGCGAATCCGACGCCGAAAAGGATCAGCACGAGCAGAAGAACGAGGAGCAGCGGGACCATAATCGTCCACCTCCGGCAGGCGCCTGCCCGAGCCGGAACCATCCATGCGCGCTCTTATGCATTTCTTATCCACGGCACTCGCCCGCCTGCGCGACTCCCCCCGGCTCCACGACCCCCGGGCCGCTCAGGCCACCGACATCCCGCCCCGCCCGTGCCAGTCGAGGCAGACCACCAGCGCGTCGTCGTCCGCGTCGGCGTCGCGGTAGTCCCGGAGCGCCCGCAGCACCGCGCTGGGGACCTCCGTGGCGGGCAGCAGGCCGGCGGAGGCGATCGCCCGGGACAGGGCCTGCTCCTCGTACGCCTCACCCCCGGGTGAGGAGACGGCGTAGACCCCGTCACTGACGAAGACCAGCCGGTCGCCCGGCAGGACGCGGAATTCCTGGAGCGTGTACTCCGATTGGTCGAACATGCCGAGCGGGAACTGGGCCTCGAAGGGGATGCGCTCGACGACCTTGTCCCGCTGGCGCCACAGCTGCGGTGAGCCCGCGTCGACGACCTGGACCCTGCCCGTCGCCAATTCGAAGGAGAGCAGGAGGGTGGAGACGTACGCCTCGCCGCGGTGGGCGGCGTACAGGGCCTGATCGGCCAGGGCGGCCTGGTCCGCGATGCCGATCCCGGCCCGCCGGGCATTGCGCAGGGCGTTGACCGCGAGGTTCGTGAGCAGGGCCGCCCGGATGCCCTCGCCCATGCCGTTGGTGATGGTGAGGGTGAGGTTCTCGGCCGTACTGGCCCAGTCGAAGTTGTCCCCGTGGATGGCGTACGCGGGCTCCAGCTGGGCCCCGATGGAGTACTCGGCCCGCGCGCAGGCCCGGGCCGGCAACAACTGCCACTGCATCTCCGCGGCCAGGGTGAGCCGGCTGACGCGGCGGGCCTGGAGGTAGATGTCGGTGTCCCGTTCCGCGACGAGGATCTCGTGCCCGAGCAGACCGGCGGTCTCCGCGAGGTCGTTGCGGCTCTCGGGCGTGCAGAGATCTTTGGGCAGGGACACCGACAGGATGCCGAGCCGGTCCCCCCGGACGGTCACCGGCAGGTGGAGGACCACCGTGCCGCGCCCGGCGTCCTCCTGGCAGGGCACCTGACTTCCGAAGGCCCGCCCCGCGACGGTGCTGTGGACGGACAGTCCGGCGGCGGTCCGGGGTACGGCGGTGACCGGGTGCAGGGTGGTGAGGCTGTAATCGGCCATCAGCAGTTCCACGGCGTGCGCCCCGTAGTGGGTGGCGAGGGAGGACCGCGCCGCCTCGATCAGTGCATGCGGGGCGGCGGCGCGCAGGGCGCGCTCGACGGCCAGGAAGTTCGTCATCGTCGGGTGAGGCTCTCTTGGGTCACAGGGGAGGCGCCGGTGGTCGAGGGTCGCGGGGGCGGAAGGCACAACGGTCGGCGCGGATCGGGCCGGGCGGGGGAAACGGCGGCTCGGGCAACGGCCCGGAGCTGCCGGGATGGCTGGGACAGGGTGCGGGATGACACAGTAGGCCAATGCCCGCCCCCGGCCAGCCCCCCGACCACTTGGCGGCCGCCCATGCCCTGAGCACGGTCTCGCAACTGCTCGACGTGCTGTGGGCCCGCGGGCAGGAGGCGGTGGCGACCGGCTCGGTCCCCCCGTCCCAGCTCCGCGCGCTCGTCGTCATCGAGGGGAACCAGGGCACGAACCTACGGGCGCTGAGCGAGGCCTTGGGTTCCCGCCCCTCGGCCGTGAGCCGCCTGTGCGACCGCCTCGAAGCCGTCGGGCTGCTCCGCCGGACGGCGAGCGCCCACAGCGCGCGCGAGATCGAACTGCACCTCACCCGGGCCGGGCGGAACACCCTCGATCAGATCCGCGCCTTCCGCCGGCGCGAGGTGACCGACGTCCTGGCCTCCATGCCTGCCGCGCAACTGGCCGCCCTGACCTACGGACTCGCGGCCTTCGAGGACGCCGCCGGCGCCCGCATGGGAGTGCCCCGTCGCGATCCCGGCTCCCCGGCGGCCATGACGGACACCGCCTGAGCCGGTCCCCGCTGCGCACTCGCCCCGGAACCGGGGCTTTCGGTACGCACGCCCCCACCAGCAATTGTTGCCATGTGGAAACTATATCGCTAGCGTGGAGATCCTGGTCGCGCATCAAGGCCGGAGCTGCGCACCGGTCACCGACGAGGTGGCGGCGCCGCAGAACGCCGAAGCGGGAGACGACCGTCCGGTCGGCCTCGCCGTAGCCCATGAGAGGCCATCTGTGCCGACGACTCGTATCCACCACCTGAACAACGACCTGTTGAGCGTCACCACCGTCCGGACCGAGAACGCCTGGGTCATCACGGTCAGCGGAGAGGTCGATCTCGACACGGCCGATCCCCTTCGACTCACCCTGGAAGCAGCGTCTTCCCCCCGCCAGCCCCTGCCCGTCCTGCTGAACCTCAGGGACGTGCGCTTCGGCGGCTCGGCCCTGGTCAACCTGCTGCTGCGGGCCCGCAGCAGCCTCGGGCCGGACCGGCTCACCCTCGCGGACCCGGCCCCCCGGGTGATCCGGCTGTTGCGCCTGACCGGCCTGGACGCCCACTTCGAGGTCGGCCCCCGCCCGGCGGCGGCCCGCGCCGAGCCCGACTCCGTCGCGAAGGTCACGTACCGCCCCTGACCCTGCTCCCTCGCGACCGCCCCTGACCGCTCACGACCGCACACGCGAGAATTCCCCGCCGTCGGAGATGGTCCCGCCGACGAGCGGGGTAGTCGGACGTTATGACCGACCTGAACCCGAACGAACAGCAGCCGGACAAGGACGTCGACGAGTGGGTGACCGGCGACGAACCGGCCACCGGCCCGCAGCTGAGTTATCTGCACACCCTGGCCCGGGAAGCGGGCGAGGACGTGCCGGAAACCCTCACCAAAGCGGAGGCGTCACGGCTGATCGACCACCTCCAACAGGCGTCGCCCCGCACCGCCGCGCCGCACGGGGCGGTGCCCCGTACCCCCGCCGACGAAGCGGCCACCCGGCCCGGCGACACCGAAAGTCCGTGATCGGAAGCGCGTGATGCGAGCCCCGCCACGGCTACGGGCCGCGGAGCGGCGCCTCACCCGGCGCATGGCCGGCTGGGACTCGCTCTGGGCGCGACGCGTGCTGCCCGCCGTCGAGGACGCCGCGCGGCGGACCAAACTGTGGTGGGGCGTCGCCCTGCTGCTGGCCGTCGTGGGCGGGCGGCGCGGCCGCGCGGCCGCGACGGCCGGCCTGGCCGGGATGGCGGTGGCCGAAGTGCTCTCCAACGGCGTCGCGAAGCGGCTCGTACCCCGGGACAGGCCGCCGAAGGAATGGTTCCACGCGGACGAGGTACGGGACCGGCCCGACTCCTCGTCGTTCCCATCGGGCCACACCGCCGCCGCCGTCGCGTTCACCGCGGCCGTGACCGAGAAGTGGCCGGGCGCCGGTGCGCTGTGCCTGGCGGCGACCGCCGCCATCGCCGTCGAGCGGGTCCACAGCGGCGCCCACTACCCCAGCGATGTCGCGGCGGGCGCCGTCATCGGCCTCGCCTCCCGGGCCCTGCCGCGCGCCGTTCCGGCCGCCTGGCGCCGCGGCCGGCGGCTCCTTCCGCGGGCGGCCCCGCGCGTCAGTGGCCCGGGCCGACGCGGCCGTGGCCCTCGTGACGGCCGTCGGCGCCTTCCTCGTTGAACCAGTAGTCCCCGGCGGCGAGGTAACGCCGGCGGGCCTCCCCGGCCCGGCCGACCGCGGCGCGGCGGGGGGCGTCGGCCGTGGCGGCGAGGGGGAGTTCGGAGCGGTCCTGACGGGGCTGGCGTTCGAACACAACGGGCTCCTGACGGGGCTGGGGTGGGATCTCCCTCATGATGGCGCCGCACCCCGCGTCCCGCAGGTCGAGGCGGCCCCGTCCCCCGCCGGAGCCACCTGCGGATGCGCCGCGAGCCGTTCCGTGGCAGCCTGAACGGCCCCTCGACGCGCGGTGCGCCGGGAGCCGAAGGGAAGCGCGAAGCCGAGGCCGGGAGCCGACGCCGAGGCCGGGCCGCGTCCCGGGGCCGGAACCGGCCCCGGGCGCCGCGCCGTATCCGGTCAGGACGCCCTGCCGCCGCGCCGGAGGCCGAGCGCGATGAGGGCCGCCGTGGCGATCACCGTCACCGCGTCGATCAGCAAGACCGTGCGCACCCCGTCGAAGAGCGATGCCCGCGTGGTCGCGAGCACGCCGAGGAGCGGGATACCGATGGTGATGCCGACCTGCTGCGTGGTGGTGACGAGGCCGGTCGCCAGGCCCTGTTCCTCGTCCGGGACGCCGCTCGTGACGGTCAGCCCGTACGAGATGATCGCGCCGAGGTGGAACATACTGGCCACCGATACCGCGACGGTCGCCACCAGCGCGCCCGATCCCGCGCCCACCGCCAGCAGCCCGGCGGTGAAGACGCCCTGGCCGAGCAGCGAGCCGATCAGGGTGCGCCGGGCTCCGAGCCGGCCGATGACCCTCGGGGCGTAGGAGCCGGCGACCGCGGACGCGGCGCCCTGGACACCGAAGATCAGGCCCGTGGCGAGGGAGGACAGCTCCAGCGTCTCCTGGAGGTAGAGCGTCAGGACGAACACCACCGTGGACATCATCGAGAAGGTGACCAGACCGCCGAGGTTGCCCCAGGCCACCGTCGGCCGCCTCAGCATCGGCAGCGACACCAGCGGGGCCGCCGACTTCGACTCGACGGCGGCGAACGCGACGAGCAGGGCCGCTCCGACGGCCAGCGTGCCCCATACGTCTGCTCCGCCGAAGCCGCGCTGGGCCGCCGTCGAGAGCGAGTAGATCAGGGCGAGCAGACCTCCGGTGACGGTGACCGCGCCCGGAACGTCCAGTCGGGGCCGGTGCGGAGTGCGCGATTCGGGCAGCAGTCCGGGGGCGAGGACGAGGACGATCACCGCGGTGGCCGCCAGGAGACCCATCGTGGAGCGCCAGCCGAGGGTGTCGGTCATGACGCCGCCGAGGACCATGCCGACGGTGAAGCCGAGGGACAGCAGGGTGGCGGAGATGCCGAGCGCCTTGTCGCGCAGTGGGCCCTCGGGGAACGTGGTGGTGAGCAGGGACATGCCGGTGGGCACGATGGCCGCCGCCCCGAGGCCCTGGATGGCCCGCGCGGCCAGGAAGACCGCCGGGCTCCAGGCCAGCGAAGCCAGCAGGGAGGCGGCTGCGAAGAGGGCGAGGCCGGTCAGGAACAGCTTCTTGCGCCCGTAGAGGTCGGCGGTTCGGCCGAACAGGAGGAGGAATCCGCCGGAGGGCAGCGCGAAGGCGGTCACCGCCCACTGGAGGGCGGACCGGTTCAGGCCCAGGTCCTCGCCGAGCACCGGCAGGGCCACGTTCAGTACGGAGAAGTCGAGCGCCACCATGAACTGGGCGGCGCAAAGCACGAAGAGGACGAGCTTGGCCCGGCCGGTCAGCCGGTCCGCGCCGGGGGCCACCGGCTGCGGCCCGGTGGTTGTCACTTGGGTATCGATCGCCATGCCCATCACCCTGGCGCGCGGGGAACGCCCGTGGAGAGTGGGCACTTATCCTGTTGGTGGCACCACCAGGCAGCCGACAGGGGGAACGAGTGGCTACACCGACCGACCATCACCGCCGTTCGGAACTGCGGGGGTTCCTGATGAGCAGGCGGGCCAAGGTGAGCCCGACGGAGGCCGGACTGCCCGTCGGCGGGGGCCGCCGGCGTACGCCGGGCCTGCGCCGCGAGGAGGTGGCGGTACTCGCGGGGGTCGGGGTGTCCTGGTACCAGTGGTTGGAGCAGGGCCGCGACATCACCGTGTCGCCCCAGGTCCTGGACTCCGTCAGCAGGGTGCTGAAACTGACCAGCGCCGAACGCAGACACCTGTACGTGCTCGCGGGACTGAACCCGCCCGCCTTGGCGGTGGCGCCGGGCGACCAGGACATGTGCAACGGCCTGAAGCGGCTGATCGACGCGTGGATGCCGTTTCCCGCGCACATCATGGACGCGTACTGGAACACGGTGATGTACAACGACTCGGCGGCGCTGGTGCTCGGTATGCGCCCGGAGATCGTGCAGAACTGCCTGATCGCGTTCTTCACCGACCCCGTCTACAAGTCGCGGTCCCGGCACTGGCAGGAGAACGCCGGTCCGGTGGTCGCCCAGTTCCGGGCGGCGTACTCCGAGTTCCCCGATGACGACGGGTTCCGCGCGGTCGTCGAGGAGGCCCGGGAGTTGAGCCCGGAGTTCGCCGAGCTGTGGGACCGCCGGGACATCCGGCCCGGCGGTCAGTTGCGGAAGGAGCTGGAGCACCCGGTCGTGGGCACGCTCCACGTCGAGTCGACCCAGCTGCGGGTCCCGGCCCGCCCCGACCTGGCGATCGTGCTGCACACTCCGCTGCCCGGCACCGGCACGGCGGAGAAGCTGGAGTGGCTGACCTCACCGGAAGCCCGCCGGGGCTCGATGTACCCGATCGCCGGCTGACCGTCCGCGACACCCCGCGCCCGCCCCCGTCACGGATCGCGGGGCGCGGGTCGCGAGGCGCGGGTCGCGGGTCGCGGGTCGCGGCCTCAACCGGCGTGGACGTGCGGGCGGCGCCGCCGGTCGGGTTCGGCCCCGCGGATGACCTCACGGGTGACGGGGGCGACCTCGCCCTGGCCGAAGAGGAAGAAGCGCAGGAAGTTGGCCATCGGGTTGCCCTCCGTCCACTCGAAGTAGATGTGCGGGCGCCGTCCCGTCTCGTCGCGTACGTACAGGAGCAGCGCGGCCAGGGCGTTGGGGATGCTGGAGCTCTCCAGCGTCAGCACCCGGTAGCGGTCGTGCAGCACTTCGCCGCGCACGCGCAGCCCCGACTCGAACTCGGACGCGTCCAGGACGGTGACCTCGACGAACGTGATGTCGTCGCCGGGCGGGATGTCGTTGTCCTCGTGGATCTGCGCGGTCTTGTCCCGGTACTCCGCCCGGTCGCGGCTGCCGGGCTCGTTGGCGACGAAGCGGATCGTGCGGTTGGCGGCGTCGCGGACGAATCGCCGCGCCATGGGGTCGAGTTCCACGTCGGTGACCCGCAGCTCGAAGACGCGGGCGAGACGGGACAGCAGGGAGAGCGCCATGATGCCGGCGATGAAGCAGGCGCCGATCTTCACGCCGTCAGGGCGTTCGGCGACGTTGACGGCGGTCGTGTAGAGGAGGACCGCGGAGATGACGCCGAAGCCGATGGTCCAGCCGCCTTGGCCGGCCTTGCGGGCGGCGATGGTCACTGCGACGGCCGCGGAGGTGATCAGGACGAGCACGCCGGTGGCGTAGGCACCGCCCTGCGCGTCCACGTCGGCGTCGAAGAGCCAGGTGACGAGGAACGCGACGAGGGTGAACACGATCACCATCGGGCGCAGGGCCCGGGCCCAGTGCGGGGCCATGCCGTAGCGGGGCAGGTAGCGCGGCATCAGGTTGAGCAGTCCGGCCATCGCCGAGGCGCCCGCGAACCACAGGATGAGGATGGTCGAGACGTCGTAGACCGTGCCGAAGGCGGAGCCCAGGTGCTGGTGGGCGAGGTAGGCGAGGGCTCGGCCGTTGGCCGCGCCGCCCGGCTCGAACGCGTCGGCGGGGATGAGCAGGGTGGTGACGAAGCTGCTCGTGATGAGGAAGACGCTCATGATCGCGGCCGCGGTGGTCAGGAGCTTCTTGGTGCCGCGCACGCGTCCCGCGGGCTCGTCGGCCGTGTCGTCCCGCTCGCCCCGTACGTGCGGCATGACGGCGACGCCTGTCTCGAACCCGGACATGCCGAGCGCGAGCTTCGGGAAGACGACGAGCGCGATGGCGATCATCATGAACGGGTTGCCGTGCTCGGCGGTCAGGGCGCGCGACCAGTCGACGATGACGTGCGGCTCGGAGAGCACCTGCCACAGGCCGACGCCGATGACGACGACGTTCAGGGCGAGGTACGAGCCGACCAGGACCACGGCCACGCCGATGGCCTCGCTGAACCCCTTGAGGAACACCGCCCCGAGCAGGGCGACCAGCAGCAGTGTGATGACCACCTCGTGGCCGTGCAGCACCCCGGTCAGGTGCGGGTTCTCCACCAGGTGCGCGGTGGCGTCGGCGGCGGAGAGGGTGATGGTGATCAGGAAGTCGGTCGCCGCGAAGCCCAGCAGGGTCAGGACGAAGAGCTTGCCCTTCCAGAAGGAGAGCAGCCGTTCCAGCATGGCGATCGAGCCTTCGCCGTGTGGGCTCTCCTCGGCCACCCGCCGGTAGACGGGCAGGGCGCCGAAGAGGGTGAGCAGGACGAGCACGATGGTCGCGACCGGCGACAACAGGCCGGCGGCGAGGGCCGCGATGCCGGGCTGGTAGCCGAGGGTGGAGAAGTAGTCGAGACCGGTGAGGCACATGACGCGCCACCACGGACGGCCCTCGTGCTCGGCGTGCGCCTGCTGTTTGGGGCGGTCGGTCAAGCCTTCCAGCAGCCACGCGCGCAGGCGTGACGTGCGGGCAGGGGTGGCCATCGTGGTGCTCCTGTCGTACGCATGGATTCGGCCATCACCTCGACGGCGGAGCAAGCGTACGCAACCCGAGCATTCGTTACCGTTCGGGGTCCGATCCTGACACTTTCTTAACGCTGTCGTCCGTGGCACCTTCGGATGTGTGGTCGCGCACCCGCGACCGGGGCGACGCGTATGAAGACGGGCACCTCGGCCGCCAAGGAGGCCGGGAACATGGTGGACCCGGACTCCGACCCCACCAAACTCATCGAGATCGTGGAGATCGGCAAGCAGCTCCTCATCAGGCGGGGCGCGCTGACCACGCTCTCGGTCGCGAAGTACTTCGCGATCATCCCGGCCATGTTCTCGGTGGCGCCTGATCGCCCCGTTCGTCGGCATCAAGATCATCGACCTGCTCCTCTCCCTCGTCCCCGGAATCGGCTGAGCCACCATGAACAACCCAGTAGGCACCACCGCCCGGCTGCTCGGCGCGGGACTGCGCGCCCTGCTCGCCCTCACCGTCATCTGCGGCGTCCTCTACCCCCTCGCCGTGACCGGGATCTCGCAGGCCGCCTTCCCCGACAAGGCCAACGGCTCGGAGATCCGGGACGGCGGCGGCCGGGTCGTGGGCTCCTCCCTGATCGGCCAGACCTACGACCTGGCCAAGCAGGACCCCAACGACCCGGAGGAGGCGGCCGCGCCGGACCTGAGGTGGTTCCAGCCGCGACCCTCCCTCGGCCTCGGCTCCAACACCGTCAACAGGCAGTACTCCCTCCTCGTCTCGGGCGCCACCAACGAGGCGGCCGACAACCCCGACCTCGTCCGGCGGGTCACCGCGGCGAAGGCGGCCGTGGTCGGCGCCAACTCCACGGCCGGCTTCAAGGTCAGGCCCGAGGACGTACCGGCCGACGCCGTCACCTCCTCCGGCTCCGGCCTCGACCCGGACATCTCCCTCGCCTACGCCGAGCTCCAAATCCACCGCGTCGCCGAACGCAACCACCTCGACGTGCTGCGAGTGAAGCACGTCCTGGAACTCAACACGGCGCTCAAGGCACTCGGAACTGTCTGACACGGCTTGTACTTGCTTAAATGGAAAGTAGAAGCCATCCTGGACAGTAACGGCTGCGAGCAGGGGGATGGCGATGGACGGAGCGGGGAACGGTGTCGATGCCTTGGGCAGGGCGGCCGCGGCGGAGCGGGCGGCCCTGCGGGGCAGCGATTGGTACGCGCGCTACCTCGCGGTGTTCGGTGGTAGCCAGTTGCTCGTGGTGCCCAGCGCCCTCCTGTGGCACGGCCGCGTCGCCGCCGCCGTGTTCACCGTGGCGCAGGTGCTTCTCGTCGGCGGACTGAGCGTGTACGCCGTGCGGCAGCGGGTGGTCCGGCGGGGCTTCGGTGTCCGGCACGGGTTGATCATCGGGACCTGGGGGGTGTTCTTCGCCGCGACACTCATCGTGGGCTTGACCGTCTTCCCGGGGAGCGCGGCCTTCGCCGCAGTCGGCGCCGTGGCCTGTGCCCTGCCGCCGACGGTCGGTGTCCGGCTCGAACTGCGGCGGCAGTCATGACCCCCGGCCCGGGCTCCCACCCACGTCACGAGCTCGACCCGCTGCTCAACGCCCCCGTCCGGCTGTCCCTGGTCGCCGCCCTGGCTCCGCTGGACAAGGCGGAGTTCGGCTTCCTCCGTGACCTGGTGGAGATTAGCGACTCGGCCTTGTCGAAGCAGGTCGCGGCCCTGGAGGAAGCGGGCTACGTTGACGTCCACAAGGGCCGCGTCGGCCGGCGCCCGCGGACCTGGCTGTCCCTGAGCCCCGAGGGGCGTGCCGTCTACCAGCGCCACCTGGCCGCCCTGCGCGCCATCGCCGCCGACTGGTCGTAGCGGGTGACCGCCGGGCGGCGGCGGCCCCGCGCACCTTCAGACCGTGTCTTCGAGGAAGCCGCCGGACTGGTGCTGCCACAGCTTCGCGTAGGCGCCGTCCGCGGCGCGTAGTTCCTCATGCGTGCCCTGCTCGATGATCCGGCCGCGGTCGAGGACGACGAGGCGGTCCATGGTGGCGACCGTGCTCAGGCGGTGCGCCACCACGAGCGCCGTCCGCCCCTCCATGAGCCGCCACAGGGCGTCCTGGACGAGGATCTCGCTCTCCGAGTCCAGGGCGCTGGTCGCCTCGTCGAGCAGCAGGATCGGGGCGTCACGCAGGATCGCCCTGGCGAGGGCGACCCGTTGGCGCTGGCCGCCGGAGAGCTTGACGCCCCGTTCACCCACCATCGTGTCGAACCCCTCCGGCAGCCCGTCGGCGAACTCCGTGACGTGCGCGGCCTCCGCCGCCCGGCGGATCTCGGCATCGGTCGCGGCGGGCCGGGCGAACGCGATGTTGTCCCGTAGCGTGCGATGGAACATCGCCGGGTCCTGGGGCACGTAGGCGATCAGGCTGCGCAGGTCGGCCTGGCGCAGCCTGCTGATGTCCTGTCCCCCGATCAGGATGCGGCCCGCGTCGATGTCCGTCATGCGCAGCAGCAGCCGGGTGAGGGTGGTCTTGCCCCCGCCGGACCGGCCGACAAGGCCGATCTTCGTCCCGCCGGGCACGGCCAGGTCGAGGCGTTCGAAGAGCGGCTTCGCCCCCGCGTGGGTGAAGGTGACGTCCTCGAAGCGGACGTCGGCGGTGGTCTTGGACAGCAGCGGCTCCGGGGACGGCGGGTCGAGCACGGTCGGCCGCTCCAGCAGCAGCTCCGTGAACTGGGCGGCCTCCGTCATCGAGCTTTCCAGGCGGCGGTAGATCTGGTTGAACTCGAACATGATCCGGGTCGCGTTGGAGTAGTAGGTGAAGGCGACGACGACCGCCTCCACCCCGTGCCCCGACCCGGCGAGCGTGACGGCGAGGAGCAGGCCCAGCGCGTTGGTGACCACGGACATCGGGGCGACCAGCGTGTCGATGCGCAGGTTGCCGTAGTCCCAGGAGCGGAGCGTGAGGCGCCGCGATTCGGCGACCCGGGCCCGGTGCTCGGCGGCCTCGCGTTCCTCGGCCCCGAACGCCCGGATCGTGTCGATGTTCATGAGGCTGTCCGCGACATGGCCCGAGACCCGGGCGATCGCCTCCTCCCGCTTCCTGACGAGGGCCTGGCGTCGACGGATCAGCGGCGCCACGCAGAGCGCCGTCAGTGCGATCATCGACAACAGGGTGACGACGAGCAGAGGTTCGTACTGCCACAGCACCACCGATCCGAAAGCCAGCGGCACGAAGCTGCCCACGACGGAGAAGGTCAGCGTGTCGACGAACTCCTCGAAGCGGGAGGCGAAGCTCAGGACCCGCTTGGTCAGCGAGCCCGCGAAGTTGTCGTGGAAGAACGCGGCGTCCTGGGCGAACAGTTCGTCCATCCCGATCACGTAGAGGCGCTCGATGCCGCGGGCGTCGAGACGGTTCAGGCAGTGCAGTCCCACGCGCCACAACGTCTCGGCGAGCAGCAAGGTCCCCCCGAACGCCAGGACGTAGGGCAGCATCGGACCTATCCCGGCGCCGGCGCCCCCCGCGATGTGGGCGATGAGCTTGGCGACGACCAGCGGCGCGATGTAGTTGATGCCGATGTTGCCCAGCGCGGGGAGCAACATCGCGGGCGCGGTCAGCCACCTGAGGCGGACCAACTCCCGTCCGTAGTACCGGAGGGCGAGGTGCGTGGCGCCCGCGCCCGGCGAACCTTCCCGTAATTCGAGCGATGCCATGTCAACCCTGCGTCGTAGAACCGGCGGAGGATTGGCAGTGTCCTGCACCCACGCCCACCCAGTCCAAGCGTTTTCCCGCCCCGCCCCGGCTTCCGCCCCGGCGACCGCCGACCGGCCGGGCATGGGAAAAGGCCGCCCTCTCACGGATGAGAGAACGGCCTCCGACGTGCGTAAAGCACAGTCGGGACGACAGGATTTGAACCTGCGACCCCTTGACCCCCAGTCAAGTGCGCTACCAAGCTGCGCCACGTCCCGGTGCCCGCTGACCTGGGGTTTTCTCCCTGGCCGAACGTGCAGGGAAACAATACCGCACTTCGCCGGGTGGTCGCGCGCACATTGCGGCGGGGTGGGCGGTCTCACGGATCGGGGTGGGGGCGCTTGACCTCGACCGGGCTTGAGGTTGCACGGTAGGTGCATGACGCAAACAACGGCGGACACGGAGCTCCGCTACCACGACCTGGGTCGGCTGATCGCGCTCATGACGGGCGCCGAGAAGCACGGGCCCGCCGCCACCTCCACGCTCGACGTGCTGTGGGTGCTGTACGACCGGGTGCTGCGGGTGGGGCCCGGGTCCGTCGACGACATGGGGCGCGACCGGTTCCTGCTGTCCAAGGGGCACGGCCCGATGGCGTACTACGCCATCCTCGCCGCCAAGGGGTACTTCCCCGTCGAATGGCTCAGCGGCTTCGGCGGGTTCGACTCCCCGCTCGGCCACCACCCGGACCGCACCTTGATCCCCGGGGTCGAGATCGGCAGCGGCTCCCTCGGCCACGGGCTGCCGCTGGCCGTCGGCACCACGCTGGGGCTGCGGGCACAGGGGCTGGACGACCCGGCGGTGTGGGTGCTGATCGGAGACGCGGAGCTCGACGAGGGCAGCAACCACGAGGCGCTGGCCTACGCGGGTTCGGCCGGCCTGGAGCGGCTGCACACCGTGGTGATCGACAACGACTCGGCGACCCACGGCTGGCCCGGCGGGATCGCCTCCCGCTTCGAGGCCGCCGGCTGGTCGGCGACCACCGTCGACGGGCGGGACCACGCAGCGCTGTACGCCGCCTTCACGGCGCCGCACCCGGGCCGGCCGCACGCCGTCGTGGCCCGCGTGGAGAAGAAGCTCTGAGACCGGCACACCATCAAGGGGCAGGGGAGAAATGGACACGATGCGGGAGCGGTTCATCACGGTCACGTCGAAGATGCTCGACGAGGACCCCCGGCCGGCACTCGTGCTCGCCGAGATCACCATGGACGGGTTCCGGCCCGCCCAACAGCGCCACCCCGACCGGGTGGTCAACGTCGGGATCCGGGAGCAGTTGCTCGTCGGAGTGGGCGGCGGCCTCGCCTTGACCGGGCTGCGGCCGATCATGCACACCTTCGCCAGTTTCCTGGTGGAGCGGCCGTTCGAGCAGGTCAAGCTGGACTTCGGGCACCAGGGCACGGGCGGCGTCCTCGTCAGCGCGAGCGCGAGCTACGACTGGCCGGCCGGCGGTTTCACCCATATGGCGCCCGGCGACGTGGCCCTGCTGGACACCCTCGACGGCTGGACGGTGCACGTGCCGGGCCACCCCGACGAGGCCGAGGCGCTGTTGCGCGCCGCGTACGCCGCCGGGGACGACAAGGTGTACGTCCGCCTCAGCGCGCAGTCCAACGCCGAGCCGCGCCCCGCGACCGGCCCGGGCCTCCACACCGTACGGGAGGGACGCGCGGGCGTGGTGCTGGCGGTCGGACCACTGCTGGACAACGTGCTCGCCGCGACCGGGGGCATGGACGTGAGCGTGCTCTACGCGACAACCGTACGGCCCTTCGACGACGCGGCCCTGCGCGCCGCCGCCGCACGGGGGACGGCGGCCGACGTGGTGCTGGTCGAGCCGTATCTCGCCGGAACCTCCACCGCCGCCGCCAACGACGCCCTCGGCGACCGCCCGCACCGGGTCCTGGGCCTGGGCGTCGGCCGCGCCGAACTGCGGCGCTACGGAACCATCGCCGAGCACACCGCCGCCCACGGCCTGGACCCCCGCTCGCTCAGGGAGCGGATCTCCGCCTTCCTGCGGCCGGGCGCCTGAGATCCCGGCTCAGCGGCACCGGTCCTCCCGTTCCCGCAGCAGCTCCCCCAGCTCCGCCGCGAGGGCCTTCACCGTCCCCAGCCCCTCCGTCCCCCACCGCCTGGGCACCACGTCCACCGCGCACACCGTCCCCAGGACGAGCCCCCGCCGGTCCGTCAGCGGCGCCCCCGCGTACGAGCGCACTCCGCTCCCGTCCACGACGGCGTTGCCCGCGAAGCGCGCGAAGTCCCGTACGTCCTCCAGCACCAACGCCCGCCGCCGGACCACCACGTGGGGGCAATATCCCAGGTCGCGGGTCAGCACGCGGGCCGGGTAGCCGCTCGGCGGGGCGTCGGGACGGTGGTGGAGGCCCGAGAAGAACTGCCGTTCCTCACCGACGAAGTTGACCCCCGCGTACGGTGCCTCCAGGGTCTGCGCGATCCGCCGCGCGAAGGCGTCGAGTTCCGCGTCGGGCCGCTCCCCGAGGTCCAGTTCGCGCAGCCGGACCGCCCGGCCGGGCGCCTCCCGGTCCACCGGGGTGAGCAGCAGGTGGCCGGTCGATTCGTAGTACGTCATGACGGTTCCCCCGATCCTCCTAGGTGGCCGGGTCCGTCGGCCGCCCGGACCCGGCGTTGAACAGCAGGTGGTGGACGAGGGCGGCCAGCGCCCCCGTACCGGAACTGGTCAGCCGCGCGTCACAGCGCACGACGGGTACGTCCGGCCCCAGCCCCACCGCCTCCCGGACCTCCCCGGGCGTGTAGCGGTGGCAGCCGTCGAACTCGTTGACGGCGACGACGAAGGCGATCCCGCGCCGCTCGAAGAAGTCCACGGCCGGGAAGCAGTCCCCGAGGCGGCGCGTATCGGCCAGGACCACCGCCCCCAGCGCGCCCGCGCACAGCTCCTCCCACAGGAACCAGAAGCGCTGCTGCCCGGGCGTGCCGAAGAGGTACAGGACGTGGCCCCGGTCGAGGGTGATCCTGCCGAAGTCCAGGGCGACCGTGGTCGTCGTCTTCGCCTCCACCCCTTCGAGGGGGTCGGCGCTCTCGCCGAGGTCGCTCAGCAGCTCCTCCGTGCACAGCGGTTCGATCTCGCTCACCGCGCCCACGAAGGTCGTCTTCCCCGCCCCGAACCCGCCCGCGACCAGGATCTTCAAGGTCGTGGGAAGGCCCCGGTCGTCACAGCCTTCGGCGTAGGCCATCGAGCACCGCCCGCAGCAGGTCCAGGTCGTCGGTGGCGAGCGAGTCGCCGCCCGGGAACCTCGGGGCCCGCGCCTCGACGGCTCCGTGTTCCATCAGATCGGACAACAGCACCTTCACCACCCCCGCCGGGAGCCTCAGCTGCCCGGCCACCTCGGCGACCGTCACCGCCGACGCGCCGGCGCACAAGCGCAACGCGAGGGTGTGTTCCGCGCCGAGCGGCGCGCGCGGGCGTACGCCCGTCGCCGTGACCAGCGAGAGCAGGTCAAGCGCGACGGCGGGCCGGGTCCGGCCGCCGCTCGCGGTGTACGGCCGCATGACCCGGCCCGCCGTGTCGTCCAGCCAGGGGGCGGTGTCCCGCCCCGGACCGGACCCGTACGCCCCCCGCGCCCTGGCCCTCATCGCTCCGGATCGGCGACGGGCCGACGCGGCGGCGCCGCCAGGTAGGGACGTACGCTCTTCACCAGCATCGCCATCTCGTAGCCCAGCACCCCCGCGTCGGCCTCCCGGTCGGCGAGCACGGCGAGGCAGGTGCCGGACCCGGCCGCCGAGACGAACACCAGCGCCGTGTCGAGCTCCACCACCACCTGCCGGACCTCGGCGCCGGCCGCGAACCGGGAGCCGGCGCTGCGGCCCAGCGAATACAGGCCCGAGGCCAGCGCCGCCATGTGGTCCGCGCTGTCGGCGTCCAGGCCGTGCACGCAGCTCACGAGCCCGTCCGCCGTGAGCAGCACCGCGCTGCGCGTGTACGGCACCCGTTGGACCAGGCCGCCGAGCAGCCAGTCGAGATCCGAGAGCCGGCTTGTCCTGGTGGCCACTTCGCCGCTCATGAGGGTGTGCTCCTTGCCGGGGTGGGGGGTGGGGTGAGGAGTGGGGTAGCGAGGGGACGCGGGCCGGGGAGCCGGGCGGGGTCACGCCCGGGGCTCCGACTGGGCCCGGTCGAATCCGCGTTGGAAGGCCGCCATCAGGCCCGGGTCGTGTACGGGCGGCTCGGCTTCCGGGGTGCGGCGCGGGGCCGGGGCCTCGCGCAGCTCGGGCACGACGTGCTCCTGGGCGCGGCGCCGGGGCAGCAGCGGCCGGTCGGGGTCCGTGCGCGCGGCGGGCACCGTGAAGGCGACCGGAACCGTGTCGGCGGCGGGTCCGGGGTCGGCGGGGGCGGGGGCGGGGGCGGGGGCGGGCTCCACCACTGCATACGGAACCGATACCGGAACCGGCTCCGGCCGCCACACTGGTTCCGGCTCCCATTCCCCGACCGGCTCCCCCACCGACTCCCGAACCGGCTCCGCAACTCGCTCCGGTACCGGCTCGGCCCACGTCGGTACCGTCGGAGCCGCGTCCGCCGCCTCGGGCCGGCGCGGCGCGGGCGTGGTCGTGCGTACGGGTTCCAACGGGGGCATATGCGCCCCCGCCCCGGTCCCCCACGAGGTGGCCCGCCCGACATCGTGCGCGTCGGCGGCGTTCGACGCCTCCGTGCCCAGGAGTTCCTGCGGCAGGACGAGCACCGCGAGCACACCGCCGTAGATGTTGGACTTGAGCTCGACGGCGACCCCGTGCCTGCGGGCCAGCGCCGACACCACGAACAGGCCGATCCGGCCGTCCGCCAGCAGGTGCCGCACGTCGACCTGGTCCGGATCGCCCAGCAGGGCGTTCATCCGGCGCTGTTCCTCGGCCGGCATGCCCAGTCCCCGGTCCTCCACCTCGACCGCGATCCCGGCGGTGACGCGTTCGGCGCGCACCACCACGTCGGTGTCGGGCGCGGAGAAGACGGTGGCGTTCTCGACGAGTTCTGCCAGCAGGTGGACGACGTCGGCGACGGCGTGCCCACGGACGGTGCCGCCCGCCGGGGGCACCACCTTGACCCGCGTGTACTGCTCGACCTCCGCGACGGAGGAGCGGAGCACCTCGCTCAGGTCGATGGGCCGGGTCCACTGCCGCCGGGAGGCGGCGCCGCCGAGCACGGCGAGGTTCTCGGCGTGGCGTCGGATCCGGGTCGCGAGGTGGTCGACGTGGAAGAGCTCCTTCAGCAGGTCGGGATCCTCGACCGTGTCTTCCAGGTCGTCCAGCAAGGAGATCTCGCGGTGCACGAGGGATTGCAGCCGACGCGCGAGGTTGACGAAGACCTCGACCTTGCGGTCGCTGTCGGACGGGGCGGCCCGTCCGGCGAGCCGGACGAGGACCCCGTACGCCTGCTCGCGCGCACCGCGCAGTTCCTGCCCCAGCAGCCAGAACTCGTCCAGCCGGGTGGGGTCTCCGTCCGGCGGCGGCCCGCCGGCACCGCCGCGCACCGGGCGGGGCGGCGTCTCGCCGCGCTCCAGCCGGTCGAGGGCCGCCCGCAGTTCCTGGCGGCCGCGCAGGCTGGAGCGGCGAAGGGACTCGCACCGTTCGCGTACGGCCCTGGCCGCGCGCTGGGCGCCGAGCAGGGCGGCGGCGAGCGCGCCGACCACTAGCAGCCCGCAGCCGGTGAGGACGGGCCAGAGCCGGGGGTCCCGGGCGCCCGACCCGCCTCCGAGCTGCAAGGTGAAGATCACGGCGGCCGCGCCGCTGAGTCCGGCGGCGAGGGTGGGCAGGACGGCGGCCCGGACCAGCTGGGGGCGTAAGTGCCGGCCGGGGCCGGTGACGGCGTTTCTCGACGGAGCGTGGCGGGCGGCGCGGTATCCGGACATCGGGGTCCTCGGTACGTGGGGCCCGGTCCCCGGCACTGCCGAGGCCCGGTGTTGATCACCGGGTACCCACGCTAGACCGCACGCTCCCACCCGGGGCGCCGAGTCGGCCAACTTCACCGGGCTGCTTACCGCCTGGGAAGGAGCGCTCGCACGAGAGCCCGAATCCACCGCCGCCTCGGATCCGCCCGCGCTTCCGCCCGGCCGTCCGCTTCACCGCCACCGCCCGCCACGCAGCCACGCAGCCGCTACGAGCCCACCGCCTCCGGCTCCTCGTGGGCCGGCGCCGGCTTCGGCGCGGTGGCGGTCGGGTGGGAGGGGGACGGGGTCGCGGCGGGGGCGGCGTTCACGACGAAGGGACGCCACCACGGCTCGGCCGGCGCGTCGGCGGCTCCCGGCTCGAAGGGCCGGCCCGGTACGGGCAGGGCGATCACCGCACCGGCCGCCTCCGCCGCCGCGAAGGTGCCCTCGCCCGGCTCGTCCCACGGGTGCGGTGCCAGGTTGAAGGTGCCCCAGTGGATCGGGAGCATCGTGCCGCTCGGCGTGCCGCCCTGGAGGTCGAGGTGGGCTTGCATGCCCTCCTCCGGGGTCATGTGGATGTCGGGCCAATACTCGGAATACGCGCCGATCTGGATCATCGTGGCGTCGAACGGGCCGTGCGCGGCGCCGATCTCCTGGAAGCCCGGGAAGTAGCCCGTGTCGCCGCTGTGGTAGATCCGGTGCGCGTCGCCCGCCACGACCCAGGACGCCCACAGGGTGAACTGCTGGTTGCGCAGACCCCGCCCGCAGAAGTGGCGGGCGGGGGTGGCGGTGAGGGAGAGCCCGGCGACCTTGGTGCTCTCGTTCCAGTCCAGCTCGCGCAGCCGGTCCGCCGGGACTCCCCAGCGCTCCAGGTGGGCTCCGACGCCGAGCGGGACGGCGAACACCGTGTCCGTACCGGCCAGCGCCTTGATCGTCGGCAGGTCGAGGTGGTCGTAGTGGTCGTGCGAGATCACCACGACGTCGACCTTCCCCAGCGAGGCCAGCGGTACCGGTACCGGGTGCAGCCGCTTCGGTCCGGCGAACGGGAAGGGAGAGCACCGCTCTCCCCACACCGGGTCGAACAGCACCCGGCGGCCGTCGATCTCGGCGAGGACGCTGGAGTGCCCCATCCAGGTCAGTCGCAGCCCGCTCACCGGTGGCTTGGCCAGCTCGGCCAGCGTCGTCGGGTAGACCGGGATCGGCGCACCCGGGCTGCGCCGCAGGCGCTGCTCCTTGTGGAAGTAGATCTTGGCGAACTCCGCCATGGAACCGGACGGCCTGGTCCGGGCCCCCACCGGGTTCTGGAAGACCCCGTCGGCGAAGTGGGGCGAGCGCAGGATGCGCTCCAGCCGCGCGCCGGACGGGTCCGCGCCGAAGGCTTCGGGCCGCAGGGCACGCAGCCGCGGACGCAGAGGACGGGAGCCGGACAAGGCGCCTCCTGTGAGGATGGGGGCAGGACGATCGTGCGTGACTACGATCATCCCAACGCACACCGGGCCCCGAGGATTCCGCTCGCGGCCCCCGGCGTGTCGCGATACTCCGGTCCCGCCCGCCCCGCCGCCGCCCCGGCCCCCCTTGCGCCGACCCGCCATCCCGACCCCCGCCACCCCGACCCCGCCGCCCCCGTCGGCGCGTACGCCCTACAGCGGCAGCAGGTCCGGCCGCTTCGCCTCGACGTGGTCCCCGGAGGACTCGCCGCGCAGCCGCCGTCCGATCCAGGGCACCAGGTGCTCGCGCGCCCACTGGATGTTGTCCCGTGTCACGTCCACCGAGCCGCGCGGCCGCTCCGGCGGCCACGGCTGGTCGGGGTCGGCCGGCACGTCCAGGCCGAGGACCTGGGCCGCGCGCAGCGCCACCCGGGTGTGCCCCTCGGGCGAGAGGTGCAGCCGGTCGGCGTCCCACGCCCGCCTGTCCTGCACGGACTTGAGGGACCAGAGGTCGAGCACCGGGCAGTCGTACCGGTCGGCGATGGCGCGCACGTGCGCGCTGTACGTCGCCACCTTGCCCCGGAGGTGCTTGAGGACCGGCACGCCCCGGGTGTCGAAGCCGGTCGTGATCATGACGCGGCCCACGGAACCGGCGAGGTCGGCGACGGCCGCCTCGAAGCGCTCCGCCACGTCGTCCGGGTCGGTTCCCGGACGGATGATGTCGTTGCCCCCCGCGCAGAAGGTGACGAGGTCGGGCGCGAGGGCCTTCGCCCTCGGCACCTGCACGGCCACGATCTGGTCGAGGAGCTTCCCCCGGACGGCCAGGTTCGCGTACCGGAAATCGTGTTCTTCCCGCTGGTCGGCCAGGAGTACGGCCAGCCGGTCCGCCCAGCCGAGGTACGAATCCCCGGGTCCCGGGTCCCCCACGCCCTCGGTGAAGCTGTCCCCGATCGCCGCGTACGAGCCGATGGTCTTGAGTGTCGTCGTCGTCGCTGCCACAGCACCACATCCTTCACCCCCACGGGCGACCTACGCCAACGTAAGCAGGGTTTGACGGACCGTGATCTACGCCACGATGCACATGAGGAATAAGAAACGCGTGAGGCCGGAACCCTCCCGGGGTCCCGGCCTCACGCGTCTGCGGGCTCACGCTCTGGCGCGTCAGATGGTGACGCCCTTGGAGCGCAGGTACGCCAGCGGGTCGATGTCGGAGCCGTACGCCGGGCCGGTGCGGACCTCGAAGTGGAGGTGCGGGCCGGTCACGTTGCCGGTGGCGCCGGAGAGTCCGATGCGCTGTCCGGCGGTGACGCTCTGGCCGACCGAGACGGAGATCTGCGAGAGGTGGCCGTACTGGGAGTACTTGCCGTCGGCGTGCCGGATCACGACCTCGTTGCCGTACGCGCCGCCCCAGCCGGCCGTGACGACGGTGCCGGCGCCGACCGCCTTGACGGTGGTGCCGGTGCTCGCGATGAAGTCGACGCCGGTGTGATAACCGGAAGACCACATGCTGCCCGCCTGCTTGTACGGGGTGGAGGTCCCGCCGTCGACCGGGGCGACGAATCCGGACGCCGAGACCGCGCCGGTGGAGGAGCCGGAGCCCTGCGCGGACGGTGCGGCCTGCTGCGCCTCGGCGGAACCGCTGCCGGAGCCGGACTCGGAGGGTGCCTGAGCCTTGGCGGAGGAGCGGTCGGGGGAGGCCGGGGCCGAAGCCGCGCCGGAGTCCCGGGAGGCCGTCTTGGCAGAGGTGCGGTCGCCGTGTCCGTCATGGTCCGCGCGGGCGCCGAGGGTCAGCTTGAGGCCCGGGTGGATCAGGGAGGGATCCGCGCCGACGGCCTCGCGGTTGTCGGCGTACAGCCGCTCCCAGCCGCCGGAGAGGTGGCGTTCGGCGGCGATCTTCGAAAGGTAGTCGCCGGGGACGACGGTGTAGACGCCGGGGGCGGTCGCCGGGGCCGAGGCGGGCGCGGCCTGGTGGGAAACCGGGAGCAGTGGGGCCTGGACGGGCAGTGCGGCGGGGGCGGCGGCCGGGGCGGCGTGGGCGCCGGCGGCGCCCATCAGCGGGAGCGCCAGGGCGGCGCCACCGGTGCCGGCGGCGGCCAGTCCGCGGGACATGGCACGGGACTTAGGGCGGCGGTGCTTGCCGTGTGCGGGCATGACGAATTCCTCTCCGTCGCCTGCGAGGTGAGCTGTCGGGTTCGGACTGGAGATGTCCGGCCGTACGCAGCGGTGTACGACTTCACCCCGAGCCGTTCCGGCGGGAAGATCCGGAACAGCGGCTTACCTGGTTCCCCCGCTCCTGCCGCGCGCGTGAATAGTCGGGTGCGGTTCCCGGGCGGCGGCAGGATTCGGCGGTCCACCCGGATCGATCGCGAAGGTAATCGAGTGGGGGCACACACAACAAGCCATGAATTCCCTGACGCAATAGCAGATTTGGGAGGGCGACTGAATTCCCGTCACCCTCCGTCCATTCCGGCCCCTCAACGACCGCCTGGACAAGGGAATTCGGGTTTCGCGATCAGGCACGCTCGGTCACCGTATGATCTGGCTCACGGGATCCGGCGCGATCTCGCCCCCGGATACGGCAAGTTGTTCTCAACCGGCTTAATTCGGACAGCGTGGCGTCGGCCCGACGGTCGCGGCCACACCCCGGCCGCGAGCCCACGACGAATGCGGAGGACCCGACCCGTGACCCAGCAGATAGCCGCCGACCCACCCACCGGGCCCGAACTGTCCGGAGTGCGCAATTTCCGTGACGTGGGCGGGCTGCCGACCACCGACGGACGAAGGGTCAGGTCGGGACTTCTCTTCCGAAGCGGACATCTGGCGCATGCCACCGAAAACGACGTGGAATTCCTGTCCTCGCTCGGCCTCCACACCGTTTTCGACTTCCGCAACGGGGCCGACCACGCGCTGGAAGGACCGGACGTCGATCTGCCCGGTGTCCGGAACGTGAACATTCCGCTGACGGACCCGGCGGACGGCCGGGAGTTTTGGAAAATGGTCCGCGACGGAGATCTGGGGCAGCTCCGGGGTCTCCTGGGCGAGGGAAGGGCCGCCGCCCGGATGAGGACCTCGTACCGGGCGATCATCAGGGATCGGACGGCCGAGCACAGCCGGGTCGTACACGCGCTCGCCGAGGACAGCGTCCCCGCCCTGATGCACTGCGCGGCCGGCAAGGACCGGGCGGGACTGTCGATCGCCGTCACGCTCCTCGCCCTCGGCGTGGAGCGCGAGGCGATCGTGGCGGACTACCTGGAGTCGAACGCCCCGCACAACCGCTACCGGGTGCGCCGCAGCGACGACTCCGCCGACGCGCGCTCCCCCGAGGTGATGGAGCTGCTGGCTCCGCTGTTCGACGCCCGCGCCGAGTTCGTGACCGCGGCCTTCGAGACGATCGACGAGACCTGGGGCGGGGTGGTGCCCTACCTGGCCGAGGGACTCGGACTCACGTCCGCGACCCTCGGCCGGCTCAGGGACCGGCTCCTCGACTGAAGCGACTCCCGGGCGGGTCGTCAGCGGTTGCCGACGGCCTGCTTCACCAGCGTCCTGCCGAAGTCCCACATCAGGGCCCCCCCGCCGTGCGCCTCGTCCATGACCTCGCGGAAGGCGCCGACGAACCGGTCCACGTCCTGCTCGTCGATGATCAGCGGCGGGATCAGTTTGATGACCTCCAGGTGGTCCCCGGAGACCTGCGTGAGGATCCGGTGCTTCTGGAGCAGCGGCACCACGACCATCTGCGCGAAGAGCCCCTTGCGGGCCGCCTGGAGCATCGTCCAACGGCTGCGCAGCCCGAGCGAGGAGGGCCGGCCGAACTCGATGCCGATCATCAGCCCGCGGCCGCGCACCTCGTGCAGCAGCTCGTACTCGTCCACCAGCGCCGCGAGCCGGCCGCGCAGCAGGTCGCCCGTCGCCCGGGCACGGGCCACGATCCCCTCGTCCTCCATGACACTGAGCACGGCCAGTCCGGCCGCCATCGCCTGGGCGTTGGACCCGAAGCTGGCGGAGTGCACCAGCACCCGGTCCATGGAGGAGTAGACCTTCTTGAAGATCCAGTCCTTGCCGAGGGTCGCCCCGACCGGTACGTAGCCCCCGGAGAGCGCCTTGGCCACGCACACCAGGTCGGGTTCCACCCCCGGTTCGTTCTGGTACGCGTAGAAGTCACCGGTACGTCCGAGGCCGGTCTGCACCTCGTCGGCGATCAGCAACGCCTTGTGGCGGCGCAACAGGTCCTGCGCGGCGAGCAGGAAACCGGGTGGGGGCGCGAGGACCCCCTTGCCCTGGATGGGTTCCACGACGAACGCGGCCACGTCGCCGCGTTCCAGTTCCCGCTCCAGCGCGGCCAGGTCGCCGAGCGCGATCTTCGTGTCGGGGAGGAGGGGCGCGAAGCCGTCGCGGAAGCCGCCCTCCCCGTTGACCGAGAGGGAGCCGGTGGTCAGGCCGTGGAACGCGTGGTCGCAGTAGAGGACCCTGGGGCGTCCGGTGGCGTACCGGGCGAACTTGAGGGCCGTCTCCACCGCTTCGGTGCCGCTGTTGCCGAAGAAGACCCGGTCCAGGTGGGGGCTGTGCGAGAGCAGCTTCTCGGCGAGCAGGCCGGGCAGGGGCTGGCAGTCGAAGCGCGTGAGGTCGGCGAGCTGGGCGTCCAGGACGTCGTGCAGCGCCCGGCGGACCACCGGGTGGTGCCGGCCGAGGCCCATCACGCCGAACCCGGCGAGCATGTCGAGGTAGTCGTTGCCCTCGGCGTCCCAGAAGTGGGCGCCTTCGGCCCGCTCGTAGACCTTGTCGAAGCCGATGGTGCGCAGCATCCGGGGCAGCTGGTGGTTGAGGTGCCGGGCGTGCAGCTCGTACCGCTCGGCACCGCGTTCCGCGAGCAGGGCCCCGAGGTCGAAGCCCTTGCCCCCTCCGGTCGCGGACGTCATGCCGACGTGCCGCGGTTGCCGCCGATCGTCTCCCTGGCCGCGCGGAGGGACTCCTTGAGGGAGCCCATCGTGGCGAGGACGGCGGTCGGCTCGTACCCGCAGTGCGCCATGCAGTTCGCGCAGCGCGGGTCCTTTCCGCGGCCGTACTTGCTCCAGTCGGTGTCGTTGATCAGTTCCCGGTACGTCGGGACGTATCCGTCGCTCATCAGGTAGCAGGGGCGCTGCCAGCCGAAGAGGGAGTAATTCGGAATGGCCCAGGCGGTGCAGGGGAAATCGACCTTGCCTTCCAGGAAGTCCAGGAAGAGCGGGGAGTGGTTGAGCCGCCAGCGTCGCCGGTTGCCGCCGGCGAATGCCTTCTTGAAGAGTTCCCTGGTCTGTTCGACGCCCAGGAAGTGTTCCTGGTCGGGGGCCTTTTCGTAGGCGTAGGCGGGCGAGATCATCATTTCGTCGACCTTGAGGTCGTCGTTGAGGTAGTTCAGCACCTCGATGATCGTCTGCGGGGTGTCGGTGTTGAAGAAGGTGGAGTTCGTGGTGACCCGGAAGCCACGCCTCTTGGCCTCCTTGATGGCGGCCACCGCCTCGTCGAAGACGCCTTCCTTGGCCACGGACTCGTCGTGCCGCTCGCGCAGCCCGTCGATGTGCACGGCGAAGGCGAAGTACGGGGAGGGGGTGAAGTTCTCGATCTTCTTGCGGAGCAGCATCGCGTTGGTGCAGAGGAAGACGTACTTCCTGCGGGCCACCAACTGGCGCACGATCTCGTGGATCTGGGGGTGCATCAGGGGCTCGCCACCGGCGATGGACACCATGGGGGCCCCGGACTCCAGCACGGCGCCGACGGCCTGGGCGACGGGCATGCGCTGCTTGAGCACCCCCGCCGGGTGCTGGATCTTCCCGCAGCCCTCGCAGGCCAGGTTGCAGGCGTAGAGCGGTTCGAGCTCGACGATCAGCGGGAACTTCTCACGCTTGCGGAGCTTCTGTTCGAGAAGATAGGTCCCGACCCTGATGGACTGTCGCAACGGCATGGCCATCTGGCTCACCTCCTGGGGAGCGGCAAAGAACGGTGCCAGTCATAAAACGCGGGCAGTACGGCACGCAACACGCGGAAGGCCGATATTCCTCCGCGAACCGTGCCGATTCGGACGAGCTCATGCTCCGGAGCGTCCACGATCACCCGGACGGCCGCAACCGGACGGCTCGCGCCGCTGGTGGCGGTCCACAGGGTGGCCGCGGATTCCATGTCGACGGCGATGGCGCCGGTGGCGCGCAGCTGGGCGCGCTCCTGGCCCCGTACGACGTGGTCGGATCCGGTCAGTGCGCCGGTGTGCACGGTCCGGCCGGGAAGGGCCCGGGCCAGTGCCTCGGCGAGCAGGGGGGCGCCGTCGCAGACGACGGTGCCGCGGGGGTCCCGGGCCTCCTCGGCGACGACCAGGTCCCCCGGGTTCATGCCGGGGGCGAGGCCGGCGCAGAAGCCGGTGGCGAGGACGGCGGCGCCGGCCATGCCGGTCGGGGCGAGTGCCCGGGTGACGGCGCGGTCGGCGGCGCGCGGGCCCATGCCGGTGCGCAGGACGGCGTACGCGCGCGGCGAGCCGCGGTCGCCACCGCTGCGCAGGGCCAGCCGTTCGATGCGCAGGGCGCAGGCGATCAGCAGCGGTACGCCGGAGGGGGCGGCGCGGTCGCCCGTCACGTCTCCTCCGCCAGGATCGCCGTGGCCTCGCGCACGGGGTCCGCCACGGCCTCGCCCGCGGACGTCGCCGCGGTCTCGTGCGCGGGGCGAGCGGGGACCTCGCGCGCGGGCCCGACCGGGGTCTCGTTCGTGGGCCGCACTGTGGCCTGACCGGTGGGCACCGTCGTCTGACCGGTGAGCCGCGCCGTGGCCTGACGGGCGGGGCGCACCGTGGCCCCGGCCAGGGGCCGCGTCCTGCCGTCGGGGCCGAACGGTTCCCCGTACAGGTAGCGGCCGAGCGCGGTCAGCGGGAACACCTGCCGGTACAGGTGGTAGTTGATGGAGAAGTCCCAGGGGAAGCCGGTGCCGGTGAAGTACGGCTCGTCCCAGGAGCCGTCCTCGCGCTGGGTGTGCACGAGGTGGGCGATGCCGCGTTCCACGGCCTTGCCCTCGCGTTCGCCGGCCGACAGCAGGGCCATGAGCGCCCAGGCGGTCTGGGAGGGGGTGGACGCTCCCTTCCCCGCCCAGGCCGGGTCCTTGTAGGACCGCTGGTCCTCCCCCCACCCCCCGTCCGCGTTCTGTACGGACTCCAGCCAGGCCACGGCCCGTCGGATCGCGGGGTGTCGGGTGGGCATTCCCGCGGCGGTGAGGGCCGGGACCACCGAGCCGGTGCCGTAGACGTAGTTGGTGCCCCAGCGTCCGAACCAGGCGCCGCTGGGCTCCTGTTCGGCCAGCAGCCAGTTGATGCCGCGCCGGGTCCGGGGGTCGCCCGCCTTGCCCTCGACGGCCAGCATCTCGACGACGTGGGCGGTCACGTCGGCCGAGGGAGGGTCGATGACCTCGCCGAAGTCACAGAAGGGGAGCCGGTTGGGGTACGGGCTGGTGTTGTCGGCGTCGAAGGCGCCCCAAGCACCGTTCCTCGACTGCATACCGAGGTTCCAGGACACCCCGCGGGCGATGGCGGCCTCGACCCTCGCCGGTTCGGGGTGGGCGATCCGGCGCAGGGCCAGGACCACCTCGGCGGTGTCGTCGATGTCGGGGTAGGTGTCGTTGTGGAACTCGAACGCCCAGCCCCCGGGGGCGAGTCCGGGCCGTCGCACGGCCCAGTCGCCGCTCCGGGTGATCTCCTCCCCGAGCATCCAGTCCGCGGCCTTGAGGAGCGCCGGGTGGTCGGCCGGGACTCCCGCGTCGGCCAGGGCGATGGCGGCGAGGCAGGTGTCCCAGACCGGCGACTGGCACGCCTCGATCATCCGCGAGCCGTCCTCGCGCCAGACGGCGAACCGGTCGAGGGATTCCAGGCCGGCCCGCATCACGGGGTGGCCGAGGTCGTACCCGAGCAGGTGCAGCGCGATGACGGAGTAGACGGCCGGCGGCTGGATCCCGCCCCAGCAGCCGTCGTTCTCCTGGCGCTCGATGATCCAACGGGCGGCGGTGTTCATGGCGGCCTTGCGCAGCCGGCGCGGGGCGAAGCGCCGGTAGAGGTGCAGGGCCTTGTCCATGCGCTGGAAGGCCCCGTCCCAACTCGTCACCGGGGCCATGGGTTTGACCGGATTCGGGTGGCGCGCGTCGGTGTGCAGCTCGTCCAGCGCGAACGGCGCCGGACGGACCGGGCGCAGGGCGGAGACCACGGTGAGCGGGACGATGGTCTGGCGGGCCCAGCAGCCGAAGTCGTAGATGTTGAGGGGCACCCAGGGGGGCAGGAAGATCAGTTCCGGCGGGAGTTCGGGCAGGTGGTCCCACTTCCACCAGCCGAACAGGGCCAGCCAGATCCGGGTGAAGACCCGGGCGGCGGCGATCCCCCCGTGGGCCCGGATCCAGGCGGAGGCGCGCGCCATGTGGGGGGCGTCGGGCGGGTCCCCGGCGAGTCGCAGCGCCACGTACGCCTCGACGGTGGCGGAGAGTTCGGGCGGTCCGCCGTGGAAGGTGGCCCAGGTGCCGTCCTCGCGTTGCCCGCCCCGGATGAATTGGGCGGCGGCCCGCGTGGTGGCCTCGTCCCGGATGCCTAGGAACTGCCGCAGCAGCAGGTCCTCGGCGTCCATGGTGACGTTGGTCTCCAGGTCGCCCTTCCACCAGCCGGCCGGGTCCTGCAAGTCGAGCAGGTGGCGGGTGGCGCGCTCGGTGGCGTCCCGGACCCCGGGCAACGGGCCCGGGGTGGCGGCCGGCTCGCGCGCGGGCCCCGCGCCCGGGGTTCCGCCGCCGTCGGTCGTCGCTGTCATGGCTTCCCCTTCGTGCAGTGGTCTCTGCTGTGCTGGGGTCTGCCGTCGGCCGGTGCACGCCTAGGCGGTGCCGAGTGGGTGGGCGGCGCCGGCCGGCGACTCATGATTCATATCCGCGCCCAGGCGATAATCACCTCTTGCGCACGACGACGAAGTCGGCGAGGGCGACGAGTTGGTCGCGCACCCGCTGCGGCATGTCGACGTCGTCCAGCGCGCGGATCGCCACCGTGTGCTGGCGGCGGGCCTCGTCGGCGGTCCACAGGCGTCCGCCGGCCTCCTCGATGAGGGCGGCTCGGGCGGCGAACTCCTCTTCCGAGAAGTTCTCGAAGTCGTTGCTCTTGGCGTCGGCGGCCAGCAGCCGGGCCAGTTCCTCGCAGGCGGGTCCGCCCGCCGCGAGGGCGGCGACGACCGGCAGGGACTTCTTGCGCTGGCGCAGGTCGCTCCAGGTCTGCTTGCCGGTGGCCTCCGGGTCGCCCCAGATACCGAGGAGGTCGTCGACGGCCTGGAAGGCGAGGCCGAGGTGGTACCCGTACTCCTCCAGCTTGTCGGCGGTCCGGTCGTCCGCGCCGCCGAGGACGGCGCCGATGGAGACCGCGCAGGCGAGCAGGGCGCCGGTCTTGTTGCCCTCCATCTCCAGGCACTCCTCGACGCTGACGCGCTCGCGGTGCTCGTAGGAGATGTCCTGCGCCTGCCCGTCGATGAGCTTGCGGGTGGCGGTGGTCAGTCGGCGCGCCGCGCGGCCCGCCTCGACGGTGCCCAGCTCCAGCAGGACCTCGTTGGCGAGGGCGAAGAGCGCGTCGCCGACGAGGATGGCCTGCGCCGGTCCGTGCACCTTCCACACCGTGTCGCGGTGGCGACGCTGCTCGTCGCCGTCCATCAGGTCGTCGTGCAGCAGGGAGAAGTTGTGGACGAGTTCGACGGCGACGGCGCCGGGGATGCCGACTTCGGCCGCGACGCCCGCGGCTTCGGCGGAGAGCAGCGCGAGGGCGGGGCGCACGGCCTTGCCCTGGTCGCCGTCGGCGGGGTTGCCCTGCGCGTCGATCCAGCCGAAGTGGTAGGCGGCGACGGTGTCCATGGGCGCCGCGAGCCGGTCCACGGCGGCGCGGAGCACGGGGGTGGACAGCGTGCGGCCGCGTTCCAGGAGGGCGAGCGTGTCCGCTGCCTCTCCACCGGCCGCGCCCACACTGCCGCCGGTGTTCTCGACAGCCGGATTCCCCGGGTTCACTGGCTCTCCTCTGGTTCCTGTACGTGCTGCTGAGCGTGGAGCGGGTGTGCCGCTGGTGCTGGTGGTGGTCATGCCGCCTCTTGCAGGGGGTGTTCGCGGTGGCGGCCGAGCGCGGCGAGTGCGGCGTGTGCCGCGCCCAGTCCGCTGCGGACGGCGCTCTCCATGGTCGCGGGCCAACCGGTGGCGGTCCACGCACCGGCGAGAAACAGCCCCGGCGTGTCGGTCCGGAAGCCGGGGCGCAGCCGGCCGACGCCGGGGGTGGGGGCGAAGGTGGCGGTGCGTTCCCGGGTGACGAAGAAGTCCTTCACCTTGGCGCCGCGTGCGGCCGGCAGCAGCCGTTCCAGTTCGGGCAGGTACTTGGTCCGCAGGACGGAGACGGGCTCGTCGATGTCCTGCTGGGCGACGGACTGGGACAGGGCCAGGTACTGGCCGCCGTCGGTGAGTCCGGAGGCGTCGGTGCGGTCGAAGACCCACTGGACCGGGGAGCCGAGCGCGGCGAAGAAGGGCCGCTTGAGCACTTTGCGGTCGTAGACGACGTGGACGTTGAGGATGGGGGCGGTGCCGATGTCGAGGAGCTTGTCGGGGTCGGCCAGGGCGCCGGGCGGAAGCAGGCCGTGGGCCTCGCGCTGCGGGACGGCGAGGACGACCGTGGCGGCGTCCAGGGTCTCGGTCTCGGTGTCCACCCGCCAGTTCCCGTCCTCGGAGCGGGTGATGTCGGTGACCCGGGCGCGCAGTTCGGTGCGTACTCCGGCGGCGTCGAGTTGCTTGCGGGCGAGGGTGTCGTGCAGCTCGCCCAGCGGGACCTTGGCCCAACCGATGTCGGCGGCGCCGTTCTCCGAGAGCAGGCCGGTCTTGAAGACCATGGCGGCCAGGCCCAGCGAGGACTGGTCGGCGGTGGCGTTGAGGGTGGCGATGCCGACGAGGTCCCACAACGCCTCGATGGCGCGCGGCGACTGGCCGTAGCGGCCCAGCCAGGTCGCGAAGTCCAGGCCGTCCAGCGCCGGGTCGGCGGGGTCGAGGCGGCGCAGCGCGAGGGCGGCGCGCCCGACGGACGCCCGTTCGGCGAGGGACAGGTGCGGGTAGCGCGCCAGGGACGAGGCGAGGTGCAGGGGTACGGGCAGGGCGCTGCGGCGCAGTCGGCCCAGGCGCGGGCCCCCGGGGTGGGCGACGTCGAGCACGGGGACGTCGAGTCGCTCCTGCAGCGGCGCGAGGGCGGCGCCGCCGACCCGGTCGAGGAACCAGCGGTACGCGGTGCAGCAGCGGAGGTAGACGTGCTGGCCGTTGTCGACGGTGAGGTCGCCGCGTTTGAAGGAGAAGGCGAGGCCGCCGAGGCGGGGCCGGCTCTCCAGGAGGGTCACCCGCAGTCCGGCGTCGGCGAGTTCGAGGGCGGCGGTGACCCCCGCGAGGCCACCGCCGATGACCACCGCGTGGTTCGAGGTCATGCGCGCTCCCTTGTCGCCCCGAAGGACGCCGGGGCGTCGCAGGGGGTTGCTCCGGCGGCCATCAGGTCCGCCTCCTGGTGCTCTGGCGGGAGATGGTCCGCGCGTCGAGGCCGGAGAGGCCGCGGACGGCGACGTAGGCCTTCTCATGGGTCGGCAGCGAGACCCGTCCGCGCAGGACGGCCTCGGGTTCGCGTTCGATGCGGTCCAGGAGGCGCCGGTAGATGCCGGCCATGGCGGCGACACAGGCGCCGCTGCGCCGGTCGAGCATGGGCAGCAGCCGGTACCCCTCGACGAACAGGGCGCGGGCGCGGCGGACTTCGTGGTGGACGAGTCCGGCGAAGTCGGCGCCGGCGGGTGCCCGGTCGGCGTGGAAACCGTCGGAGCAGCCGAACTTGGCGAGGTCCTCGGCGGGCAGGTAGGTGCGTCCGCTGCCGGCGTCCTCGCGAACGTCGCGGAGGATGTTGGTGAGTTGCAGCGCGAGGCCGAGGGTGTCGGCGTACTCGGGGGCCCGGGCCGCGTCGGCGGCGCCGGGGGCCGTGCCGAACACGCCGAGGGAGAGCCGTCCGATGGCGCCGGCCACGCAGCGGCAGTAGACCTTGAGGTCGTCCCAGGTCTCGTAGGTCTGGCCGCGGACGTCCATCAGGACCCCGTCGATGAGTTCGTCGAGGCCGCCGAGGGGGATCGGGAAGCGCCGGGCGGCGTGGGCGAGGGCGACGGCGACCGGGTCGGTGTCGTCCTCGTCGATCGCCTCGGCGCGGATCCGCCCGAGCAGGGCGCGGGTCTCTTCCAGCCGGGCGAGCTTGGCGTCGGCGGGCAGCGTGCCGTCACCGATGTCGTCGACGCGGCGGGAGAAGGCGTACAGCGCGGACATCGCCTGCCGCTTGTCCGTGGGCAGCAGGCGGATGCCGTACGCGAAGTTGCGCGCCTGGGCGCCGGTGACGGCCTCGCAGTAGCTGTAGGCCGCGGAAATCGGTGCGGACAGCACGGTCGGTGCGGACGGTGCGGACGGTGCGGACGCGTGTGTGGGGCCCTCCACGTTCGGGCTCACCCCTTTCTCGGCGCTGTGCGCAGGACGGCGGCCACCTCGCGGAGCAGGCCGCTCCTGGTGGGCTTGGGCGGGCCGGGGGCTACGTCGAAGCCGGCGGCCGCGATGGCGTTCAGGGCGGCACGCCCCCCTCCCACGAAACCCGCGAGCAGCAGCCGGAGCCTGCCGCGCACGCTGCCCACGAGCGGGGTGCCCTCGTCCAACAGCGCGCGGGCGCGTTCGGTTTCGAATGCGATCAGGGAGCGTACGGACGCTCCGGCGGTGGGCGCCTTAAGGTCGGTCTCCTCGACGTGGAAGCGGCGCATGTCCCGGCCGGGGAGGTAGATCCGGTCGCGGCCGAGGTCTTCGGTGACGTCCTGGAGGTGCTCGGCGATCTGCAGGGCGGTGCAGATCGCGTCGGAGTGGCGGACCCGCTCGGGGGTGCTGGTCCCGGTGAGGGAGAGGACGAGCCGGCCGACCGGGTTGGCGGACAGCTCGCAGTACGCGACGAGGTCCTCGTACGTGTCGTAGCGCGCGACCCGCTGGTCCTGGCGGTTGGCCTCGATGAGCCCGAGGAAGGGTTCGGGCGTGAGGCCGTGGGCGCTGACCACGGGCTGGAGGGCCTGGAGCAGCGGGTGGCGCGGGGGGCCGTCGGCGGCGCCGAAGACGCGCTTGAGGTCGGCTTCGAAGGCGTCGAGCATGGCGAGCCGGTCGTCGGTGGCGGCCGGGTCGAGACCCAGCAGTACGGCGTCGCGTCCGCCGGGGGCGAGGTCCCCGTCGCCGATGTCGTCGACCAGCCGGGCGTACCCGTAGACCGCCATCAGGCCCGTGCGCCAGGCGCGCGGGAGGAAGGCGGGGGCGACGGGGAAGTTCTCCGTCCGGGCCTTGCCGAGGGTGGCGCGCGCGTGGGCCTCGGAGGCTGTGGGGGCCGTGTGCCGCCCGGGTCGGGTGCCGTGCCCCGGGGTCACCGCCCGCCGCCCGGGGCGGGGACGGCCGCCGTCCCTGTGGGCCGGAGAATTCCCATAGCCATTGCCGTCACATCTCCCGTTCTACACTGCCGACCCAAGTCATCCTATTTCGGACACGCCGCCGGACTTTACCCGGGGGTACCCCCGGCTTTTTCGACTGCGGGGAAACGTCCCCTCTTGGCGCGATTGGAGAACCGGTCCAGCTTACGCTGTACAACGCCGCGAGGGCCTATCGGGTATTCGTCCGAGAGGAAATGTCGAGGACCGGAATACACGCCTCACGCCGAGGCCCCCACCGCGCGGAACGGCAGGGGCCCGAGGCCGTCACACGGGGTGCGCCGTCAGTGGCTGGTGGCCTTCTCGTACGCCGAGACGACTTCTTCGGTGGGCCCGTCCATCAGGAGTTCACCCTTCTCCAGCCACAGCACCCGGTCACAGGTATCGCGGATGGACTTGTTGTTGTGGCTCACCAGGAAGACCGTGCCGGCCTTCTCGCGCAGCTCACGGATGCGGGCCTCGGAACGGACCTGGAACTTCCGGTCACCGGTCGCCAACGCCTCGTCGATCATCAGCACGTCGTGGTCCTTCGCGGCGGCGATGGAGAAACGCAGGCGCGCGGCCATGCCGGACGAGTAGGTGCGCATCGGCAGGGAGATGAAGTCGCCCTTCTCGTTGATGCCCGAGAAGTCCACGATGTCGTCGTAGCGCTCCTGGATCTGCTCGCGCGTCATGCCCATCGCGAGTCCGCCGAGCACCACGTTGCGCTCGCCGGTCAGGTCGTTCATCAGCGCCGCGTTGACGCCCAACAGCGACGGCTGGCCGTCGGTGTAGACCCGGCCGGACTCGCAGGGCAGCAGGCCCGCGATGGCGCGCAGCAGCGTCGACTTCCCCGAACCGTTGGAGCCGATGAGGCCGATGGCCTCGCCGCGGTAGGCGGTGAAGGAGACACCGCGTACGGCGTGCACCCGACGGACGCCCGGGGAGTCCCCCTTGCCGCGGCGCATGATCTTGCTGAGCGCCGCGGTGGCGCTGCCCTTGCCGGCGCTGCCGGTGTTGACGCGGTAGACGATGTGGACGTCGTCGGCGATGACGGTGGGGACTTCGCCCCTGTTGTTCTCAGCCACGGCCGTAACGCTCCTCAGCCTTCCAGAAGTACACGAAACCACCCACGCCGATGACGACGGCCCAGCCCACGGCGAAGGCCCAGACGTGCGGCGGCAAGTGGTGCGGACCGTAACTGTCGATGAGCGCGAAGCGGATGAGGTCCATGTAGATCGCCGCGGGGTTCCACTGGAGCACGTCCGCGATCCAGTGCGGCCTGCCCTTGAGCATCTCGCCGATCGAGAACATGACGCCCGAGGCGTACATCCACGTGCGGGTGATGAACGGCATGAGCTGCGCGAGGTCGGGGGTCTTGGACCCCATTCGACCGAAGATCAGCGCGAGACCCGTGTTGAAGACGAACTGCAGCGCCAGCGTCGGGATGACCAGCAGCCAGGACAGCCGCGGGTGGTTCCCGAAGGCGATCACGACGACGAGCACCACGATCATCGAGTACAGCAGTTGCCCGAGCTGCTGCAGCGAGAAGGAGATCGGCAGCGAGGCGCGCGGGAAGTGCAGGGCGCGGACCAGGCCGAGGTTGCCCGGGATCGCCCTGACGCCCGCCATCAGCGAGCTCTGGGTGAACGAGAAGACGAAGATGCCGATCACCAGGAAGGGGATGTACGCGCCCTTCGGCATGCCGCGTCCCGCGTTCAGGATCAGGCCGAAGATCAGGTAGTACACCAGGGCGTTCAGCAGGGGGGTCGCCACCTGCCAGATCTGGCCGAGCTTCGCCTCGCTGTACTGCGCGACGAGCTTCGCCCGGGAGAAAGCCATGATGAAGTGGCGCCGCCCCCAGAGCTCGCGCACGTATCCGCCCAGGCTGGGCCGGGCGCCGCTGACCGACAGGCCGTACTTCCTGGCGAGCTCGGCGGGGGTGAGCCCCGCGTCTTCGGACGGCGGCTTGCTCGTGGCGAGGGCGCCGTCGTGGGTTGTGTCACTCACAAGTTGAAACTTTCCGTCTTCAAGATGCGGCAGAAGGGGGCATCGGACCCTGGGGCGCGGGCCCGGTGGTCGGGCCCATGCTCCCAGACCCGAGCTTGTCAGATGACAGGTGGTCGGCCCAGCCGGGTCAACCGCCAGACCGTACGCCACTTCATCGGGCGGCGGCGACCGCAGGGAACGGTCCAGCCCTCCTTGAACCCGCCGAACCAGGCTTTGAGGGCCGGGGCGGAGGGCTTGCGCACGAGGGTGAGGGCCATCCAGACGCCCAGGTACACCGGCACCAGGGGGACGGGCAGGTTGCGGCGGGCGAGCCACACACGGTTACGGGCCACCATACGGTGGTAGACGGCGTGCCGGGAGGGGGCCGTCGTCGGGTGCAGCAGCACCATGTCCGCGCGGTAGTCGATCAGCCACCCGGCGTCGAGCGCCCGCCAGGCCAGGTCGGTCTCCTCGTGGGCGTAGAAGAACTCCCCCGGCAGGACGCCGACCTGCTCGAAGACCTTGGTGCGGACGGCGTTGGCGCCGCCCAGGAAGGTCGTCACGCGGGACGAGCGCAGGGGGTCCGAGGCGCGCAGCCGCGGTACGTGGCGGCGCTGCGTCTCGCCCGTGTCCGGGTCGGCGATCCGGAAGCTGACGATCCCCAGCCGGGGGTCCTCGGCGAACGCCTGCCGGCACAGTTCGGCGGTGTCGGTCCGCTCCAACAGCCCGTCGTCGTCCAGGAAGAGCAGGGCGTCCACGTCTCGGCCGCCGGGGCCGAAGGCCTCGATGCCGACGTTGCGGCCGCCCGGGATGCCGAGGTTCTCGGGCAGCTCGACGGTACGCACGCCCGCCGACGGGTCGGCGAGGCCGGGGAGCTCGACCCCCTGGCCGACGACGACGACCTCGATGCGGTCGCCCTCCTGCCGGGCCACGGAGTCGAGGAGCGCCTTGAGCTCGTCGGGCCGGTTGCCCATGGTGATGACGACGGCGCCGAGCCGCATCGGGGCACTCACCGCAGCCTGCTCGACGCGAGGACCGACACCAGGTGCAGCACGGTCTGCAGCAGGGCGATGCCGGCCAGCACCGCGACGCCGAGCCGTGAGTAGAACAGGTCGCCGCGAACCTGGTCCAGGACGGCCAGCAGCAGGATCAGCAGGGACGCCTCGATGCCGAGGACGAGCCGGTGGAACTTCAGCGCGGCGGCGGCCCGGCGGGCCAGGGCCACGCCGGCGGAGCGCGGCTCGGCGGCCGCCTCCTGCACCGGCGGGAGGCCGCCCTGGTGCCGGGCGACCCCGACCAGGTCGGTCTCGGCCTTGATCAGGATAGCCCCGAGCGCCGCGAGGGTGCCGAGGAAGGCCCACAGCCAGTCGATCCGTCCGCTCCCCCACAGGTCGGCGGCGCGCAGGCCGAAGCCGACCAGGACCGCCGCGTCACAGAGGTAGGCGCCGACCCGGTCCAGGTAGACCCCGGAGAGCGAGAACTGCTGCTTCCAGCGGGCCACCTCCCCGTCGACGCAGTCGAGGAGCAGGTACAGCTGGACGGCGACGACGCCGAGGACGGCGCCCCAGACGCCCGGCACCAGCAGGGCCGGTGCGGCCAGGACGCCGGCGAGGGTCATCACGTAGGTCAGCTGGTTCGGCGTGATCTTGGTGGTGACCAGGACGCGGGTGATGCGCAGGGAGATCTCGCGCATGTAGAGGCGACCGCCCCAGTGCTCGCCACTGCGCCGGTCCTTGACGCCCGCCGGGTGCACGACGGGCCGGAGTTCAGCTACGGATGGTCTTGGCATAGTCGGCGTAAGCGTCCCTGATCTCGGCGGCGGACAGGTTGAGGTGCTCCAGGATGGTGAAGCGTCCCGGGCGGGTCTGGGGGGCGTACTCGACGGCCGCGACGAACTCGTCCTCGCTGAACCCGATCTCCTCGGGCACGGTCGGCAGGCCGTGGCGGCGCAGCACCTCCACGAAGAGCCCGGACTGTTCCCCGGCCCCCCGCAGGTGCATAGCGAAGGCGGCGCCGATGCCGACCTGCTCGCCGTGGAGCGCGGAGCGGCCGGGGTAGAGCAGGTCGAAGGCGTGGCTGATCTCGTGGCAGGCGCCGGAGGACGGGCGGCTGTCGCCGCTGATCGACATGGCGATGCCGGAGAGGACCAGGGCCTCGGAGAGCACGGTGAGGAACTCGTCGTCGCCGCAGTCCCCGGGGTGGCGCAACACGGACTCGCCGGCGGTGCGCGCCATGGCGGCGGCGAGGCCGTCGACGGCCTCGCCGGTGATCCGGTGCGACAGCTCCCAGTCGGCGATGGCGGAGATGTTGGAGATCACGTCGCCGACGCCGGCGCGGATGAACCGGACGGGCGCCTCCTTGATCACGTCCAGGTCGATGACCATCGCGATCGGGGTGGGCACCCCGTAGGAGCCGCGGCCGTTGTCGTTGTCCAGGATGGACACCGGGGAGCAGATGCCGTCGTGGGAGAGGTTGGTGGCGACGGCCACCATGGGCAGCCCGACCCGCGCCGCGGCGTACTTGGCGACGTCGATGATCTTGCCGCCGCCCAGGCCCACGACGGCGTCGTAGCGGCGACCCTTTATGTCGTCGGCCAGCTTGACCGCGGAATCGATGGTCCCGTCCACGACCGAGTACCAGTCGGCATGCGGCAGGACGGGCTCCAGCTTGGTGCGCAGCGCCACGCCGGAACCGCCGCTGATCGCGATGGCGAGCTTGCCGGAGGCGGAGATGCGCTGGTCGGCCAGGAGGCCGGCCAGATCGTCCATCGCCCCGCGGCTGATGTCGACGACAACGGGCGAGGGGATCAGCCGCGTCAGTACTGGCATGCGATGGTCCGGCCCTTGGCGAGGTCGTCGTGGTTGTCGATCTCGACCCACTTGACGTCACCGATGGGGGCCACGTCGATGGTGAAACCGTCGTTGACGAGCTGCTGGTAGCCGTCCTCGTAGTAGAGGTCGGGGTCGCGCTCGAAGGTGGTCTTGAGGGCCTCGGCCAGCGCCTCGGCGGCCTCGGGCTCGATGAGGGTGACGCCGATGTACTCGCCCGTGGCCGTGGCCGGGTCCATCAGCTTGGTGATCTTCCGGACGCCCTCGCCGTCGGCCGTGATGACCTTCATCTCCTCGTCGGCCAGGTTCTTGACCGTGTCGAGGGCGAGGATGATCTTCTGCCCGTGGCCGCGGGCGGCCAGCAGGGTCCGCTCGACGGAGACCGGGTGGACGGTGTCGCCGTTGGCGAGGATCACACCCTGCTTGAGGACGTCACGCGCGCACCACAGGGAGTAGGCGTTGTTCCACTCCTCGGCCTTGTCGTTGTCGATCAGTGTGATCTTGACGCCGTACTTGGCCTCCAGGGCCTCGCGGCGCTCGTACACGGCTTCCTTGCGGTAGCCGACCACGATGGCGACCTCGGTCAGCCCGACCTCGGCGAAGTTGCCCAGGGTCAGGTCGAGGACGGTGAGGCTCTCCTCGTCGCCTTCGGGGCCGACGGGCACGAGGGCCTTGGGCAGGGTGTCGGTGTAGGGACGCAGGCGGCGTCCGGCACCGGCAGCGAGTACAAGGCCGATCATGCTGGTTCTCCTTCGTCGTGAACGGCGGGTGCCCCGGAGGAGACCCAGAAGCGGATGCTCTCCACGAGCACCACGAGTGCCACGGCCACGGCCAGGGCCGTGAGCGCGACGGGGAAGTCCGCGGCGCGCGTCGCCAGTACGGCGGCCAGGACGGCGGTGAGGAGCACCCGGCCTTCGTGACCGCCGGTCGTCCGCACCAGCCAGTGCGGGGGCGCGCCGGTGCCACCGCGGATGCGGTACACCGTGTCGTAGTGATGGTAGGCGACCGCCGCTACCAGTCCGAATGCCGCCGGAAGCGCTCCGGGGACGTCCGCCTTGACGGCGAGGATCAGCACGGTCGTGTACTCGGCGGCCCGGAAGACGGGCGGGACGAGCCAGTCGAGGGCGCCCTTGAGGGGGCGGGCGACGGCCACCCCTGCGAGCACCGTGTAGATGACGGCTGCGATCACGGTCTGGCGGGCGCCGAAGGGCTGGGTCGAGGCTGTCCACAGCAGGGCGACCGCGCCGACCACGGCGGCGGCGAGACCGGCGCCGGGGGCCTTGCGGCCGACGGACCGGGCCACGAGGTCGGCGAGCGGGCCGGAGTCGGCGAGGTCGGCCAGCGCCCGGGCGGCGCGGTCGGTCCTGTCGGCCTTGCGGGTCAGCGAGCGCAGGACGCGGCCTGCGGTGGTGTAGAGCGCGCCGAACGCGCAGCCGACGAGGAGGGCGTAGAAGACGATCCTGGGGCTGGTCGTGGCGGTCAGCACGGCGATCATCGCCCAGCGCTCACCGATCGGGAGGATGATCATCCGTCGGACCCAGACCGTCCAGCCGACGCTGTCGAGGCGGTCGGAGAGCGCGGCCGTCGGGCTCGTGTTGGCCGCGGCGTCGTGGTTGGCCTCGTTGAAGGCGAAGTCGACGACGTGCCGGCAGGTCATGAGGATCATCGCGCCGAGCGCGAGGGCCCACACGTCGTCGCCGTGGCGGGCTGCGCCGAGGGCGAGGCCCGCGTAGAAGGCGTACTCCTTCGCCCGGTCGAAGGTCGCGTCGAGCCAGGCGCCCATCGTCGAGTACTGGAGCGAGTAGCGGGCGAGCTGCCCGTCGGTGCAGTCCAGGACGAAGGAGACGAGGAGCAGCACCCCGGCCGCGACGTACCCACCGCGTTCTCCCGTGGCGGCGCAGGCCGCCGCTATGAGCGCGGTGATCAGGGAGGCGGTGGTGACCTGGTTCGGGGTCAGGCCGCGGCGCGCGCACCAGCGGGCGATGTAGCGCGAGTACGGGCTGATGAAGAAGGTGGTGAAGAACCCGTCGCGGGACTTGACGGCGGTGCGCAGGCGCACGGCTTCGTCGTCCACGGCTGCGACGGCGGCGACGGCCGTGTCGCGCTCGGCCGCGGTGGCGGGAACCGTGGCGACGAGGGTGCCGAGGTCGGGGCGCTGGACCGGGGTCCCGGCGGCCTCGACGGCGGCCGCGAGGCGGTCCGCGTAGGGGCCCGGTCCGGCGGACGCGAGGGCCGCGGCCGCGTCGAGGGCGGCTCTGGCGCCCGGCTGGACGGCGAAGGCGCCGGTCACGGCGCAGGCGTCGAAGCGCGGGTCGGTGAGCGCGAGGCGCAGCGCGTGCCGGTGGCCGACGAAGTCGCCGTCGACGACGGCGACCCGCTGGTCGGCCGGGACGGCGGCCAGGGCGGTCGCGGTCTCTTCGGGCCCGGCGACGGGCCGGACGTCGAAGCCGAGCGACCGCAGCTCGTCGGCGAGCGGTGATCCGGGGACCGGCAGGCCGGTGAGGATGACGGTCGGCAGACGAACCCACTCCTTGCAGCGAACACGGGACGGCCGCGGCGCGGGGCCGCGGCACGACGGCAGAGGCTATCGGATGAACGGAAGCCGGGGTTCACCAGCCGTTTGGGCCCGTACAAGCCGAATGTCCCGGGCGGTGGCCCGGGCCCCGCCATCATTGACGATCACGCGGAGGGACTACAAACCGTGTATGTGTTCCCTCGCCGGGTGCGTGAGTGCGTGCCCCGGTGGGCCGGGTAGTGCTCAGGTGCCCCGCACCTGCCCGCTCGGCCCCGCTCGACCCGTTCCGTCCCACCGCGTATCACGCGTCGGGGGCCAGACATGCGCGGATCGACGAAGTGGGGACAAGCCGCTTTTGTACGGCAGACTTGCAAGCCGAAGTCCGAAGCGAAGGATGGGTATGCCGATCACACCAGCCACCGCCGGGAACAGCGCGTCCGCCGGCACCGGGACCCAGGAACCGATCATGCTCGAACTGGTCGACGAGTCCGGCAACACCATCGGCACGGCGGAGAAGCTCTCGGCGCACCAGGCGCCCGGCCTGCTGCACCGGGCGTTCTCCGTGTTCCTCTTCGACGAGCAGGGCCGTCTGCTGCTCCAGCGGCGGGCCCTCGGGAAGTACCACTCCCCCGGCGTCTGGTCGAACACCTGCTGCGGTCACCCCTACCCCGGCGAGTCGCCGTTCGCGGCCGCCGCCCGACGGACCCACGAGGAGCTGGGGCTGTCGCCGTCACTGCTCGCGGAGGCGGGGACGGTGCGATACAACCACCCGGACCCCGCGTCGGGGCTGGTGGAGCAGGAGTACAACCACCTGTTCGTGGGATTGGCGCAAGCCGCGGTGCGGCCGGATGCGGAAGAGGTCGGGGACACCGCGTTCGTCACCGCCGAGGAGCTGGCCAAGCGGCACGCGGAGGCTCCGTTCTCCGCCTGGTTCATGACCGTGCTCGACGCGGCCCGGCCCGCGATCCGCGAGCTGACCGGCGAGGCCGCGGGCTGGTAGCCCTCACGCCCCGCCCTCACGCCCTCGGGACGGGGGCGGCGACCGGGGCGGTGAGGGGCAGGGCCGCCCAGATGACCTTGCCGCCGGTGGAGGTGTGCTCGACGTCGCACACCCCGCCGGCCTCCCGGGTGATCTCCCGGACGAGCAGCAGGCCCCGGCCACCGGTCTGGCCGAAGTCGGCCTCCAGCGCCTTGGGGCGGTACGGGTGGTTGTCCTCGACGGCCACCCGTACCCACCCGCGGCCCACGGCCACCTCGACGGCGACCTCCGGCGAGAGCAGGGCGGCGTGCCGGACGGAGTTCGTCACCAGCTCGGAGACGATCAGCAGCAGGGAGTGGACCAGGTCCTGGTGGGCCGGCACCCCCTGCCGGCCGAGGAGGTCGCGGACCGCGCGGCGGGCCTGCGGAACGGATTCTTCAACCGCCGGCGCGGTGAACCTCCACACTCCCTCGTAAGCGAGAGGGTCCGCCGGAGCCTCCGGCTCACCTCCCCTGGCCTGCGGGACACTCCCGCTGTCGTCCATCTTCACGCCCCCGTCTTCGCGCTCGATCGTCTCCACGGTTCAAGAGTGGACAACAGCCAGGTCCGGACCGCGTGGCTGAACAGAAGTCAGCGTCAATCGTGCACTTTCTGACCACTGGCGTATGACAGCGTCAGTTGTTCGACCGTTCCTGATCCACCGGCGCGCTGTTCCCGGCCGCCGTCCCGGCGGCCCCGCCCGTCCCGTCCGGCCCGATGGTCGGGTCCCGCACTTGGTCCGCTGCCACCTGGTCCTCCCTCACCTGGCCGAGGATCCGGCGGGCGGCCAGACCGAGGGCGAGCAGGCTCAGCCCGTCGAAGAGCAGGGCCAGCGAGAAGAAGGTGCCGATCACGTACAGGCTGTTGCCGGGCCAGTTGGCGAGGATCAGCAGGCCCAGCAGAATGCCGAAGGCACCCTGGACGAGGGTCAGCCCGAAGTTCGACCCGCGCACCACCAGGGCGCCTGCCAGTCGGAACACGCCGCCGGTGAGGAAGAGCAGGGCGGCGAACATGGTCAGGGCCTCCGCGCTCGCCTCGGGACGGCGCAGGATCACGAAACCGGCTGCCATGTTGACGGCGGCGACGATGACCGCGAGCCAGAAGTAGTTGCTCTTGCGCGCCTGCACCGCCTGGGCGAGGCCGACCACACCGCCCGCCAGGAGGAGCCAGCCGAAGAGGAACATCGAGGTCAGGGTGGCCACGCTCGTATAGATCAGGCCCACGAGCCCGGCGATCACCAGCAGCAGGCCGAGCAGGGCCAGCACGCCGAAGCGGCGGCTCAGCTTCTTCTTCTCCTGCTGGGGTTCGGTTCGGCGCCGGTCTGCGCGCATGGAGATGCCACCTTTCCGTGCCCCCGGCCGACTCCACCGATCATAGGTTCGGCCGGCCCGGATAGCATCCGGCGCATGGACGCAGCCCTCCTTCACACGGTGGCCGACGGGGTCGCCACCGTCGTCATCTCGCATCCGGCGAAGCGCAACGCCATGACCGCCGCCATGTGGCGGGCGCTGCCCGGGTTGCTGTCCGCGCTGGCGGACGACGTGTCCGTACGGGTGGTCGTGCTGACGGGGGCCGGGCCGACCTTCTGCGCGGGAGCGGACATCACGTCGTTGACGGGTGACGAGGACCCGCAGGCGCTGTCGGTGGCGGCGGAGGAGGCCCTGGCGGCCTTCCCCAAGCCGACGATCGCCGCGATCCGGGGGTACTGCGTGGGCGGCGGGAGCCAACTGGCGGCGGCGTGCGACCTGCGCTTCGCGGAGGCGGGGGCGCAGTTCGGGGTGACCCCGGCGAAGCTGGGCATCGTCTACCCGGCGTCCTCGACACGGCGATTGGCCGCGCTGGTCGGGCCGGCGACCGCGAAGTACCTCCTCTTCTCGGCGGAGTTGATCGATGCGGAGCACGCCTTGCGCGCGGGGTTCCTGAACGAGCTGCTGCCGGCCGGGGAACTCGAAAAGCGGGTCGCGGAGTTCGCCCGTACGCTGACCTCCCGCTCGCGGCTGACGCAGGCCGCGGCGAAGGAGTTCGCGGACGGCCGGACCGACCGGGACGCGTACTGGGCCGCCCGGGCTGCCGCGAGCGGCGACACCGCGGAGGGTGTCGCCGCGTTCCTGGAGCGGCGGGCGCCCGTGTTTACCTGGACCCTTCCGACAGACTGACCCCGCGCAGCCGCGCGACGAGTTCGGCGGGGGCCTTGGCGGGGGACCCGGCGTCGTAGGGCGGCTGCGGGTCGTACTCGGTCATCAGCTGCACCGTGCGGGCCACGTCGTCGCCGGCGGCGCGACCGAGGAGCGTGAGGCCCATGTCGATGCCGGCCGACACTCCGGCCGCGGTGACGTACTTGCCGTCGAAGACCACGCGCTCGCCGGTCGGCTCGGCCCCGAACGCGCGGAGCCGGTCCAGGAACAGCCAGTGGCTGGTGGCGCGGCGCCCGTCGAGCAGTCCGGCCGCGGCGAGCAGGAGCGAGCCGGTGCAGACGGAGGTGGTCCAGGTCGTGGTGGCGTCCACGGACCGCAGCCAATCGAGGACGACGGGGTTGGCCATCTCGATCTCGGGGTGCGGGCCGCCGGGCACGATGACGATGTCGGGCCGGGTGACCTCGTCGAGCCCCTTGTCGGCGACGAGTGCGAGGCTCCCGGCGTCGGTCCGCACGGGCCCCGGCCGCTGGGAGACGAAGACGACCTCGGCGCCGGGGAGCCGTCCCAGGGTGTCGTACGGACCGATGGCGTCGAGCGAGGTGAAACGGTCGTAGAGCAGTACGGCGATCTGCATGGTTCCTCCGGAGTGGTCATGGTTCTGGTGGTGATCGCCCGGGTGGCTACGGGCGCGCCCGCCGGGGCCCTGCGCCGGGGCCGAGCCCGGGCGGGGGCGACCCCCGCCCGGGCAACGCCCGGTGGCTGCGCCCCGGCGTCGTCGGGCGACGCCGCCGGGTGCGGCAGCGTCGGCCCGGCAGCGCCCGGCGGGGCGGAGCCCGGTGACCCCGACCCCGCGGGGGTGGTCGGGCCGGCGGCCCGGGTGCTGGGTGCTCGGTGCTCGGTGCTCGGTGCTGGGTGCTGGTCGGGGGGAGGCCGAGGTTCCGGCAGGGGTCGGGCGGGGTCATGGGCCGAAGCGGCGGCGGTATTCGGTCGGGGGTTGGCCGAGGGTGCGGAGGAAGGCGCGGCGGAGGGCCTCCGGGGTGCGGTAGCCGGAGGCGCGGGCGACCCCGGCCACGCCCTCGCCGCCCTCCTCCAGCAGCCGCCGCGCATGCTCCACCCGCACCCGCTCGACGTACCGCCCCGGCGTCACTCCCGTCTCCGCCTGGAACGCCCGCGTGAAGTGGCGCGGCGACAGCGCGGCCCGCGCCGCGAGTGCCTCCACGCTCAGGTCCTCGCCCGGGTGCTCGGTGATCCACTGCTGTACGTCCCGCAGCGGTTCCCGCCGCGCCGTCTGCGCCGCCAGCTGCGCGCTGAACTGCGCCTGGTTCCCCGGCCTGCGCAGGAACACCACGAGGTGCCGGGCGATCAGCAGCGCCGCCTCCCGCCCGACGTCCTCCTCCACCAGCGCCAGCGCGAGATCGATGCCGGCCGTGACCCCGGCCGAGGTCGCCACCCGCCCGTCCCGCACGTAGATCGGGTCGGGGTCGACCGTGACAGTCGGGTAGTCCCGCGCCATCCGCTCGCAGGCGTCCCAGTGCGTCGTGGCCCGGCGGCCGTCCAGGAGTCCCGCCTCCGCCAGGAGCAGTCCTCCCGTGCACACGGACACCACCCGCTCCGCGCGCCCCCCGTACGCGCGGAGCCAGTCGGTGAGCCTCGGTTCGAAGGAGCCCGTGTACCGGCCGCCCGGCACCAGCAGGGTCGTCCCCGGCCCGGGGCGGGCGCTCTCCAGATCACCGTCGGGGACCAGCGTCAGTCCGCTGCCGGTGCGTACGGGAGCGCCTCCGGGGGACACCGTCCTGATCCGGTACCCGGGGTGCTCCGGGAACCGGCCGACCCCGGCGAACACCTCCACCGGGCCGGTCACATCCAGGCTCTGGACCCCGTCGTAGAGCAGGACGAGCACATTTCGCGACGACATGCCTCCATCCTGTGACGCCGCCGCGATGGCCGCAATGACGTGCTTCCCACCTATCCGGCCACCGTCGGGGCGCCGCCGGCCGCGCGGATAGGATCGACAGATCATGACTGCCACTCTCGTCGCCAAGAACCTCACCGCCGCGCACGGTGAGCGCACGCTCTTCGCCGATCTCGACCTCGTCGTCGCACCCGGCGACGTCATCGGACTCGTCGGCGTCAACGGCGCCGGGAAGTCCACCCTGCTGCGCCTGCTCGCCGGGCTGGACACCCCCGAGACCGGTGAGCTGCGCCTCTCCCCGCCCGGCGCCGCCGTCGGGCACCTCCCGCAGGAGCCCGAGCGCCGCCCCGGGGAGTCGGTCCGCGCGTTCCTCGCCCGCCGTACCGGCGTCGCGGCGGCGCAGGCCGAGCTCGACGCGGCCACGCAGGGCCTCGTCGACGGCACCCCCGGCGCCGACGACGCCTACGGGGAGGCCCTCGACCGCTGGCTGAACCTCGGCGGCGCGGACCTCGACGAGCGGGCCCAGGAGGTCGCCGACGACCTCGGTCTGTCCGTCGGCCTCGACCTTCCGATGACGGCCCTCTCCGGCGGTCAGGCGGCCCGCGCCGGCCTCGCCTCCCTCCTCCTGTCCCGGTACGACGTGTTCCTGCTGGACGAGCCGACCAACGACCTCGACCTCGACGGTCTGGAGCGGCTGGAGCGGTTCGTGAAGGGGCTGCGCGCGGGCACGGTCGTCATCAGCCACGACCGCGAGTTCCTGGCGCGCACCGTGACCAAGGTCCTCGAGCTCGACCTCGCGCAGCAGGAGATCAACCTCTACGGCGGCGGCTACGAGGCGTACCTGGAGGAGCGCGAGCGGTCCCGTGCGCACGCCCGCGAGGAGTACGACGAGTACGCGGACAAGCGCTCCGCGCTGGAAGGCCGGGCCGCGATGCAGCGCGGCTGGATGGACAAGGGCGTCAAGAACGCCCGTCGCAAGGCCACCGACAACGACAAGATCGGCAAGAAGTTCCGCAGCGAGGCGAGCGAGAAGCAGGCCGCCAAGGCCCGCCAGACGCAGCGCGCCATCGAGCGGCTCGACGTGGTCGACGAGCCCCGCAAGGAGTGGGAGCTGCGGATGGAGATCGCGGCGGCCCCGCGCTCGGGTTCGGTGGTGGCCACGCTGCGCGAAGCGTCCGTCATCCGGGGGGAATTCCGCTTCGGCCCGGCCAGTTTGCAGATCGACTGGGCGGACCGGGTCGCGATCACCGGTGCCAACGGGGCCGGTAAGTCCACCCTGTTGGCCGTGCTGCTCGGCCGCCTCGCGCCCGATTCCGGTGCGGCCACCCTCGGTTCGGGCGTATTGGTCGGCGAGGTGGACCAGGCGCGGGGGCTGTTCCTCGGCGACGAGCCGCTGTTGGAGGCGTTCTGCGCCGCCGTACCGGACACCGAGCCCGCGGAAGTACGTACGTTGTTGGCCAAGTTCGGGCTCAAGGCGGCCCACGTGGTGCGCCCGGCGGCCACCCTCTCGCCCGGCGAGCGCACCCGCGCGGCGCTGGCGCTGCTCCAGGGCCGCGGGGTCAACCTGCTGGTGCTGGACGAGCCCACCAACCACCTCGACCTGCCGGCGATCGAGCAGTTGGAGTCGGCGCTGGACGCGTACGAGGGCACGTTGCTGCTGGTCACCCACGACCGCCGGATGCTCGACGCCGTGCACGTGACCCGCCGACTGGAAGTCGCGGACGGCAAGGTCACCGAGCTCTGAGCCGTCAGACGCCCCAGGTCTACAGGACCTCGGGCGCCCGCCGGGTGCGGGCCATCCGGCGGGCCACGAAGTCGCGCGGGAGGTGGCGGGCCGCGAGGGCGTACGCCTGGTAGCGACGGCTGGTGATGCTGACGGGGCGGCGCCGGGCCAGGTCCTTGAGGGCCTTGGCCACCACCGCTTCGGGCTCCAGCCACACGGCGTCGCGCAGGGCGCTGACGTCCATGCCGGCCCGCTGCTGGAACTCGGTCCGGGTGAATCCGGGTGCCACCGCCAGCACGCGCACCCCGTACGGCTCCATGTCGATCCGTACGGATTCGCTGAAAGCGGTGATCCACGCCTTGGCGGCCCCGTAGGTCCCGGTCGGCAGAAGGCCGGCGACCGACGAGACGTTGAGCACGGCGCCGCGGCGGCGTTCGCGCAGGCCGGGCAGCACCGCGTGGGTCAGCCGCAGCGGGACCTTGACCAGCAGGTCGAGCATCCGCTCCTCGTCGTCGACCGGGCTGTAGGGGAAGGGCGCGGGCAGTCCGAAGCCGGCGTTGTTGACCAGGACGTCGACGGGCCGCGTCCGGTCGGCGAGCCGCCCGGCGACCTTCTCGCACTGCGCGGCATCGAGCAGGTCCGCGGGCAGTACCTCGCAGGACGCCCCGAAGGCGCGGGCGAGTTCGTCGGCGAGGGCGGTGAGCCGCTCCTCGTCCCGGGCGACGAGGACGAGGTCGCAGCCCTTGGCGGCGAGGCCCCGGGCGAAAGCCGCGCCGAGGCCGGCACTGGCCCCGGTGATCAAGGCGGTGGTCACGAGGGTGTCACTCCTTCGGTGGTACGGGCGGGCGGCCGTTTTACGCGGGCCGCGCCGTGAACGCGGTGGTCGAGGGCGAGCCGTACGCCTCCGCGACGTGCACCAGGAAGCGGGCCTCCTCGTCCAGGTCGCCGCCTTCCGCGGAGGTCTGGAGCGCGGCGGGCAGTTCAAGGGCGGACGCCTCCCCCGCCTGCCGGACGGGCAGCCCGGCCAGTTTGGCCTGCCGGGCCTCCTTGAGCAGGCAGGCCAGCGCGGCCGCGGACCGCCGTTGCTCGGGCACCCCGCTTCCGGTCACGTGGCTGCGCGCCGACTCCGCGAGGCCCGGGGCGACGTACTCCCCCAGGATCAGGATCGCGTCGCGCGTTTCGATCACCTTGCGGTACACCAGCAGGTTGCGCGGCAGGGGCGGCCACAGCAGTTCGACGACCCGCCCGGCGCGCGGCTTCGACAGGACGACGTGCGGTACGGCGTGGACCAGGTCGCGCCACAGCGGCCACAGGCGCCACGCGGTGGCGATGTCGGCCGTCGTACGGCGCAGGGTGAACAGGGTCGGGACGACGATCGCGGCGGCCCGCAGCAGCCCGTGCAGGTTCATCATCAGCGGCAGGGCGGGCATGGCCCAGGTGCTGCCGAAGAGTGCCTTGAGCAGGTACACGAACCAGAACAACCCGGCGAGGGCGGTGCCGAGGCCGAACAGCCGCAGCCCGAAGGCCAGTCCGCGGCTCTCGGTGCGCCGGCTGTAGCGGGCGCACACGTACACGCAGGTGGTGTTGGCCACGAGGTGGGCCGAGATCAGCACCAACCAGTAGGCGAGGGAGGGCACCGGATCACCCACGGGCGGCATGGTGTGCGTCCCGTGGTCGGGCGCGAGGGTGTCCAGCACGATCAGGGTCGTCAGCCAGAGCACCGTGCCGGTCCAGGAGGCCAGTTGGAGCCGGCGGCCCCGGGTCGCGGCGGCCACGAAGTAGAGCACGGCGCCGGCCGAGAGGACGCCGATGAGGTTGCGGACCAGGCCGATCGCGTGCGCGTAGCCGGCGTCGCGGCTGGTCGCGTAGGCGACGACATCGGGCAGGTTCAGGGTCATCGCGGCGGCGGCGGTCGCCACGGCGAGCCACAGACCGCGCTGTTGCGGGGAGCGCAGGGCGCCGGGTGCGCGCAGCAGGACCGCGATCCACAGGCACACCACGCTCGGGACGGCGAGCCAGTCGCCGAACGCCGTCAGGTCAGCCGCCATCGTGGGCGCCCCGTCCGTATCCCATCGCGGACTCCAGCCGGGCGAGGGCGCCGCGCGGCGCGGTCCGTATCCGCGTCCCGTTCCCGGCGGTCCGCATGCGGATCATGCTCGCGAGCATCTCCGCCTCCTGCTCCTGATGGGTGGTGTAGTTGGTGCGTCCGAGGACGACGGGGGCCTTGCCGTCGGTCTCCTCGCCCTCCAGCGAGTGGTGGCCGAACAGGATGTGGCCGATCTCGTGGAGCACGATGTGCTCGCGGTGCAGGGGGGTGGTCTGGGCCTCGTAGAAGACGTAGTCGACGCCGGCGGTGCCGACCCACAGCCCGCAGACGCCCGATTCGGCGGCCTCCTTGGGCAGCGGGTGGAGCCGGATGGGGCGTCCGCGCTGTTCGGCGATGTCCGTGCACAGGTGCTCGAGCGAGAACGGGCGGGTCAGGTCCAGATGGCCGAGAATCATCTCGCACCGTTTACGCAGGTTGAGATTCCGATAGGGCATGTGTTCCCTCTTCGGACCCTTTCTCGGGCAGCGTCGGTAGGCGTGCGTGGGCATGGGTGTACGTCCTGTGCCTTGAGGCGGCCTTCGGAGTGCGGGCCCGAAGGGGAATGCGGACGCCCGTCCGCGTCAGGACGAACGGGCGTTCCACCCATGCCTACAGATCTTGTACGGGAGTTGGCAAGGCCGTGCGACCGGCCGGGGAACCTATTCGGCCAACCCGTACGGGATCACACGTCCGGTCGCCCGGCGCGCGGCCTACCGCTTGCGGCGCTCCTCCTTGCCGGTGAGGCCGGCCCGGCGCAGGGCGTCCGCCATCGCGCTGTTGGCCGGGGCCGGGGCGTTGCCGCCACCCTGGCCGCCGGTCCGGCCCTGGGCGCCGCCACCGGTCCTGCCCTGTCGGTTCTGGGCGCCCTGAGTGCCTTGGCCGCCCTGGCCGCCTTCGCCGCCCGTGCTCCGCCGGTCGCCCTGACCGCGCTGTTGCGGCGGACGGCCGCCGCCGCGCCGCTCCTCGCGCTGCCTCGGGGCGCCCGGGGCGCCCGGGGCGCGGTCGCCCGTCGCCTCGTCGTCGATCCGCAGCGTCAGGGAGATCCGCTTGCGCGGGATGTCCACGTCCATCACCTTCACCCGGACGATGTCGCCGGGCTTGACCACGTCGCGCGGGTCCTTGACGAAGGTCTTCGACAGGGCGGAGACGTGCGCGAGGCCGTCCTGGTGGACGCCGATGTCGATGAAGGCCCCGAAGGCGGCCACGTTGGTGACCACGCCTTCGAGGATCATGCCGGGGGCGAGGTCGCCGATCTTCTCCACGCCCTCCTTGAAGGTGGCCGTCTTGAAGGCGGGGCGCGGGTCGCGGCCCGGCTTCTCCAGCTCGCGCAGGATGTCGGTGACCGTCGGCAGGCCGAAGGCGTCGGTGACGAACTGCTCCGGACGCAGTGAGCGCAGTACGCCGCCGTTGCCGATCAGGGCCGCCACCTCGCTGCCGACCGTCTTGGCCATGCCCCGCACCACCGGGTACGCCTCGGGGTGCACGCTGGAGGCGTCCAGCGGGTCGTCCCCGTCGCGGATCCGCAGGAAGCCGGCGCACTGCTCGTACGCCTTGGGACCGAGCCGGGCCACGTCCTTGAGCCCCTTGCGGCTGCGGAAGGGACCGTTGGCGTCGCGGTGGGCGACGATGTTCTCGGCGAGGCCGCCGCTGATGCCCGACACCCGCGAAAGCAGCGGCGCGGAAGCGGTGTTGACGTCGACGCCGACGCCGTTCACACAGTCTTCGACGACCGCGTCCAGCGAGCGGGAGAGCTTCACCTCGGACAGGTCGTGCTGGTACTGGCCCACCCCGATGGACTTGGGGTCGATCTTCACCAACTCGGCCAGCGGGTCCTGGAGGCGGCGGGCGATGGAGACCGCGCCGCGCAGCGAGACGTCCATGCCCGGCAGTTCCTGCGAGGCGAAGGCGGAGGCCGAGTACACCGAGGCGCCCGCCTCCGAGACCATCACCTTGGTCAGCCCGAGCTCCGGGTGCCGGGAGACGAGGTCGCCGGCGAGCTTGTCCGTCTCGCGGGAGGCCGTGCCGTTGCCGATCGCGACGAGTTCGACCGCGTGTTCCTTCGCCAGCCGGGCCAGTTTGGCGAGCGACTCGTCCCACTTGTTGGCGGGGACGTGGGGGTAGATCACGTCGGTGGCCACGACCTTGCCGGTGGCGTCGACGACGGCCACCTTCACGCCGGTTCGAAAGCCCGGGTCCAGACCGAGGGTGGCGCGGGTGCCGGCGGGCGCCGCGAGGAGCAGGTCGCGGAGGTTGGCGGCGAAGACCCGTACGGCCTCGTCCTCGGCGGCGGCGCGCAGCCGGGTCCTCAGGTCGATGCCGAGGTGTACCTGGATCTTGGTGCGCCAGGCCCAACGGACGGTGTCGGCCAGCCACTTGTCGCCGGGGCGGCTCTGCTCCGAGGGGGCGGTCACGCCGAAGCGGCGGGCGATCATGCCCTCGTACGCGGAAGGGCCGGGCGCCGCCGTCCCCTGAGACTCGTCGGGCTCGTCGGGCTGCAGTTCGAGGACGAGCACCTCCTCCTTCTCGCCGCGGAGCATGGCGAGGACGCGGTGCGAGGGCAGCGCGGTGAAGGGCTCGGCGAAGTCGAAGTAGTCGGCGAACTTGGCGCCCGCCTCCTCCTTGCCCTCGCGCACCTTGGAGGCGAGCCGGCCGCGGCTCCACATCCGCTCGCGCAGTTCGCCGATCAGGTCGGCGTCCTCGGCGAACTTTTCGGTGAGGATGGCCCGGGCGCCCTCCAGGGCGGACGCCACGTCGGCGACGCCCTTGTCCGGGTCGACGAACGCGGCCGCGGCGGCGGCCGGTTCCACGGACGGGTCGGCCAGCAGGCCCTCGGCGAGCGGTTCGAGACCCGCCTCGCGGGCGATCTGGGCCTTGGTGCGCCGCTTGGACTTGAAGGGCAGGTAGATGTCCTCCAGGCGGGCCTTGGTGTCGGCCTCCCGGATGCGGGCCTCCAGCTCGGCGTCGAGCTTGCCCTGCTCGCGTACGGAGTCGAGGATCGCCGCGCGCCGGTCCTCCAGCTCGCGCAGGTACCTCAGCCGCTCCTCCAGGGTGCGTAGCTGGGCGTCGTCGAGCATCTCGGTCGCTTCCTTGCGGTAGCGAGCGATGAACGGCACGGTGGAGCCGCCGTCGAGCAGCTCGACGGCGGCCTTGACCTGCCGTTCCCGTACGCTGAGCTCCTCGGCGATCCTGCCTTCGATGGACATCGTCACGGTGCGGTCCTGCCTGCCTTCGTACGTGTGCGTGGGATGCGCGGAAGGCTGCCAATTGTGGCAGGTGGCGGTGACGGACGCCCGGAGACCCGGCTCAGCCCTTGCCGAAGAGGCCCTGGGGGAAGGCTCCGGCGCCGATGGCCTTGGCGACGAGGGCACCGCCGAGTTCGGCGAGGCGGGCCAAGCCGTCCGCGCCGAGGTGCTCGTAGGGGGCGGCGTCGAGGCGGTCGGTCTCCGTCTCCAGTCGCTCGCGGACGGCGGCGCCCTCCTCGGTGAGCGCGCCGGTCGCGTCGAGGATGCCGCGTGCGCGCAGCCGCTCGGTGGCGGCGTCGAGGTCGCTCTGCTCCCAGCCCCGGATCGCCTTGATCCACTTGGGGGCCATGCCGCGACCGGTCGCGGTGTGGCTGATCAGGGCCTCCACCGGGTCGAGCTCGGCGAGGAGGAGCGCGGCGAGGTGGCCGTCGCCGCGGTGTTCGCGCAGCAGGGTGGTGGCGTGCCACAGCCGCAGGTGCGGCTCCTCGGGCACGGGGAGGTCGGCGTGGGCGGCGTAGAGGGTGCGGGCGTGCCGGGTGCAGCCCTCGGTGGCCCGCATCGCCAGGTCGGCGGCTTCGGCGACCTCGGGCGAGGCGACGGTCTCGTCGCCCAGGAGGCGGCGCAGCGTGCTGTCGACGGCGCGCAGCCGGGCGGCGAGCGCCTGCTCGGGCGTGGTCGTCTCCCAGACGGCGGGCAGGTGTTCGGCGACCAGGTCGTGACGGTAGTTGTAGAACGTGGCGGTCACCGCGCCCGCACCGACGGCGCCCATGGCGGCGGAGCGGGAGGCGAGGTTGACGGCGGCGCGATGCGTGACGCCGAGGGCGGCGTACTCCTTGCCGAGGTCGGGCGAGAAGTAGACGGTGGCGTGCAGCGGGTTGATGGCACCATGCCAACAGCGGCGGGCGGCGCGCGGGGGAAGAGTCATGCGCAGCAGGTTACCGACTGCTTAGTATGCGGACCAGACCCCGGCCCGGCCCCGGGCGGTGTGCGGGCTTCGAGGACCCACCAGATCCGGCCGATCTTCGCCCACCCGACGCCTGGACCCGGCTGTTCGCGGCGCTGCGCCGTGCCCTGTGACGTCCGAATGGCGATCATGTGACAACAGGCGCCATGGACATGACGCGGGCCGTCACGGGTGAATACGGTCGCAACACGCATCCGCGAAACGGAACTGTCTCCCCTACCCCTTGGAGCTCTTCGTGCACCGCAAAGTCCTCGCCCCGAGCGTGCTCGCCGCTTCCCTGCTGCTGGTGACCCCGGCGTCGGCGGCCGGTTCCGTCCCGGGCGCCCCGGGCATAGGCGACTCCTACTACCCGACCAGCGGCAACGGCGGATACGACGTCTCGCACTACGACCTGCGCCTGAAGTACGAGCCGAAGACGGACCTGTTGGAGGGCACCGCCACCCTCCTGGCCACCGCCACCCAGGACCTGTCCCGCTTCAACCTGGACTTCGGCCTCAAGGTCAGCGAGATCCGCGTCAACGGCGCCAAGGCGACGTTCGCCACCTCCGGCGCCCACGAGCTGGAAGTGACCCCCGCGCGGGCCCTGGAGAAGGGCAAGTCGGCCTCGGTCGTCGTCAAGTACGCCGGAAAGCCCTCGGAGTTCAAGGTCGACGGGTGGTCGGCCTGGCAGCGCACCCCGGACGGCGGCATCGCGGCGCAGGAGCCGGACTCGGCCGCCTGGTGGTTCCCGAGCAACGACCACCCCCTCGACAAGGCCACCTTCGACATCTCGGTCAACGTCCCCGACGGCACCCAGGCGATCAGCAACGGCGTGCTGCTGTCACAGAGCTCGAAGCTCGGCTGGACCCGCTACAACTGGCGCTCGAACAAGCCGCAGGCCACGTACCTCGCCACCCTGGCCGTCGGCAAGTTCGACATCACCACCGACAAGACGGCGAGCGGTCTGCCCATCCTCAACGCGTACAGCCCGGATCTGGGCGACAACGCCGGCGCGGCGCGCGCGAGCGTGGAACGGACCGGCGAGGTCGCGGAATGGCTGGAGGGCGTCTTCGGCCCGTACCCCTTCAACGCGCTGGGCGGGTACGTGCCGAACGTACCGTCCGGCTTCGCCCTGGAGACCCAGACCCGGCCGTTCTACAGCCCGCGCCAGTTCTCGAACGGCGCGAACGTCTCGGTGGTCGTCCACGAGCTGGCGCACCAGTGGTACGGCGACAGCGTGTCCGTGAACAACTGGAAGGACATCTGGATCAACGAGGGCTTCGCCCGCTACAGCCAGTGGCTGTGGTCCGAGAAGGAGGGCGAGGGCACGGCGCAGGAGCTCGCCGACTGGGCGTACGCCACGCGTCCGGCGGACGACCCGTTCTGGCAGGTCAAGCCGGGTGATCCGGGAGCTGACAACCAGTTCCACGGCGCCGTGTACGACCGGGGCGCGATCGCCATCCAGGCGCTGCGCAACGAGGTCGGCGACGAGAAGTTCTTCAAGATCCTCAAGGGCTGGCCGACCGAGCACGCCTACGGCAACGCCAAGGTCGGGGACTTCGTGCGGTACGCGGAGAAGGTCTCCGGCAAGCCGCTGGCCCAGCTCTTCGAGACCTGGCTCTACACCCCGGGCAAGCCCGCCTTCGCCCCGCCGGCCGCGGGTCAGTCCCCCGCCGCGCGGTCCTCGAAGGCCCCGGCCGCCGAGCCGGTGGAGCCGAAGTCCTGGAAGAAGATCGCCGAGACGAACTCGATCCACGAGCGCTGACGGGGCCCCACCGTCCGCCCGCGCGCCGTCGCCCCTCAGCGGGCGGCGGCGCGCCGCCGTGCCCGCGCCGCCCGGGCGATGGGCAGGTAGCGCAGTCGCTCGGGCAGCAGCGGTACGAGAATCCGCACGACCGCGCTGAACTGCCGGAGCCTGCGTTCCTGCGCGGGGGTCCACTCCAGTCCGATCGCGGCGCGCGCCTCGGGCGGCATGTAGCCGACGGTGACGAAGGCCCGCAGCCGCAGGAACGCGGCCCGCAGCACCGGCCAGGTGAGCCGCAGCAGCAGCCGCACCGGCAGGGAACCGCCCTCGGGCCGGGGCAGCGCCACATCAGTGGCGACCAGCTCGCGGGCGATCGGGGTGGACTCGATCTCCTCGGCCAGCATCCGGCGGTAGTAGACCCAGTACTCCTCGATGCTCTGCGGCATGTCCCGGTCGTGGAGGCCGAGGATCCGGCCCACCTGGAGCCACTCCCGGTACAGCTGCCGTTCCTGGGCGGGGGTGAAGCGGCGCAGCAGGTACCGGCCGGCGTAGAGGTAGACCGGGAAGCCGGTGGCGTGGACCCAGGCGTAGCAGGCGGGATCCAGGGAGTGGTAGCGGCGCCCGCGGGTGTCGACGCCCTCGATCTCCTTGTGCAGGCGACGTACCCGGCGCCCCTCCTCGGCGGCCCGCTCGCCGCCGTACACCCACAGCTGGACGGAGCGCAGCGAGCGCTCGCCGCGCCCCCAGGGGTCGGTGCGGAAGACGGAGTGCTCGTCGACGCCGGCGCCGATGGCGGGGTGCGCGACCTGCATGGTGAAGGCCGCCGGCAGCATCAGCAGGGCGCGGACGTCCCCGGCGATGGTCCACAGCACCCCGCCGGGCGGGGGTGGCTCGGGGTCGCGGCGGCGGGCGAGCGGCCGGGCGGCGGGCTCCGTGTTGCTCATGGTTCAAGTATGCGAGTCCATACGGTCGTCCTGCGGACAGAAAGTCTCCGCATGGGTGTTACCCAGAGGTAACCGCGGCTGCTTGGATGACGGCGTCGCTCTTCCCCCGCAGGATGACGGAGTCCCCATGACGCACACTTCGAACCGCCGAGGACGCGCCGCCGCCACCACCGCCGTCGCGGCGATCGCCGCCGGCGCGCTGACCCTGGCCACCGCCCCGGCCGCCTCGGCCGCGCAGAGCGCCGGCGCTCCGCGCCTGAGCGTCCTGACGTACAACACGTTCCTCATGTCCACGAACCTCTACCCCAACTGGGGCCAGGGGTACCGGGCTTCGGCGATCCCCAGGGCCCCCTTCTTCCAGGGGCACGACGTGGTGGTGCTGGAGGAGGCTTTCGACAACAGCGCCTCGGACGCGCTGAAGTCCAACGCCTCGGCGCAGTACCCGTACCAGACGCCGGTGGTCGGCCGTTCCACGAGCGGCTGGGACGCCACCGGCGGCTCGTACTCCTCCACCACCCCGGAGGACGGCGGGGTCACGGTCCTGAGCAAGTGGCCGATCCTCCGCAAGGAACAGGTGATCTACAAGGACGCCTGCGGCTCGGACTGGTGGTCCAACAAGGGCTTCGCCTACGTGGTCCTGAACGTGAACGGCACCAAGGTGCACGTGGTCGGCACCCACGCCCAGTCCACCGACTCGGGTTGCGGCGCGGGCGGGGCGGCGGACATGCGCGCCCGCCAGTTCCGCGCGATCGACGCCTTCCTGGACGCCAAGAACATCCCGGCGGGCGAAGAGGTCATCGTCGCGGGCGACATGAACGTCGACTCGCACGGCGCCGAGTACGCCTCGATGCTGACCAACGCCGACCTGGCCGCCGCCGACTCCCGTACGGGGCACCCGTACTCCTTCGACACCGCCCTCAACTCCATCGCCCACTACCGCTACCCGACGGATCCCCGCGAGGACCTCGACTACGTCCTCTACCGCAACGGCAACGCCCGCCCGTCGGGCTGGGGGAACACGGTGGTCAAGGAGGAGTCCGCCCCTTGGACGGTCTCCAGCTGGGGCACCTCGTACACGTACACCAACCTCTCGGACCACTACCCGCTGGTGGGCCACTGACCCGGCACACGACCCCGCAGCAGTACACAACGACCTGGCTGTGGGCTCCTCAGCGGCGCCTCCGCCGGAGAGCCCACATCGGTCGCAGGTGTCCGGTGATCCTGGCAGCTTAGGGGTCCCTCTTCCACGGCCTGTCGTCAGGCCGCAGCAACGTCTCTGGCGGTCGGCCCTTGCCCGCCTCTCTCCAGCCGTGGACGCACCGACGAAGAGAATCATCAAAGCGCCCAGCACGGACAAGGGCCAGGTGACCAACCAACCGGTGATCAGCAGCAGTAGGCCAACAACAGCAAGCCACGGGCAAGTTCCTTCTCGATCTGCGCGACGTGCGGGCCGGGATCCTGCTTCGGCACCGTCCACCGTAGGCGGGACTGCAGAACTAGGACGTGCCCCCTCTCGCCCTTCGGGCCGCGAGGGGGCGATTTCGATGTCCCGGCGGTCACGCCTTCTCTCCGATCGCGGCCCGCAACCAGTCGAGCGTCCCCTGGCCGAGCAGCTCGTCCGCCAGTCGCTGCCCGGTTTCCGTCGTCAGCCGGGCCCTGCTGTTGTCAATCCATCGCTGCGCGTTCTCGTAACCCTGGGCCTTGTACTCGATTCCCTGGAGCATGCATTCCAGCTTGTCAGCGTCGCGCGCGCAGATGGCCTCCGGTGAGTCCTTCGCCTCGTACTCCGCCACCAGGTCACGGATTGCGGCTGCGAGAACCTCGGGCATGCCGGCAGTCTGATCCGCCGTCACGGCTGCCGGGTCGGCACTGGTGGCGTACTTCTTGCCGAGGTGGTTCATGTCCCCGGTGCGGCTTTCCTGGGTGTCGTGCCATACGGCGAGGAACGCTGCTCGTGCGGGGTCGGCACCTTCCAGCTTCGCGATGATCGACGCGATGAGCGAGGTACGCCAAGAGTGCTCCGCGACGCTCTCCGGCTGGGTGATGCCGGCCATCCACCAGCCCGTGCGGCGCGCGTTCTTAAGCGTGCCCGCTTCGTAGAGGAAGCGCGCTACCGCGGACAGGTCGTCAGCCACTGTGTCTCTCCTTCACGCCTCGGCGAGGCGGATCGCGTACCGGATGCCCTCCAGCTCTCGGCGCGCAAGCGTCGAGGCCGTGGTGCTATCCAACAGCAGAGGCAGTTGTAACCGCAGCGCCCGCCCGGCCGTCGAGCCGGTGTGGAGGAGGCCGGGGCGCACCGCGAGCAGCGCCCACAACGTGTGCACGGTGAGATCGAAGAATCCATGTTCTGGGCCAAGCCCCCTGACGAGGTGCTGGAACAACCGGTGGCCGTGCCAGGTCATCGCACCGTTCACGGCGATGAAGTCGTCCGACAGTTCGGGGTGCGCCGATTCCCCGATCCAGTAAGCCCAGTAGCTCAGGTTGGCTGCCTCCCCCGCCTCGTCGTCTTGCAAGGTCGTGGCGATGAAGTGCTGCATGCGATCCCGATCGCCCTGTCTCGCAACCACGGTGGCGACGGAGCGGGACGTCAGCCACCGGGTAAGCCAGTCAGACGGCCACTCGGTCCTACGCTGCTGGGCCAGCCAGTCGACAGTGTCCGGAGCATCGTCGTATCCGGCCAGGTAGAGGGCCTGCCTACGTAGAAGGAACTGTCCTCCGACTCGGGCCTCCTCGGCCATCCGCCGCATGTGGCCGAAGAACCTGCGGCGCTCTTCCCCGGAGAGAAGCGGTCGGCCGGCTGCCGGGCCACGACGAAGTTGTGTGGGGGGTGGGAGGGTACGCATGGTTTCTGGCGTCACTCCGGTCAAAGGCCATGCGAGCACCTCAACGAGATCACGCTGCATGACCCAGGACCCCATGGGGCTCTCGTGGGGCGATACCTCGTCGTCCAGCGCGCCGGCGAGTAGGACGTCGGCTTCCAGGGCCCTGTCCAAAGCCACGAGTAGGGTGGGGCTGGCGCCCATCCGCATCAGCCGGTGCCGGTGTAGCAGCACCTGGCCGACAGCCAGAGCAGTCAGCGGGCGGCGCCCGGTTTCCCACCCGGCGACGGTGTCGGCCGAGACGGCGAACAGCTCCGCGAGGCTTTCCTGTGTGTGGCCAAGCTGCTCACGGCTGACACGGAAGACGTGGCCGGAGACCAGGCCGCCCCTACCTCGTCGCCGGCTGCCCTGACCAGTGGTCAGGGTGGAAGCGGACACGGTGCCCATGACGCTCCCTCCGCATAGGCGTCCGGCCAAATAACCGGTACCCATGGTCACTTCAAGCGGATCTGCCCGAAATCTAGGCTCATATCCGTGGTCACCGAGCTGCTCAGCGTAGCGGCTGGACGGGGCTGAGCGCCGCCACCGGGGACCCGCCCGATACCCACTGAAGACGGTAGGGAGCATCGTTGTGCAGCCGCTGAGCGAGTCCGAGATGAAACGGATCACAGAGGTCATCGACCGGGCCCGCGTGCCCTACCACACGCGCCCGTCGGCCGAGGATGTCGCTCGCCTCGTGGATGACCTCATCACCTGTGGGCAGCGGCTGCGCGAGCGCGTCGCCGCGATCGCGGTGTCCCGGCGCTCACCCCGGGCTGCGGGCGCTCTCGCCGACTGGGAGTATTTCGTGACGGCGGGCCCTCTGGACCCGGGGGGCTGCGCGAACTGGAACTACGCCCGCGGCCTGGGCCGCATCGTGTGCTCCATGGAGAAGGCCATCAGGGAGTACCAGCCGAGCACCGCGCTGTGACCGAACACGCTCGCCGGTTCCTGTACGTCGTGATCGTGCTCGGAACCCTCGCCGTGATCGTCGTCGGCACCCACTGACGACAGCCCCTGCCGGGGTGAACCATCCGGTCCCCGACGGACGGAAATCGGAAATGGGCCCTGGCAGGGGACGGCGGGGGCCCGCCGGGGCGGGGCGGCGGGTCCCCGGGTGCCGCTAGGCCTCGTAGAGCCCCTCGATCAGGTCGGCGTACTTCTCGCGGACCACGCGGCGGCGGAGTTTGAGGGACGGCGTGAGTTCGCCCGACTCCGGGCCCCACTCCTCGCCCAGCAGTCGGTACCGCTTGATCCGCTCCGTACGGTTGAGGCGGGCGTTGGCCGCCTCCACCGCACGGGCGACCTCCTCCCGGACCTCCGGGTGGTCGGCGAGCGCGGCCGGCGAGGTGGCCTCGATGCCGCGGGCCGCGGCCCAGACCGGGGCCAGCTCCGGGTCCAGGACGAGCAGGGCGACGAGGTAGGAGTGCCCGTCGCCGTGGACGAACGCCTGGCCGATCAGCGGGTGTTCCTTGACCGTGTTCTCCACCAGGGCGGGCGAGACGTTCTTGCCGTTCGAGGTGATGATCAGTTCCTTCTTGCGGTCGGTCAGCCAGAGGAAGCCGTCGTCGTCGAGCCGGCCGATGTCGCCGGTGGGGAACCAGCCGTCCTCGTCGCTCGCGGACTCCACCGAGCCGTCGGGGCGCAGATACCCGTCGAAAACGGTGGCGCCCCGGGTGAGGATCTCCCCGTCTGCGGCGATCTTGAGCTCGACGCCCTCGATCGGGCGGCCCACCGAGCCCAGCCGGAAGCCGTCCGGGCTGTTGACGGTGCACACCCCGGCCGTTTCGGTCAGCCCCCAGGCGTCCATGATCGTGATGCCCCAGCCCGCCCAGAACCGCACCACGTCGATCGGCATCGGCGCGGTGGCACTGGCCGTCCAGACCAACCGGTCCATTCCGGCCAGGCCGAGGAGCGGGTCCAGCGCCAGCTCCTTGGCCCGGGCGTACGAGGCTTCGAGTGCGGCCGGGACCGGCTCGCCGCGCTCGCGGTGCCCGGCCACGGTCCGGGCCACCCCGTTGGCCTCCTCGATGGCGGCCCGCTGCTCCTCGGGGAGCCCCGCCAGGACGGCCCGTACCGCCGCCGCCAGCTTCTCCCAGACCCGGGGCACGCCGAAGAACTGCACGGGGCGCAGCTCGCGCACGGCGTGCGCGACGGCGGCGGGGTCGGCGACGAGGCGGACGTGCGCGGCCCGCAGCAACGGCAGGTAGATCCCGAGGATGCGCTCCGCGATGTGCGCGAACGGGAGGTAGCAGATGTGCTCGGCGTGCTCGGGCAGGTCCGTGCGCCGGTCGAGGCGGACCGCCTGGAGCATGATGTTGCGGTGGGTGAGCCGGACGCCCTTGGGGTCGCCGGTGGTGCCGGAGGTGTAGACGACGGTCAGCGGGTCCTCGGGCAGCGTTTCCCGCCATGCCTTCTCGAACGCTTCGGCGCGCTGCGGCGGGATGCCGGTCGCGCGCAGGGAGCCGTAGGCGCGGTGCGGGCCCGCGTCGGCCGCCTCGGCGACGACGAGGCGTGCCAGGGGCACGCCGGGGTCGTCCAGCAACGGCTCCCAGCGCGGGAGTTCGCTGGCGCCCTCGACGACGGCGAGCCGGGCCCCGCTGTGCCGGGCTATGTGGGCGACCTGCTCGGGCGCGGAGGTTCCGTACACCGAGACGGGGACGGCGCCGAGGTGGACGAGGGCGAGGTCGGTGAGCCAGTGCTCGGGGCGGTTGCCCATCATCAGCAGCACGTGTTCGCCGCGCTCGACGCCGAGGGCCGCGTACCCGGCGGCGAGGGCCGCGACCTCCTGGCGGACCTCGCCCCACGAGAGGGTCCGCCAGCCGGCTCCTTCCCGCCAGGAGAGGGCGGGGAGATCCCCGTGGTCCCTGGCGTTGCGGGTGAGCAGGTCGGGGAGGGTGAGCTCCTCGGGCCGTCCGGGCAGGGGGAGTGTCGTGGTCATGGGCAGCTCCTGGCCGTTTCACATCGTTGGTGCGACAGCAATACTGTTGAACCCAAGCTGTGGAGCAGAGAGCGAGGCGCAGACGATGGCCGACCAGGCACCCGAGCCGATGCTCACCGTCGACGAGCTGGCCGCCCGGGCGGGTGTCACCGTCCGCACCGTACGGTTCTACAGCACGCGCGGCCTTTTGCCCCCTCCCGTGATCGGCCCCCGCCGGGTGGGCCACTACGGTCCCGAGCACCTCTCCCGCCTCGCGCTGATCGAGGAGTTGCAGCACCAGGGCATGACGCTGTCGGCCATCGAGCGCTATCTGGACGCGCTGCCCGACGACCTGAGCGCGCACGACCTGGCGATCCACCGGGCGCTGGTGTCGTCCTGGGCGCCGGACTCGGCACTGGAGTCCTCGCGCGAGGAACTGGAGAAGCGGGCGGGGCGGGCGCTGACGGAGTCCGACGTCCGGCGGCTGACCGCGATGAACGTGGTCGCCGTCTCGGGGAACGGGTTCCGGGTGGACGTGGGCCTGCTGCGGCTGGGGGTCGCGCTGCTGGACGTACCGATCGCACACGAGACGATCCTCGCGGCCCGGCGGGTGTTGCTGGAGCACACCCGCTCGGCGGCGCACGAACTGACGGCGCTGTTCCGGGACGAGGTGTGGGGGCCGTTCACCGAGGGCGAGAGCGACCCGGAGCGGGTGGAATCGATGAAGACACTGTCCGCGCACATGCAACCGATGGTGGTCCAGGCGCTGGTGACGGCGTTTCAGCGCTCGCTGCGGGAGGAACTGAGGGCGGCGTTCGCCCCCGAGGGATAGGTTCACGGGCATGGCGATCATTCACAAGACCTCTATGTCACCGGGCAAGCTGGAGCTGCTCGCACCTTGGCTTCAGACCCAACCGTGGTACGTGTCCGCGGGACGCGCGCCCGAGCCGGCCCACGCGGGTGGCTTCCGGCTCGACGACCCGCAGGGCGAAGTGGGCATCGAGTTCATGGTGCTCACCGACGATTCGGGCGACGGGACCGTCGCCTACCACCTTCCGCTCACCTACCGAGGGGCGCCCCTGGAGGGCGCCGAGGCGGCTCTCATCGGCACGTCGGAGCACGGCGTCCTCGGCCGGCGCTGGGTGTACGACGGCACCCGCGACCCGGTCCTCGTCGGGCAGTTGCTGTCGCTGGTGCAGGGCCGGGCCGCGGCGCAGGAGCAGAGCCGGTCGGACACGCCGGACCCGTCGGTCACGACGGAGTTCGACGCGCGGGCCCTGTTGGTCCCGCTCCTCCCCCCGGTCCGGCCGGGGGTCGCGCACACCGAGCGGGACACGGAGATCGCCCTGGGCGACGGCCCGAGGCTCACCGTGACGCGCGTGCTGCGGCCGCACGAGGCGACCGCAGTCCCGGAAGGGGCGATCGGCGGGGTCACGGCGGGCTGGACCTCCCCGGACGGCACCAGCCACCGGGGCCTGTTCGCCGCGCTGTACCCGGCGTAGCCCGGGCGTACGGCTCCGGGGGCGGCGTACCCCCGGAGCCGTATCCGGCGATCAGTCGGCGTACGTCTCGCCGCGCTCCGCCTTGCCCACCAGGGACGCCGGCGGGGTGAAGCGCTCGCCGTACTGCGCGGCCAGCTCGCGGGCGCGGGCAACGAAGCCGGGCAGGCCGCCCTCGTAGCCGTTGATGTACTGGATGACGCCACCGGTCCAGGCCGGGAAGCCGATGCCCATGATCGAGCCGATGTTGGCGTCGGCGATCGAGGTCAACACGCCCTCGTCCAGGCAGCGGACGGTGTCCAGTGCCTCGGAGAAGAGCATCCGCTCCTTCATGTCCTCGAAGGGGATCTCGGCGTCCGGCTTGGCGAAGTGCTCGCGCAGGCCCGGCCAGATGCGGGCGCGCTTGCCCGTCTCGTCGTACTCGTAGAACCCGGCGCCGCCGCTGCGGCCCGGGCGGTCGAACTCGTCCACCATCCGGTCGATGACCGCGTCCGCCGGGTGCTCGGTCCACGAGCGGCCCTCGGCCTCGAACGCCTTGCGGGTCTCGTTGCGGATCTTGCGCGGCAGGGTCAGCGTCAGCTCGTCCATCAGGGACAGCACCTTCGCCGGGTAACCGGCCTGCGCTGCGGCCTGTTCGATCGAGGCGGGCTCGATGCCCTCGCCGACCATGGCCACGCCTTCGTTGATGAACTGGCCGATGACGCGCGAGGTGAAGAAGCCGCGCGAGTCGTTGACCACGATCGGGGTCTTGTTGATCTGCCGGACCAGGTCGAAGGCGCGCGCGATGGCCTCGTCCCCGGTGCGCTCGCCCTTGATGATCTCCACCAGCGGCATCTTGTCGACGGGCGAGAAGAAGTGCAGCCCGATGAAGTCGACGGGGCGCGAGACGCCCTCCGCGAGCCCCGTGATGGGGAGCGTGGAGGTGTTGGAGCAGAGTAGGGCGTCCGGGGCGACCACGTCTTGGATCTCCTGGAACACCTTGTGCTTGAGCCCGGTGTCCTCGAAGACGGCCTCGATGACGGCGTCACAGCCCGACAGGTCGGCGGCCCGGGCGGTGGGCGTGATCCGGGCGAGCAGTTCGGCGCGCTGGGCCTCGGTGGTGCGGCCGCGCGAGAGGGCTTTGTCCAGCAGCTTCTCGGAGTACGCCTTGCCCTTCGCCGCGGCCTCGGGGGTGACGTCCTTGAGCACCACTTCGATGCCCGCGCGGGCGCAGGAGTAGGCGATGCCCGCGCCCATCATCCCGGCGCCGAGCACCGCGACCTTGCGCACCCGGCGGGGCTCGATGCCCTGGGGGCGGCTGCGGCCGGCGTTGACGGCCTGGAGGTCGAAGAAGAACGCCTGGATCATGTTCTTCGCGGTCTGGCCGGTGACCAACTCGGTGAAGTAGCGGGCCTCGATGGTCAGCGCGGTCTCGAAGTCCACCTGCGAGCCCTCGACGGCGCAGGCCAGGATGTTGCGCGGCGCCGGGTACGGGGCCCCGTTCAGCTGCTTCTTGAGGTTGGCGGGGAAGGCCGGGAGGTTCGCGGCGAACCGTGGGTTGGACGGCGTGCCGCCCGGGATCTTGTAGCCGGGGACGTCCCACGGCTGCTTCGACTCCGGGTTGGCGTCGATGAAGGCGCGGGCCTTGGCCAGCATCTCCTCGGGGGTGACGGCCAGTTCGTGGACCAGGCCGTTGTCCAGGGCGCGCCGCGGGTCGTACTGGGTGCCCTGGAGCAGGACCTTCAGCAGCGCGTCCGCGATGCCCATCAGGCGCACGGTGCGGGTCACGCCACCGCCGGCCGGGAGCAGGCCGAGCGTGACCTCGGGCAGGCCGATCTTCGAGCCGGGCGCGTCGAGGGCGATCCGGTGGTGGGAGGCGAGGCAGATCTCGTAGCCGCCGCCGAGGGCCGCGCCGTTGATGGCGGCCACGACGGGCTTGCCCAGCGTCTCGATGCGGCGCAGCGAACGCTTGATCGCGGTGCCGGTGTCGAACGCCACCCGCGCGTCCTCGGGGCGCAGCCGGATCATGTCCTTGAGGTCGCCGCCGGCGAAAAACGTTTTCTTCGCGGAGGTGTAGATGATGCCCCGGATGGAGTCCCGCTCGGCCTCGGCGCGGTCGGCGATCGCCGCGATGGAGTCCTTGAACGCCTGGTTCATCGTGTTGGCGGACTGGCCGGGGTCGTCGAGGACGAGGGTGACGACGCCGGTCTCGTCCTGTTCCCAGCGGATCGTGGTGGACTCGCTCATTTTCGCTACTTCCGTGTCGGAGGGTTCGGTGGTCACAGGACGATTCAGAGACGCTCGACGACGGTCGCGACGCCCATGCCGCCGCCGACGCAGAGCGTGACGAGCCCGTAGCGCTTGTCCCGGCGCTCCAGTTCGTCGATGACGGTGCCGAGGATCATCGCGCCGGTGGCGCCGAGCGGGTGGCCCAGCGCGATGGCGCCGCCGTTGACGTTGACCTTGTCGAGGGAGAGGCCCATGTCCTTGACGAAACGGAGGACGACGCCCGCGAACGCCTCGTTGATCTCGACCAGGTCGATGTCGTCGATGGTCAGACCGGCCTTGGCGAGGGCCTTGCGGGTGGCGGGGGCGGGGCCGGTGAGCATGATGGTGGGTTCGGAGCCGGAGACGGCGGCCGAGACGATCCGGGCGCGCGGCGTCAGGCCGTTGCGCTCACCCGCCTCGCGCGAGCCGATGGCGACGAGCGAGGCGCCGTCGACGATGCCGGAGGAGTTGCCCGCGTGGTGGACGTGGTCGATCTTCTCGATCCAGTGGTACTTCTGCAGGGCGACGGCGTCGAAGCCGCCGAGGTCGCCGATGTCCGCGAAGGACGGCTTGAGCTTGGCGAGGGTGTCGGCGGTGGTGCCGGGGCGGATGAACTCGTCGTGGTCCAGGACCACCAGGCCGTTGCGGTCGGTGACGGGAACGACGGACTTCGCGAAGCGGCCGTCCTTGACGGCCGTCGCGGCGCGCTCCTGGGACAGGGCGGCGTATTCGTCGACGTCGCGCCGCGAGAATCCCTCGATCGTGGCGATCAGGTCGGCGCCGATGCCCTGCGGCACGAAACCGGTGTCCCAGTTGGTCATCGGGTCGGCGAACCAGGCTCCGCCGTCGGAGGCCATCGCCACCCGCGACATGGACTCCACGCCGCCCGCGAGGACGAGGTCCTCCCAGCCGGAGCGGACTTTGGCGGCGGCCAGGTTGACGGCTTCCAGGCCGGAGGCACAGAAGCGGTTCTCCTGGACGCCGGCCACCGTGTCCGGGAGGCCGGCGGCGATGGCGGCGATGCGGGCGATGTCGGAGCCCTGGTCGCCGACGGGGCCGACGACACCGAGCACGATGTCGTCGATGGTGGCCGGGTCGAGGCCGGGGTTGCGCTCGCGCAGGGCGTGGATGAGGCCGACGACCAGGTCGATCGGCTTGGTGCCGTGCAGGGCGCCGTTGGCCTTGCCGCGGCCGCGCGGCGTGCGGATCGCGTCGTATACGTACGCTTCGGTGCTCACTGGTCAAGCCTTTCGAGGGGAGGTTAGCCGAGCAGCGAACGGCCGATGATCTCTTTCATGATCTCGGTCGTACCGCCGTAGATGGTCTGGATGCGTCCGTCGGTGAAGGCCCGCGCGACCCGGTACTCGCTCATGTACCCGTAGCCGCCGTGCAGTTGCAGGCAGCGGTCCGCGACCCGCTTTTGGAGTTCGGTGGCCCACCACTTGGCCATGGAGGCGTGGACGTGGTCCAGTTCGCCGTTGGAGTGGTCCACGATGCAGCGGTCCAGGAAGGCCCGGGTGACGGCGCACTCCGTGGCCATCTCCGCTATCTCGAACCGGATGTGCTGGAGCTTGGAGAGCGGCCGACCGAACGCCTCGCGTTCCCTCACGTACGCGGTCGTGATCTCCAAGAGGTGTTCGGCGGCGGCGATGCCCGCCACGGCGATACCCATCCGCTCCTGGGCGAGGTTGGTCATCAGGTGCAGGAAGGCGCCGTCCCGCTCACCGAGCAGGTTCTCCTTGGGGACCCGTACGTCCTGGAAGAACAACTCGGCGGTGTCCTGGGCCTTCTGGCCGATCTTGTCGAGGTTGCGACCGCGCTCGAACCCTTCCGCGCCGCGCTCGACGACCAGCAGGGACAGGCCGTGCGCCCCACCCTCCGGGGTCGTCTTCGCGACGACGATGACCAGGTCGGCCAGGATGCCGTTGGAGATGAAGGTCTTGGAGCCGTTGAGCAGCCAGTGGTCGCCCCGGTCCTCGGCGCTCGTGCGGATGCCCTGCAGGTCGGAGCCGGCGCCGGGCTCGGTCATGGCGATCGCCGTGATCGTCTCGCCCGAGCAGAAGCCGGGGAGCCAGCGGCGTTTTTGCTCCTCGGTGGCCAGCGAGGTGAGGTACGGCCCGATGATGTCGTTGTGCAGGCCGATCGCGAGCCCGGGCGCGCCCGCCCGGGTGAACTCCTCGGCAATCACTGCGGCGTAGCGGAAGTCGGCGTTCCCGCCGCCTCCGTACTCCTCGGGGACGGCGAGCCCCAGCAGGCCGTGCCGGCCGGCGGCCCGCCAGGCGTCGCGACTGACGACGCCGTCCTTCTCCCACTGTTCGTAGTGCGGCAGCACCTCCTTGGCGAGGAAGGCGCGTACGGTCTCGCGGAACGCCTCGTGGTCGGCGTCGAAGATGCGGCGTTGCATCGGGGCTCCCTAAAGCCGGCTCTTGACGGTTTCGATCAGGCGGGCCGGCTCGGGGCCGACGGGGGTGACGTTGAGCATGGTGACGCCCGCCGCGCGGAACGCCTCGACGCGCTCGCGCATGCCCCAGATCGTCGGGGAGTCGAATCCCCACGCCTCGGCGACCCACACCGCGTCGAGCCCGGCCGTCTCCGGCGCCGCCGCCTCGTCCGCGGCCTGGCGCGGATCGCCCGCGTAGTGGAGCGTCATCGAGAGTTCCATCAGGCACCCTTCCCGAGCAGGCCCGGTACGTCCCAGTCCCGGGCCACGGATTCCGTGTGCGCCCCCGGTTGCGCGGGCCCGCTGGTGACTTCGGCCGGGGTGGCGGAGAAGCGCGGCGCGGGCGCCGGCTGGGTGATCCCGCCGACGTCGGTGAAGGTCCCCCGGGCCGCGAGGTGGGGGTGGTGGGGCGCCTCGCCGAGGGAGAGTACGGGTGCCACACAGGCGTCGGAGCCCTCGAAGACGGCCGTCCACTCGGCGCGCGTCCGGGACTTGAAGCGTGCGGCGACGGCCTCGCGCAGCTCGCCCCATCGGGCGAGATCCTTGCGGGCGGGGGCCTGCTCCGTGATGCCGAGCAGGTCCACGAAGGTGTCGTAGAACTGCTGCTCCAGGGCCCCGACCGCCATGTATCCGCCGTCGGAGGTCTCGTAGGCGCCATAGAAGGGGCAGCCGCCGTCGAGCAGGTTGGCGCCGCGCCGGTCCTGCCAGCCGCCGGCCGCCATCATGCCGTGGATCATGGCGGTGAGGTGGGCCGTCCCGTCGACGATCGCGGCGTCCACGACCTGGCCGGCGCCGTCGGGGGTGCCGGCGTGCCGGAGGGCGGCGAGGACGCCGATGACGAGGTAGAGCGATCCGCCCGCGTAGTCGCCGACCAGGTTCGCGGGGACGGCGGGGGGCTCGCCCGGGTTGCCGATCATGCCGAGGGCACCGGTGACGGCGATGTACGCGATGTCGTGCCCGGCGGTGTGCGAGAGGGGGCCGTCCTGGCCCCAGCCGGTCATCCGGCCGTAGACGAGCCTCGGGTTGCGGGCGTGGCAGTCGGCCGGGCCGACACCGAGCCGTTCGGCCACGCCCGGGCGGAACCCCTCGATCAGTACGTCGGCCCGCTCGACGAGGTCCAGTACCCGGTCGGGGCCGCAGGGGGCCTTGAGGTCGATGAGCACGGAGCGCTTGTTGCGGTTGGTGACGTCGTACGCCGGGTCGACGGCGAGGCCGCCGCCCCCGGGACGGTCCACGCGGACCACGTCCGCGCCGAGGTCGGCGAGGAGCATCGCCGCGAACGGGCCCGGGCCGATCCCGGCCAGTTCGACGACGCGTACTCCGGCGAGCGGGCCGGTACCGGACACTGCCATCGAGCCCCCAGCGTTTCCCCGTGTGAGGTGGGTGAAGTGTGTGACACAACTGATGTAACACCAGTGATGCTAGGAACGTGTTCCACTCAGCACAAGAGCGGGCGCTCAGCCATCTGCCTCCCTCCGCGCGTCGAGCTCCCTGATGTGGCGTTTGAGTGCGACCGTGCGGTAGCTCTCCTCCACCCACTCGCACAGCACCTCGGCGGCCGGTGCCCCCTTCCCGTTCAACGGCAGGGAAACCCAGCCGGCCCGGCCGAGGCCGTAGCCCGTCGGTTCGGCGCCCGGAAAGGTCATCGCGTGGCCGTGCAGCGCCTCGTCCTTGAGCTTCACGGAGAGGCCGGGTGGCCGCGGGCCGTCGGTGTTGCCGAGGAAGACGAAGATCTTCTTGTTGACCTTGACCACGCATTCCTCGGGTCCCCAGGGGAACTCCTCGACCGCCTCGGGCAGCCCCAGGGCGAACTCCCGCACCTTCTGCCACTTGCGCACCGCGGCCTTCATCGACGCCTCCACTTACCGCAGGTCACACCTGCTCGTACGGACAGTCGGCTCTCACGCTAACCTCAGCCACCGACACCAGCCGGGAGGAGCGTCATGAACGAGCGGGTACGCCGTGCGGAACGGCAACGCGCCTACGACCTCGTGCTTTTCGGCGCGACGGGATTCGTGGGGACCCTGACCGCCGAGTATCTCGCCGCCCACGCCCCGGCCGGTTGCCGCTGGGCCCTCGCGGGACGGGACCGGGCCAAGCTGGAACGGCTGCGCGAGCGGCTGGCGACCCTGGACCCGGCGTGCGCGACCCTGCCCCTGATCCGGACGGACGCCTCCGACGCGCGGGCCGTACGGGAACTCGCCGCCTCCACCCGGGTCCTGGCCACGACCGTCGGGCCCTACGTCTGGTACGGGGCGGAACTCGTCGCGGCGTGCGCCGGGGCGGGCACCGACTACGTCGACCTCACGGGCGAGCCGGAGTTCGTGGACCGGATGTACGTCGCCCACGACGCGCGGGCCCGGGAGACCGGCGCACGACTGGTGCACGCGTGCGGGTTCGACTCGATCCCGGCCGACCTCGGGGTGTACTTCACGGTGAACCGGCTGCCGGCCGGGGTACCGCTGCGGGTCGACGGCTTCATGCGCTCCAACGCCCTGCTCTCCGGCGGAACCCTGGCCTCCGGCCTCACCGCGATGAGCCGGGGCCCGCAGACCCTGGCCGCCGCCCGGGAACGCCGGCTGTACGAGCCCCGGCTGCCGGGACGCCGGGTACGGGGTTCCGGGGGCGCGCCGCGCTTCAGCCGCGAGACCGGCGCCTGGGCGCTCCCGCTGCCGACGCTGGACCCGCGCGTCGTGGCCCGCTCGGCGGCCGCGCTGGAACGGTACGGCCCGGACTTCCGCTACCGGCACTACGCGGCCGTGCGGCACCTGCCGTTCGCGGTGGGCTCCACGGCGGCGGTCGGGGCCACGGCCCTGCTGGCCCAGGTGCCCGCCGCCCGGCGGTGGTTGATGGGCCGTTGGGAGCCGGGACGCGGTCCGGACGCCGAGCGGCGGGCGCGCAGCTGGTTCACCGTCCGCTTCGTGGGGTCGGGCGGCGGCCGACGGGTCTTCACGGAGGTCTCGGGCGGCGACCCCGGCTACGGCGAGACGGCGAAGATGCTGGCGGAGTCGGCCCTGTGCCTGGCCTACGACGCGCTCCCGGAGACCTCCGGGCAGCTCACCACGGCCGTGGCCATGGGCGACGCCTTGCTGGACCGGCTCCAGAAAGCCGGCATCCGCTTCCGTGTGGCGGCCGAACAAGCCGCTCAGTGAGTGTCCGCGGCCTCGCGCAGAGCGCGCCGGCACAGCGCGTCGGCACGCCGGGTGGTCTCCGGCAGCCGGTAGCGGGGGCTGAGCGCCAGGGTGTGGGCGCAGGCGTTGTCGAGCGAGACGCGGTGGCCGACGGAGACGTAGACCGCCTTGATCCCGTCCTGGGTGCGCAGCGCCCGCCCGACGACGGCGCCGTCCGCCGCGCGGAGCGGGGCGGCGTCACCGCGCCGGGCGCCGGGCTCCTCGTAGGTGAAGGTGAACGGGTTCTTCGCGACTCCGATGCTCGCCAGTCCGGTCACCACGCCGAGGTGGCAGGCGAGGCCGAAGCCGCGGGGGTGGGCCAGCCCGTAGCCGTCGCAGACGACGAGGTCGGGCGTGACGGTCAGGGCGTCGAGCGCGGACAGCACGGTGGGCAGCTCCCGGAAGGCGAGCAGTCCCGGCACGTAGGGGAAGCTGACGCGGCCCACGGCGGTGCGTTCCTCGACCACCTCCAGGGTGGCCGCGTCGAGGACCACGGCCGCGGCGGCCACCAGGTCCCGTTCGTCGTCGTAGGCGACGTCCACGCCGGCGACGAACCCCGTCCCGGGCGGTGGGCCGGGCTGGTCCAGCACCACGCTCCGGCGCAGTTCGTCCTGTATGGCGCGGGCTTCGGTCTCGTCGGCGGGGGTCTTGGCAGTCGTCATGAGGTGCGAGGGTAGCCTGGCGATCATGTTCGTACTGGAGCTCACTTACACCGCGCCCATCGAAGCCGTGGACGAGCGGATGGAGGCGCACGTCGCGTGGCTCGACCGTTACTACGCGTCCGGTGTCTTCCTCGCCTCGGGACGCAAGGTACCGCGTGAAGGCGGCGTCATCCTGGCCGCCGGCGTCTCCCGCGCGGAGGCCGAGGAGATCGCGGCCGGGGACCCGTTCACCGTCGCGGGCGTCTGCGCCTACCGGATCACCGAGTTCGTCGCCACGAAGACGTCGGCGGACCTGGCGGCGGTACGGGAGACCCTGCCGAAGGCCTGACCCGGACGGCCCGACGGCCCTACGGCCCGGGGCCCCGGGGGCCGGTCGGCCGGGGGGCCGGTCGGCCGGAGGCCGGTGGGCCGGGGGGCCGGTCGGCCGGAGGCCGACCCGCCGGCCCCCCGGCGAGCCCCGCGGGTCGGCCGCGCGGCGGGGGCCGTGTCGCCTCCTTCGGGGACGCGGGGCCGCCGTCGTCACGACCGGCCGTGTTTCACCGCCGCTCCAGCCTGCCCACCCGGCCCTTCTCCCCCGACGCCCAACAGCCGCCGTCCGGCGCGCAGTCGACGGTGTCGTACGAGCCGGCGTCCAAGGCACGCCAGGTCCGTCCCCCGTCCAGCGTCACGTCCGAACCCGTGGGCCCCACGGCCAGCGCCGCGCCGCGTGAGCGCGGGAACCAGGCCGCGCCGGACCGGTAGGCGGGCGGAGGCGTGGTGGACGCCCGCCATGTGCGGCCCCCGTCCGAGGTCAGGGCGGCGGCCCGCGGCGAAGTCTGGTCGGCGCGGTAGTCGCCGCCGACCGCCAGACCCGTCGCACGGTCGCGGAACGCGAGCGCGAAGACACCCTTGGCCGGGTCCCCCGCCGGGACGGGCGAGGGAACGGCGCTCCAGGTGCGGCCCCGGTCGGCGGAGCGCAGCACCCGGGAGACCGCGCCCCCTCCGGTGGCGATCAGGACATCGCGCGGCCCGGCGGCCACCAGGCACTGCCCGCTCGCGGCGAAGCCCGCCTCGCCCGGCAGCGCCTGCGGCATCCCGGCGGCCGGGAGGACCTGCCAGCTCCGCCCGCCGTCGTCGGTGGCGAGGAGGCGGAACCTGCCGTCCACCGGGTCGCTCAGGGCGAGCCCGTGTCGGGCGTCGAAGAAGGTCAGGCAGTCGTAGAAGGCCCGTGGGTCGGTGTTGCGGAAGCTCTCGGTCCATGTGGCCCCGCCGTCCTCGGTCCGCAGGACCCGCGAGGCGTCGCCCTCGCCGATGGACAGCGCGACCGCCCGCCGCTCGTCGAACGCCTCGATATCGCGCAGCTCCAGCCCCTCCGCCACCGCTGCCGGCGGCGAGACGTCGCGCCAACTGCGGCCCCCGTCCGAGGTGCGCAGCACCGTCCCCTTGGACCCGGCCACCCAGGCCGCGGAGCGGCTGACCGCCGCGAGACCGCGGAAGCGGACCGCGTCCTTCCCCGTGGCCTTGAGCGCCCAGCCGGTGCCGCGCGGGTCGCGCGGGGCGTCGCCCGGACCACCCGTGTCCGCCTGCGCGGGCGCGGCCGACAGGGTCACCGCCAGCGCCGCCACGCACATGCCAACTCCCAGAAGTCTCATGGCGCGGGAAGCTAACGCACGCCGGATTCCCCGTCCAGGGTGCGTCGGCGCGCCCCCCTTCCTAGGCTGACGCCATGCCTCTTGAGGACGAGCATCCGCAGCACCCGGCGCAGGACCCGAAGCCCTACGCGGGCCGGCACGTCACCGTCACGTACGAGAGCGCCCGCTGCCTGCACGCCGCGGAATGCGTCGGCGGACTGCCCGAGGTCTTCGACTCCGGGCAACGCCCGTGGGTGCGGCCCGACGGGGCCGCCCCGGAGCGGGTCGCGGAGGTCGTCCGCCGCTGCCCCTCGGGGGCGCTCCAGTACCGGCTCGCCGACGGTCCGGCGGAGGAAGGCGACCGACCGACGAGCGTCGAACGCTCTTCCGCCGGCCAGTTGGTGCTGCGCGGAGAACTGAGCGTGACCAGGCCGGACGGCACCGTCCTCCGGGAGACCAGGGCCGTGCTTTGCGCCTGTGGGGTGAGCGGTAATCAGCCGTATTGCGACCACTCCGGGGCGTGCGGCGATGACTGATCGCCGTGCCACAGCCCTGCCGTACGGTCACTCTGTGCGATCGGACGGTAGCGATCAAGCCACTCGGTGACACAGCTCACTCGGATGCGCCTGCACGGATTTGCACTTTCGGGCGTCTATCCGGTTGCCGGGCCCACCCCAAGCCCGGCAGCAGATCCGCCGCAAGGGAGCGAGCCTTGATCACTGTCATCGAGCAGGCCGTGCAGGCCCGACTGGTCGCGACCGCACCGAAGGTCGAGACCGTACCCGTCACCCTCTGCTACGACCGTTCGGATCCCTTCGCCGTCCGGATGGCCTTCCCCGGCCCGGCGACGCTGGAGGGCGTCGAGGTCTCCTGGACCTTCGCGCGCGAGCTGCTGGAGGCCGGGCTGCGCCGCCCCGCCGGCTCGGGCGACGTGCGCGTACGCCCGTACGACGGTGAGCGGACCAGTATCGAGTTCCACGCACCGGAGGGCGTGGCGATCGTGCTCATGGCAACCCCTGATCTGAACCGGTTCCTGGAGCGGGCCGCGATGGTCACGCCACCGGGACTGGAGCACCTCTACCTCGATCTCGACCACGGCTTGGCGGAGTTGCTGCGCGGCCCCCGCTGACGTCGCTCCCCGCCCGGACGCCGCCCTCTGCCGTTAATGCGTTGCGGGCGGCTCGGGCCGCCCGTAGCTTCGTAGACGCCCCATTGCCGTCGAAACGGAGCAGGACATTGCTCTTCTGAGGTTCGAGACACCGACCACGATCACCTTTCCCCACCCGTCGGCTGTCTCCCCACGTTGCCCGCACCACTTCACGCAACCTGGAGACCTCCATGAGTCATGCCCCCACTTTCATCACCTGCTCCGCCCTCTCCTTCGACTGGCCCGACGGAACCCCCGTCATGGATGGCTTCCACCTGACCGTCGGGCCCGGTCGAACCGGTCTGGTCGGCCTCAACGGGGCTGGAAAGTCGACCCTGTTGAAGCTCATCGCGGGCGAACTGACCCCGTCCGACGGACAGATCTCCGTCGCCGGAACGGTCGGCCACCTCCCGCAGAACCTCATCCTCGGTACCGCGCTGCGCGTCGACGAGGTGCTCGGCATCCGGGCCACCCGCGCCGCCCTGCACGCCATCGAGGCCGGCGAGGCCACCGAGGCGAACTTCACCGCGGTCGGCGACGACTGGGACGTGGAGGAACGCGCCTCGGCCACGCTGGACGCGCTCGGCCTCGCCGGGATCGGCCTCGACCGCACGGTCGGTGAGCTGTCGGGCGGGGAGTGCGTGCTGCTGCGGCTGGCCGCCTTGCTGCTCGCCCGCCCCGACGTCCTCCTCCTGGACGAGCCCACCAACAATCTGGACCTGCGGGCCCGGCGCAGGCTCTACGCGGCCGTCGAAGCCTGGTCCGGTGTACTGGTGGTGGTCAGTCACGACCGGGAGCTGCTGGAGCGGGTCGATCAGATCGCCGACCTGCGTGACGGCGAAGTCCGCTGGTACGGAGGGAACTTCACCGACTACGAGGAGGCGCTGGCCACCGAGCAGGACGCGGCCGAGCGGATGGTCCGGGTCGCGGAGGCCGACGTACAGCGGCAGAAGCGCGAACTCGCGGACGCCCACATGAAATTGGCCCGGCGCAAGCGTTACGGCCAGAAGATGTGGGACACCAAGCGCGAGCCGAAGATCGTGATGGTGGCGCGGAAGCGCGCCGCCCAGGAGTCGGCCGGCAAGCACCGCATCATGCACACCGAGAAGCTGGCCGACGCCCGCGAGCGGCTCGACCAGGCGGTGGAGGCGGTGCGCGACGACGACGAGATCCGCATCGAGCTGCCCGCGACCCGGGTGCCGCCGGGGCGGCGGGTGTTGACGCTTGACGACCTGCGCCCGGCGCACGGGCCCGCGATCACGGGCGAGTGGGAACTGCGCGGGCCGGAGCGGATCGCGCTGGTGGGACGCAACGGCTCGGGCAAGACGACCCTGCTGCGGACGATCTCCGGCCTGCTCGCCCCGGTATCGGGCGAGGCGACGGCGCACGTGCCGACGCGGTTGCTGCCGCAGCGGCTGGACGCCGACGTACTGGACGACGACCGTTCGGTGGTGGAGAACGTGGCGCGGTTCGCCCCGCACGCCACGAACAATCTGATCCGGGCGCGGCTCGCGCACTTCCTGTTCCGGGGCGCCCGGGCGGACCGGCCGGCCGGCACCCTGTCGGGCGGCGAGCGGTTCCGGGCGGCGCTGGCGGCGCTGCTGCTGGCGGAGCCGGCGCCGCAGCTGCTGATGTTGGACGAACCGACGAACAACCTGGACCTGGCGAGCGTGCGGCAGCTGACCGGCGCCCTGGAGTCGTACGAGGGGGCACTGCTGGTGGCGAGCCACGACGTGCCGTTCCTGGAGTCGCTGCGCATCACGCGCTGGCTGCTGCTGGACGCGGAGGCGGGGCTTCGGCCGACCACGGCGGAGGAGGTGCACGAGTCGCTCTGGCACGGCTGAGCACCCACGCGGGGGGGCACAGCGGCCCACCGGGCGGGCGGGATACCGCCCGCCCGGCCGTCAAGACATGAGCCGAGGACCACCGGAGGGCGTGATTTCATTTCCGATTTGCCCGGTCGGGCAGGCTCCCGCATGCCCTCAAACTGCGGAGATAACCGGACGTAATCACCCATAGGCAGGGGTGGGGCTTGGCGGGTCCTTGATGCCGTGCTTAACCTACGACTCCGTAGGCTACGGAACCGTAGGTAATTCGCTTTCCCCCCTGGAGTACCCGTGACGATCACCTCCCCCCACCTCGGCAGCTCGGAGGCGTGGACCGACGCCAAGTTGCTGTTCGCGCTGGAAGAGGTGGTCGAAAAGGAACTCAACCGCCACCTGACGGTCACCAAGGACTGGATGCCCCACGAGTACGTCCCGTGGAGCGACGGCCGCAACTTCCCCGGCTTCTTCGAGGACGGCGAGGCGTGGGACCCGAAGCAGTCCAAGGTCACCGACATCGGCAAGATCGCCCTCGTCGTCAACCTGCTGACCGAGGACAACCTGCCCAGCTACCACCACGAGATCGCGACGCTCTTCGGGCGCAACGGCGCGTGGGGCACCTGGGTGCACCGCTGGACCGCCGAGGAGGGCCGCCACGGCATCGTGATGCGCGACTACCTGCTGGCCTCGCGCGCCGTGGACCCGGACAAGCTGGAAGCGTTCCGGATGCAGCACATGTCGGAGGGCTTCGAGTCCGACAACCGGCACTCGATGCTGCACTCGGTGGCGTACGTGGCGTTCCAGGAGCTCGCGACCCGCATCTCGCACCGCAACACCGGCCACCAGTCCGGTGACCCGGTCTGCGACCGGATGCTGGCCCGGATCGCGCAGGACGAGAACCTGCACATGATCTTCTACCGAAACCTGCTGGGCGCCGCCTTCGAGCTGGCCCCCGACCTGACGATGCAGGCCGTGCGGGACGTCGTGGTCAACTTCCGGATGCCCGGGCACGGCATGCCGGGCTTCGAGCGGATGGCCGCGCAGATGGCGATCGGCGGGGTCTACAACCTGCGGATCCACCACGACGACGTGCTGAGCCCCGTGATCCGGTTCCTGAAGATCATGGACATCGACGGTCTCGGCCCGGAGGGGCAGCAGGCCCAGGAGGAGCTCGGCCTGTTCATGGGCGGCCTGGACTCCGAGGCCCGCAAGTTCGACGAGCGGCTGGCCGCCCGCGCCGCACGCATCGCGGCACGTCAAGCCTGACCTTCCCGACGAGCCCTGGCAGGCCCCGCGCTTGCCGGGGCTTCGCCATGCCCCGCGCGGCCCCGGCTCAGGGCGCGGCCCCGGCTCAGGCGCGGGGGCGCAGGGCGAGGCGCTCGGACTCGGAGAGGCCGCCCCAGACGCCGAAGCGCTCGTCGTTGGCCAAGGCGTACTCCAGACACGCCACCCTTCCCTCGCACGCCCCGCACAGCCGCTTCGCGTCGCGCAGCGAGGAGCCGGGCTCCGGGAAGAAGAACGCGGGGCCGGTCTGAGCGCACAGGGCGAGGTCGTACCAGGCGGGTGCGGCGGTGGTCGTCGGGCGCTCGCTCGTGTTCATCGACATGACGGAGATCCTGACCGTCGCCGATGGACGTCCGATCAACGCCTCATCAACGACGGCCGCGCGGCGCCCCGGCCCGGACGGCTACTCCTGGCGGCGCAGCCAGTCCTCAAGGACGACGAAGTCACCGTCGGTCAGGCCGGTGCGCGGGTCGACGCGGTACGGCAGCGCAGGCCCGGGGTGGTACGCGGCCACCCAGACGCGATCCTCGGACGTGATCTCGTCATCGACCCAGACGAAAGGACGCCCGGCCGCCCACGCGACGAGGGAGCGGGTCTTCCAGTGCAGCCGGCCCACCCCGGGCCCGGCAGCGCCCGGCAGGTCGGGCAGGTCGGGCAGGTCGGGCACATCCAGCAGGGGCAGGTCGGGCAGCCCTAGCCGCCGACCGACGAGCGGGTTGGCGTCCGCACCCCATGTCGTCGCCCACACCGGCTCGCACGGCAGTGTCGCGAGCCGTGGCGCGAGCGCGGGATCGAGCCGGTCCAGCAGCGGGTTGCCGCCGGCGCCGCCCGGGACCGGATAGGTCGGGTAGGCGGCGCCGCCGAAAGGGATCAGCGGGCCGTCGATGTCGAGGAAGAGCAGCGGGTACCGGTCGGAGCGCGTCACCGTCGCACCCTACGCACCGCGGGCCCCCGCTCGACACGGGATGTCAGTGGTCCGCCGGCTTGGCGCGGCTCGGCTGGACGCGTTTGGGTTCGCCCGGCATCTTCGGATAGTCCGGCGGGTATGGCATGTCGCCCAGGCCGTGCTCGTGCTCCTGGCGGTCCGCGAGCTCCAGGACGGTGTCCAGGGTGAACGCGTGCTCATCCATGTCGGCGTGGACGTCACCGAGTTCCGCGAAGCGCCCCGGCATCGTCACGATGTCGAAGTCCCGCGGCTCGGCGTCGTCCACTTCCTCCCAGCGCAGCGGTGCCGACACGGGGGCGTGCGGGCGGGGGCGGACGGAGTAGGCGGAGGCGATGGTCCGGTCGCGCGCCGTCTGGTTGTAGTCCACGAAGATCCGCTCGCCGCGCTCCTCCTTCCACCAGGCCGTGGTGACCTTGCCGGGCATCCGCCGTTCCAGCTCCCGGCCCAGGGCGATCGCACACCGCCGGACCTCCGTGAACGTCCACCGCGGGGCGATCGGGACGAACACGTGCAACCCACGCCCGCCCGAGGTCTTCGGCCAGCCGCGCAACCCCACCTCGTCCAGCAGCGCCCGCAGTTCATGGGCGGCGGCGACCGCGTGGTGGTAGTCGGTGCCCGGCTGCGGGTCCAGGTCGATCCGCAGCTCGTCCGGCCGGTCGGTGTCCTCGCGGCGCACCGGCCAGGGGTGGAAAGTGAGGCAGCCCAGATTGGCGGCCCACAGGACGGCGGCCGGCTCGGTCGGGCAGATCTCATCGGCCGTCCGCCCACTGGGGAAGGCGATGTGTGCGGTCGGGATCCAGTCGGGCAGGTTCTTCGGGGCCCGCTTCTGGAAGAAGGACTCCCCCTCCACGCCTTCCGGGTACCGCTCCAACGTCGTCGGACGGTCGCGCAGGGCGCGGACGATGCCGGGGGCGACCGCCAGGTAGTACTCGGCGACGTCCCTCTTGGTGAGACCGCGCTCGGGGAAGTACACCTTGTCCGGGCTGGACAGCCGCACCGTCCGCCCGCCCGCGTCCAGCTCGATCGCATCACGCGCAGCAGCCATGTCCGCCACGGTAGGCGGCCCCCGCCCGGCCCGCACACCGGGCGGATCCGGCCGGGCGCGCACACCGCGCGGCTCCCGCCGGGCCGCCGCAGAATCAAACGCATGGACCTGCCGGTGATGCCCCCCGTGAAACCGATGCTCGCGAAGTCCGTGACGGCCATTCCGCCGGGCATGCAGTACGAGGCCAAGTGGGACGGCTTTCGCGCCATCGTCCACCGCGACGGCGCCGAGATCGAGATCGGCAGCCGCACCGGCAAGCCGCTCAACCGGTACTTTCCCGAACTCGTGACGGCCTTCAAGGAGAATCTGCCCGACCGCTGCGTCGTGGACGGCGAGATCGTGATCGTCCACGACCGCCGGCTCGATTTCGACCGCCTCACCGAGCGGATCCACCCCGCCGCCTCGCGGGTGAAGATGCTCGCCGAGACGACCCCGGCCAGCTTCGTGGCCTTCGACCTGCTCGCGCTCGGCGACGAGTCGCTCCTCGACACCCCGCTCGCCGCCCGCCGCAGCGCCCTGACCCGTGCCCTCTCCACCGCTCGACCCCCCGTTCACCTCGCGCCCGCCACCACCGACTCCGCACTCGCGCACGACTGGTTCGAGCGGTTCGAGGGCGCCGGACTGGACGGGGTGATCGCCAAGCCCCTGGATCTCCCCTACCGGCCCGATGCCCGCCTGATGTTCAAAATCAAGCACGAGCGTACGGCCGACGTCGTCGTCGCCGGTTTCCGTTTCCACAAGAGCGGTCCGATTGTCGGATCGCTCCTCCTGGGCCTTCACGACGCCCACGGCACCCTCCAGCACGTCGGCGTCTGCGCCGCCTTCCCCATGAAGCGCCGCGCCGAGCTGGTGACGGAGCTCGAACCGCTGCGGATGCCCGACCCGCGAGGGCACCCCTGGGCCGCCTGGGCCGAGGAGGCCGCCCACGAGAGCGCCCGCCTGCCCGGCGCGCAGAGCCGCTGGACGGGCAAGAAGGACCTCTCCTGGGTCCCGCTGCGCCCCGAGCGGGTCTGCGAGGTCGCCTACGACCACATGGAGGGCGACCGCTTCCGCCACACCGCCCAGTTCCGCCGCTGGCGCCCCGACCGCCTGCCGGAGAGCTGTACGTACGCCCAACTGGAGGAGGTCGTCCACTACGACCTCGCCGAGGTCCTCGGCGCGCACGAGGACTGACGGGGCACGGGCGCGGTGCGCGGGTCGCGGACCCGACCGGCGCCGCTTGACAAACGAGATTGCCGAAGCGGCAAATGGTGTCATGCCCACCCGTGATCACGAGCGCCGCTTCGATCCGGTGTCGGACGGCGGTCGGGAGCCCACCGCGGACCTCGCCGACGTCATCACCGCCGTCGGCCCCCGGCTGCGTGCCCTGCGCCGCCGGCGCGGCACGACGCTGGCGCAGCTCAGCGAGGCCACCGGCATCTCGCTGTCCACGCTGTCCAGGTTGGAGTCGGGGCAGCGCCGGCCCACGCTGGAACTGCTGCTTCCGCTGGCCAAGGCCCATCGGGTGGCGTTGGACGACCTCGTGGGGGCTCCGGACACCGGCGATCCCCGTGTCCGACCGCGCCCCTTCGTCCGGCACGGCTGCACCTACGTACCGCTCTCCCGCGAGTTCGCCGGCGTGCACGCGTTCAAACAGATCCTGCCGCCCCGCGACCCGGCGCAGCCCGTGCCCGAGCCGAGGGTCCACGAGGGCTACGAGTGGCTCTACGTGCTCTCGGGCCGGGTACGGCTGTTGCTGGGCGAGCACGACCTCGTCCTCACGGCCGGCGAGGCCGCCAAGTTCGACACGCACACGCCGCACGCCTTCTTCAACGCGGGTACGCAACCGGCCGAGTTCCTGAGCCTGTTCGGGCCCCAGGGCGAGCGCATCCACGTCCGCGCCCGCCCCACCACCGCCTCCCCCTCCCCCTCCCCGGAAGGACGCCCATGAGCCCCGAACCCGCCGCAGGCGCCGAACGCCCCGAACGCGCCGTCCCCCGACCCAACGCGGTCGTCGGCGTCGGCCTCGTGGTGCTCGCCCCGGACGGCCGGGTCCTGCTCGGCCAGGCCCACGACGGCCGCTGGGAACTGCCCGGTGGCAAGGTCGACCCCGGCGAGGGCTTCGAGCAGGCCGCCGCCCGGGAACTCGAAGAGGAAACGGCACTGCGGGCGGCTCCCCGCGACATCGAAGTCCTGGGCGTCCAGCTCGACGCGCGCTCCGGCCTGACCCGCCTGACGGCCGCCGCCGTCACCCGCTCCGCCGAGGGCACCCCCGCCGTCACCGAGCCGCACAAGATCGCCCGCTGGTCCTGGTTCGCCCCGGCCGACATCCCCTCGGCGCTCTACGCGCCCTCGGCGGCGGTCCTGCGCACCTGGCGCCCCGACCTCACCCCCGCCCTCCCCCACGTCTCCTCGCACGACTACCTCGCCACCCCGCGGGACATCCCCCGGGCACAGTGAGGACGGCTCAGGCCGACGCCGGGCGGGGGGCGAAGTTGCCCTCCGCCAGGTCCTCCGCCAGGAGGCGCTTGGCGATCGCGTCCGCCGCCGCCCGCAGGGCCGCGCTGCGGGGCCGGCCGCCGTCCCGCTCCAGCCGGCCGCCCAGCCAGTCGGCCCACGCCGTGGAGATCACCGCGGCCTCCCGCTCCCCCGCCGGCGTGAGCGAGAAGAAGACGCCCTCCCGGCTCAGGTAGCCCTCCTCCACCATCCGGTCGAAGACCGGCAGCAGTACCTCCGGCGGCAGCGACCGGCGGGCCGCGACGAGACCGATGCTCGCGTGCCCGACCGTCCGGGTCAGCAGGTCCACCTGCATCACCGTCCACGCCCCCGCGATGTCCAGTCGGGTGTCGGAGCCGTTCACGATCGCGCGCGCCGTCTCGGGGCCCATGCCCCGGACGAGTTTGCCGACCGCCAGCTCCAGCAGTTTCGCCGAGTCCCCCGAGGCGGTGACCGGTGAGGCGAAGCCCTCGCCCATGTCCGTCGAGGAGGCTCGGGCACTGTCACGCAGCCGGACCTCCTTGAGGAACAGCGCGACGACGAAGCCCAGCCCGGCCACCGGCACCGTCCACAGGAACACCGTGTGCAGGGTCCGCGCGTAGGCGTCGATGATCGGCCCGGCGGCGGCCGGGTCGAGCGCGTGCACCCCTTGCGGGCTCCGCGCTGCCAGGCCCAGCAGCCCCGGGTCCCGGCCGGTGGCACGTGCCGCCTCCGCGACGCCCGCCGCGAGGTGGGGTGCGAGGGTGTTCGCGTAGATCGTGCCGAAGACCGCGGTGCCGAAGGCGCTGCCGAGCGTGCGGAAGAACGTCACACCGGAGGTGGCGGTGCCGAGATCGGCGTAGTCGACGGTGTTCTGCACGGCGATCGTCAGGACCTGCATGCACAGTCCGATGCCGGCGCCGAGCACGAACATGTACAGCGATTCCAGCCAGGTCCCGGTGCCCCGGCCCATCAGGGAGAGAAGGTACAGCCCGACGCCCATCACCGCGCAGCCCACGATGGGGAAGATCCGGTAGCGGCCGGTCTTGGAGGTGACGTTGCCGCTGAAGACGGAGGCGATCAGCAGCCCGATGACCAGCGGCAGCGTCCGTACGCCCGACACGGTGGCGGAATCGCCGTCGACGTACTGCAAGTACGTCGGCAGGAACGTCATCGCGCCGAGCATCGCGAAGCCGACGACGAAGCTGAGCACCGAGCACACGCTGAAGACGGGGTTGTGGAACAGCCGCATCGGCAGCATCGGTTCGGCGGCCCGCGTCTCGACCAGGCAGAACAGGGCGAGGGCCGCGGCGCCGGCCGCGAAGAGGCCGATGATCAGGGGGGAATCCCAGGCGTACTCGTTTCCGCCCCAACTGGTCGCGAGGATCAGCGCGCTCGCGCCGACGGCGACGAGTGCGATGCCCGGGTAGTCGATGACGGGCTTGCCCGTCGCCCGTACCGAGGGGATCGTCCGGGCGGCGGCGATCACCACCAGGATCGCGATCGGGACGTTGACGTAGAAGGCCCAGCGCCAGCTCAGGTGGTCGGTGAACAACCCGCCGAGCAGCGGCCCGATGACGGTGGCGACACCGAACACGGCGCCGATCGCCCCCTGGTACTTGCCGCGTTCGCGCAGCGGCACCACATCGGCGATCAACGCCATGGAAGTGACCATCAGGCCGCCCGCGCCGACGCCCTGCAGTCCCCGCCACAGGATCAGCATGGTCATGTTGCCGGACAGTCCGCACAGGAACGACCCGGTGATGAAGACGACCGCCGAGACCTGGAAGACGAGTTTGCGCCCGAAGAGGTCGCCGAACTTGCCGACCAGGACCGTCGCGACGGTCTCCGCCAGCAGGTAGGAGGTGACCACCCACGACATGTGGGCCGCGCCGCCGAGGTCCGCCACGATCGTCGGCAGGGCGGTGCCCACGATGGTCTGGTCCAGTGCCGCCAGCAGGACGCCCAGCATGATCGTGCCGAAGACGACGTTGCGCCGCCGCCGGTCGAGCACGGGTGGCGCGGCGGCCATGGCGGGGGCTGTGGTCACATCTCGCACTCTCACAGCGCCCCCGTGCCCCCGCATGCGGCGCGGGCCGTTCGGGTGACGGTCGCCCCGGCCGCACGGCGGATCAGCGCAGGTAGGCCAGGCCCGGGTGCTGGGCCGCGTACCCGTCGAGGAGCCGGCGGGCCACGGTCACGGAGTCCACGAGCGGGTGCAGGGCGAAGGCTTTGACCGCGTCCGCGCGCGAGCCGCTCGCCGCGGCGGCCAGGACCTCCCGCTCGACCGCCTTGACCGAGGTCACCAGGCCCACCGCGTGCAGCGGCAGCGGGTCGACGGACACCGGGTGGGCGCCGTTGGCGTCCACCAGGCAGGGCACCTCGATCACCGCCCGCGCGTCGAGCGCCGCGAGGGTGGAGCCGTTGGGCACGTTGAGGATCAGGGTGGCCCGCTCGTCCCGGGCGATGGCCCGCATGAGCGCGAGCGCGACCTTCTCGTAGCCGCCGGACTCCAGGTCGCTCTCCTCGCGCTCGCCGACGCCCGCCGCCTCCCGGTTCTCGGCCATGTACGTGGCTTCCCGCTCGGCCCGCGTCCGGTCCCAGGCGGCCAGCGCCGACCCGGGCGGCTGCCCCTCGCGCCCGGCCCGGGCGTAGAACTCGCGCTGCTGGTCGCGCAGGAAGGCGCCGCGGGTCCGCGGGGCCTCCTGGTAGCCGCGTACGGTGTCGCGGTTGAAGTAGTAGTAGTGCAGGTACTCGTTGGGGATCGCGCCGAGCGAACGCAGCCACTGCGCGCCGAAGAGCCGGCCCTCCTCGAAGGACTCCAACGCCTTGGTGTCGGCCAGCAGCCGGGGCAGTTCGTCGCGGCCCGCCACGCGCAGCCCCCGGACCCAGCCCAGGTGGTTCAGGCCGACGTAGTCGATCCACGCGTCCTCGGGCCGGACCCCCAGCAGGCGCGCGATGCGCCGGCCGAGGCCCACCGGGGAGTCGCAGATGCCGATGACCCGGTGGCCGAGGACCTCGGCCATGGCCTCGGTGACCAGGCCGGCCGGGTTGGTGAAGTTGATGACCCATGCCTCGGGGGCGGTACGGGCGATCCTGCGGGCGATCTCCCGGACCACCGGCACCGTGCGCAGGCCGTACGCGACCCCGCCCGCGCCCACCGTCTCCTGGCCCAGGACGCCCTCGGCGAGGGCGATCCGCTCGTCGGCGGCGCGTCCCTCCAGGCCACCGACGCGGATGGCGGAGAAGACGAAGTCGGCTCCGCGCAGGGCCCCGTCGAGGTCGTCGGTGGCGGTGACGGCGGGGGCGTCCGCCACCCCGGCGGCCTGGTCCGCGAGGACCCGGACCATGGCGGTGAGCCGGGCCGGGTCCTCGTCGTAGAGGGTCACGTGGGTCACCCGGCCCTCGGCGCGATCGCCGAGAAGTGCCCCGTAGACGAGCGGTACGCGGAAGCCGCCCCCGCCGAGGATGGTCAACCGCACGTCCCTACCGCCCTTCGCCAGTGCCACGATGCCAGTGCCACGATGCCAGTGCCACGATCGGTGACACGGCGGCGGCGCGACCCGCCTGGGGCGCCCCGGGCCGGGTCGACTCGGCGCGACACACGATCAAGGTCTCCAGTGTCCCCCGTTAAGGGCGCCGCGGGGGCGCCCGCGTCCGGAATCCACCGGATCCACCGGATCCACCGGAACCCGGCCGTCACGGCAGGCCGGGCCGGACCCTGACCCGTCCCCGACCGCCCGGGCCGGGCGTCCCGACCGGCCCGGCTCCTCGCACGGCGGGTCGTTCAGTCCCCGAGTGACGGCACCGCCCGCAGCCGCGCGCCCTGCTGCTGCGGATACCCCTGGCCGGGCCGCACCGGTCCGGCCGGCAGACCCTGCGGCGCCGAGAGGATCAAGGTCATCCGGGTGAGCCCCATCGCGTCCAGCATCCGGCTGGATTCCGCCACCATCCGGCAGCGCACCAGACCCCAGCCGGGATCGGGGTGGCGCACCGTCCGCACCGCCCCGTCCTGCTCGGCGGCGTCCGCGCCGTGGGTGCTGAGCCAGTGCGGGACGCCGTAGCGGTAAGCGGCCTCCATGAACGGGTCCCGGGCCACTTCCTGACGGATGCTCCGCAGTCCCTCGTCATCCGGGGCGCCGGCCAGCGCGGTCGCGAACCTGGCCAGCAGCGGGACGCACCAGGCCGGTTCGTGGTCCTCCAGCACCGCGGCGGCGTCCGGGTGGAACAGCACGAAGCGCAGGAAGTTGTCGTCCGGCAGGGCGGTGGGGTGCGGGCGGACCGACTGGAAGAGCTTGTCGAAGGCCGAGTTGGTCAGGGCCACGTCCCAGCGGTGGTCAACCAGGAAGCTCGGGTAGGGCACGGCCTCCATGAGGGCCGCGTAGTCGCACAGGTAGTCGCGCTGGGCGGGGTCCTCGGGCAGCCGGTTCTCCTCGGCGGCCCGCCAGGTGGGCGGCGGGTCCCGGTCGACCATGACCCGGAACAGCCAGAAGCACTGCCGCTCGCTCATCTCCAGGGCCTCTGCCAGGGCGAGCAGTTTGCGGTCCGTCCATTCCTTGACGAGTCCGCGTTCCCAATTGCCGTACGCCCGCACACTGATGCGCAGCCGTGCGGCGAGGTCTTCCTGGCTCAGGCCCAGTTCCTCGCGGCGCTGGCGCAAAAGCTCCTTGCGTCGCTCCGACCGCACTGCGCCACGGGCCGAGTCGTCGCCCGTCAGGCGTTCCTCGCCGGCTCGGGCGAGGCCATCGGACGGGCCCACCGCTGCGAGATGTGGCACCGAGAGCTCCCCCTCCTCACGGTCTGGATCTTCATTTCCGTGTGGCGATCCTGCTACCGACTTCATTCGAGTGTCAACTATTGTGGCAATTCCAGCCTGACGACAGCTCATTCGCGCCACAGCTGTGGCAAGTTCTGGCCCTCCAGGGGGAGACCGGATAGATTCCCTGGGGCCGACCCCGTGCCCGTATTGACCCCGCGCGATCTAGGAGAACCACTGGTGACAGACGGCTTCCCGGCTCCCGTCGCGGTGGCCAACGCGTCTCTGGCAGCCACCGTCACGCGGGTCGCCGAACTCGCGGGCAAGATGGGCCGCGACCTGAACCAGGTATTCGACCTCCGCCGACTCTCCGAAGCCTCGGGTGTCCCGACGGACGTGATCAAAACCCTGCTCGACGGTCGGCGCGCCGGCGAACCCGACCTGCAGACCCGCTTCCTCCAGCGTCTCGACCTGCTCCGGCGGACCAGGGTCAAACCCAACGGCCGCCGCTACACGCAGCAGGAGATCGCGGACGGCGCCGGGATGTCCCGGCAGCAGGCCGGCGCCCTGATCAACGGCGACCGCCGGCCCACGATGGAGCACTGTGACGCCATCCAGCGCTTCTTCGGGGTACACGCCGGCTTCCTCACCGCCCACGACGCCGACGCCCTCACCGACGCCCTCCAGCGCACCGAGCAGCAGCTGCTCCAGGACTTCGCCGGTCGCGAGCGTGAAACCGTCCCCGCCGAGGCCGCATCAGCCGGCGATCCGCTGGCAAGACTCCTCCAGAACCACGGCGTACGGGGCATCGCCTGGCGCGCCGCCCAACTGCCCAGCGACAAGCACCGGGACAAGGTGACCGAATGGCTGGACATGCTCCTCGAAAGCGTCAAACCGAACGAATCATGACCCAGTCGAAAGTCTGGATCTGAATCCTTGAGTCCTGATCCGGATCCGCGCCGACGGGGAGAACGGTGAGCATAGGCAGAGAGCAGCGGCGGTTCTGCGGGGAACTGGTGGCCGGCATCAAGCTGACCGCCCCCGTGGAGCCTGTGGGCCTCTACGCCGCCCTCTGCGAGGGCATGAGCAGACAACGGGGCCGACCGGTGGAATTCCGGATGGCCGCGTTCCCCCAGGGGACGGCCAGCGGGCTGTGGCTCGACATGGCGGACCGCGATCTCATCGTCATCGAGGAACGCACGGCGCCCGACCACCAACTGGTGATCCTGGGTCACGAACTGTGGCACATGAAGGCCGGCCACTGCAGCCACCACGTCGACGGCGCCGCCGTCGCCGCACGGCTGCTGGCCGGCGAGGCCGACATCGGCGAGACGGTCCGCCGAGTCGCCGCGCGCACCCGCGCCGACGTCCGGGAGGAGACGGAGGCGGAGACCTTCGGGCTGCTGCTCGGCAGCCGCTGCCGCAACTGGCTGGCCGGTTCAGGGGGGCACCGCGCCCCCGCGCAGCGCGACCAGCTCGCGGGCAGGATCGAAACGTCCCTCGGCTACCGGGGGCACAGGAACGAGCTTTGAACGGACAGGACTACTACATCCCCGCGGTGGCGATGGCGGTCTCCCTCGCCTTCAAAGTGCCGGCCCTGCGGGCCGACTGGCGCGACCCCCTGCTACGGTCCGTCTGCGCCCTGCTGACCCTCGCCGGAGCGGTGTTCACCTTCGCCGCCCCGCCGACCATCGTGGCCGTCAACCGCTGGACGGGCGTCTCCAACGTCTCCGCCCCGCTGGTGTACTGCCTGATGACCGCGTTCAGTGCCTCCTGCCTGGTGCTCGTCTTCAACTGGCGCGGCGGCGAGCCCGAGGAGATCCGGCGCACCTCCCGCCGCTGGATCTCCGCCTACTCCCTGGTGATCGGCACGATCGTCGTCGTGTACGCGCTCGGTTCGGCCCCGGTGGAACGACTGCGCGACTTCGACACGTACTACGCCAACACCCCCTACATCCGGCTGATGATCGCCGCGTACCTGTTGGCGCACAACGTCGCCGCCATCACCATGACGGCCATGTGCTGGCGCTGGGCCCTCCAGGTCCGCGGCTGGCTGCGCACCGGCCTGTTCATCATCGTCGGCGGCTATTCCTTCAGCCTCGCCTACGACGCCGCCAAGATGTCGGCCGTCGTCGCCCGCTGGACCGGCCACGACCTGGACGACCTGAGCACCCTCGTCGCGCCGCCGCTCGCCTCCATGGGGGCGCTGGTCAGCGCCATCGGCTTCGTGCTGCCGCTGCTGTGTCAGCGGGTCTCCGACAGTTGGCGCACCTGGTCGACGTACCGGCGCCTGGGCACCCTCTGGCACGAGATGCAGAGCACCGCGCCCGCCGGCACCCCCTCGGTCCGGATGTCCTGGTGGTCCCCGGCGGAGATCAGGGTGATCCAGCGGGAGTCGGACATCCACGACGGCTTCCTGCGGCTGGGCCCCTGCTTCGACCCCTGCCGCCGCGACCTCGCCTACGAGCAGGCCCGCGCGAACGGCGCCGACGAGGCCACCGCCCGCGCCGTGGCCGATGCCGCGATGGTCGCCGCGGCGGTGCGTACGAGCGCCGTCGACCTGGAGGGGACCGGCGGCGCGGACGGCCCGGACGTCCCGGACGGCGGGGCGGAGCGGGTGCACGTCACCGCCGACGGTCCGCGCGACCTCGTACGGATCTCCCACGCCCTGCGGCACTCCCCCCTGGTGGCGGCGGCGCGACGACAGGCCGCCGCCCTCTCGGGCAGCGGCCTGTGAGAGCGTTCGCCGGGCGCTAGCGTGCCGCGGCGATCGTGACCGCCGGGAAGAGGTCCTGGAACGGTCCCGCCGAATCGGTGCCGTCCCGACCGTAGGGCGCGTCGAAGCTCCACACCATGAACAGCAGGAACACGATCAGCGCGCTGAACAGCCCCGCCAGCAGCAACTCGCGGCCCGAGCGGCGGATCTGGAGCGTGAAGATCAGCCCGACCGTGACCACCCCGCCCACCAGCAGCCCGAACCACACCACGCCCGGCAGCGTCGACTCGTCGCTCTGCATCCGCGAGTGCCGGGCGTCGTCGGCGGCGGCGATGTGATCGAGGAGCGGCTGGTACGCCTGCGCCTGGAGTTCGGTGGCCGGGCTCTGGTGGGTGACGTCGGTGCGCAGCTTGCCGAGCAGGTTCGCGCCCTCCGCGGAGGCGGCCTGGCCCGATGTCAGTCGCGGCCAGTCCACGTTGACGGTGTGGGAGACGTAGGCGTCCACCTCCCCGCGGATGCGGTCGCGCACCGGCGTCGGGTAGACGTCGGCGCGCTGGGTGACCTCGTACAGCGACTGCGCCTCGCGCCGCACGCTGTCCTCCGCGGAGCCGCGCGCCTCCCAGACGCCCGCGATGGCCAGGCCGAGGACGATCGCGTAGACCACGCCGACCATCATCGTCATGTACTCGATGACGTCGGGGGTTTCGCTGGTGTCCTCGTCCTCCGCGACCCGGCGGTGCCGGAGCATGGTGCAGGCGAGGACGAGGGCGCAGACGAGCGCCATGGCGATGGCCAGGACCAGCCATTCGGACACGAGGGTTCTCCCGTTCGGGGGTCGAAGAGTGGGGGAGCGGAAGGGCTGGTGCTGTGACCGGGAAGGTCCACCCGGTCGCGGCGCCCGGCACTGCACTAGCGGGCGCTCTTGGAGCGGGGGCGCAGCGCGGCGGCGGCGAGCACGGCCGGGGTGGTCACGACGACCATCAGCATCATGGTCGACATGCCGTTCGGGCCCCTGCGCTCCAGGGCCGACGGGTGGTACGTCGGCACGTGGAAGGCGGTCACGGGCGCGGCGGCCCTGCGCGGGGGCGGAGCGGAAGCCTTGGCCGGGGCCGCCTCCGGCTGCGGCCCGGTGGCCGCCCCGACCGGCGGCGGCTGCGTCCCCTCCCCGGACGCCTCCGCCCGGGCGGGAAGGCCGGGGGCCTGTCCGGGGTGGTGCACGGTCGGCCGCCGCTTCCCGGGCGGGGTCACCCGCGGCGAGGGTCGCGCCGGCGCCCGCACGCCGGGTGGGGTGACGGCCGGGAGCCACACGGTCGGCGGTCGCGGCTGCCCGGCGGGTACGCAGACGTCGACCCGGGCGCCGTGGCCCGCGCCGTCCTCGGCGACCGCCACATGACCGTGCAGCGGGCACAGCGCGCCCACCAGGCCGGCCCCGGCGACGTACTGCCAAGCGGTCACCACGCGACTGGTCCTCCCGATCGGATTCGGCAGCAGGGATGAGGGTTCCTGCTGAAGAAACGATCACGGCCCGGCTACGACACGCACGGGAAGGTCAAGAACGGGCCCGCCGTACGAAGGCGGGTGCTCAGCCGATCGAGAGGGCGGGGCCGGTGACCATGAGGCCGAGGTCGTGGCCCGCGTAGGCGAAGAAGGCGAACATGACGAGGGCCGCACCGCCCAGTGCCATGTCCTTGGAGAATTGGATCTGCTCCATCTGCCGGGCCTGGGGCTCCTGCTCCTTCCAGAAACCGTGCATCAACAGGGCCGCCGCGAAGGAGAACGCGGCGAGCAGGAGGGCTCCGAGGTCGGCCCACAGGCCGACGCCGACGCTGACCGAGCCCACCAGCATGACCAACCCGCTGCCGAGCGTGGCCGCGACGGGGAAGGGTAGGCCTCGCGAGGCGGTGTACCCCGCCATCGCCTTCGTCTTGGTCAGGTGCCCCACGGCGGAAGCGGTGAAGAGGGCCACGAAGAGCAGGCGTCCGATGAGCACGAGCACATCCATGACGACCTCCGTAGAGCGCTGTGTCGCTCGTTCACGCGGCTTCTGCCCTTGTCGGGCGCCCTTCATCCACGCCCATGCGCCACAGCGCCGTTCCGGGACGGTGAAGGGGCGCGACCCTGCGGGTCGCGCCCCTTCACCTGCCGTCTCACCTGGGGCGTTACGCCTCCGGGGAGCCGCCGAAGCGCTCACGGTAGGACTCCAGGTCCTCCTCGGTGATCTTCGCGAAGAGCACCGGCGGCACGGTGAACGGGGTGCCCGCCGGGACCGCGTCCAGGGACGCGGCCTGCTCCGGGGTGACCCAGGTCGCCGTGTCGTCGGCGAGCGCGAACGCGGAGCGCATGGCGCGCGCCGATGCGGGGATGAAGGGCTCGGAGACCACCGAGTAGAGGTGGATGAGGTTCATCGCCGTGCGCAGGGTGAGGGCCGCGCCCTCCGGGTCGGTCTTGATCTCCAGCCAGGGGGCCTTCTCCTCCAGGTAGGAGTTGCCCGCCGACCACAGCGCGCGCAGCGCGGCGGCGGCCTTGCGGTACTGGAGCGCCTCCATGTGGCCCTCGTACTCGGCCAGCAGTTCGGCGATCTGGGCGCCCAGCCTGGCCTCGACCTCGCCGGCCGCGTTGCCCGCCGGGACGTCGTCGCCGAAGCGCTTGCGGGAGAAGGACAGCACGCGGTTGACGAAGTTGCCGAGGGTGTCGGCGAGGTCCTTGTTGACCGTGGCGGTGAAGTGCTCCCACGTGAAGGAGGAGTCGTCGGACTCGGGCGCGTTGGCGATGAGGAAGTAGCGCCAGTAGTCGGCCGGCAGGATCTCCAGCGCGTGGTCGGTGAAGACGCCGCGCTTCTGCGAGGTGGAGAACTTGCCGCCGTAGTACGTCAGCCAGTTGAACGCCTTGACGTAGTCGACCTTCTTCCACGGCTCGCGGGTGCCGAGCTCGGTGGCGGGGAACATCACCGTGTGGAACGGGACGTTGTCCTTGGCCATGAACTGGGTGTAGCGCACGTCCTCGGCCTCGTACCACCAGGACTTGTAGTCGCGGTTCGCCGGAGCGGCGTCCTGCGCGGCGTCTGCCCACTCCTTGGTTGCGGCGATGTACTCGATCGGGGCGTCGAACCAGACGTAGAAGACCTTGCCGTCGGCGGCCAGCTCGGGCCAGGTGTCGGCCGGGACGGGAACGCCCCAGTCCAGGTCGCGGGTGATCGCGCGGTCGTGCAGGCCCTCGGTCAGCCACTTGCGGGCGATGGAGGAGGCCAGCTGCGGCCACTCCTCCTCGTGCTCCGCGACCCAGCTCTCGACCTCGTGCTGGAGCTTGGACTGGAGGAGGAAGAGGTGCTTGGTCTCGCGGACCTCCAGGTCCGTGGAGCCGGAGATCGCCGAGCGCGGCTCGATCAAGTCAGTGGGGTCCAGGACCCGGGTGCAGTTCTCGCACTGGTCACCGCGCGCCTTGTCGTAGCCGCAGTGCGGGCAGGTTCCCTCGACGTAGCGGTCGGGCAGGAAGCGGCCGTCGACCGGCGAGTACACCTGGCGGATCGCGCGCTCCTCGATGAAGCCGTTCTCCTGGAGGCGGCGCGCGAAGTGCTGGGTGATCTCGGCGTTCTGCCGCGAGGAGCTGCGGCCGAAGTAGTCGAAGGACAGCTGGAAGCCGTCGTAGACCGCCTTCTGGGCGTCGTGCGCCTGCGCGCAGAACTCGGCGACCGAGAGACCGGCCGCCTTCGCGGCGAGTTCGGCCGGCGTGCCGTGCTCGTCGGTGGCGCAGATGTAGAGGACGTCGTGGCCGCGCTGGCGGAGGTACCGGGAGTACACATCCGCCGGAAGCATCGACCCGACCATGTTGCCCAGGTGCTTGATCCCGTTGATGTAGGGAAGCGCGCTGGTGATCAGGTGTCGAGCCATCCTCGGATGCTCCATTTCATCTGTGCGGTAGGTGCGGTGACAACGGGCCGTGACGGATTGTGATGCTGTTCATCGTATCGAACCGCCGAAAGGCCCGGCGCCGCGTTTTCCGCGGGTGGACATACGCAAAAGCGAGGGCAGTGACCTCTCCGTCACGGCCCTCGCGCTCGGGTCATGCTACAGGCGCGGCGGCGGGAACCCCGACGCGTGACCGGAGCGTGGACGCGGTGGGGAGCGAGGGCCGGTCCCATCGCGTCGGCGCCGTATTGCCGGGTGGGAGCGCCTGCCGGGGGGCATATGCGTATGCGCTGGTTGAGCCGTCACCCGATCGAAGGAGATCACCAGTCGATCGTCACCGAACGCTTTGCTTCCAGGTTTCCTCTCTGCGCCCTTCGAATGCGCCCGCGCTGACAGGCTGACGGCGAGAACGCCGGGCAGACGGATGCCCGGTGCGCGAGGTCGCGGTGGACGAGGGCACGGCTCGACGACGAGGTTCTCGCAGGGCATCCGGCGGATTCAGGGGACGAGGTGGAGCGGTGAGCGATGGCGGACCGGAGGAGTCCGGCGGTGCCGTGGGACTGCCGAGCCGGCGACGGCAGCCGACTCCGATGACCCAGTGGGATCCGCCCGCACGTCTTTCCTATTGGGCTTTCCACACCAATCGGCGGCCCGCGTACATGCGTTTCGCGTATCTTCAGCTCGGCTCCGACGCGGCCGCCGAGGACGCGGTGGACGCCACCTTCGACTCGATCATGAACGAGTGGCTCCGGATGCTTCACATGGACCGCCTCGACGCCTACGCCTGGACCGTCCTCAAGCAACGGATCGTCGACCGCCAGCACCGCCGCACCCCCTGCCCGCAGCCGATGGACATCAGTGCCTTCGAGGCAGCCCTCAAGGAGGTCCACACCGACCAGTACGAGGTCCTGACCGACACCATCCGCTTCTACTCGGCCGTCTCCCGGCTCGCCGAGCGGCAGCGGGACGCGGTGCTGCTGCGCTACGGGCTTCAGTGCAGCCCCGGTGAGGCCGCCGCAGTGATGGGTGTCGACGAGGCCACGGTCCGTTCGCAGCTCGGGCAGGCCCACCGTCGGCTCGCCCGCCTGCTCGACGCGTCCGCCGAATCATGAGGCCCCGAGAGGGCCGGGACTGCGACGGCACCCCCCGCTCGCTGGCCGAGTTCCTGGACCGGGCGAGCGTTCGCGACCGCTACCCGCACTACGACCTCGGCGCGGCGGAAGCCCGGCTGCTGCGCCTCCCGCGCACCGGCCTGGGGCACGCCCACGGTCGCACCCGGCGCCGCTCCGGCTACGGCTGGAGCGATCCGGCGCGGGACATGCCGCTCGACGCCGAACGGGCCCGGCGCGACCTCAAGGCCGTCTGTCTCGCCGTCGTGTGCGAACCGAAGGCCGAGGCACGACTGCGCTCCTTCACCGACCGCGGCCACACCGACCTCGTCGGGGCCGCGGTCTTCGGCTGTCTGCTGCACCTGGCCGGGATGCGCGAGGGCGCCCGCTTCTGGTGGCAGTTCGCCGCCGGCTCGGGCCGGGCACGGACCGCACCGGCCGCCTACTGCCTCTTCCTCGACCACTCGCGACGCGGCGAGCACCACGACGCCCGGATCTGGGCGGTCGAACTGGGCCGTCGCGGGTTCCGCCCGGGCGGCCGCCGTGACCTGCGGGAGGTACGGCTGTGCGCGCAGGCGGCCGTCCTGCGCTACGTCGGCCAACTCGACGACCCCGACCTGGGCCCGGTGCCGCTGCCCAAGCCGGGGCTGGCCTCGGTGATCGCCGCGTTCCGCCCCCCGGCGGTACCGGCGGAGCCCACCCGGTTGGGTGCCGGCCCACTGCGCCACCCGTCCCTGACGGCGGCGGCCCGGGTCAGCGGCTCCGGCGCCGGCCCGGGGGAAGCACTGGCGGAGGCCCGCCGCGCCCTGGCCGTCGTACGGGTCCTCGAACGGCATCCGCTGGGCGTCCGGGCCGGCCGGCTCGCGCGGGAGGCGGGGCTGGCGGAGGCGGAGCTGCGTCCGCTCCTGTCGATGCTGTGCGAGGAGGAGTACGCGTACCGTCCGGGCGCGGAGGTCTACGGCCGGGGGCCGGCCCTGGACCGGCTCGCCGCACCCGGCCGTACCGGCCTGGCCGAGCAGTTGCAACGGACCCTGGCGCTGGCGCGGGACAGCGCGGGCGCCGCCGTCTACCTCAGCCGGTACGCGGACGGCGAGGTCCGGATCACGCAGATGGCGGACGGGCCCGGGACCCCGCCGGTGCGGGAGTGGGTGGACTTCCGGGCCGCCGCGCACGCCAGCGCCGTCGGCAAGTGCCTGCTGACCCAGCTCGACCACGACACGCGGGCCGATCACGTGGCCCGGCACCGCCCGGCGCGGCTCACCCGGCAGACCATCACCGACAGCCGGGTCCTGTTCAACGCCCTGGACGCGATGGCTCCGGGATCACCCGTCTTCGACCTGCGCGAGTACTCACCGGGCGTCGTCTGCGCCGCCGTCCCGATCGCGGCGGGCGACGCCGCGGGAAGCCTCGCCCTCTCGCTCCCCGCCACCCACGCGCACCGGCTGCGGCAGGCCACCGGGGCGCTGCGCCGCAAGGCCGTCCCGGTGCTCCTCGCGCTGCTCCTGACGGGGGCGATCCCGCCCGATGCCGCGGATGTGCCGAACCTACCGGACACCGGGTCCCCGGCGGAGCCGGTGGGCGGCCCTGTGCCGCAGCCGGCGGCGGGTGCGGCGGGCATCACCCCGGAGGTCCTGCGCCATCTGCGGAACATGTTCCGTACGCCGCTGACCGGGGCGGCGACCGCTTCCGCCCCCGGCGGCCCGCACCTGGTCAGCGACTCCGCCTCGGCGGCCGCGTACCTCTTCGACGCCGCCCTCGACAGCGGGCCGCCGCGCCTGGCCCTGCCGCGCACCTTCGGCCCGCTCGGCCCGGGGAGCCTGTCCACGCCCGGCGGGCTGGTGGTGCTGCGGGCGTGGGACTGAGGCGTCAGCCGCCCGGGGTGAAGGAGTCCAGGGCGGCGTCGAAGTGGCCGCGCGCCTCGGCCGCCCGGCCGACGGGCGCGGAGACCCAGACGTCGTACATGCGGCCGTTCTCGTCCCAACACAGGTCGAAGGTGTGCCGGGCGCCCTCGGTTGTGGTGAAGCCGTTCCAGGTGAACTCCCAGAGGGCGGCGGGCAGTCCGTTGTGGGTGGTGGGGACGACCGAGGCGTTGCGGTAGCCCGGGTTGGTGTCGGCTCCGCCCGCGTCGGAGGCCCGCATGACGGCGAGCGGACCGCCGGAGACCGCCGGCTTCGTCTTGACCCCGATGCGGAACGCACCGTCCGGGGAGACGTAGAAGACCCGCTCGGAGTCGGTGCCGCGCTGGTAGCCCTGGGGGACGGCGATGCCGAACCCTTCCGGGTCGGCCATGGTGACGTAACCGGCGGGCGCCCGCTTGGCGGTCGCGGCGGCGGGCCGGGAGGACGACGACGTGGCCGGCGCCGAGGGGGTCGGAGTCATGGCGTGCGGGGACGCGGGGGCGGCGCTCGCGGGCGTCGGCGAGAGCGCCGTACCGGCGGCCGGCCCCTGTGAACCGCCCCGGAGCAGCGAGGTCACGGCCAAAGTGGCCACCACCGCCACGGCGACGAGGGCGGCCGACAAGGCGGCCCGCAGCCCCGGCCCGACCGCTCGCGACGGGACCACGGCGGCGGTCGCGGGCGCGGGCGCCGGCAGGGGGGCGGTCGCGGGCAGGGGCGCGGGCGCCGGCAGGGGGGCGGTCGCGGGGGCGGGTGGGACCGTGGGCGGCACCGCGTCGACGGGCTCGGGCCCGGCCGGGCCGTACAGCGGAATCCGCCCCGTGGCCACGTACGCCGACAGCAGCCGTTCCGCCTCGGCCGCCCCCAGCCGGCGCTCGGGGTCACGCTCCAAGAGCCCGCGGATGACCGGACGCAGCGGACCCGCCTGCGCCGGCGGTTCGATCTCGTCGTGGACGACGGCGTGCAGGACCCCGCCGAGCGAATCGCGGTGGAAGGGCGACTTCCCGGTCAGCGCGGCGCACAACAGCACGCCGAGCGACCACAGGTCGGAGGCCGGACCGGCCGCCGCGCCCCGCATCCGCTCGGGCGAGGTGTACTCGGGCGAGCCGATGAACGCGCCGGTCTCGCTGATCGTGGTGACCCCGGCGAGGTGGGCGATGCCGAAGTCCGTGAGCACCACCCGCCCCGTCCCGGCCTCCATCAGGACGTTCGCCGGTTTGACGTCGCGGTGCAGCACCCCGCGCGCGTGCGCCGCGCCCAGCGCGCCGAGCAGCGCGAGGCCGGTCCGCGCCGTCTCCTCGACGCTCAGCGGCCCGCCGGCGGAGAGCCGCTCGGCGAGCGAACCGCCGTCGATGAGCTCCATCACGATGTGCGCACTGCCCTCATGGTTCACGACGTCATGGACCACGACGACGTGCGGATGCCTGACCTGTGCGACGGTCCGGGCCTCGCGCAGGGCTCCGCTGGTCTCACGGTCACCGTCGAGGTGGAGTTCCTTGACGGCGACGGCCCGCCCGAGCAACTCGTCCTCGGCGCGCCATACGGTGCCCATCCCACCCCGGCCCAGCCGCTTCTCCAGGCGGTAACGACCGCCGATCACAGCACTGTTGCGTGGCTCGCCCTGCGACACGTTCTCCCCCTAGACCCGTTCCCGGCCATGATGCCGCACCGGGCATCGCCTGGGGGGAGCGGACGCAGGGGGCGCAAACGCAAAAGAACCCCACCGGAGTGGGGTTCTTCGCTGGTGTCCGAGGGGGGACTTGAACCCCCACGCCCGATAAAGGGCACTAGCACCTCAAGCTAGCGCGTCTGCCATTCCGCCACCCGGACCAGGTGGTCGGCCCCGGTTTCCCGCGGCGACATGGACAACAATAGCAGGGGATCGAGGTGGTTCCGACCAGGTATTCGGTCCGGGAGGCTGCCGGCGCACCGCGCTGACCTGCGGGCATGGCCCGGCCGGTGGGTCAGGGGCAGTGGATGACCTGTCCCGCGTACGAGAGGTTGCCGCCGAAGCCGAACAGCAGGACCGGGGCGCCCGAGGGGATCTCGCCGCGCTCGACCAGTTTCGACAGGGCCATCGGAATGCTCGCGGCGGACGTGTTGCCGGAGTCCACGACGTCCCGGGCGACGACCGCGTTGACCGCGCCGATCTTCGCGGCGAGCGGCTCGATGATGCGCAGGTTGGCCTGGTGCAGGACGACGCCGGCCAGCTCCTCCGGGGTGATGCCGGCCTTCTCGCAGACCTTGCGGGCCAGGGGTGGCAGCCGGCTGGTGGTCCAGCGGTAGACGGCCTGGCCCTCCTGGGCGAAGACCGGGGGCGTGCCCTCGATCCGGACCGCGTGGCCCATCTCCGGCACCGAGCCCCACAGCACGGGGCCGATGCGGGGCTCCGCGCACGCCTCGACGACGGCCGCGCCCGCGCCGTCGCCGGTCAGCACACAGGTGGTGCGGTCCGTCCAGTCGGTGATCTCGGTCATCTTGTCGGCGCCGATGACCAGGGCGCGGGTGGCGGCGCCCGCCCGGATCGCGTGGTCGGCGGTGGCCAGGGCGTGCGTGAACCCCGAACAGACGACGTTGATGTCCATGACGGCGGGCCCGCTGCTCATGCCCAGCTTGGCGGCGACGCGGGCCGCCATGTTGGGCGAGCGGTCGATCGCGGTGGAGGTGGCCACCAGGACGAGGTCGATGTCGCCGGGGAGCAGCCCGGCGTTCGCGAGGGCCTTGCCGGCGGCCTGGTAGGCCAGCTCGTCGACCGGCTCCTCGGGCCCCGCGATGTGGCGGGTCCTGATGCCGACCCGCGAGCGGATCCACGCGTCGTTGGTGTCGACCATCGCCTCGAGGTCCTCGTTGGTGAGCACTTTCGCGGGCTGGTAGTGCCCCAGCGCCACCACACGTGAACCGGTCATGGGCGCGATCCCTCTCGTACGACTGTCAGGTTCACCCAGCTTTGCCTGCTACCGGCGGGTACGGGTGCGTGTGACCCGACAGGATTAAGGGCCCGTAATTTGGAGAATTCAGAGGATCTTCCTGCCGGGGGCGTCCGGAACGGCGCATCCGGGAGAATGGGCGCGGCAGGTACGGGACGACCCGTACGCACGTCAGAGCGGTAGCAGCGACAGAACGGTGGACAGATCACATGGGACGGGTCACCGAACGCCGTCGCGTCGTCCGGATCCGCGGCGGTGTGGCCGGGACCCGGCCGGACACGCTCGTGGCCGAGGAGCCGCTGGAGATCCGGCTGAACGGCAAGCCGCTGGCCATCACGATGCGCACGCCGGGCGACGACTTCGCGCTCGCGGTGGGCTTCCTGGTCAGCGAGGGCGTACTCGCGCACGCCTCGGACGTGCAGGCCGTCACCTACTGCGAGGGGGCGACGGACGAGGGGACGAACACCTACAACGTGGTGAACGTGCACCTCGCGGCCGGGGTCGCACTGCCCGACATCTCGCTGGAGCGGAACGTCTACACCACCTCCTCCTGCGGCCTGTGCGGGAAGGCCAGCCTGGACGCGGTCCGGACGGCGACCCGCTTCCCGGGGCTCGCCGCGGACCCGGTGCGGGTGAGCGCGGCGGTCCTCGGGGAGCTGCCGGACCGGCTTCGCGCGGTGCAGAAGGTCTTCGACCGGACCGGCGGCCTGCACGCGGCGGCCTTGTTCTCGGCGCGGGGCGAGCTGCTGGACGTACGGGAGGACGTGGGCCGGCACAACGCGGTGGACAAGATCGTCGGCCGGGCACTCCAGGACGGGCGGCTCCCGCTGGGCGGGGCCGTGCTGCTCGTGTCGGGTCGGGCCTCCTTCGAACTGGCGCAGAAGGCGGTGATGGCCGGGATACCCGTGCTGGCCGCGGTCTCGGCCCCGTCCTCCCTGGCGGTCGACCTCGCGCTGGAGTCGGGGTTGACCCTGGTGGGGTTCCTGCGCGGGCAGGACATGAACATCTACGCGGGCGAGGAGCGGGTGACGCTCTGAGGCCCTGAGGCCGGTCGGCCTCACCCTTGGAGCGCCTCACCTCTTGGAGCGCCCCCGGCGGGTTCCGCGGGCGGCCGGCTTCTGGTCGGGGGCCGGGGGGGCGATGCGGTGCAGGTCCAGGGTCGCGGGCAGCGGGCTCGCGCCCGGGCCGCCGGACTCGGCCCAGGCGATGATCTCGTCGGTCGCGGTGTCGTCGAGGGCCCAACCGAACCAGGCCGCCTTGGCACCCCGGCGCCGGGCCTCGCTGGTCGGCTGGACCACGATCACGTTGGCCTGGGCGCAGGGGCCGAGGCAGTCGCTCGTACGGACCGCCAGGCGCCCCCCGGAAGCGGCGGCGGCCTCCCGGAGCCGGGCCAGTTGGCCGGCGTGGTCGGTGCCGGGGTTCTTGCGGGGGTCCCCGCAACAGCAGCCTCGGCAGACCACCAGGGTGCACGGGCGTTCGGCATGGGCGGAGAGCGGGCGTATCCAGGTCACCGACGCACGTTACCGGGCCCGCGCGGTGGGGTGTTGGAGCGTTCGGGAGACGTCCGCCACACGGTCGGTGGGCAGTTCGGTGCCGGCGCCGGCAAGCGGGTCCCGGGCACGGCGGCGGGCCAGTACCGCACAGACCATCAGCTGCATCTGGTGGAACAGATCAAGGGCAGCGCCGCCAGTGCGGCCTGCGGGCCGAACAGCACGCCGGCCATGGGCAGTCCGGCGGCGAGGCTCTTCTTCGATCCGGCGAACTGGATGGCGATGCGGTCCTCGCGGCCGAAGAGCGGGCTGGTCGCGGCGGCCCGCGCGGGGCTGGGCGTGATGGCGCACACCCGGGGTCTGGTCCCGCCGGGTCTGGTCCGGGTCGGCGGGCTTCCCGAACTGCGGCCGGTGGAGTTCACGCGCTCCAGGGGCGGCGTCCGAGCCCGGCCTCGGACGCCCTGGCCGCCGCCGTCCTCGCCGGCGGCGACCGGCTGAGCCGACCTGCCTGAGCCGCCCGGCCCGAGGTGACCGATCCAAGCCGCCCGGCCCGAGGTGACCGGCCCGAGGTGACCGGCCCGAGGTGACCGGCCCGAGGTGACCGATCCGACCACCGCCACCGGGCCGCGCCATCGGACCATCGGGCCGCCCCCGCCCAGGTCACACGCGCCCCCAACGGTCCGGGGGGATCTTGTGGAGGTTTCCCAAGGGGTGCCGGTCCTCCCGGTCCGTGGGATAGCGTCGCGGCGCCGCACGAAGAGGAGCGGGATGTTGCGCGAGTTCACCGTCCCACCCGTGGTCGCAGGAACGCCGTCCGGCGGCCTGGCCGACATCGTGTTCCAACATGCCCGCGAGGACCCGGGCCGGGTGGTGCTCGGCCGCAAGACGGACGGCGTCTGGGGCGACGTCACCTCCGGCGAGCTCGCCGAGGAGGTGCTGGCGCTCGCGAAGGGGCTGCTGGCCCAGGGCGTCGGCTTCGGCGATCGGGTCGCGGTCATGTCGCGGACCCGGTACGAGTGGACCCTGTTCGACTTCGCGCTGTGGGCCATCGGCGCCCAGCCGGTACCGGTGTACCCGACGTCCTCCGCCGAGCAGGTGCACTGGATCCTCCACGACTCCGCGTGCACGGGCTGCGTGGTGGAGAACGAGGACCAGGCCATGACGGTCGGCTCGGTCATCGAGCGGCTCCCCGCCCTGCGCCGGTTGTGGCAGCTCGACGCCGGCGCCGTGGCGGAGCTCGTCGCGGACGGGGCCCAGGTCGCTCCCGACGTGGTGCACCGGCACCGCCGGGCGGTCACGCCGGACGCGGTCGCCACCGTCATCTACACCTCCGGCACCACCGGCCGCCCCAAGGGTTGTGTCCTCACGCACGAGAACTTCATGTTCGAGGCCGACACGATGGTGACCCGCTGGGAGTCGGTCTTCCGGGCGGGGGCGGGCGAACAGCCGTCCACCCTGCTCTTCCTGCCGTTGGCGCACGTCTTCGGGCGGATGGTGGAGGTGGCCGCCGTCCGCGCCCGGGTCAAGCTCGGGCACCAGCCGGTGCTGGCGGCGGCCGAGCTGTTGCCCGATCTGGCCGCGTTCCGGCCGACCTTCGTGCTGGGGGTCCCGTACGTCTTCGAGAAGGTGTTCGCGGCGGCCCGCCGCAAGGCGGAGGCCGAGGGGCGCATCGGTGCCTTCGACCGGGCGGTGGACACGGCAGTGCGCTACGCGGAAGCGCGCGAGCAGAAGGCCTTCGGCACCGGCCCCGGCCCGTCCGCCGGCCTGCGCATGGAACACCAGCTGTTCGAGAAGCTGGTGTACGGGAAGGTCCGCCAGGCGATGGGCGGCCGGGTGCGTCATGCGATGTCGGGCGGGTCGGCGATGTCGCGCCGGCTGGGGCTGTTCTTCGACGGCGCGGGCATCACGGTGTACGAGGGCTACGGCCTGACGGAGTCCAGCGCGGCGGCCACCGCGAACCCGCCGGGCGCGACGAAGTACGGGACGGTGGGCCTTCCCATCCCGGGCGGCACCGTGCACATCGCCGATGACGGGGAGGTCTGGCTGCACGGCGCCCACGTCTTCTCCGGCTACCTGAACGACCCGCGCGGCACCGAGGAGGTGCTGCGCGGCGGCTGGCTGGCGACCGGGGACCTGGGCCGGCTGGACGAGGACGGCTACCTGACCATCACGGGGCGCAAGAAGGAGATCCTGGTGACCTCCAACGGCAAGAGCGTCTCGCCGACGGCCCTGGAGGAACGGGTGCGTTCGCATCCGCTGGTGTCGCAGTGCGTGCTGGTGGGCAACGACCGCCCGTACATCGCGGCGCTGCTGACGCTGGACGTGGAGGGCGTCGCGCACTGGCTGTCGATGCGCGGTCTGCCGCAGCGGGCCGCGGCGGAGCTGGTGCACGACAAGGACTTGACGGCGGAGGTGCGGCGGGCCGTGGTCGCCGCGAACACCCTGGTCTCGCAGGCGGAGGCGATCCGCACGTTCCGGGTGCTGACCGGGCAGTTCACGGAGGAGGGCGGGCTGCTGACCCCTTCGTTGAAGCTGAAGCGCAGGGCGATCGAGCACGCGTACGCGGTGGAGGTCGCCGCCATGTACGAGCGTTGACGGCGGGAATACGCCGCCGGCGCGGCCGGTTGTCGCCCGACGACGTGCGCCGTGGGCGCACCGGCACGACCGTCGCCGGAGCCCGGACCGGCGCGCCCCCACCCGTCCCGATCGCGAGGAACGACCCGACGTGAACCAGGTCCCCGGCATCAAGCTCAACAACGGCACCCTCATGCCCCAGCTCGGCTACGGCGTCTGGCAGGTCCCGGACGACGAGGCGGAGCGGGCGGTGGGCACGGCGCTGGAGGCGGGCTACCGCAGCGTCGACACGGCCGCGATCTACGGCAACGAGACGGGCACCGGCAAGGCGCTCGCCGCGTCCGGTCTGCCGCGCGAGGAACTGTTCGTCACCACGAAGCTGTGGAACGGGCCGTCGCGGCGCTGGGGCCGGGACGAGGTGCTGCGCGCGTTCGACGAGTCGCTGGACAAGCTGGCGCTGGAGTACGTCGACCTGTACCTGATCCACTGGCCGCGTCCGATGCGCGACGACTTCCCCGGCATCTGGCAGACCTTCGAGGAGATCGCCGCGAGCGGCCGCGCGAAGGCGGTCGGCGTGTCGAACTTCCGCCCGGCGGACCTGGAGCGGCTCGGCGAGACCTCCGATCTGGTTCCTGCGGTGAACCAGATCGAGCTGCACCCGCTGTTCCCGCAGACGGAACTGCGCGCGGTGCACACCCGGCTGGGCATCACCACCGAGGCGTGGTCGCCGCTGGGGCAGGGCAAGGACCTGCTGACCCTCCCCGCGGTCGCCGCGATCGCCGCGAAGCACGGGCGCAGCGCCGCTCAGGTGGTGCTGCGCTGGCACCTCGGGTCGGGGCACGTCGTCATTCCGAAGTCGGTCACCCCGGCGCGCATCCGGGAGAACCTGGACCTCTTCGGCTTCGAGCTCGACGCCGAGGACACGGCCGCGCTGAACGCCCTGGGCTCCGGCCCCTCGGCCCGCCGGATCGGTCCCGACCCGGCCGTCTTCGACGTCTGAGGGGCCGGCGTGAGCGTCCCGCGGGGGATCTACCGCATCCGCAACGTGGGCGGTGGTCTGCTGCTGCGGGTGGAGAGCGGGAATCGGGTGGCGGTCGCCCCGGCGGGGGCGGAGTGTCCGGCCGGCGCGCAGGAGTGGGAGGTCTCGCCGGTCCACAGCGGCGGCGGGATCGTACACATCGTCAACGTGCGCGCCGAACGCCGCCTCGATGTCGCGAACGCGTCGACGGAGAGCGGCGCCCGGGTGCAGGTGTGGAGGCCGAACGCCTTCGGCGCACAGGAGTGGATCGTCGAGGAGCACCTCGACGATCCGGGCGTGGTCTCGCTGATCGCGTGTGTCAGCGGGCTGTCGCTGGAGGTGGACGCGCAGGGCCGGGCGCGGCAGGGCGAGGACGCGGACTCGCCGGCGCAGTGGTGGCGTCTGGAGCCCCTCTGATCGACGACGTGGGTCCGGCCGCCGGGTCCCTGACACGTCCCCCGGGCACCCGGCGGCGAAGAAACGCCGGGCGTCGGCGGCAGCGGGTCGTCAGCGGGCGGCGAAGCCTCTGACGAAGCCCTGGAGGCGGTACGTCGGTTCGGGACGCGGGGTGTCCTGGTCGGGCAGCCGCTTCAGCCGGTCCGCCAGCTCCGGCGCCGTGATGCCGCGGGGGCTGATCCGGGAGGCGTAGCGCCCGGCCAGCAGCGCCTCGGCCGCGCCGCGCGGGGTGCGGCCCTGGCCGTGGCCCGCGAACAGGGCGTCCCCGTACGGCCGCAGCCCCGCATCGGCCGCGTACGCGGTGATCCGCGCGGCCGCGTCCGCGGCGGCGCGGGTCAGGTGGGGGGCGAACACCTCGTCGATGTCGCTGTCCACGTCGTGCGCGGCGTCCTTGTCGACGGTGGTCAGGAAGACCCCGCCGGGGCGCAGCACGCGCCCGGCCTCGGCGACCACGGCCGCCGCCGCGCCCGGTTCCCGCAGCAGGTGCAGCAGCCACACCGCGCTCACCGCGTCCGACGAGGCCGCCGGCAGGGGCAGCCGGTCCGCGCGGGCCAGGACGACCGGAACCCCGCGCCGCGAGGCCGCCGCGGCCATCCCGTACGAGGCGTCGGCGCCCAGGACCCGCAGGCCGCGCCGGATGAGCCGGCTGGTGACGATGCCGGTTCCGCAGCCCACGTCCACGAGGGTGGCGGCGGTGGGCGGGAGGAGGCCGAGGACCGCCGCGGCGGCCGCCTCGGCGCGCGGGGCGCCGCCGCGGGTGGCGTCGTAGACCTCCGCCTCCGCGTCGTAGTCGACCAGCGGCGCCGGCCCCGCTGCCGGCATCAGCGGGCCCCGTGGGCGGGGGCCAGCGCCTCCAGGCGTTCGGCGAGGGCGAAGTCGGTCTCGGTGACCGCGTCGCCCGCGCTGTGGGTGTTCACCGACACCCGGACCGAGTGGTAGCCGAGCGTGAGGTCCGAGTGGTGGTCCAACTCGTCCTGCACGACGGCGATGTGGGCGACGAGCGCGCTCGCCGCGAGGTGACTGCCCAGCCGGTACGTGCGCTGGATCCGGTCGTCCTCGTAGGCCCAGCCGGGAAGTTCCCGCAGCCGGTCCTCGATCTCCTTCTGGGAAAGCGGCTCACCCGACATCCACACGCTCCTTCACGACCGGTCGGCCCGACTGCCTGACGTGGTGTCAAGGTTCCCACACCAAGCGCCCCGGGGAAGGCCCCGCGCACGGCGCGTGCCGTTTCTTCCCGCCGGCCGCGCGGCTCCCCTGGGCGCGTCTCCCGCCCCCGATCCGCCGCGGTCGCGGGCGTTCCCGGTGGGTTAACGTCGGGCCATGACCTCTGCGAGTGTGGGCGCGCTGCTGCGTACGTGGCGGGAGCGGCGCGGGATCAGTCAGCTCGAACTGGCGGGGCGCGCCGATTCCTCGTCCCGGCACATCAGCTTCGTGGAGAACGGCCGGTCCCGGCCGAGCGAGGAGATGGTGCTGCGGCTGGCGGAGCACCTCGACGTACCGGTACGGGAACGCAACGTCCTGCTGGTGGCGGCCGGTTTCGCGCCCCGGTACGCGTGCACCCCGCTGGACGCGCCCGAGATGGAGGTGCTGCGCCAGGGGCTGGAGCGGCTGCTGACCGGGTACGAGCCGTATCCGGCGCTGGTGGTGGACGCCACGTACCGGGTGGTCGCGGCGAACCGGGGCGTCACGATGCTGCTGGCGGGGGTGCCGGAGCGATTGTTGGAGCCCCCGCTGAACGTGATGCGGCTGACCCTGCACCCGGAGGGGCTCGCGCCACGCATCCGAAACCTGCGCGAGTGGCGCGGGCACCTGCTGGCGCAGATGGAACGGCAGATCGCGCTGGGCCGTTCGGAGCCGCTGCGCGCGCTGTACGAGGAGGTCTCGGCGTACCCGGTGGCGGGCCGGGCGGGCGACGACGAGCCGGCGGAAGCGGTCCCGTACATCGCGCTCCCGCTGGTGATCGAGCACGACGGGCACGTCCTGTCCTTCGTGTCGTCCGTCTCCACCTTCAACACGCCGCTGGACGTGACCGTCGCCGAGCTGGCCGTCGAGACCCTCCTGCCGGCCGACCCGGCGACGGCTGAGTACCTGCGCTCGGCGGGCCCCTGAACCGTCCGCGCGGCGGGTCGGGGGCGGGGCAGGGCCCCGGAGCCGAGTGCGCGGCCCCGGAACCCGGTGACCCCACTGTGCCGAGCGGGCCCCGCCCGGGTCGATTACCTCAGAGCTCCGCGAGGTCGAGGCCGGCCTGGGCGGCGGCCGCCCGGACGGTCTGCTCCAGCAGGACGGCGATGGTCATCGGGCCGACACCGCCAGGCACCGGGGTGATCAGCGAGGCGCGGGCGGCGGCCGACTCGAAGTGGACGTCACCGACGTTGCCCTCGTTGTAGCCGGCGTCCAGGACGACCGCGCCCGGTTTGATGTCCTCGCCCCGGATGAACTCCGCCTTGCCGACGGCGGCGACCAGCACGTCGGCCTGGCGCACGATCGACGGCAGGTCGCGGGTGCGGGAGTGACAGTAGGTGACGGTCGCGTTGCGCTCCAGCAGGAGCATCCCGGCCGGCTTGCCCAGGATCGCGCTGCGGCCGACGACCACGGCGTGCTTGCCGGTCAGGTCCACGTCGTACGCCTCCAGCAGCCGCATGATGCCGCCGGGCGTGCACGAGACGAAGCCGGGCAGGCCGAAGCCCATGGCGGCGAAGGAGTGCATGGTGACGCCGTCGACGTCCTTGCCGGGGGCGATGGCCTCGAAGGCGGCGCGCTCGTCGATGTGGTGCGGCACGGGGTGCTGGAGCAGGATGCCGCTGATCCGCGGGTCCTCGGAGAGCGCGGTGAGCGTGGCGACGAGTTCCTCGGTGGTGGTCGCGGCCGGCAGCTCCACGTGGCGGGAGGTGATCCCTGCCTTGGCGCAACGGTTCTGCTTCATCCGGACGTAGGTGACGGACGCCGGGTCCTCACCGACCAGCACGGTCGCCAGGCAGGGTGCGGTGCCGGTGCGCTCGGTGAGCTTCGCGGCGTACCCGGCGGTCTGCTCCGAGATGCGGCGGGCGAGGGCGGTGCCGTCCATCAGCCGGGCGGTACGGTTCGGGGTGTCGGCCTGGGCAGTCGTCATAGGGGTCTCCTGAGCGTCGCTGCGTATCGCGGTTCGCCCAGGCGCGCGGCAGTCGACGTACCGGAGCACGCCGGGCCGCTCCCCGGTGGTGATCCACCCGAACGCCAGTCACGGCCCGCCGTCCACTCTAGTCGACCCGCCGGGCGGACCCCGTCGGGCAGGCCCGGGCGGGCCGTGTGGCAACCCGTGGATCACCCGGCCCGAGCTGGGGGGACCCACATGACACGCACTTTCGACGATCTCGTCGCCGAGGCGGATTCCGTCTCCGTGGACGGCTGGGACGTCTCCTGGCTCGACGGCCGGGCGACCGAGCAGCGGCCCTCCTGGGGGTACCAGAAGCTGCTGGGCGAGCGACTGGCCGGCGTCCGGTCCGCCCTGGACATCCAGACCGGCGGCGGGGAGGTGCACGCGGGCGCCGGGCCGCTGCCCCGGCTGACGGCGGCCACCGAGTCCTGGCCGCCGAACGTGGCCAAGGCCACGCGGCTGCTGCACCCGCCCGGCGCGGTCGTGGTCGCGGACGCCGACGAGCCGCCGCTGCCGTTCGGCGCCTGGAAATCGTCGATCTGCGCTCCGAGCGACTTCGCACGGAGTTCCACGACATCGGAGCCGTGATCTACTTCTTGAGGAAGGTGATCCGGATGGTGCCGGGCTTCACGGTCGGGCACTGCCGCGACCGGCTGCGCGCACTGCACGAACGGATCGAGCGTGAGGGCCCGTTCGTCGCCCACACCGCCCGCTTCCTCATCGAGGCCCGCGAAGCGGGTTGAGGAAGGCGGTAGAAGGCGGGAGGGGGCGGACGGATCGGGGCCGGATCGGGTTGCGCGGACACAGCGTGGCGCAGGTCACTCAATTCAGCGCGTAACGAATCGACTCGGGCGTGCGATGAACCGACAGGTGTCCTCGCGCGGCCCGGAATGCAGAGCCCCCTGGGGTCTGTTTCCCGAGTTCGCGCGATGATGTCCCGCCCACCCCTTAATTGTTCGCAACGAGAGGCTCCTTGTGTCGCTCAGCCCGTCCCGTACGTTCCCTCCGGAGATCGCCGAATCGGAGGCCCTCGTCGCGCTCGTCGAGCGCGGCCGCGAGCAGGGTCACATCAACGGTGACGATGTGCGTCAGGCTTTCGAGGCCGGCCGCATCCCGGTGGACCAGTGGAAGCGGGTCCTGCGCAGCCTGAACCAGGTCCTGGACGAGGAGGGTGTCGCACTGCACGTCAGTGCGGCCCCCGCCACGAAGGCCGCCGTGAAGAAGCCCCGCAAGGCGGCGGCCGCGCCGGCCCGCACCGTGACCAAGAAGGCGGCGGCCGCGCCGCGCCCCATCGGTGCGCGCAAGGTCTCCGCCGCCGCGACCCCTGCCACCGCTGCGGCGATATCCGCTTCGCCGGCCACCGCCGCCGAGGACGAGGTGACGGCCGAGGCCGCCGCCGAGCCCAAGAAGCGCGTGGTCAAGAAGACCGCCGCCAAGAAGGCCACGGCCACGAAGAAGACGGCCGCGGCGAAGAAGACCGGCGCCAAGGACTCCGACGAGGCCGAGACCCCGGCCGTCGAGGGTGAGGACTGGGCGGTCGAGGACCTCGCCGACGAGGCCGAGGAAGAGACTCCCAAGGCCGGCGGCACCCAGGGCTTCGTCCTGTCGGACGACGACGAGGACGACGCCCCAGCGCAGACGGTCATGGTGGCCGGCGCGACCGCCGACCCCGTCAAGGACTACCTCAAGCTGATCGGCAAGGTGCCGCTCCTCAACGCCGAGCAGGAGGTCGAGCTCGCCAAGCGCATCGAGGCGGGCCTGTTCTCCGAGTACAAGCTCGAAGAGGAGGACGACCACAAGCCGGCGTTCAAGCGCGAGCTGGAGATCCTCGTCGAGGACGGCCGCCGTGCGAAGAACCACCTGCTGGAGGCCAACCTCCGTCTCGTGGTCTCGCTGGCCAAGCGCTACACGGGTCGCGGCATGCTGTTCCTGGACCTGATCCAGGAGGGCAACGTCGGTCTGATCCGCGCCGTGGAGAAGTTCGACTACACCAAGGGCTTCAAGTTCTCCACGTACGCGACCTGGTGGATCCGGCAGGCGATCACCCGCGCCATGGCCGACCAGTCGCGCACCATCCGCATTCCCGTGCACATGGTCGAGATCATCAACAAGCTGGCCCGGGTCCAGCGCCAGATGCTCCAGGACCTCGGCCGGGAGCCCACTCCGGAGGAGCTGGGCAAGGAACTCGACATGACCCCGGAGAAGGTCATCGAGGTCCAGAAGTACGGTCGCGAGCCGATCTCCCTGCACACCCCGCTGGGTGAGGAGGGCGACAGCGAGTTCGGTGACCTCATCGAGGACTCCGAGGCCGTGGTCCCGGCCGACGCGGTGTCCTTCACCTTCCTCCAGGAGCAGCTCCAGTCGATCCTGGGCACCCTCTCCGAGCGTGAGGCGGGCGTCGTCTCCATGCGGTACGGCCTCAACGACGGCCAGCCGAAGACGCTGGACGAGATCGGCCGCGTGTACGGGGTCACCCGTGAGCGCATCCGGCAGATCGAGTCCAAGACCATGTCGAAGCTGCGGCACCCGTCGCGTTCCCAGGTGCTGCGCGACTACCTGGACTGAGCGGGCCCGAACCGGAACCGGCCCGGCCCCCGTACCGTCGTGTACGGGGGCCGGACCGGTTCTTCATGTCACGACGTCGACCGCCGGGACCGTCGCGCGGCCATCACGGCGTGGCAGAGGACACCCGCGAAGAGGAAGAGGACGCCCTGGTAGACGGCCGCGTACCCGGCGCCCGCCACCAGCCACAGGGAGAAGGCGAAGGCGAGGCAGGCCAGGGCGGCGTCGCGGACCAGCCGGCCGCGCCGGACCCGGGAGGGCTGCCCGGAGGCCAGGAAGTGGATCTGCGCGGCGGTGGACAGCAGGTAGGGGACGGTCGCCGTGAAGGTGGTGACCAGCACCAGGACCTCGAAGACCCCGTCGCCGCCGGCGGTGTAGTTGTAGACGGTCAGCGCGGAGGCCAGGACGGAGGTCACGAGGACGCCGGCCACCGGCACCCCGCGCCGCTTGGTCTCGAAGACCTTGGGGAAGAGTCCGTCCCGGGCGGCGGCGTACGGGGTCTGGGCGCTGAGCAGGGTCCAGCCGTTGAGGGCGCCGACCATCGAGACCACCGCGGCGCAGGCGACGACGGTGCCGCCCCAGGTGCCGCCGAACATGGCGTCGACGGCGTCGGAGAACGGCGCTTGGGAGGCGACGAGCTTGTCGTGCGCGACCAGTCCGAAGACGGCGAGGGTGCCGAGCAGGTAGACGGCGGCGGCGCCCGCGGTGCCGAGGACGGTGGCCCGGCCGACGTTGCGGGCGGGGTCGCGGACCTCACCGGCGCTGACGGCGGCGGACTCGACACCGAGGTAGCTGAACAGCAGGATCGCGGCGGAGGCGGAGACCGCGCCGACGGGGCTCTGCCCGGTCGCCTGGAACGGTCCGAGGTTCGCCGGGTCGAAGGAGAACAGGCCGCCGACGGCCACCAGCAGGAGCGGTACGAACTTCAGTACGGTGGAGACGAGTTGGACGGCGCCCACGTACCGGGTGCCGGCCAGGTTGGCGAGCGCCGGCAGCCACTGGACGGCGAGGGCGCCCAGGCACATCGACCACGTGTGCGCGCCGAGCGCCGGGAAGAGCACGCGGAGGTAGCCGACGGCGGCCACGGCGAGGGCCGCGTTGGAGACCCAGGTGGTGATCCAGTAGCTCCAGGCGGCGAGGAACCCGGCGAAGTCGCCGAAGGCGGCGCGGGCGTAGACGTACGGGCCGCCGGTCTGCGGGAGCCGCTCGGCGAGGCGGCCGAAGACCAGGGCGAGGGCGATCGCGCCGAGGGTGAGGACGCCGAAGGCGACGAGGCTGATACTGCCGAACGGGGCCACCGAGGCGGGCAGGAGGAAGATGCCGCCGCCGATGATGTTGCCCATGACCAGGCAGGTCGCGATCGGCAGACCGAATCGGCGGGCGTGCGGGCCGCCCGCGCCGTCGGCCGGGGTGGTGGCCGGACTGTTGGCGGCCGGGGCGGTTTCCGGGGCGTGCAGGGTGGTGCTCACGGGTGGTGCGCCTCAGGTGTCTCATATGCCGGACGGGTCGGCATATCGTCGTGCACACCGGAAGCCGTACCAAATCAGCGGGTTTCGTCCTGTACGGGCACCCCTGCGGACGGAAGGATTCCGCTCGGGGCGGCCTCCGGCCGAGAATCCTCCGTGAGCGCGTCGACCGCCGCCCACACTCGCGCCGCGCCCTCCACCGGCACCTGTGGCCCGTCCGCCTCCCGCAGCCAGCGCCGCAGGACGTGGTGCACGGCCTCTGCGCCCACCGGTTCGGGCCCCGGATCGGACAGCTCCGGCGGCCACATCAGGAACGGGCGTTCCTGCTCGCCGCCGAGACCACCGTGCGAGCCGATCTGCTCCTCGAAGGCGTGCACCTCCCCCGTCCCGGGGTCGTAGGCCGAGTTGACCATGATGTCGGCCACGTGCGGGAAGGAGTTCGTCCGCCGGACGACCTCCGCCGCGCCGAGGCCGAAGTCCGCCAGCAGCGCCTCCGCCTCGCCGGGCCGGTCGAGCCGGGCCACCGCGCCGCCCGGGCCCAGCACCTCCCCGTCCACCAGGAGGAAGCCGACGCCCGGGTGGTTGGCCAGGGTCGGCAGCAGGGCCGGGTGGACGCGCTCGATCCAGGCCCGGCCGGCCCTCCCGGGTACGTCCGGGAAGGAGATCAGCCCGAGGTTGCCCGACGCCAGGACCACCGGGTCGGAACCGGTCACCGGGTGCGCCTCGTCGCCATCCTCCACCGGCCGGCGGAGGGCGGCGAGCACCGCCGCCCGCGCCTCGGCGCCGCTGCGGGTGTGACCGGCGCGGCGGGAGACCGGCAGCCCGCAGGCCGCCCGGACCAGGTCCTTCAAGGTGAGCCCGTACCGGCCGAGGAAGGTCTCCCCCGGGCTCTGGCCGTGGTCCGAGAGCAACACGATGCGGTAGGAGCGCGGGGCGTGCTCGGCGACCCGGGTGATCAGCGCGAGGCCGCGGTCGAGGCGCGCCAGTACCCGGTCGGTGTCCCGGCCGTGCGGACCCGAGTGGTGCGCGACCTCGTCGTAGGCGACGAGGTCCGCGTAGACGGCGGCGCGGCCGGCGAGCATGTCCCCGACCACCGCCGCCACGACCACGTCCCGTTCGACGACGGTCGCGAAGGCCCGGATCAGCGGGTACAGGCCGCCTCGGCCGACGCGGGGGTGCTGCCGGCGCACCCGGGCCCGCAGCGACTGGCCGATCTCCCGCACCACCTCGGCGACGAAGGAGACGGCGGTGCGGACGGCGTTGGCGGGGTCCGAGAAGTACGCGAAGTAGCCCGCGCGGGACCGGTTGGCGCGCCCGCGCCGGGCGGAGAGGGACAGGACCAGCGCGAGCTGGTCGGCGCCCCCGCTGAACAGGTTGCCCCGGCTGGCCCCGTCGAGGGTGAGCAGGCCGCCGTCGCCGGTGCGGGCGATGGCGCGCCGCTGGAGTTCGGCGGCGCAGGCGGGGCGGTTGCAGACCATCACCTGGCCGGTGTCCTTCTCGTACCAGCGGAAGGCCGGCACGTCGAAGGTCGAACCGTGCAGGATGCCGAGCTGGCCGGCGCCGGTCTGGCTGGACCAGTCCGTGCGCCAGGGCATGAGGCGGTGGTCCCGCTCCAGCAGGCCGGCAGCCGTCGGCATCAGGCCGCGCTCCAGCGCGCGGCGCAGTTCCTCGTGCCCGACCCCGTCCAGTTGCAGGAAGACCAGGCCGGGCGCCGCCCGGCCCGGGCCGCCCGGCCGGGTCCCGCGACCGCGCCGGCGACGCCGGTCGGCGAGCCGGTAGAGCCTGCGGCGGTAGGCCTCGTCGTCGCGTACGGCGAGCGCGGTGGACGTCGCCGACGCCACGGCGGACATCGCCGCGGCGACGACGACCGCCGTCTCGGGGGCCACCTCGCCGTGGCCGTCGGGGATCAGGCCGATCGCGATCAGCAGCAGCGAGCCGTTGAGGAAGAAGACGAGCAGGCCGAGGACCAGCGCGGGCACCAGCAGCAGGGCCCGGACCACCAACGGCCACACCAGCGCGCTCAGCAGGCCGAAGGCACCGGCGCCCAAGGCGGCGGTCAGGCCGATCCGGGTCAGGCTGTCCCCGCCGGGCCCTTCCGCCTGGAGGCGGAAGTCCGGCAGGACGCCCGCGAGCAGGAGCATGGTGAGCGTCGACACCGCCCACACGAGAATCACCCGTACCAGCGCACTGGCCGCCGTGCGCCACCACCGCCGTCGCCCCACGCCGTGCCCCCGTTCCCGGTCTCCCCTGCCAGCGTCGCACGGGTCGACTCGTCCGGGAGGGGCGCGCGGCGGGGCGCCCGGGGGAACGGGTCTACCTCTGATCTTGGCCAGTGCTCCGCCCTTCAGGGCGGGGGTGAAGGCCGTCTTTGGCCCGGAGGCGTGGAGCGCAGGAGTGCTCCGCGTCTTTGGGGTGACGGTCAGAGGGCCGCTGCTGGTTTTCGATGTACTGCTTGACGACGCTCTGGGGTGCGCCGCCGCATGATCCTGGGAAGTGGGAGCCGGACCGGAAGTGTCCGCCCCCACAGGGACCGGCGGACCTGCGCTTTGTACTCCTGGCGGAACCTGCGGGAGCCGGCGTCCTTGAAGAAGTTGCCCGGCTTGGAAAGCTGGACCTTGGGTGGGGACTGCGGCACACCTACGACCAGATCTCAGGACTGCGCGCGAAAGCCAAGCGCCGGGCCCTGGACTGGCAGCACCAGACGACCACCACGATCGCCCGCACGTACGGCACGCTCGTCGTCGAAGCACTCACCATCACGAACATGGTCAAGTCGGCCAAGGGAACCATCGACGCACCGGGGCAGAACGTCGCCCCAAAAGCCGGGCTGAACCGATCCATCAACGCCGAGGCATGGGCCCGCACCGTCACCATGCTCGCCTACAAGAGCGCCCGGCACGGCGGAACCCTCCACAAGGTCCCCGCCCCCCACACCTCCCAGCGCTGCTCCGCGTGCGGCTTCACCACGCCCCGCAACCGGGAGAGTCAGGCCGTGTTCGTGTGCAAGAACCCGCACTGCGGCTGGTCGGGCAACGCCGACCACAACGCGGCCCGCAACGTCTTGCACCTGTACCGGATGGGCCACGCGCTCGTCCCGGCTGCCGGGAGGGCAGTCGTCAGGCGCGCCAAGCGCGTCAAACCCGCTACCGCGAGGTAAGCAGGAACCTCCCGACTTCCAGCCGGGAGAACACTTCAAGTGCCGTCGTAGCCGGCAGTCGGCATGGAGAGCCTGCGGTGCACCTCGGCCTTCATGGCGGGGGTGTAGGTGGGTTCGTCCTGCCCCGCGGTCTCCAGCCGTACGCCGCGCCGCTCGCATTCGGCGGTGAACTCCTCGACGGAGCGCAGCGCCCGGGCCAGGACGCGCCGGTTGGCGGTGACGAACAGGTCGACCTGTCCGGCGTCGATGTCGCGCCAGAGCCCGCAGTGGTCGGCGCGCAGGCCGTAGACCAGCAGGTGTCGGGTGACGACGTACCCGTGTTCGGCGGCCCAGCGCGCGCACATGGCGTGCTGGCCGCGGGTGTCCACGGCGAAGGGGTCGGCGTCGAGTTCCTCGAGCGGGGCCAGGCTGGCGATGGCGGCCACGCGCAGCTCATCCATGGCGCGAGACCCTACTCCGATCCCCGGCCTGGGAGGAGGGGGCGATCGGTCACGGTTGTGCGCGCTTCGGCCTACCCTCGGGGGGACGAGGAGGGAGATCCGCGTGGCGGTGGAGATCACCTGGTGGGGGCATGCCACCTGCACGGTGGAGGACTCCGGCGTACGGGTGCTGACGGACCCGCTGTTCGCGCGCCGGCTCGCGCACCTGCGGCGGCGGGGGGCGTTGCCGCCCCCGGAGGCGGCCGACGCGGACGTGGTGCTGGTGTCGCACCTGCACGCCGACCACCTGCACCTGCCGTCGCTGGCCCGGCTCTCGCCGGGTACCGGGCTGTTGCTGCCGCGCGGGGCGGTGGGCGCCGTGCCGGGGCTGGCGCGCGTCGCGGCCGCGGGCGGGCTGGCGCTGACGGAGGTGGCGCCGGGCGAGGAGGTCACCGTGCGCGGGGGGCTGCGCGTACGGGCGGTCAGCGCGCGGCACGACGGACGGCGGCTGCCGTTCGGCCCGCACCGGGCTCCGGCGCTCGGGTACGTGGTGCGGGGCTCGGCGCGGACGTACTTCGCGGGCGACACCGGCCTGTTCGACACGATGGCCGAGGAGGTGGGGTCGGTGGACGTGGCGCTGCTGCCGGTCGGCGGCTGGGGGCCGTACCTGGGGCCGGGGCACTTGGACGCGGGCCGTGCGGCGCGCGCGCTCGCGGAGCTGGCTCCGGCGGCGGCGGTTCCGGTGCATTACGGGACGTACTGGCCGATCGGGATGGACGCGGTCCGGCCGCACGAGTTCCACGCCCCGGGCGAGGAATTCGTCCGTCTCGCGGCCCGGCTGGCCCCCAAGGTGACGGTACGGGCCCTCGCGCACGGCGAACGGGTGCGGCTGCCGTGACGCTGTGGCCGGCGGCGACGGAGGGCGCGGGGCAGGCCGCGGGCTACCCCGCGTTGTTCGTGCTGGTCGCTCTGGGCGCGCTGGTTCCGGTGATCCCGACGGGTGCGCTGGTGAGTTCGGCCGCGGTGGTGGCCTTCCACCAACCCTCCATGGCGCTCGGGTTGTCGCTGGTGTTCGGGGTGTCCTCGCTCGCGGCGTTCCTCGGGGACCTCGCGCTGTACTGGCTCGGGCGCAGCGGAGTGCGCTCGCGGGGCGGCTCGCGGTGGCTGGAGCGGCTGCGGGGCCGGGCCACTCCTGAGCGGCTGGAGCGGGCGCGGCGCGGGCTCGACGAACACGGGGTGCTGGTCCTGGTGGTCTCGCGGCTGGTCCCGGCCGGGCGGATACCGGTGATGCTGGCGTGCCTGCTGGCCGGGTTGCCGCTGCGGCGGTTCGCACGGGGCGACGGGCCGGCGTGCCTGGCGTGGGCGGCCACGTACGGGCTGATCGGCATCGTGGGCGGGTCGCTGTTCTCGCGACCCTGGAAGGGGGTGGCCGTGGCGGTGGGAGCAACGCTGCTGATCAGCGCCGCCCCGGCGCTGTGGCGGCGGCTGCGCCCCTCGCCCTGAAGGAGGCACGGACCGGGCCGTGGGGTCACAAGGCGCGGGAGGCGCCGATGGCCAGGTCCCCCAGGCACTCGCGCGGCAGCCCGGCCCGGGACCACGCGGCGTGGACCCGGTGCAGGGGCAGGAGGGCGAGGTCGATTCCGGCGGTCAGGACGGTGAGCCCGCCGGTGCGCAGCACCCAACTGGCGTGCCCCGCCCAGGTGACGCACACCGTCCCGGGGACCGCCGGGGGCAGCGGGGCCGGCCGGTAGGGGAGGTCGGGGATGCCGGTGAGTCCCTCGGCACCGGGCCGGAAGGCGCCTTCGTGGGCGAGGCGGGCGAAGGCCCGTACGCCGGGCAGCGGAGTGGTCAGCCGGTCGGTGAACGAGCGGGGCGAGGAGCGAGGTTCCCCGAGGGGCCGGGGCACGGGCAGGGCGGGCGGGGTGTCGGGGGGCGGGCGCGGCGCCGGCCCGAGGGGGATCGGGGGCCCGAGAGGGGTCGGGGGCGGTAGCCGGTTCGCGGCGGACGAACCGGGGCCGGGCCGTGGCCGTGCGTACAACGAGAAATCTCCGTTCTCCTGCGCGGTGGGTTCGGGCGGCGGTTCTCGTCCCGGTTCAGTCGGCCAGGGGCGCCAGCACCGACCGGAGCCGGTCCAGCGAAGCCCGTACGTGCGGCAGCTCCAGGGGCTCCCGGGCGGTGAGGGAGTCGAGCCGCTCCCGGGGGCCCGCCCCCAACAGGGGTCCCGTCGACAGGCGTACGCGCAGCGCGTCGGGCGAGTCCGCGAAGCGCTGGGCGCCGGGCGTTGGCGCCCCGAGGCGGGCGCCGAGCCAGTCCTCCAGTTCCATGGCGTCGCCCACCCCGTGGCGGGCCAGGCCGGTGCGCAGCGGGGTGAGGTCCGCGTAGAGGTGGCGCCCGGCCTGGGGGGGCCGGGCGAACGCGCCGGCGGCGAGCAGCTCGGCGTGCGCCGCGGCGGCCACCGCGCCGTGCAGGGCGGCGGCGGTGTACGCGCGTTCGCCGACGGCGTCGGGTTCGTCGAGCGCGTACGCGGCGGCGCCGGCGACCGGGCCCGCGACGAAGGCGCCGGTGGCGGTGAGGACGTCGAGCGTACGGGCTCGCGGACCGCCGCCGCGCGCCGTGTCGGGGAAGCGGACCACCGCCGCGGGCCAGCCGGCCGGCAAGAGGGAACCGGAGAGGTCGACCAGTACGGCGGCCCGGTCGGGCAGCATCTCGGCGGGGCTGAGCACCAGCGTCTCGTGCGGGCGGTGCACGGTGTCGCGCCAACTCTCGTCGCTGACCACGAACAGACCGGCGGATTCGGCGGCCTCGCACGCCTCGCGCAGCATCTCGGGCGGTGGCACGGTCGCGGTCGGATCGTCGGCGACCGACAACAACAGGACACGCGGGTCACCGCCTTCCGCGCGCACCCGCCGGACGGTTTCCAGCAAGGCGTACGGGTCCGGTACGCCCCCGCACTCCGCGGGCGTCGGGACGTGGAAGGCACGCCGCCCCAGGAGCCGGACCTGGGGTGTCCACCAGGCGGGACAGGGCCGGGGCAGCATCACGTCGCCCCCGTAGGCGCCGAGCAGCGCGAGCAGCAGGCCCGGGGCGCCGGGGCCCGCTGCGACGTTCTCCGGCCGGGTGGGCAGCCCGCGCCGGGCCCAGAACCCGCAGGCGGCCGCCCGGAGCGCCTCCCCGCCACCAGTAGGCTCGGGGGCGGCGCGTCCGGCGGCCCGGGCGAGGACGTCGGTGAGTTCGGGCAGGACGGGCAGGCCGGGTTGCGGGGCGGGCGGGCCGTAGCGGACGGTGCCGCGCTCCTCCACCGTGGTCCGCCCCGGCCCCGCCGTCCCCGACATCGCGCCGCCGCCTTCCCTCGTTCCGTCGTTCCGTGCCCGGGCCGCCCTCTCTGCGGATCATGCCCTTTATCCGGTTATCTACCCCCTATCGCCTGCCCGGGTGCGCCATGCCCGCCGCCATGCCCGCCGCTATGCCCGCCTGCCGAGCAGCGCCAGCAGCCGGGTCTGCGCGTCCGCGCCGGGCGGCACCTCCAGCGGCTCCGCGTACATCCCGGACGGCGCGAGCGCGTCGGCGTACGGCATGACCTCCTTGAGGGAGAACTCGACGAGACCGTCCGGCATCCGGTCGTCGGCCCCGATGGCCCGCGAGAGGTCCCAGGCGTGGACGACGCAGTCGGCGGTCAGTTCCGAGCAGTACGCGGACCCGCGTGCGGGTCCGTACGAGAGCTTCACCGTCTTGTCGAGCGCCCCGGGCGCGGCGAACGCGGAGTGGGCGGCGACGGACGCCCGGTCCCAGGCGACGACCGGGTCGTCGCCGAGGAGGTCGCCGGAGAACGCGTCGCCGACGTCCTCGACCGTGCGGCCCTCGGTGACCAGCGGCGCCACCCACAGTTGCTCGCCGGTGACGTGGTTGACCAGGTCCCGCACCGTCCACTCGGTGCAGGGGGTCGGAGCGCCCCACTGCTCGTCCGCGATGACGCGCACCCGCTCACCGAACAACCGCAGTGCCGCGGCGTGCTGTCGGAGCAGCGTGTCAGGCATGGGTCCCACCGCCTCCGGCGTGGTCGGTCCCCCAGGGGCCACTGTCCTCGCTCCCGACTCGGGCTGCCACCGACCCGGACGGCGCCCTTGCCGGAGAAGGACCATGTCCACATGTCAAAACGCATATCTCAGATGTCGAGCCGATCCTCTACGGTGATCACACGCTTCTACGAGGAGGAGTCACCGCCATGAAGGAGACCGCCGTCTACACGCACGGCCACCACGAGTCGGTCCTGCGGTCGCACCGCTGGCGCACCGCCGAGAACTCGGCCGCCTACCTGATCGGCGAGCTGCGACCGGGCATGTCGGTCCTGGACGTGGGCTGCGGCCCCGGCACCATCACCGCGGACCTGGCGGCGCTGGTGGCACCGGGCGGCCGGGTCACGGCGGTCGACGCGGCGGCCGATGTGCTGGAACAGGCCCGGGCGTACGTGGCCGAACGCGCGCCCGGCGCCCCCGTCGAGTTCGCCACGGCGGACGTGCACGCGCTGGACTTCCCGGACGACTCCTTCGACGTGGTCCACGCCCACCAGGTGCTGCAACACGTCGGGGACCCGGTGCGGGCCCTGCGCGAGATGCGGCGGGTGTGCCGACCCGGCGGGATCGTGGCGGCGCGGGACGCGGACTACGCGGCGATGACGTGGTATCCGGCGACGCCGGGGCTGGAGGAGTGGCAGAGCCTGTACCGCCGGGTGGCGCAGGCCAACGGCGGCGAACCGGACGCGGGGCGGCGGCTGCTGTCGTGGGCCCGGGCGGCCGGGTTCACCGAGGTGGCGGCCTCGGCGACGGCCTGGTGCTACGCCACCCCGGAGGAGGTCGCCTGGTGGTCCTCCCTGTGGGCGGACCGCACGACGGCGTCGGCGTACGCGTCGATCGCGACCTCCGGCGGCCATGCCACACCGGCCACCCTGAGCGCGATCGCCGAGGCGTGGCGGAGCTGGGGCGGGGCCCCCGACGCATGGTTCTCGGTCCTCAACGGCGAGATCCTGGCCCGCGCCTGAAGCGGGCCGGGACGCCGGGAGCCGGGGACGGTCAGGGGGTCTTGGGGCGCATCCGGAAGTCGTAGGCCGGTGGGAGGGGGCGGTCCGTGAGGGTGGACCAGATGTGCTCCAGGGTCTCCTCACCCTCGCGCAGGTCCGGTACTTCGAAGCCGTCCTCGAAGACCCGCCGGGCCGCGCCGAGGTGGCCCTCCGCCGACAGCAGCCGCGCCGCGAGCAGCCGGAAGCGGCCGTGCTCGCGCAGGGTGGGCCGCAGGCGGTCCCAGACGGAGCGCGCCGCCGCGAGCCGGCCGGCCGCCGACAGGGCCGTCAGCGCCTCGCGTCCCAGCGCGGATTCCGCCGCGAGCCACGGTTCGCCGCCCCGGCTCTCCTGCGCCAGGTCCTCGAACGCCTCCGCGTAGCGGTCCGCGGCCCGTTCGGCGTCACCGGCCAGCGCGTCGGCCACCGCCAGACACCTCAGCAGCGGCCACCGCGAGGGCGCCAGCGCCAGGCCTCGCTCCCAACTGCGTACGGCCTGGGCCGTGTCGCCGGCGTGCCACTGGGCGACGCCCAGGTGGTACTCGGTCAGCGGGTCGGCGGGGGCAGTCTCCAGCATGTCCCGCCAGTGCGGGGCCACCAGGGTGTCACCCGGCGGCGCCACCCGGCGGGGCGCGGGGAAGACCCCGGTCCGCCACAGTTCCAGCCAAGGCGTCTGGGCCTCGCCCAGCGTCGACTCCGGGAACGGGGTACCGGGCAGCTTGAAACCCCCGCAGAGCACCTCCAGGGCGCCCCACCCGGAGCCCGTCGCCAGCCGCTCCCCCGGCGCCTCGTCGGCCGCCGCGCGCCACGCCGCGTACGCCTCCGCCACCCGCTGGGCGGGCAGCGCCGCGTCCAGCGCCGCCGAGGCCGCGCCGCGCGCCGCCGCCCAGTCGGGGCCGTGCACGGTGGCGGGGTCCGCGCCGAGCGGCCCGTACGCCTCCAGCCAGTCGAACTCCGCCCCGGCCTCCAGGCGCACGTGCTCCAGTTGGGTCCGGGCGAGCCCCGCCTGGATCTCGGCGTAGCCTCCCGTGCCGGGTTCGGTCAGCCACTCCTGCCACCGCCGGCCGCCGTCGCCCGATCCCCACGTGAACAGCTTGCGCCCGCGCAGGCGCGCGGTGGACGTCTGTACGAGTCCGCGGCCCTCGGCATCGAGGGAGGCGATCCACGGCCGGACGCCCTCCGGGACCTCGTAGAAGAAGTCGGCGGGGAGCTCGCCGCGCGTCGGGTACGTACGGTCCGCGCCCTCCCACTCCGGGACCGGGACCCGCCGCAGCGAGCGCTCGTAGCCGAAGTGCCACGCCTCGTCCGCCGGCGCCAACACCCGGGTCCCCGGGTCCTCGGGGACGGCGATGTTGGACCACCAGTAGACGGGGACGGGCAGCTCGTGCGGGTTGCGCACCCGGACGCCCACGTAGAGGAACTCCGAGTCCCCCGGCAGCCACAGGTCCACCTGGAAGGGCAGGTCGCGCAGCCGCTCCCACTCCCACAGCCGGAGCATCACGCCGCCGTCCGGCGCCGGGACGAGCGCGGCGTGCAGCGGGGCGCAGGACAAGGTGGTGTGCCCGGTCGCGCCGATGTTCCATTCCACGCCGCCCGAGAACCAGGCGCCGTTGAGGGCGAAGTTCGCGGGCTGGAACACCGGGTTGCGGTAGAGGAGTTCCCGCCCGGTGGGGAGGTGGACGAGCGAGTGGATCCGGCCGCCGAGCTCGGGAAGGACGGTGACCCGCAGATGGGCGTTCTCGATGACGACCGCTTCGAAGTCCCGCTTGCGCCGGGCGCGTTCGTACCCGTCACGGACACGGACGGGCAGCAGCGAACGCAGCGGTTCGTAGCCGATCTGGCGGGCCATGTCGCGCGGCAGCCCCTGCCGCGCCCGCTCGTCCAGTACGTGTACCTCGGCGGGCGCGCGCAGGGCGGGCAGCGGGTTCTCGGGGCCGAGCGGGGCGGCGGGGAGGGTCAGCGGAGCACGTCGGACGGTGGTGGCCATGAAGGAATGGAACACGCCGTACCGGCCGGTGCACAGGGGTTCCGCGGATCACCACCGGTCAGGATTACGCAAAGCGATGGCCCACGGATGACCGACGGATGTCCTACGGGTGCCCTATGGCGCGGTCAGCGCCCAGCGCTCGTGGTCCCGCCAGCCGCCGTCGACGCGGAGGAAGTCGGGGGAGAACCCCTCCCGCCGGAAGCCGTGCCGGCGGACGAGCCCCAGGGAGGCGGCGTTGCCGGGCTGGATGTTGGCCTCCAGTCGGTGCAGACCGAGGCCGCCCTCCGCCGCCGGGGCGAAGGCGTGGGTCAGGACCAGGCCGAACGCCTCGCCGAGCAGTCCGCGCCCCGCCGCGTGGGCGAACGCCCCGTAGCCGAGGGCGCCGCACTGGAAGGCGCCGCGGACGATGTTGTTGATGTTGACGAAGCCGGCCAGTGCGCCGGTGGCGCGTTCGCACACGAGGAACCCGGCGCGCTGGTCACCGTCGAACCGGGCCGCGTAGGGCTCGTAGTCCTCGACCGTGTCGGGCGGGAACAGCCAGGGCCGGTGCAGGTCCCGGCTCTCTCGGGCGCGGGCGGTGAACTCGGGGCCGTCGGCGGCACGGTAGCCGCGGATCGCGACGCGGGGGCCTTCACGCAGGGAGTGGAGATCGACCATCCCTCCAGCCTATGTCCGACGACGGGGCCGTACCCGGACCGAACGGCCTCAGGGCTCAAGGGTCAGCTCCGGCACGTCCGTCCGCTCGATACCGAACACCTTGACGTAGAGGGCGAGTTCGGCCTCCAGCGCCCGGACCATGGTGTCCGCGCGCCGGAAGCCGTGGCCCTCGCCCGGGAAAGTGAGGTACGCGTGCGGCACCGAGCGGCCCCGCAGCGCGGCCAGGAAGCGCTCGGCCTGGGCCGGCGGACAGACCGGGTCGTCGAGGCCCTGCAGCAGCACGAAGGGGGCGGTGACCCGGTCGGCGCGGGCCACCGGGGAGCGTTCGCGGCAGCGCACCCCGAGGATCTGCGGCGGCCCGGCCAGGCCGTCGACGTAGTGGGACTCCAGGTCATGCGTCTCCTCCGCGAAGCCCGTCAGGTCCAGCACGGGGTAGATCATCGCCGCGCAGGCGTACAGGTCGGTCGCGGCCAGGGAGGCCGCCGCCGTCCAGCCGCCGGCGCTGGCGCCGCGGATCGCGAGCCGGTCCGGATCGGCTGTGCCCTCGGCGGCCAGGGCCCGGGCCACGGCCGCGCAGTCCTCCACGTCGACCACGCCCCACTGCTCGCGCAGCCGCTCGCGGTAGGCGCGGCCGTAGCCGGAGGAGCCACCGTAGTTGACCTCGACGACGCCGATGCCCCGCGAGGTGAAGTAGGCGATGTGCAGGTCCAGTACGGGTGGTACGTGATCGGTCGGGCCGCCGTGTGCCCAGACCACGTACGGGGGCAGCTCGTCGGCCGGCGCCGGCCGGTCGGGGTGGTGCGGCGGGTAGACGTGGGCGTGGATCTCCCGGCCGCCCGGGCCGAGGAAGGTCCGGCTCTGCGGTTCGGGGAAGTACGCGGGGTCCACGGGGGCGGCGGCCCGGGCTCCGATGACCCGGGCGTGGCCGGAGGCGGTGTCCAGCTCGACCACCTCGTAGCCGCTGCGCGGGCTGGCGGCGACCCCGTACACCCGCGTGTCGTGCACGGCGAGGGTGGGTTGCCAGGCCGTCCACGGCCCGGCCGCGTCGACCAGGTCCGCGGTGTCGGGGTCGAGCACGCCGAGCACCGAGGAGCCCAGGCCGTGCAGGACGGCGATCAGCCGGTCCGGCAGCGGGGCGATCCAGGCCAGGCCGGGCTTCCACAGCGGGCCGCCGAACTCCTCCTCGCGCGGGCACAGGTTGACGACCTCGCCGGTGTCCGGGTCGACGCGGTACGGGTTCCACCAGCCGCAGCGGTCGCTCACCGCGAGGAGGGTCCCGTCGGCGGCCCACTCCACCTGGGCCACGGCCTCCTCGGGTCCGCCGAGCACGGTGCGGGGCTCGGCGAGCACGTCGGCACCGGCGACCTCGGCCCCGATGGCCTCGGCCCCGGTGACCTCCGCTTCGGTGACCTCCGCTTGGGTGATCTCGGCCAGCAGCAGTTCCGTGCCGTCCCAGGGCATCCGAGGGTGGTCCCACACCAGCCGGACCGCGAACCGCCCGTCCGCGGAGATCCGGGGGCCGGTGGTGAACCGGTGCCGGTCGTCGGTCAGTTCGCGCACCCGGGACCGGTCGGCGGCGGCCGATCCGTCCAACGGCACGGCCGCCACCACGCGGCGCACGTCGGTGGGCGCGGGGCCGGTGAACTCCTCCAGCACGCACCACACTTCTTCGCCGCGCAGCACCGGGTCGGCCCAGCGCAGCCCGCCGCCGACCGCCGAGGACGGGGTGAGCGGCCGGGGCGGCGGGCCGCCGGGCGCGTCGGGCTCGTACGCGTACAGCCGCTGGTCGGCGTGGTGGACGAACACCACCAGCGGCCCGCCGGCGGCTCGGGCGGTACCGGCCCAGGGGCGGCCCCCGTACTCGGTCAGCCGGCTGCGGACGTTCCAGGGCGCGTCCAGTACCGACCGCTCGGGGCCCCCGTCGGCGGGCCTGCGGACCAGGGTGCGGCGGCCTCCCTCGGCGGGTCGGGGCTCGGTCCACCACACCTCGGGGCCGACCGTGCCCACGTACTCGGGCCGTCCGTCGAGCGACGCGGCCAACGCGGCGTCGATGGGCGAGGGCCAGCTCCCGTAGGACCCGGCCGCCGGAGCCGTCATCGTCCGGCCCCCGTCACAGGGCGCGCAGCGCGCGGTCGAGCACCCGGACCCCGAAGTGCAGGGCGTCCACGGGTACCCGCTCGTCCACGCCGTGGAAGAGGGACCAGTAGTCGTAGCCGGGCGGCAGCTTGAGCGGGGAGAAGCCGTAGCCGGTGATGCCGAGCCGGGAGAACTGCTTGGCGTCGGTGCCGCCCGCCATGCAGAACGGCACCACGTGCCCTTCGGGATCGAAGTGCTCGACGCTCTCGCGCAGGATGCCGAACGTCCGTCCGGTGACGGGGGCTTCAAGTGGCACTTCCCGGTGGTGGAACTCCCAGCGCACATCGGGACCGGTGAGTTCGTCGAGGGTGGCGATGAACTCGTCCTCGCCCCCGGGCAGCACCCGTCCGTCGACGTAGGCGGTGGCGTGCTCCGGAATGACGTTCAGCTTGTAACCGGCGTTGAACATGGTCGGGTTGGCGCTGTTGCGGAGCGTGGCCTCGACCAGTCCGGCGGCCGGGCCGAGCTTGCCGAGGAGTGCGTCGAGGTCGGTGTCGCGTGCGCGCGGGTTGACGGACAGCCCTTGGACCGCGGCGAGTTCGGTCAGGCAGGCGGCGACGGTGTCGGTCAGCCGAACGGGCCACTCGTGGGCGCCGATCCGCGCGACGGCCGCGGCGAGTCGGGTCACGGCGTTGGCGCGGTTGGGCTTGGAGCCGTGGCCGGCGGTGCCGTGCGCCGTCAGCTTCAGCCAAGCGGTACCGCGTTCCCCGGCGGCGATCGGGTAGAGGGGCCGACCCGGGCCGGCGTGCAGGGTGAAGGCGCCGGATTCGCTGATGCCCTCGGTACAGCCCTCGAACAGGTGGGGGTGGCGGTCGGCGAGGAATCCCGATCCGTCGACGGCGCTGTCCTCCTCGTCGGCGGTGAAGGCGAGCACGATGTCCCGGCGGGGCTTGGTACCGGCCCGCGCCCAGGCGCGTACGACGGCCAGCACCATCGCGTCCATGTTCTTCATGTCGACTGCTCCGCGGCCCCAGACCACGCCGTCGCGGATCTCCCCGGAGAAGGGGTCCACGCTCCAGTCGGCGGCCTCGGCCGGGACAACGTCGAGGTGGCCGTGGACGAGGAGGGCGTCGGCGGACGGGTCACTGCCCTCGATCCGGGCGACGACGTTGGTGCGTCCCGGGGTCCGTTCCAGCAGGACCGGTTCCAGCCCGGTGGCGGCGAGCCGCTCGGCGACGTACTCGGCGGCGGGTCGTTCCCGGCAGTCGCCGGCGCCGCGGTTGGTGGTGTCGATGCGGATGAGGCCTGAGGTGAACTCGACCGCTTCGTCGAGCGCCGTCCGGTCCATGGTCCCGTCGGTGGCCACGGTCTCGTCCGTGGGGCCGTCGGTCGAACACATGGGCTGCATGTCAGCCATACTGCTCCTCCACGGCAGCCGAGACGACCGTCGTGACCGCCTTGAAGGTACGGATGCCCTCGAACATGGTCTCGCTGGTGTACGCGATCCGGCGCTCGCCCGAACGGGCGACACCGGGGATCACCGTCGCGGCCGCCGGCAGGTGCTCGGCGTCGAACTCCACCTCGACGGTGAAGGGCCCGCGCGCGTGGGGTTCGTGGCGGACGGCCAGACGGGTCGCCCGCTTGGCGGCGGTACGGATGTCGGCGGCGGTACGGGCGGGGGTGCGGCACACCGCCGCGTAGCGCGAGACGTGGTCCTTGACGGCGACGCTCTCCGCGCCGGGGGCGTAACCGGCGGCGTCGGCGCAGGTCAGGTCGTCGCCGGTGACCAGGATGACGGGGACGCCGTACTCGGCGACGACGTGGGCGTTCAGCCGGCCCTCGCCGGCCGGGACCCCGTTGAGCCAGACGCCGGTGATGCTGTTGGCGAGGTAGGTGTGGGCGAGTACGCCCTCGGCGCCGGCGCCGGTGTGGTAGCCGACGAAGGCGATGCCGTCGACGTCGCCGTGCTGGACGCCCTCGACCATGGAGAGGGACTTGTGCCGGCCGGTGAGCATCTCGGCGCGCTCGTCGAGCCGCTCCAGCAGCAGGTTGCGCATGGTCCAGTGCGCCTCGTTGACGAGGACCTCGTCGGCACCGCCGTCGAAGAAGCCGAGGACGGCCGCGTTCACGTCGGAGGTGAACAGGGAGCGGCAGCGTTCCCACTGCGCGGTGCCGGGCAGTACGTCGGCGGGCCAGGTGACGCCGGTGGCGCCTTCCATGTCGGCGGAGATGAGGATCTTCATCGGTCCCCCGGTGGGTCGGGTCGCGGACGGTCCACCCTAGCGGCCGGGGGCCCTCCCGGCCCGGGGCCACGCCCGGTCCCGGGCCTGCTCACCGGGCGCGCTCACCGGGCGCGCTCACCGGGGCCGGGAATTCCACCCGAACCGGTGAGTCGCCCGGCTGCCCCTTGGGGCAACGGCCTTGCTCAGCCCTCGACTTCGGCGGCCAGGTTGGCGAGCACGGTGTCGTAGATGCGGCCGAGGCCCTTGGGAGCGAAGGTGCGCTCGAAGAAGCCGCCGACGCCGCCGGCGCCGTTCCACACGGTGGAGACGACGGCCTTGGACTTGCCCTCGCCGGCCGGGGTCACGGTCCAGGTGGTGACCATGGAGGAGTTGCGGTCCTTCTCGACGAGCTGTCCGTCGGTGGGCTCGCTGACCTCCAGGAGGCAGTCCCGTACGCGCTTGCTGGTGGCCTGGAGCTTCCAGTGGACGAGGGTGCCCTCGCCGTCGCCGCCCTCGCGCACCTCGTACTCGCTGAAGTGCTCGGGCAGCAGCTTGCCCCGGGTCCCGGTGTAGTCCGCCAGCGCGTCGAACACCGTCTCCGCGTCGGCCGCGATGATCCGCTCCGTGGTGGCCTCGACCTGCGCCATGGCTGTTCCTCCAGCAGTTGTGTCCGCTCGTCGCGGCAAGCCAACCACCTCCGGGGCGGGCGCCCAAATCCGGGTCGGGCGTCACAGCGCGCGAAGACGAGACCGGGCCCCGGCGGAGAGCCTCCGCGTAGACGGGGTCGGGGGCGCTGTCGCCTCGCCGTCGCGGGCGCCGGTGACATCACCGCGGGGGTCGCCCCGCACGATCATGGGAACGTTTGTTCTATTCTCGGGGATGAGACACCGAGGGAGGCGCTCATGCGCTGGGACAATCTGACGGGCGGCCCCGGGGCCCCCGACGCGGGAGGGGCCCTCTTCGGGGCCGCCTCCGTCGTCACGCGGACCTTCGACACCCCCGAGTTCCGCGGGATCACCTTCCACGAGGTCCGCGCCCGCTCGATCCTCAACCGGGTGCCCGGCGCCTCGCGCATGCCGTTCGAGTGGACGGTCAACCCGTACCGCGGGTGCAGCCACGCCTGCGTGTACTGCTTCGCCCGCAAGACCCACAGCTACCTCGACCTCGACACCGGCATCGACTTCGACTCGCAGATCGTCGTCAAGACCAACGCCCCCGAGCTGCTGCGCCGCGAACTCGCTTCCGGCCGGTGGACCGGCGCGCACGTCGCCATGGGCACCAACGTCGACTGCTACCAGCGCGCCGAAGGCCGCTACCGCCTGATGCCCGGGATCATCGAGGCCCTGCGCGAGCGGGCCAACCCCTTCTCCATTCTGACCAAGGGGACCCTGATCCTGCGCGACCTCCCGCTGCTGCGCCGGGCCGCCGAGGTCGCCGAGGTCGGCATCTCCGTCTCCGTCGGCTTCACGGACACCGCCCTGTGGCGGACCGTCGAGCCCGGCACGCCCTCCCCCGCCGCCCGGCTGGGAGCCGTACGGACCCTCACCGACGCCGGGATCGAGTGCGGGGTGCTGATGGCCCCGGTGATCCCCTTCCTCGGGGACTCCCCGGAGCAGCTGCGGGCCACCGTCCGGGCCGTCGCCGAGTCCGGGGCGACCTCCGTGACCCCGCTGGTACTCCATCTGCGGCCGGGTGCCCGCGAGTGGTTCACGGCGTGGCTGGGGGCCCACCACCCCCACCTCGTCGAACGGTACGAGCGGATGTACGCGGGCGGCTCGTACGCACCCACCTGGTACCAGCGGCAGATCACCCGACAAGTCCACGAGCTCGCCGCCGAATTCGACATCGGACCTTCCCGACGGGGCGCGGCCCGCAGGATCCCCCTCCCCGAACGCCCGGCCGGGCCCGCGCCCGCCGAGCCGGTCCAGCTCAGCCTCCTGTGACCTCGTACGGCCCCTGAACGCTCATCACATCGGGCCAATGAGCGGCGCAATCCGGGCTTCCGGGTGTGGTTTCCGGGACGATTCCGCCCAGAACCCTCGGCTGGGAGGCCCCATGCTCGACCCCTTGAAGACGCGCGGCTCCGTGAAGGTCAAGAACCGTGCCGCCGTCCTGCTCTCGATCGCGACCGTCGCCGCCCTCGCCACGCCGGTCACGGCCGCCCCGGCCGGCGCGGCGGGCCCGGCCGGCGCGGCGGCGGCGGCGCTGCGCTGGACCGGCTGCGCGACCACCCGCTACCCCTCGCTGCAGTGCGCCTCCCTCAAGGTCCCGCTCGACCACGACAACCCCGGCGGCCGGCAGATCTCCCTGGCGCTGACCCGGGTCCGGCACACGGCGGCGAAGTCGCAGGGTCCGCTGCTGGTCAACCCGGGCGGGCCGGGCGGCAGCGGCCGGGCGCTGGCCGGTTTCGTCGCCTCCGCGCTGCCGAAGGACGTGGCCGCCGCGTACGACGTGATCGGGTTCGACCCGCGCGGCGTCGGCAAGAGCGAGCCGACCCTGGACTGCGCCGCCGGCTACTTCGCCCCGGTGCGGCCGGACTCCGTCCCCACCGACGGGCGCGCCGAACAGGCCAACCTCGACCGGGTCAAGTCCTTCGCCGAGTCCTGCCAGACCAAGCACGCGGACGTGCTCCCGTACATCGACACCGTCTCGGCCGCCCGCGACCTGGAGACGCTGCGCACGGCCCTGGGAGCGGCGAAGCTCAGCTACTTCGGCTACTCGTACGGGACCTACCTCGGCGCGGTGTACGCCAAGCTCCACCCGGACCGGGTGCACCGCCTGGTCCTGGACTCCGTCGTCGACCCGGGCGGGGTCTGGTACGAGGACAACCTCGCCCAGGACCGGGCTTTCGACGCCCGTCACAAGGCGTTCCTGGCGTGGGTGGCGCAGTACGACGAGAAGTACCGGCTCGGCAGCGACCCGGCGGAGGTGGAGCGCCGCTGGTACGAGATGCGCGAGGCGCTGCGGGAGACGCCGGCGGGCGGGAAGGTCGGCGCGTCCGAGCTGGAGGACACCTTCATGCCGGGCGGGTACTACAACGGCTACTGGCCCAACCTGGCCGAGGCGTTCTCCGCGTACTCTGTGACCAAGGACGAGAAGCCGCTGGTGGCGGCGTACGAACGGTTCGGCGCGGTCGAGCCGGCGGCCGGCAACGGCTACAGCGTGTACACGGCCGTGCAGTGCCGGGACTCGGCGTGGCCGAAGGACTGGGACACCTGGCGGGCCGACATGTGGCGCACGCACGCCGAGGCGCCCTTCATGACCTGGAACAACGCCTGGTACAACGCGCCGTGCGCGTTCTGGAAAACCGAGCCGCTCGCCGCGCCGGACGTGACGAACGCCGACCTCTCCTCGGCGCTGCTGTTGCAGGCGACGGAGGACGCGGCCACCCCGTTCGGCGGCGCGCTGAGCATGCGGGACAAGCTCAAGGGCGCGGCCCTGGTGGTCGAGGAGGGCGGCGGCAACCACGGGATCGCGCTGAGCGGCAACAAGTGCCTGGACGACAAGCTGGCGACCTACCTGCGGACGGGCAAGACGGCGGACGCCACCTGCCCGGCGCAACCGGCCCCCAAGCCGACCGCCGCGACCCGCGCCCTCCCCCGCTCCGCCGGCGGCTCGACCTTGCACGGCCTCCTGGGCTTCCGGGGCTGATGCCCGCCGGGCGCCCGCCCGGTCAGCTGCCCGCCCCGCCGGGGGCGGGCAGCGCGCGCAGGGAGGCGGTGGCCGCGACCGCCAGGCGGGGGTGGGACTGGGCGCGGGTCAGGACGTCGTGGGCGCGGGGGTCGGCCAGGGTGCCGAGGCCCTCGACGCACGCCAGGGCGACGCGCCAGTACGGGTCGTGCGGCGCGAGGAGCCGGGAGAGGGTGCGGATCAACGCGGGCGCCGACTCGGGGGCCCGCAGGGCGGTGAGCAGGCGCACCGGGTGCAGGGCGTAGGCGGTGCGGAGTTCGTTCGTCGCCAGGGCCGCCGCCGCGCGGGCCGTGCGCGGGTCGCCGAGGACGGCCAGCGCCTGGGCGGCGGCCTCACAGCGCGGCGGGTCGCGGTGGTTGAGCAGCAGCACCAAGGCCTCGAAGGCCCGCCGGTCCCCCGCCATCCCCAGCCGGTACGCGGCCAGTTCGCGGGCCCACAGGGGCCGTCCGGGTGAAGTCAGCGCGTCCGCGAGCCCGTCGGGGCCGGCCGCCAGCAGCGCTTCGTACTCCGCCGACCGTCCCGCTTCGCCGCGCAGCCGCTCCAGTACCTGGTTCACGCCCCCACCCTAGGCCCGCAGCGGTGTACGTCACATCCGTTCCCCATTCCCCTGCTCTGGCCAACGGGTTACCGACGAGTTACGCTCCCCTCAACACGTACGGGACCGGCCTGGTGACGCAGCCGCCCCGTACCAGTCGGTCCGGTACCCCAGGTACCGGGCGCCCCGTGCCGCACGTCCGGGTACGGCGCTCACGCACGACGCTCACGTACGGCACGACCCCGGGACAGGGTCGGCCGTTCTTCCGCCCTTCGGGCACCCCTGTGCGGAATACCCGGCCGCGTGCTGTGCGCCGCGCGCCGCGCCCTCAGTCGTCACCCTCTTCCACTGGAGTCCCGCGATGGACCGTCCGTCCACGTCCAGTCAGTCCACCCTCCAGACCGTCGCCGTCGTCGGTCTCGGCACGATGGGCACCGGCATCGCCGAGGTCCTCGCCCGGGCCGGCCGCGAGGTCATCGGCATCGACATCAGTGAAGGCGCGGGCCGGCGGGCCACCGCCGCGCTCGCCGCCGCGACGGCCCGCTCCGTCGCCCGGGAGCGCCTCACCGAGCCCGAGCGCGACTCCGTGCTCGCCCGGTTCCGCACGTTCACCGAACTGGGCGCCGCCGCGGACGCCGACCTCGTCATCGAGGTCGTCCCGGAGGACTACGCCCTCAAGCAGCGGCTCTTCCGCGAACTCGACGCGGTCGTCCGCCCGGACACCATCCTGGCCACCGGCACCAACGCCCTCTCGGTGACCCGCTTGGCCGCCGAGTCCCAGCGCCCCGAGCGGGTACTGGGCCTGCACTTCTTCAACCCGGCGCCGGCGATGAAGCTGGTCGAGGTCGTCTCCTGCGTGCTGACCGCGCCGCCCGCCGTCCAGGCGGTCACCGAGCTGGCCCGCGAACTCGGGAAGGAGCCCGTCGCGGTCGGCGACCGTCCCGGTTTCGTCGCGGACGGCCTGCTCTTCGGCTACCTGAACCAGGCCGCCGCCATGTACGAGTCGAAGTACGCCTCCCGCGAGGACATCGACGCGGCGATGCGGCTCGGGTGCGGCCTGCCGATGGGCCCGCTCGCCCTGTTGGACCTGATCGGCGTGGACACCGCCCGTACCGTCCTGGAGGCCATGTACGCCTCCTCCGGCGACCGGCTGCATGCCCCGGCCCCCATCCTCGGGCACCTCGCCGAGGCGGGCCTGACGGGACAGAAGGCCGGGCGCGGGTTCTACACGTACGAGGCGCCGGGCAGCCCGGTGATCGTGCGGGACCTCCAGACCCCGCTGGACGGGTCGCTGCTCGGCGCCGGCCGCGCCGTCGCGTCGGTCGGCGTGGCCGGCTCCGGCACCATGGCGAGCGGCATCGCGCAGGTCTTCGCGCAGGCCGGCTACCCGGTGGTGCTGGCGGCCCGCAGCCAGGAGAAGGCGGAGGCCGCGAAGGCCGCGATCGGCAAGTCCTTGGGCCGTGCGGTGTCCAAGGGCCGGCTGACCGAGGACGGCGCGGCGAAGACCCTGGCGCTGATCACGCCGGCGGGCTCGTTGGACGCGTTCGCCGAGGTGGACCTGGCCGTGGAGGCCGTCGCCGAGGACCTGGCGGTCAAGCAGGAGCTGTTCGCGGGCCTGGACAAGGTCTGCAAGCCGGGGGCGGTGCTGGCCACCACCACCTCGTCGCTGCCGGTGATCGCCGTGGCGCGCGCGACCTCACGCCCGCAGGACGTGATCGGCATGCACTTCTTCAACCCGGCGCCGGCGATGAAGCTGGTCGAGGTGGTCCGTACCGTCCTGACCTCCGACGACGTGCACGCCACGGTCCGCGAGGTCTGCGGGAAGGTCCGCAAGCACGCGGTCGACTGCGGCGACCGGGCCGGTTTCATCGTGAACGCGCTGCTGTTCCCGTACCTCAACAACGCGATCAAGATGGTCGAGCAGCACTACGCGGGCATCGACGACATCGACGCCGCGATGAAGCTGGGCGGCGGCTACCCGATGGGGCCGTTCGAGCTGCTCGACGTGGTCGGCCTGGACGTGTCCCTGGCCATCGAGAAGGTGCTCCACCAGGAGTTCCGTGACCCGGGCCTGGCGCCCTCGCCGCTGCTGGAGCACTTGGTCGCGGCGGGCTGCCTGGGCCGGAAGACCGGCCGCGGATTCCGTGAGTACGCCCGCCGGTGATCCGCCCCCCGGGCGCCCTGACGCCCGGGACCGCGAGCCGGATGCGTGGGGAGGGCTCCTCGGGTCCGCCGGACCCTCACGGCGGACGAACCCTCCCGACGAGCACTGTGTGCCCAGTGCCGGCCCTCCCCCGCATCCACCCACGTCCCACCCCCCTCAGGCGCGCTCTCCTGCGCGAATGAAGTACTTTCGCTCTATGTCCCAGCCCGCCAAGACCTCGCCCCGCGCCGCCACGGCGTCCGACGCCCCGGAGAGCACGGCCGGCACCAAGGCGGCCGCTCAGCGGCTCAAGATGCGCCGCGAGCTGGCGGCCGCCGCCATGGAGCTGTTCGCGACGAAGGGGTACGAGGCCACGACGGTCGACGAGATCGCCGCGACCGCCGGCGTGGCCCGCCGGACCTTCTTCCGGCACTTCCGGTCCAAGGAAGAGGCGATCTTCCCGGACCACGACGACACCCTGACCCGCGCCGAGGCCGTCCTCGACGTGGCCCCGGCGCACGAGCACCCGCTCGACACGGTGTGCCGGGGGATCAAGGAAGTCATGAAGATGTACGCCGCCTCGCCGGCGGTGTCGGTGGAGCGCTACCGGCTCACCCGTGAGGTGCCGGCGCTGCGGGAGCGGGAGATCGCCTCGGTGGCCCGGTACGAGCGGCTGTTCACGCGCTATCTGCTGGCCCACTTCGACGAGCAGGACCACGCCGACGGCAACGACGACCCGCTGCTGGCGGAGGTCGCCGCCTCGGCGGTGGTCACGGCTCACAACCACGTGTTGCGGCGCTGGTTGCGCGCGGGCGGCCAGGGAGACGTGGAGGCGCAGTTGGACCACGCCTTCTCGATCGTGCGCAAGACCTTCGGTTCGGGGATCGGCGCGGGGCGCACCCTCACCGGCCCGTCGGCCGCCCCGGCGGCGGTGCGCACGGAGGGCGAGGTGCTGGTGGCGGTGGCCCGCACGGACGCCCCGCTCGACGAGGTCATGCGGACCATCGAAGAGGCACTTCGGATGAACAAGTAGCGACTCCGGCCACACGGGCCACTCGGGCCGCCTCCCACAACGGGGGGCGGCCCTTCCGTTTGTCCGGCTTGCCCCTACTCGCGGGTAACTCTGATCGATCATCGCTCATTCGCGCAGGTCACATGGCAAATGAGAGAAAGTTTTGGCACGCGGTGCCTTGCTGAGTGACACGGGGTGCCATACGTTGAAGTGGTCCGGATGTCCCCGCGGTCCACGTCCACCCGGCACGGACCGCGCCCCGGATGCCTGCGTCACCAGGCCCCCGTACGCCCCACCACAGGCGTCGCCGCACCACCGCTTTCGCCGGACCGACGGCACCAGACCCGCACCACACCACACCCGTACCGCGCAGCCGCGTATCCCCTCAGCGCCCCCTCATCAGCGCTTAGCCGGAGGCAACACCGTGAAGGACATCCTGGACGCGATCCAGTCGCAGGCCGCGACGGCCGCCGACTACGCGGCCCTGCCGCTCCCCGACTCGTACCGCGCGATCACCGTGCACAAGGACGAGGCGGAGATGTTCGCCGGGCTCACCACCCGCGAGAAGGACCCGCGCAAATCCCTGCACCTCGACCAGGTCCCGGTTCCCGAACTCGGCCCGGGCGAGGCCCTGGTGGCCGTCATGGCCTCCTCGGTCAACTACAACTCCGTGTGGACCTCGATCTTCGAGCCGGTGTCCACCTTCAGCTTCCTGGAGCGCTACGGGCGCCTGTCGGAGCTCACCAAGCGCCACGACCTTCCCTACCACGTCATCGGCTCCGACCTCGCGGGCGTCGTGCTGCGCACCGGCCCCGGCGTCAACGCCTGGAAGCCGGGCGACGAGGTCGTCGCGCACTGCCTGTCGGTCGAGCTGGAGTCCTCCGACGGCCACAACGACACGATGCTCGACCCCGAGCAGCGCATCTGGGGCTTCGAGACCAACTTCGGCGGCCTGGCGGAGATCGCCCTGGTCAAGTCGAACCAGCTGATGCCCAAGCCCGACCACCTCAGCTGGGAGGAAGCCGCCTCGCCGGGTCTGGTGAACTCCACCGCCTACCGCCAGCTGGTCTCCCGCAACGGCGCCGGCATGAAGCAGGGCGACAACGTGCTGATCTGGGGCGCCAGCGGCGGCCTCGGCTCCTACGCCACCCAGTTCGCCCTGGCCGGCGGCGCCAACCCGATCTGCGTCGTCTCCTCCCCCGAGAAGGCCGACATCTGCCGGGCCATGGGCGCCGAGGCGGTCATCGACCGGAGCGCCGAGGGCTACAAGTTCTGGAAGGACGAGCACACCCAGGACCCGAAGGAGTGGAAGCGCTTCGGCAAGCGCATCCGCGAGCTCACCGGCGGCGAGGACATCGACATCGTCTTCGAGCACCCCGGCCGGGAGACCTTCGGCGCGTCCGTCTACGTCACCCGCAAGGGCGGCACCATCACCACCTGCGCCTCCACCTCGGGCTACATGCACGAGTACGACAACCGCTACCTGTGGATGTCCCTCAAGCGCATCATCGGCTCCCACTTCGCCAACTACCGCGAAGCCTGGGAGGCCAACCGCCTCATCGCCAAGGGCAAGATCCACCCGACCCTCTCCAAGGTCTACTCCCTGGAGGACACCGGCCAGGCGGCCTACGACGTCCACCGCAACCTCCACCAGGGCAAGGTCGGCGTCCTCGCCCTCGCCCCCGAGGAGGGCCTGGGCATCCGCGACCACGAGATGCGCGCCAAGCACCTGGACGCCATCAACCGCTTCCGGAACATCTGATTCGCCCGACCGTCCGAGACCGTTCAAGGGCCAAAGGGACAGCCTGAGATGACAGAGCGCCAGAAAGACCGTCCGTGGCTCATGCGGACGTACGCCGGCCACTCCACGGCCGAGGCGTCCAACGAGCTGTACCGCCGCAACCTCGCCAAGGGCCAGACCGGCCTGTCGGTCGCGTTCGACCTTCCGACGCAGACCGGCTACGACCCCGACCACATCCTCGCCCGCGGCGAGGTCGGCCGGGTCGGGGTCCCGGTCTCCCACCTGGGCGACATGCGGCGACTGTTCCAGGACATCCCCCTGGAGCAGATGAACACCTCGATGACGATCAACGCCACGGCCATGTGGCTGCTGGCGCTCTATCAGGTGGCCGCCGAGGAGCAGGGCGCGGACATCTCCAAGCTCCAGGGCACCACCCAGAACGACATCGTCAAGGAGTACCTCTCGCGCGGGACGCACGTCTTCCCGCCCGGGCCCTCGCTCCGTCTGACGACGGACATGATCGCGTACACGGTCAACCACATCCCGAAGTGGAACCCGATCAACATCTGCTCGTACCACCTCCAGGAGGCGGGGGCGACCCCGGTCCAGGAGATCTCGTACGCGATGTCCACCGCGATCGCCGTCCTGGACTCGGTGCGCGACTCCGGGCAGGTCCCGGAGGAACGTTTCGGTGAGGTCGTCGCCCGTATCTCCTTCTTCGTGAACGCGGGCGTCCGCTTCATCGAGGAGATGTGCAAGATGCGCGCCTTCGGCAGGATCTGGGACAAGGTCACCCGCGAGCGCTACGGCATCGAGGACGCCAAGCAGCGGCGCTTCCGGTACGGCGTCCAGGTCAACTCCCTCGGACTGACCGAGGCGCAGCCGGAGAACAACGTCCAGCGCATCGTGCTGGAGATGCTCGCGGTCACCCTCTCCAAGGACGCCCGCGCCCGCGCGGTGCAGCTGCCCGCCTGGAACGAGGCGCTGGGCCTGCCCCGGCCCTGGGACCAGCAGTGGTCGCTGCGCATCCAGCAGGTCCTCGCGCACGAGAGCGACCTGCTGGAGTACGAGGACATCTTCGCCGGTTCCCACGTCATCGAGGCCAAGGTCGAGTCCCTGGTCGCCGAGTGCCTGGAGGAGATCGACCGGATCCAGGAAATGGGCGGCGCGATGGCCGCCGTCGAGTCGGGCTACCTCAAGTCCCGACTCGTCTCCTCGCACGCCGAGCGGCGGGCCCGGATCGAGGCCGGCGAGGACAAGATCGTCGGCGTCAACTGCTACCAGCAGACCGAGGAGAACCCGCTCACCGCCGACCTGGACGGCGCCATCATGACGGTGGACGGGGCGGTGGAGGCCCAGATCGTCGAGCGCATCGGCCGCTGGCGCGCCGAGCGGGAGGAGTCCTCGGACCGTCAGGGCGAGGGCGACCCGTTCGTCTTCCCCACCACCCGGCAGGCGCTGGAGCGCCTCAAGGAGGCGGCGGCCGGGACCGAGAACCTGATGGAGGCCACCTTGGAGTGCGCCCGCGCCGGTGTCACCACCGGTGAGTGGGCGAGCGCGCTGCGCGAGGTGTTCGGCGAGTTCCGCGCGCCGACGGGGGTCTCGTCGGCCCCGGTGGCCGTCACCGCCGAGGAGGGCACCCCGATGGCCCTCGTCCGCGAGAAGGTCGCCCGGACGGCCGAGGAGCTCGGTGCCGGCCGGCTGCGCCTGCTGGTCGGCAAGCCCGGCCTGGACGGGCACTCCAACGGCGCCGAACAGATCGCGGTGCGGGCCCGTGACGCGGGCTTCGAGGTGGTCTACCAGGGCATCCGGCTGACGCCGGAGGAGATCTCCACCGCCGCGCTGGCCGAGGACGTGCACTGCGTGGGACTGTCCATCCTGTCCGGCTCGCACTGCGCGCTCGTCCCCGACGTGCTGGAACGCCTGCGCCTCGCGGGGGCGGGCGACATACCCGTCATCGTGGGCGGCATCATCCCGAACGCCGACGCGGTGACATTGAAGGCGGCAGGAGTCGCCGCCGTGTTCACACCCAAGGACTTCGGCATCACGGAGATCATCGGCCGTATCGTCGACGAGATCCGCAAAGCGAACAAGCTCGACCCCATGGAGGTTCCCGCATGACCACGCCCGCTTCCCCGGTGAACCGGCTGCGGCCGCGCCGCTCCTGCCTCGCGGTGCCGGGTTCGAACCCGCGTTTCCTGGAGAAGGCCCAGGGTCTGCCGGCCGACCAGGTCTTCCTCGACCTGGAGGACGCCTGCGCCCCCCTCGCCAAGGAGGGCGCGCGCCACACCATCGTGGACGCGCTGAACAACGGCGACTGGACCGGCAAGACCCGTGTGGTGCGGGTCAACGACTGGACCACCCACTGGACGTACCGTGACGTCATCACGGTCGTCGAGGGCGCCGGCCAGAACCTCGACTGCATCATGCTGCCCAAGGTGCAGGACGCGCAGCAGGTCGTGGCGCTCGACCTGCTGCTGACGCAGATCGAGAAGACCATGGGCTTCGAGGTCGGCAAGATCGGCATCGAGGCGCAGATCGAGAACGCCAAGGGCCTGGTGAACGTCGACGCTATCGCCGCCGCCTCGCCCCGGCTGGAGACCATCATCTTCGGCCCGGCCGACTTCATGGCCTCCATCAACATGAAGTCCCTGGTCGTGGGCATGCAGCCGCCCGGCTACCCGGCGGACGCCTACCACTACATCCTGATGCGGATCCTGATGGCGGCCCGCACGCACGACCTCCAGGCGATCGATGGCCCGTTCCTTCAGATCCGCGACGTGGACGCGTACCGCGAGGTCGCCGGGCGGGCCGCGGCCCTCGGTTTCGACGGCAAGTGGGTGCTGCACCCCGGTCAGGTCGACGCGGCGAACGAGGTGTTCTCCCCGTCTCAGGAGGACTACGACCACGCCGAGCTGATCCTCGACGCGTACGACTGGTGCACCTCCGAGGCCGGCGGCAAGAAGGGCTCGGCGATGCTGGGCGACGAGATGATCGACGAGGCCAGCCGCAAGATGGCCCTGGTCATCGCGGGCAAGGGCCGCGCCGCGGGCATGCAGCGGACCACCAAGTTCGAGATCCCGGAAGGCTGACCCCCATGCAGTTCGGACGCACGTACGAGGAGTTCGAGGTCGGGGCTGTCTACAAGCACTGGCCCGGGAAGACGGTCACGGAGTACGACGACCACCTCTTCTGTCTGCTGACCATGAACCACCACCCGCTGCACATGGACAGCAACTACGCCGAGAACACCACCGACTTCGGCAAGAACGTGGTCGTCGGCAACTACATCTACTCGCTGCTGCTCGGCATGTCGGTCCCCGACGTCTCGGGGAAGGCCATCGCCAACCTGGAGATCGAGTCGCTGCGGCACGTGGCGCCGACCTTCCACGGCGACACCATCTACGGCGAGACCACGGTCCTCGACAAGACCCCGTCGAAGTCGAAGAACGACCGCGGGATCGTCTACGTGGAGACCAAGGGCTACAAGCAGGACGGCACCCTCGTCTGCGTCTTCCGGCGCAAGGTGATGGTCCCCACCGAGACGTACATCAAGGAGCGCGGCGGCGAGCAGCCCGGGCGCCCGCAGCTCAAGGAACAGGGGAAGTAAGAGCCATGACCCGACTTGCCCAGACCGCCGGCCTCAACGAGGTCCAGCGCGAGATCCTCAAGACGGTCCGCGAGTTCGTCGACAAGGAGATCATCCCCGTCGCGACCGAGTTGGAGCACCGCGACGAGTACCCGCAGGCGATCGTCGACGGTCTCAAGGAACTCGGCCTGTTCGGGCTGATGATCCCGGAGGAGTACGGCGGTCTGGGTGAGTCGCTGCTCACCTACGCGCTGTGCGTCGAGGAGATAGCGCGCGGCTGGATGTCCGTCTCGGGCATCATCAACACCCACTTCATCGTGGCGTACATGCTCAAGCAGCACGGCACGCAGGAGCAGAAGGACCACTTCCTCCCGCGCATGGCGCTGGGCGAGGTCCGCGGCGCGTTCTCGATGTCCGAGCCGGGCCTTGGTTCGGATGTGTCGGCCATCACCTCCAAGGCGGTGAAGGACGGCGACGAGTACGTCCTGAACGGCCAGAAGATGTGGCTGACGAACGGCGGCACGTCCACGCTGGTGGCCGTTCTCGTCCGGAGTGACGAAGGACACCCGGAGGGCACCGCGCCCCACAAGTCGATGACGACCTTCCTGGTCGAGAAGGAGCCCGGCTTCGGTGAGGTCCGTCCGGGCCTGACCATCCCGGGCAAGATCGACAAGATGGGCTACAAGGGCGTCGACACGACCGAGCTCATCATGGACGGGCTGCGCATTCCGGCCAATCGTGTCCTGGGCGGGCAGACGGGCCGAGGGTTTTACCAAATGATGGACGGGGTCGAGGTCGGCCGCGTCAACGTGGCGGCGCGTGGCTGCGGAGTCGCTCAGCGTGCGTTCGAGCTGGGTGTCTCCTATGCCCAGCAACGTCACACTTTCGGCAAGGCGATCGCCGAACATCAGGCCATCCAGTTCAAGCTGGCCGAGATGGCTACCAAGGTCGAAGCCGCCCATGCGATGATGGTCAACGCAGCACGCAAAAAGGACTCCGGGGAACGAAACGACCTCGAAGCAGGGATGGCGAAGTACCTCGCCTCCGAGTACTGCAAAGAGGTGGTGGAGGACGCCTTCCGTATCCATGGCGGCTACGGGTTCTCGAAGGAGTACGAGATCGAGCGCCTCTACCGGGAAGCCCCGATGCTGCTGATCGGTGAAGGTACCGCCGAGATCCAGAAAATGATCATCGGGCGACGCCTGCTCGAGGAGTACCGACTCCAGGGCTGAAAGTCCCTTTTGCAGTGAATCGCCGGCCGATTTTCCGCAAGAGGATCACTGCCAGTCACTGGCCGACGGTCATCGACTCGGCTTCTGGCTTGCCCAGTTGTTGCGCGCAACCGATAGCATTCCAGTAAAGCCGCCGTCCCGTCCCCCCGTTTGCGGCGCGGCATCACCCGCTACGAAGGTCATCCATGCCCCACAGCCAAACCTCTGCACCTCGCGTCGGCCTCCTCGGTGGACGCCTCGCGCGCGGAGCATCGCCGTGGCTCCTGCCGACCGTCGCCACCGCGGCGCTCAGCCTCACCCGGGCCCGCAAGTCCGGACGCTGGGCCGCGGCGGCCGTGCCCGCCACCGCTCTCGCGGCGGGCATGCTGTGGTTCTTCCGCGACCCGGAGCGCGAAATCGCCCAGGGCCGTGTCATCTCGCCCGCCGACGGTGTGGTGCAGAGCATCATGCCGTGGAAGGACGGGCGCACTCGCGTCGCGATCTTCATGAGCCCCCTGAACGTCCACGTCAACCGTGCTCCGCTGGCCGGCACGGTGACGTCCGTGGAGCACATCCCCGGCGGGTTCGTCCCGGCGTTCAACAAGGAGAGCGAGAACAACGAGCGCGTCGTCTGGCACTTCGACACCGAGCTCGGCGACATCGAGATGGTGCAGATCGCCGGTGCCGTCGCGCGTCGCATCGTCCCCTACCTGCCGGCCGGCACCAAGGTGGAGCAGGGCGAACGCATCGGTCTGATCCGCTTCGGCTCGCGCGTCGACATCTACCTCCCCGAGGGTGTCGAGGTGGCGGTCGAGGTCGGTCAGGCCACCACCGCGGGGGTGACCCGAATTGACCGTGACTGACCCTGAGACCCCTGCCACAGGCTGGGTTCCGGAGGCCAAGGACGAGGACGCGGACGCGGAAGACATGCCGCTCTCCCTGCGACTGTCGATAGCGGACACGCTCACCCTCGGCAACGCGACCTGCGGATTCATGGCGGTGTACTTCACCACCACCGGAATCCTCATCCCGCACCTCACCGGCAGCGGCGAGTCGGGCATGGCCCGGCACAGCGCGGCGACGGCGGTGATACTGATGCTGCTCGCGGCGGTCTTCGACCTCTTCGACGGCATCGTGGCCCGCAAGCTGCGCAGCTCGCCGATGGGCGCGGAGCTGGACAACCTGTCGGACCTGATCAGCTTCGGCCTGGCACCGGCGTACTTCGTGCTGGTGTACGGCATGGTCGCGGACGACGCGCACCAGAAGATGTCGGCGCTCGCGGCGATCGTGGTCCTTCTCGCCGTGGTCCTGCGCCTGGCGAGATTCAGCTGCGTGACGATGAAGGACGGCATGTTCCAGGGCATGCCGAGCCCCTTCGGAGCCCTGACGGTCGTGTCCGTCGTGCTGCTGGGGCTTCCCTTCATCCCGACGCTGCTTGCGATCATCGGGGTGGCGTGGCTGATGGTGAGCCGCGTCGAGTACCCCAAGCCGCGGGGTGTCCTCGCGGTGGCGATGCTGAGCTGGATCGTCGGCGCGATGGGGTTGCTGGCGGCCTGGGCGTTCGACGCCCCGGGCGGTCAGCTGCTGCTCCAGACGGGCTGCGCGCTGCAGATCGCCCTGGCGGCGACGATCCCGCTGTTCGCGACGACCCGTCGCGCGAACACGTTCCGCCACAACCGCCGCGAGGCGCGGGCGGCGCAGCCGTAACGCAGGCCACCGTGTGTGCAGCTGAAGGCCCCCGGGCGGGGTAAACGCCCGGGGGCCTTCGCCATACCGCCCCCGGCCCGCACGGGGGCGGCCCCGGTCGAGCAAAGCCAGCCCCGCCTGCGATTGAGGCTGCGGGGGGTGCGGGGCGGAGCCCCGGGGGTCCGGGCGGAGCCGCCGCATCGGGCGGCCCCCGTCGAGCAAAACCAGCCCCGCGGCGATTGAGGCGCGGGGGGTGCGGGGCGTCGCGACAACCCCCGGTGGGCTACGCTTGATGTCGGAAAACCGCCAGCCTCGCACCGGGCCTCCCGGGATGCTGGAGCCATGTACACCGACACCGACCGCTGTGTGAGGGCCGTGCAGTCGAAGGACGCCCGCTTCGACGGCTGGTTCTTCACCGCCGTCCGGACCACCCGGATCTACTGCCGGCCCAGCTGCCCCGCCGTGCCGCCCAAGGTCGAGAACATGACCTTCCTGCCCAGCGCCGCCGCCTGCCAGCAGGCCGGGTACCGGGCCTGCAAGCGGTGCCGGCCCGACACCAGCCCCGGCTCCCCCGAGTGGAACGCCCGCGCCGATGCCGTCGCCCGTGCCATGCGGCTCATCCATGACGGTGTGGTGGACCGCGAGGGCGTTCCCGGCCTGGCCGCCCGCCTCGGCTACTCCACGCGCCAGGTCGAACGGCAGCTGAACGCCGAGCTCGGCGCCGGCCCCCTCGCCCTCGCCCGGGCGCAGCGTGCCCAGACCGCCCGGCTGCTCATCGAGACCTCCGCCCTCCCCATGGGTGACGTCGCCTTCGCCGCCGGGTTCTCCTCCATCCGGGCCTTCAACGACACCGTCCGCGAGGTCTTCGCGCTCTCCCCCAGCGAGCTGCGCACCCGATCCGCCAAGGCCCACCGCGACCAGCCCCGCATCCCCGGCACGATCAGCCTGCGGCTCCCCTTCCGGGCGCCCCTCAACCCCGACAACCTCTTCGGCCACCTCGCCGCGACCGCGGTCCCCGGCGTCGAGGAGTGGCGCGCCGGCGCGTACCGCCGGACGCTGCGGTTGCCGTACGGAACCGGCGTCGTCGCGCTCGCCCCTCGGCCCGACCACATCGCCTGCCAACTGGCCCTGACCGACCTGCGGGACCTCACCATCGCCATCAGCCGCTGCCGCCGGCTGCTGGACCTCGACGCCGACCCCGAGGCCGTCGACGAGCAGCTCCGCTCGGACCCGCTGCTGGCCCCGCTCGTCGACAAGGCGCCGGGGCGGCGGGTCCCCCGTACGGTCGACGCGGCCGAGTTCGCCGTACGCGCCGTACTCGGCCAGCAGGTGTCCACCGCGGCGGCCCGTACGCACGCGGCCCGGCTGGTCACCGCACACGGCGAGCCGGTCGCCGACCCCGACCCCGAGGGCGGGCTGACCCACCTGTTCCCCTCACCGCGGGCCCTGGCCGCGCTGGATCCCGAATCGCTCGCCCTGCCCCGCAGCCGCCGGGCGACCCTCGCGACCCTGGTCTCGGCCCTGGCGGACGGCTCGCTCCCGTTGGGCGTCGACAGCGACTGGGAGGCGGCCCGCGCACGGCTGGTCGCGCTGCCCGGCTTCGGCCCGTGGACCACCGAGGTCATCGCGATGCGGGCCCTCGGCGACCCGGACGCGTTCCTGCCCTCCGACCTCGGGGTCCGCCGCGCCGCCGCCGGGCTCGGGCTGCCGTCCACGCCCGCCGCGCTCACCGCGCGGGCGGCCGGCTGGCGGCCCTGGCGCGCGTACGCCGTCCAGTACCTGTGGGCCACCGACAGCCACCCGATCAACCACCTGCCCGCCTGACCCGTCCGAGCCCGTCCGGGCCCGTCCGAGGAGACGACCAGCAATGAACGACAGCAGCAAGCAGCACACGCTCGTGGACAGCCCCTACGGGCCGCTCACCCTCGTGGCCACCGACGGTGTCCTCAGCGGCCTCTACATGGTCGGCCAGCGCCACCGCCCGCTGGAGGAGTCCTTCGGCGAACGGGTGTCGTCGGCGGAGGAGCCGTTCCCCGAAGTGACACGGCAGTTGACCGCGTACTTCGCCGGCGAGCTCACCGACTTCACCGTCCCGGTCCGGCTGGAGGGCACGGCGTTCCAACGCAGCGTGTGGGAACAGCTGGTACGCATCCCCTACGGGCAGACGTGGTCCTACGGTGAACTCGCCGCGAAGCTCGGCAAGCCGGGCGCCTCCCGGGCCGTGGGACTGGCCAACGGCAAGAACCCGGTCGGGATCATCGTGCCGTGCCACCGGGTGATCGGTGCCTCGGGTGCGATGACCGGCTACGGCGGCGGCGTCGACCGCAAGGTCCGGCTGCTGGCCTTCGAGGCCGGCGAGCGGTCCCTGCCGGTCTGACGCCGACCGCCGTGCGGGAACTCCGGTCAGGCGAAGCGCAGGGGCAGCTCGTTCGGGCCCGTGATGCCGATGGCGGGGCGCCACGTGACGGGACCGGCGACGGACGGTGCTCCCAGCCGCTTCGCCAGCACCGGCAGCGCCTCCGTGATCTCCATGCGCGCGAGCGGGGCCCCCAGGCAGTAGTGCAGCCCCCCACCGAACTGCAGGACCGGGGTGCTCCGGGTGGCGGTGATGTCGAAGACGTCGCCGCCGGGGAAGACCCGCGGATCACGCTGTACGGCCTGCACACCGATCAGGAGCATGGTGCCCTTGGGGATCACTTCCCCGCGGAACTCGAAGTCCTCCGGGGCGTACCGGAAGAGGGCGTTGGTGGACGGGCGCCACCGCATCACCTCTTCCACCGCCTGCTGCGTCAGGTCGGGGTTGTCGCCCAGCAGCTTCCACTGGTCGGGGTGCTCGGCGAAGGTGACCATGGCGTTGGCGAGCTGGAGCCGCGTGGTGTCGTGGGCGGCGAAGATCATCGAGACGATGAGGTTCTGCAGCTCGTCGAGGCTGGCGGTGCCTTCCGCGTGCTGGAGCGCCACCAGCGCGGAGATGAGGTCCTCACCCGGATCGGCCTTCTTGGCGGCCATCAGGGCGTCGACGTAGCCGTAGAGACCGGTCACCGCGGCCTCGACGCGTGCGGGGATGTCCCCGCCCAGCGCCAGGGAGAAGACCAGGCCGATGTCGGAGGTCCAGGTGCGGAAGGTGGGGAAGTCCTCCGGCGGAATCCCGAGGAGTTCGGTCATGACCACGAGGGGGAGCCGGTCGGCGAATTCCTCGATGAAATCGATGTCGCCGGCGGAGGCGAGTTTGTCGGCCAGCCGCTCCGACGTCTCCCGCATGAGCGGGCGCAGATTCTCGACCATGCGCGGGACGAAAGCCTTGTTCACCAGACCGCGCAGACGACGGTGGTCCTCGAAATCACGACTCACGAGACCGTTGACGAACCAGTCGTAGATCGGGCCCTCGGTGACGCCGTTCTGTTCCATGAAACGGACGCCGTTGTGGATCAGGCCGGGATCCCGCACGAGGTCCTTCGCCTCGGCGTAGCGTAGGACGAGCAGGCCGAGGGGGGTCTTCGCTTACCAGTGTTTCTCCCGGGCCTGCGCCACTTCGGGAGAGGTGAACCGGAATGCGGGGTCGAGGACGTCGATGAAGGCGATGTCCTGCTGCTCCGGCGTGCTATCCGCTAATAGCGCCATATCCTGACCGTCCTTTACAGAAAGCGAATCGCCCGTGCCGGCATCGCGCTTCAATTCGAACTGGTAGGCGACGAGTCAAGCAGGGCTTGATCTTTCCGGTCAAGCAAAGCGCGGGCTTTCTCAAGTTCTGGGATCGGTCCGCGTCACCGGCGCCGTGAGCGGAATGGGCTTACCGGGTCGCGCCGCCCGGCACACCCTCCCGACCGCGGCACCAGGGGTATCCCCAGGGGCGTCTAGACGACCGCGAGCGGGACCAGCAGGGCGAAACCGGCGCCCGCCTCGACCGCGTAGGCGTACAGCGAGGGGTGTTGGACCGGTGCGGCGAGCAGGACCACGCTCCGCTGCTCGGTCGCCGCGGCGACCCATTGCGCGTCCGCGCCGAGCTTGCCCTGGTACCAGCCCTCACAGCTGCCGGGGCCGGTGACGGCGAGGAGGTCGTCCTCGCGGCGGTAGAAGGCTTGCCAATCGGCGGCCGGGACCGACCACGCCTCGAAGTCGGCGAACTCGGCCCAGCCGCCGTCGCGTATCGCGCCGTCGAACATCCAGACCGGCGCACCCTCGGGCGTGACCTCGCCCCCGGCCTGCTCGTCGGTGGTGAAGTGGACCATGGGAAGGGCGTCCGGCCCGTCGGCCGTGCTCGGCCAGGCGTACATCGTGATCATGCGCTGCATTCTGTCCTGGGCGAAGTAGGCGACGGATAACGGGTGTTACGCGGACCCCGGCCGGCGGCCGTTCTCCAGCTCGACGGTGCCCGCGCCCGACTCCAGCACCCGGTACGCCTCTTGGACGCGCCGGGCGAGCGATCCCAGCAGGTACGTCGTCAGCTCCGCCGGCGGGACCAGCTTCCAGGAGAGCAGTTCCTCTTCCTGGAGCTTGACGGAGGCGAGCTGTTCGGCGTCGAGCACACCGCCGTCGTAGAGGTACGCGACCAGAGGGGGGCGGCCCACGCCCACGCTCCAGTCCACGGCGAGCAGCCGGCCGAGCGGCTGGTCGATGCCGATCTCCTCGGCGCTCTCGCGCCGCGCGGCACTGCGCGGGGACTCGTTGCGGTCGGACTCGATGGTGCCGCCGGGCAGGGCCCAGCCCTCGCGGTAGTCGGGCTCGACGATCAGCACCCGCCCCTCGACGTCCCGGAAGAGGGCGGCGGCGCCGGCCAGCACCCGGGGCAGGCTCGCGATGTAGGTGGCGTAGTCATCCGTGGTCGTCACGTCCGCCACCCTACCCAGCGGCCCTCCGGTGCGCGGCGCCCGGATCACGGCCTCGGCTCGCCGGGGTCGTCGTCCGCACGGCCCCGCCCCTTGGGCTCCGTCAGGCGCCGCAGGCGTAGGTGGTGGCCCTGGCCCGGGACGCCGATGGCGTCACCGACCATCGCCTTGACGGCGTCGCGCAGACCGTGCAGCGAGTGGGCGTGCGCCGGGCCCACGCCCGGGTCCTCCCGCAGTTCCTTCACCAGCGCCCGACACAGCAGCAGCATGACGAGCACATGGCGGTGCCGAAGGAGTCCCCCGCCGAGCGCGGCCCAGGCGACGACGGCGAGCACGGTGACCGCGCCGACCGTGACCACGGCGAGGTCGGGAGCGCCGGACCCGGGGTCTTAGGGGGTCCGGTCGGGGGCGTCCGGGCGTGCCTCTTCCAGTGGATCCGTGCTCATGCGGCCAGACTATGCAGGCGTATGTCCCCATTTGGGGGCATGGCGCGCCGCGTGTGTCCCAGGCCACCCATGGGCATAGGAGGATCCTCCGGATAGGCTCATGGCGGCGCGACTGCACTGTTCGATAGCAAGGGATTAGCAAAGGTGACGGACGGAGCAGTAACTGAGGCCGCGCGCGTGCTCATCGCCGCGGACAAATTCAAGGGCTCGCTCACGGCCGTACAGGTCGCGGAGCGGGTGACGGCCGGCCTTCGCAAGGCCGTACCGGGCGTGGAGATCGAGACTCTCCCCGTCGCGGACGGCGGCGACGGTACGGTCGCGGCCGCCGTGGCGGCCGGTTTCGAACGTCGCGAGGTGCGGGTCACCGGACCCCTCGGCGACCAGGTCACGGCCGCTTTCGCGCTCCGGGACGGAACCGCCGTGGTCGAGATGGCGGAGGCATCCGGGCTCCAACTGCTCCCCCAGGGCGTCTTCGCCCCGCTGACGGCGACCACGTACGGCTCGGGCGAGCTGCTCAAGGCCGCGCTGGACGCGGGCGCGCGCTCGATCGTCTTCGGTGTGGGCGGCAGCGCCACCACGGACGGCGGAGCGGGCATGCTCGCCGCCCTCGGCGCGGTGTTCCGGGACGCGAACGGCGAACCGGTCGGTCCGGGCGGCGGCGCGCTGGCCTCCCTGGCCTCGGCGGACCTGTCCGGCATCGACCCGCGCTTCGCGGACGTGGACTTCGTACTGGCCAGCGATGTGGACAACCCGCTGACGGGCCCGAAGGGCGCGCCGGCGGTGTACGGGCCGCAGAAGGGCGCCTCCCCCGAGGACGTGGCGACGCTGGACGCGGCGCTGGCGCACTTCGCGGTGGTGCTGGAGAAGGCGATCGGCGCGAAGGCCGCCGAGTGCGCGGTGCTGCCGGGCGCCGGTGGCGCGGGCGGCATCGGCTACGGCGCGCTGCTGCTCGGGGCGACGTTCCGTCCGGGTATCGAGCTGATGCTGGAGGTGCTGGGCTTCGCTCCGGCGCTGGAGCGGGCCACACTGGTCATCACCGGCGAGGGTTCGCTGGACGAGCAGACCCTGCACGGCAAGGCCCCGGCCGGTGTCGCGGCCGCCGCCCGCGCCGCGGGCAAGGAGGTCGTGGCGGTGTGCGGACGGCTCCTGCTGGAGCAGGAGGCGCTGCGCGCGGCCGGCATCCGGCGGGCGTACCCGCTGACGGAGATCGAACCGGACCCCGCCAAGTGCATCGCCAACGCCGGTCCGCTGCTGGAGCGGGTGGCGGCCAACATCGCGGCCGACGTGCTCTGACCGGTTCGGGTTCGGGTGACACGGGAGAGGGCCGGCCCCCGGTGCGGGGGCCGGCCCTCTCCCGTGTCCGTGAGCGGTGGAAAACCGGCGGCGGCCGGGCGGTCGGCACTGGTAAGCAGGGCGCATGGAGGAACCGAGCGCCGACCCGATCCCGACCCCCCGTCTGCTGCTACGCCCGCTGGACCCGGCCGGGGCCCGGCGGATCCTCAGCGGCCGGCCCGGCCCGTCGGCCCGCTGGGGTCCCGGGTACCCGGACGCCGGCGACCGGGCGGGCGCCGAACGGTTCCTGCGGGTCCTGGCCGAGCACGGTGATCCGCGGCCGTTCGGGGCGTACGAGATCGAGCTCCGCGCGGACGGCCGGACCGTCGGCGGGGCCGGGTTCCACGGCCCCCCGGATGTCCTCGGCCGGGTCACTGTCGGCTACGGGCTCGTCCCCGCCGCGCGGGGCCTGGGATACGCCACGGAAGCCCTGCGCGGGCTGCTGGAGCACGCCCGGCGACACGGGGCTCGCGGTGTGGACGGTGACACCGATCTGGCGAACACCGCCTCCCGGCGGGTGATGGCCGCCGCCGGGATGCGGTGCGTACGCCGGGACGCCCGGCTGCGCTACTACGAGCTGACCTGGCCTACGCGGTGAGCCCGGCTGGGCGGTGAACCCGACTGGGCGGTGAACCCGACTACGCGGCGAGCCGGGACCGGGCCGCCGCCGTCAGCACCCCGGCGGTGGTGACGACGCGGGCGAAGCGGCCGCCGTGCAGGTTGACGGCGGTGGCGGTCGCCAGTTCGTCGGCGCTCAGCCGGGTCCCGTCCGGGCCCGTGAGGTCGAAGGTGTGCGTTGCGTCCAGCGGGACGAGGACGTCGTAACCGAGGTTCCCCGCCATCCGGGCGGTGGTCTCCACGCACATGTTGGTCTGGATCCCGGCGACGACCAACTGCCCGATGCCCCGGGCGGTGAGCCATTCGGCGAGATCGGGGGTGCCGTAGAAGGACGAGTTCACGGTCTTGGTGACATGGAGAGCGGCCTGTTCGCGGCGCTCCTCGACGAAGTCCTTGAGGGCGTGGCCGGGCTGGTCGGGGGCGAGGACGGAGCCGGCCCGCGAGGCGTGTTGGACGAGCACGACCGGGCGCCCGGATTCCTGCCAGGCGTCCATCAGGGCGGCCAGGTTGGCCTCGGCCGCCGGGTTGTTGCGCGGACCCCAGAAGGACGCGTCGTCGAAGCCCTTCTGTACGTCGATGACCAGCAGGGCGCTGTTCGGGGCGATCTCGATCTCGTTCGTCGTCATGGCTCCATGGTGTCCGCGCCCACCCGCCGCCGACAGGGCCACCGGTGCCCCGGACCGATGAGATCCTGCCAGGATGGCAGCCCTGCCGGGGCTGCTCTGGGAGGATCGGGGCATGCAGCGCGTCGCGATCGTCATCCAGCCGGGCATCAGGGCCTTCGACCTCGCCGTCATCACCGAGGTCTGGGGTCCCGATCGCAGTCGCTCCGGGGTCCCGCCCTTCGAGCTGCGCCGTTGCGCGCTGACGCCCGAGCCGGTGGCGCTGCCCGGCGGACTCACCCTCACCCCCGACCGGGGCCTCGACTGGCTCACCGAGGCCGATCTGGTCGTCGTACCGGCGCTCGCGGAACCCGACGACCCGAGTCCCGGACCCGTACTGGCCGCCCTGCGGGAGGCGCACGCCCGGGGCGCGGCGGTGGCCGCGCTCTGCGCCGGGGCGTTCGTCCTGGCCGAGGCGGGGCTGCTGGACGGCCGCCGGGCGGTGACGCACTGGTGGCTGGCCCCCAGGCTGGCCGCCCGCTACCCCGGGGTGCTGGTCGAGGACGCCCCGCTGTTCGTGGAGGACGGGGGGATCTGGACCTCCGCCGGGGTGGCTTCCGGCATCGACCTGTGCCTGCACCTGGTGCGGGAGGCCCACGGGGCGGAAGCCGCCGCCGCGGTCGCCCGTTCCATGGTGACGGGCCCGTTCCGCACCGGGGACCACGCCCAGTACCTCGACCGGCCCACCCCGGCCGCCGACCGCACCGCCGAGGCGCTGGCCGCCGTACGGGAGCGGGCGCTGCGGCGGCTGCACGAGCCGCTGGACGTGGCCACCCTGGCCGGCTGGGCGGGGATGTCGCCGCGCTCCTTCGCCCGGCACTTCGCCGCCGCGACGGGGACCACCCCGCACAAATGGCTGCTCGGCCACCGCCTCGACGCGGCCCGCCGACTGCTGGAGCGCACCGACCATCCGGTGTCCGAGGTGGCCCGCCGGACCGGGTTCGCGAGCGAGGTCACCTTCCGCCAACACTTCACCGCGCACGTCGGCCGGAGCCCGCGCGCGTACCGTGCGGCGGCCGCCGCCATCCCAAAAGACCGCGACAGTGTTAGAAATGGCTCATGACCGGACGTTCGGGTCGACCCAGGGGATCGCCGCCGGCGGGCCGGCCCTCGGGCCTGCTCGCGCGCTTCGCCCACGCCCCCGGGAGCGTCGCGGGCCAGGTGTTCCTCCTACAGGCCGTGATCGTGCTGGTGCTGATCACCGCCGCCACGCTGGCCCTGGTCTTCCAGGCCCGGTACGACAGCGCGCGCGACGCCCGCAACCGTTCGCTCGCGGCGGCCGAGGCGTTCGCGCACGCTCCCGGTCTGCCCGCCGCGCTGCGCTCGCCGCACCCCACGGCCGAGCTCCAGCCCCTGGCCGAGGCCGCCCGCCGGGCCTCCGGCGTCGACTTCATCGCCGTGCTGAGCACGGACGGGATCCGCTACACCGACGCCCGGCCCGGCCTCATCGGCAAGCGCGCGACCGGTGACCTCTCGCGCGCGGTCCACGGGCAGGCGTTCACCGAGACGTTCAAGGGAGCCCCCAGCGACGCGGTGCGCGCGGTGGTCCCCGTACGGGACGCGTCGGGGGCGGTCGTGGCACTCGTCTCGACCGGTATCGAGATCGCGAACGTGGGCGGGGCGGTCGGCCAACAACTGCCGCTGCTGCTCGGCTCGGCGACGGGCGCCCTGCTGCTGGGCACCGGCGGCGCGGCCCTGGTCAGCCGCAGGTTGCGGCGCCAGACCCGGGGCCTGGGCGAGGCCGAGATGACCCGGATGAACGAGCACCACGAGGCGGTGCTGCACGCCGTGCGCGAGGGCGTGCTCATCATCGGAGCGGACCACCGGCTGGTGCTGGCCAACGACGAGGCGCGCCGGCTGCTGAACCTGCCCCCGGACGCCGAGCAGCGGCTCGTCACCGACCTCGGTCTGGACCGTCGGACGGCGGACCTGCTGATCTCCGGGCGGGTCGTGACGGACGAGGTCCACCTGTCCGGGGACCGCCTCCTCGCCGTCAACGTGCGGCCCACCAAGCCCTACCGGGGCATGCCCTCCGGCAGCGTCATGACGCTGCGCGACTCCACCGAGCTCGCCGCGCTCTCCGGTCGCGCCGAAGTCGCGCGTGGCCGGCTGCAGTTGTTGTACGACGCGGGGGTGCGGATCGGTACCACCCTGGACGTGGTGCGCACCGCCGAGGAGCTGTCGGAGGTGGCGGTCCCGCGGTTCGCGGACTTCGTCACCGTGGAGCTGCTGGAACCGGTGCTGCACGGCGAGGAGCCCTCGACGCTGTCGGGGGTCTACATCGAGATGCGCCGGGCGGCGATGAGCGGGGTCCGCTCCGACCAGCCGTTGCAGCCGGTGGGCGAGACCATCCGGTTCGTGGTGCCGACGGCGCCGATGGCCTCCGCGCTGGCCGCCGGGCGGGCGGTGCTGGCGGCGGACCTGAACACCGCGTTCGGCTGGCGGGCCCAGGACCCGGAGGGCACCCGGCTGGCGCTGGAGTACGGCCTGCACTCGCTGGTCTCGGTACCACTGCAGGCGCGCGGCGTGGTGCTGGGCATGGCCAACTTCTGGCGGGCCGACACCCCGGACGCCTTCGACGAGGAGGACCTGTCCTTCGCCGAGGAGTTGGGGGCGCGCGCCGCCGTCTCGATCGACAACGCCCGCCGTTTCACCCGCGAGCACGCCACGGCGGTGACGCTCCAGCGCAGCCTGCTGCCCCGGGTGCTGCCGGAACTGAGCGCGGTGGACGTCGCGTTCCGCTACCTGCCGGCGCAGGCGGGGGTGGGCGGTGACTGGTTCGACGTGATCCCGCTGCCGGGCGCCCGCGTGGCGCTGGTGGTCGGTGACGTGGTCGGGCACGGGGTGCACGCCGCCGCGACGATGGGCCGGCTGCGCACCGCCGTCCACAACTTCTCGACGCTGGACCTTCCGCCGGACGAACTGCTGGGGCACTTGGACGAGCTGATCGACCGGATCGACCGGGACGAGACGGGCTCCACCGGGGAGGGCGCGGACGGCGGCGACGACCCGGCCGGCGTCACCGGCGCGACGTGTCTGTACGCCGTCTACGACCCGGTCTCCGGTCGCTGCACGGTGGCGAGCGCGGGACATCCCGGGCCCGCGCTGGTCCATCCGGACGGCCGGGTGGAGTTCCCGGAGCTGCCGACCGGGTTGCCGCTGGGCGTGGGCGGGATGCCCTTCGAGACGGCCGAGTTGCGGCTGTCGGAGGGCAGCCGGCTCGCCCTGTTCACCGACGGGCTGCTGGAGGACCGCGACCGGGACATCGACACCGGACTGGAACTGCTCAGGCAGGCCCTGTCGAGGACCGGACGCAGCCCCGAGCAGGCGTGTGCGGACGTGCTGGCGGCGCTGCTGTTCCCCTCGCCCAGTGACGACATCGCCCTGCTGGTCGCCGACACCCGGCTGCTGGACACGGACCGGATCGCGGAGTGGGAGGTGCCGGACGACCCGGCGGCCGTCTCGCGGGTGCGCAACGCCGGTTCGGCGCAGCTCCAGGAGTGGGGTCTGGAGGAGATCGCGTTCACCGCGGAGCTGATCCTCAGCGAACTGGTCACGAACGCCATCCGGTACGGGTCCGAGCCCATCCGGGTGCGGCTGCTGCGCGACCGCACCCTGATCTGCGAGGTGTCCGACGGCAGCAGCACCTCGCCGCACCTGCGGTACGCGGCCTCCACCGACGAGGGCGGTCGCGGCCTGTTCCTCGTCGCGCAGTACGCCGAGCGGTGGGGCACCCGCTACACCGAGCGGGGGAAGGTCATCTGGGCGGAGCTGCCGCTGACGGGCGGCAGCGCCGAGCCGTTGGCGGCGCTCACCCTGGACCTGGACGAGTTGGAGGGGCTGGCCTGGTGACCCGCGGCCCGGCCGCGGCCGGGTGGCGGTCGGGTGGCGGTCGGTGGGCAGTCGGGTGGCGGCCGTTCCGCCGGCAGCGGCCTACGGGGCCACGGTGCGGGCGAGGAGGACGGCCACGTCGTCCTGTGGGGCGGTCGGCAGGAGCCGCTCCAGGATCTCGTCGCACAGTTGCTCCAGCGGCCGGGCCGGCTGCCCGAGGGCCCGGGCCAGTCGGCCGAGTCCCTGGTCGAGGTCCCGGTCGCGGCTTTCGATCAGCCCGTCGGTGTAGAGCGCCAGGAGGCTGCCGGGCGGCAGTGGCACGCTCTCGGTGCGGAAGCCGGTGCCGCCCGCCCCGAGGGGGGTGCCGGGCGGTCCGTCCAGGAAGGTCACCGTGCCGGTGACACCGACCACGGCGGGCGGCGGGTGCCCGGCCCGGGCGATCAAGCAGCCGCCGGCCGCCGGGTCGTGCACGGCGTAGACGCAGGTCGCCATCTCGTCCTCGCCCAGGTCCGCCACCGCCGCGTCGAGCGAGCGCAGCATCCGCTCGGGCGGTACGTCGTGGCGTGCGAGGGTCCGGACGGCCGTACGGAGCTGGCCCATGACGGCCGCCGCGTGGATACCGTGCCCCATCACGTCGCCGATGACCAGTCCGGTCCGGCCCCGGGGCAGTTGGATGACGTCGAACCAGTCGCCACCGACGTCGTGCGCGCTGGCGGGCCGGTAACGGCCGGTCAGTTCCAGGCCGGGGACCCGGGGCAGGGCGCTGTTGGTGAGGCTGCGTTGGAGGGTGAGGGCGGCCCGGCGCTGGGCGGTGTACATGCGGGCGTTGTCGATGTTGAGCGCCGCGCGGGCCACCAGTTCGTCGATCAGTACGCAGTCCTGTTCGTCGAAGGGCTCGCGCTCGCGCAGCCGGGTCACGGTGACCGCGCCGAGGACGGCGCCGCGCGCGACGAGGGGGACCAGGCGCGCCGACCCGAGTCCGGCCAGGTACCGGCGCAGGGGTTCGGCGCGGGCGTCGGTGATCAGTGCCGGGACGTCGGTGGCGTACAGGTTCATGGGCCGGCCTTCGGAGATGACCCGTTCGTAGACGGTTCCGGCGGGGATCCGGAAGGTCTGGCCGGGTGCGAGCGCGGCCGTCGGCGCGGTCGGGTCGGGGAAGGTGACGGCGAGCCTGCGCAGCACCCCTCGGTTGGAGAAGGCGGCGTCGTCGGGGCCGAGGACGGCTTCGAGGAGCTGTACGTCGGCGGAGTCGGCGAGCTGCGGTACCAGCAGGTCGACGGTCTCCCGGGCGGTCTGGTCGAGGTCGAGCGTGGTCCCGATGCGTGCGCCGGCCTCGGCTAGCAGCGCGAAGCGTCTACGGGCCCGCTCGGCCTCGGCCTGTGCCCGTTGGCCCTCGGTGACGTCGATGAGGGAGGCGATCACGCCGAGGGGACGGCCGCTCGGGTCGAGCAGCGGGGCGTAGGAGCAGGACCAGGTCCGGTCGTGGTCGGGGTCGGCGGGGGTACGGCCGGTGCGGCGGACGTCGACGACCGCGGTGCCCTGTTCCAGCACCTGCCGCATCGTCGCCTCCAAGGCGGTGGCGTTGACGCCGGGGACCACCTCGGTGAGCCGTTTGCCCAGGTGGGCGGCGGCCGGAACGCCGTTCATCCGGGCCAGGGCGTCGTTGACGCGCAGGAAGCGCAGGTCGGTGCCGAGGGTGGCGAGGCCGATCGGGGACTGGGTGAACAGGCTCTGGAGGGCGGCGAGGGAATCCCGCATGTGCAGGACCTCGGAGGTCTGCACGGCGATGAGCATGGCGCCCGTACGGCCCTGCGGGTCGGCGGCGGGGACGATCCACATCTCCATCGTCACGCGGTGCCCGTCGCGGTGGCGTACGGGCAGGGTCCCGACGACGGTCTCGCCCGCCTGGACGCGGCGGGTCAGGTCGTCGGCGAGTCCGCGGTTGGCGTCGGGGACCAGGACGGCGTTGCCGGGGCGACCGAGGATGTCCTCGGGGCGGTGGCCGAGCAGGTCCTGGGCGGCCAGCGACCACTCCACGACGCGTCCGTCGGCGTCCTCGCGCCACAGGGCGATCGGCAGCAGCTCCCGCAGTACGCCCGCGTACCCGACGACGCCCGGCGGCTGATCGGGAACCTCGCTCGTCAACCGGTAAGTGTCCAACGCACCGACCTCACCCCGGGGGGCCTGTTTCCTACCGATTCACCCTAACCGAGTGCCCGGCGGGGGGCGCTGCGGTCACCGTGCGGTGGACGGCCCGGGCAGGGCCGTCCACCGGGGTGGGTCAGAAGTCGACCACGACCCGCGCGTCGGCGCGGCCCACGGACTCCAGCTCCCACGTGGTGCAGTACAGGTTGCGGATGTACTCGATGTCGGCGTCCCGGGCCTTGGCCTCCGTCACCGGGTAGAGCACCGTGAGCTCGTACGACTTCTCGCGGTTGATGTCACCCTCCTTGTCCCTCCATTGGCCGCGTCCCTCCTGGAGGGTCAATCCGGCCGGGAAGCGCGGGGTGACGACGTCCGCGATGAACTTGTCGAACTGCTCGTCGGTGATCGGCGGGTTGCCGTTGTGCCGACCGGTGCCGAAGTACAGGTGGGTGGAGACGTACGGTCTGCCCCGTTCCGCGGCCGCGTCCTGGTTCACCGTCGAGGCGGCGGCGGGCGGCTGGAAGGTGGCGTTCGACGCCTGGCTTCCCGAGCCGACGAACAGCACGGCCGCGGCGAGTACGGTGGCGGCCGCGGGCATCGATATCCGAATGGGGCGCATGGGGTCCCTATCTGTGGCGGTGGTCGTGGGGGGTGGCGTAAGGGGTGCCCGCGGGCACCGGGTCCGGCAGGCGCTCCCGCAGGAACACCGCCGCGTCCCGCAGGCGCGCGGGGACCCGGGGTGCCCGGCGCAGGAGGCGGGCCGTCCCGTGGAGCGACTCGACCGTCCGGGCGGAGCCGATGCGGGCGGCGCGGGGGGCGAGGTCGGTGATGAGGTCCTCCGCTTCGCTCCAGGCACCGGCGCGGGCCAGGGCGGCGAGGAGTTCAGCGGCGAAGAGGTGGCGGTAGGAGGGACCCGGGGCGGTGGCCGCGCGGTACAGGAGGGGCAGGGCGCGGTCCCACCGGCGCAGCCGGGCCATCACCCAGCCCTGGTGGCCGGTCAGCTCCGCCTGGTCGATCCACCAGGCCCAGTGCGGGTCGCGGGGGGACACACCGTCCAGGAAGCGGCTCTGGGCCCGGGAGATCAGCTCCAGGGGCTCGCGGTGGGCGCCGAGGAGGGCGGTCGCGTGGGCCTGGCGGATCAGGACGAGACTGTCGACGCGGGCGGGTAAGGGTCGCGTCCAGGCGACGCGCGAGGCGGTCGCCAGGGCTGCGCGCGGGTGTCCGGTGTGGGTCTGGAGCATGCTGTGGTTCAGCCGTACCAGTCGGGCGGTCCAGCGGTCGCCGCAGAGTTCCGCGAGGGCGAGCGCGCGGGCGTTTGCGCGGTGGGCGTGCCGGTGCAGGCCCGCGTCGAAGAGGATCCAGCCGATGACCTCGGCCAGCTCGGCGAGCACCGCGATCCGGTCGCCGTCGTGGCCGCGCAGGCTTTCGGGTTCGGCGGAGAGCTCCGGGTGGCGGCGTACGGCCTCGCGGGCGGCGGGGACGGCGGCCCGGGCGCCGAGCGTGGCGTCGAGGGTCACCAGCCGCTCCACGGTGCGGGCCGCCTCGGTGGTGGGGGCCGGCTCCGTCGCGTGGCCGGCCTGGGCGGTCACCGGGTCACCGCCCACGCCTCGGGCCGGCGGCCGCTGCGGCCCAGGGCGGTGAAGGAGGACGCGACCTCGGTCAGCCACTCCACCTCGTCGCGGAAGTCCTCGTAGGGCGGGCGCGCGGGGATCTCCGGGGACTCCGCCTCCTCGGCCCTCTCCTCGGGGTCACGGCTGAGGGCCGCGCACACCTGGAGGGCCTCGCCGAGGGGCGACGTCGGATCCTCGGGGAGGCCGAGCGAGCGGGCGACGCGGAAGAAGTCCGCGAGCGAGAGCGTGGTGCGCAGGATCAGCTGCCCGTCACGGATCTCGATCACGCGCCGGTAGAGGCTGTAGTGCAGGTCCCTGGGCGGCAGGAGGTCGCGCGCCCAGGAGCGCGGCGGGTCCAGGGTGATGTCCGGGGACGCCTGGTGCAGGGCCCACCACAGGGGGCGCAGCCGGCGGTAGGCGCGGTAGCTGCGAGCCCAAGCGCGGGCGCGGGTGAGGCGGATGCCCCAGGCGGGGATGGTCCATCCGGTGATCTGGAGCAGCGCGCCGATGCTGCCGCAGGCCCACTGGATCGGGTCGAGGCCCGCGCCGTCGAAGTGCAACCGGGTGCCGGCGATCTGGATGCCCCGGGTGACGCAGTAGACCAGGATGAGCGTGGCGCCGACGGTGACGGTCCGCATGCCGGCGGCGAGCCACTGACGGTTCGCGACCTTGGTGAATCGCACCGACAGCCGTACCGTCTCGGCCTGTCCCACGGCGCATATCAGCAGGTAGAAGGACATGTAGAGGGCGTATCCACCGTGGTGGATGCTCAGCAGGATCGTCGATGTCGCGGTGTCGGAGTGGGCCACCGGGCCGACGACGAAGGAGGACGTGACGAGCACGCAGAGCGCGGCGCCGAAGAACAGGACGCGCCGGCGTGCCATCCGTCGGGCCTGCGCGGGCGGCGAGGACCAGTGGACGAGGACGACTTGCTGCGCGGCGGTGAGCACGACCACGGCCGCCTGGGTGATCAGCGAGGTGATGTTGGGGACGCCGAAGAACCCCGAGATGTGCAGCCGCAGTTGGTCCAGGTCGACGAGGAAGCTGATGCCGGAGCAGAGGAAGTAGACGCACAGAGCCCACAGCGCGATGTCGTGCTTGCGGCGCACCAGGTCCGGGAGCCGGTAGGCGAAGGCGGCGAGACCGACGAAGGCGCAGATCCAGGCGAGGGCCGTGTAGACGGCCGTCACTGCGGTTCCGCCTTGCCGAGCCCCTGCTCGATGCGGGCGACGACGTCGGCGGCTTCCTCGGGGACGGCCCACGCGGGTTCGACCCAGCGTTTGGTGGCCCGGGCCAGGATGAGGGAGGCCATGGTCTCGGCCTCCTGTTCCTCGTCGTCGCTGTAGCGGGAACGCATCAGTAATCCCCGTACGCCCGCGGGGTCGACGTTGGAGAACAGCGGTGCGGAATGCGCCTGGTCCAGGGGTACGGACCCGCGGTGCTCGAAGGCGATGTGCGCCAGTTCGTGGGTGATGATGTGCTCTTTGTGGGCCGGCGAGGCCGACTTCTCGAAGGCGACGACATCGAAGTCGTCCAATTTGAGCCACAGGCCCAGCAAATGGCGTTCCGGGAACGAGGTCGGAATCAGATGAATGGTGCGCCGGCGGCTCTCGCTGAGATAGCGGTGGAGTTCGTCGATTCCACAGCCGTGCTCCATACCCCACTCCACCAGCATCGCCTCACATGTACGCCGGACCTTCCTGAGCCGACGCCTGAGCCGTCTGTCCTCCGATGCCGGCGACGCTGAGCCCGGTATCTTCATCCCTCAGTCCTCCGGCGGAACTCGGCGGCTGCCCTCCCCTGCCCGGCTTCTTGATCTCCGGGGCAGACGACGCGGTCATGATGTCACACGCCCAACTCACCTCTGTCCGTTGTGGGTTCTATCCGGCCACGCACCGCCGGATTGCGCCGAAAGCGAGCGGCGGCGAATGCCGCGTACGGGATATGCCGCGGGGAAATTCAGCGCGGCTCACCGGGGGTGGTAGAGCTCGCGGGCGCGGGCGGCGTCGAGTGTCCCGTCCCGAAGGACGCGCAGGAAGTGGTCCGCCTGCCATGCCCGGGTCCGTTCGGCCTGGCGGCTGGTGATGGTCGCCCAGGGCGGATAGACCCTGAAGGCCCGCTTCCCGCCGAGTCCGTCGACCGATACGACGCCGTGCCGGCGCAGCGTGTCGAGGGGCAGGACGAACTGGCCGAAGCGGTCACCGTCGCGGGTGCCGATGACGAACAGATCGACGGCGTCCGTGGTGTCGAAGGGCCGGATCGGCCCGCCCGACGACCTCTGCCACACGGTGACGAACTGCCCGCTCTTGGTGGGAGTCGTCTTGGCCGTGCGGAAGCGGACGGAGAGGCCGTCCAGGGTGAAGTGGTGGGCGGCGTAGGCGGCGCTCTCGGCTTCGGGGACCGGCTGCGAGCAGGTGAACCCGCAGGGGTCGTAGACCAGCGCTTTCGCCGCGAGGAGTTCCCCGTGGGTCTCGGTGGGGTCCCAACGTGCCGAGGGGCCGGCGGGAGGGGGCTCGGACGGGTGCGTACGGTCGACGGGCATCGGCCTACCCTGTCATGCCCGGGCCGGTCCCGACGATCTTCCCGGGCCCGATCGGTCAGCCGAGGGCGGCGGCGAACGCGGCGTAGGCCCCGGCGTCGAAGAGGACGAAGCGCACCTCCTCCACGGAGGTCGGCGTCGCGCGCACCGTCTCCACCGCGATCCGCGCGCCGTCGTCCATCGGCCACCCGTAAATCCCCGTGGAGATGGCCGGGAAGGCGACCGTACGGGCGCCCAGTTCGTCGGCGACGCGCAGGGACTCGCGGTAGCAGGAGGCGAGCAGTTCCGAGCGGTCCTCGTCTCGCGCGTACACGGGCCCGACGGTGTGGATGACGTGGGTGGCCGGCAGCTGGCCCGCCGTGGTGGCGACGGCCCGGCCGGTCGGCAGGCCCTTGCCGTAGTGCGAGCGGCGCAGCCGTTCGCAGGCGGCGAGGATCTCGGGTCCGCCGCGCCGGTGGATGGCGCCGTCCACTCCCCCGCCGCCGAGCAGCGAGGAGTTGGCGGCGTTGACCACGGCGTCCGCGTGCTCGGCGGTGATGTCGCCCTGGACGAGGGTGATCCGCGGTGACATCAGGATGCCTCTCGCAGGTGGCGCCAGACGGCCTTCGCGGCGTTGTGGCCGGACATGCCGTGGACTCCCGGGCCGGGCGGGGTCGCCGAGGAACACAGGAAGACCGCCGGGTGGGCCGTGGTGTACGGGGACAGGGTGATCTTCGGGCGGAGCAGGAGCTGGAGCCCGGAGGCGGCGCCGCAGGCGATGTCGCCGCCGACGTAGTTGGGGTTGCGTGCGGCGAGTTGCGGCGGGCCGGCGGTGGCCCGGGCCAGGACGAGGTCGCGGAAGCCCGGGGCGAAACGCTCCAGTCGGCGCTCCATGGCCTCGGTGAGGTCGCCTTCCCAGCCCGAGGGGACGTGCCCGTACGCCCAGAAGACGTGCTTGCCCTCGGGCGCCCGGCCGGGGTCGACAAGGCTGGGTTGGGCGGTGATGAGGAAGGGGTTGCGAGGTGCACGGCCGCCGTGGGCCAGTTGCAGGGCGGCGTCTACGTCGCTGGTGCGGGGGCCGATCTGGACGGTGCCGGCCCGGCGGGCCTCCTCCGCGGTCCAGGGGACGGGACCGTCCAGCGCGTAGTCGATCTTGAAGACGGAGGCTCCGTAGCGGTAGCCGTCGTACGCCCGGCCCAACCGGGCGATCCGTGCCAGCGCGGTCGGCGAGGTGTCGAAGACGTACGCGCGGGCCGGCGGCAGCTCGTCCAGGCGCTTGACCTCGAAGTCGGTGTGCACGGCGCCGCCGAGGTCGCGCAGGTACGCGGCCAGGGCGTCCGAGACGGACTGCGAGCCGCCACGCGGCATCGGCCAGCCGTTGGCGTGCGCGGCCAGTGCGAAGACCAGGCCCACGGCGCCGGTCCCGATCCCGTTCAGCGGTGCGATCACGTGCGCCACGAGACCGGCGAACAGCGCGCGGGCCCGGTCGTCGCGGAAGCGGCGCAGCAGCCAGGTGGCGGGCGGCAACCCGGCGAGCCCGAAGCGGGCCAGGGTGAGCGGGTCCCTGGGCAGCGCGGTCGAGGGCAGGGACATGAAGTCCCGGGCCAGGGTGTCCCAGCGGCCGAGGAACGGCTGCACCAGGCGGCGGTAGGCGCCCGCGTCGCGCGGCCCGAAGGACGCGGCGGTCTGGGCCACGGAGCGGGCCAGCACCGCCGCCGTACCGTCGTCGAACGGGTGGGCCATGGGCAGCGGGGCGTGCAGCCACTGCAGCCCGTACCGCGCCAGCGGCATCGTCGCGAACACCGGCGAGCCGGCGCCGAGCGGGTGCACCGCCGCGCAGGGGTCGTGCCGGAAGCCGGGAAGGGTCAGTTCCTCGGTGCGTGCCCCGCCGCCGACGGTCCCGGCCGCTTCGAAGACGGCCACGGACAGCCCGCGCCGGGCCAGTTCGACGGCGGCGGTCAGCCCGTTGGGGCCCGCCCCCACGATGACCGCGTCGAGAATGGAGGACACCTTACGACTCCTTCGTCCGGCGGCGGCACCGCGTGTGAGCCGGCGGTGCGTCCAGGCGGCACTGTATTGAAGACATGGCGCGGCCGGCCCGTCATTCGCCGCGCAGCAGCTCGCGGATCCGGATCGCCGTGGCCTCGTCGCGGCCCACGGCGAACGGCAGCGCGTTGTCCCGGTCCACCCGGAAGGGCACCCCGGCGACGGTGCTCTGCGCGCCACCCGCCTCGGCGACCAGCAGCAGGCCGGCCGCGTGGTCCCATGCCGAGGGCCAGGTGAAGGCCAGGCCGTCCACCTCGCCGCGGGCCACCTTGAGGTACTCCAGGCCGGCCGATCCGCAGGGGCGGGCCGCGACGCCGGGTACGTCGAGCCGGGCCAGGGCTCGCTTGTCCTCGTCGGAGGTGTAGAGCGGGTGGGCCATGGCGACCCGCAGCTCGGCGCCGGGCGCCGGGGAACCGCTGTGGATGCGCTCGCCGTTGACGTACGCGCCCTCCCCGCGCACGGCGGTCGCCAGCTCGTCCAACACCGGGGCGTAGGTCCAGGAGGCGAGGATCTCCCCGCGGTGGGCCAGCGCGACCAGGGTGCAGAAGGCGGGGTCGCCGCCGACGAACTGCCGGGTGCCGTCGACCGGGTCCACGATCCACACGGGCGCGTCGGCGCGCAGCGCCGCGTACACCGTCGGGTCGGCGTGCACGGCCTCCTCGCCTACGACGGCGGAGCCGGGCAGCAGGCGGGTCAGCGCGGCCGTGAGGTGCTCCTCCGCCTTGCGGTCGGCGACGGTGACCAGGTCGTGCGGGCCGGTCTTCTCGTCGACCTCGTGCGCCGCGAGCTGCCGGAATCTCGGCATGATCTCGACCGCGGCCGCCTTGCGGACGGCTTCCTCGACGGCGGACAGGTCAGGGGCCCGAAATTCTGTGATCATGCCTCCATCACACCACGCCCGTGTGACAAACCCCAGCCGCGGTCCCGACGGGGGAGGACATTCCCGGTGGACGGCGGGTGACCCGGCGGGCGGCGGAAAAAGCGGGTGCGGGGCGTCGTCCCCGGGTCGCACCCCGGCCTGGTGATCGTATTCCGTTGCAGGGCCTGCCGTACCCGGGTCTCCGCACCCGTGCGGGAGGTCGCGCTGCCGCCCGAGGACGAGGCGCCGCCGCCGTTCGGGCAGCCGGACGGTGAGGAGTGCCCGCCCCGGCTCGCGCCGGGCACCTTCGTCTCTCGCACGGCCCGAACCTGGCCTGTGCGGGATGCGGCGCGGAGGTGGCCGTCGAGACGGCCTACTGCTATACGGCTCGACAGATCGCGCTGGGCCCCGAGTTGACGGTGCCCGAGCCGCCGCCCGGGGAGTGACTCGGCCGCTCGGCCGGGGCGGTCGGCCGCCCTCAGCCGAGGCGCTGCCAGAGACCCCGGCCCACACCCACTCGACGCCCTCCGCGGCGCCGAGCGCGTCGACGTCCAGGAGCGGCTCCCACTCGGGGGTGTCCTTGCGGTACTGCTCCAGCGTCGTACGCCGCCACACCCCCTTGGGGTGCGCCGCGTCCTGCCAGAAGTCGTAGAGGAAGGCGCCCCGGCGGGCGGTGTAGGGAATCCGGTCGGAGGCGTCGAGGACCTCCCGCACCTCCCGCCGCAGCGCGTCGAAGCCGGGCCCGCCGGCCAACGCGCCGAGCGTCTCCGCGTTCCGCTCCGCCACCCAGTCGAGCGCGTCCGCGCCCTCGATGTCCTCAAGCCACAGGTACGAGTCGTCATCCGTCACGTCGACCGATTGTCCTCGCCCCCGGTCCCTGCGGCCGCCACACCGGCACGGGCACCGGTTCGGCGGCCGGTCAACGCCCGTCGTCGGCCGGCACCGAGGCCGGTGGGGGGACGAGGAGGACGTCGCTGTGCGGGGAGCGGGGCTTGGGCCGCGACGGGGCGGCCGGGGCAGGGGTGCTCGGCGGGTCCGGGTAGAGCCGGGCGTGACACCGGCGGGCCTCGGCGTCGGCGTCGGCCCTGGACACCAGGACGTGTTCGGCCCGGCCGTCCGCGCGCACCGTCGTGATCAGGCACAGGTCGTCGTGGCGCCGCGCGGCCGCGAGGTGGTGCGCCGCCCCCCGGACGCCGGCCGGCACCACCAGGTAGGTGCCGCTCGCCGAGTCGAACTCCGTGCCGCGCAGGCCCTCCGCCGCCAGCGCCCGCGCCGCCGCCCGCCGCTCCCGGACGGAGCGGAAGCGCCAGACGTCGCTGTTCTTGTGCGCGACGACCGCGGCCGCCTCGGGCCCCTCCCCCACCACCGTCCCGTCCCCGCCCGCGGCGGTCCACGGGAAGGGTCGGCAGTGCAGCCGCACGTCCGCGCGCTCCGCCCAGTCCACGGCGCTCTCGTGGACGACCTTGGCGCCGTGGCGCGACATCCGCCGCACCCCCTCGTAGCTGATCCGCGGGAGCGGCCGGGCGGCCGGCACCAGATGGGGGTCCGCGGTGCACACTCCGGGCACGTCCGAGAAGAGGACGCAGGCGCCGGCGCCCAGCGCCGCGGCCATCGCCGCCGCCGAGAGGTCGGAGCTGTTGCGGCCCAGCATGACGGTCCCGCCGGCCGCGTCGACGGCCTGCCCGCCCGGTACGACGAGGACCGGGCAGTCGTCCAGACGCGACCGCAGCACCTCGGGATCGGCCCGGACCAGCCTCGCCCGATCGGCGGGCCCTTCGCCCAGCAGCCCGGTGCCGGCGGCGGACAGCGCCAGCGCGCGCACGCCCCCCGCGTCGAGCGCGGCCGCGAGCAGGGCCACGCTCACCGTCTCGCCGCTGGTCAGCAGCATGGCGGCGGCCGGTGGGGGCGGGTCGGCGGCTACGACGTCGAGGGTCTGCTGGAGCCTGCCCGTGGTACCGGACATCGCGCTCACCACCACGACCACCGGGCGCTCCTCCTCGGCGACCCGACGGGCCGTGTAGCGGGCGACCCGCGTGTAGCCCGCCAGGTCCGCGAAGGCCGATCCGCCGAACTTCAGTACCAGCGGCGGCCGGTCCCACCTGCCGGCGCTCACTTCAACCATCCCTGGCTCGAGGCGAGTTCCACGATCTGCAGGGCGTTGAGGGCCGCGCCCACCCACAGGTTGTCGGCGACTACCCACACCGCCACGGCCCGCGGGTCGTCCGGCTCGACCCGGACGCGGCCGACGTGCACCAACGCCCGGTCCTCGGGCCGGGCGAAGACCGAACGGGGCATCGGGTAGGAGGGGCTGTCCGCCCGGGTGTGGACGCGGAGCCCCGGCGTGGCCGCGAGGGCCTTCTCCACGGCCTCGGTGGTGACCGGCCGGCGCACCCTGACGTGCACCGCCTCGGAGTGGCAGTGGAAGACCGGCACCCGCACCGCCGTGGCGCTCACCCGCAGCTCGGGCAGGCCGAGTATCTTGCGCGGCTCGCGGACGAGCTTGCGTTCCTCGTGGGTGAGCCCGGAGTCGTCCTGGAGACCGATCTCGGGTATGAGGTCGAAGGGCAGCGGCTGCCCGAACCGCCCGCCCGGCTCGCCCCGCGCCCCCGGGTCGTCCAGTACCTCGCGCGAGCCTCGGGCCAGTTCCTCCAACCCGCGCAGGCCCCCTCCCGAAGCCGCCTGGTACGTCGCCACCACGACGCTGTCCAGCGTGGCGAGTTCGTGCAGGGGCGCGAGCGCCCGGACCAGTTGGATGGTCGAGCAGTTCGGGTTCGCCACGAGGTGGGAGGCCGGTCGGACCGCGAGGGTGCGGGGGTTGACCTGCGGTACGACGAGCGGGACGTCCGGTCGCATCCGAAACGCCGAGCTGTTGTCGACGACGAGTACGCCGGCTGCGGCCAGGCGTTCCGCCTCCCGGTTGCTCACGTCCACGCCCGCGCAGAAGACGGCGACGTCCAGGGCACGCGGGTCGAGGTCCTCGACGGTGACCAGTGGGGCCATGGGCAGGGACAGCGCGAGCTCGGCGCGCAGGTCGCGGCCGACGCTGCGCGCCGAGCCGACCGGTACCACCCGCTCCACCGGCACGAGCCCGCTGTCCAGCAGGGTCAGGCACTCCCTGCCCACGGCGCCGGTGGCCCCGATGATCGCGATGCGCGGCATTCCCGTCCTCCTGTCCGAGCCCGGGCGGACCGCCCGGGGTGGGTCTGTCAGGTGAGAGAGCCCCGGAACGCGCGGCGGTAGGCGTTCGGGGTGGTGTGGAGGGAGCGCACGAACTGGTGGCGCAGGGCCGCCGCGTTGGGGAACCCCGTACGGGCGGCCACCGTCTCCATCGTCTCGTCCGTGTTCTCCAGGAGTCGCTGGGCGCTCAGGACCCGCTGCGCCAGCAGCCAGCGGTACGGGGTGGTGCCGGTCTCCATGCGGAAGCGGCGGGCGAAGGTGCGCGGAGACATGCACGCCAGCGCCGAGAGCTGTTCGACGCTGATCTCCTGGTCCAGGTGCTGCTCGGCCCAGGTCAGTACGGAGCGCACCCCGTCCTCGCGGTACTCCGCCACCGGCCTTTCGATGTACTGCGCCTGCCCGCCGTCCCGGTGCGGGGGCACGACCATGCGCCGGGCGATGGCGTTGGCGACGTCGCTGCCCTGGAGCTTGCGCACCAGGTGGAGGGCGGCGTCGATCCCCGCGGAGGTGCCGGCCGAGGTGAAGACCGGGTCCTCGTCGACGTACAGCACACTCGGCTCGACGTCCGCCTTCGGATAGCGCGCGGCGAGCGCGTCGGCGTACCGCCAGTGCGTGGTGCAGCGGCGCCCGTCGAGCAGGCCGGCGGCTCCCAGGACGAAGGCGCCGACGCAGACGCTGAGCACCCGGGCGCCGCGCGCCACGGCCTGGCGCAGGGCTTCCAGCAGGTCCGGCGGGAAGTCCCTGGTGTGGAAGTCGTCGCCCACGGGGATGGCGATGAGGTCCGCGTCCGCGAGCCGGTCGAGGCCGTAGGGCGTGCTGATGGTGAAGCCGGGGACCGCTCGCACGGAGGCGGACTCCGCGGCGACGAGCGCGAAGTCGTAGGCGGGCAGCCCCTCCTCCTGCCTGTCGATGCCGAACACTTCGCACACGACGCCCAGCTCGAAGGGGTGGACGTTGTCGAGTAGCACTGCGGCTACGTTCTTCAGCATGGATCCAATGTGGCAGGGATTCGTGGTGTTCTGACAGTCCCCGCACTGTCAGCCGGCCAAAAGCTCCCGCACACTGACGGAATGGGACCGGAAGTGTTCCGGAGTTGTTCACCCGAGTCTCGGCAGGGAGCCGCCGCATCGCGTCACTCGCCGATGGAGACGATACCGCCGCGAATTCCCATGACGACGGCTTGTGTGCGGTCGGAGGCGCCCACTTTCGAAAAGACGGCGGATAGATGATTGCGCACGGTTTTCTCGGATATCCCGAGCGAGCTCGCCACCCGCCGGTTCGACTTGCCCTGGGAGACGAGGACCAGGATCTCTCGCTCGCGCGCCGTCAGCAGGGAGAGCGGCTCCCGGGACGTCGCGGGGGCGGGGGGAGGTGACGGGACGGCCTCCGCCCGCCGCTCGTCACCGGTGTCGGTGCGCAGGCCCTCGATCATCTGCTCTTGGGCCTCCAGGGCGTCCTGCACCTCGCCGAGGGCCCTGTGCATCCGGTCGACCGCCTCGGCGAGATCGGCGACCGGCCGCGGTGGCGCACCGCACGATTCGCAGCACCTCTTTCCGCTCAACTCCATCGTTCGCCTCTGCGCAACACGTGCCATCAGGTGCACTCCCTCAATGCGGATGTGATAACCGAACCGCTCTTTTCGGTGAGTTCCACTATGTTTTCGGATGGATGGTGAGGGCCGGACGGGTCATACGGGGGGCCGCGTGTGGATGGCCACCGTCTTGCACCGCGTGTATTCCCGCAGCGCCTCCAGTCCCTTCTCCACGCCGATGCCCGAGCGCTTGTAACCCCCGAAGGGGAGCTCCACCCCACCGGCCGCGCTGTAGTTGTTCACGAACACCTGCCCCACGCGCAGCCGCTGGGCGAGCCAGTGGGCGGTGGTCACGTCGGACGTCCAGACCCCGGCGGCGAGCCCGTAGGTGGTGTGCTCCGCGAGCTCGACCGCCTCGTCCAGGGTGTCGAAGACGGAAACACAGAGGACCGGACCGAAGATCTCCTCGTTGAACACCCGGTGCCGCGGTGTCACGTGGTCCAGGATCGTGGGTTCCACGTAGAACCCGCCGGCGTACAGCTCGCCCTCGGGGACCGCGCCGCCGGCGCGGACCACGCCGCCCCGGCCCTCCTCGGTGAGGTAGCCGAGCACCCGGTCGCGCTGGGTGGCGGAGATCAGTGGTCCCATGTCGGGATCGCTTGTTCCCGGGCCGATGCGCAGGGCGCGGAAGGCCGCCGCGAGGGCCGTCACCAACTCCTCGTGCACGGACCGGTGGACGAGCAGCCGGCTGCCGGCCGAGCAGTTCTGCCCCGCGTGCTCGGTGATGGAGTCGACGATCAGCGGTACCGCTCGCGCGGCGTCGAAGTCGGGGAGGACGATGTGCGGCGACTTGCCGCCGAGTTCCAAGGTGACCGGCACGATGTTCTTCGCCGCCGCCGACATGACGGCCTCGCCGATCTCCCGGGAGCCGGTGAAGGCGAGTCGGTCCACGTCGGGATGGGCCGCCAGGGCCGCGCCCGCCTCCTCTCCGTAGCCCGGCACGACGTTCAGCGCCCCCGCCGGGAGCCCCGCTTCCAAGACGATCTCCGCCAGGCGGAGCGAGGTCAACGGCGCGTCCTCGGCCGGCTTGAGCACACAGCAGTTTCCGGCCGCCAGGGCGGGTGCGACGGTCCTGGCGGCGATCTGCAGGGGGTAGTTCCACGGGATGATGTGCCCGCACACCCCGTACGGCTCCCGCAGGGTGAAGGCGAACCGGTCCGGCTGGTGCAGGATCGTTTCACCGCCCAGCGCCTCCACGGCGCCGGCGTAGAAATCGAAGTAGCGTGCGGCGACGTCGGCGTCGACCAGCGACTGACTGATCGGCTTGCCGGTGTCGCGGGTCTCCAGGGCGGCGAGTTCGGGGCGTGCGGCGCGGATCGCCGCGGCGATCCGGCGGCAGACCCCGGACCGCTCCGCCACAGTGGCGAAGCGCCAGACGGACTCGTACGTGGACCGGGCCGCGTCCACGGCGTCGGCGACCTCGGCCTCGCCGCAACGGGCCACTCGCGCGAACGGACGGCCATCGGACGGATCGAGGACGTCGATCCACCCCATCGCGGGCACCTTCTTTCCCGCGATGACGGCCGGGTACTCGGGTAAGTCTGCGTCGCTCACGGGGGCATCAAGCTCCTTGCGTGGGGGAACCGCGGCACTCGTCGTCAGCCGTTCATCGATCCGTCGAGGATTCTGCGCAGGTCGCGAGAGGCGACATCGCGCGGGCAGCACACCAGCAGGCGCTGCTGCTTGAGGGCGCCGTCGACAAGTGCAGGCAAATCCTTGCCGGAATAACCGAAGGACGCAAGGCCGCCCGGACCGCCCGTATCCGCTACCAGCTGCCGCAAAGTGGCCGGAAGTACCTCCGCGCCGTGTGCCGCGGACACGCCGGCCAAGTTCGCACCGAGCAACTCGGCCGCCCGCAGGTGGCGCTCCGGGGAGGTCGGATAGGTGAATTCGAATGCCGCCGGGGCGGTGGACACCACGGCGGCGCCGTGCGGCACCATCGGATGATCGACCGCGTATCCCTCGGGCCGGTAGTCCCGGACCAGACCGGCTATCGGATACGCGCAGGCGTGCGGAATATGGGTGCCGGCGTTTCCGAATCCCATTCCGGCATAGCTCGCCGCCTGGCTCATTCCTATTCGGGCTTCCAAGTCGTCCGGATTGAGCACGGCCCGTCTGAGGTAGCGGCCGACCAGCCTCAGGGCCTGCTCCACCCACACGTCGCTGATCGGGTTGGCGCCGACGTACAGCGGCCGGTCCGCGGGGGTGCGGTAGGGGGGACGCCGGTCGTAGGGGCGGGCGGTGTACGACTCGCAGGCGTGCGTGAGCACGTCGTACCCGGAGGACGCGGTGACCGCCGGGGGCAGGGTGAGGGTGTTGGCGGGGTCGATCAGCGCCAGGGAGGGCAGCAGCCGCGGATCGCTGATGCCCGTCTTCACGTTCAGGCCCGAGACGCCGAGGGCGACCATGGCGGTGCACTCGCTGCCGCTGCCGGCCGTGGTGGGCACCGCGACCAGCGGCTTCAGGGGGCCGGGGATCCTCGCTCCGGCGCCGATCGGCGCGTTCAGGTAGTCGCGTACCGACCGGCCGGGGTAGGTGAGCAGGAGGTTGAGCATCTTGGCCGTGTCGATCGAGCTGCCCCCGCCCAGGCCGACGTAGCCGTCGACCCGCAGGGAGGCCAGTTCGCGGGCGGCCCGGGTGCAGCTCTCGTCGGTGGGCTCCACCTCGACCCGGTCGAAGACCGAGACCGCGATCCCCTCCTGCTCGATGAGCTTGGCGACCCGGGCCGACAGGCCGAGGCCGGCCAGTACACGGTCGGTCACCAGCAGGACCGACCGGACGCCGGCCCGGCGCAGCTCGTAACCGATCTCCCGGGTGGCACCGACACCGAATTTCAGCGGTGGGGCCTGCCAGCCGATGATCCTTTCGTGCTCTGGCGAATTTTCGCCGACCCACGCAACCGGCTCCACCGTCTACCCTCTCCCTCTCGGTCGACCGACCCTCTTGACCATCCGGCAACATTACGTTGCATATGCGTAGCGAATTTGAGCGGGTGAAGGTCACACTAGTCGGGCTATTTCGCCCTCACCATAGGACTCTCGTCCCATACGGAAAAGGACGGGGTGTCCGAATCGACACCCCGTCCCCACCCCGCCCCACGATCAGGCGGGTTCCACGACGAGGCGTGCCTCGATTTCCTTTACGCGGGCCGTGTCCGCGTCAACGGATTCCTGACTCGGGCCGCCGAGAACGACCCAACCCAGGCTGGTGAACAGGTCCTCCGTGCAAGGCACCCGCTCGCCGTCGCGGTACGGCAGGCCCAGCCGGTGGAAGGTGGGCAGTTCACGGACCGCGTCCAGGGCCCCGACGTTGCGCAGGATCCCCTCGCGCGGGCTGGACAGCCACACCACGCGCACGGGCCGCACGATCTCGTACCCGGGGGTGAACGTGCCGTCCAGGTGGTGGCGCACCGTGCGGTCGATCTGGCAGTCCCCGGTGGCCAGCCGCGCCGACCACTGCAGACAGCTTCCGGCCAGCCGCGCGGCCGTCTCGATCAGCCGCGGGCCGTCGACCGTCAGCATGACCTCCGTGTGCGTGCAGCCGTTGCGGACGCCCACCGCCTCCGCCACCTGATGGGTGTACTCGCCCAGCAGCGTCGCGATCGGGTCCTGTGGGGCCAGGTAGTCGACCGCGTCGTAGATGCCGATCCGGTCGTTCTTGGCCGACTTGCTGTAACGGCTGACGGATACCAGACCGAAGTTCCCGTCGACGGAGTACGTGTCGACGATGTACTCCGTCCCTTCCGCGAACTCCTGCACCAGGACGGTGTCGTTGCGGATGTCGAATCGGTTGACCGAGCCGAGGAGGCGGTCGAAGTAGGGTCGCCAGTCCTCTCCCGTACCGACCTTGTGCACGTCGTCCGTCCCGCCGCTGCGCCGGGGCTTGAGCACCAGCGGCCGGCCGTCGAGCCCGTTGTCCCGGATCCACGCGGCGACTTCTTCCGGGTCGGCGGTGGCGATCTGGCGCAGGTGCGGGATTCCGGCGGCCGCGACCGCCTCGCCCATGGGCCATTTGTCCCGGCGGGCCTCGGACAGGTCGAACACGTTGCCCGTGCCCGGCATCAGTTCCTCGATCAGCGCGTCGACCAGCATCACCGCGGACTCGTTGCCCGGGACGATGGCGACCGGGTCGTAGCCCTTCACCGTCCGGACGAGCTCCTGGAAGTCCCCGTCGTGGTGGTGCGTCCGGAAGAAGGCATCCGGATTCCACGTCCGCCGGTAGGAGTTCAGCGGACCCGGCGTGCTCAGTACGGCCACCGGTTCGACGTCTCGTTCGCGGAAGGCGTTCGCGTACTCGGCCGCGCCGGAGTACGGGTCGACGAGGATCGCGTAGCGGGGCATTGGTTTCCTCCAAAGTAGTGCGGGGGCGCCGCGTGCCTCACGTGGCGACGGTGGTCTGCGCGCCGAGGTCCTCGGCGGACCCCGCGCCGCTGTCCGGACCCTTTCGCGGCGGCGTGCGGTCGGCGGCGCCGACGGGGCGCACGCCCAGCCACGCCGCGCCGACCGCGAGCAGGCCGAGGGCCCCGCACCCGAGCCACAGGCCGTCTCCGAACCGGTTCCAGAGCATGACGCCGAGGAACGGCCCCACCGCGGTGCCGAGTCCGTACAGGGAGTTCGACGCGCCCAGGTAGCGGCCGCGCAGCTCCGGCGGTCCGGCCTGGGCCGGGTAGGCGAAGAAGAGGGTCGGATAGCCCACTATCTCGCCGAGCGACCAGACGAGGGTCGCGATCACCAGCGCCGTGATGCCCCAGGGCAGTGCGTACAGGCTCATCCCGATGCCGGTGAGGGCCACACCGGCGATCACCGCGATCCTGGCCGGCCAGCGCTGCACCACCTTGGCGATCAGCAGCTCGCACGTGATGACGAGAGCGCCGTTGAGCGCGACCATCGCCGCGTACACGCCGGTGTTCAGCCCGAGGTGCTTGACCGTCAGCGGGAGGGTCGACACGTACTGGATGTAGATCACGGAGCTCACGAACATCGCGAGCAGGAACAACAGGTAGCGGCCGTCCGTCAGCACCGCGCGGTAGCTCGGTTTGCGCCCCGCGCCGCCGGCTCCCGGGGCGTCCGTCGTGCCCTCGTGCCCGGCCGTCTCCGCCGCCTGGTGGCGGGGCAGCGTCACCCCGGCCACCGTCGCGAAGACCAGGATCGCCGCGGCCTCGCCCCAGAACAGGAAGTCCCACGACACCTGGACCAGGGCCGCACCCAGCAGCGGGGCCGCCGTCGTGCCGAGGTTGATCGCCAGCCTGACCATGGCAAAGATCATGACCTGGCGTTCGGCCGGGATGAGCTGGCTGATCATGCTGGTGGACGCGGGACGGTACGCCTGGCTCAGCGCGCCGCCCACGCCGATGATCGCCAGGATCGCCGGGTAGCTGTCCAGGTAGAGGACCGCGGGGAGCAGCACCGCCGAGCTGACCAGCGTCGACATGATGGTCAGCCGGGGACCGACCCGGTCGGACATCCAGCCGCCGGTCAGCACGCCCAGTACCGTCCCCGCGCCGTAGACGCCGAGGGCGAGGCCGGCCTCGGTGGCGGAGAAGCCGCGCTGCGTCATGTACAGCACCATGAAAACCTGGATGAAACCGCCGAGTCTGTTCACCGCGGTGCCGACGAGCAGGGACTTCACCGCTGTCGGTGACTCCCGCCAGACCGTCTTGACGCCGACGTGCACGGGCTTCGCCTCCGGCCCCGGCTTCGGCTCGGTCTCGTCCACCGCGGGGGGAGAATCGCTGCTTGCCATGGGAATCACTCTGCGGCGGGGCGGCCGGGCGCGACAGTGGCCAGACTGACGTCCGTCCACGAATTCCTGCCACGTGCCGTCATCCGGCATCTCCCGGCTTCGCGTCGGCGAGTCCGGTGAGCGCCTGGCCGAAGACCTCGCGCGCCCGTCGGGTGACCTGCCCGCGCCACGTCGCGTCGTCCGCCGGGCAGAACGCCGCGCGCATGAGCTGCTTCAGCTCGGAGCGGACCGCTTCGGCGGGGGCGTGGTGCCGGTGCAGCCAGGCGTCCGCGCACAGCGCGAGCAGCACTTCCGGGCCCGGCCGGGTGCCGAACTCCAAGGTGATGGCCGTCAGCCGCCCGGTGGGCCCCAGGCCGTCGGCGACCGCGCTCGCGGTGTTGCCCACGATGGGCGTGGACGAGGAGGTGCCCAGCTCGGAGGCGGTGAGCGCGTCCCCGTACCAGCGCCGGGCGCGCTGGTACGCGTCGGCGTCCCGGCCGCCGCGGAAGATGGGCTCGCCGACCCCGCGCTCACCGAGCCCGGTGTGCAGGTCGATGTAGGCGACGTGCGCGGCGCCGGCGATCTGTTCGGCGACGACCGCCTCGAACACCCGGCGGGACCAGGTGGGCCGCGAGCCGCCGTAGAACAGGCCGTCGGGGTGCCGGTACTGGCCCCGGGTCACGGCCTCCTGGAGGGTCTGCGGGCCGAGCCGGTCGCGAAGGGCCGTCAGGTTCGCCACCGACTCGCGCGGGGAGAAGGCGGCGGGCTCGGGCGGCACCAGGGTGGTGTGGACGGCGTCGTAGGCGTCGTTGTGCGGCGGGGCCCCGTGGTCGACGAAGTTCCGGTTGAGGTCGACCTCGTCCTCGTTGACGCGGCGCAGGTACGCGAAGCCGTAGGGATTGAGGGCGTGGACGAGCAGCACACCGGTCCCGGGCCCGGCCGCCCGCGCCAACCCCTCGCGCAGCAGGATTCCGGTCTGACAGGCGGAGCCGCAGAAGCCCTCGACGCCGTGCGTCCCGGAGACGGTCACCAACAGCTTCCCCGGGGCGGCCGGACCCACGTAGGCGGTGTCGACACAGAGGTCACCGCCGTCGGGCCCGCGGTGGCCGGCCAGGGTGTACGTCTTCAGCCGGGCGCCGGCCGCTTCGGCGGCACGCAGGAAGTCGGCGCGGGCCCGCGCGTAGTCGGCGGGAAAGGCGTCTGTCATGGCGGTCTCGCGTTCCTGGAGTGCCGATACGGGGTACGGGCTCGGAGCCGCGAGCCGCGAGCCGCGAGCCGCGAGCCGCGAGCTGCGAGCCACGGGCAGCGCGCGGCGGGAGGGGCGGCGGGTGAGGGGCGGCGCCCGGCGGGGCTCAGTCGCGTCCCGAGGGAAGCGGCAGGCCCAGGGCCGTGAGGATCGCGTGCGCCCCGTCCCGCGTCGGGGCGTGCAGCAGGCACAGCACCCGGTCGCCCGGGGCCGCGTGCCGCTCGAAGTAGGCGTTCGCCTCGGGAACGTAGCTGGTGGGTCGTTCCCGATAGAGGTCGCGCGGCCGGCCGATGCCCCGGATGACGCCTCGGGCGACGTCGAAGGGGGCGCCGGGCGCGAGCACCGCGGCGACCTCGGCCGCGAGCGCCGCCTGGCTGTCGTCCTCGCCGGCCAGGTCCGGGTACATGTCGATGTCCGGGTGCCCGCTGAACGCCGACATCGCGCAGTGCACCACGGGGTTGTACGTCTTGAGCGCGATCACTTCGGGGAACGGGCGGCCCTCGGCCAGCAGCCGGGCGAAGTGGACCGACCAACTCTGGCCGAAGACGGGGCCGTTGCGGTACGCGTCGCCAACGAACTGGATCATGACGTGCAGGCACGAGCGCCCCGAAGGGATCTCCGCCCAGTGGGAGGTCAGCAGGGAGACGACGCGATCGCGCTCCCGATCCACGCCGACCACTATGTAGTCGGCCTCGGTCAACATGTCACGGCGGAAGGTGAACAGCTGACGGGCCTGCAGGCCGGGCATCGTCTCCACCAGGCCGTCCACGATCCACTTCTCGGTCTCGCCCGGCAGTTCCCGGCCGGGCGGCAGGGCCGTCACCTCGACTCCCCGTCGCCCGTCCCGCCGGGCGGCCCCGTCGTCGTCCGGCACGGACGTCCCCGCTCAGACGTCGGCCGAGGTGGGCAGCGGGATCTGGTCCTCCGTACGGCCGAGCACGGTGAGCTGGTGCAACTCGACGAAGTACAGCTTCCAGAGCCAGTACACGTGGTTGAGGTGCTCGACCACCTTCTGCTCGTCCGCGTCCGTGGTGACCAGGGTGGACATCACCCGCCACACGAAGTCGTCGTGGTCGTCGTCGAGGTCGGTGTTGACGTGGGCGCGGGCGCCCTTGACGTTCTCCTGGCCGAGGACGCTCTCCAGGTTGTCCAGCCATTCGGGCTGGGTGCGCGTGGTCACGTACTCCACGAAGTAGACGCTGGTGATCAGCGCGAGCGGGCTGTCCTCGAACTCCATGCCGTACTGGAGGTATCCGGTGAGCAGCTTGGTGGAGAGCATCGGCTCGGTGGAGTAGATCTGGTCCTTGGTGACGCCGACCTTGGCGAGGTCCGCGGCGAACAGCCGGTCGTGCAGCATCTCGTCGTCGGTGTAGTGGGCCCACGCCTTGGCCTGCACCGGGTCGACCTTGGTGAAGTACTTGATGGCCAGCGCGTCGATGGTCCGCTTGCGGCGCAGCCGCAGGATGGTCTCGATGTTGTGGCGCTTGTAGTAGTCCAGGTTGAGTTCGGCGGCGCTCTTCTGGTGTTGGGCGAAGGGCACCGTCTCGTAGAAGTCCTTGATGAAGGTGTCGAGGATCGCGTCGACCCGCTTGCGCAGTTCGGGGTTGACCGTCATGGCTTTCTTCCCTCCTGTGGGGTCAGTGACAGCCGCAACTCGCGCTGGACACGCGCCGCATCCGGCCGCGGCGCACCGCTTTGCGGGCGCCGAGTACGGCGGTTCCGTCCGATGTGAGCAGTGAGCTGCGGGGACAGAGGAAGGCCAGGGCGAAGCGGGTGGCCGGGGTGATCCCCAGCCCGAGGTTGACCACGCCGGCCGTGGCTCCGTACACCTCGTTGGGTCCGCAGTTCGCCGGGACGACCTCTGTGGTGGTGTTGATCCCGAAGCCGAGTTCCCAGATGACGCGGTAACGCGGATCGTCGGTGAGGAGCCTGTCCAGCTCCGCGGCGGCCGGCGCGGCCCCCGGGGTCTGCGGGGTGACGCCCTCGATGCTCCCGGCGGTGACGTGGAGCGTCACGGGGTGCGAGACGAGGGGGGAGAGCGCTTCGAACAGCCGCTGCTGCTCGGGGCCGTCGGCGGGATCCGCGTGCCGGTGGACGATCGGCCACCCGCGGAGCGTCAGGTCCCCGTGGAGACCGAGCAGCCGGGCGTCCGGCTCGAAGGTGGTGATCTCCGCGGCGGTCACGCTCAGTTTGCCGGACGGGAAGATCTGTTGGTCGCCCGGCTCCAGGACGCCCGCCTGCTGGTTCCAGACGCACTCGCCGACCGTGTGGTCGAACTCGGCTTCCGTGCCCGCGGCGTCGTCGACGATCGTCAGCCGCTCGCTGTCACCGACGAGGTCGAAGAACTCCTCCGCCACCGCCGCCTGTCGGGCGATGTCGGTCGTGGCCGCCGTGCGCAGGAAGGTGCGGACGTGCTCGTCACTGAGCGGGGTGGATCCGGCGGGCAGCACGGCCAGCTTGCGCGCTCCCAGCTCCCCCGGTGTCGGCGAGTCCAGGAAGCGGCCCGGGCAGACGGCCAGGACGTGCGCGTCCGGCGGGACGTTGTCGGCCATCAGGGCGCCCAGGCGCGTCCCGCGCGGCAGGGTGAGCCGGTCCACGCGGGCGTACCCGTCGCCGGGGAGCAGCGAGACGGGCTCGCCGCCGTCCTCGCCCGTGATCAGACAGAACGTCTCGACCGGCTCGCCGAATTGACCGAAGTCGGTTGTGGTGGGATTCAGCGGTGACACGGGCGCACTCCCTGGTGAAAGACGACGAGAACCCCGTGGCGGGGCATTCGCGTGCCCCGCCACGGGTCGGTACTCAGCCCAGGAGCGTGCCCAGGTAGTTGCGGTTCTTCTGCACCTTGATCTTCTTCATGACAGTCACCTCCTGTTGAATGGATTTCTTGTGTTCACCCCGTACGGTCCGACGGTCGAAGCCGCTGCTCTGCGGTGACGACCCTCTCCACCGTGGGGTGGTCCGGGTGGCCGATCAGCGCCAGTCCATTGCTGGTGAGGACGCGCGTGTCGGGCGAAATGATGTCCAGGTGGTATTGGGTGTACGGGGTGAGCCCGAGGCCGTAGTGGAGACAGCCTTCCGTGCCGCCGTACACCTCGTTCATGGCGTGGTTGCCGGGCAGGATGTCGAGGGAGGTGTTGAGGGCGTGGCCGATCTCCCACACGATCCGGTAGCGGGAGTCCACCGCGAACATCTGCTCCAGCATGTCCACGGCCGGTGCGGCTCCGGCGTCCAGCGCCTCCAGGCGCGTGATCCTGCCGTCCTCGACCGTGGCCTTGATGGCGTGGTCACGCATGGTCCAGAGCCGCGCGTGGATGCGGGCCTGGTCGGCCCGCGAGAAGGACGGGGTGCCGTTGTGCAGGATCGGGTAGCCGCGTAGCGTGATCTCGCCTTCCAGCGGGAGTTTGAGGGCCTCGTCGAACTCCCTGATCTCCACCGGCAGCACGCTGATCTCGCCGGACGGCACGATCTGCTGGTCGCCCCAATCGAGCGGGCCGGCCTGCTGGTTCCACACGAGACCGTCGCGGAGGTGATCGAGCACGGCGCGGGTACCGTGGACGGGGTCGGCGTACACGAGGTGCTCGGCCTCTTCGGCGAGCTCGAAGAACGTGTCGCAGAAGGCCGCCTGATCGACCGACGAGGTGCGCTCCATGACACCGAGGAAGTGCCGGATCTCGTCGAGGGTGGTGGGCGTCGAGTTGCAGGCCATGCCCATGATCTTCCGCTGTCCGACGAGTTCGGGATCCGGGGACGCGAAGAACCTGTGGGGCGAGACGACCAGGATGTGGGCGGGTTCCGGGATTCGCTTTTCGAGGAGGTCCTCGAAACGGTCGCCCTGGCCCATCGGAATCGTGAGGTAATTCTTGTACGCAGCGGATTCCACTATCTCGAACCGGTCCACCAACTCCGGGTTCGTGACCAGACAGAACGTGCTTCCGGCGGCCTCGCCGAACTGGCTGAAGCGCCCGGGATCTATGGAAATCCGTGTCACGATCACTCCCGTCATGGCCTGTGCGACTTTCCCTCGCCGTGGTCACCACTGTGGCTTTCGGGAGCTACCGCGCGCCATAGGACCTTTGTCCCTGGGAAATCCGCCGCGGCGATCGGGATCTCCGGACACGACCGAGTGAGCACGACACCCACCGCCCCGCGACGACCGCGACGATCTCCGAGGACAAGGAAGTGGCCGACCACATGCCCCGTCCCAGGTCCGGCCCCGTGCCCGATCCCGTACCCGGGTCCGTCCCCGCCGGGCCGATCCTGATGGCCGACCCCCGCGTGGCGGCGATCCGGTCACCTCATCCGACGAGGTACTCGTCGACCTGCGCCACCGGCCGCCCGACTTCCGGCAGCGCTACTTCACCGCCTACCGCGACCGGCTGCGGGACCTGCGTCCCGATCTGGACGAGACCGCACTGCACTTGCCGCCAGTCGGTGGACGGTGACCGCTACCGGGCCCCGCGCACGGGCCGCGGCAGCGCCCCGTAACGGGCCGGTCCACCGCCCGCCGGACCCCGCCGCCCGCACCGCGCGCCCAGGAACATGACGGGACGGTCTGCGGGGCGCTGCCCCGCAGACCGTCCTGGCTGTCCCGGTTGTGGCGGGGCGGGAGGGGCCGTGCCCGACGGTACGGGCGTCACGAAACCCGCCGGCCACGTCACGTGAACCCCTTTGGCTGCGGCGGACGTACGTCGGAGCGGCAGGCTTGCCGTCCTTCGGGGGACGATCAGCTGTTGAGCACCGGAATGATCTGCTCGCCGTACGTGTCGATGACGTGCTCCCTGGCGTCGTGCATGGCGTAGACGGCGAACTGGTCGACGCCCAGGCTTCGGAGGGCGCGGAGTTTGTCGATGTGGGCCTCCACGGGGCCCAACAGGCAGAAGCGGTCGACGATCTCGTCCGGGACGAAGTCGGTGGACGGGTTGCCGGCGCGGCCGTGGTGGCTGTAGTCGTAGCCGCCCCGGGCCTTGATGTACTCGGTGAGGGCGTCCGGGACCATCGAGGAGTGTTCGCCGTAGCGGGTGACGAGGTCCGCGACGTGGTTGCCGACCATGCCGCCGAACCAGCGGCACTGGTCGCGGGCGTGGGCCAGGTCGTCGCCGACGTACGCCGGCGCCGCCACGCAGATGGTGATCGAATCCGGGTCGCGGCCCGCCCGGGCGGCGGCCTCCCGGACCGCCTTGACCATCCACTCGGTGAGGTAGGGGTCCGCCAGCTGAAGGATGAAGCCGTCGGCCTTCTCGCCCGCCAGCGCCAGGGCCTTCGGCCCGTACGCCGCCATCCAGACGGGGAGCTTCCCGTCGCGGATCCACGGGATGCGGAGGGGGTTGCCGTCCACCTCGGCCTCGCGGCCCTCCGCGAGGTCGCGGATCACCTCGATGGCTTCCCCCAGCCGGGCCAGGGTGTTGGGCTTGCGACCCGCGACGCGCATCGCCGAGTCACCGCGCCCGATCCCGCACACGGTGCGATTGCCGTACATGTCGTTGAGGGTGGCGAAGGTGGAAGCGGTCACCTCCCAGGTTCGGGTGCCCGGGTTGGTGACCATCGGGCCCACGTGGAGCTTCTGCGTGTTGGCGAGGATCTGGCTGTAGATGACGAACGGCTCCTGCCACAGCACGGCGGAGTCGAAGGTCCAGCCGTAGCGGAAGCCGCCCCGTTCGGCCCGTTTCATCAGGCTGATGACCTGGGAGGCGGGCGGGTCTGTTTGCAGGACGAGGCCGAAGTCCATCACGGCTCCTTACAGGTACTGGCAGGTCGAGCGGGGGACGAAGGCCCCGTGACCGGCCCGGCCGGTGTACTCGCGCCGGTCGATGACGAGTTCGCCGCGCGAGAGGACCGTGTCGACGCGTCCGGTGATCCGCTTGCCCTCGTACGCCGAGTAGTCCACGTTCATGTGGTGCGTCTCGGCGGAGATGACCTGCTCGGCCTGCGGATCGTAGAGGACGATGTCGGCGTCGGAGCCCGGCGCGATGGTGCCCTTCTGGGGGTAGAGGCCGAACATCCGGGCCGGGGTCGCGCAGGCGATCTCGATCCAGCGGCGGCGGGTGATGTGCCCGTCGAGGACGGCCTGGTGGAGGAGGTCCATCCGGTTCTCCACACCGGGCAGACCGTTGGGGATCTTCGAGAAGTCACCGCGGCCGAGCTCCTTCTGGCCGCGGAAGCAGAACGGGCAGTGGTCGGTGGAGACCACCTGGAGGTCGTTGGTCCGCAGGCCCCGCCACAGCGCCGCCTGGTGTTCGCGCGGTCGCAGGGGGGTGGAGCAGACGTATTTGGCGCCCTGGAAGTCGGGCTCCGCGAGGTTGTCGGTGGACAGGAACAGGTACTGCGGGCAGGTCTCCCCGAAGACCGGCAGGCCCTTGTCGCGGGCCGCGGCGAGTTCGGCGACCGCCTCCTGTGCCGAGACGTGGACGACGTACAGCGGGGAGCCGGCCACCCGGGCGAGCTGGATGGCGCGGTGGGTGGCCTCGGCTTCGAGGAGCACCTTGCGGACCTCGCCGTGGTGGCGGGGGTCCGTCTCACCGCGCGCCAGCGCCTGTTCGACGAGGACGTCGATCGCGATGCCGTTCTCCGCGTGCATCATGATCAGGCCGCCGTTTCCGGAGGCCCGCTGCATCGCGCGCAGGATCTGCCCGTCGTCGCTGTAGAAGACGCCCGGGTAGGCCATGAACAGCTTGAAGGAGGTGACGCCCTCGCCGACGAGGTGGTCCATCTCCTTGAGGGTGCCCTCGTTGACGTCGGAGAGGATCATGTGGAAGGCGTAGTCGATCGCGCACCGGCCGTCGGCCTTGTCGTACCAGGTGTCGAGCCCGGCGCGCAGGGAGCGGCCCACGTTCTGCACGGCGAAGTCGACGATGGTGGTGGTGCCGCCCCACGCGGCCGCCCGGGTGCCCGTCTCGAAGGTGTCCGAGGCGGCGGTGCCGCCGAAGGGCAGCTCCATGTGGGTATGGGCGTCGACACCGCCGGGAATGACGTACTTCCCGCTCGCGTCGATCGTGGTGTCCGCGGTCCAGGCGTCGGCGACCTGCGAACCGTGCGCCGCGAGGGCGACGACCCGGCCGTTCTCGATCAGGACGTCCGCGTGCAGTTCGTCGGCGGCCGTGACGACGAGTCCGCCGCGGATCAGGGTGCGGGTGCTCATGTACGTGTCCCTCGCTACTGGTTCAGGCCGCGCAGGGCCTGTTCGAGGATCTCGGCGCCCTCTTCCGCCTCCGCGACGGTGAGGGAGAGCGGCGGCGCGATGCGCAGCACGCTGGTGTTGTGGCCGCCGCCCTTGCCGAGCAGCAGACCTCCGGCGCGGGCGGCCTCCAGGACGGCGGCGGCCGCTTCGGGGTCGGCCTGGTCGGTGCCGGGTCTGGTCAGCTCCAGCCCGGCCATCAGGCCCCGACCGCGTACCTCCCGTACGGCGGGCACTCCGGCGGCGATGGCCCGCAACCGCTCCAGGAGCAGACCCCCGACGCGGCGGGCGTTGCCCTGGAGGTCGTGCTCCAGCAGGTAGCCGAGGTTCGCGACGCCGGCCGCCATGGTGACCGGGGAGCCGCCGAAGGTGGAGATGGAGTTCGAGTCGAGGCAGTTCATCACCTCGGAGCGGGCCACGACCCCGCCGATGGACATGCCGTTGCCGATGCCCTTGGCGAAGGTCAGGATGTCCGGCGGGCCGTTCTGGGCGTGGGCCTGCCAGCCCCAGAAGTGCTCGCCGGTGCGGCCCCAGCCGGTCTGCACCTCGTCGCTGATCCAGAGGATGCCGTGCCGGTCCAGGACCTCGCGGAACTCGCCGTAGAGGCCGTCGGGCGGGGAGGTGAACCCGCCGACGCCCTGGATGGGTTCGGCGATGAGCGCGGCCACCCCGCCGCGGGCCTGGCCCAGTACGTCTTCCAGGTCGGCGACGGCCGCCGCGGTGAACTCGGCGTCGCCGAGGTGGGCGAAGGGGCCTCGGGTGCGGACCGCGCCGTGGACGTAGTAGGTCTGGAGCGGCGAGAGGCTGGTCGGGGACCAGCCGCGGTTGCCGGTGATGGAGACGGTGGAGAACGACCTGCCGTGGTAGCTGTTGCGCATCGCCAGGATCTGGTTGGAGCGGCGGTACGTCGTCGCGAGCAGCAGGGCGGTGTCGTTGGCCTCGGTGCCCGAGGTGGTGAAGAAGACCCGGGCGTCGGGGATGCCGGAGAGGGCGGCGACCCGCTCGGCCAGCTCGACCATCGGCCGGTTCAGGTACAGGGTGGAGGAGTGGATGATCCGCCCGGCCTGTTCGGAGACGGCCTTGGTGACCTCGGGCAGGGCGTGGGCGGTCATCGTGGTGAGGATGCCGCCGAAGAAGTCCAGGTAGCGGTTGCCGTCGGCGTCCCAGACGTGGCGGCCCTCGCCATGGGTGAGCTCGATGGGCCGCTCGTAGTAGAGGGTGAGCCAGTCCGGCAGGACGGCGTGGTGGCGACTGTGCAGGGGGATCGGGTTGCTCACGGCTGTACGAGTCCTCCGTAGGCGTCGGGGCGGCGGTCGCGGTAGAAGGCCCACTGGTCGCGGACTTCCTTGATCAGGTCGAAGTCGAGGTCTCGGATGAGGAGTTCCTCCTCCTTGTCGCTCGCGGGCTCTCCGACGAACTGGCCGCGGGGATCGACGAAGTAGCTGCTGCCGTAGAAGTCGTTGTCCCCGTACTCCTCCTGGCCGATGCGGTTGATGGCCGCGATGAAGTACTCGTTCGCGACGGCCGCGGCGGGTTGTTCCAACTGCCAGAGGTAGGCGGAGAGGCCGCGGTGGGTGGCGGACGGGTTGTAGACCAACTGGGCTCCGGCGAGACCGAGTTGACGCCATCCCTCGGGGAAGTGCCGGTCGTAGCAGATGTAGACGCCGACGCGGCCGACCGCGGTGTCGAAGACGGGCCAGCCGAGGTTGCCCGGCCGGAAGTAGTACTTCTCCCAGAAGCCCTTGACCTGCGGGATGTGGTGCTTGCGGTACTTGCCGAGGTAACTGCCGTCGGCGTCGATGACGGCGGCGGTGTTGTAGTAGAAGCCCTCGGACTCCAGCTCGAAGACCGGGACGACGATCACCATGCCGGTCTCGCGGGCCAGGTCCCGCATCCTGCTGACGGTGGGGCCGTCGGGGACCGCCTCGGCCCAGCGGTAGTGCTCGGGGTCCTGGACCTGACAGAAGTAGGGGGCGTTGAAGACTTCCTGGAAGCCGATGATCTTCGCGCCCTCGGCGGCGGCCCGCCGGGCGTGTTCCTCGTGCTTGGCGATCATCGACTCGGTGTCTCCGGTCCAGGTGGCCTGGACCAGCGCGGCGCGGACGACTTGGGCCATGAGCTGCCTCCTCGCGACGGGACGCCGACTTCTACGCACGTAGACGGTGTCCGTAGGGACTAGAACGTAGGCCTCGTCACAGCGTGGGGCAAGAGCGCCGTGCGCTGTTGGAGTAGTCGATCACGTTACGTCGATACGTGATCGTTTGCGATCAGGAAGCGGGCGGGTTCAGGGCAGGGGGATCCCCGCGACGCGAAGGGCGTGGGACAGGTCCCGGTGTTTGCCCCCGGCGAGCGCGGAGGCCGCGCGGAGCAGGCGCGGGGCGAACCAGTGCGGGTCCCGCCGGGCCAGGCCGGCGGCCTCCTCGGCGGTGCGCAGTCGGACGAAGGCGGCGAGCAGCGCGTCGGCCTCCCGGTCGCGGCCGGCGGCGCCGAGGAGGAGGGCCGCCTCGGCGATCTCGGCGGTGGGGCGGCCGGCGCCTTGGCGCAGCAACGCGTCGCAGTCGCCGTCCCGCCCGGCCTCCCCGAGGGCGGCCGCGGCGGCGGCCAGCCGGTCGGGCGGGAGCGAGGCCGCCTCCCACAGCAGGGTCGCCCAGTCCGCGCCGAGCCCGGCGCGGCCCAGCTCGGCGGCGAACTCCGGCAGCAGCGGGGCGGGCCACCCGGCGGCCTCGCAGAGCAGCGCGTGCGCCTCTCCCCCGCGCCCCTGGGCCCTCAGCCCGAGGAGCCGGGCCACGGTCCGGGGCACCTCCGGGGCCGGGCCGGCGGCCCCACCCCGGGCCGGGGCCGCCGCGCCCGAACCCGCCGCGGGGCCCGAGGCCGCAGGGTCGGCGCCGGGGGGCTCGGGCGGCCCGGCCTCCGGGGTCGCGCCGGCGGGGACGAGGTGGGCGAAGCGGGCGCCACGGGGCGACGTCTCAGGGGCCCGGGGCGCCGCGTCCGGCAGCGACGGCGGCGCTTCCCCGGCCGGCGCCCCCGCGTACCGGGCGCCCCCGGCGCGGCGCCCCCCGCGCAGCCACCGCCCCTCGGGCCGCCCGACCGGATCCCCGACCGGCTCCTCGGCCCTCGGCCCCGCCACCCGGGCCCCGTCAGGCGGCTCGGCCTGCTTCGCCGCCGGTTCGGCCGTCGCGTCCCCGTACCCGTGCTCCGGCATCCCCGACGACCGGGAGGGCCGATCCACCGGCTCCCCGCGCCGGGGTGCACGCACCCCCGACGCCGAGCCGGCCGCCGCGCCCCCGTATCCGGCCCCTGGCGGCTCCGGCCGTTCCGGCACCGGCAGCGCCGAGAGGCGGGTCGTCAGGTCCTGGTGGCGGGCCGCCGCGCGGGCCGTGTCGTCCTGAAGCCACGACAGCTCCGCCGCGAGCGCGTCCGCCTCCGCCGCGTCCCGGGCCCCGTCCAGCCGCTCCGTGAGCCTCTCCAGGGCCGCCTCCGACGCCGCCCGCTGCTCGGCGGCCCGGACCAGCAGGTCCCGTAGCTCCCGCGCACCGCCCGGCGACCGGTCCCACGCGGCGGCGGCCGCGGCCCGCAGCCGGGCCGCGTACTCCACCTCACCCGGCACTGCCGCCGCGTCCAGCAGCAGCGACGCCAGCACGTCCCAGGGCGGGATCGCGGCGCCGTCCAGGCAGGCCCGCATCCCCTCGGGGTCCCGCCGCAGGAACTCCCCGTACCAACCCGATCCGGGATCCAGTCTGCGCGTCAACCCACGTAAGTATTCCGCGAGTCGTCCGATCAGCAGCGAAGTCGCCGTGTCCATGCCCGCATTGGACCGCACCCGTGTTACGGGCGGGCTACGGGAATCTCAAAGCTTGACGGCGATGCCGGTGTGCGGCCGCTTGCCGCGCCGCACCAGCGCGGCCGGCAGGTCCACCAGCCGGAACTGCCAGCCGTACTTGCGCGACATCAGCGAGCGGACCCGCCGCAGCCCCGTCTCGTCCAGCAGCCGCGCCTGCCCCTCGACCGCGACCGCGCCCTCCGGTATGCGACCGCGCACGTCGCAGACGGACACGGTGACCCGCGCGTTGCCGCGGATCCGCTTGACCTTCCACGAATCGCTGCGCGTCCACACGTACAGCTCGCCCCCGTCGGCCACCGCCCACACGGGGGTGGCGACGGGGGTGCCGTCCTTGCGGAAGGTGGTCAGACTGACGTACTTGCCCCGGCCGAGCTCCTCAACGGTCATGCCCCGACCCTAAGGCCCCTACGGACGCCCGTGCGGGTATACGACCATCGCCGAGCCCCCGCCCCGGCGGCTGGGCTCGGCCGCCGCCAGCCAGCGGCCGTCCGGGAGCCGCTGGACTCCGGTGGCGGCGCCGATCTCCGGGTTCTGCCGGAAGGTGTGACCGAGGGCCTCCAGTTGCGCGCGGACCGGACTGTTCCACAGGCCCGGTTCCAACTCGGTGGCGCTCTGGTTGCGCTGGCTGGCGCGCGGCGCGGCGATGGCGTCCTCCAGCGGCAGACCCCGGTCCAGGTGACCGAGAAGGGTCTGGAGCACGGTGGTGATGATGGTGGCGCCGCCCGGGGAGCCCACGGCGAGGACCGGCTTCCCGTCCCGCAGGACGATGGTCGGTGCGATGGACGAGCGCGGACGCTTTCCGGGGCCGGGCAGATTCGGGTCCGGGATGCCGGGGGCGGCGGGCGCGAAGGAGAAGTCGGTCAGTTCGTTGTTGAGCAGGAAGCCGCGACCCGGGACGGTGATGGCGCTGCCGCCGGTGGATTCGATGGTCAGGGTGTAGGAGACCACGTTGCCCCAGCGGTCGGCGACCGTCAGGTGGGTGGTGTTCTCGCCCTCGTACGTGGTGGGCGCGGCCTGGCCGGAGCCGCCGCACGTCGCCGGATGGCGCGGGTCGCCGGGGGCCAGGGGGCTGGTCAGGGCCCGGTCCGGCCTGATCAGGCAGGCGCGGCTGTCGGCGTACCGCTGGGAGAGCAGCTCGCGGGTGGGGACCCGCTCGGCGGCCGGGTCACCGACCCAGCGGCCCCGGTCGGCGAAGGAGATCCGGGACGCCTCGATGTAGCGGTGCAGGTACTGCGCCTCGGAGAGGCCGCGCAGGTCGGTGCCCTCCAGGATGTTCAGCGCCTCGCCGACGGTGGTCCCTCCGGAGGAGGAGGGGGCGATGCTGTAGACGTCGAGGCCCCGGTAGCGCACCTGGGTCGGGGCCTGGCGTTTGGTCGCATAGGCCCCCAGGTCCCCGGTGGTCAGGTCGCCGGGGCGGACGGTGCGGGTGGCGGTCGGGCTCACGGGGGGCTTGCGGACCGTGCGGACGATGTCCTCGGCGAGCGGGCCCCGGTAGACGGCGTCGACACCCTTGCGGCCGAGTTCGGCGTACGTGGCGGCCAGGTCCGGGTTCTTGAAGGTCGAGCCGACCACCGGCAGCGCCCCGCCGGGCAGGAACAGCTTCGCGGTGTCCGGGAAGTCCTTGAAGCGGTCCTGGTTGAGTTCGGTCTGGGCCCGGAACGTGGCGTCGACGGTGAAGCCGTCCCGGGCCAGCTTCTCGGCGGGTTTCAGGAGCTGCCCGAGCGGCCGGGTGCCCCAGGCGTCGAGTGCGCTCTTCCAGGTCGCCGGGGTGCCGGGGACGCCGACGCCCCGGCCGCTGGTCTGGCCCTCGGCGAAGGGGATGGGGACGCCGTTCTCCTGGAAGAGGGTGGCGGTCGCGGTGGCCGGGGCGGTCTCGCGGCCGTCGATGGTCTCCACCCGGTGGGAGGCGGCGTCGTAGTGGACGAAGTAACCCCCACCGCCGATCCCGGCGGAGTACGGCTCGGTGACCCCGAGCGCGGCGGCGGTGGCGACCGCCGCGTCCACCGCGTTGCCGCCCGCGCGGAGCACCGCGATACCGGCCGCCGAGGCGTCGGCGTCGACGCTGGCGACGGCCCCGCCGTAACCGACGGCGACCGGGACCTTCGCGGGGGCGCCGGCCGCCGCCGAGGGTGGCGCGGCGGCTCCGGTGGACACCAGCGCCCCGGCGAGGGCGACGAGCGCGAACTGACGTGCGGCGGGACGACGCATCCGTACCTCCAGTCGACAGCCCGTCAGATCCCCTGTGACGGGCCCGGTCCGGCACTGTAGCCTCACCGGACCCCCCACGTCAGGACCGCCCGGGGCGGGTTAACATCCGCGCCATGAACGACGACGTGCGCAACATCGTGCTCGGAGTGGTGGCCACCGCCATCAGCGGCGGCTTCGGCTGGTTCTCCCGGACGTACCTGTGGCGGCGCACGTTGCGCCGCAAACAGGCGTTCTTCGGGCTGCCCACCGGTTCGGACTGCGTGTTCGTGGTCAACCGGCAGATGGGTGGCACGGAGGGGTCGGTGCACCGCAACGACGCCTTCGCCCTGCTGGAGATATCCGCGCTGATCAAGGACTGCGCGGCGAACCTGCGGATCGTCTCCCACGACTCGGCCCGCCAGGGCTTCGGGGAGCGGGCCGAGTTCTGTGTGGGCGGCCCCGTCTCCAACGTGCGGACGGCGGCGCACCTGGCGTCCATGCTGCCGGGCGTGCGGGTGGACGTCTCCACCGAGCCGGGCCCCGACCGGGGGGTGATCCGGGTCGGCGAGGAGACGTTCCGGTGGGAGAGGGGCCAGGTGGACCACGTGCTGTTGGCCCGGCTGACGACCGGACCGGGGACCCGGCCGGTGTTCCTGATCTCCGGTCAGACCGCGATCAGCAACCAGGCGGGCGCCCGGTACCTGGCCCGCCACCACCAGGCGTTGGCGCGGAAGTACGGCAACGACTCCTTCTGCGTGGTACTGAAGGTGATCAACTCGGAGGCCTACGGCCCGGACGTGGTCGAGTTGGCGGCCGACGTCACGCGCGCGGCGCGGACACCCGCAGCGGCAGTCGCGTGATCCCGTTGATGAAGTTGGACACCAACCGGCGCGGCGGACCCGCCGGTTCGGGAGCGGGCATGAGGTCGCGCCACTCCTCGTAGAAGGTCCGCAGTTGGAGCCGGGCGAAGTGGGCGCCGAGGCAGACGTGCGGGCCGTCGCCGAAGGAGACGTGCGGATTGGGTGCCCGGCCGAGGTCGAGGCGGTCGGGGGCGGCGAAGGCGCGCTCGTCGTGGTTGGCGGAGGCGTGGAAGACCACCACCTTGTCGCCGGCGCGGATCGGCTGCCCGGCGAGTACGGTGTCGACGGCCGCGGTGCGACGGAAGCTGAGCACCGGCGGGTGGACCCGCAGGAGTTCCTCCACCGCGCGCTCGACGGGCACGTCGCCTCGGGCCAGTCGCCGGTAGGCGTCCGGGGAGCCGGCCAGGGCGAGCAGGCCGCCGGGAGCGGCGGCGCGTACGGTGTCGTTGCCGGCGACGGTCAGCAGGAAGAAGAACATCTCCAGCTCGCCGGGGGCCAATCCCGCCTCGGCGAGGGCCGTCATCACGTCGTCGCCCGGATGCGCCCTCTTGTGCGCGGCCAGTTCGCGGGCGTAGTCGAACATCTCGCCGAGCAGCGCCGGCGATCGGGGATTGAGCGGTGTCCCGTCCGGGCCGAGCGGCGGCGCGGGCACGTCTTCGGGGTCCTGGTAGCCGATGACGCGTACGGTCCACTCCAGCAGCAGGCCCCGGTCGGCGGCGGGGACGCCCAGCAGGTCGGTCAGGTTGAGCAGGGCGTACTCGTCGGTGACGGCGGTGACGAGGTCGGCGGCCCCGTCCACGGCCGCGTCGCGGGCGGCGCGCAGCAGCGTACGGGCGCGTCCGCGCACCCGGGCGGCGAAGGCGTCGACGCGGGTGGGGGTGAAGGCACGGGCGACGAGCCGGCGCAGCCTCCCGTGCTCGGGCACGTCCTGGTTGAGCATGGTGCGCCGCACGAACGGCAGGTCGGCCGGGTCGGGGTCGCGGATCTGGGTTGCGCCCAGCCAGGAGGAGTACGTGGTGTGCTCGCGCAGGACCCGTAGGGTGTCGGCGTGTCGGGTGACGGCCCAGAATCCGGGGCCGGCGGGCCAGCCGAGCACCTCCGGTTCGGGTTGCCACGCCACCGGGTGCCGCTCGCGCAGGAGCCGGTAGCGCTCGTGCGGGATGCCCGCTGCGTACAGGCGGGGGTCGAAGACGTCGGGGACGTGATCGGCGCCGCGCGCGGGTGCGTCGGTCATGGGGGCCACGGTGGCGCCCTGGGCTCCCTCCGCGCAAGGGGGCGCGGTCAGCCGCCCGGCAGTCTGCGGCGCAGGGACGCCGTCAGGTCGGTGATCTCCGTCAGGCGCATCGGCTTGGCCAGGAGGAGTACGACGAGGACGAGCACCGCGGTCCCGGCGCCGGTGGCGGCGAACCGGCCGGCCGCCTCGCAGGAGCGGGCGGCGGCGTATCCGGCGGCCGCCGCGGGCAGGCAGGCGGCCAGCAGCCGCAGGTGGGTGCCCGCGGCGGTGGCGCCGGGCCCGGTACGGCCCGGGGTGCGGGGGCCGAGCCGTCGGGCGAGGGCGAAGGCGGTGACCGCGGCGCCCGCGGTGAAGGCGACCGAGGAGGCGGCGGCCATGCCCGTCACGACCCAGCGCAGGGGCAGCACTTCGTAGGCGGCGTAGGAGAGACCCGCGTTGAGGGCGACGATGACGAGGTTGAGGAGGAACGGGGTCCGGGTGTCGGAGAGCGCGTAGAAGCCGCGCGAGAGCACGTACTGGGCGCAGAAGGCGATCAGGCCGGGTGCGAACGCGACGAGTATCCCCGCCATCACCTCGGCGTCGGCGGCCTTCACCTCGCCGTACTGGAAGACGCAGGCCGTGAGCCAGGGCGCGAGGGCCGCGAACAGGGCGGCGGCGGGCACGATGAGCGCGGCGCCGGTGCGCAGGGCGTAGGACACGTCGCGGCGGACGGCGCCGAGGTCGTCCGAGGAAGCGGCGGCGCTCATCCGGGGCATGAGCGCGGTGATCAGGGAGACGGTGACGATACCCTGCGGGACGATCCACAGCTGATAGGCGTTGGTGTAGGCGACGTAGCCCACGCCGCCGGCGATCCCCGCCCGGTCGGCGAGTTTCCCGGCGGTGGTGGAGAGCCGGGTCACGACCCAGTAGGCGAACTGGTTGCTGAGTACCAGCAGGACCAGCCAGCCGGCGTTGCGCAGCGGGCGGGCGAGGCCGCTGCCGCGCCAGTCGAACCGCGGGTGCCAGCGGAAGCCGGCGGAGCGCAGGGACGGGATCAGGGCGAGGGCCTGGATGACGATGCCCGCGGTGGTACCGATGCCGAACAGCCGGGTCTCGCCGGAGGTGAAGGCCGTGCTTCCGCCGTGCGAGAGGGCGAGGAAGAGCCCGAACACGGCGATGATCACGATGTTGTTCAGGACCGGGGTCCACATCATCGCCCCGAACCTGCCCCGGGCGTTGAGGACCTGTCCGAGCAGGGTGAAGAGGCCGTAGAAGAATATCTGCGGGAGGCAAAACCGGGCCAGGGCCACGGTGGCGTCCACCTCGGCCGGGGTGTATTCCGCGGGCGTGTACGCCGAGACGATCAGCGGGGCGGCCAGGACGGCCACGGCGGTCAGCGCGAGGAGCGCGACGGTGCAGGCGGTGAGCAGCCGGTCGGTGTACGCGACGCCGGCGTCCGGATGTTCACGGGCGGCCCGGACCAGCTCGGGCACGAAGACGGCGTTGAGCGCGCCCCCGATCAGGAGCATGTAGATGATGTTGGGGACGGTGTTGGCGACGGCGTAGCTGTCGCCGCGCACCTGGGTGCCCAGGGCCGCGAGGACGACGGCCGAGCGGACGAAGCCGGTGGCGCGGGAGACGATCGAGCCGGCCGCCATCAACGCGCCGCTGCGCTGTACCGAGGTGCTGCGCGGCGAGGTGTCACGGTCCGTTGCGTCGGTGCGTTCGGTGGGCGGCGCCGCCCCGGGGGCCGTCACCGGCCACTCGTATCGGTGTACCGGTCCATCTGGGGTTCCCCGCTCCGTAGTCGATCGGGGACGAGGTTAACCCGGACCCGCTGTTGACACGAAGTCAATCGTTACCCGTACGTAACTTACCCACGGGTTACCCACGGTAAGCCGCTCCCGTTACCGTCGGCACACTTTGTCACCGGCGCACGCGAGGAGCATCGATGCCCCGCACCACCAGCACCGCAGCAGCCGTGGCGGCCCTGCTGGCCGCAGCCGCCCTGGGCCTGTCCCCCCACCAGGCCCAGGCGGCGGCCATGGACGCAGCCACCACCCACGCCTCCGACACCTCGTCCCCGACCCCGTCCTCGTCCTCGTCCACGTCGGAGCTGCGCTTCCACGACATCCCCGGCTCCGGCGGGATCACCCTCAAGGGCAACGTCTTCACCCCGGCCGGCGCCCGGAGCGGCCGGAGCTACCCGCTGATCGTGCTGCCCACCAGCTGGGGCCTGCCGCAGATCGAATACATCGCCCAGGCCAAGCAACTGGCCGACTCCGGCTACGTCGTGGTCAGTTACACCTCCCGCGGCTTCTGGCTCTCCGGCGGGCAGATCGAGGTCGCGGGCCCGCCCGACGTCGCCGACGTCTCCGCCGTCATCGACTGGGCCCTGGCGAACACCCCCGCCGATGCCCGGCACATCGGCCTGGGCGGGGTCTCGTACGGGGCGGGCATCAGCCTGCTGGCCTCGGCCCACGACCCCCGGATCAAGGCGGTGGTCGCGCTCAGCGGCTGGGCCGACATCATCGACTCCATCTACTCCGGCCGCACCCAGCACCTCCAGGCCGCCGCTCTCCTCGGCGGCGCCGGTTACCTCACCGGCCGCCCCGGACCCGAACTCCAGGGAATCCTCGGCGACTTCCTCGGCTCGCGGCTGGACCGCGAGCCACAGATGATCGAGTGGGGCAAGGCCCGCTCGGCGACCTACCAGGTCGACCGGATCAACGCGAACGGCCCGGCCGTGATGATGGGCAACGCCTGGGGCGACACCATCTTCCCGCCCAACCAGTACGCGGACTTCTTCGAGAAGCTGACCGGCCCCAAGCGCCTGGAGTTCCGCCCGGGCGACCACGCCACCGCCGAGGCCACCGGTCTGCTCGGCCTGCCCAACGACACCTGGACCAACGCCCACCGCTGGTTCGACCGTTACCTCAAGGGCGAGCGCAACGGCGTCGACTCCGAGGCGCCCGTACAGATCAAGTCCCGCAGCGACAGCGGCTACGAGGGCTACGCCGACTGGAAGTCGGTCGGCTCGGGCGGCTCCGAGAAGCTCGCCCTCTCCGACAGCGAGCACGTGTGGGCGAACGTCGACTCCGGCGCCGACGGCGGGATCGTCTTCCTCTCCAGCGCCCTCGACCAGCTCGCCCAGGCGCCCCCGGTTGCCTCCGTCCCGCTCCTCCCCCGCGCCTTCGCCGCCGTCTGGCAGTCCCAGCGCTACGACGCCGACCGGCGCGTGCGCGGCACCGTGAAGCTGCACACCACCGTCACCCCGACCGCCGGGGACGGCACCTTCGTCGCGTACCTGTACGACGTGGGCCCGCTCGGCGTCGGCAAACTGGTCACCAACGCCCCCTACACCTTCCACGGGAAGACCCCCGGCCAGGCGTTCGGGGTGGACCTGGACCTCTTCTCCACCGCATACGACGTGCCCGCCGGGCACCGGCTCGCCGTCGTCGTCGACACCGTGGACCCGCTCTACATCGAACACAACCCGGCCGGCGCGCAGCTGACCTTCTCCTCGCCGCGCACCGATCCCTCGTACGTCTCGGTGCCGCTGCGCGAGCAGTGATCCACGGCTGCTGCCGGCCGGGCCGGTTCCGGGGGGGGTTACCGGAGCGGCGCGCCCGGCAGCAGGGTGCCCGGGTCGGCCGGGGCCACATCGACCGCCTCGGTCTTCGGGTTGCGGCTCTGTCGTCTGGCCACCCAGGTGGCGAACCAGGACAGCACCATGCACATCCCGATGTAGACCGGTGAGATGACCATCACCACCGGGATGAAGGGCAGGTCGTAGTCCAGGTTCGAGGCGATCAGCTTCCCGGCGTGCAGGAACTCCTCGTAGGTGATCAGGAAGCCGAGCGAGGTGTCCTTGAGTGCCACCACCAACTGGCTGATGATCGCCGGCAACATCGCCCGCACCGCCTGCGGCGCGAGCACGTAGCTCATCACCTGCGTCTTGCGCATGCCGAGGGCGTACGCGGCCTCCCGCTGGCCCCGCTCCACCGCGTTGACCCCCGTACGGAACACCTCGGCCAGCACCGAGCCGTTGTAGAGGGTCAGCCCGGCCACCAGCGCGGGAAGGGGCTGCACCTTGAGGGCGACGAAGATGAAGAAGATCATCACGAGTACGGGCATGGCCCGGAAGAACTCCACGAACACGGTGGCCGACCAGCGCACCGGGCGGTGCGCGGAGAGCCGTCCGGTGGCGAGCACGGCGCCCAGCGCGAGCGAGAGCACCGCGGCGTAGGCGAATGCCTTGAGGGTGTTGCCGAGGCCGGTGAGCAGCAGGTCCTGGATGCCCTCGTACTCGAAGGGCGTCCACTTGGCGGCGGTGAACTGGTGCGTGTCGAACAGCAGGTGGACGATCCAGCCGAGCAGGGCCAGGATCAGCGCGGTCGAGACCATCCCGTACAGGAGGTGTCGGCGGCGGGCCCGCGGGCCGGGGATGTCGTAGAGGGCGGTGGACTGCGTGTCCCTGTGCAGCGCGTGCGCGGTCATCGGGCGACTCCCCAGCGCTTCTCCAGCACGTTGAACAGCGCGCTGATGGACAGGGTGATGATCAGGTAGCCGACGGCGATCCAGACGAAGGTCCAGATGATGTTGTAGCCCAACTCGTTGAGGGTCTTGTAGGTGCCCAGCAGTTCGGTGACGCTGAACGCGCCGGCGATGGCGGAGTTCTTGGCGAGGGCGATCAGGGTGGAACCGATCGGCGGGATGACGGAACGGAACGCCTGGGGCAGCACCACGCCGCCCAGGGTCTGGGCGAAGGACATCCCGAGGCTGCGGGCCGCCTCGCCCTGGCCCTTGGGCACGGTGTTGATGCCCGAGCGCAGCACCTCGCAGATGAAGGCGGAGGTGTAGCAGCCGAGTGCGAGCACGGCGAACACCTGGAAGGGCAGGACCAGCCCGAAGCGGGGCAGACCCAGCAGGACGGCGAAGAACAGCAGGGTGAGCGGGGTGTTGCGCAGCACGGTCACCCAGACCGTGCCGAGGACGCGCAGGGAGCCGATGGGGGCGACCCGGAAGGAGGCCATCACGAAGCCGAGCGCGAGGGCGAGGAGGGAGGCGTAGACGGTGAGTTGCAGGGTCCCGAGGAAGCCTTCGCGGTAGACCGAGAAGTTCTGGGTCAGTACGTACATGGCGGTGCGCTCTCCCCTCAGCCCGCCGGGTAGCGGTCGATGGCGGGTGGTCGGGGGGCCGGGACGCCGGAGAGGCCGAGGGTGGCCTCGTACGCCTTCTTCCAGTTCCCGTTCTGCTCGTTCCGCGCGAGGGCGTCGTCGAGGGCGAAGCGCAGCGCGTTGTCGGAGCGCGGGACTCCGATGCCGTAGGGCTCTTCGGAGAAGGGCTTGCCGACGACCTTGAGTTCCTCGGGGACCTTGGCGGCGTAGCCGAGGAGGATCGAGTCGTCGGTGGAGACGGCGTCGACCTGGTAGGTGAGCAGGTTGTCGACGCACACCGAGTACGTGTCGTAGGCGACGAGCACCGCCTGGGGGTACTCGCGCTGGAGGCGCTGGTAGGGGGTGGAGCCGGCGGCGGAGCAGACCTTCTTGCCCGCGAGGTCGCCGGGGCCCTTGATGGCCTTCTCCTTCTTGCGGACGAGGAGCGACTGGCCGGCCATGAAGTAGGGGCCGGCGAAGCCGACCTGCTTCTTGCGGTTGGCGTTGATGGTGTAGGTGCCGACGTAGAAGTCGATCTGGCCGTTCTGGAGGGCGGTCTCGCGGTTGGCGGAGGCGATGGTCTTGAACTCGATGGTCTTGGGGTCGAAACCGAGGGAGGCCGACATCATCTTGGCGATCTCGATGTCGAATCCGGAGTAGCGACCGCTGGAGGGGTCCTTCTCCCCGAGGTACGGCTGGTCCTCCTTGGCTCCGACGACGAGGTGGCCGCGGCGCCGGGCGTCCTCCCAGGTGGGGGAATCGGGCAGCGTGAAGCCGGTGGCGACCTGGTAGACGGGCAGGGCCTCCGGTGGCGGCCCCTTCACCGGGGGGCTGCCGGACTTGCCGCAGCCGGTGGCGGCGCCGAGCAGGGCGAGCAGGGCGAGCAGGCAGGCGGGCAGGCGGGAGCCGATGAGGCGTTTCACGGGCCGTCCCCCTCAGTGCTTGAGGATCTTGGAGAGGAAGTCACGGGCCCGGTCGCTCTCGGGGGCCGTGAAGAACGCCTCCGGGGTCCGGTCCTCGATGATCTTCCCGTCGGCCATGAACACGACCCGGTTGGCCGCGGAGCGGGCGAAGCCCATCTCGTGGGTCACCACGACCATCGTCATGCCCTCGGCGGCGAGCCGGCGCATGACCTCCAGCACCTCGTTGATCATCTCGGGGTCGAGGGCGGAGGTGGGCTCGTCGAAGAGGAGGGCCTTCGGGCTCATCGCGAGGGCGCGGGCGATCGCGACCCGCTGCTGCTGGCCGCCGGACAGCTGGGCGGGGTACTTGTCGGCCTGGTCGGCGAGGCCCACCCGCTCCAGCAGTTCGCGGGAGCGTTTGTCCGCCTCCTCCCTCTTGCGCCTCCTGACCTTGATCTGCGCGAGGGACACGTTGGCGAGGACGGTTTTGTGGGCGAAGAGGTTGAAGGACTGGAAGACCATGCCGACCTCGGCCCGCAGCCCGGCGAGGTCCTTTCCCTCGGCGGGCAGCGGATGCCCGTCCAGGACGATCGTGCCCGACTCGATGGTCTCCAGCCGGTTGACGACCCGGCAGAGCGTCGACTTCCCGGAGCCGGAGGGGCCGATGACGACCACCACCTCCCCGCGGCCGACGGTGAGGTTGATGTCCCGGAGGACGTGCAGTTGCCCGTAGTACTTGTTGACGTCCCGCAGCTCGATCAAAGGATCGACGGCCATACGCTGCCCTGCCCACTTGTCGGTGTCGAGGTCAGCGCAAACTATCCAGCCTCGGAAGGGCACTTCGCCTCGACACGCCTAAAGCTGACATAAAGGGCTCCGAGATCAGCCCTCCGATGCCTCGGCGTACGCCTGGGACAGCTCCGGCGATCCCGTCACGGCCCAGGACACGCCCGACTCGACGACGTTCAGCTCCCGGCCGGATGCGAGCCGGATCACGGGCTGGCCGTTCGGCCACACCTGCCAGCGGGCCCCCGGGATGGTCCGGACGATCAGGGTCCCGAGATAGAAACCGGCGTCGTTCCCCAGCCACGGCACGGCCTCCGGGTCCCGTCGCCACCGGGGCATCAGCTGGTCCAGCGCCTCCAACGACGCCGGGCTCCCGTCGAGTTCGAGCCCGGCGGACCTCGCCTGGGCGCGCAGCATCTGGCACTCCGAGAACAGCTCGGCGACGCCCTCGGGATCGTCCGCGAGGGCGGCGGCGAGTCCCGCACCCTGTTCCGTTTCGTGCCGGCTGCGCCAGTTGGCCAGGAAAGGGATGTTCATACCGACCAGCCTCGCACCGCCGCCCCCGCCTGGCCACAGGGCGCGCAGGACCGGAATTCCGGCCGGCCGGTCAGAGCTCCAGGTCGACGACGACCGGGGCGTGGTCCGAGGCGCCCTTGCCCTTGCGCTCCTCGCGGTCGACGTAGGCGTCCTTGACGGCCTTCGTGAAGGGTTCGTTGGCGTAGACCAGGTCGATGCGCATGCCGCGGTTCTTGGGGAAGGCGAGCTGGCGGTAGTCCCAGTACGTGTACGGCCGGTCGTACTTGAGCGGTCGGGGCACCACGTCGGAGAGCCCGGCGGCCCGCAGCGCCTCCAGGGCGGCCCGCTCGGCGGGGGTGACGTGGGTCATGCCCTCGAACAGGGCCGGGTCGAACACGTCGTCGTCGGTCGGCGCCACGTTGTAGTCGCCGAGGACGGCGAACGGGCGCGGGCCCGCCGCGTCTTCCGCGACGGCCGCCGCGAGCGCGCGGAACCAGTCCAGCTTGTAGCCGTAGTGGTCGTGGGCGACCTCACGGCCGTTCGGCACGTATACCGACCACACGCGCACGCCGTCACAGGTCGCGGAGATCGCGCGGGGCTCCTCGACGCCCTCGTAGGCGGGACCGTCGGGCAGGCCCACGACCACCTCGTCCAGCCCGACCCGGGAGATCACCGCGACGCCGTTCCACCGCCCGGTGGCGTTGACCACGGCCTTGTAGCCCAGCTCGCGCAGCTCGTCGTGCGGGAACTGCTCCGCTGAGCACTTGGTCTCCTGGACGCAGAGGACGTCCGTCCCGGAGCTCTCCAGCCAGGCCAGCAGGCGCGGCAGCCGGGCGGTGATGGAGTTGACGTTGTATGTGGCGATACGCATGCCGACCAACCTACCGCCCGGCACCGACAGTCACAGGTGGGTGGCGTCCCCGGCGCCGAGCCGCCCGTGGTCGGTGCCGCCGAGGGCGCCCAGGAGGCCGTCGTAGACGGGTCGGGCCAGGTCGGCGAGGTAGGCGTCGTGGATGTCGAGGGCCCGGCGGGGCTTCACCTCGCGCAGGTAGTCGATCACCTCGCCGATCTTGTTCCAGGGCGCGTGCACCGGGAGCATCAGGGTCTCGACGGGCACCCCGGGCACGGTCAGCGCGTCCCCCGGGTGGAACAGGGAACCGTCCACGAGGTAGCCGACATTGGTGACCCGGGGGAGGTCCGGGTGGATCTCGGCGTGCAGTTCGCCGTGCACCCGGACGTCGAACCCGGCGGCTTCGAAGGCGTCACCGTGTCCGATGGTGTGCACCCGGCCCGGGTAGGCGCCGGCCAGCTTCTCCGCGACGCTGCGCAGGGTCCACAGGCCGGCCTCCGGGTTCGCGTCGAGCGCGGCGCGCAGCCGACCCTCCTCGAAGTGGTCGGGGTGCTCGTGGGTGACCAGAAGGACGTCCGCCCCCAGCCCCGCGTCGGGCTCACTGAAGACGCCCGGGTCGATGACGAGCACGCGCCCGTCCTTCTCCAGCTGGACGCACGAGTGCAGGCGCTTGGTGAGTTTCATGATCCCAGGCTATCGCCCGACGGTCCGCCGCCCCGGCTGCGGACCGGCCTACGGGACGGCGGTGGAGACGACGTACACCCGCGGGTTCCCGGGCTTGGTGAAGTCGACCGTGACGTCCCGGGTGGGGCGGGGGTCCTTTGCGTCGAGGGTGATCCCGTACCAGGTGTGCTTGGGGCTCCAGCTCCAGCCGGCCACGCGTGCGTCGCGCTCCGAGATGGACACGCCGGGCGTCAGCTTGTCCTTGCTGGTGCCGATGTCGGCGAGGAAGGTGTCGAGTTCCTGCGGGGTCAGCGAGAACTGGGTGTAGAGCCGGCTGGTGTGCCAGTTGTTGGTCTCCAGGTAGCCGACGAGCGAGGCCATCATCGGGATCGGGACCTCGTAGACGCTGCGCTGCACCGCGGACGGCCAGGCCGTGCGCACCTTGGCCGCGCCGACCGTGGCCGCCTTGTCCCGGCCGCTCTCGCGGCTCTGGTGGGCGGAGATCGCGAGGTAGCCCGCAGGGACCCCGACGAGCAGCAGGATGATGATCGCGGTGATCCAGCGGCGCCGGACCACGTGCCGGCGGTCCTCGGCCGGGTGCGCGGACGCGCCGCCCTCGTCGGGGGCGGCGGCCTGGCGGGGCAGCAGCGGTGGTGGGTTCACGACGTGGGGTCCTGCTTCTCGGGGTCCGTGGGACCGGTGACGTCGCGCAGGCCCAGCCGCGCGTAGCGCTCGTACCGCTCGACGCGCCGGCGCGTGGCCCGGCGGAAGCGGCGGGCGACGAGCCGGGCGAGGTCGGCGGCGCCGACCATGCCCGCCTCCGGGCCGAGCTGGGCCTTGGCGATCCGGGCCTCGGGGCGGTAGCCGCGGCCGGTGAGGTGGCGCCGGAAGGCGTCGCGGGCGGGGCCGATCAGCAGGTCGTCGGCGGCGCTGACGCCGCCGCCGATGACGAAGCAGGACGGGTCGAGCGCGGCGGCGAGGTTGGCGATGCCGACGCCCAGCCACTGGCCGATGTCCTGGAGCAGCTCGACGCACATGGCGTCGCCCTCGCGGGCCAGCTCGGTGATGAGCGGCCCGGTGATCTCCTGGACGTTGCCGCCGACCTTCGCGATGATGTTGTACGCGACCGGTGAGTCGGCCGCCGCCAGCTCGCGGGCCTCGCGGACCAGGGCGTTGCCGGAGCTGTACTGCTCCCAGCAGCCGCGGTTGCCGCAGGGGCAGCGGTGGCCGCCGGGTACGACCTGCATGTGCCCGAACTCGCCGGCCACCCCGTAGCGGCCGCGCTTGACCTGACCGCCTTCGAGGATGGCGCCGCCGATGCCGGTGCCCAACGTGATCATGACCAGGTGGTCCTCGCCGCGGCCGGCGCCGAAGCGCCACTCGGCCCAGGCCGCGGTGTTGGCATCGTTGTCGACCATGACCGGTACCGCGAGCCGGGACTGGAGCGCGTCGCGCAGCGGCTCGTCGCGCCAGGCCAGGTGCGGGGCGAAGAGCACACGGGAGCGGTCCGCGTCGACCCAGCCGGCCGCGCCGATGCCCACGGCGTGCACGTCGTGCCGGTCGGAGAGGTCCAGCACCAGTTCGACGATGGTGTCCTCGACGACCTTGGGGCTCTTCGACTTGTCCGGGGTCTCCGCGCGGATCTTCTCCAGGATGGCGCCGTCGGCGTCCACGACGCCTGCCATCACCTTCGTGCCGCCGATGTCGATGCCGACGGTCGGGACGCGCGGGGCGGTCAGCAGCGACCGGCGCTCACGCGTCCCGACGGTCCGCAGGACGGTGCCCCGCGCCGACCCCCGGTGGGTGAGCGTGAAGTCCCGGTACGTGCTCATCGAGTCGTGTCGTCCCTCGGGGTGCGGGTGGTGCCGGACGTGTGGTCTGGGCCTGATTCTGCCACCCGCTCCAGTTCGTGGCTCAGCTCGTCCAGCTCGGAGCCGCCCGCCATCTGCCGGGTGAGCTCGTCCAGCGTGATCGAGTCGCGGGTGTGGCTGCCCGCCATGGCTCCTCGTTTGAGGAGCACGAAACGGTCCCCGACGAGGTGGGCGTGGTGCGGGTTGTGGGTGATCAGGACCACGCCGAGACCCGCGTCACGGGCCGCGGCGACGTACTTGAGGACGACACCGGACTGTTTGACGCCGAGCGCCGCGGTGGGCTCGTCCAGGACGAGGACCTTCGCCCCGAAGTACACGGCCCGGGCGATGGCCACGCACTGGCGCTCGCCGCCGGACAGGGTGCCGATCGGCTGGTCCACGTCCCGTAGGTCGATGCCCATGCGCAGCAGCTCCGCGCGGGTGGTCTCGCGCATGAGGTCCACGTCGAGGCGGCGGAAGGGGCCGCGGCCGCGGGTGGGCTCGGAGCCGAGGAAGAAGTTCCGCCAGACGGGCATGAGCGGGACGACGGCGAGGTCCTGGTAGACGGTGGCGATGCCGCGGTCGAGGGCGGCGCGCGGGTTGGCGAGTACGGCCTCCTCACCCTCGATCTCGAAGCTGCCCGCATCGTGCCGGTGCAGCCCGGCGATGATCTTGATCAGGGTGGACTTGCCGGCGCCGTTGTCACCGAGGACACAGGTGATCTCGCCGGCGGAGACCTCCAGGGAGACGCCCTGGAGGGCGCGGATGTTGCCGTAGAACTTGCTGACGTCGGTCAGCTTCACGAGAGCGGCCACGGTCACTTCGCCTCCGCCCGCTTGCGGACCCATGCGTTGAGCAGCGTCGCGAGCAGCAGCATCGCGCCGAGGAAGAACTTGAACCAGTCGGGGTTCCACTGGGCGTAGACGATGCCGTTGCTGGTCATCCCGAAGATGAAGGCGCCGACGGCCGATCCGATGGCGGAGCCGTAACCGCCGGTCATCAGACAGCCGCCGATGACCGCCGCGATGATGTAGAGGAACTCGTTGCCGACGCCTTCGCCCGACTGGACGACGTCGAAGGAGAAGAGGATGTGCTGCCCGGAGATCCAGGCACACAGGGCGACCCCCATGTAGAGGCCGATGCGCGTCTTGACGACCGGGACGCCGGTGGCGCGGGCCGCGTCCGCCCCGCCGCCGACCGCGAAGATCCAGTTGCCGGCGCGGGTGCGCAGCAGGATCCAGGTGGCCAGCGCGACCAGGGCCAGCCACCACAGGATGGTGACCTTCAAGGTGACCGAGCCGACGTTCCACTGGGAGGCGAACAGGGCCCGGGCGGAGGGGAAGCCCTCCATGTCGGCGATGGTCTTGGTGGAGACCGAGCCGCTGATCAGTTTGGTGAAGCCGAGGTTCAGGCCGGTCAGCATCAGGAAGGTGCCCAGCGTGATGATGAAGCTGGGCAGTTTCGTGCGGGTCAGCATGAACCCGTTGAAGAAGCCGATCGCCAGGGTGACCAGCAGGGACACCAGGACGCCGACCCAGACGTTGGCGGTCATCTGGTAGCTGAACATCGAGCTGATCAGCGCCGAGGTGGTGACCATGACGCCGGCGGACAGGTCGAACTCGCCGCCGATCATCAGCAGCGCGACCGGCACGGCCATGATCCCGATGGTGGAGGCCGAGTAGAGGATCGTGCTCAGGCTGGAGGCCCGCAGGAAGCTGTCGGCGGCGAAGGAGAAGAAGAGGAAGACGGCGGCGGCGCCGACGACCGCGCCCAGCTCCGGGCGGCCGAGGAGGCGGCGCACCAGGGAGGTGGGCGCGAGCCGTTCGTCGGCGAGGGCCGGTGCGCTCATCGGGTGCCCCGCTTGATGTACTGCTCCAGCTTGGCCGCCTCGGCGCCGGTGACGATCTGCGGGCCGGTGAGCACGGGGCGTCCGCCGCCGAGAACGTCGGCGTTGTAGCGGCTGAGCCACAGCAGGTCGACGGCCTCGTACCCCTGGAGGTAGGGCTGCTGGTCGACGGCGAAGCCGAGGGCGCCGGACTTCAGGTCGCGGGCCACGGACTCGTTGAGGTCGAAGGTGTCCACCTCGGCCTTGCTGCCCGCCGCGTCCTTGGCCTTGATCGCGGTGGGGGCGAAGGGGGCGCCGAGGGTGACGATCGAGTCGACGGACGGGTCGGCCTGGAGCTTGGCCTGGATGGCCGCCTGTACGGAGGGCATGTTGGTGCCCTCGACGTACAGGTTCTCCATGACCCCGCCGGATTCACCGAAGGTCTTCTTCGCACCGGCGCAGCGCTGCTCGTGGCCGACGTTGCCCTGCTCGTGCAGGACGCAGACGGCCTTCTTCTTGCCGCGCCTGGTCAGCTCGGTGCCGACGGCCTCGCCGGCGATCTGTTCGTCCTGGCCGATGTGGGTGAGGGCCCCGTACGCGGCGGACTGGGCGGAGCCGGAGTTGACGGTCACCACCGGGATGCCGGCCTTGACGGCCTTGGCGATGACGTCCTTGAGGGCCTCGGGCTTGGCGAGGCTGACGATGATGCCGTCCGCCTTCTGGTCGATGGCGTTCTGCACGAACTGGGCCTGCTGCTGGGCCTGGTCGTCGTGGGCGTAGACGAAGTTGATGTTGTCCTTCGCCGCGGCCTCCTTGGCGCCCTTCTGGACGATGTCCCAGAAGGTGTCGCCGTCGCCCGCGTGGGTGATCATGGCGAAGGTCCAGCGCGGGGTGTTCACCGCGGGCCGACCCGCCTGGGCGCTCTTGGCCCGCTCCTCGGCGCGCTTGCCGCCCGTACTGCTGCAGCCCACGAGGGAGGCGCCCAGTACCGCCGCGAGCACGGCGCCCACGACGCGCGCCCCTGTCCGAACCCTAGCCACGTCGCCGCGCCCTTCCCTTGTCGTGCGTCTCGTCGAGCGCATCGTCGTGCATCTCGTCGCCGTCACAGCCGATCGTTGTCAAAGCGGTCCATTCCGGTTCCAGCCGCCCAGTATCCGCCACAGTGGACCTTGGGAGCCCATCGGGGCACTCTCGGGCAGATTGACAGGTCCCCGGTACGGGGTCACGTTGAGTGCATGCGCATCGGGATCATCGGGACGGGCCGGATCGGCTCGTTCCACGCGGCGGTCCTGGCCCGCCGGCCGGACGCCGGCTCGCTGCTGCTGGCCGACGCCGTTCCCGAGCGGGCCGCGCGGCTCGCGGACCGGCTCGGGGCCACCGCCGCGCCGGGCGTGGACCAGGTCTTCAGCTGGGGGGTGGACGCCCTCGTCGTGGCCTGCGCGACGGAAGGACACGCGGAGCTCGTCGTCCGGGCGGTGCGCGGCGGCCTGCCGGTGTTCTGCGAGAAGCCCGTCGCCCCCGATCTGGAGCGGACCCTGTCCGTGCTGCGCGAGGTCGGCGCGGTGGGTGGCGTACTGCAGGTGGGCTTCATGCGCCGGTTCGACGCGGGGTACGCCGCCTCGCGGGCGCTCGTGCGCTCGGGCGCGCTGGGGCGGCTGCACACCGTACGGACGACCACGGCCGATCCCGCGCCGCCGCCGGCCGGGTACCTGCCCACCTCCGGGGGCCTGTACCGGGACTGCCTGGTGCACGACTTCGACATGGTCCGCTGGGTGACCGGGCGCGAGGTGGCCGAGGTGTACGCGGCGGGGTCCGACACCGGCCTGCCGGCGTTCCGGGAGGCGGGCGACGTGCACACCGGCGCGGCCCTGCTCACCCTGGACGACGGCACCCTCGTCAGCAGCACCGGCACCCGGTGCAACGGCGCCGGCTACGACGTGCGCATGGAGCTGGCCGGGGAGCTGGACCAGGTGTCCACCGGACTGGACGACCGCACGCCCATCGCCTCGACCGAGCCGCACGGGCCGCCCCCGGCGAGCAAGCCGTGGACCGGCTTCCTGGAGCGGTTCGCCCCGGCCTACGAGGCGGAGCTGGCGGCCTTCGTACGGCTGGTGCGCGGCGAGGGCCCCAACCCGTGCGACGGCGGGGAGGCGCTCGCCGCGTTCCGGATCGCGGAGGCGTGCGAACGCTCGCGCCGGGAGCGGCGCCCGGTACGGCTGGAGGAACTGCCCGACATGTGACCGCGTGAGGGCCTGCCGGGCCTTGTCGTGGCCGGCGGTCAGCCAGACCTCTCGGTGGTCCGGAATCGGCATGGGGTCACCCTAGACCGGCAGTTGACGTCGGGTGGGGCGGCTTTCGGCCATTCGATCAGGCCGCGGCGCGCCGGCCCCAGGCGGTGCCGGCGAGAACCAGCACGGCGCCTACGAGACCGGCGGGCCCCGGGCGGTCGCCGCCGAGGGCGATACCGGCGGCGGCCGCCCACAGGGGCTCGGTGCCGAGCAGGAGGCTGACGCGGGAGGGGGAGGTGGCGCGTACGGCCCACATCTGCACGAAGAAGGCGAACAGGGTGCACAGCACGGACAGGAAGACGAGTCCGGCCCATGCGGCGGGACCGAAGCCCGCGGCGGCCTCCCACGGGCTCGCGCCGGTGCCCGGCAGCGCGGCCAGGACGGCGAAGACCGCGACGGCGCTCGTCAGTTGCACGGTGGTGAGGGACAGCGAGTCGGCGTCCTGGACGGCCTTGATCCGGGCCATCAGCAGGACGTGCGCGGTCCGCGCGAGGGCGGCGCCGAGGATGAGCAGGTCGCCGGCTCCGGGCGCGGTGAACCCCGCGCCCTGGGTCAGCAACACCACCCCGGCGACCGACAGGGCCGCGGCGCCGAGGAAGCCGCGGGAGGGGCGCCTGCGGCGTACGGCGGCCTCCGCGAGCGGGGTGAAGATCATGGTCAGGCTGATGATCAGCCCGGCGTTGGTGGCGGAGGTGTGGACGACCCCGTAGGTCTCCAGCAGGAAGATGCCGCCCAGTACGAGCCCCAGGGCGCCCGCGCCGCGTACTTGCGCCCCGGTGAGGGCCCGCAACCGCCGCCGACCGGCGAGGGCCAGGACCGGCAGCACGAGCGCGAACCGCAGCACGAGCACGGCGACGACGGTGTGCGGGACGGTGATCCCCTTCGCCGCGAGGTAACTGCCGCCCCAGACGACGGCCACGAGCAGCACCGGCAGATCGGTGAGCCAGGCCCGGCGGGGTGCGGTGGCGGGAACGGGGGCGGCGAGCGCGGACACGGGGTCTCCTGCGGCGGGAGGCGGGCGGAGACTTCGGCGGCTCCCACGGGACGCCGTTCACCGTACCGGAGTGGATCACGACCGGGCGACGGGTTTGCACCCCCGGGGGGGCGCCCGGTCAGTCCGCGAAGGAGCCGAAGCTCGCACGGCCGGTCGGCCGGTAGGTGTGGAGGGCGATGCCGTTGGCGGTGGTGCGGTGGTCGGTCAGGGTGTAGGAGGTAGGGAGGCCGCCCGTCGGGAACAGCCGGCGGCCCGCGCCGAGGAACACCGGGAACACCAGCAGGTTGAGCTCGTCCACCAGGTCGCGGGCGAGCAGCCACTGCGCCAGCCGGCCGCTGCCGTGCAATTGGAACTCCCCCTCCAGCTTGTCCTTGATCCGTACCACCTCGGCCTGGAGGTGTTCGCCGTCGATGACGGTGGTGTGCTCCCACGCCGGGTCGCGCAGGGTCGTGGAGGCGACGTACTTCGGCAGGTGGTTGAGCCTGCTCGCGACCGGGTCCGCCGGGTCGTCGTGGTGCGGCCAGTGGCTCGCGAAGATCTCGTAGGTGCGCCGTCCGAGGAGGAACGCCTCGGCCCGGTCGAAGATCTCCGTCACGAAGCCGCCCATGCCCTCGTCGGCCAAAGGCACGAGCCAGCCGCCGTAGCGGAAGCCGTCGCTGGGGTCCTCCTCGGGCGCTCCCGGGGCCTGCATCACTCCGTCGAGGGTGAGGAAGGTGGTGAGGGTCAGCTTGCCCATGGCTCGGCGCTCCTTGCTCCGTCCGGTCAGGTCGTCACCGTTCAGACTCCCCGGCGGCGCGGGACTCATCGGCGCGGCGCGCGCGAACACCGGGTCCGATTTCCGCCGGCCTCCGACCCCTACGCCGCATTTCATTGAAAGCGCAACGAGTTGGGAACGCACGACCCTACGGAAGGACACGCATGAACGGCACTGTGGCTCTTGTGACGGGCGGCAGCCGGTCGTTCCTCGCGGGCGAGGACGCCAGGTACGTCACGGGAACGGAGTTCTCGGTGGACGGCGGCTACGCCGCGTAGCCCCATGACGGGGCCGGGCACGCCGAAGGGGCGCACCGGCGGGCGGTGCGCCCCTTCGGGCCGTGGCGCCCCGCGGGCATCGGCCCCCGGGGTGCGTCGTCGTCAGCCGCCGAGTTCCCGGTGGCGGGCGGCGTGCGCGGCCGCGCCGGCCTCCGTCAGCGAGCCGAACAGACGCAGGCGGGAGAAACCGCCGTCCGGGAAGATGTCGATGCGGACGTGCGTGCCGACCGCCGGGGTGTCCAGCACGAAGCGGTGGTTGGTGTCGGGCTGCAGGCGGGTGCGCGGCAGGAACTCCGTCCACTCGCCTTCCTGGCCGGACTTGACGGACAGCGAGGCCCAGCCGGCCGAGTTGCCCTTGAGGTAGGCGGTGTCGATCTCGACGGCGCGGATCTCGGAGTCGGCGACCAGCTGGTAGCGGATCCAGTCGTTGCCGTTGTCCCGACGGCGGGCGGTCTCCCAGCCGTCGTCCATCTTGCGGGACCGGCCCGGGTTGATGGTGTTGGTCGGCGGGGAGTAGAAGCGGTTGGACGCGTCCTCGACCGAGCCGCCGTTCTCCAGGGCGACGACGTCGAACGTACCGAGCGCGGCGAGCCACTTGGGGTCCGGGCGGACCTCTCCGTAGACGCGCAGGCGGGCCACGCCGCCGTCCGGGTGCTGGTTCAGGCGCAGGTGCGTGAAGCGCTGCTCGACGTCGACCTCGAAGCCGTTGGCCGCGTGGCCGCCGACCGGGGTGCGCTCGACGAGGGTCGTCCACTTGACGTCGTCCGAGAGCAGTTCCTCCGCGGTCGGGGAGCCCTCGACCGCGGTGGCCTGTACGGAGACGGCCTGCGGCATGTTGCCGCGGAAGTGGGCGGTGTCGACGACGATGCCGCGGATGACGCCGGGGGCACCGAGGCGGATCAGGGCGTAGTCGTGGTCCTCGGCGGTCGGCCACGGGTGCTCGGCCGAGACGCCGCGGCGGCGGCGGGTCTCCCAGCCGTCCATGACCTTGCCCTTGTGCCCGAAGTGCTCGGGGTCGAAGTGCGCGGGCTCCTCGATGAGCAGATTCTCGCGCTCGGCGAAGAACTCGTCGTTGGCGGCGATGACACCGGCGCCGAGCGCACGGGCCGCGAGGTTCGCGTACTGGGTGAACGGGAAGTCCGCGGTGCGGTAGTCCGCGTACGGGTCGCCGCCTCCGTACGGGTTCGCGTTACCGGTGAACGAGGCCGGAGGAGTGGAGCGCTGCGCCGTCACAGTCAGTTCTGCCTTTCGAGAAGTCGGCCCGTGGGCTCGGTCGGTGTGCCGTGGTCGGCGATCTGCGTGCCGCGCAGCCAGGTGGACTTCACGACGCCGTGCAGGGTCTTGCCCGCGTACGCCGTGACCTGGTTGCGGTGGTGCAGGTGGGCCGGGTCCACGGTGAAGGTCTCTTCGGGGGCCAGGACCGCGAAGTCGGCGTCGCGGCCGGCCTCGATGGCGCCCTTGGCGGCCAGTCCGGCCAGGGCGGCCGGCGCGGTGGACATCCAGCGCACGACCTCTTCGAGGGTGCGGCCGCGCTTCCTCGCCTCGGTCCAGATCGCCGGGAGGCCCAGCTGGAGGGAGGAGATGCCGCCCCACGCGGTGGCGAAGTCACCGGTCTTGAGGTCGGCGGTGGAGGGGGAGTGGTCGGAGACGACGCAGTCGATGGTGCCGTCGGCCAGCGCGTCCCACAGCAGGTCCTGGTTGGCGGCCTCGCGGATGGGCGGGCAGCACTTGAACTCGCTGGCGCCGTCGGGCACTTCCTCGGCGGTGAGGGTCAGGTAGTGCGGGCAGGACTCGACGGTGATCCGTACGCCCTCGGCCTTGGCGGCGGCGATCAGCGGCAGCGCGTCGGAGGAGGACAGGTGCAGGACGTGGACGCGCGCGTTCAGCCGCCTCGCCTGGGCGATGAGGTTCTCGATCGCGGTGTTCTCGGCGTCGCGCGGACGGGAGGCGAGGAAGTCCGCGTACTTGGGGCCGCTCTTCTGCGGCGCGGACTCCAGGTGGTGCGGGTCCTCGGCGTGCACGATCATCAGGCCGCCGAAGCCGGTGATCTCGGCGAGGGAGGTGGCCAGCTGTTCCTGGTCGAGCTGCGGGAACTCGTCCACGCCGGAGGGCGACAGGAAGCACTTGAAGCCGTAGACGCCGGCGTCGTGCAGCGGGCGCAGGTCCTTGACGTTGTCGGGCAGCGCGCCGCCCCAGAAGCCGACGTCGACGTGCGCCTTGCTGCGGGCGACGTCCTGCTTGATCCGCAGGTGGTCGACGGTGGTGGTCGGCGGCAGGGAGTTCAGCGGCATGTCGAGGATCGTGGTGATGCCTCCGGCCGCGGCGGCGCGGGTGGCCGTCCAGAAGCCCTCCCACTCGGTGCGGCCCGGGTCGTTCACGTGGACGTGGGTGTCCACCAGGCCGGGGAGCAGGACGTCGTCGCCGAAGTCCTCCAGGCGGGCACCGGCCGGTACTTCGGCCTCGTGCGGCAGTACGGCGACGATCTTCCCGGCGGCGACGGCTACCGAAGCGGCGCGCGTCCCCTCGGGGGTGATGACGCGAGTCGAGCGCAGTACCAGTTCCACGTCGTCGGACACGCCGGAACCTCCCCATCTACTTCCACAGAGCGAAATTCAACGTTCTGTTGACGGAGTCTTCACCGCGATCCGGAGCCAGTCAAGAGTGTCCGGACGGACCGCTGACATGCCCGCGAGCCACTTGGACGTTTCCACAAGATGGAATTAAGATTTCACTATACAGAATGTAGCTATCACCACCCTGAAGCGCCAGGTACCTTCGGGGCACCCTCCGTCTCCAGGACAAACCGCCTCTGACCGGCGGGGAAGGCGTCGCCCGGCCCTAGGGCCGACGCCGACCGACCGGTAGGCTGCTTCCTTGCCTGCCAGCACCGAAAGGACCGCGCCCGTGCCGACGTCCAGCGCCAGCACCACCGACGCTTCCGCCAAGCCCACCGCCGGCGGCGGTGGCGTCCAGTCCCTGGAGCGCGCCTTCGACCTGCTCGAACGCATGGCCGACGCGGGGGGCGAGGTCGGCCTCAGTGAGCTCTCCGCCGCCAGCGGGCTGCCGCTGCCGACCATCCACCGCCTCATGCGCACCCTCGTCGCCTGCGGATACGTCCGCCAGCAGCCCAACCGACGCTACTCGCTCGGCCCCCGACTGATCCGCCTCGGCGAGTCGGCCGCCCGACTGCTCGGCACCTGGGCCCGCCCCTACCTGGCGCGCCTGGTCGAGGAGACCGGTGAGACGGCCAACATGGCCCTGTTGGACGGGGACGAGATCGTCTACGTCGCCCAGGTGCCGTCCAAGCACTCCATGCGCATGTTCACCGAGGTCGGCCGCCGGGTGCTGCCGCACTCCACCGGCGTGGGCAAGGCGCTGCTCGCCTACACCCCCGCCGACGAGGTCCGCGCCCTGCTGGCGCGCACCGGGATGCCCGCCGCGACCGAGAAGACCATCACCACGCCCGAGGGCTTCCTGGACGCCCTGGAGCAGGTGCGCAAGGTCGGCTACGCGGTCGACGACAACGAGCAGGAAATAGGGGTCCGCTGCCTCGCGGTGTCGGTGCCGAACTCACCGACCGCCGCGGCGATCTCCATCTCGGGTCCGGCGGGCCGGGTGACGGAGGCCGTGGCCGAGTCCTTCGTGCCAATCCTGCAGGGCGTCGCGACCGAGCTGTCGGTGGCCCTGCAGAGCCAGAGCCCGGCGTAGGCCCGTACGTCCCGTAGGCCCGGTACGCACGACGGCCCCGGCCCCGCCCGAAAGGGCGTGGCCGGGGCTTTCGCGTCCGCTCAGCCGGTCGGGACCGCCTGGGTGAGGCGGCCGTCCGCCATCCGCGCCGTGCGGTCCATCCGCTCCAGGTGGGCGTGGTCGTGGGTGACCAGCACGGTGGCCGTGGAGCGCTCGCGGGTCAGGGTGACCAGCAGGTCGAGCACCGCCGCGCCGCGCTCGTGGTCCAGCGCGCTGGTGGGCTCGTCGACCAGCAGCACGGCGGGCTCGTTCATCAGCGCGCGGGCGATGTTCACGCGCTGGCGCTGGCCCCCGGAGAGCTGGTGCGGTCGCTTGTCGGCCTTGTCGGCCAGGCCCACCGCGTCCAGCAGCTCCAGCGCGCGCCCGCGCAGCCGCCGGACGGAGCGCCCGGACAGATGGGCCATCACCTGGAGCTGCTCGACGGCGGTCAGGGACGCGGGCAGGTTGGGCTGCTGGAACACGATCCCGATCGCCTCCCGGCGCAGCCTCGACTTCTCGGCCGCGCCCAGGTCGGCGGTGTCCCGCCCCGCGACGACCACCCGCCCGGAGTCGGGGGTGACGAGGGTCGCGGCGACGGCGAGCAGGCTGGACTTGCCGGAACCGGAGGGCCCGATCACGGCGGTGAGGGTGCCGCCGGGCACCTCCAGACAGACGCCGTCCAGCGCGGTGAGCCGACTGTCGCCGTCGGGGTAGGTGAGGGTGACGTCATGGAGGTGCAGGGTCATCGGGCGCTCCCGAGGGCGGTCAGCGGGTCGACGGCGGTGATCCGCCGGATGGACAGGGCCGCGCCCAGCGCGCCGAGGACGATCATGACCACGGCGGGGAGGAGGACGGTGGCCGCGTCGAGTACGAAGGGCACCGCGCCACCGCTGATCAGCGCGCCGATACCGGCCGCGAGCGCGGTGCCGAGCCCGGTGCCCAGGCCCAGCATCACCACGGCCTGGCCGAGGGCGTCGCGGAGCAGGTAGCCGGTGGAGGCCCCCAGCGCTTTCAGGACCGCGATGTCGCCGCTGCGCTGGATCGTCCACACCGTGAAGAAGGCCCCTATGACGAGCGCCGAAATGGCGAACAGGAAGCCGCGCATCAGCTGGAGCGAGCCGTTCTCGGAGGAGTAGGAGCCGATGGCGCCCAAGGCGTCGTCGACCGTTTCCGTCTTGGTCCCGGCGGCCTCGTCGCCGGCGGTGAGGTCGGCGCCCGGGGCATCCAGGGCGACGACGGTGGCGACGGTGGCGCCGACCCCGCCCGGGTTCCCGACGCGTTGCCAGTCCCCCAGGTCCGCCCAGACCACGGGCGTGTGGCTGAACGCGGTCGTGCCGGACACCGCGGTCACGGTCAGGTCGAGCGGGCCGACCCTCAGCCGGGCTCCGGGCTTCAGCCCGCCGAGTTCCTCGGCGGCCTTCTCGGTGAGGACCACCCTCCCCGGGGCCAGGCCGGAGCCGCGGGGCGCGAGCCGGCCGACCGGGTCGACGCCGAAGAGGGACACGGCGGCGGCGCGCCCGCCGGAGACCGCGTTGGTCGTACGGATGGCCAGGGGCTCCGCCGCGCGGACCCCCGGCCGGGCGCGCCAGGTCCTCCAGGCGCTTTCCGGTACCTGCGAGTTGGTGAAGGACACCTTCTGATCGCCGGCGGGCGCGGAGAAGGACAGGTGGGTGGCGGGCAGTGCGGTGACGGCCGAGATGTTCTCCCGGGCCAGTCCGGCGGTGAGTCCGGACAACAGGCCGACCAACAGCGTGATCAGCAGGACGACCGCCCCCATCAGGGCGAAGCGGCCCTTGGCGAACCGTAGATCTCTCCATGCGACGAACATGGTCCCCACCCTGCTGTCGGCGGCGGGCCCGGGGCATCGCGCGGCGGTTCGGTTCCCGGTATCGAAGGACGGAGCCGGACATCGAACTTTCGGTTGACCGGGCGCCGTCGGGCCGCGCTTACGCTGGTCCGGCCATGCCTGTACCTCCCCGCTCCCCCGCCTCCCGCCCGCTGACGCCCGTGTCGCGCGTCCTGCGGCTGTGCCTGCACGCGCTGTTCCTCGCACTGCTCGCCCTGGCCGCCGGGCGGGCCGTCACGGACGGCGCGACCCGCGCCGGGTGGGTGGTGGCCGTCTGCGCGCTGCTCGCCGCGCTCTACGCGGGCGGGGCGCTGACGCCCGCGGTGCACCGGTCGCCGCGGGCCGGGGCGGTGTGGCTGGGGGCGCTGGGCTGCGCGTGGGCGGCGCTGCTCGTCATCTCCTCCGACGGGTTGTGGATCGCCTTCCCGCTGTACTTCCTGGAGCTGCACCTGCTGCGGCTGCGCTGGGGGATCGCGGCCGTCGCGGTGACGGCGTGCGCGGCAATCGGCGGCTTCCTCGGGCACAGAAGCACGGCGGACGGCCCGGTGGTGACGCCGGGGGCGTTCCTCGGTCCGCTGCTGGGCGGCGCCGTGGCGGTGGCGACCGTACTGGGCTACCAGGCGCTGTACCGCGAGAGCGAGCGCCGGCGGCAGCTGATCGAGGAGCTCATGGCGACGCGGGCGGAACTGGCCGACGCCGAGCGGAGCGCGGGCATCCTGGCCGAGCGGGAACGGCTCGCGCGGGAGATCCACGACACCCTGGCGCAGGGGCTGTCGTCCATCCAGTTGCTGCTGCGGGCCGCCGAGCGGTCGCTCCCCGAGGACGCGGCGGCGCTGGAGCACATCGGCCGGGCCCGTGAGACCGCCCAGGAGAACCTTTCCGAGGCGCGCCGGTTCGTGCGCGCCCTGACCCCGCCGGATCTGGAACACGGGTCGCTCGCCGCCGCGCTGGAGCGGCTGTGCTCGGCGGTACCCGGGCCCCGGGTTCGGTTCTCCCTCAGCGGCGCGCCCCGGGCGCTGCCCACCCCGTACGAGGTGGCGCTGCTGCGGATCGCCCAGTCGGCGCTGGCCAATGTGGTGCGGCACGCGCGGGCCGGGCGCGCCGAGATCACCCTCACCTTCATGGACGCCTCCGTCACGTTGGACGTCGTCGACGACGGTCATGGCTTCGATGTCGGCTCGGCGCCCTCGGGCGACGGCGGCTTCGGCCTGCCGGCGATGCGCTCGCGGGCCGAGACGCTGGGCGGGCTGTTCAGCGTGGAGTCCGCCCCGGGCCAGGGCACCGCCGTGGCCGTCACCCTGCCGCTGCCCCTGGAGGCACCCTGATGACGATCCGGCTGTTGCTGGCCGACGACCACCCTGTGGTGCGGGCCGGGCTGCGGGCCGTGCTGGAGGCCGAGCCGGACTTCGCGGTGGCGGCGGAGGCGGCGACGGCGGAGCGGGCGGTGGAGCTGGCCGCCTCGGCCGAGGTCGACGTGGTGCTGATGGACCTCCAGTTCGGGTCCGGGATGCACGGCGCGGCGGCGACGGCCCTGATCACGGCGCGTCCGGCGGCCCCGAGAGTGCTGGTGCTGACCACGTACGACACGGACGCGGACATCCTGGCGGCGGTGGAGGCCGGCGCCTCGGGCTACCTGCTGAAGGACGCCCCGCCGGAGGAACTGGCGGCGGCGGTCCGCACGGCGGCGGCCGGCCAGTCGGCGCTGGCCCCGGCGGTGGCGCTCCGGCTGATGGACCGGATGCGGACGCCCGCGGAGGCGTTGACGAAGCGGGAGCTGGAGGTGCTCCAGCTGGTCGCGGACGGGCTGTCGAACCAGCAGATCTCGAAGCGGCTCTTCCTCAGCCAGGCCACGGTCAAGTCCCACCTGGTCCACGTGTACGCGAAGCTCGGCGTCGACTCCCGCACGGCGGCGGTGGCCGCCGCCGCCGGCCGCCGTCTGATCCGCACCCGGTAGCCGTGTCGGCCGGCCCTATGCGACCCAGTGCGGGCGCTGCACCGCCGGGGTGAGCGGGACGCCGTCGTGGAGGGCGGCCGCGAGGCGGCGTACGGCCTCTTCCAGCCGGTCGACGGGGAGGGTGTACGGGATCCGCAGCCGGTGTTCGAAGGTGCCGGGGTCCACCCCGAAGCGGGCTCCCCGCCCGATGTGGACTCCGGCGGCGGCGGCCCGCTCGGACAGCGCGGAGCTGACCGGCTCGCCGAGGTCCACCCAGAGGGAGAGCCCGCCCGGCGGCAGTTGCCACGACCACTCGGGGGTGTGCCGCTGGAGCGCGCGCACCAGGACCTCGCGCCGTACGCGCAGCTCCGCGAGCCGGTCGGGCAGCGCCCGGTCCAGCCTTTCCAGCAGCGGGAGCGCGACGAGCTGGTCCAGTACGGAACCGGTCATGTCGGCCGCGACCCGGACCGTGGTCAGCTCGGTGATCATCTTGGCGGTGGCGCGGATCCAGCCGACCCGCAGTCCGCCCCAGTACGTCTTGCTGAGCGAGCCGATGGTCACGATGTGGTCGGCTCCCCCGGGCGGCGCCAGGGACGCCAGCGGCGCGGGGGCCGGTACGTCGAGCGCGATGTCGGCGATGGTCTCGTCCACCACCAGCCAGGTGCCGGTCCGCCGGGTGGCCGACAGCAGGCGCAGCCGCTGATCCGGCGGCATCAGGGCGCCGGTGGGGTTGTGGAAGTCCGGGATCACGTAGGCCAGTCGCGGGACGGTCTGGCGCAGGGTGGATTCGGCGATCTCCATGTCCCAGCCCGTGTCGGAGACCGCGATCGACCCGGTGCGCACCCGGGCGTGGCGGAGCGCGTCCAGGGCGTTGGCGTAGGTGGGGCTCTCGGCGACGACCCGGTCCCCGGACCGGCAGAGCAGGCTCACGACCAGCGCGAACGCCTGTTGGGCGCCGGCCGTCACGAGGATCTGTTCCGGGCGGGTCGGCAGCCCGCGCCGGGTGAACCGCTCGGCCACGGCCGTCCGCAGGGCGGGCAGTCCGAACGGATGGTAGCCGGGGGTGCGCGCGGCCTCGGGGAGCCTGGACGCGGCCCAGGTCAGTGCCTCGGTCAGGGCCCCTTCGGGGGCGCTCATGGCGGCGATGGCGAGGTCCGTGCCGGGGTCGTCGTCGGGCCTGTGGCCACCGGCGCCGAGGAGCGTGGGGGCGCCGACGGGGCGGTGTCCGTCGGGGAGGTCGGTCCAGGTGCCCGAGCCGCGGCGGCTGCGGGCGTAACCGCTCTCGCGGAGCAGATCGTAGGCGCCGGTGACGGTGGCCCGGCCGGCGCCGACCGCCTCGGCCAATTCGCGTTCGGCGGGCAGCCGCACGTGCAGGGCGATCCGGCCGTCCAGGATCAGGGTCCGCACGGCGTCGGCGAGCGCCCGGTAGCCGGGCCGGGCAAGAACCCCCGGCGGGAGGAGCGCCGCCAACTGGCGGCTGCCGATGGTCCTGTCCGCGGTCTGGACGATTCGCCCATTCGCCATGCCAACCTCCCCTGATTGGCTCTGCCTGCCAGGCCAATCGAGGGACCACACTCGCCGTACTGGCCCCCGATTGGCAAGGAGACGCCGGTCATGTCGACCACCCGTGACGCCTGGATGCTGACTGATCGTGACGAGCGGGCCCTGGTGGCCGCTGCCGAGCGGCGGATCTCGGAGCCCCTGCGACTCGCGGCGGCGGCGACCGCCCTGCGCGCACTGGGCCGGTTCCTGCTGAGCCCGTTCCCCCGGGACGGGTTCGGACGGGGCCGCCCGCGCGGGTCCGCGCAGGGACGAGAATCGCTGACATGTCAGCCGACACCGCACACTCCGACCGGTCCGGCGCCGACCGGCCCCGCGCCGACCGATCCGGCCCCGATCCTTCCGGCTCCGACCCTTCCGGCTCCGACCGCCCGGTGATCGCCGGCCTGCTCCTCGCGGCGGGCGGCGGCCGTCGCCTTGGCGGCCGGCCCAAGGCCCTGCTGCCCTACCGCGGCCGCCCGCTCGTCGAGAACGCGGTGCGGGTGCTGCGGGAGGCGGGCTGCGACCCGGTGCACGTGGTGCTGGGCGCGTCGGCTGCGGAGGTCCGTGAGCGCGCCGACCTGACGGGCTGCGTCGTCGTGGACAACCCCGGCTGGGCGGAGGGCATGGGTTCCTCGCTGCGGCTGGGCCTGCGCTCGCTGGCCGGCACGGGCGCCGTCGCCGCCCTGGTGTCGCTCGTGGACCAGCCGGGGATCGGGGCGCGGGCGGTGGCCCGCGTCCTGGCCGCGTACCGCTCCCCCGCCAGTCTCGTGGCGGCGGCCTATGACGGCGAGCGTGGCCACCCGGTGCTGTTCGGGTCCGCCCGCTGGAGCGACATCGAGCAGACGGCGACCGGCGACCGGGGCGCGCGGGAGCACCTGAGGGAGCACGCGGACGAACTCACGCTGGTGGAGTGCGCGGACATCGCCGATGCGTTCGACGTCGACACCCCGCCCGACCTGGCGCGGCTCGGGTGACGGGCTGTGCGCGGGGTGATCGGTATGGCACTGAGGGCCACCGATCGGCGGAATATGTCGAGCAGGAGAATCTCGACATCAACAAACCATTGAACTTCCACCATGAGGAAATTACTATCCACTGGTCAGAAGCGCCCTGAACCACAGACGGCGCCCGCGACCGTATTCCGGAACTCTCCACACCCGACGACACTGCGTGCCGTCTCGCGCGAGCATTCCCCGCGGCCGCCAGGCACCGCCGCTGAAGGAGTGACAGATATGTCCGCACCAGCGCCGTCCCCGCTGGCCATCGTCGACGCCGAGCCCCTGCCCCGGCAGGACGAGGTCCTCACCGAAGCGGCCCTGGCCTTCGTGGCCGAGCTGCACCGGCGGTTCGCCCCCCGCCGCGCCGAGCTACTCGCCCGGCGCGCCGAACGGCGCTCCGAGATCGCCCGCACCTCCAGCCTCGACTTCCTCCCGGACACCGCACAGGTCCGCGAGGGCGACTGGAAGGTGGCGCCCGCGCCTGCCGCGCTGAACGACCGCCGGGTGGAGATCACCGGTCCGACGGACCGAAAGATGACCATCAACGCCCTGAATTCAGGCGCCAAGGTCTGGCTCGCCGACTTCGAGGACGCTTCGGCTCCCACCTGGGAGAACGTCGTCCTCGGCCAGCTCAACCTGATCGACGCCTACGAGCGGCGGATCGACTTCACCGACCCGCGCACCGGCAAGTCGTACGCCCTGAAGCCGGCCGACCGGCTCGCCACCGTCGTGATGCGACCGCGCGGCTGGCACCTGGAGGAGCGCCACCTCACCATCGACGGCGCTCCGGCCTCCGGCTCGCTCGTGGACTTCGGCCTGTACTTCTTCCACAACGCGCAGCGCCTGATCGACCTCGGCAAGGGCCCGTACTTCTACCTGCCGAAGACGGAGTCGCACCTGGAGGCGCGCCTCTGGAACGACATCTTCGTCTTCGCCCAGGACTACGTCGGCATCCCGCAGGGCACCGTCCGCGCGACCGTCCTGATCGAGACCATCACCGCGGCGTACGAGATGGAGGAGATCCTCTACGAGCTGCGCGACCACGCCGCGGGCCTGAACGCGGGGCGCTGGGACTACCTCTTCTCGATCGTGAAGAACTTCCGCGACGGCGGCGAGAAGTTCGTCCTGCCGGACCGCAACGCGGTGACGATGACCGCCCCGTTCATGCGGGCGTACACCGAACTCCTCGTCCGTACCTGCCACAAGCGCGGCGCGCACGCGATCGGCGGCATGGCGGCCTTCATCCCGTCCCGCAAGGACGCGGAGGTCAACCGAATCGCGTTCGAGAAGGTGCGGGCCGACAAGGACCGCGAGGCGGCCGACGGCTTCGACGGCTCCTGGGTCGCCCACCCCGACCTCGTCCCGATCGCGATGGCTTCCTTCGACGCGGTGCTCGGCGAGAAGCCGAACCAGAAGGACCGGCTGCGCGAGGACGTCTCGGTGGCCCCGGGCGACCTGATCGCGATCGACTCCCTGGACGCGAAGCCGACGTACGAGGGCCTGCGCAACGCGGTCCAGGTGGGCATCCGTTACATCGAGGCATGGCTGCGGGGCCTCGGCGCCGTCGGCATCTTCGGCCTGATGGAGGACGCCGCCACCGCCGAGATCTCGCGCTCGCAGATCTGGCAGTGGATCAACGCGGGCGTGGTGTTCGAGCACGACGGCGCGCTGGTGCCGGCCACGGCCGAGCTGACCCGTGAGCTCGCCGCCGGGGAACTCGCCGCGATCCGCGCCGAGGTCGGCGAAGACGCCTTCGCCGCCGGCAAGTGGCAGCAGGCCCACGATCTCCTGCTCCAGGTCGCCCTCGACGCCGACTACGCGGACTTCCTCACCCTCCCGGCGTACGAGCAGCTCCTCGGCTGACCTCCCCGCACTTCGGCTGAAACGCACAGCAGCCGAACGCACCGACTCCGCCCCCGTCGCCCCCAACGCGCCGGGGGCGGAGCCGTGTTCGGCTCGGGGTGGACTCACGGCGGGCTCGATTCCCGACCGACTGGTCGGTCGTTACGTCATCGTAATCTGCGTGTACCTAGCGGTAACATCCGGGCGCGTGTCACCTTTCCGATGCCACCGGCGCCGGCGGTAACCCCCACTTCCCAGCCATGCGACGCCAGTTGTCCTGGCCTTCGCGTGGCCGACCGCAGGAGTTCCGCAGTGATCGGATTCCGCAACGTCAGCAAAGACCGGACCCGCCGTCGCGTGCGACGACTCGCCGGTGTCGGGATGGCCCTCCCGCTCGCCGTCACGGCGCTGCTGGGCGGCGGCGCCGGCCCGGCCGCGGCGAGTCCCGGCAACGGGCCCACCGCGATCGTGTCCATGGGCGACAGCTACATCTCGGGCGAGGCCGGCCGCTGGAAGGGCAACAGCCTCACCAACAGCGGCAGTCGCACCGGCACCGACCGGGCCTGGATCAGCGGCAGCACGTACGACCCGTCGAAGGTATACGGGACCACCGCCGGCGGATGCGACCGCTCGGACGCGGCCGAGGTGCTGAGCGCGGGCGCGGTGGCCGCCGTCGCCGTGAACCTGGCCTGCTCCGGGGCCGTCTCGGACAACGTGTTCCGAGCCTCCAACGGCGGCGTCCCCTTCAAGGGCGAGGCGCCGCAGGCGGATCAACTGGCGGCGGTGGCCGCGGCCGACGACGTCAAGGTGATCGCGCTGTCCATCGGCGGCAACGACCTCGGCTTCGCCGACATCATCAAGGAGTGCGCCTACGACTTCGTCCTCTGGAACTCCTACTGCTACGACGACCAGCAGGCGGGCGTGGACCAGAAGATCGACGGGGTCATGGCCAAGGTCGGCAAGTCGGTCGACGAGATCCGGGCCGTGATGCGCGGCGCCGGATACGCCGACTCCTCCTACCGGATCGTGCTCCAGTCCTACCCGTCGCCGATCCCGCGCGGCGCGGAGAACCGGTACACCCAGAGCGACTGGAGCCGGCTCAACACCGGCGGCTGCCCGTTCTGGAACCGGGACTCCGACTGGGCGCGGGACTCGCTCGTGCCGCAGATCGCGAACGGCATCAAGGCGGTCGCCGCGGCCAAGGGCGTGCAGTTCCTGGACCTGCGGGACATGATGCAGGGGCGCGAGGTGTGCGCCAAGGCCAGCACGCAGGTGACCGCGACCTCGGCGGCATCGGCGAAGACGAGCGAGTGGGCACGCTGGATCGACAACAACGCGTCGCAGGGCCTGGTCCAGGAGTCCATGCACCCGAACTACTTCGGTCAGCTGGCCGTCGGGCGCTGCCTCGCGCTGGCCGTGGCGCAGCCGGCGAACGCGTCGTCGGGCTGCAAGAACACACCCGGCGGGGACCAGAGCGGCATGTACCTGAGCCCCGCCTCCTGAGCCCCGGCTCCTGAACCGGACCCCTGAACTCAGGCCCCTGACCGCCGCCGGACCGCTCCCTGGCCCCTCCCCGAACCCTGCCCGACCCGGCCGCCTTGCCCCCGCCCCGGCGGTCCGCCGCGTCACGGGGCGGTCCGCCCGTCACGGCATGGGCGTGCCCGTCCGTCGACTCCGCCGATCGGCGGAGCGGCTGACTCCCGCCACCGCCCTGGTGAAGGCCGCCCGGCAGCGCGACCAGTCCGGGTCCGGGGTCCCCGTCCCCAGGGCCAGCAGCTTGGGGAGGAGGTCCGCCGAGAAGGAGCGGGCCGCCTCCGCGGGGACCAGGGACGGCAGGTTGTCGATGGCGATCACGTCCAGCGGACGGGGGCCCGCGCGCAGCCGGCGGACCGGGACCTCCCAGTCCGTGAGCCGGTCGTAGACGGGCAAAAGGTGCAGCGGGGAGCCGGTGTCACAGGTGATGTCGGCGATCACCGTGAGCCGCCGTTCCCGGTCGGGGTCGAGGTCGGCGGGGGTGAGGAACGGTGGTACCGGGCGTGTGGTGAGCACCGCGTTGACCAGGATGTCGTGTCCGAGCAGGGCGGGCCGGTCCAGCCGGACGGTGTCACCCCGGTCCCACCGGGTCACCCGTACCCCGGCGGTCGCCAGGGCGTCCGCGGCGCCCCGGGCGCTGCGGCCGTGGCCACCGATGACCAGGGCCCGCAGTTCCCTCGGCTCCCGGTCTCCGGCCGGGACGGTGTAGGAGTCCCGTAATCGCGCGTCGAGTTCCTCGCGCGCGAGGGGCACCAGCGGGGCGGCGAGCCGGCCCCGGGCATGCAGGACGGCCAGGGCGGCGCCCGCGTACCCGGCCCAGTAACCGAAGGCCGCGAGCCTGCGCCCGTGCTCGTCGGCCAGGTACTCCAGGTCGAACAGGGTCCCGCCGCCCGCCGCGAACCTCCGCAGCAGCGCGCGGGCCTGCGTCTGGCCCTTGTAGGCGTGCCCGAAGTACACGTGCCTGTGCCGTAAACGTTCCGGCGTGGGCGGGAGTTCCTTCAGGCCCAGGACGAACGCGGAGCCGGGCGCGGAGGTGGCCCAGGCACCGGCGGGCGCGGTCGCACAGCCGGCGTCCGCGTAGTCGGTGAGCGGGAAGACCCGGTGTGCGGATTCCTCCACGGTGATCCGTACGCCCTTCCGGACGAGTTGCTCGGCGTCGTGCGGGGTGAGGGGGGCGCGGCGTTCGGTGGGCCGTGTCTCGGTGCGCATCCACAACTGCGGTGACTCTGGCATCGGCGGTACCACCTGTCTGCTCAGGGACGCCCTCGGGGCGTCCGCGTGCACCATGTGACCGGGCCCCAAGGATCAGTTCGCCGCCCGCGTTCGGCAAGGAGTACGACAGCGCGAACGGGAGCTCACAGTTCGGGCAGCAGCGCACGCAGCCCCGTCCGTGCGCCCTGCGCGTACGCGGTCCGCAGCGCCTGCGGGGTCATCCGCTCGCGTACGGTCCGCAGGGCGCGCGGCGCGCGGGCGCCCGCGGGCCGGGTGCGACCGACCGCCCCCAGCAGGAGCGCGGACCGTTCGTAGTGGCCCCGGGCCGCCTCCAGTTCGGCCAGCAGCGCGGCCGAGAAGGACTGTCCCAGCCGGTCGTCCAGGGCGAGCTGGGTCTCCAACGCCCGCAGCACTTCGGTACGGGCCCGTGCCGGGCGGCCCGCCCCCAGGGCGGCGACGGCCCGGGCGTACCGCTCCCAGGCGCGGGCCCACGGATCGGCTGCCGCGCCCGGACCGTCCCCCGCCTCCTCCCCCGTGGGCGGGTCCGGTGCGCCGGTGTGGGCGAGGGCCAGCGTCCGGGCGGCGCGCAGCGCTCCCCGTCCGGGCCCGAAACCCGGTTCGGGGGGCAGGAGTTCCAGCGCTTCGCGGTATTCGGCGGCGGCGTCCTCGTACCGCTCCTGCCACAGTGCGACCGTGCCGCGCACGTGGGCGAGGTAGGCGAGGCAGGCGTCCTCGCCCTCTTGTACGGCGGTGCTCCACGCCTCCACGAGCAGCGGATCGCGGGTGTCCGCCTCGCCGAAGCCCGCCACCAGCCAGGCCGCCAGCCACAGCGCCCGGGCCGGCCGGGGCGCCGGGTGCAGGGCCAGGGCCCGTTCCAGGTGGCGCCGGCCCTCCTCCGCCCGCCCGCAGGCCGACCACAGGAACCACAGGTCGACGGCGATCTCCAGCGCGGCCCCGGGACCCGCGGCGGACAGCGGATTCATCGCGGTCCGCAGCTCCGCGAGCTCCCGCAGGGCCAGTTCGCGCGCCGCCGTCTGCGCCCCCCGTTGCCAGAGCCCGGCGGCCTGCCCGGCGAGTCTGCGCGAACGCGCGTGGTGGCGCAGGGCGGTGGTGTGCCCGTCGCCGTCCGGGTCGTGTGCCAGGCGTCGGGCGGCGTACGCGCGCACCGCCAGCGGGAGCCGGTACCGGCCCGGCCGCTCGTCGTCGGCCAGCAGGGCGGGAGCCAGTCGGGCCAGCAGCCGGGCGGCGGAGTCCGCGGTGAGCTCCCCGAAGCCGCAGACCTCGGCGACGGCGGCCGCGTCGAAGGGGCCGGCGAAGACGGAGAGGCGCTCCCACAGCAGCCGCTCGGCGGGCGGGGAGAGCCGCAGCGAGCGCTCGGCGTCGACCGGCGTGGAGCGGCCCGCGCCGCCCGCGAGGAAGTTCAGGGGCTCCGCGGTCAGCCGACGCAGCGCCTGGAGCGGCGCGTACTGGTGCGCGCGCCCCGCCACGAGCTCCAGCGCGCCGGGGATGCCGTCGAGCGCCCGACACAGGGCCGCGACCGCGGCGGCGTTGCGATCGGTCAGCTCGAAGAAGGGATCGGCGCCACGGGCCCGCTCCTCGTACAGCCGCACGGCCGCCGACCCGGCGATCGCGGCCGGCGCGAGCGGGGCGGCCGGGTCCGGTGGCGCGGGCGGCAACGACAGGGGTGGTACGGCGAGTTCCGCCTCAACGGGGAGCGCGAGGCGGCGCTGGGAGGTGACCAACACGCGCAGCCGGGGCAGCCACCCGAGCAGGTTCTCCACCAGGCGGCCGGCGGCTTCCCCCAGTTGTTCGCACCCGTCGAGCACCAGCAGCACGTCCCGCCCCGCGAGCCCATGGATCAGCCGATGCTCCACCACCGCCCGGCGGAAGCCCGGCAGCGCCGAGACGTCCACCCAGACGGTGTCGAGGCCGGTGGTCGCCGTCACGGTACGGACCGCGCGCACGGCGAGCCGGGTCTTGCCGATGCCCGCCGGTCCCGTGAGGGTGACCAGGCGCTCGGTGGCGAGCAGTGACGCGACGCGGGTCAGTTCCCGGCGACGGCCGACGAAGCTCGACAGCTCGACGGGCACCGCCTGACCCACGCCCGGTACGGGATCCCCCACACGTCCTCCCGCGAAGTGCCGAACGTGCGCCCGCCCGACTGATTCACCGATGGGGCGCACAAAGAGAGATGATCGGCCGAAGGCCCGGTTGACAAGCCGCTGACCGGGAGATCCGCCAGGGGGAGGACATGAATTCGGCCGTTTCCGCCGTGGACGACACCGACCGGGCGCTCGTCCACGCACTCCAGCTCGCACCCCGCGCGAGCTGGGAGCGACTGGCCCCGGTGCTCGGCACGCGCCCCGACACCCTCGCGCGCCGCTGGGAGCGGCTCACCGGCGCCGGAGAGGCATGGATCTCGGGTCTCGGCCTGCGTACGGGGACCAGCGCGCCCTGTATGGCGTGGGTGGAGGTCATGTGCGACGCGGGGGCCTCCCCGACCGTGGGCGCGACCCTGGTGGCCGATCCACAGTCCCTGGGCCTGGAGCACACCACCGGCGGCCGGGACCTGCTGGCCTTCGTGGCCGTACCGGACCTCCCCGCGCTGTACCGGTACCTGTCCTTCCGGGTGCAGCGGATTCCAGGGGTGGTCGGCACCCGCTCGTCGATGGTGACGGCGGTGCACTACGCCCCCGACCGGTGGCGGCTGGATCAGCTGACACCGGTGCAGATCGGCCTGCTGACCGGGCGCGGCCGGCGCTCCTCGGCCCCCGGCGCGGTGGTGGCGCCCCCGCTCACCGCGATGACGGAGGAGGACCGGCCACTGGCCTTGGCGTTGGCCGCCGACGGCCGCCGCAGCGTGGCCTCGCTGGCCCGCGAGTGCGGGATGAGCGAGTCGACCGTACGACGCCGGCTGGGTCGGCTGGAGGCGGGACAGAGCCTGCGCTACAGCTGCGCCATGGCGTCGGCGCTGTCGGGGTGGCCGGTGGCGGCGACGCTGTGGGCGGAGGTGCCGGAGTACGACGTGGGGGAATGCGCGGCGGTCGCGGTGGGGCTGCGCGAGACGCGGACCTGCATGTCCGTCAGCGGGCGCTGGAACGTCATGATCACGGCGCGGTTGCGCACGGTCGAAGGGCTGTCCCGCTACACCTCGGAGCTGTCCCGGCGGCTGCCGGGGATGCGGATCACGGACTCGGCGGTGGCGCTGCACGTGCGCAAGTCGGAGGCGCAGGTCCTGGACGAGCGGGGCCGGCGGACCCGGACGGTCACGCCGGACATCTGGGCGGAGCTCGTCCCGCCCGCGGGGCCAGAGCGGGCGGGCCCCGGGGTCTGATCCGGACACGCCGTGGCACATACGCGTGCGGCGGTACGGACGTCACCCCCGCAGTGGGTGACGTCCGTACCGCCTGGTGAGCGGGCGTGTCAGTGCACGAACACCGGTTCCGCCGCCGCCTCCGCGGCCGGATCCTTCTTGGCGCCGAGGTGGTTGAAGGCGAGGTTGAGCACGATGGCCACCACGCAGCCCGTGCTGATGCCCGAGTCGAGGACGACCAGCAGGTCCTTGGGGAAGGCGTGGTAGAAACCGGGCGCCGCGATCGGGATCAGGCCGATGCCGACCGAGGCCGCCACGATCAGGGCGTTCTCGCCCTTCTCCATGGCCGCGCCCGCCAGCGTCTGGATGCCGCTGGCCGCGACCGAGCCGAACAGGACGATGCCGGCGCCGCCGAGGACGGGCAGCGGGACCACGCCGATGATGGAGGCGGCCACCGGACAGAGCCCCAGCAGGATCAGGATGCCGCCGCCGGCCGCGACGACGAACCGGCTGCGCACCTTGGTCATCGCGACGAGCCCGATGTTCTGGGCGAAGGCACTGCACATGAAGCCGTTGAACAGCGGGCTGAGCGCGCTGCCGAGGGTGTCGGCGCGCAGGCCGCCCTCGATGGTCTTCGCGTCCGCCGGGCGTCCGACGATCTTGCCGAGGGCCAGGATGTCGGCGGTGGACTCCGTCATGCAGACGAGCATCACGATGCACATCGAGATGATGGCCGCGACCTGGAACTGCGGCGCGCCGAAGTGGAACGGCGTGGGGAAGCCGACGATGTCCGCGTTTCGGATGGCGTCGAAGTTGGTCATGTTCAGCGGGATGGCGACCAGGGTTCCGGCGACCAGGCCTAGCAGGATGGATATCTGCTGGAGGAACCCGCGCAGGAACTTGCGCATCAGCAGCACGATCACCAGGGTCAGGGCGGCCATGCCGATGTTCTTCATCGAGCCGTAGTCGGTGGCGGTGCGGTTGCCGCCCTGCGACCAGTTGAAGGCCACCGGGAGCAGCGAGACACCGATCAGGGTGATGACCGTGCCGGTGACGACGGGCGGGAAGAAGCGGACGAGTTTGCCGAAGTACGGCGCGGCGAGGAAGCCGACGAGTCCGGCGACGATGATCGCGCCGAAGATGACGGGGATGGCGTTCACGCCCTCGCCCTTGCCGATGGCGATCATCGGGGTCACTCCGGCGAAGGAGACGCCGTTGACGAAGGGGAGTTTGGCACCGATCTTCCAGACCCCGAGCGTCTGGAGGAGGGTGGCGAGACCCGCGGTGAAGAGCGAGGCGCCCATCAGGAAGGCGGTCTCGGTGGCGGAGAGACCGACGGCGGGGCCGACGATCATCGGCGGGGCGACGACACCCGCGTACATGGCGGCGACGTGCTGTAGACCGCTCGTGAACATTTTCAGCGGAGGCAAGGTCTCGTCGACCGGGTGCTTCTCCTCCGGTACTGCGCCTGCGTCTTTGCGAAACCTGGGCGTTGCGGCCACGGCTTCCTCCGGTCGGTTAAACACGTCGGCAGGGACGTGGGTGTCAGGGAGTGCGAAAGCTGTGCGGGTCAAGCCTGTTCGGTGGTGCTGGTGCTGCGTGCTGCCCTGCCCGTGCAGATGCGGAAACGATTCGCCCGAGTCGTTCCCGCGCGGGGAGGTACGGCGGTGCTGTGGCGGAGGCGCAGTGGCGCAATGGGTTTCAGTGCGGTGCGGTGTCACGTTTCACCGCGCCCGGGAGCGCCGTCGGAATGTTCCTCGGGCGCTTCCCGGGGGCGGCTGCCGCGGACCCCGCTCGGGTCCGCGGCCGCCGGCCGGGGGCCGTCCCCCCCGACCGGACTCCTGGGGATACCTCCCGGCGGTGGCCGGGTGGTGTTCCCCGGCGCAGGCCGGGGGGATCAGCCCTGGGCGGAGATGCGCGCCAGGCGCTGGGCCTCTTCCCGCGTGGACACGGCGATCGCGTCCTCGTCGGCGAAGAGGAGTCGGTTGTTCTCGACGATCTGCTTGCCGTTGACCAGCGAGAGGGTCACCGGGGCGGCCGCGCCGAACACGAGCGCGGTGACCGGGTCGGCGATCGAGGAGTGGGCCAGCGTGCCCAGGTTCCACATCACCAGGTCGGCGAGCTTGCCGGCTTCCAGGGAACCGATGTTGTCGGCGCGGCCGAGGACCTGGGCGCCACCGTACGTACCCAGGCGCAGGGCCTGGCGCGCGTTGAGGGCGCGCTCGCGGTGGACGGGGTTCAGGCGGTTGATGAGCAGCGCGTTGCGCAGCTCGGTGTGCAGCTCACCGGACTCGTTGGAGGCGGTGCCGTCCACGCCGAGACCGACCGGTACACCGGCGGCGAGCATGTCCGGGACGCGGGCGATGCCGGCGGCCAGCCGGGCGTTGGAGGACGGGCAGTGCGCGACACCGGTCTTGGTGCGGGCGAACGCGGCGATGTCGGAGTCGTTCATGTGGACGCTGTGCGCCATCCACACGTCCTCGCCGAGCCAGCCGGTCGACTCGAAGTAGTCGGTCGGTCCCATGCCGAACAGTTCCTTGCAGAACTGCTCCTCCTCGACGGTCTCGCTGCCGTGCGTGTGCATGCGCACGCCCAGCCGGCGGGCCAACTCGGCGCCCTGCCTGAGCAGCTCGGTGGAGACGGAGAACGGGGAGCACGGCGCGACGGCGACCTGCGTCATCGCGTCGAAGGAGTGGTCGTGGTGCTTCTTGACGGTCGCCTCGGTGTCGGCGAGCGCGCCTTCGAGGGTCTCGACGGCGTGGTCCGGCGGCAGGCCGCCGTCCTTCGCGCTGCGGTCCATGGAGCCGCGGGCGAGGGTGAAGCGGACGCCCATCTCGGACGCGGCGCGGATGATCGCGCCGGAAAGGTCGCCGGAGCCCTTGGGGAAGACGTAGTGGTGGTCCATGGCGGTGGTGACGCCGCCCTTGGCCATCATCGCCAGGGAGCCCTGGGCGGCCGTATACACCATCTGCTCGTCGATGCGCGCCCAGGTCGGGTACAGGGCGACGAGCCAGTCGAAGAGGTTGTGGTCGGTGGCCAGACCACGCGTGATCCACTGGTAGAAGTGGTGGTGCGTGTTGACCAGACCGGGGGTCACGAGGTGCCCGGTGCCATCGATGCGGCGGACGACGTTGTCGAGGTTCTCGGGGGCCTTGCCCGCACCGATGGACTCGATCTTGTTTCCGGCGACGACGACGTGTCCCGAGGCGTACTCGGTGTCATGGGCGTCGACGGTCGCGATCGCACAGTTCTCGATGACGATGCGCTCGACGACGCCGTCAGGGGCTGCCGATGCTGCCATGGGACTTCCTCGTGCTTTCAGTGGCGGTACGGGCAGGAACCCAGGTGATTTGAGTGCCGGAGCCGCGGGCCCTGACAGCTGACAGTACTGCCGCCCACGGGGGTACGTCCGGGTGCCGATTCGGGAAGTTGGGGGATGTCGCGCCGTCCCGGGGCCACTGCGGAGCCCCGGGACGCGCGTGCCGCATCAGAGGTTGGTCATGTCCACGGGGATACGGGCGTCAACGCCGTCCCGAAGGACCGTCGCCTCGATCAGACCGTAGGGACGGTCCGCGGCGAAGTAGACCTCGTTGTCGTTCTTGAGGCCGAAGGGCTCCAGGTCGACGAGGAAGTGGTGCTTGTTCGGGAGCGAGAAGCGGACCTCGTCGATCTCCGAACGGTGGTTGATGATGCGCGAACCCATCTGGTACAGGGTCTGCTGGAGCGAGAGGGAGTAGGTCTCCGCGAAGGCGTGCAGCATGTGCTTGCGCGCCTCGGCGTAGGACTTTTCCCAGTTGGGCATCCGCTGCTCGTCGTCCGACCAGCTGTAGCGCCAACGAGCCGACACCTGGGTGGCCAGGATGCGGTCGTAGGCCTCCTTCAGCGTCGTGTACTTGTCCTTCACGTAGCCCCAGAACTCGGAGTTCGTGGAGTTCATGACGACGAGGTCCTTGAGGCCGGAGATGACCTCCCAGTTGCTGCCGTCGTACGTGACCTGGGTGACCCGGGTCTCCTGGCCCTGACGGACGAAGGAGTGCTTCACCTCGTCCGACCCGATGAACTTCGAGTTCGCGTCGGATGTGGGGATGCGCTCCCAGGCGTACTCCTCGATCCGGATGCGCGCGCGCTGGATCGGCTCCTGGCTGTTCACGAACCAACGCGCCAGGTGGATGCCGAACTGCTCGGCCGACTCGATGCCGTGCTCCTTGGCGAACGCGTACACCGTGTTCTTGGTGGTGTCGGTCGGCAGGCAGTTGGCGTTCGAGCCGGAGTAGTGGACGTCGTCCATGTCGCCCGAGAGGGCGACCGAGACGTTCAGGTCCTTGATGTGGTGCGTGTCGCCGTCCCGCGTGATCTTGACGACGCGGTTCTCTGCTTTGCCGTACTGGTTCTGGCCCAGAATCGTGGCCATGCTAGCTCCCTCGGTAAACGGAGTAGCCGAACGGGTTGAGCAGCAGCGGTACGTGATAGTGCTCGCCCGGGTTCACCGCGAAAGTGATGGTGACCTCGGGGAAGAACGCACCGCTGTCCCTTACGCGGGGGGCGTCCTGCTGCGCCTCGGCTTGCTTCTTCGAACTGTGCTTATCAAAGAAGTACGTCTCGGTCTCGAAGTCGAGACGTACGTGGGTGGTGCCTTCCGGCAGGGCCGGGAGGTCCTTGCATCGGCCGTCCGCGTCGGTGGCGGAGCCGCCCAGGGCCGCCCACTGGCCGCCCTGGCCCGTACGGGCCGACAGGGAGATGGCGACGCCCTCGGCGGGGCGGCCGATGCTGGTGTCCAGGATGTGCGTGGACACCGAAGCGGTCGTGTCAGTGCTCATGCGCTCTCTTCCTCCACGAGTCGGGTCAGGCGGATCCGGTTGATCTTCACGAGCTCGCCGCGGGCGATTTCCCGCTCCTGTTCCGGCGAGTTCTCGATCCGGACCCTGACCGCGTCCCGCATGAACTCACCGGTCGCACCGGTGGCGCAGATGAGGAAGACGTGGCCGAACTTCTCCTGGTACGCCAGGTTCAGTTCGAGGAGCTCGTTGCGGAGCTCTTCGGAGGCGCCGGCCATGCCCCGCTGCTCGCGGGCGGAGGTCGGGTCTCCCGGCTTCGGACGGCCGATCGGAGCGTGTCCCGCCATCGCCTCGGCCAGGTCCTCGGCGGTGAGCTCCGCCATGGCGGACTCGTTGGCCGAGAAGAGTGCCTCGACGGTGGTGAAGGGGCGCTGGGCGAGCAGCTTGCCGCCCCATGCCGAACTGGCGCACACCTCGTGCAGTACGGCCGTGGCCGCACTGTCTTCCAAGGCGTTGAACCGGGTGAGACCCGGGGTCGGACTCGAAGTCACGGGTAGACCTCCGTGGCCTGTTGTTGCTTTTTGACGGGCTGCGCATAGCTAACGCCCTCGACAACACCCCGTCAACACTTTGTTGAAACTTCCCGTACACAAAAGCCGCCGCCCGGGTGAATCGGACGGCGGCTCGTCACCGCGGGTCAGCGAACGCTCACGATCGGCTGTTCTTCTCGGTCCCTTTGGGAGGGTTGGAGTCCCTGTTCAGGTAGTTGTAGACGGTGAAGCGGCTGACGCCCAGAGCGCCGGCGACCGTCTCCACGCCGTGCCGCACGGAGAAGGCACCCCGCGCCTCCAGTATCCGCACCACGTCCTGCTTGGACTTCCGGTCGAGCCGGGCCAACGGTACGCCGTGCCGGCGCTCCAGCGCGGCCAGGATGTGGTCCAGCGAGTCCGAGAGCTGGGGCAGGCGGACGGCGAGCAGCTCCTGACCCTCCCAGCTGAGCACGACGTCGTCGGGCTGCGCCTGGGCGGGATCCATCAGCTCGCCGCCCATCGCGTCCACCAGCGGCTTGACGGCGGCGACGAAGGGGTGATCGCGGGGCTCGGTCACGGGGTGCCGCCTTCCGGGATCACATTGACCTGGAGGGACACGCGGGTCGCCCCGGCCTCCAGGGCGTTGCGCAGCAGCGCGGCCACGGCGGTCAGCACCTCGTCGGACTGCCCTTCGGCGGTGTTGCCGAACGGGCCGACGTCCACCGCGTCGAGCCGAGCCCGCTGGATGACCTCTCGGGCGGCCACGGCATGGGCGGGAGCCTCTTCGAGGTCGAAGGGCTCGGTCGTGAACTCCACTCTCAATCGCACGCGGGCCAAGCTACCCCGCGGCCGGGACTTTTCGGGAGCTCGCACTTGACAGCCACGCGAACCTCAATGCAGTCTTCCATCAAGCAGAAACTAACTTCCGCAATACGGAAGGAGCGCATACCCCTCATGGGATACACGGACCAGCGCTTCGATGTAAACCTTTCGATCCTCTTCACGGAACTCCCGCTCCTGGAGCGTCCCGCGGCCGCCGCCGCGGCCGGCTTCACGGCGGTCGAGCTGTGGTGGCCCTGGATCGAGACCCCCACTCCCGCCCAGGCGGAGCTCGACGCCCTCAAGAAGGCTCTTGAGGACGCGGGCACCCAACTGGTGGGCCTGAACTTCTACGCCGGACAGCTTCCGGGCCCGGACCGCGGCGCGGTCTCGGTGCCCGGTGAGGAGTCCGACCGCTTCAACGCCAACATCAACGTGGCCGCCGACTTCGCGGCCTCGGTCGGCTGCAAGGCACTCAACGCCCTCTACGGCAACCGCGTCGACGGCGTGGACCCCGCGGTCCAGGACGAGCTCGCCCTGAAGAACCTGGTCACGGCCGCCAAGGCCGCGGACCGGGTGGGCGCGATCCTCCTGATCGAGACCCTCAACAAGCCGGAGTCGCCGCTCTACCCGCTGGTGAGCGCCCCGGCCGGCATCGAGATCGTGGACAAGGTCAACGAGGCCACCGGTCTCGGCAACGCCAAGTTCCTGCTCGACCTGTACCACCTGGCGATGAACGATGAGGACCTCTCCGAGGTCATCGAAAAGTACGCCGCCAAGACCGGGCACGTCCAGATCGCCGACAAGCCGGGTCGCGGTGCCCCCGGCACCGGCGAGCTGCCCCTCGAAGAGCTCCTCGACCAGCTGAAGAAGGCCGGATACGAGGGCTACGTCGGCCTGGAGTACAAGGCCGCCGACGCGGCCGCGTCCTTCGCGTGGCTGCCGGCCGAGGCCCGCGCCGCCAAGTAGGCGGACCAAGTCCGGGCGATCAGCCAGGCACCCCCCGCACTTTTCGTACAAAGCATTAAGAGAAGGACCCTCATCATGAGCACCTCCACTGCGCTTCCCTCGATCGCCTGGATCGGCCTCGGCATCATGGGCTCCCCCATGTCCGAAAACCTGATCAAGGCCGGCTACTCGGTGACCGGCTACACGCTGGAGCAGGACAAGCTGGAGCGCTTGGCCGCCGCCGGCGGCACCGCGGCCGGCTCGATCGCCGAGGCCGTCAAGGACGCCGACGTGATCATCACGATGGTGCCCGCCTCCCCGCACGTCGAGGCCATCAACTACGGCCCCGAGGGCATCCTCGCGAACGCCAAGTCCGGCGCGCTGATCATCGACATGTCGTCGATCACCCCGCAGACCTCGGTCGACCTCGCGAAGAACGCCGCGGAAAAGGGCATCCGCGTCATCGACGCCCCGGTGTCCGGCGGCGAGGCCGGTGCCATCGAGGCCGTCCTGTCGATCATGGTGGGTGGCGAGCAGACCGACTTCGACGCGGCCCTCCCGATCCTGGAGACGCTCGGCAAGACCATCGTCCTCTGCGGCCCGCACGGCTCCGGCCAGACGGTGAAGGCCGCCAACCAGCTCATCGTCGCGGTGAACATCCAGGCATGCGCCGAGGCCGTCGTCTTCCTCGAGAAGTCCGGCGTAAACCTCCAGGCCGCCCTGGACGTCCTCAACGGCGGTCTGGCCGGCTCCACGGTCCTGACCCGCAAGAAGGACAACTTCCTGAACCGCGACTTCAAGCCGGGCTTCCGGATCGACCTGCACCACAAGGACATGGGCATCGTCACCGACGCCGCCCGCAACGTCGGTGCGGCCCTCCCGGTCGGCGCGGTCGTCGCCCAGCTGGTCGCCTCGCTGCGCGCCCAGGGTGACGGCGGCCTGGACCACTCGGCGCTGCTCCGCGCGGTCGAGCGCCTCTCCGGCACCCAGGTCTGATCCCGGGGGCCCACCCTCGGGCCTTCGTCAGGCCCCCTTCCCGGGTCCGCCACGCGGACCCGGACGCTCCCCCCAGGGGGACCCCGAGTTTCCGGATGGTGCCGGTGCTGACACCTGTCCTGTCGCGCCCAAGCGCCGGCACCGTCCGGATTACCTCCACACTCTTTCTTTCAACAAACTGTTGACGTCGTGTTCACGCCGAAATTAGGCTGTTCCGCATGACGGAAGACGCCTTCCGTCTCAGCAGTTACCCGTACGGAAGGTCACCATGTCGAAGCGCACGCTGACGACCGAGTCCGGCGCCCCGGTCGCCGACAACCAGAACTCCGCCACCGCCGGCGTCGGTGGCCCGCTCCTGATCCAGGACCAGCAGCTCCTTGAGAAGCTCGCCCGCTTCAACCGTGAGCGCATCCCGGAGCGCGTGGTGCACGCCCGCGGCTCGGCCGCGTACGGCTACTTCGAGGTGACCGACGACGTCACCCCGTACACCAGCGCCGCCTTCCTGAACACGGTCGGCAAGAAGACCGAGACCTTCCTGCGGTTCTCCACCGTCGCGGACTCCCTCGGTGGCGCGGACGCCGTCCGCGACCCTCGTGGCTTCGCGCTGAAGTTCTACACCGAAGAGGGCAACTACGACCTCGTCGGCAACAACACCCCGGTGTTCTTCATCAAGGACCCGATCAAGTTCCCCGACTTCATCCACTCCCAGAAGCGCGACCCCTTCACGGGCAAGCAGGAGCCGGACAACGTCTGGGACTTCTGGGCGCACGCCCCCGAGGCGACGCACCAGATCACCTGGCTGATGGGTGACCGCGGCATCCCGGCGTCGTACCGTCACATGAACGGCTACGGCTCCCACACCTACCAGTGGACGAACGAGAGCGGCGAGGCGTTCTTCGTCAAGTACCACTTCAAGACGAACCAGGGCATCCGCTGCCTGTCGTCCGAGCAGGCCGCCGAACTGGTCGGCAAGGACGCCAACTCGCACCAGACGGACCTGCTCCAGGCCATCGAGCGCGGCGTGAACCCGAGCTGGACCCTCTACGTCCAGATCATGCCCGCCGCCGAGGCCGCGGACTACCGCTTCAACCCGTTCGACCTCACCAAGGTGTGGCCGCACGCGGACTACCCGCTGCAGCGCGTGGGCCGTCTGGTCCTCGACCGCAACCCGGACAACGTCTTCGCCGAGGTCGAGCAGTCCGCCTTCTCCCCGAACAACTTCGTCCCGGGCATCACCGCCTCGCCGGACAAGATGCTCCAGGGCCGCCTGTTCGCGTACGCCGACGCCCAGCGCTACCGCCTCGGTGTGAACCACACCGTGCTGCCGGTCAACGCCCCGAAGGCGACGAAGGCCGACAACTACGGCCGCGACGGCGTCATGGCGCTGCGCAACGGCTCGCGCCACGACAAGAACTACGAGCCCAACTCGTACCAGGGTCCGGCCGAGACCGGTCTCGCCCTCGGCGCCCCGAAGGCCGTCTCCGGCTACACGGGCACCCACGAGGCCCCGGCCCACACGAAGGACGACCACTTCTTCCAGGCCGGTGAGCTCTACCGACTGATGTCGGAGGCCGAGAAGCAGCGTCTGGTGGCGAACATCGCCGGCGGCCTGTCGCAGGTCACCCTCGAGGACGTCATCGAGAAGAACCTGGCTCACTTCCACGCCGCGGACGCCGACTACGGCAAGCGCGTCGAGGAGGCCGTCCGCGCCCTGCGCGACGCCTGAGCCACCCAGCTGTACCGGGGGTCTGACGGGAGGTCAGGCCCCGGGTGCTGAGCCCGAACCGCGGACCCGGATGAGGGGTGGTACGCGGAGCGGGCGGACAGCGCCGGTCCTTGTGGCCGGCGCCGCGTGAGGACCGTGGCGAGCGTGCGAGCCAGTGCGGTGGTAATGGGTTCCGAGGCCCGTCTCTTGACCTGAGGGAGACGAAGCCGGAGTTCTCGTCGCCCGCCCGCCACGGTCCCAGCCACTTGTGTACAGGGGCCACGCACAGAGTCCCCTGTACACAAGTCCCCAGCCCCGCCCGGCGGCGCGAACGTCCTGTCGCGCCAGCCTCGCACCGTCGGGCGGTCATACCCAAAGCGCCGAGTCACGGACGGTCCCGTGACTCGGCGCTTTGTCATGCGCGGACGTACCCGCACGCCCGGGCGCGACGGGGCCAACCGCTGTACGGGATCCAGGACTCCGAAGGCCGAGCCCGCCTCGGCCTCGCTCACCCGGACCGGGATGACGACGATCAGCGGCGGGACCACCAGCCCCGTGCCGAGGCCGGTCATCGGCGTGGCCCGGAGCCGGCCTCCGGCCGTACGCCGCCCCGTCTGCGCGGCCGGCGGGCACCGGCGGCCCGAGGGCGGTCAGGACGATGCCGCCCCGGGTCACCACCCGCCCGTGCCGCAGGGCGAGGGAGCCCGTCGGTCCCGCCGACCGACTCAGTCTCTTGGACCGCGTGTTCAGCCTGCTGCCGGCCTGCGGGCGTGGAGCGCCAAAGCCGCCCGAGGCTGCGACCCGATCGCCCTGCACATCGGCGCGGGTCACCTACGAGGTTCCGTCGCCGCTCCCGGCGGGCGGCGGCCCCAGGCCCTCCGGGACGCGATGGAGCGCCGGCACGCCCATGTCCCCTCGACGAGCGACCGGCCGGACTGGGCGCGGCCCGTTGCCCCCACCTGGCTTCCGGCGACCGCGGGTTGGGCGCCGGGCCGGCTGCCGGCTGCCGCCCGGCTCGCGCTCGGCGTCGAGGTGCTGAGCGCCGGTCCGGTCTCGCCCCGGGCTGAGCCGGAACGGCAACGGCCCCCGGAAACCAGGCGGTTTCCGGGGGCCGTTCGCTGAAGCGGTGAAACGGTGAAGCGGTGAAACGGGTGGATCAGGCGGTGATCGGGCGGATCGCGGTCGGGGCGTGACCCGGCTCGGTCGCCAGCTCCTCGAACTCGGTGACGTCGCTCATGTCGACCGTCTTGCTCATCGAGATGTTGGTGACGCGCTCCAGGATCGCCTCGACGACGACCGGGACGCTGTACTCGGCGGCCAGCTTCTTGGCCTCCTCGAAGGCGGCGCCCAGCTCGTTCGGGTCGGTGACGCGGATCGCCTTGCAGCCGAGACCCTCGACGACCTTGACGTGGTCGACGCCGTAGACGCCCAGCTCGGGCGCGTTGATGTTCTCGAACTCCAGGTTGACCTCGAAGTTGATGCCGAGACCACCCTGAGCCTGGCGGATCAGGCCCAGGTAGGCGTTGTTCACCAGGACGTGGACGTACGGGATCTTGTGCTGCGCGCCGACGGCCAGCTCTTCCAGCATGAACTGGAAGTCGTAGTCACCGGAGAGCGCGACGACCGGGTTCTCCGGGTCGGCGGAGGCGACACCCAGCGCGGCCGGGATGGTCCAGCCGAGCGGGCCGGCCTGGCCGCAGTTGATCCAGTGGCGCGGCTTGAAGACGTGCAGCATCTGCGCACCGGCGATCTGGGACAGACCGATGGTGGTGACGTAGCGGGTCTCCGGGCCGAACGCCTTGTTCATCTCCTCGTAGACGCGCTGCGGCTTCATGGGGATGTTGTCGAAGTGCGTACGGCGCTGCAGCGAGCCCTTGCGCTCCAGGTGCGAGGCGACCCAGGCGCTGTAGTCCGGGAGCTTGCCCTCGGCCTTGAGCTCCTTGGCGATCTCGATGAAGAGCTCCAGCGCGGCCTTGGCGTCGGAGGCGATGCCGAAGTCCGGGGCGAAGATCTTGCCGATCTGGGTGGGCTCGATGTCGACGTGGACGAACTTGCGGTCGCCGATGTAGGCGTCCAGGTTGTAGCCGGTGTGACGGTTGGCCCAGCGGTTGCCGATGCCGAGGACGAAGTCCGACTCCAGGAACGTCGCGTTACCGTAGCGGTGCGAGGTCTGGACGCCGACCATACCCGCGCTCAGCTCGTGGTCGTCGGGGATGACGCCCCAGCCCATCAGGGTGGAGATGACCGGGACGTTGGTCAGCTCGGCGAACTCGACCAGGAGGTCGGCGGCGTCGGCGTTGATGATGCCGCCACCGGCGACGATCAGCGGGCGCTCTGAGTCCAGCAGGAAGCGGACGGCCTTCTCTGCCTGGGCGCGGGTGGCGCGCGGCTTGTAGACCGGCAGCGGCTCGTAGGTCTCGGGGTCGAACTCGATCTCGGTCAGCTGGACGTCGATCGGCAGGTCGATGAGGACCGGGCCGGGACGGCCGGAGCGCATCAGGTGGAAGGCTTCCTGGAACACGCCCGGGACCTGCGCGGCCTCCAGGACGGTCGTGGCCTTCTTGGTGACCGGCTTGGCGATCGATGCGATGTCGACGGCCTGGAAGTCTTCCTTGTGCAGCTTGGAGACCGGGGCCTGGCCGGTGATGCACAGGATCGGGATGGAGTCCGCGATCGCCGAGTACAGGCCGGTGATCATGTCGGTGCCGGCCGGGCCGGAGGTGCCGATGCAGACGCCGATGTTGCCGGGCGCGGTGCGGGTGTAGCCCTCCGCCATGTGCGAGGCGCCCTCGACGTGGCGGGCGAGGGTGTGCTTGATGCCACCGACGTTCTTGAGCTCGCGGTAGAACGGGTTGATCGCAGCGCCGGGAACGCCGAACGCGTGCGCGACACCCTCGCGCTTGAGGATCTCCACTGCAGCGGCGGCGGCTGTCATACGAGGCATCGAGGTCTCCTGCGGTGTGGCGGTCAGGCAGTTTCCGTCATACGGAAGTTTTGTTCTGCTATACGGAACAAGCTAAGCGGCGAGCTCCGCGCACGTCAAGGCGCTTCGACACCCCGGAAACCACCAAAAGCCGCTTCTCGGTCGGTCGGTCGCACAAAACACGGCCCCCTTGGCTGGAAAAGGCGGTGACGCGACCCCGGCCGGTCGCGCGTGGTGGAGCATGGACGTACGCACAGCGACGGAGGGGGTCCAGGTCTCATGGCGGAAGCGGTACCGGTGCGCTGTCCGGCGTGCCAGCGCGAGAACGGCTACACGGCGCCGGTCTACCCGTGCGCGTGCGGAAGCCCGATCACCCCGCCGCTGGACCTCGCCGCGCCACCGATGCCGCTGACGCACCGGACGTGGACGGACAGCTGGGTGACCGTACGGTGCGCGGCGTGCGGGCGCGAGAGCGAGTGGCCGCACCCGGAGGTGGGGTGCGGCTCGTGCGGGACGGTGGTGCTGGTTCCGGTCCACCCGCCCGAGCCGTCGCGGGAGAGGCTCGGTCCGTGGGACGGCGTGGCGGGAGCGGGGGACGGCGTACGGGCGGAGGGGAACGGGACCGGCGGGCGCCCCGGCACGGGCCCGACGGCGGCGGGGCGGCCGGGTGCCGGGGAGGGGCCGCGTGACGGCTCGGGCCCGGGGCGGGTTCCGGTCCAAGGGCAGGGTCAGGGTCAGGGTCACGAGTCGGGTCGGGGGGCCGGTCGGGGGACGGGGCAGGGGCCGGACGGGGCTGCGGTGGCGGTCCCGCCGGTGTCACGGCCTCCGTTTCGGCCCGTGACCATCCGTACGGCCCGGGACGCGGTGGCGACGGCCGCGCTGTACCTGCGCTGGCTCGGCTTCCGCGACGTACGGCAGCCCGACGGGCCGCCGATCCCCTCCGCGGCGGTGGACCTCCGGGCCCCGGGAGTCGTGGCCCAGGTGGACCCGAGTACGGCGCCGGCCGGACTACGGGCGGTGGAGTGCGTCTGGCTGAACGGGCTGACGGCCTCCGCGACGAGCGTCTACTTCTCCCTCGCCGGGTACACCTCGGACGCCCGGGCGCGCGCGGACGACCTGGGGATACCGCTGTTCGTCATGGATCTCACGGGGATGCCGCAGCCGGTCAACGACCCGGCGGACGCACTCGTCGGTATGGGGCCCTAATCTCGGGGGTATTCCTTAACCGCGTCTGCCGAGGAGACCCGATGGGCCTGTACGACATCCCGCTGACCACCCTGTCCGACGAGCCCACCAGCCTGGCCGCCCACAAGGGCAAGGCGATCCTGCTGGTGAACACCGCCTCGCAGTGTGGCCTCACCCCGCAGTACTCCGGACTGGCCCGGCTCCAGTTCAAGTACGAGGAGAAGGGCTTCACGGTCATCGGCGTGCCGTGCAACCAGTTCGGCGGCCAGGAGCCGGGGTCGGCGGACGACATCCAGACGTTCTGCGCGGCGGGCTTCGGCGTGACGTTCCCGATGCTGGAGAAGTCGGAGGTCAACGGCGAGAACCGGCACCCGCTGTACCAGGAGCTGGTGAAGACCCCGGACGCGGACGGGGAGGCGGGGGACATCCAGTGGAACTTCGAGAAGTTCCTGATCTCCCCCGCCGGTGAGGTCGTGGCGCGCTTCCGCCCGCGCACCGAGCCGGAGGCACCCGAGGTGATCGCGGCGATCGAGGCGCAGCTGCCGGCCTGATCCCGCGCGCCCCATCCGGATTCCGGCTTCCGCTTCCGCTTCCGCTTCCGGCTCAGCCGAGGTCGGCTTCGTCGTACTCCGTCGTGGAACCGGCTTCGGTGAGCTCCCGCAGCTCCACCCGGCGGATCTTGCCGGACACGGTCTTCGGGAGTTCGCCGAACTCGATGCGGCGGATCCTCTTGTACGGGGACAGCACGGCCCGGGAGTGCTCGAACAGCACCCGAGCCGTCTCCTCCCCCGGCTCCCAGCCGGCGGCGAGCGTGACGTACGCCTTGGGGACGGCGAGCCGCAGCGGATCCGGGGCCGGGACGACGGCCGCCTCGGCGACCGCCTCGTGCTCCAGCAAGGCGCTCTCCAGCTCGAACGGGCTGATCTTGTAGTCGGACGCCTTGAAGACGTCGTCGGACCGGCCCACGTAGGTGAGGTAGCCCTCGGCGTCGCGCGAGGCGATGTCCCCGGTGCGGTAGAGGCCGTCCGCCATCGCCTCGGCCGTCCGCTCGGGGTCGTCGCGGTAGCCCGTCATCACCCCGGCGGGACGGGTCCGCAGGTCGACGCAGAGCTCGCCCTCGTCGGGGGACTCCTTGCCGGTGACGGGGTCCAGCAGCACGATCTCGTAGCCGGGCGCCGGACGGCCCATCGAGCCGGGCTTGACCGGGACGCCCGGGAAGTTGCCGATCTGCAGGGTCGTCTCGGTCTGGCCGAATCCGTCGCGGATGGTGATTCCCCACGCTTCGCGGACCTTCTCGATGACCTCCGGGTTGAGCGGCTCGCCCGCGGCGACGGCCTCGCGCGGCGGGTTGCGGAGCAGGCCCAGGTCGGACTGGATCAGCATCCGCCAGACGGTCGGCGGGGCGCAGAACGTGGTGACGCCGCCCCGGTCCATCTCCGCCATCAGCCGCTCGGCGTCGAAGCGGGTGTAGTTGTGCACGAACACGGTCGCGCCCGCGTTCCAGGGCGCGAAGAGGTTGGACCAGGCGTGCTTGGCCCAGCCGGGCGACGCGATGTTGAGGTGGACGTCGTCGGGACGCAGCCCGACCCAGTACATGGTGGACAGGTGCCCGATCGGGTAGGACGCGTGCGTGTGCTCGACCAGCTTCGGGCGGGCGGTGGTGCCGGAGGTGAAGTAGAGCATCAGGGGGTCGTCGGCGCGGGTCTCACCGTCGGGCGTGAAGCCGCCGGCCGCCTGGTACATGTCCTCCAGGCGGCGCCATCCGGTGGGCACCCGCGGCCCCGCGGCGATGCGGGTGTAGGCGCCGGGCACCTCGTCGAACTTGCCGGTGTCCTCGTCGCGCACGATGACGTGGCGCACCTGCCCGCGCTCGACCCGGTCGCGCAGGTCGGCCGCGCCGAGCAGCGGGGTGGCGGGGATGACGACCGCGCGCAGCTTCATCGCGGCGAGCATCACTTCCCACAGCTCTCGCTGGTTGCCGAGCATGACCAGGATGCGGTCGCCCGCGGCGACGCCCTGGGCGCGCAGCCAGTTCGCGGCCGAGCCGGAGCGCACGGACAACTCCCCGAAGGAGACCCCCCGGCTAGTGCCGTCCTCCTCGACGATCCGCAGGGCGTCGGCCCCGTTCCCGGCGGCGATGTGGTCGAACCAGTCCAGGGCCCAGTTGAAGCGCTCGGGGCGGGGCCAGGTGAAGCCGGCCCGGGCGGCTTCGTAGTCCCCTCGGCGTTCGAGCAGGAAGTCGCGGGCGGCCAGGAACTGTGCGGTGGCGCTGTTCTCCGTCATGTGAGGCATCGTGCCGCGTGGCGCTGTGGATCACTAGACGGCGTCAGCGGTGGATTGACCCGAAGCGGACGCGGCCCCGGCCGGCCGGGGCCCCTCGCATCCCCGGGCTCGTCTCCGTCCCCGGGCTCGTCTCCGTCCCCGGGCCCGTCTCCGTACCCGGGCCCGTCTCCATCTCCGCGAGGAGCCGTTCCCCCTCGGCGACGATCTCCTCTTCGACCCCCTTCGTCACCGTGGTGAACAGCTCTGCGGTGAGCACCCCCGCCTCCGCCGTCCAGAGCCCGGCGAGGAACCCGTCGACGAGCAGGGTGCGGTGGGCCTGGTTGCCCGTCCAGCTACGCCCCTTGAGCCGCGCGGGGACGACGCGGCTGCGGTCGGCGTGCGAGAGCAGGAGGTTGTCGAACTCCGGGAGGAAGCGGGGCGGGGCCGGGGTGTCCGGATCGGGTCGGGGCGCGTCGGGAAGGTCGAACAGCTCGACGCCGTTCTCGTCCCGGAAGACGAGCAGACGCGGCCTCAGCCGCTCGAAGGCGTCCCGGAGCCGGGTCAGGCCCGCCCAGGTCTGCATGTCCTTCACGGAGGCGGGCCCGAAGGCGCCGAGGTAGCGCAGCACCACGTCGTCCAGGCGCTGCGGCTCCCCGGCCGGGCGCCCGAGCCAGTGCTCGGCGGTGGTGAGCCGGACCTGCCCGCTGCGGCCCCACACGCCGCGGGGCGTGACCTGGACGAGCGGGAGCCGGCAGCGGGCGGCGACGGACAGGGCCTGCGGGTCGGCGTCCGGCCAGTGGGTGAGGAGTTCCTCCCGGATCTCCGCCATGGTGCGCGGCTCGGCCTCCACGAAGGCCCGCGCGGTCCGCGCCAGCCGGTCGAGGTCCACTCCGGTGAGGCCGGCGCGGAAGTGCCCGACCTCCCGGTCGCGGGCGTCTTGAACGAGCGGCCTGAGGGTGAGGGCGTCGTGCGCGGTGTGGGTGTGGAGGGTGGAGCGCATCGTGACCATGCGGACCACCTCCCGGGACTCCATCAAGCCGGCCAGCTCGCCGGGGCGGAAGCCGGCGAGGCGGGCGTGCAGCTGGAAGTAGGGCGGCCGGACGTTCTGCGCCTGGAGCCCGACGAGGTGCGCGACGGCGTCGACCGCCGGCATCCGGGCGCGATCGAGCAGTAGCTGGCGGGCGAGCGTGGCACGGTTGAGGGCACGGGCGCCGAGTAACGGATGGGTGGTGGTGGAGGCCATGCCCGCACGCTAACGCGGCTTGCGGACACCTTCGGTCCGCGAGGTCGACGGCCGGCACCCTCTCCGTTCCCTTTCGCCCATATATCCTGCCCTTGCCCGTAAAAGTACGTTCACCAAGCCACGGGAGCTGACTGCGATGCCGGAGCGCCCAGACCGCCGCCCTCCGTCGCGCACGGGCCGACCGCGGCCCTCCGCGCCGACACCGTCGGACCACCGCAGCGTGGTCGACTCCGCCGTCTACCGCGACGGCCGCCGCGTAGCCTCCCCCGCCACCCTCGCCGACACCTTCCGACAGTTGCGCGAACAGAGCGACGGCATGGCATGGATCGGCCTACACCGCCCGACGGAGTCCGAACTCCACTCGCTGGCCGCCGAGTTCAATTTGCACCCGCTGTCCGTCGAAGACGCCCTGGAGGCCCACCAGCGCCCCAAGCTGGAGCGCTACGGCGACACCCTCTTCGTCGTCCTGCGCGCCGCGCGCTACCTGGACGCGCCGGAGGAGGTGGACTTCGGCGAACTCCACATCTTCGTCGGCCCGGACTTCCTCATCACGGTCCGCCACGGCGCCGCCCCCGACCTCTCGGCGGTCCGCCGCCGCATGGAGGCCGCCCCGGAACTCCTGTCCCTCGGCCCGGAGGCCGCCCTGTACGCCATCCTCGACGCGGTGGTCGACGGCTACGCCCCGGTTGTGGAGGGCGTCCAGAACGACATTGACGAGATCGAGACCGAGGTCTTCCGCGGCGACCCGGAGGTCTCGCGCCGCATCTACGAACTCTCCCGCGAAATGGTCGAGTTCCAGCGCGCCACCAGGCCCCTGGTCGGCATGCTCCACGGCCTGATGGCCGGCTTCGCGAAGTACGGCACGGACGAGGAACTCCAGCGTTACCTCCGCGATGTCGCCGACCACGTCACCCACACCAGCGAACGCGTGGACGGCTTCCGCCAGGCCCTGACCGAGATCCTGACGGTCAACGCCACCCTGGTCTCCCAACAACAGAACGCGGAAATGCGCGCTTTGGCGGAAGCCGGCTTCGAACAGAATGAGGAGATCAAGAAGATCTCCTCATGGGCCGCCATCCTCTTCGCCCCCACCCTGGTCGGCACGATCTACGGCATGAACTTCGAGAACATGCCGGAACTCCACTGGGCAGCGGGCTACCCTTTCGCGATCCTGCTGATGGCGGTGGTATGCGTCAGCCTCTACGTCATCTTCAAGCGGCGCGACTGGCTCTGAGAGACGGGGCGCGGAGGCGGCTCGGCGCGCTTCGGGCGAATGCGCCGTTCGGATGTGACGAATCGGTCTCAGCTCAGGGAAAACCTACGCGCGGGCCCGGCAGAAAGACTTGTCTGTGCCGGCGGCCGAAATGCGCCGCTCCCTGCGCTCGACGTGGGCCGTGCCCGCACAGCGCGCGGGTCTGGGTCTCCCTCAGGAAGGTGCCACATGACCGCGCCCACCACAGTGAACCTGACGAAAGCGTCGCCCACGGTCTCACTGGACAAGCACGGCGTGACCTCTGGTCTGATCAAGGTCAATCTGAACTGGACGTCCCCGCGGGCCGCGGCCTCGACGGCAGCCGGCGAGGCCCGTGGTCTGTTCGGCCGGATACGGGCGTCGATGCGATCAGCCGCGGCCAGGGATGTGGACCTCGACCTGGGCTGCATGATCCGGTGCACCGACGGGACCAAGACCGTGGTCCAGGCACTGGGGAACGCGTTCGGTGCGGTGGACCGGTTCCCCTACGTCGCCCTGGACGCGGACGACCGGACCGGGGCTCTCGCGACCGGCGAGAATCTGGTCGTCAACCTGGACCACCAGAGCGAGTTCCAGAAGCTGTTGCTTTTCGTCTACATCTACGACGGTTCCGGTGACTTCCGCGGGCTCGACGCGGTGGTGACCCTCACCTCCGACCGGGGTGACCGCTTCCGGGTCCTTCTCGACGAGTGCCCGCCACAGGCACACGCCTGCGCCATCGCCCTGATCAAACGGCAGAAGGGCGAGCTCGTGATCGAACGCGAGGTGCGGTGGTTCACGCCGCAAGACGGCTCCGGCGTACAGGACGTGATCTCCCGTGCGTATCGACTCGGCATGAAATGGACCCCCGGCTCGAAGTAGACACGTCATGTCACCCGCGTCCGCGGGTTCCCCGGAGGCCGGCGGAGTGGCCGCGCTCAGCGGTAGGCGGCGGGGCCCACGTCCGCCATGACGAGGGACGGTAGGACGGAGAGCGCCACGTCACGTGGGGCGATGTGGGGGTTCGGGGAGCGTTCGGCGATGTCGGGGTGCCAGGGTGTCGGCAGCCGCGGCCCCCTGCGGGCCTAGGGGCGCTTCGAGGTGGAGGAGCTGCAGGTGCCAGGAACCTCGGGCGCGGAGGACGTCACGCTCGTGAGTGCGCGGCCGGCCGGGATCGCCGGGCCGTTGCCGCTGCTGTACTACATGCGCGGCGGTGGAATGATCACGGGCAACGCGTCGTCGGTCCTTCCGCGACTGCTCCGCGAATGGGCCCTGCCGCTGGGGTTGGCCGTCGTCTCCGTCGCGTACCGCCTGGCGCCGCAGACGCGGTATCCCGGGCAACTGGATGACTGTTACGCCGGTTTGCTCCGGGTGTCCGAACACGCGGCGGCGCTGGGTGTGGACGCGGACCGCGTCGTCATCGGGGGCAAGAGCGCAGGCGGTGGGCTCGCCGCGGCGCTCGCCCTGCTCTCCCGCGACCGGGGCGGCCCCGAGGCGGTCGGGCAACTGCTCCTGTGCCCGATGCTCGACGACCGCAACGACAGTTTCTCCGCTCACCAGATGGCCGGTGGCGACCTGTGGGACCGGGCCTCCAACGCTACGGCGTGGCAAGCCGTGTTGGGCGACCGGTACGGCGCGCCGGACGTGCCGCCGTACGCGGCTCCCGCGCGCGCCACGGATCTGTCCGGACTGCCCCCGGCCTACATCGACGTCGGGTCGACGGAGACGTTCAGGGACGAGGAGGTGGCCTACGCCCAGGCGATCTGGCGGGCCGGAGGTCAGTCCGAACTGCACGTGTGGGCGGGGGCCTTCCACGGCTTCGACACTTTCGCGCCGGAGGCGGCCCTCAGCCGGGACGCCCGTGAGGCCCGTACGCGCCGGCTCCGCCGCGTCCTGTCGGCCTAACCCGCGTGGGGTTGGCGTAAGCCGCGCGGGGTTGGCCTGAGCCATGTGCGTGTCCGGGCCGGCGCCCGCCCGTTACGGGCTCGTCGGCGTCGGCAGGCCGCCGAGGACGAGGCGGATGCCGAGGGTGAAGCCGCGGGTGTCCAGGGCGGGGAGGCCGCCGGGGTGGGTGGCCGAGGACCGGAGGGAGGCGGCCAGGGCGGGGTAACGGGCCTCGTACTCCGCCGCGGGGAGGTTGAAGCCGGCGGTGAAGGTCTCCAGCGCGGAGCCGAGCACGAGGTTGTCGATGGCGGCGGCGGCCTCGGCGGCCTCGGCCGGAGTGCACCCGGCGCGGGTCAGGGCGTCGAGCAGGGTGTCGTAGCCGCGCAGAGCCTTGTCGGAGGCGACCCGGCGGCGCGCGACCAGCGGGATCATGTGCGGGTAGCGGAGGTAGACGCGCCGGTAGCCGTGGGCGTACGCCGCGATGCCCTCCACGCCGCCCGGGTCCGTCAACGGGCCGAGGTCGATCTCGTCGTTGATCAGCTCCGCCACCGCGTCGAGCAGGTCTTCCTTGGACGCGACGTGGTGGTACAGGGAGGCACCGCGCACCCCGAGCCGGTCGGCGATCGTCCGCATCTTCAGGGCTTCCACGCCCTGTTCGTCCAACAGGTCCAGAGCCGCGCGGGCGATGAGCGCGCGGCTGAGGAGGTTCTGGCTCGGCCGTGCCATCGGGGCTCCCTCGTCTCGGCCTGCAGATTACCTGCCGGGAACGCTTCACAAGGCGTCGGGAGCACCGCTACATTCACGCCACCTCGTTTTCCTAACGCGGTTAGATTTAGCGCGCCGGCGCCGCTCGCGGCTGCCCGCGCCCGGTGAGGTGATCATGAACGACACGTCGAACCCCGATTCGGATGCCGCACGGCTGCAGGCGCTCGGCTACCACCAGGAGCTGCGGCGCAGCCTCGGCATCCTCGGGAACATCTCGATGGGGTTCGCGGTGGTGTCCCCCGTCGTGGCCCTGTACGCCGTCTCCATGGTGGGGACGACGGTGGCGGGGCCCATGTGGGTGTGGGCGCTTCCGCTGGTGCTCGTCGGCCAGTGCCTGGTCGTCAACGTCTATGCGGAGCTGACCTCGCAGTGGCCGCTGGCCGGCGGACCGTACCAGTGGGGCAGGCGCCTGCTGGGTCCTGCCTTCGGCTGGCTGGGCGGCTGGGTCTGGCAGTTCGCCGTCATGTTCGGCAACACGACGGTGGCGTACCTCGCCGCGCCCTGGGTGTACGCGCTCTTCGGCGCCGTGCCGACACCCGGCGGGCTGGTCGCGGTGGCCGTCGCCATCCTGCTCGTATGCATGCTGGTCAACGCGTACGGGATCACCATCCTGCGCTGGTTCGTCTCGCTCGGGATCGCCGCCGAGGCGGTGGCCTCCGTGCTGGTGGGTCTGATCCTGCTGCTGTTCTTCCGCGAGCACGGCTTCCCCCTCTTCACGAAGACGCTCGGCGCGGAGGCGCTGTCCGGCGGCTCGACCGTCGCCGGCTTCCTCGCGGCCGTCGCCGTCGCCGGCTGGGCGTTCATCGGCTTCGACGCGTGCGTGTCGACGGCGGAGGAGACCAAGGACGCCGGCCGTCAGGTTCCGCGGGCCATGTGGTGGGCGCTGCTGAGCGTCGGCGCCGTCGTCATCCTGAACGCGATGGCCGTCGCTCTGGCGCACCCGCATCCGGAGGCGGTGGTGGCCGGCCAGGACGTCGATCCCGTCACGACGGCCGTCGTGCACGCCTTCGGCGGTTGGTCGGACAAGCCGTTCGTTGTGGTGGTTCTCGTCGGGTTCCTGGCCTGCGCGGTGGCGTCGCAGGGCGGGGCGGCCCGCGGCCTGTTCTCGCTCGCCCGCGACGGCGTCTTCCCCTTCTCCCGGCACGTGCGCAAGGTCAACCGGCGCAAGGCGCCCATCGGCGGCCTTGTCGCCTCCACCCTCATCAGCGGGAGCGCCCTCGCCCTCGGGCTCAACGCCACCGCCATCGGCAGCCTCATCTCCTTCGGCACCGCGGCCACGTACCTGCCGTTCTTCCTCGTCTCGCTTGCCGCGCTCATCGCCCGCCTGCGCGGGAGTTGGGTGCCGTCAGGTCACATCCGGCTGGGCGCCAAGGGCACGTTCCTCAACGTGCTCGCCGTGGCCTGGACCGCCTTCGAGGTGGTGAACGTCTGCTGGCCGCGCACGATCCTCGCGCCGCCGGACGCCCCCTGGTACCAGGTGTGGGCCGCGCTGCTCGGCACCGGCGTGGTGCTGGGCACCGGCCTGGTCTACCTGGCCGTGCGCCGCCCGCACCACCGGTTGCGCGACGGGGCCGAACCGGTCGCGCAGCCGCGCGCCGAGGGGCTGGAAGTCGCCGCCGAGCGCCCCTGACCGGGGCCGCCGCCCCGCTCACCCCGCACCCTGCTCACCCCGAACCCCGCGCAACCCCGCGCCGCCCGCCCGCCGCCCCGCGCGCCCGCCGCCCCGCAGGACCGCAGGACCGCAGGACCGCAGGACCGCAAACCGCACGACCCCAGACCGCAGGGTCCCCCGAATCGGCCACCCCCCGCGAACCGCCCGCCCGCACTCCCCGGAAGGACACACCCCATGGACCAGCCCCGCCCCTCCCGCCGCTCGTTCTGTACCGGCGCGCTGACCGCCGCCGCGACCGTCTTCCTCACCTCCGGTGGCGCCGGGCCGGCCGCGGCACAGCCGGCCGGCGGCACGCTCACCGTCCCCGCCGAATGGGAGGGCCACTCCGGCTGTGTCATGTCATGGCCCTGGGACCGCACCGACGGGTGGGGCGGGCTGCTCCCCCAGGTGCAGGCCGAGGTGGCCGCCGTCGCCAAGAGCATCGCCCGTTTCGAGACCGTCCTGATGTTCGCCGAGCCCGGCACGGTCGCCGACGCCCGTCGCCAGTGCGGGGCCTCCGTCACCGTCGTGGAGTACCCCGTCAACGACTGCTGGGCCCGGGACACCGGACCGATCTTCGCGTTGAACGCGGGCCGCACCCAACGCACGGGGCTCGACTTCCGCTTCAACGGCTGGGGCAACAAGTACCCGTACGACAAGGACGACCTGCTGCCCGTCGGCGTCTGCTCCTACCTCTCCGTACCGCGACAGCCGGTGGACCTCGTCCTGGAGGGCGGCTCCGTCATCACCGACGGCCAGGGCACCCTCATCACCACCGAGGAGTGCCTGCTCAACCCGAACCGCAACCCCGGGATGACCCGCGCCGAGATCGAGGCCGCGCTGCTCGCCGCGTACGGGGCGAGCAAGGTGATCTGGCTGCCGTACGGCCTGGACAACGACCTCATCACCAACGGGCACGTGGACCTCGTCGCCTCGTACCTCGGCCCCGCGCGGGTCCTGCTGCACACCCAGCCCGACACCACCAGCCCCAACCACGCGCGCATGGAGGCCAACCGGGCCGTGCTCGTGGCCGCCACCGACGCCTGCGGACGGCACTTCCGGATCGAGGAGCTCCACCAGCAACCCCACTTCCAGGTGAACGGCGCGCTCGTGGACACGTTCAGCTACACGAACTACTACCTGACCGGTGGCAGCGTCGTCGTCCCGACGGCGCAGGAGCCGGACGACGCCGCCGCGCTGGCCCGGTACGCCGGGCTCTTCCCGGGCCGGGAGATCGTCGGCATCCCGGCCCGCACCCTGGCCTGGGGCGGCGGCGGGGTCCACTGCATCACCCAGCACATCCCCGCGGTGTCGTAGGTGTCATAGGTGTCGTGGGTGCCATAGGGACCAGTGGACCACCCCCGCAGCCCGCGGGGGTGGTTCTTGAATGGTCACTCATGTATGTTGGACGCATGCCCCGACCCCGCGAGTTCGAACCGGAAGACGTCCTGAACCAGGCCATGCTGCGGTTCTGGGAGCGCGGGTACCGGGCGACCTCCATCGAGGACCTGGTGAAGGCGACCGGAGTCAAGCCCGGCAGTCTGTACGGCGCCTTCCCCGGCGGCAAGCACACCCTCTTCGTGAAGTCGCTGGAGCGCTACTCCAAGCTGGTCGTGCCCCAGAAGCTCGGCGAACTGGAGGCGCCGGACGCCTCGGTGACCGAGGTCCGGGGCTACTTCGACGGGCTCGTGCGAGACCTGCTCAGCCCCGAGGGCCGTCAGGGATGCCTGCTCGTCAACACCGCCATCGAGCGCGCCGCCGAGGACGACGAGGCGGCGGCCGTGGTACGGGGCCACCTGGCCCGGCTCGAACGGTGCATGACCCACGCCCTGGGCAACGCCGTGCGACGGGGTCAGGTACGCGCCTCACTGGATCCCGGCGGCAGCGCCAAGCTGCTCGTCGCGACCTGCCAGGGACTGATGGTCGTCGGCAAGGCGAACCCCGACGAAACCCTCCTGCGGGCGATCGTCGACAACGCCTTCGCCGCTCTCGCCTGACGCCGGGAACCCCTCCGGCCATCCTCGGGCCACCCACGCGGTGGCCCTTTTTCGGCACCCATACTTGAATGACTACTCAAGAACGGATTCGTGCATGAAGGCCATCGTCATCTCCGCCCACGGCGGCCCCGAGGTCCTCGCCTTCACCGAGCTCCCCGACCCGGTGCCCGCCGCCGGCGACGTCCTGATCCGGGTCAAGGCCTTCGGCCTCAACCACGCCGAGGCGTACATGCGCGCCGGGGCATGGGGAGAGGTGGCGGCCGTCCCCGGGATCGAGTGCGCCGGGGTGGTCGAGCACGACCCCTCCGGCCTACTCGCCCCCGGCACCCGGGTGGTGGCGATCCTCGGCGGCATGGGCCGTACCCGCGACGGCAGCTACGCGGAGCTGGCCAGCGTGCCCGCGACCAACGTGGTGGCGGTGCGGTCCTCCCTCGGCTGGGCCGACCTGGCCGCGGTCCCCGAGGTGTACGCGACCGCGTGGAGCGGCCTGTTCGGCAATCTGGACCTGCGGCCGGGCGAGACGGTCCTGGTGCGGGGGGCGACCTCCTCGCTCGGCCAGGCCGCCGTCAACCTCGCCGTCGACCACGGCGCGACGGTGGTGGCCACGACCCGGAACCCGGCGCACATCGCGCTGTTGAAGGAACTCGGCGCCCACGAGGTGCTCGTCGACGACGGTGCGCTCGCCGCGCCGATCCGTGAGCGGGGACTCGACGTCGACGCCGTGTTCGACGTCGTCGGCAACAGCGTCCTGCGCGACTCCCTCGCCCTGGTCGGGCCCCGCGGCCGGGTGTGCCAGCTCGGCTTCCTCGGCGGGTTCGCGCCGGTACGGGACTTCGACCCGATCGCCGACCTGCCGAGCGGGGTGCGGCTGAGCTTCTTCGGCAGCGCATTCGTCCTGGGGACTTCCGCGTTCCCGCTCTCCGACGTGCCGCTGGAGGCGATCTACGCCAAGGTCGAAGCCGGAACGCTGCGGGGCCGCCCGACGCGGGTCTTCGCCTTCGAGGAGATCGTCGAGGCCCACCGTGTCATGGAGGCCGGGCGGGCCCTCGGCAAGATGGTCGTCACCGTGGGCTGAACGCGGCAGCGCGTCGCGCCCGGCTCCGAGAGCCGGGCGCGACGCGGGACGGTGCGCGCCCCTGAGCGGTCCTATTCGACCGTCGTCCAGTCGAGGGTGCGTTCCACCGCCTTCTTCCAACCCGCGTACCCCTCCTGACGCTGCTCCTCGGACCATTGGGGTTCCCAGCGCTTGGACTCCTGCCAGTGGGTGCGCAGTTCGTCGGTGTCGCGCCAGAAGCCGGTGGCCAGGCCGGCCGCGTAGGCGGCGCCGAGGGCGGTCGTCTCCGCGACGACCGGTCGGCTGACGGGAACGCCGAGCACGTCGGCCTGGATCTGCATGCACAGGTCGTTGGCCGTGACGCCGCCGTCGACCTTGAGCACGTCGAGGTGGACGCCGGAGTCCTGCTCCATCGCCTCGACCACGTCGCGGCTCTGGTAGCAGATGGCTTCGAGGGTGGCCCGGGCCAGGTGGCCGCTGTCGTTGTACCGGGCCAGGCCGACGATCGCGCCGCGGGCGTCGGAGCGCCAGTACGGGGCGAACAGGCCCGAGAAGGCGGGGACGAAGTACATGCCGCCGTTGTCCTCGACGGTGCGGGCCAGCCGTTCGCTCTCGGCCGCGTCTGTGATGATCTTCATCTGGTCGCGCAGCCACTGCACGGCGGAGCCGGTCACCGCGATCGAGCCTTCGAGGGCGTAGATCACGGGGCTGTCGCCGAACTGGTAGGCCACCGTGGTCAGCAGGCCGTGCTGCGAACGGACCAGTTCGGTACCGGTGTTCAGCACCAGGAAGTTGCCGGTGCCATAGGTGTTCTTCGCCTCGCCGGGCGCGTAGCAGACCTGCCCGACGGTCGCCGCCTGCTGGTCGCCGAGGACCCCGGTGATGGGGATGGCGGCGCGCAGGGGGCGGGAGGTGCGGGTCTCCCCGTACGCCTCGCGGTGGGAGGACGGGTTGATCTTGGGCAGCATGGCCCGGGGGACGCCGAAGAAACCGAGCAGTTCCTCGTCCCAGTCGAGGGTTTCCAGGTTCATCAGCATCGTGCGGCTGGCGTTGGTGACGTCGGTCGCGTGGATGCCGCCGTCGGGGCCACCGGTGAGGTTCCACAGGACCCAGCAGTCCGTGTTGCCGAAGAGCGCGTTGCCCGCTTCCGCCGCCTCGCGCACGCCGTCGACGTTCTCCAGGATCCACTGGATCTTGCCGCCGGAGAAGTACGTGGCCGGCGGCAGCCCCGCCTTGCGGCGGATGATGTCGCCCTGACCGGAGCGGTCGAGGGCCGCGGCGATGGAGTCGGTGCGGGTGTCCTGCCAGACGATCGCGTTGTAGTACGGGCGGCCGCTGCGGGGGTCCCACACCACGGTGGTCTCGCGCTGGTTGGTGATGCCGATCGCCGCGAGGTCGGCGGGGGTCAGATTGCCGTGCCGCAGGGCGTTCTGGATAACCGAGTTGGTGCGTTCCCAGATCTCCACGGGGTCGTGTTCGACCCACCCCGAACGCGGGAGGATCTGGGCGTGTTCCAGTTGGTGCTTCGCCACTTCGTTACCGGCGTGGTCGAAGATCATGAAACGGGTGCTGGTGGTTCCCTGGTCCACCGCGCCGACGAAGTCCGCCATGGGGTGCCGCCTCTCCTGTGGGATGGCCTGCTCGCTGCCTCAGGCAGCCGTCGTCACGCCTCCGGTCCTTCGGGGGTAGGCACGCGGCCGGGAGGCTCCGGCTCGGCGGTCGGCAGGAACCTGCCGATGAAGAACTTGTACAGGGCCCCTCCGACCAGTCCGCCGATGAGCGGACCGATGATCGGGACCCAGAAGTAGAAGTTTCCGTACTGATCTCGCCACGCATGGCCGTAGCCCGTGATGAAGCTGGCCAGACGGGGGCCGAAGTCGCGGGCTGGGTTGATCGCGTACCCCGCGTCGGTGCCCCAGGCCATGCCGATCGCGACGACGACCAGGCCGATGATGAACGGGGCCAGGTTGGCGCCGGGAGGCGTGCCCAGCAGGTCCGTGATGGCCAGGATCAGGAACAGCAGGATCGCGGTGCCGATGATCTGGTCCCGCAACGCTCCCCATTCGGTCACCGGCAGGTTGGGGTTGCCGTTGGCCGGGAGGGTGGAGAAGACGCCCTGCGTCTTGGTGTGCGTGGGGTCGATCGTCGACAGCGCCTCGCTGTAGTTCCAGCGCACCAGCAGGGCTGCCACGAAGGCGCCCGCCGTCTGCGCGAGGGCGTACGGCGCGACCCTGCTCCAAGGGAACCCCTTGAACGCGGCGAGCGCCACGGTCACGGCGGGGTTGAGGTGTGCGCCGCTGAGCCGTGCCGCGACGTACACACCGAGAGTGACGCCCAGGCCCCATGCCCAGGCGATGCTGTCGTGGTTGCCGAGGCCGCCGGGGGGATCCGTGAGACCTCCACCGGCCACCACTTGGGCCACCACGCCGCACCCGAAGAGGATGAGGATCATGGTGCCCGCGAATTCGGCCGACAGTTCGCCGACCAAGCCTGGCATTTTCATCCGCTCAGCCATCGAAGCCCGCTTCCCGCCGGCCCAAGACCGGCCGTGGACTGTCCCGGTCCTCCCCGCTTCTCACGATAGGACGATCACCGGAGAACCGCACGACGGTGCTGTGGGACCGGTCCCCGCGGGCGTCGAATGGGCCTCTCGACGGTCAGCCCACGCCCCAGGACCAGGTGTGGTCCGCGCCGACCAGGCAGGCGAGGACGACGAGGTCGGCGATTCCGAGCGCGAACCCGAGGCGGGCTCGGCCGGGGCGGCTCGTACCGCGACGCAGGGCGAGCGTGGCCAGGACCATGGAGGCCGGGCCGAGGAGCAGGTTCATCGCGAGGAGGCCGACCAAGCCCAGCAGGAAGGAGGCGACGGCCATGCCGTCGGCCTCGCGGGAGCGGTCGCGGGCGGGTCGGGTGTCAGCGGGTCGGGTCCCGGCGGCAAGGATCCCGGCGGGTCGCTCGACGTGCTCCGCGCGGCCGGTGCGGTCGGTGTGGTTGGTGCGGTCGATGCGGTCGGTGTCGAGGATGCGGTCGAGGGTGCTTCGGACGCTCATGACGAACCTTCCTGTCGGTGGGTCCGGCGGTGGTGGCGGCCGGACCGTTCGCGGATCGCGAAGATCAGCAGCCAGCAGGCGATCGCGGCGGTGACGGCGAGGGAGACGGGGGCCGACACGTGCGCCACGGTCCCCAGGAGGACCCCCATCAGCATCAGTGCCGCTACGAGGAAGAGCATCGTGCTCCCTCCTGAAATAGGTGACAGTTGTTCACTGACTACCCAGTCTAATAGAACTCATGCGGTCCTGTGTGGCGCGGGGGTTAACTTTTCGTCATGAGCCAGACCGCCGGAGCCCGTCAGCTCCAACGCCTCAAGACCCGCCGTGCCCTGCTCGACGCCGCCCTGGCCCTCCTGGAGGAGCAGAGCCTGGGCAGCCTGGGTCTGCGCGAGGTGACCCGCGCGGCGGGCGTCGCGCCGACCGCCTTCTACCGGCACTTCCGCGACATCGAGGACCTCGGCATCGCGCTGGTGGACGAGGCGCTGGAGAACCTGCACGCCACGGTCCGCTCCATGCTCGCCACCACGGGCGACGCCGACCAACGCACGGCCGCGGCCGTGGAGTTGATGGCCGCCTTGGTGCGCACCTACCCCGCGCACATCCGCTTCATCGTCCGGGAGCGGCACGGCGGCGTACGCCGGGTCCGGGAGGCGGTGAGCGGTCAGCTCGACGCGTTCGCGGGCGAAGTGGCCGAAAGCCTCGGGTCCGACCCGCTCGGCGCCGGCTGGAGCCGGGACGACCTGCTGATGCTGGCCCGGTTGTACGTCGATCACATGGTGATGACGGCCTCCGCGTTCTTGGCGGCGGCCCTCGACGAGGACGGCGAATGGGACGCCGTCACCCACACCGCCCTGCGCCAGTTGCGGCTCATCCACGCGGGCCGGGTGCACTGGGCACCGGCGAGGGAGGGGGCGGGGGCGGGGGCGGGAGCGGGAGCGGGAGCGGGGTGAAGGGCACGTACGCGGCGCGTGACGAACGCGGCGGGGGCGGGGCGGACACCTCGGCCGCGCTGGTCACCTCGTGGGGCGGTGGTCCGGGCTGGTCCGGCAGGGCGTGCGAGGAGGCGCCGAGCGGGCGCGCGCCGTGGCGTTCGGGTCGGTGCGGTAGTGCTGGACGTCGTGGTCGGTGCTCCATTCGTCCAGCACCCGCCGCAGGCGAACGCCACGCGTTCGACGGCCAGTGATCATCACGGCCACCTCCTTTCGACGTTCCGGCGGCGGGACCTCGAACCGGGACCGGCCCGGGGCCCGGTTCGGCCCGGGGCCCGGTTCGGCCCGGGGCCCGGTTCGGCCCGGGGCCCGGTTCAGCCCAGGGTCGCGATGTCGATCACGAAGCGGTAGCGGACATCGGAACCGAGAACCCGCTCGTACGCCTCGTTGATCTTCTCGGCGGGGATCGGCTCGACTTCCGCGCCGACGCCGTGTCCGGCGCAGAAGTTGAGCATCTCCTGCGTCTCGGCGATGCCGCCGATCATCGAGCCGGCGAACGAACGGCGCCGCGACATCACGGAGAAAGCGTTGAGGGACAGCGGTTCCGGCGGGGCGCCGACATTGACCATGGCGCCGTCGAGGGCGAGGAGCGAGAGGTAGGCGTCGATGTCGAGCTTGGCGCTCACCGTGTTCAGGATGATGTCGTAGGTGCCCGCGAGTCGCTCGAAGGTTCCGGGGTCGCTGGTGGCGTAGTAGTCGTCGGCGCCCAGGCGCAGGCCGTCGGCCTGCTTCTTGAGGGACTGGGACAGGACGGTGACGTCGGCGCCCATGGCGTGTGCGAGCTTGACTCCCATGTGTCCGAGCCCGCCGAGGCCGACGACGGCCACCTTCTTGCCGTGGCCGGCGCCCCAGCGCTTGAGCGGCGAGTAGGTCGTGATGCCGGCGCACAGGAGCGGGGCGGCCTCGTCAAGCGCGAGTCCCTCCGGGATGCCGAGGACGAAGTCCTCGTCGACGACGATGTGGGTGGTGTAGCCGCCGTTGGTGTGGGTGCCGTCCCGGTCGATCGAGCCGTAGGTGAAGATCGTCCCGTTCAGGCAGTACTGCTCCTCCCCCGAGCGGCACGGAGGGCACTCGCGGCAGGAGTTGACCATGCAGCCGACGCCGACCCGGTCCCCGACGGCGTGCCGCGTGACCTGCGGGCCGACCTCGGCCACCACCCCGGCGATCTCGTGGCCGGGGGCGACGGGATAGGTCACCGGGCCCCACTCGCCGCGCACGTGGTGGATGTCGGAGTGGCAGATGCCGCAGAACTTGATCTCGATCAGGACGTCCTGCGGGCCGACCTCGCGCCGTTCGACGGTGGCCGGGACGAGCGGTGCGTTCGCGGAGGTGGCGGCGTACGCGTTGACGGTGCTCATGTCGTGCCTCCATGTATTCCATGGATAGGGGGCGGCCGGTCGCGGCCGAAGAGCGCGGCCGGGGGGCGGCACCGGACCGGTCCGCCACGGGGCCCGTCCGGGCCGAGGCTCGGTTTTCACCGTACGTCCATGCTGCCGCGCACGCTGGCCCGCCCGCGGCCCCCGCAGGTCAGGCCGTCGGGGCGCGGCATCCGGGCCGGGAGCCGGAGGCCACGGGTGTCACCCGGCTGGGTGACCCCGTTGGCAGCCGGGCCGGGGGCCCGGCTTGCTGGACGGATGAGAGAGCGTTCACCGGGCGCGGCCCGGACCCAGAACCTGGAGACCCCGAGGGCGGCGGGAGTGGCCGGGATCGTCTTCGCAATCCTGCTGGCCGCGGCGATCGTGCTCGCCCGGCTCGGCCTCCCGGAAGGAGCCGGCGGCTCCTCCTTGGAGCTCGACTCGGGGCAGCGCGCCTCGGTGAACACGGCCGTGGAGCTGGTCCCCTTCGCCGGTATCGCCTTCCTGTGGTTCATGGGCGCCGTGCGCGCGCACACCGGGGAGGCCGAGGACCGGTTCGTCGCCACCGTCTTCCTGGGCAGCGGCCTGGTCTTCGTCGCCTCCCTCTTCGCCGCCGCCGCGGCTGCCGGGACCGTGCTCTCCGCCCACCAGCCGCAGGACTTCGGCCGGCACTTCGCGTACGAGCTGCTCACCACGTACGGCATGCGGATGGCCGCCGTCTTCGTCCTCGCGACGTCCACCATCGGGCGCAAGCTGGGCTCGTTCCCGCGCGCCCTGAGCCTGGCCGGGGTGGCGGCCGGCCTGGTCCTCCTGGTGGCGGGGTCCTCCCTGCCGTGGTCGGAGCTGGTGTTCCCCGCCTGGGCCCTGCTGATCAGCGTCTACATCCTGCGGGCCGCCGGCCGGACCCCGTGAGATACCCCGAACGCTCGACGGCCGTCACCCCGATGGTCCGCGTGGACGGGCCGGGACGGCGCCCGCCCGGCACGCTGGTCCGGGGAGCCGAGGGGGTCACCGAAAGGACCGCACGTTGCTGAGGCTTGTCGTCGATCTCAACCGGTGTCAGGGATACGCGCAGTGCGCGTTCCTCGCACCCGACGTCTTCGCGATGCACGGGGACGAGGGCCTCCTCTACGATCCGCAGGCCGAGGACGCCCAGCGCGAGCGGCTGGCGCAGGCCGCGGCAGCCTGCCCCGTCCAGGCCATCCTGGTGGACGACCTCGACCGGGCCGGTGACCGCGGCCCCGCGGCCGCCGCGGAGGCCCCCGATGCATGAAGTGACCCTGGACCACCTCAAGCGCGAGGGCCGGATCGTCGTCGTGGGAGCCTCGCTCGCCGGCCTGCGCGCCGCCGAGACCATCCGCGACAAGGGCTTCACCGGCGTACTGACCATGATCGGCGACGAGCCGTACGAGCCCTACGACCGGCCGCCCCTCTCCAAGGGCGTCCTGCTCGGCAAGTCGACCGCCGAACGCACCGCGCTCCCCCGCCGCCGCGCCATCGACGCCGAGTGGCGGCTCGGCGTACCGGCCACCGGCCTCGACATGGCGGCCCGGCGGGTCAAGCTGGCCGACGGGGACGAGGTCCCGTACGACCGGCTCCTGATCGCCACCGGCGTACGGGCGAGGCCATGGCCGAACGCCGCCGAGGGCGAACTCGACGGGGTGTTCGTGCTGCGCACCCGCGACGACGGCGCGGCGCTGGCGCGGCGGCTGGACGCGGGCCCCCGCCGGGTCCTGGTGATCGGGGCCGGGTTCACCGGCTCGGAGATCGCCTCCGCGTGCCGGGAGCGCGGGCTGGCGGTCACCGTCGCCGAACGCGGCGACGCGCCCCTCGTCGGGGCACTGGGCGGGGTGATCGGGGCCGTGGCCGCCGAACTCCAGCGCGAGAACGGCGTCGACCTGCGCACCGGCGTGATGGTGACCGGCCTGGAGGGCGACTCCACCGGGCGGGTACGCGCCGCGCACCTCTCCGACGGCACCACGCTGGACTGCGACGTGGTGATCGTCTCGCTGGGCGCCCAGCGCAACACCGAGTGGCTGGCCGGCTCCGGGCTCGGCGCGGGCCCGCGCGGCATCGCCTGCGATGCGGGCTGCCGGGCCTTCGACATCCGGGGCATCGTCACCGACGACATCTACGTGGCGGGCGACGTGGCGCGCTCCCCGCACCCCTTGTTCGGGTACCAGTTCCTGTCGCTGGAGCACTGGGGCAACGCCGTCTCCCAGGCGGAGACCGCGGCGCACAACATGCTCAGTGTGAGCACCGATCGGCGCCCGCACATCTGGGTCCCGGCCTTCTGGTCCTCGCAGTTCGGGGTCAACATCAAGTCCGTCGGCGTACCGCCGATGGGCACCGAGATCATGATCCCCCAGGGCTCCCTCGCGGAACGCCGCTTCACCGGCGTCTACGGGTACCAGGGCCGCGTCATCGGGGCCGTCACCTTCGACAACTCCCGGTGGTTGCAGTTCTACCAGCAGCAGATCGAGACGACCGCGCCGTTCCCGGTGCCGTTCGCGACGGTCGACCGGCGCCCCGACGGCCACCGGCCCGTTCCCGCCGACTTCCCCGACCCGTCCGTGCCCACGCACGGTCCGACCATCACCCTCAGCGGATATTCGCCGGCCGACCGGCGGATGACGTTCACCCCCGCCGGGCACTGACCCGCAGGCCCCCGGAGGACCCGCAATGACCCACGGCATCCTGAGCGACATCCTGGACTACGCCAACCGCGCCAACCCGTACCCGCTGTACGAGGAACTGCGCAAGACTCCCGTCTTCCACGACGGGAGCGGGCCGTACGTCATCAGCACCTACTACGAGATCCAGAGCCTGCTGCACGACCCGCGGCTGAGCTCCGACGCCCGCAACCTGGCCGCGACGGCCGGGGACCCGCTGGCGGGCGAGGGCGAGGAAGAGGCCACGGCCCTGCCGCCCGGCTTCCTCAAGCTGGACCCGCCCGAACACGACCGGCTCCGGCGGATGACGAACCGGCCCTTCGGACCGCCGCACTCCCCGCGCCGCGTCGACGGGATGCGCGACGACCTGCGCTCCATCGTCACCGGACTGATCGACGATCTCGGTGACCCCGAAGAGATCGACCTGGTCGACCAGTTCGCGTACCCGTTCCCCGTCACCATGATCTGCCGGCTGCTGGGGGTACCGCGCGAGGACGAGCCCCGCTTCCACGTCTGGGCGGACACCCTCGCGGCGAGCCTGGACCCCGATCCGGACGCGGACCCGGCCGAACGGCAGCGCAAGACCCACGACTCCCGGATGGAGCTGGGCATGTACCTGGCCGGGCTGATCGAGGAGCGGCGCAAGCAGCCCGGCGACGACATGCTGTCCCAACTGGCCACGGGATACGGGCCGGACGAGTCCATGTCCACCATGGAGCTGCTCAGCACCGCCGCCCTTCTGCTGATCGCCGGCCACGAGACGACGGTCAACCTGATCACGAACGGGATGCTCACGCTGCTGCGCAACCCCGACGTACTGGAACGGCTGCGCCGGGACCCGGCGCTCGCGGCGCCGCTGGTGGAGGAGCTGCTGCGGTTCGAGCCGCCGGTGCAACTGCTGCCGCAGCGCACTCCGCTCGTCGACATCGAGGTGCGCGGGGTCACCATCCCCAAGGGTTCCTCCATGTGGCTGATCCTCGCGTCGGGCAACCGGGACCCGCAGCGCTTCGAGAACCCCGACCGCTTCGACCCGGACCGCCCGGACATCCAGCACCTGGGCCTGGGCAGCGGCATCCACAGCTGCTTCGGCGCCCCCCTGGCCCGCCTGGAGGCCCAGCTCGCCCTCACCGAACTGGCCCGCCGCCTGCGCAACCCCCGCCTCCTGGAGGACCCGCCGCCCTACCGCCAGAACGCCGTCCTCCGCGGCCCCCGCCACCTTCGCATCGCCTGCGACGGGGTCCGGGCGTAGGTTTCCGCCCCTTCCCGGGCGGTCAGGAGGCGGTCAGCAAGCGGTCCCGGAGGCGGGAGACCGTGGCCGGGGGTCGGCGGCCCGGTCCGCGAGGTAGCGCCAGGGGTCGGTGTCGGGGTCGATCTCGGCCTGGTCGTAAGGTCGGTGCTCGATGCTGAGGTTGGCGTACACGAACCGGTGCGGCTCGGGCACCCGCCCCTTCGCGTCTGCCTCCCACGGGTAGCGCAGGTCGATGACGGTGCGTATGCCGAGGTCCAGGAACCGTTCCCAGTCCGCTCCTTGGAGCTTGCCGAGCGAGTCGGCACGGTGGAGCACGCCCCAGGCGACCCGGCGGCCGTCGATGCCGTGGTAGCCGCCCAGGTCACGGAAGTTGTGCAGACGGTCGAAGGCCATGTGGCGGCTCGGCACGGTCGGGCTCCTGTCCGGTGCGGTGATCTTCCGTTCCTGATGATGCCGTAGCCGTCATGCCCGGGTTCAGCGTTTGCGCGCCACCGTGAGGCCGTCCGCGATGGGCAGCGTCACCGACTCCACCCGCTCGTCGGCCCGCACGTGCGCGTTGAACTCCCGGATGGCCAGGGCGTTTCCCGTGGCACCGGGGTGTACCACCTCGCCGCCGTACAGGACGTTGTCCGCGAGCAGCAGACCACCCGGGCGTACGCGGGGAACGAGTTCGTCCCAGTAGGCGCGGTAGCCGGTCTTGTCGGCGTCCAGGAACACCAGGTCGATCACCGGCTCGGGTGGCAGCTCGCGCAGGGTCTCCAGGGCGGGGGCGATCCTCAGCTCGATGCGGTCGGCGACTCCGGCCGCCTTCCACGCCTCGCGGGCGATCCGGGTCCACTCCTCGGAGACGTCGCAGGTGAGGACCTTCCCGCCGGGCAGCAGGCCTTGGGCGAGGGCGAGCGTCGAGTAGCCGGTGAAGGTGCCGACTTCGACGATCCGCAAGGCGCCGGCGAGCTTGGCCAGCAGGGTGAGGAATACGCCCTGCTCGTGCGGGATGCGCATCTCGGAAGGACCGCCGAGCGCCTGCGTGCGCTCGATCAGCTCCCGTTGGACGGGCGTGACGGGCTCAGCCTGGTCTACGAGGTAGGCGTACACCTCGGGGGTGAGGGGCACGGTTTTCACTTCATCGGGGGTTCGGGTCATGGAGTGGCGTGGTCCTTCGGTAGGCGATGCGCGGTCGGGTGATCGGCGCGGTGGTCATCTTGGGCGGTCGCACCGCGCCCGCGCATCCGGATATCCCGGCAGGGCAACGAGGGCGGGACCCCTTCGGAAACGGCGTGGTCCCCCATCTACCGATGCCCTGTCACATGTGAAATATTACCTGCGCTCCTCGTCAACTCCCCTGGAAGGAAGCCAGCGTTGCGCAGACTTGCCGTGGCAGGAGCGGCGATATCACTCGCCCTCCTCGCCACCACCCCCGCCCTCGCCGCCTCGCCACAGCCCGCACCGCCACCCCCGGCGGCCGGACAACAGGTCCGACAACAGGCCCAGCAGGCTCCCGCCCCACCTCCCGCCCCGCTCGAACTGGAACGCCAGGCCCTGCGCCGCCAGGCCCTCGAAGGGATCGCGGCCGGCGCCAACAGCCGCCCCGGCGCCCTGCGCGCGGAACCCGACGGCACGCTCCCCCGCCAAGCCAAGGTGGGCGACCGGTACGTCGAACTCGCCCAGGAACGCAAGGACAAGGTGTTCGTGATCCTCGCCGAGTTCGGCGACCAGGTCGACACGACGACCGAGTTCGAGGGCAAGCCGCGCTTCGGCGGCACGCCCGGTCCCCGCCACAACAGCATCGGCAAACCGGCGGCCGCCGACAACCACACGCTGTGGCGCAAGGACTTCGACCGCGCCTCCTACCAGCGTCAGTTCTTCTCGGACGCGCCCGAGTCGGCGAGCATGCGGGCCTACTACCGGCTCCAGTCCTCGGGCCGCTACGACATGGACGGCACCGTCACCGACTGGGTCAAGCTCCCTTGGAACGAGGCGCGTTACGGCACGGACAACTGCTCCGAGCCCGGTCAGTGCCGCACCAACTGGGACCTGGTCCGCGACGCCACGACCGCCTGGTACGACTCCGAGCGCGCGAAGGGCCGTACGGCGGCCGACATCAAGGCGCAGTTGGCCGAGTACGACCAGTGGGACCGCTACGACGCCGACCACGACGGCAACTTCAACGAGCCCGACGGCTACCTCGACCACCTCGTGGTCGTCCACGCGGGCAAGGATCAGACCTGGGGCGGAGGAGCTCAGGGCAAGGACGCCGTCTGGGCGCACCGCTGGTTCGCGTACTGGGACCAGGCCGGCAGCGCGGGCCCGGCGGGCAACAAGGCGGGTGGCACCCCGGTCGGTGACACCGGCATCTGGGCGGGCGATTACCTCACCGGCGGCGAGAACAGCGGAGCCGGCCTGTTCTCCCACGAGTTCGGCCACGATCTGGGGCTGCCGGACCTCTACAGCTCCGACGGGGAAAACAGCGTCAACTTCTGGTCACTGATGTCGTCCGCCTCCTACCTCGGCAAACGCCCGGGAACCACCGGGGAGTTCCCGGGCGACCTCGATCCATGGAGCAAACTCCAACTGGGCTGGCTGGAGTACACCGAGGCCGACGCGGGCCGCCGGACCCGGGCGACCCTCGGCGTGTCCGGCTACAACACCGAAGACCCCCAAGCACTGTTGGTCCACCTGCCGCCCGCGCGGACCACGACCGAGCTGACCGACCCCTACGAGGGCGCGAGCCAATGGTGGAGCGGCACCGGCGACTTCATGGACAACACGCTCGGCCGGACCGTCGACCTCACCGGCACCACCGGGCCCGCCCGGCTGGACGCCCGCGTCTGGTACGACATCGAGAAGGACTTCGACTTCCTGACGGTGGAAGCCTCCACGGACGGCGGCGCCGTCTGGACCCCGCTCCCGGGCACCGTGGACGGGGCGCCGATCCCGGCCAAGGGCGTCTCCGGCACCTCCGCCGGCTGGACGCGGCTGTCGGTCCCCCTCGATGCCTTCGCGGGCCGCGAGATCCGGCTACGGCTGCGCGTCACCTCGGACGGCAACACCCACGGCAAGGGCGTCACCTTCGACGACATCAGCATCACCGCGGACGGAGGCCGTGAACTGCTGCGCGACGGCGCGGAGCAGGGTGCGAACGGCTGGACGGCGCTCAAGTGGTCCCGCACGGAGGGCCGCGACGGCACCGAGGAGCACCCGCGCGCCTACTTCGTCGAGAACCGGCGCTACACGGGCTACGGCAGCCTGCTCAAGACGGGACCGTACAACTTCGGCTTCACGGGCGACCGGGTGGAGTTCTTCCCGTACCAGCAGGGCGTGCTCGTCTGGCTCTGGGACACCGCGTTCAGCGACAACACCACCAAGGCGCACCCGGGCGGCGGGTTGCTGCTTCCGGTGGACGCCCGGCCGGAGGCGTTGAAGTTCGCCGACGGCAGCCTCCTCAACGCCCGCGCGCAGACCTTCGACGCCCCCTTCTCGCTGCGCGCGAGCGACCGGATCGTGCTGCACAAGGCGGGCACCCCGCTGGTGATCCCGTCGCGGCCGGGGGTCCCGGTCTTCGACGACCGTCACGGCACCTACTGGAACGCGGAGTTGCCGCAGCTCGGGGTGAAGGTCCCGGACACCGGCACGAAGATCGCGGTGGTGAAGGAGGCTTCGGGCGGTGCGCTGACGACGGTCCAGGTGAGCCCTTCGTCCTGAGTCGGACGACGGGCCGCCGCTCGGACGGCGGCCCTGGGGGTCAGACGGCGGCGCGGGGGTCGGCGGCGCGGAAAACGGCGGCCCCCGGGTTCAGCGCGGCATACTCCAGCGGCGCGGACGGATCGACGGTGAGGGCGTACGGGGCCGGTTCCACGCCCGCCCGCACCAGCAGGTCGCCCACGGCGGCGATCATCGCGCCGTTGTCGGTGCACAGCGTCATCGGCGGGATCCGCAGGGCGATCCCCGCGGAGGCACAGCGCCGCTCGGCGAGGGCGCGTACGCGGGAGTTGGCGGCCACTCCGCCGACCAGCACCAGTGTGCCGACCCCGTACGCCGTACAGGCCGCGACGGCCTCGCGGGTCAGGACGTCGGCCACCGCCTCCTGGAGCGGGGCGGCGCCGTCGGCGACGGGGGGTTCCTGCCCGCGCAGCCGGTGGCCCTCGGCCCAGCGGGCGGCGGCCGTCTTGAGGCCCGGGAGGTGTGCCCGCCGGAGACGATCAGCACCACGCAGGGGTCGGGCAGCGGGCCGTGCTCCAGGGTGTCGGCGGCGACGTGCCCGGCCAGGTGGTGGACGCCGTACAGCGGCAGCCCGAGCGCGTAGGCGAGGGTCTTCGCCCCGGCAAGGCCGACCTGGAGCGCGCCGGAGAGCCCGGGTCCGGTGGTGACGGCGACCGCGTCGAGCTGCGTGGGCCGCAGGCCGGCCTGGTCGAGGGCCCGGCGGACCACCGGGTTGAAGGCGTGCAGGTGGGCGCGGGCCGCGATCTCGGGGACGACCCCGCCGAAGCGGGCGTGCTCTCCCCCAGCTACCGCTGGGAGGTGCCCCCAATGCTCGACGGACGACGTGCGTCAGGGGTTTCCCGTCGCGCACGATGCCCGCGCCCGTCTCGTCGCAGGACGACTCGATGCCCAGCACCACCGCAGACCCCACCGGACACACCCTCAGCCCTGATTGCAACCCTTATTGCGAAATATTCGCAATAAGGGTGCAAGGGCGACGGACCTGCTCACCCCTGCCCGCGCGGCACGACCGTGGCCAGGACCCCGGGCAGCGGATACCAGTCCGCGGAGGCGATCGAGGCGTGGCGCCCCGCCATCAGCGCGAGCCGGTCCAGCGCCTGGGCCTCGGTGGGGTGGACGCCGTCGATGGCGGGGGCCACGCTCTGGGCGTCGGTGGCGATCAACAGGTAGTGGTTGCGGTCGTACCAGCCGGTGTCGATGGAGCCGCCCGCGTACGCGCTCGCGTCCCCGTCGAACACCACGAACCACGGGCGCAGCGAGGCGTCGGCATAACGGGCCCGCGGGTCACCCGCCTCGGCGCGGTGCACGGCCGGGAAGGCCGCCGCGCTGCCCAGCCTGCCCGAGGCGGCGAGGGTGCGCAGGTGGGTGGCGTACTCCCGGTCGGTCCAGAGGGTGTCCGCGCCGTTGCCCTCCTCCACCGTGCCGGGGATCAGCTCGACGAGGAACTTCCCGGCCATGGCGGAGCGGCTCGGCCATGCCCCGGCGCGGGCCGCGGTGTCGAGGTCGGGGTAACCGGCCGCCAGTTGCCCCGGCCGGTAGACGGCGTCGCCGAGCTTGGAGGTGAGCAGCGCGTCGAGGTCGACCGGACCGCGCCCGAGGTTGGCGGCGAAGCCGTCCTTCAGCTCCAGCTTGAGCACGATCGGGCGGTGGCCGGGGTGCGCGTCGTGCCAACTGCGGATGTCGGACAGGCAGCCCGCGAGGTTCTGGTCGCGGGACTTGGTGCGCAGTTGGGCGGGGCCGCCGGCGTTCTCGCAGTTGCTGTTGTTGCCGAAGGGGTTGTCGTGCGAGACCCGCCAGGAGCTGCCGAAGAAGTTGGTCCACACGTCGAGTTCGAGCATCGCGGCGCCGGAGTCCAGCGCGTCCGCGAAGTACGGGTACTTGGCCTTCTCGTAGGCGTTGTGGACCCCGACGCCCGTGGTCGCGGCGTAGGAGGAGCCACCGCCCTCGGCCCCGGCCGGAGCCGCCGCCCCCAGGGCCAGGCCCAAGCCGAGTGCCGTCGCGACCAGCCCGGCCAAGGCCCTTCCCCTCCACCTGTCGCGCAGTCTCATCTTCTCGACTCCCCTCGGTCCACGGTCTCAAGTCGCCCGCAGGTTAGGGGAGTTCGGTGACGTAGGGAAGGACGCCGGATGTCGGGAGGGGCGCGGGGGCCCAGCGCCGGGGGGCCGGCCGCGCGTCCGGCTGTGAGGACCGACACACCGGATTGCGGAACCTCCGCCGGCCCCCGGCCGTCGGACGGGACGTCGGAGGATCGTCAGCGGCGGGAGCGCCACATGGTGGGCAAGGTGAGGGACGGCGTGGTACGGGTCTCCGTGCTGCTCGGAATCTGCCTCGCCCTGGTCGGCGGCGGCGCCCTGGCGTGGGGGCAACTGCGCGCGGTCGCCTCCCACCGCGCGGACGGCGATCCCGCGCGGGGCAGCTACCTCCAGGACCCGGAGCGCGCCGACCGTACGGCCGCGGACGTCCTCGACGGCATCGTGTCCGAGGGCGAGGACCGGCCGACCGACGCCCAGGCCTTCGCGGGGACGGAGTCGGGCTCCGACCCGTCCGGGTCACCGGAGCCGGAGCCGGTGCGGTGGGCGGACGGCGGCTGGCAGCCCTCCTCGCCGCTGCGCGCCCGGACGGCCGCCCCCGAGCCCACGATCGGGGCGCTGTTCTCGCCCGGCAACGACTGGGACTCCGACCACCACTGCTCCGCGAGCGTGGTGCACTCACCCGACGGCGACCTCATCGCCACCGCCGCGCACTGCGTGTACCAGGACGGCTTCCGCACCAATCTTGCCTTCGTCCCCGGCTACCGCGACGGCAAGGCACCGTACGGCGTGTGGGTGCCCAGCAGCATCGACGTGGACCCCCGCTGGACGCGGAGCACGGACCCGGACCACGACGTGGCCTTCCTGCGGCTGCGCCGCCCCGGGCATCCGGGCGAGCGGCTGGAGGACGTCACCGGCGCGCTGGCGATCCGTTTCCGACCCCGGCTGCCGCTGCCCGCCCGGTTGGTCGGCTACCCGAACGACACCGAGCAGCCTCTGGACTGCTACAACACCGCGCGCGCCGAGGGGCCCACCCAGCTGCGGCTGGACTGCGCGGACGTACCCAACGGCACCAGCGGCGGTCCGGTGCTGACCGACGGCCACACCCTGATCGGGGTCATCGGCGGCCGGGACGGCGGCGGGGACGAGACCACCTCGTACAGCAGTTGGTTCGACGACTCCGTCGAAGCCCTCTACACCCGGGCGACGGGCGGTCACTGACCCGCGCCGTCGGTCGCGACCGGCCGGGCGGAGCGGTGCGGCGGCGGCAGGCGGCTGGGTGGTTGTCCGTAGCGTCGTCGTCCATGCCGCAGAGTCTGCGTCGGGGCCCGGCGCCGCAGCAGGGCCCAACCGGGGCGCCCGGAGGCGTGCGGGGGCGGACGGATTCACGCGAGGGGCGCCCGGCGCGGCACCCGGTGCCACCCTGCTCCCGGGCCGGGACACACCGACCAGTAGGCTGCGGGTCCACCCGCTTCCCGTCCCCGTCCCCGTCCCCGTCCCCGAGGTTCCGCGCAGTGAGCTCCGCAGCACCCCCCACACCCGTGACGGTCGTCGGCCTCGGCGCCGACGGCTGGGCCGGGCTCACCGCCGCCGCGCGCTCCGCGCTGGCCACCGCCGAGGTACTGATCGGCGGGCCCCGCCAGTTGGACCTGCTGCCGGCCGGCGACTGCCCGGGCGAACGCGTCGCCTGGCCGAGCCCGCTGCGGCCGGCCGTGCCGAAGCTGATGGCCGAGCACTCCGGCCGCCGCGTCGCCGTGCTGGCCAGCGGTGACCCCATGTTCTACGGCATCGGCCGCGCCCTCGCGCAGGAGGTCGGCCCGCACGCCCTGCTGGTCCACCCGCACCCCTCGTCCGTGTCCTACGCGTGCGCCCGCCTGGGCTGGCCGGTGGAGGACACCGAGGTGATCACCGTCGTCGGCCGTCCGGTGGCCCGGGTCGCGGCCGCGCTGTACGAGGGGCGGCGGGTGCTGGTGTTGAGCGCCGGGGCGGCGTCCCCGGGCGAGATCGCCGCTCTGTTGCGGGAGCGGGGCTTCGGCCCCAGCCGGATGCGGGTGCTGGAACAGCTCGGGTCCGAGGACGAGAACGCGTACGAGGGCCACGCCGACGGCTGGGACCACGCGCCCGGCGACCCCCTGAACGTGGTCGCCGTGGACTGCCGGCGCGACCCGGGCGCCCCCGCGCCGCGACTCGGCGCCACCCCCGGCCTGCCCGACGGGGCGTACGAGCACGACGGCCAGCTCACCAAACGGCACGTCCGCGCCGCGACCCTGTGCGCGCTCGCCCCGGCCCCCGGCGAACTGCTGTGGGACATCGGCGGCGGCTCGGGTTCGATCGGCATCGAGTGGATGCGTACGCACCCCTCCTGCCGCGCCGTGACCGTGGAACGCGTCCCGGAGCGGGCCGAGCGGATCGCCCGGAACGCGGCGGCGCTCGGCGTGCCCGGCCTGCGCGTGGTCACCGGCGCCGCCCCGGCCGCGCTGATCGACCTGCCCGCGCCCGACGCGGTGTTCATCGGCGGCGGCCTGACCGCGCCCGGCCTGCTGGACGCGGCTTGGGCGGCGCTGGCGCCCGGCGGCCGGCTGGTGGTCAACACGGTCACCCTGGAGTCGGAGGCCGTACTCACCGACCGCTACCGCCGGCACGGCGGTGAACTGGTGAAGCTGGCCGTCGCGCACGCCGTGCCGGTCGGCGGCTTCACGGGCTGGCGGCAGGCGATGCCCGTCACCCAGTGGACCGTGACCAAGCCGTGGCCGGAGCCCGAACCGTCGGCGTCCGGATCAGCGACGCCCGCACCACCGGCGCCCGTACCACCGGTGACAGAGACGAAGGACCAGACATGACCGTGTACTTCATCGGAGCCGGCCCCGGCGCCGCCGACCTGATCACCGTGCGCGGTGCCCGGACCTTGGCGGCGGCCCCCGTCTGCCTGTACGCGGGCAGCCTGGTCCCGCGGGAGCTGTTGGCCGAATGCCCGCCGGACGCCCGGCTGGTGGACACCTCGCAGCTCAACCTGGACCAGATCGTGGCCGAGTTCGTCCGGGCGCACGCCGCCGGCCAGGACGTGGCGCGGCTGCACTCCGGCGACCCCTCCGTCTTCTCCGCCGTCGCCGAGCAGATGCGGCGTCTGGACGCGGCCGGCATCGCCTACGAAGTCGTCCCGGGCGTACCGGCGTTCGCGGCGGCCGCGGCCGCGCTCAAGCGGGAACTCACCGTCCCGACAGTCGGCCAGACCGTCATCCTCACCCGGATCGCGCAGCAGGCCACGCCGATGCCGCCCGGCGAGGACCTGGCCACGCTGGGCCGCAGTGGCGCGCTGCTGGTGCTGCACCTGGCCACCCGGTACGCCGAGCGGGTCGTCGCCGAACTGCTGCCGCACTACGGGGCCGACTGCCCGGCGGCGGTCGTCGCGATGGCCAGCCGCCCCGACGAGCTGATCCTGCGTGGCACCCTGGCCGACATCGCGGACCAGGTGAAGGCGGCGGGCCTGGTGCGTACGGCGGTGATCCTGGTCGGGCGCACCCTGGGCGCCGAGCAGTTCCGCGACAGCCACCTGTACTCCGCCGAGCGCGACCGGCATGCCTGCTGAGCCCTCCCCCGTGCGGCACGTCCTGATCCTGGGCGGCACGACGGAGGCCCGCCGGCTCGCGGAGGCCCTGGAGCCGGCCCCGTACCGGGTGACGACCTCACTGGCCGGCCGGGTCGGCGCGCCGGTGCTGCCGCCGGGCGAGACCCGGATCGGCGGCTTCGGCGGCGCCGCGGGACTGGCTTCCTGGATCACCGCCCACGGGGTCACCCACCTGGTTGACGCCACGCACCCCTTCGCGGAACGCATGAGCTTCAACGCGGCCGGGGCGGCGGCCCTTTCGGGGGTGCCGCTGCTGGCGCTGCGGCGCCCCGGCTGGGCGGCCGGCCCCGGTGACGACTGGCACTTCACGGAGTCCCTCGCCGGGGCGGCGGCGCTGGCGCCGGACCTCGGCTCGCGGATCTTCCTCAGCACCGGCCGGATGGGCCTGCACCACTTCGCGCACCTCACCGACCCGTGGTTCCTGGTGCGTTCGGTGGACACACCGGCCCCGCCGGCTCCCCCGCGCCTCGAAGTGCTGTTGGCCCGGGGCCCGTTCACGCTGCACGACGAGCGTGAGCTACTGGCCCGGCACCGGATCGAGGTCCTGGTGACCAAGGACAGCGGCGGCGGCGCCACCGCCCCGAAGCTCAGCGCGGCCCGGGAGGCCGGTATCCCCGTGGTGGTGGTCCGCAGGCCCCCGGTACCGACGGGCGTGGCGGAGACCGGTTCGACCGCGGCGGTGCTGCGCTGGCTGTCCGGCGAGCGGCCCCACCGGCCGACCGGTGAGGCTCCTCCCGCGACGGCGTGAGGGCCGGGACACCCGTCCCGGCCCTCAGCACCTCACCCGATCACGACCACCACGCGGTCACGGTCACCATGGCCGCCAGGGGTCACGGTCACGGGTAGCGGCGCGGGGTCCACGTCACGCGGCTGCCGTCGGCCCGCTCCGCGACCTGGGTCTGCGACGACCCGATCAGCAGGATGGTCCGCATGTCCACTTCCTCCGGTACCAGTTCACCCAGGGTGACGATCCGGACGGACTGCTCGGGGCCGCCCACGTCGCGCGCGACGACCACCGGGGTCTGCGGCGAGCGCAGTTCGAGCAGCAGCTCGCGGGCCTGCGCCACCTGCCAGGTCCGGCTGCGCGACCCAGGGTTGTACAGGGCGAGTACGAGATCGGCCTGCGCGGCGGACCGCAGCCGCTCCGCGATGACCTCCCAGGGCTTGAGCCGGTCGGAGAGGGAGATCGTGGCGTAGTCGTGGCCCAGCGGGGCGCCCGCCGCCGCGGCGGCCGCGTTGGCCGCGGTCACCCCCGGCAGGACCCGTACGGGCACGTCCTTGTACTCCGCCTGTCCCGCGACCTCCAGGACCGCCGTGGCCATGGCGAAGACACCGGGGTCACCGCCGGAGACCACGGCCACCCGCTTCCCGCGTCGGGCGAGGTCGAGGGCGAACTCGGCGCGCTCGGACTCCACCTTGTTGTCGGAGCCGTGCCGGATCTGGCCCGGCTTCACCGGAACCCGGTCCAGGTACGTCGTGTACCCGACGAGCACCTCGGCGTCCGCGAGCGCCCGCCGGGTCTGCGGGGTCAGCCACAGCGGCCCGGCCGGTCCGGTCCCGACGACCACGACCTCGCCCGGCCCCGAGGGCACGCTGCCCGGGTTGCCGACGCGGCTGGGCACGACGGCGACGGCGAAGTACGGCACGCTGTCGGGGTCGGTGTCGGCGAGGACACCGGTCCGCTCCCCCGCCATCGTCGCGCGCTCGACGTAGCGCGCCTCGGCGAGCCGGCCGCTGTTCTCCATGGCCCGCCGCACGGCGGGGAAGGTACGCCCGAGCTTCATGACGACGGCCGAGTCGGTGGCGGCGAGCCGGGCGGTCAGCTCCTCCTCCGGCAGGGTGCCGGGCAGGATGGTCAGCACCTCCTCGCCCTCCACCAGCGGGGTGCCGAGCCGCGCGGCGGCGGCGCTCACCGAGGTCACCCCGGGGACGACCTCGGCCTCGTAGCGGTCGGCGAGCCGCTTGTGCATGTGCATGTAGGAGCCGTAGAAGAGCGGGTCGCCCTCCGCGAGGACGGCGACGGTCCGGCCGGCGTCCAGGTGCGCCGCGAGGCGGGCCGCGGAGAGCTCGTAGAACTCCTCCATGGCGCCCTGGTAGCCGCCGGGGTGGTCGGTGGTCTCGGTGGTGACCGGGTAGACCAGCGGCTCCTCGATGTGGTCGGCGCGCAGGTGCTTCGCGGCGATCGAGCGGGCGATGGACCTGCCGTGCCGGGCGGAGTGGTACGCGACGACGTCGGCCTCCCCGATCACCTCGACGGCCCGTAGCGTCATCAGGGAGGGGTCGCCGGGGCCGAGCCCCACGCCGTAGAGCCGGCCCTTGGCCGTGGTGTCGCCGCTCGCCTCGATGGTGCTCATTCTTCCTCGCTCGCGATCGCGTTGACGGCGGCGGCCGCGATCGCGCTGCCGCCGCGCCGGCCGCGCACGATCAAGTGGTCCAGCCCGGACGGGTGTTCGGCGAGCGCGTCCTTCGACTCGGCGGCGCCGATGAAGCCGACCGGGACGCCGATGACGGCGGCGGGGCGCGGCGCGCCCTCCTCGATCATCTCCAGCAGCCGGAACAACGCGGTGGGCGCGTTGCCGACGGCGATTACCGATCCCTCCAACAGGCCCCGGTCACGCCAGACTTCGAGTGCGGCGGCGCTGCGGGTGGTGCCCATTTTCGCGGCGAGTGCCGGCACGGCCGGGTCGGAGAGGGTGCAGACGACCTCGTTGCCGGCGGGCAGCCGCTTGCGGGTGACGCCGCTGGCCACCATCTGTACGTCGCACAGGATCGGCGCGCCGGCGTTCAGGGCCGCCCGCGCCCGCAGCACGACGTCGGGCGTGTATCCCAGGTCCTGGGGCAGGTCGGTCATCCCGCAGGCGTGGATCATGCGCACCGCGACCTGGGCGACGGAGGCGGGCAGCCCGGAGAGGTCCGCCTCGGCGCGGATCGTGGCAAAGGACTGGCGGTAGATCGCCGCGCCGTCCTTCTCGTACTCGAACACTGTGTACTCGCTCATTTCTTCGCTGCGTCGTGGGAGGTGGTGCGGCGTGCGTCCCTGAGGGCCGCGGCAAGGTCGGAGGGGTGTACGCCGGGGCGCGGGGCGCGGCCGGGGGCGCGGAGGTCGTAGCCGCCGGGGGTGGCGAGGACGTCCACCCAGGCGGTCCCGCGCGGGTGTCCGCAGCGCCGTTCGCATCCCGACCAGTGGACGGGCAGCGGCCCGGCCGCCAGGGCGGTGACGGTGCGCGCGTCGGCCCGCACATCGCGGTGGGAGCGGGCGCATCCGGGTTGTCCGGTACAGGCGGTGACGGACCGCCGGGGGTCGGCGGGGGTGGTGATAAGCCCGGCGTCGGCGAGGGCGGCGAGGGCGTCCGGCGCGGCGGTGGCGATGAGTCCGGGGACGACGACGCCGCGCCACGGGGTCAGGCGCAGCCGCCCGGTCAGACCGGCCAGGAGGTTCCATTGGGCGGTGGTGAGGCGACCCAGGGGCGCGAGCACGGAGAGCGCGACGGGCTGCCCGGGCCCTTCGACGAGGCCGGGTTCGGGCGCGGGGCCGGAGGGCGCGGCGGTGTCGGGCACCACGGTCGAACGGATGGCGGCATCGGCCAACCGGCTCGCCAACTCCCGCGGATCGAGCCGGTGTTCGGCGGGCAACTCGGCAACGCGCCAGGCCCGCGTACCGGCTCGCCGGGCGGTGTCGAGAAAGTACCGGGCGGCGACGAGGGCGGCGAGGGGCGCGTCGGTGGCGGCCACGAGGAGCCCCTCGCCCGCGCCGGCCGTCGTGAGCAGGGCATGCTCGGGGCCCCGCGCGAGCAGATTGACGTCGGCGTCGAGGGAACTCACGTCGCCGCGTCCGTCGTCGAGGGCGAACAGGAAGCGCCCGGACAGGGCGGCCGTCTCCTCGCTCGCGCAGAGCAGCCGGTCCAGTTCCGCGACCCAGGGCGCCACGTCGGGCAGCCCGCTGCGGTCGAGGCCGGTCAGCGGCGAGGCGACGATGTTGCGGACCCGCTCGTGGGAGGGGGCGGGCAGCAGCCCGGCGTCGGCCAGGACGCGGGCGAGCTCACCGCCGCAGGCCGCCCCGAGTCCGCGCAGTTGTGCGTTGCCGCGCGAGGTGAGGTCGATGTGCCCGTCGCCGAGCCGGTCCGCCGCGTCGGCGAGCATCCCGGCCGCGCGCGCCCCGAGCATCCCGCCGGGTATCCGGACCCGGGCGAGGTACCCGTCGTCCGCCTGGTGCAACCGCAGCGCGCCGGGGCAGGCGTCACCTCGGTCCCGTATGACGGGTTCGTCCCGCGATGCGGCGGAAGGTGGCTGGGGCATGGCCGCGAGCATACCCACGTTTCCCCACCCCCGACCTGTGTCCACCGCCACCCCGACCTTCTCCGTCCGCACCCCGGAACCCCGCCGCCCAATCCAGCCCCGCCGCACACACAAGCCCCGTCGGCGATCGAGGCGCGGGGCCCGGGGGCGGAGCCCCGAATCCAGCCCCGCCGGCGATCGAGGCGCGGGGGCCCGGGGGCGGAGCCCCCGCAACGGACCCGCACCCGACCAACGCGCCGCAGGCACCCCGCACCCGCCACCCGCGCCGCCGGCCCCCCGCACCCACCACCGCCCCCGGCCACCTAAGATGACCCCGGCGGACCACACGGCCCGTCATCGCCGAGGACGGCGACATGGGAGGAAGCCCGGTGCGATTCCGGCGCGGTCCCGCCACTGTGAACCCCGCGGAGCGATCGGCCGGGTGAGTCAGGAACTCCCGCCGTCCTCACTGCCCGGGGCGCGGAAACCCCGAGGAAGGCCTGCCGCCGCATGATCCTGCTGCTGTCGACGTCCGACACCGATCTGCTCAGCGCTCGCGCCGCCGCCAACGGCCCCGTCCCGTACCGGTTCGCGAACCCCTCCCGCCTTCCCCTGGACGATCTGCCCGCCCTCCTCGACGGGGTCGAGCTGGTCGTCGTACGCCTCCTCGGCGGTCTGCGCGCCTGGCAGGACGGCCTCGACCTGCTCCTGGCTCCCGGCCAGCACCGCCCGGTCGTGGTCCTGACCGGTGAACAGGCCCCCGACGCGCAGTTGATGGAGGCCTCGACCGTCCCCATCGGCATCGCCGCCGAGGCGCACGGCTACCTCGCCCACGGCGGTCCCGCCAACCTGGACCAGTTGGCCCGCTTCCTCTCCGACACCGTGCTGCTGACCGGCCACGGTTTCGAACCCCCGGCCGCCTCCCCCACGTGGGGCGCGCTGGAGCGCACCCCGGCCCGTACCACCGGCCCGCGTATCGCCGTGCTGTACTACCGCGCGCACCAGATGAGCGGCAACACCGCCTTCGTGCACGCCCTGTGCGAGGCCATCGAGGACCAGGGCGCACAGGCCGTCCCGCTGTACGTGTCCTCCCTGCGCACGCCCGAGGCGGAGCTGCTCTCCGCGCTGGAGTCGGCGGACGCGATCGTGACGACCGTCCTCGCGGCGGGCGGCACCCGCCCCGCGACCGCCTCGGCGGGCGGTGACGACGAGTCCTGGGACGCCGGCGCGCTGGCCGCGCTCGGCGTGCCGATCCTCCAGGCACTGTGCCTTACCGGCTCCCGCAGCGCCTGGGAGGAGAACGACGAGGGCCTGTCCCCGCTGGACGCCGCCACCCAGGTCGCCGTCCCGGAGTTCGACGGCCGTCTGATCACCGTCCCGTTCTCCTTCAAGGAGCTGGACGAGGACGGCCTGCCCGCCTACGTCGCCGACCCCGAACGGGCCTCCCGTGTCGCCGGCATCGCCGTCCGCCACGCCCGCCTGCGCCACATCGAGCGCCGCGACAAGAGGGTGGCGCTGGTCCTCTCCGCGTACCCGACCAAGCACTCGCGCATCGGCAACGCGGTCGGCCTGGACACCCCGGCCAGCGCCGTGGAGTTGCTGCGCACCCTCATCGCAGGCGGCTACGACTTCGGTCCCGCCGACGAGATCCCCGGGCTGATCTCCGGCGACGGCGACGAGCTGATCCGCGCCCTGATCGAGGCCGGCGGCCACGACCAGGACTGGCTCACCGAGGAGCAACTGGCCCGCAACCCCGTCCGCATCCCCGCCGCCGACTACAAGCGCTGGTTCGCCGAGCTCCCGGCCGAGCTGCGCGAGAGCGTCGAGGAACACTGGGGCGAGGCGCCCGGAAACATGTTCGTGGACCGCTCCGCGAACCCCGAGGGTGACATCGTCCTGGCTGCCCTGCGCCGCGGGAACCTCCTCATCCTGATCCAGCCGCCGCGCGGCTTCGGCGAGAACCCGATCGCGATCTACCACGACCCGGACCTGCCGCCCTCGCACCACTACCTGGCCGCGTACCGCTGGATCCAGGCCCACGCGGAGGACGGCGGTTTCGGCGCGGACGCGATGATCCACCTGGGCAAGCACGGCAACCTGGAGTGGCTGCCGGGCAAGAACGCCGGCCTGTCGGCGGCCTGCGCACCGGACGCCGCCCTCGGCGACCTCCCTCTGATCTACCCCTTCCTCGTCAACGACCCGGGCGAGGGCACGCAGGCCAAGCGCCGCGTGCACGCCACCTTGGTCGACCACCTGGTGCCCCCGATGGCGCGCGCGGAGTCGTACGGCGACATCGCCCGCCTCGAACAGCACCTGGACGAGTACGCGCAGATCAGCGCCATGGACCCGGCGAAGCTCCCCGCCATCCGCGCGCAGATCTGGACCTTGATCCAGGCGGCGAAGCTCGATCACGACCTGGGCCTCGAAGAGCGTCCCGACGACGAGGGCTTCGACGACTTCCTGCTCCATGTCGACGGCTGGCTGTGCGAGGTCAAGGACGCCCAGATCCGCGACGGCCTGCACGTCCTCGGCGGCGCCCCGTCCGGTGCGGCCCGCGTCAACCTGGTGCTTGCGATCCTGCGCGCCCGCCAGATCTGGGGCGGTACGACGGCCTTGCCGGGCCTGCGCGAGGCCCTCGGCCTGGACGAGTCCGCGCCGACCCGCACCTCGGCGGACGCGGTGGAGGAGACGGCCCGCGCTCTGGTGCAGGCGATGGAGGACGCGGAGTGGGACCCGTCGGCGGTGGCTTCGGTCGCCGCGCCGTACTCCGCGGAGGTCGCGGCGGTCCTCGACTTCGCGGCGCGCGAGGTGGTCCCCCGCCTCGCCGGCACGACGGACGAGATCGCCCACGTCGTCGCGGCCCTGGACGGCCGCTTCATCCCGGCCGGCCCCTCCGGCTCCCCGCTCCGCGGCCTGGTCAACGTCCTCCCCACGGGCCGTAACTTCTACTCGGTCGACCCGAAGGCCGTCCCGTCCCGCCTCGCCTGGGAGACGGGCCAGGCGCTGGCGGACTCGCTCCTGACCCGCTACCGCACGGACAACGGCGAGTGGCCCGCGTCGGTGGGCCTGTCCCTGTGGGGTACGAGCGCGATGCGCACCTCGGGCGACGACGTGGCGGAAGCCCTCTCCCTCCTCGGTATCCGCCCGGTCTGGGACGAGGCTTCGCGCCGCGTCACGGGCATCGAGCCCATCCCGCTCGCGGAGCTGGGCCGTCCCCGCATCGACGTGACGCTCCGCATCTCGGGCTTCTTCCGCGACGCGTTCCCGCACGTCATCGCCCTCCTGGACGACGCGGTCCGGCTGGCCGCCTCCCTGGACGAGCCCGCGTCGCAGAACTACATCCGCGCGCACGCCCAGGCGGACCTGGCCGACCACGGTGACGAGCGCCGCGCGACGACCCGCATCTTCGGCTCGCGCCCGGGCACGTACGGCGCCGGCATCCTCCAGCTGATCGACTCCCGCGACTGGCGCACGGACGCCGACCTCGCGGAGGTCTACACGGTCTGGGGCGGCTACGCGTACGGCCGCGGCCTGGAGGGCCGCCCGGCCCGCGCCGAGATGGAAACGGCCTACAAGCGGATCACCGTCGCCGCGAAGAACACGGACACGCGCGAGCACGACATCGCCGACTCGGACGACTACTTCCAGTACCACGGCGGCATGGTCGCCACGGTCCGCGCCCTGCGCGGCACGGCCCCCGAGGCGTACATCGGCGACTCCACCCGCCCGGAGACGGTCAAGACCCGCACCCTGGTCGAGGAAACCTCGCGCGTCTTCCGCGCCCGCGTCGTCAACCCCAAGTGGATCGAGGCGATGCGCCGCCACGGCTACAAGGGCGCGTTCGAACTCGCGGCGACGGTGGACTATCTCTTCGGTTACGACGCCACCACCGGCGTGATCGCCGACTGGATGTACGACAAGCTGACGGAAACCTACGTCCTGGACCCGGAGAACCGCGCCTTCCTCGAACAGGCCAACCCCTGGGCCCTCCACGGCATCGCGGAGCGCCTCCTCGAAGCCGAATCCCGCGGCATGTGGGAAAAGCCGGACCCCCAGATCCTCGAATCCCTCCGCGAGGTCTACCTCACCACGGAGGGCAACCTCGAGGCAGACTCCGAATAACCCCCGCTCACAGGATCCCCAGGACGCCGGATCACCTGGTTGACGTAGTCAGCACGCGCAAAGCTCATGCAGGCGCTCGGCCGGCCTTTCCAGCCGAGCGTTTTGCGTGGGCTCCGTTGCATTCTGCCAAGGCGGCGTCGAAGTGGTTACGCATGCGAATTGGGAGGTCGGCCCGACCGAGCAGGCCCTTAACGTCTCAATAAAACCTGCGCTGCAAGTGTCGGTTTGGATCCCAGTAGCAGATCACAATCGCTCCTGGCGACAGTGGGAGCGATGTCAGGCCGCCTCAGCACCCTGAGGTGATTCCCTGCGCCGGGATGGTCTTTCACAGCGCAAGGCCCCACCGGAGTACACTCCAATGGGGCCTTGACCATTCACGAACGGCAATTTGGATCTCACAGCGTGCAAGACAACGCTACATTACACGGAATCCCTGCATTCAACTGTGCGCAACCCGAAGCGCTCCAGAAACGGCACTAGACGCTCCACGTACCAACCGATGTCACAGAATCTGGATGACTCCGAAAGGCTCTTTCGGTTGATGCTCGCGACGAACGACACCACCGTTCGACCGGGATGGAAGAGGAGATCGCCACCCCGGTGTGAGTCGCAAAGGGTCATCGAGATACCAACGGTAGCACCACTCCACCGGGAAGCATCCATATCCGAAGCCAGTCCGGCAGTAGTGGGCGTAGAGATTTCCCGCCAGTCGAACATGCCATCCTCATCGAAGAGAACGGAAGTGACGCCATTCTTTACGAACGAGGAACCACTTTCCTCGATTGCCCGCAAGACGTCTGAAACGCTGACCGGACAATCGAAGGTGAAGTCAATATCCGTGAACGCCCCCACTTAAATCCGACTCCAATTCACCCCATTGACCTTGGGATTATTTCCCACGGAATACCCTTCTTGTCGAGCCAGTTAGTAAATTCGCTCGGAATCGGATTTTCGGAGATTACCCGGTAGTCGATTCCCTTTTTTTGCGCGATGCCGAGCTTCTGCCCCTCCGTAGAGAAGAATTTACTTAGGCGTGTGGGATTTTTTAGCGTGCTCTCCCAGAACTGGCCGGACTTCGCCTCGTACCATGTCCCGCGACCAGTCGCCGAATCCACGAATGCTCCGTCGAACTCACGGCCCATTTCGGTGAAGCTTCCACCACCGCCAAGGGTGTTTACAAGATGCTCCTCGTAAGAACGGCCGATCTTCTCTGCAATTCTGCCGCCGCTCTCGCCACTTACAGGACAGTTGTGAACCAGGACCGGAGTAGCGCCCGCCAGCACATAGTACGTGTGGAGGTCGGCGACCGTGAGGTTGTGCGTGGTGACCGCGTATGGGTAGCTGCGGACCGCAGCGATGTTGAGGACGGCGCCGTCGGGCTGGCGGAGCTTTTCGCCCGGCTTGAGTTCGCCCGCGTCCACCCACTGGTGGCGGGATTCGCTCCAGTAGGGGTGGTGGTAGGTGGAGGTAATCTTCGCCGGCGGGCCGCGGGGAGCAGCGTCGTCGGTCAGGGTGAGATCGGTGAAGTCCTTGTCGTCGGGCGTGGTGATGGTCGTGACGACGGTCTTGGCAGCGGTTTCACCCGTCTGCGGGTCGGTCGCCATGACACGGTCGCCGTCATGGACGTCGCCGATCGACTTGGTGGAGCCATCCGCCATCAGTACCTGGACGTCGGCGGGGAAGCTGTTGCACGTGACTCCGGCCTCGGATTCGGCAGAGCCGCTGCTCCTGTTGGCGGATTCCGCCTCACTCGCCGCGGCGTCGGCCTCGCCCCTTGAGGCTTTCGCCTCGGTGCCGGCGGCATCGCTGGCCGATTCCTTGGCTGCCGCCCCTTCACCCGATTTGGCCGCCTTCGCTGCTGCGGCAGCCGCCTCCTCCTCCGCCTTTTTGGCCTTGGAGAACGCTTGCATCGCCTTGGCTGCTCTGCCCTCGGCAACGTGGATGGCCTCGTATGCCTTGTTCATCTCCTTGTAGATCTTGTAGGCCTTGATGCCTATCTTGACCGCTTTGAAGATCTTGCCCCACGGGACCGAGTTGAGGGCCGTATTGATGCAGGCCATCACGTCGCCCTTGGTGAAGCAGTCCCGAGCGTCGTTGAAACCGATCAGGTCTAGCACCACGTCGATGATTGCGTGCTGCAGCTCATCGCGGTGCTTCTTGGCCCTGACCACCTCACCGTTGGCGTTGTCGAGGTCAGTTGAGCTGCCGGCCTTTCCACCATCATCACCATCATCACCACCACCGCTACCCGTGTCATCGGGGCCCGGTGAGGTCATGTAAGCGACCTGGTCCTCATGCGTTCGCATGCGACCACTGGGATCCGCCGAGTTGATCGGGTCGTTATTCGAGTAGCCGTACGCGTTCCACTGCTGTGGATCGCCCGCGTCGATGAGCGGGTCCGGGCTGATGAAGCGGGCCGTCGTCGGGTCGTATTCGCGGGCTCCCAGGAGGGTGAGGCCGGTGGCCTTCTCCTTCGTGCCGCCGACGAAGCCCTTGTCGCCCGCCCAGGCGCCGGCGGCCGGCTGGGTGCCGCGGTCGTTGCCGAACGGGTCCGTCGGGCGGCGGACCTGGGACAGGTCCGAGGCGTTGAACTGCACGCCGTTGGTGCCGTGGTGGTCCGACGCCTGGTAGGCGAGGGTGGACGTGCCGCCCGTCGTGGTGCGGGTGACCGCCATGCCGCCCGGCGCGCCGTAGGTACGGACGTCGGAGACCTTGCCCGTCGCCGTGTCCACGGTGATCTGGTCGGCGCCAAGGTTCAGCGTGGTGCTGGTCGGGTCGCGGCGGATGAGCTGGTTGCCGCCGGTGTCGTACACGTAGCTGGTGCCGGCGCTCTGACCGGTACCGGTGATCTTGTCGAGCTTGCCCTGATCGTTCCACGTCAGGGTCTTGGTCCCCGGAGTGCTGGTGATCGAGGCGGTGTTGCCGGAGGCGTCGTAGGTGTACGAGGTCACCTTCGTGCCGGCCGTGCTGGTCTCCGTGGAGGTCATCAGCGCGTGCGGGCCACCCGTGCCGCCGCCCGTCTTCGGGTCGGTGGAGGGGGTGTTCGGGCCGGTGCCGAAGGTCTGGGTGACCGTCGTGTCCTTGGCCGCGCTGCCGGTGACGTCCTTCTTGACCAGCTTCGTGCGGTTGCCGAGCTTGTCGTACTCGTACTGCTGCCAGTACGGGGCCGGGCCGCCCACGCTCGGCTTGCCCGCGCCGTCCACCGCCGGCCCGCCGCTGTTGGCGCAGCCACCGATGCCACGAACGCTCGGCTGGGGAGCCGTGCTGGTCGTGCCGGTGTCGGTCCAGGCCTGCGTCATCCGGCCCAGGTAGTCGTACGTGAAGCACTGCAGGTCGCGGGTCGCCCCGTCCTGCGTGTTTCCGACCGACGTGAGCTTGCCCGCCTGGTTGTAGGTGTAGTCGATGACGTCGACGCTCGCTGTGGCCGCCGTCTGCTTGTCCAGCGTCGAGCGCACCGGACGCCCGGTGGCTAGGTCGTAGTCGAGCGTCGAGACGATCTGCTTGCCGGTCTTGCCGACCGTCCCGCGGATGGGCCGGCCGAAGGCGTCGTAGCGCACGTCGACGACGTACGGCGTCAGGGTGGTCCCGATCATGCCGTCCAAGGCGAGCAGGTTGCCCGCGTTGTCGACGTTGAAGGTGAGCGTCTCCGCCTTCAGACCGGCTTCGGGAACGGCCGGCAGGGTGGTCGTCTCCAGCTGACCGTAGGGGCTGTAGGTGTTGGTGGTTTCGTAGACGCCCTGAAGCTTGTTCTCGCCCGCCGGGATCGTGATGCGGCTGCCGAGCGGACGGTAGCCGCCGTCGTAGCCGGTGACCTCCGAACGGTAGGCGCTGCCCGCCGCTCCGCCGACGTACCGCGTGGTGCTGTCGGGCTTGCCGAGCACCTTGGTGTCGTAGGCGAAGGCGCCGACCTGCTTGGCGGGATCGACGGCCGTGCCCTCGTACGTGGCGGTCGTGCGGCCGAGGAGGTCACTGACGGTCGTGGCGCTCTTGCCGCGGGCGTCGGTGGCCGTGACGAGGTTCTTGGCGTCGTCGTAGCTGGTCGTGCTCGTGCCCGCGTCCGGGTCGGTGGTCTTCACCGTGCGGCCGAGCAGGTCGTACGTGAACGTCCACTGGTTGCCCGCGGCGTCCTTGCGCGACAGCTCCTGCCCCTGGGTGTTGCTCACGTACGTGGTTTCGTCGTACGCGCCCGTCGGGGTGTTGCTCTTGTACTGGCGCAGGACCGAGGTCAGGCCATTGGTGATGGTCGCCGTGGCGAAGCCGCCGGCCGGCGGGATCGAGCGGACCTCGTCGGCGCCCGGGTACTCCGTCTTCGAGCGCCACTGCTCGACGCCGAAGGACTGGAACACCGAGGCGGTCTGGCGGCCGAGGCCGTCCAGGATCGAGACCGTCTGTGCCGGGATCTTGCTGTCCGGGTTGACACCACCGTTGGGCAGGAAGAGGGCGCCCGACGGGTCCTTCTCGTCGTTGTAGTAGGGCGCGCTGGTCTTGACCTGGTGGCCCTGGGAGTCGAAGAGCGCGTCCGTGACGAGGCGGCCCGTGACGCCGGAGCCCGGGGTGGCCTGCGTCTGGCGGACCCGGCCCAGGCCGTCGTAGATGGTGTAGCTGGAGGTGTAGGTCTGGCCGTCCTTCATGAGCGCCTGGCTCAGGACGGTGGACGGCGCGTTGGTGCCGTTCATCGCGTACGAGAACTTGCGGACCGGGAGGAAGGAGTTCGCCCGCTCCTGGCCCGGCTGCCAGATGGCGAGGACGCGACCGAAGGCGTCGTAGTCGCGCTCGGCGACGTGCCCGTTCTCGTCCTTCGTGATCAACGGCAGCGAGCGGCCGATGTCCAGGGTGTTCGAGGCCTTCCAACCCAGCGGGTTGGTGTGGACGACCTCGGAGGGCAGCACGCCGGTGGCCGGCTTGTACTCGGTCGAGGTGACCGCGCCGTTGGGATGCGCGGCGTCCTTGCGGACCTTGTTGGTGTTGCTGGTGACACGGCCGTACGCGTCGTACGTGGAGGTGGAGTTGAGGCGGTACACCGGCTTCCCGGCGCCGTCGTACGTCTCCAGGACCTCGGTGCCGGTCTGGTCGGCGGTCGCGGCGGACTGGCCCAGGGGCAGGCCGTCGAAGTAGGCGCGCGTGTCGCCGACCGTGTTCGCGGCCGTCGGCGTCTGGCCGCAGGCGGCCGAGAGGACGAGCGTCCGCGAGGCGATCTGGGTCAGCGCGCCGCCCGGACCCGTCGCGTACTCGAAGGTGGTGCAGAGGCGCTCGGTCGGACGGGAGATGTCGCTCACGTCATCGACCTGGAGCGGACGCGAGAACAGGGTGGTGTCGTAGGTGGAGGTGCGCTGGCTGGTGCGCCAGGTGCCGTTCGCCAGCTTGGCCCGCGAGGTGACCTTGGCCGTGTTCATCGCCCGGGCCGTGATGGCCGGCATGCCGCCGGACTGCGCGCGCGTCGCGGTGACGGCGCCGATCCACGGGTCGGAGACCTCGTCGCCGACGACGGTTCCGCCGTCGCCTTCGTAGGTCTCGGTCTGGCGGACGAAGCCCGACAGGACGTCCTCGTCCTTGATCGTGCCGCCCTGCGCGTCCCCGATCGTGACGCTGCGCTTGGTGCCGTTGGCGAGGACGTCGCCGTCCATGCCCCGCAGGTACGTCGTCACGCTCTTGCTGCGCGGGGCCTCGAAGCTGTTCCCGTTGCCCGTCCGGGTGGTGACCGTCGCGAAGCCGCGGAACTGGTCCCACGTACGGGTCTTCGGGTCGGCGGACTCGGAGTCGTTTCGGTGCCAGGCGATGCCACCGCCGTACTCGTAGTCGGTCACCGAGGTGACCTGGCCGGCGACCATGTCCTGCTGGGTGACCGACTGGATCACGATCTTGTTGAACCAGTCGTTGACGGGGTCCGGGTAGGACTGGCCCGGCAGGTACCACTTGACCGGCATGCAGGCCATGGTGTTGCCGTCCTCGGAGGACGGCATGGTGCCCTTGAGCCGCGAGCACTCGGGGGCCTTGTAGACCACGTTGATGCGGCCACCGGTCTCGGTGGTGATGGTCTGGATGCGCGGGCGGTTGTACGGCGGCGCCGAAGCGTCCGTACCGTCCGGCCGCTTGACGACGCCGTCGACGCGGTTGGCTATCTGGAGCGGCTGGAAGGACACCGCGGGCAGCGTGATGGCCGTCTTGCCGTTGGATCCGGTGCGCTGGATCGAGTCGAGCCACAGGGTCGGCGCGGTGCCGTCACCCGGGTCCTGGAACGACTGGTTGAAGGCGAAGGAGTCGACCTTGCGCCAGGCAGTGCCGGTCCACACCTCGGTGTAGATCTGGGTGAACTTCTTCGTCGTGAAGTACGTCGGAGAGAGGTTTACGCACTGCCCGGTGGCGGGGCATTCCTGGTCGACGGGGGTGTCGGGCCAGGACTTGGCGTTCGCCTTGGTGCGCTGGGCGGGATCGGTGCAGGTGACCGTCCCGATGACGACGCAGCGCTCGGCGTTCTTTATGACGATCTGCGCGGCCGGCTTGGCCGCGCCCTTCGCCGCGATCTGGTCGGGCAGGCGCTGGCCGTAGCCGATCCAGGTCGGGTAGGAGGCGCGCTGGTAGAGGGTGGAGGTGCCGGTGCCGTTGTTCTGGCCGCCGCCACGTCCGTAGTAGTTGTTCTCCTGCTCGTAGCGGTAGGAGATCAGGTTCTGGTGCGGGTCCACGACGTAGTCGAGGTTCCACTGCCAGCCCATCTGCACGAACGAGCCGTTGGCGGGGGTCTGGGCGCCCAGGCACTTGTCCTGACCGCTGTTGAAGTACACCGGGACGGTGGAGACGGACTTCGCCTCCGGGTCGGTGCCGTCACCGCCGGGCAGCCGGTTGGAGCCGAAGTAGTACTGGGTGCCGTCGGTGGTGGTGACCTTGAAGCCCTCACCCTTCCAGGCGGTGTTGCGCTGGCCCGTCAGGCGCTCGATCTTCGTGCCGTCCTCGCCCTGGAGGCGGTAGACGCAGGTGGTGTCGTCACGGACGATCTGGCCCGCGTGGCCCGCCAGGGACAGGGACAGGATGTCGCCGGCCCAGCACTCGTCGCCCGAGTCCTTGATCCCGGCGTCCTTGCAGCCCTTGTAGGAGCGGGAGATGGAACCGGGGTTCCACTCCCAGCCCTCGCCGAAGCCGCTCGCCTGCGCGTTGGTCGACGCGGTGCGGCCGTCGATCGAGGAGGAGTCGTATCCCAGCGACACGTCGGGCGCCGCGCCCGCGATCGAGGACGGCACCTCGACGGTGTAGCCGTAGGTGAAGTTCGCGGCGTTGGATCCGGCCTGCCAGGAGGCCGACGGCAGCAGCGGGGTCGCGGAGAAATCACCGCTCGCGCCGGCCGGGCCCGGTTCCACGGCCAGGGCCACGCCCTGGGCGGCCAGCATCTGCGGCGCGGCGGCCGGGGCGGAGTTCGGCTCGGACTGCGTCTTCAGCAGGGCCGAGCTCCCGGTGGCGGGCGTGGTCGCGGCGCTCTTGGGCGCCTCGACCTCCGCGACGAGTCGTCCGGAAGCGTCCCGGTGGGAGGCGACGGGTGTACGGGACGTACAGCCGGCGGCGCCCGGGGTGATCAGGGCGCAGGCGGGCAGTTGCACCAACCGGGCCCGGTCGGCCCAGTTGGCACCCGCCGTCTTGGCCCAGGCCTGCACATCGAAGCCGACCTGGACCTTGCCGGAGGTGGCGGCGCCGGACGGCTCGGTGAGGGCGACGAGGGCGCCGTTCACGCCGGCGGCCCGCGCCTTGGCCTCGTCCTTCACCTCGACCTTGAGCGTTCCGCTCGCACCGCCGGAAGCGTCGGGCGCGCCCTGCGAGGTACTCGCGGAGGGCTTCGCCGCCGCCTTGCCCGGCGCCAGCCAGACGGGCAGGGCGCCCGCCTGAACTGAGGGAACGCCGGGTGTACCGGCGACAGTTCCTCGTCCAGCCAGACCAACCACGGCTGCGCCGGCGGGTGTTTTGGCCTTGGCGTCCGGAACCCATTTACGGCCGTTGTCGGTCCGCTTGGCCGGTGGCTTCGCGTCCGCGCCCTTGACCGGTTTGGCATTGGGCAAGGGAGTTTTTGGTGGCACCCACACCTTTGGCGGCTTGTCAGCCGCCTCGGCCAGGGGCAGCCCCAGGCCGGATACGAGCACCGCGAGCACCGAGACGACCGCGACACGCGACCGTCCCGCGCGCGAGCGCTCAAAGAAAGCACGCCGACGAGACAAGCGATTCCCCCCACAGGACCATAAAAGAGATGTTTCCCCCGGGCCTGGACAGCCCAGATCGAACGCACCCTATGGAATGCGCGTTCGACACGCACAGGGATTCCTTAAAAGATGCCTACATGATCCATATCACCCGCGGGACAAGCCGGCGTTTCCCGTCGCCAAGCGGACAACAAGGCCGGATTCCGCTTTGACAAAATTGCAGACGTGAAGACAGGGTGCGGCTGACTTCTGTCCGTCTCACAGCTCAGGGGGGCCGTCTCACGTGAGGCAGTCATACTTTCGTTCAGGAACGCCGAGACCGGGGGGCCTCAGACGACGCGTTCCCGGCGGCTCGGCGCTTCCGATTGCCGGGGCCGCGTTGCTGTCTCTCGGCGCGGGTCTGCTCATAGGGCCGCCCGCCCAAGCCGCCATGCCCGGTGACACCACCCGTGCTCACGGTCCCGCCGACACCAACTGGCCCGCGCCCAAGGGCAAGCCCGCTACGAATGCCGAGGCGCAGGCCGTAGAGGGCGCGCGGGCCCAGGCGAAGCAGACCGGCAAGGCGGTGTCCATCGGGCACCTCACCACCGGCAACTCCCAGACCTTCGCCAATCCCAACGGCACGCTCACCACCGACTCCACTCCGGTACCGGAGCGGGTCAAGCGGTCGGACGGTACCTGGCAGGCGCTCGACGCCACCTTGCGGGCGAACCCGGACGGAACCGTCTCTCCCGCTGCCGCGGCGTCGCGGTTGGCCTTCTCCGGCGGCGGCAACGGCCCCATGGCGACGATGACCGCCACCGACGGCAAGAAGCTGTCCCTCAAGGCGCCCTTCGCGCTCCCCAAGCCCATCCTCAACGGGCCTGACGCGCTCTACCCGGGCGTGCTCCCCGACGTCGACCTCGAACTGACCGCCACCCCGGTCGGCGGCTGGCGTCAGGTGCTGATCGTCCGCACCCCCGAGGCCGCGGCCGACCCCGCGGTGAAGAGGATCCAGCTCGCCGTCGAAGCCGACGGCCTCACGGTGAGCGCGGACGGCGCCGGCAACCTCAAGGCCACGGACGAGCAGGGCAAGACCCGCTTCTCCGCCCCCACCCCGCTCCTGTGGGACTCCGCCGCCACCGCGGCGAGCAGCCCCGCCGCGGCTCAGGCGCCGATCGCCAAGTCCGGTGCCCGCAGCCTTCAGGCAGCCCCGACCGCGGACCAGCCGACCACCGGGCAGCCCGGCGCCGGACAGTCCGGCGCCGAACGGCCGGCCGTCTCCAGCGCGGACGGCCCCGGCCAGGGCGCGGCTGTCGCTCCGATCGCCACGTCGACCGACTCCAAGACCATCCAACTCGTCCCGGACGCCACCGTCCTGGGCAGGGGAACCGGCCCCTGGTACATCGATCCGGGCTGGAACCCGGACGTCGACAACGGAACCCAGGCGTGGTCTCAGGTTCAGGAGGCCTACCCCGACACCAACGAGTACAACGCCACCGCCGACGGCAAGGACACACCCGCCACCGGCTACTGCGGTTACTCGACCTGCACGCGCAAGGGCCGCGAGCGCGCCTACTTCCAAGTCGGGGTCAACCCGGTCCTGCAAGGCGCCGTCGTTCTCGACGCCCGCCTGTACGCGACCGTAGTCTCCTCCTCCAGCCCCAGTACCCCCACCCCCATGGGGCTGTACCTGACCGGGTACATCTCCAACCCCACCATGTGGACCCGGCAGCCCTGCGGCACCGGTTCGACCATGCAGGGCTGCGCCAAGATCGGCTCCGTCACCATGTCGGGGTCCGGTGAGATCTCCTTCGACGTCAAGTCGCAGATGCAGACCGCAGCGCGGGACAAGTGGCCCACCTTCTCGTTCGGCCTGGCGCCCGACGACGAGAACAACATGTACTACCGGCAGCGCTTCGCCAACACCCCGCACGTCAAGGTCACGTACGACATCCAGCCCACCGTCTGGTGGCCCCGCAGCCGCCCCACTCCCGGCTTCGCCGACACCGCCTCCTACGCGGACTGCCGCACGGCCGGCACGGCCAACCCCTGGGACAACCCGGGCTGGATCGGTGCGAACAACAACATCACCCTGACCACCTCCACCTACTCGGCCACCGGCCGCCAGCTCCAGACCACGTTCCAGTTCTGGGACGACGACAACGCCGGCAAGACCGTGTACGCGACCACCGGGTGGAACGGCAGCTACGGAGAGGCCACCGTCGACATCGGTCGGCTGACCGAGGGCCACCAGTACGGTTGGACGGCACGCACGACCGACGAAACGCTCACCAGTGCCGAGACCGAGTGGTGCTACTTCCGCGTCGACCGCACCGCGCCGACCGCCTCGGTCAGCTCCACCGACTTCCCCGAGTCCGGCACCATCGGCGCCCACCCCAAGCTCGCCGGCCAGGAGGGCACCTTCACCCTCACCGGCGCCGACCCGGTCCCGGCCGCCGGCGGCCGTACCTCCGGCCTCGCCTGCGCGCGCTGGACCACCGACCCGATCAAGGCCGCGGCCACCAACTGGAAGTGCACCGACACCGACCCGGGCGTCACCAAGCTGACCGGCGGCAAGGCCGCTATCAAGATCACCCCGTCCCGCTGGGGCACCAACTTCGTGTACCTGCAGACGCAGGACGTCGCGGGCAACCTGTCCCAACCCGTCGCGTACAGCTATTACGCGCCGTCCGACCCCAGCAGCGCGGCGCCCCTCTTCGGCGACGTCGACGGGGACAAGAAGGCCGATGTCCTGCTGCCCGACACGGCGGGCAACCTCCGCCAGATCGGCGGCGGCACCGACCCGGCAGCGGCTCCCAACGCCCGGATCCGTCCGGCCCCCGGCGGCAACGGCTGGAACGGCATCCAGATCGCCCACCGCGGCAGCCTGGGCTTCAAGGACATCGACGACCTGATCGCCCATCAGCCGGGCAACACCAGCCTGCACCTCTACACGAACAACGGCATCGGGGGTCAGTTCGACACCCAGGCCCCGACCACCGTCGTCAAGCCCGCCGGCTGCGCCAACCCGGCCGGTACGGTCATCGACTGCGCGGCGAACGGGTACGGCGCCAACTGGGCCAACGTCACACAGATCGCGGCCTTCGGGTCCCCTGCCGGCGATACCCTGGACGGCGACGGAGCGCTGCCCCGCACCTCCCTGCTGTTCATCGAGAACGGGCGCCTGTGGCTGGCTACCGCCGGCTCCACCAACCAACTGGCGGCGAAGGCCGTCCTGCTCTCCGCCAACGACCAGCGCTGGGACGGCTACGAGCTGATCGCCCCGGGCCGGGCGCAGGGCACCGCTTTCCCGACCCTGTGGGCGCGCGCCAAGTCCGACGGCAGTCTGCACGCCTTCTCGGTCAAGGGCACGGCGGACAACCCGGACCTGACCGGCTTCACCGACCCGGCAGCGGGTGTGCTGACCGGCAACGTCGACCCGACTGCCTACCCCCGAGTCGGCTCGAACGGTGACCTGAACGGCGACGGACTGCCCGACCTGTGGGCCGTCGACGCCAAGCAGCAACTCGTCGCCTTCAACGGCGTGGGCACGACCGGTACGAACCCGACCGTCACGGGCCTCGACACGGCGACCATCACCCTGGGCAACCTCAACATGCCCAAGGCCCAGTGGAAGCTGACCGGCCAGACCGGCACGACCACCCCCAGCTCGGTCGGCACCTACCCCGCGACCACGTCCGGGGTCACCTTCCCCTCGGAGAAGATCGGCGACCGCACCTCCGCGTACGCCGCGTTCGGCGGCGCCGGCTCGGCCATCACGACGACCGGGCCGGTGGTCGACACCCGCAAGAGCTTCACCATCAGCACCTGGGCCAAGCCGGGCGCGCAGGGCGGGCTCATCGCCGGCCAGGACGGTACGAAGAACAGCGCCTTCGTCCTCTACGCGGATCCGGCCGACGGCAACTGGCGCTTCGGCCTCGCCACAGCCGATGACGGAAGCTGGCCGTACGACAGGTCCGACGCCCTCAACACGACGGCCCGGTACACCCCGGGTACCTGGCAGCGTCTGACCGCCGTCTACAACGCCGAGACGGGCTCGATGAGCCTCTACGTCAACGGCACCCTCGCGGCCTCCGGCAACCACCTGGCTTCGACCAGCCCGGCGGCAGCCGGCCCGCTGGTGATGGGTCGGTATCAGGTCGCCGGCAAGCCGGACTTCTTCGGTGGTTTCACCGGCGGAGTCAGCAACCTGGCCGTCTATCCGTACGCGGCGCCTCCCGCCGCCCCGGGCAGCACCACCAAGATCTCGTACACCCTGACCGGCACCAGTTGCGCAGACCTGGCCTCGGACGGCGCGAAGATCCAGATCTGGGACTGCAACGAGATCAGCGGCGGCCTTGCCCAGAAGTTCGACGTCCGGACCGACGGAACCATCCGCATCCAGGGCAAGTGCCTCGACGCCAAGGACGCCGGAACCGCATCGGGGACGCTGGTCCAGGCCGTGACCTGCCACGACCACCCGGCGCAGCAGTTCCTGCCGCGAGCCGACGGCAGCATCTACAACCCCGTGTCAGGCCGTTGCGTCGACCTGAACCAGGGTGCCACCGCCAACGGGGGCCAGCTCCAGCTCTGGGACTGCAACCAGAGCAACGCCCAGCGCTGGACCCTCCCCGCCCTGGGCACCGCCCCGCTGCCGGTGCCCAGCACCGCGTAGCGCACGAGCGCGTCCCGCGCACACCGAGGAGGCCGTCTCCCCTGCCCGGGGAGGCGGTCTCCCGCGTTTCCCGCCCTTCCATCCCACGCCGGGCGCCGCCGCGCCGGGGAACGGCGACTTCGTCACCTGATGCGGTGAACTGCCCTTTGGGGGACCGGCAACCGGGGTAGGGCAGTGCTGATCTCGTGCGGGGGGCCGGATCCTCGGGGTCCCCGCACCCTCGGACGGAAAGGCCCTACCCGCCGTGACACAGCCGTTTCAACTGCCGGATTTCTACGTGCCCTATCCGGCGCGACTGAACCCGCATCTGGAGGCCGCGAGAGCCCACACCAAGCGGTGGGCCCGCGGCTTCGGGATGTTGGAGGGGTCCGGCGTCTGGGAGGAGAAGGACCTCGACTCGCACGACTACGCGTTGCTGTGCTCCTACACGCACCCCGACTGCGACAGCGACGCGCTGAGTCTGATCACCGACTGGTACGTGTGGGTGTTCTTCTTCGACGACCACTTCCTGGAGCAGTACAAGCGTTCCCAGGACCGCGCGGGCGCCAAGGCGTACCTCGACGGCCTGGCCGCCTTCATGCCCATGGACTTGGCCGACGGATTCCCGCAACCGACGAACCCGGTCGAGGCGGGGCTGCGGGACCTGTGGCTGCGCACGGTGCCCGCGATGTCGATGGACTGGCGGGAACGATTCTCCGAGTCGACGAGAAACCTGCTCAACGAGTCCATGTGGGAACTGGCCAACATCAACATCGGCCGGGTGGCGAACCCGCTCGAATACATCGAGATGCGGCGCAAGGTCGGCGGCGCGCCCTGGTCGGCGGGGCTCGTGGAGTACGTGTCCGCGGAAGTTCCCGCGAGGGTCGCGCGCTCGCGGGCACTCGGCGTGCTGCGGGACGCCTTCTCCGACGCCGTGCACATCAGGAACGACATCTTCTCCTACGAGCGCGAGGTCGGCGACGAGGGCGAACTCTCCAACGCTATCCTGGTGTTGGAGACCTTCCTCGGGTGCACCACCCAGCAGGCCGCCGAATCCGCCAACGACCTGCTCACCTCCCGCCTCCAGCAGTTCGAGCAGACCGCCCTCGCCGAACTCCCTCAGCTCTTCGCCGACCACGCCATGGACCCGGCCGAGATCGCGGCCGTCCTCGCCTACGCCAAGGGCCTCCAGGACTGGCAGTCCGGCGGCCACGAATGGCACATGGTCTCCAGCCGCTACATGAACAAGGAGGCCCGGGCCACCGCCCCGGTCACCCTGCCGTTCCTGCCGAGCGGCCTCGGCACCACCGCCCTCGACCTCCGCTCGATCCTGGAACCCCGGGCGATGGAACTGCGCCGGCGCAGCTTCACCCACGTCCCGTTCGAGCCCACCGGCCCTTCCGTGATCCCCGACATCTACATGCCGCACCGGCTCACCCTCAGTCCACACCTCGCGCACGCCCGGGAGGAATCGGTGGCCTGGGCGCGGCGCATGGGCATGCTGGACCCCCAGCCCGGCGATCCCGGATCGGCCATCTGGACCGAGGAGAAGCTGCGCGGCTACGACTTCGCCGTCTGCTCGGCCGGCATCGACCCCGACGCCACCGCCGAGTCGCTCGCGCTGAACGCCTCGTGGCTGACCTGGGGCACGTACGGCGACGACTACTACCCGGTGGTGTTCGCGCAGGGCAAGAACCTGGCCGCCGCCAAGGTCACCACCGCCCGTCTCATCTCCATGATCCCCGTCGACCACGCCGAGCAGCCCGAGCCGGCCACCGCCATGGAGCGCGGTCTCGCCGAACTGTGGGTGCGTACCAGCGCCGGCATGTCCCCCGAGCAGCGCACCGAGTTCCGGGCCACGCTCGTGGACATGTTGGAGAGCTGGCTGTGGGAGGTGGACAACCAGATCCAGCACCGTATCCCGGACCCGGTGGACTACGCCGAGATGCGCCGCCGCACTTTCGGCTCGTACCTGACCATGTACCTGTGCCGGCTCGGACACCAGGGCCGGGGCATCCCGGAGCAGATCTACTCCTCGGGCACCATCCGGTCGTTGGAGAACGCCGTCGCGGACGCCGCGTGCCTGAGTAACGACATCTTCTCGTACCAGAAGGAAGTGGAGTTCGAGGGCGAGGTCCACAACTACATCCTGGTCACCAGGAACTTCTTCGACATCGGTTATCCGGAGGCCCTGCACATCTGCCACGACCTGATGACCCAACGCACGGAGGAGTTCGAGCACATCGTCGCCGACCAACTGCCGCTGCTCTACGACGACTGGAAGCTGAGCGCGGAGGCCAGGGCCGCCCTCGACGGCTACGTCGACGAACTGAAGGACTGGCACGCGGGCATCCTGAACTGGCACCGGACGATCCGCCGTTACCGGCCGGAGGACCTGCACCGGCTGCCGGACGGGCTGTCCACCAAGGTCTGGGACTCCGCGTTCGGGATGTCCGCGGCCCGGATCTCCCTGCCCGCCTGACCCCCACGGCGCGGGGGCGGTCCGCTCGCCCGCCCCCGCCCCCGGGCCCTCGGCCCCTCAGAACTCGTCGGCCGTGTGCGGCAGCAGGTCCACCCGCAGTGCCGCGTCGAGCGCCGCCGCCGCGCCCCGCGCGCGCTCCTGCACCAGCCCGGCGGCCACCAGCTCCGTGACCCGGGTCCCGCCCAGGTAGACCGCGGCCAGTTCCCTGACGTCCAAGGCTAGATCGGGGTCGGCCCCGGCACGCTCGAACGTGGCCCCCTGCGGCCCCGCCTTGAGTCGGAACCGGCCGGCGTTGGCGGGCAGGTGTACATCGGCCAGTTCCAGCACCACTTCCACCGGCGCCGCCCACGCCCGGGCGGTCAGCGCGGCCCGTACGTCGACCAGGCGCAGCCAGAGCGCCGGGAACAGGGCGGTCACCCGCACTTGGTCCCGGTCGGCGGCGAAGGACAGCAGCGGGTCGTCCAGCGGCCGGCACCACGCTTGCACCGTGCCGGTCAGGTCGAGGGAGGCGACGCACTGCCAGAGGGCGGCAGCGACCTGCGGGGTGTCGGCCTCCAACTCGTCCACCCGGACCACGCCCGGGGTACGGAGCGGGCCGTCGTCGCCCTCCGGCTTCGTGCGGTAGAGAACGTAGCCCGCGACGGGTCGGCCGGGCTCGCCCGACGCGATGATCCTCGGCGGGCTGAACTCCTCGTCCTCCTCGTCCTCTTCGCACAGCCACCCGTCCGTCCAGCGATGCCGGTCGCGGCTGGGGCGGCCGGCCCGGGTCGCGCGGGCGGCCTCGTGGTACGGCCCGATCACGGCGGGCGCGTCGGCCGGGTCGATCAGCCGCAGCGGGCGCCGGTCCGGCTGGACGCGCAGGCCGAGCGGTCGCGTCGAGTCGATCTCGACGGTGGCGCCCTGCGTGGCGCCGCCGAAGCCGAACCGGCCGTAGATGGCGGCCTCCGAGGCCCACAGCGCGGCGATCGGGGCGCCCTCGGCGGCGGTGCGGCGCAGTTGCTCGTGCATGAGCGCGCTGAGCACGCCCCGGCGGCGGTGGGTGGGGGCGACCGCGACGAAGGTGAGGCCGGGGCAGGGCAGGTCCGCCCCCGGCACCGAGAGTCGGAAGTCGTGGGCGGCCATGAAGCCGACGAGGGCGTCGCCGTCGTAGGCGCCGATGCGCCCGCACCGGGTCAACAGCGTGTGGTGCCGCTCGCGCACCTCCTTCCCCGGCCGGTCGTGGAAGGCCAGGTACGCGAGTTCCAGCGCGCGGTCGATGTCGGCTTCGGGTACCGCGTGGATGTCCACCATGATTCGGAGACTAATCGGTCATCGGGGACCGCTCATCTCATAATGGCCGGATTCGCCAACCTGGCCGGTTCCAGCGCCTGCTCCGGGAACCAGGTCCCGGCCGGGGGTCCGCGACGCCGCGCTCGGGGTCGCGGGGACCGGCCGCCCCGCGCAGGCAGGCTCTGTCGGACTCCCCCGGGACTTGATCCAAAGCTTGGCGTCGTGCAGCCGGTCGCCGATGCCGCGGGCGACGGCGTCGATCCGGGCGCGGTACGCGGAGCCGCCCTCGGCCCCGCCGGCGGAGTACCGCGAGCAGTCGCGGCCCGGCACGTTGTGGAGCGCGAAGACGGGCAGTGTGCCCCGTCGGGCGGCGGTCCGGGCGGTCTCCCGCGCCCGGGCCTCGGCCCGGACCGGGGTCTGGTCCCCGAGCCAGACGGCGTGCGGGGTCGCGGCCATCGCGGTGAGCGCCTCGGCCTCCGCACCGCGTCCGGCCGCGGCCGGCTCGCGGGCCTGTGCGGCGGCGGCCGGCTTGGCGGCGCACGAACAGCGCCCGTTCGGCGGCGGGAGCCCCGGGGGCGGCCGGGGCGGCGGGCGGATCGGGCTCGGCGATCGCGGCGGTCGCGGCGGTCGCGGGAGCGGCGAGGGTGGCGCACACCGCGGCGAACAGGGCCGTACGGGCGAGCAGTCGGCGGTACACGCCCCGGACGCCGACGCAGCGCACCGGCCCGGGTCAAGCACCGTTACCCGCCCGGCCGAAGACCGCAACCCGCCCGGGTGCGGCCCCGGCGTGGCGTCCGGGCGTACGGCGGTAGTGGCACGCGCCGTGCGAGCGCCCCGGCGTACGGGCGCGCTGCGGTACGGGTCAGCGCGCCGCCGGGCCGCTCCAGCCTGCCGGGACGTGGCCGAGCCGGACGCGCTGCGGGTGGTCGCCGACGGGCACGGAGACCCGCTTGGCGCCGGTGGCGAAGTCGATGGCGGTGACCCGGTCGGCCCCGCTCTCGGAGATCACGCAGCCGCGTCCGTCGCCGTCGACCGTGGCCCAGTAGGGCTTAACGGCGGCCACCGGCGGCGCTTCGGTGAGGGTGGCCCGGTCCACGATCGTCGCGTAGTCGTCCATGGTTCCCGCGACGCAGAGCTTGTTGCCATCGGGGCTCATCGACAGCCCGTGGTGGCGCGAGTCGTTGACCCAGGTGGTGCGGTCGGTGCTGGTGGCGGGATTGCCGGGCAGTTCCTTGATCCGGGTGATGCGGTCGGCGGCCACGTCGTACTCGACCACGCCGTTGAAGAAGGAGACCTGGAAGTACAGCTTCGACTCGTCGGGACTGAACGACATGGGCCGCACGGCGTCCGAGAGGTCGGGGCGGCCGAAGGCGTCGAGGCGCTGGCGCATGTCGATCACCCGGACCGTGCGGAAGGTGCGGGCGTCGACGACCGTGATCTTCCGGTCGCCCTTCGTCCAGTCGAGCCAGGGCGCGTCGAGGGCGGAGGTAACGTCGCCGATGGAGCTGTTCCACAGGTAACGGCCGCCCTGCGTGAAGGTGTTCTCGTGCGGCTTGTCCCCGGTGGTGAAGGAGCCGACCTGTCGGCCCGTGGCGATGTCCAGGACGTGCACGGTGTTGGCGGTCGAGGCGGAGACGGCGACCCGGGTGCCGTCCGGTGACAGCGCCATGTGGTCGGCGCGGTACCCGGCCACGGGGAACCGCCAGTTGATCCGGCCGGTACGGACGTCGATGGAGACGACGTCGGCGAAGCTGGGCCGGGAGGCGACGACGGCGGAGCCGTCGGGCGTGGTGTACATGTCGTCGACGTACTGGTCGTGGCCCTCGCCCGCCGTGGCGCGGATGCCGAGGAAGAAGCCGAGCTTCACCGGGTCGAGGTAGATCTCCCGCAGCCGCTCGTCCTTGTCTGGGATGACGTTGATCCGGCCGACCTTGGCGAGATCGCCGGTGGAGGCGAGCACATCGGCGGTGCCTTCCCAGTTGTTCCCGACGAACAACACCTCCCGTGGCGCGGCGCCGGCCGCCGGGGCGGACCCGGGCACGGAGGCGGAGGCGGATGCCAAAGCGGGAGCGAAAACGGGAGCGGCACCGAGCGTGGCCGCGGCCAGCACGCAGGCGGCGAGCAGGGTACGTGCGGGGAACCGGGACATTCGCTCAACTCCGTTACGGAAAGGCGCTGTTACCGGCCGGTAAAATAGGCGGAACGACGAAAGGGCGCAACCCTCGGGGTCACGCCACTTGGTGGAAACGGATTCGGCTCAGGCAAGCGGGTCAGCTCTTCAAGCGACGGAACCGATCCGGCCCACCACGGTGTTGGCGCCCTCGCGGTGGATCGGTATCCGGGCGCCGGTCAGGGAAGCGCCGGTGCCGCCGCGGCGGTTGGCGACGATCTCGGCGGCGATGGACAGCGCGGTCTCCTCCGGGGAGCGGGCGCCGAGGTCCAGGCCGATCGGGGAGTGCAGCCGGGCGAGTTCCAGTTCGCTCACGCCGACCTCGCGCAGGCGCTTGTTGCGGTCCTCGTGGGTGCGGCGGGAGCCCATGGCGCCGACATAGGCGACCGGCAGTTTGAGGGCCGCCTCCAGCAGCGGGACGTCGAACTTCGCGTCGTGCGTCAGCACGCACAGGACGGTCCGGGAGTCCACTTCCGTGGACTCCAGGTAGCGGTGCGGCCAGTCGACCACGATCTCGTCCGCCTCGGGGAAACGGTTCTTCGTGGCGAACACCGGCCGGGCGTCACACAGGGTGACGTGGTAGCCGAGGAACTTGCCGATCCGCACCAGCGCGGCGGCGAAGTCGACGGCGCCGAAGACGATCATCCGTGGGGGCGGGACGCTGGACTCGACGAGCACCTTGAGCGGCTCTCCGCAGAGCCGGCCGTCGGCGCCGAGCTCCAGCACCCCGGTCTTCCCCGCGTCCAGCATGGCGCGGGTTTCCTCGACGATGGTGCGGTCCAACTCGGGATGGGCGCCGAAGCCGCCCTCGTACGAGCCGTCACCGCGGACGAGCGCCGCGCGGCCCATCAGCTCCGCCGGGCCCTCCGTGATCCGGGCGACCGCCGCCGCCTCCCCACGGGCGGCGGCGGCCAGCGCGGCCGTGAGCACCTCCCGTACCGGAGAGCCCACGGGAACCGGGGTGACGAGGATGTCGATGACCCCGCCGCAGGTCAGACCCACGGCGAAGGCGTCGTCGTCGCTGTAGCCGAAGCGCTCGGTGACGCTCTGGCCGTCCTGAAGGGACTGCCGGCACAGCTCGTACACAGCGCCCTCCACGCATCCGCCGGACACCGAGCCGATCACCGTTCCCTCGCCGTCGACGGCGAGGGTGGCCCCGGGCTGCCGTGGGGCGCTGCCGCCGACCGCCACGACCGTGGCGACGGCGAAGTCACGACCCTGCTCGACCCACCGGTTGAGTTCTTCGGCGATGTCCAGCATGTTCGGCCTCCTCGGAGAGGTTCGGCTTCCAGTATCGGATGCGTGGAGGGTCAGGGGGCGGTCACCGCCCGCCCTACTTGACGCCCAGCCATCCCTCGATGGGGTGGAGCGAGAAGAACACCACGAAGATGACGGTCAGCGCCCACATGAAGGCGCCGATCTCGCGGGCCTTGCCCTGCGCGACCTTGATGGCCACGTAGGAGATCACACCGGCGGCGACGCCGGCCGTGATCGAGTAGGTGAACGGCATGAGCACGACTGTCAGGAACACCGGGATGGCGGTCGCGCTGTCGGCCCAGTCCACGTGGCGGGCGTTCTGCATCATCATCGCGCCGATGACGACCAGGGCCGCGGAGGCGACCTCACCCGGGACGATCTGCGTGATCGGGGTGAAGAAGAGGCAGGCGGCGAAGAAGAGGCCGGTGACCACGGAGGCGAGACCTGTGCGGGCTCCCTCGCCGACGCCGGTCGCGGACTCGACGAACACGGTCTGGCCGGAGCCACCCGCGAGGCCACCGATGGCGCCACCGGCACCGTCGATGAACAGGGCCTTGGACAGGCCCGGCATGCGGCCCTGCTCGTCGGCCAGCTTGGCCTCGGTGCCGACGCCGATGATGGTGGCCATGGCGTCGAAGAAGCCGGCGAGCACCAGGGTGAAGACGATCATGCCGATCGTCATCACGCCGACGTCGCCCCAGCCGCCGAACTCGACCTTGCCGAACAGCGAGAAGTCGGGCATCGAGATGGCGGAGCCGGAGAGCTCGGGCGCGCCGTTCTTCCATGCCTTCGGGTCGACGTTCGCGACTGCGTTGATGATCGCCGCGACGACGGTTCCGCCGACGATGCCGATCAGGATCGCGCCGCGGACCTTGCGGGCCTGCAGCATGAAGATGGCGATCAGGGTCAGGCAGAAGACGAAGACGGGCCACCCGGAGAGCTGACCTGTCGCACCGAGGCTGACCGGAGGAGCGAACTCCGGACCGTTGCCCACGAAGCCGGCCTTGTAGAGCCCGATCAGGGCCACGAAGAGGCCGATGCCCATGGTGATCGCGTGCTTGAGCGCGAGCGGGATCGCGTTCATGATCATCTCGCGGAGGCCGGTGACGACCAGGAGACAGATCACGACGCCGTACATCACGCACATGCCCATGGCCTGCGGCCAGGTCATCTGGGGCGCGACCTGCGAGGACAGCACGCCCGAGACCGACAGGCCGGCCGCGAGGGCGAGCGGCACCTTGCCGACGAAGCCCATGAGGAGCGTGGTCAGGGCCGCGGCGAAGGCCGTGGCCGTGATCAGAGCCTTCTGGCTCATGGTGTCTCCGGCGACGTCCTTGCCGGAGAGGATCAGCGGGTTGAGCAGGAGGATGTACGCCATGGCCATGAAGGTCGTGACGCCGCCGCGAATTTCGTTGCCGAGGTTCGATCCTCTGTGCGTTATGTGAAAGTACCGGTCGAGCCAAGAACGTCCGGCGGGGGTACGAGTGCCGTCGCCGGCCTCTTCCGCGGTGGTCTTGGGCTCCACAGACGACTGGGTCATGGTGCCTAACTCCCAAGGTTCAAAGGGGCACCCGCATGGGGATTGGAGATCGCGGGATTTGGGATGCTGCGTTTGGCTGCACGACCCGGGGTGACGGCCCGAGGCGACGCGATGGTTACTGCGGGTACTGCGGTGGCGCGGGTACTGCGGTACTACGGGTCCTGCGTGGGGGGACTACCGCCGGTGGGACGGGCCGCGAGCGGTGCGGTCCGACGTGTTCCGACTTGGTACTCCGGGCGGTGCGACTGGAAGTGTGACGTTCCCGATGTCACACCGCCCGGAGAGTCTGTGGGGGTCCGGAGGCCTGACGGCCCGGACGACGCCGTCCTAGAGGGTGCCGGTGAGGGCTTCCGGACGGATCGGCGTCTTGTTGAGCTCCAGACCGGTCGCCTGCCGGATCGCCGCGAGGACGGCCGGGGTGGACGAGAGAGTCGAGGCCTCGCCCATACCGCGAAGGCCGTACGGCGCGTTCGGGTCGGCGAGTTCCAGGACGTCGACCGGGATGGTCGGGGTGTCGAGGATGGTCGGGATCAGGTAGTCCGTGAAGGAGGGGTTGCGCACCTTCGCGGTCTTCGGGTCCACGATGATCTCCTCCATGATCGCGACGCCCAGGCCCTGGGTGGTGCCACCCTGGATCTGGCCGACCACGGAGAGCATGTTCAGGGCCTTGCCGACGTCCTGGGCGGTCGCGAGCTCGACGACCTTGACGAGGCCGAGCTCGGTGTCCACCTCCACCACCGCGCGGTGCGCGGCGAAGGTGTACTGGACGTGGCCGTTGCCCTGGCCGGTCTTCAGGTCGAACGGGACGGTCGGCCGGTGCCGGAACTCCAGCTCCAGGTCGATCGCGTCCTCGCCCTCCAGGATGTCGGCGATGTCCGCGAGGACCTCGCCGCCGTCGGTGACGACCTTGCCGCCCTCCAGGAGCAACTCGGCGGTCGCCCAGGCGGGGTGGTAGGAGCCGTTCTTGCGGCGGCCGATCTCCAGGACGGCCTCGCGGACGGCCTCGCAGGTGTTCTTCACCGCGCCACCGGTCATGTACGTCTGCCGCGAGGCGGACGTCGAACCGGCGGAGCCGACCCGGGTGTCGGCCGGGTGGATGGTCACCTGGGTGACGCCCAGCTCCGTACGGGCGATCTGGGTGTGGACGGTGACCCCGCCCTGGCCGACCTCCGCCATGGCCGTGTGGACCATCGCGACGGGTTCGCCGTTGATGACCTCCAGGCGCACGCGGGCGGTGGAGTAGTCGTCGAAGCCTTCGGAGAAGCCGACGTTCTTGATGCCGACCGCGTAGCCGACGCCGCGGACGACGCCCTCGCCGTGGGTCGTGTTGGAGAGGCCGCCCGGAAGCGCGCGGATGTCCGCGCACTCGCCGGCGGTCTCCCACTGGCGCTCCGGCGGCAGCGGGCGGGCCTTGACCCGGCGCAGCAACTCGGCGACGGGCGCCGGGGAGTCCACGACCTGTCCGGTGGGCATGATCGTGCCCATCTCCATGGCGTTCAGCTGCCGGAACTCGACCGGGTCCATGCCCAGCTTCGCGGCGAGCTTGTCCATCTGGGCCTCGTACGCGAAGCACGCCTGGACGGCGCCGAAGCCGCGCATCGCGCCGCAGGGCGGGTTGTTCGTGTAGAGCGCGATCGCCTCGATGTCCACGTCGTCGACGACGTACGGGCCCACCGAGAGCGAGGACGCGTTGCCCACGACCGCCGGGGAGGCCGACGCGTAGGCGCCGCCGTCCAGGACGATGCGGCACTTCATGTGCGTGAGCTTGCCGTCCTTGGTGGCGCCGTGCTCGTAGCGGAGCTTCGCCGGATGGCGGTGCACATGGCCGAAGAATGATTCGAACCGGTTGTAGACGATCTTGACCGGCTTGTTCGTGGCCAGGGCCAGCAGGCAGGCGTGGATCTGCATCGAGATGTCCTCGCGACCGCCGAAGGCACCGCCGACACCGGAGAGCGTCATGCGCACCTTCTCCTCGGGGAGACCGAGGACGGGGGCGATCTGCTTGAGATCCGAGTGCAGCCACTGGGTGGCGACGTACAGGTCGACACCGCCGTCCTCGGCGGGTACGGCCAGGCCGGACTCGGGGCCGAGGAACGCCTGGTCCTGCATGCCGAAGGTGTACTCGCCCTCGACGATGACGTCCGCGCGCTTGCGGGCCTCCGCCACGTCGCCGCGGACGATCGGCTGGCGGTGCAGGATGTTCGGGTGCGGGACGTGACCGATGTGGTGGTCGTCGCGGCCCTCGTGGATCAGCGGCGCGTCGGGGGCCAGGGCGGACGCCTCGTCCGTGACGAGCGGCAGCTCACGGTAGTCGATCTTGATCTTGGCGGCTGCCCGGCGGGCGGTCTCCGGGTGATCGGCGGCCACGAGGGCGACCGGCTCCCCGTGGTGACGTACCCGACCGTGGGCGAGGACCGGCGTGTCCTGGATCTCCAGGCCGTAGTTCTTCGTCTCGGCCGGCAGGTCGTCGTAGGTCAGCACCGAGTAGACGCCGGGCATCGCGAGCGCCTCGGAGACGTCGATGGAGACGATCTCGGCGTGGGCGACGGTGCTGCGCAGGGTCTGGCCCCACAGCATGTCCTCGTGCCACATGTCCGAGGAGTACGCGAACTCGCCGGTGACCTTCAGGGTGCCGTCCGGGCGGAGCACGGACTCTCCGATGCCGCCCCGGTGGTGCTTCTGGCTGACGTTGGTCGGTGCTCCGGCCGGGACCGAGCGGGCGTTCTGCGCCATGGTCAGACCACCTCTCCCTGACGGGCGGCCGCGAGGCGGACCGCATCGAGGATCTTCTCGTAGCCGGTACACCGGCAGAGGTTGCCGGACAGGGCCTCGCGGATGTCCTGGTCGGACGGGGAGGGGTTCGTCTCCAGCAGCGCGTCGGCCTGGACCAGGAGGCCCGGGGTGCAGAACCCGCACTGGACGGCGCCGGCGTCGATGAACGCCTGCTGGACGGTGGAGAGCGGGGCGCCCTCGCCGGTCCGGGAATCGGCACCCCTGGCGGACCACTGCTTGGCCTCGTCCAGGGCGACGCCCTTGGTGCCGCAGCCGCCGCAGGCACCGCCGTGGCCGTGCTCCTCGCGCTGCTTGGCGAAGTCCGCCAGGCCCTCGACGGTCACGACGTCGCGACCCTCGACCTGGCCGGCGGCGACGAGACAGGAACAGACCGGCACGCCGTCGAGGCGGACGGTACAGGAACCGCACTCGCCCTGCTCACAGGCGTTCTTCGAACCGGGCAGACCCAGCCGCTCGCGCAGGACGTACAGGAGGGACTCGCCCTCCCAGACGTCGTCCGCTTCCTGCTGTCGGCCGTTGACCGTGAAATTGACGCGCATGATTACGCAGCCCCTTCGAGCGAGCGGCCGTTGCCGGTGCCGCGGTACTGCTCCCAGGTCCAGACGAGCTGGCGGCGAGCCATGATGCCGACCGCGTGACGGCGGTACTTCGCCGTGCCGCGGACGTCGTCGATCGGGTTGGCCGCGCCGGAGGCGAGGTCACCGAACTGCTTGGCGATCGACGGGGTGATGACCTTGCCGGACTCCCAGAAGCCGCCCTCTTCGAGCGCGGCGTTCAGGAACTCCTCGGCGACCTTCGCCCGGATGGGGGTCGGCGCGGCCGACCCGATGCCGGTGCGGACCGTACGGGTCCGCGGGTGCAGGGCCAGGCCGAAGGCACACACGGCGATGACCATCGCGTTGCGGGAGCCGACCTTGGAGTACTGCTGGGGGCCGTCCGCCTTTGTGATGTGGACGGTCTTGATGAGCTCGTCCGGGGCCAGCGCGTTGCGCTTGACACCCGTGTAGAACGCGTCGATGGGGAGCAGGCGGGAGCCGCGTACGGATTCCACCTCGACCTCGGCGCCGGCCGCGAGCAGCGCGGGGTGGGCGTCACCGGCCGGCGAGGCGGTACCGAGGTTGCCGCCCACACCTCCGCGGTTACGGATCTGCGGGGACGCGACCGTGTGCGAGGCGAGCGCGAGTCCGGGCAGCTCCGTACGGAGGTTCTCCATGATCTGCGTGTACGGCACGGAAGCGCCCAGGCGCACCACGTCCTCACCGACCTCCCACTCACGCAGCAGCGCGACGCGGTTCAGGTCGAGGAGGTACTCCGGCCGACGGTGGTCGAAGTTGATCTCGACCATGACGTCAGTGCCACCCGCGATGGGCACAGCGGTGGGGAACTCGGCCTTGGCGGCGAGCGCTTCCTCCCAGCTTGCGGGGCGAAGGAAGTCCATGAGCGGCCCTCTTCTTCATCGTGTCGTTCACTTCAAGCCAGGCGTCCAGAGGCACTCGACCGGTCGTTCACGTGGTGTTAACGCGGTGTGTAGCCAGTACACAAGCCGCTCCTCGTTCGGGTGCAGTCACCGAAACCATGAAGGAGTTGGCTGACGACCTCCCTCGTCTTGTAGATTCGTATGAAAGGCAGGATGCGACGACCTGCCCGATTTCCAACGGCAACATCGAGACAGATCGGCGGCGACATCATGCGGCTGCGCGCACTGCTGGAAACCGAGGCGCTTGGGCTGCGGCTGCTGGGCGGCGAGGAAGAACTCGACCGGACGGTCCGCGGGGTCATGACGACCGACCTGAGGGATCCCAGCCGATACCTCTCCGGAGGCGAACTTGTCCTGACCGGCCTGGCGTGGCGAAGAAATTCAGCCGACTCCGAGCCTTTCGTACGAATCCTTGCGAGTGCGGGGGTCGCCGGACTCGCGGCCGGCGAGGCGGAGCTGGGGGACATCCCCGACGACCTGGTATCGGCCTGTCTGCGCAACCGGCTGCCCCTGTTCGCCGTGAACGAGGACGTCGCGTTCGCCACCATCACGGAGTACGTGGTGCGGCAGGTCTCCGGGGAACGCGCGGGGGACCTGGCGGCGGTCGTGGACCGGCACCGCCGCCTGATGACATCGGGTCCGGCCGGTGGCGGCCCCGACGTGGTGCTCGATCTGCTCACCACGGACCTCGATCTCCGAGCCTGGGTGCTCTCCCCGACCGGCCGGCAGATCGCCGGAGCGGGCGAGCCGCTGGCTGCGGGCATCTGCGCGACACTGGCCGGCGAGCACCTCGCGGCGGTCCGGACGGGCCGCAGGGGACCCCACCGGATCTCGATCCAGGGTATTACCTACTCGCTGTTTCCGATCAGGGGACACGGGCGCGCCCCGGGCGCCGTCACCCGCGACGTTCGCGAAAGCGTGCTGTCCGACTGGCTGCTCGCCGTCGAGGCCGACGCGGGCGACTGGCCGGCCGAGCGGCTCGACCTGCTCCAGGGCGTCACCCAGCTGATCGCCGTCGAGCGGGACCGGCGGGACGCGGCCCGTACGGTGCGCCGCCGCCTGGCGCAGGAGGTGCTGGAGCTGGTCCAGACGGGTGCCCCGCCGGCCGAGATCGCCGCCCGCCTGCGGGTGGCCGCGCCGGTGCTGCTGCCCGGGCTGGGCGCCGCCCCGCACTGGCAGGTGGTCGTGGCCCGGGTCGACTGGGACAACGGGGACATCCCCGGCGGCCCGGTGGCCCAGTCGCTGCTGGAGGAGATCCTGGTCGACCCGTCGCTGTCGGGGCCGGAGCCGTCCGACCGGATCGCGGTGGCCCATGCGGGTGACGAGGCCATCGCGCTCGTGCCGCTGCCCGCGCTGCCCGCGGAGCCGGGGGAGGAGAAGGGCCCCGACTCCGCGCTGCACGCCGACGAGCTGCTGACGACGGTACGGGAACCGTTGGCGGCCGGTCTGGCCGAGGACGGGCGGCTCACGCTGGGCGTCAGCGCGGCCGTGCACTCCGCCGAGGGGCTGCGCGGGGCGCTGGAGGAGGCCCGGCACGCGCGCCGGGTGGCCGCCGCCCGCCCGGGGCGGGTGTGCGCCGCGGGCCACCACGAGCTCGCCTCGCACGTCCTGCTGCTGCCCTTCGTCCCGGACGACGTCCGGCGCGCCTTCACGGCGCGGCTGTTGGACCCGCTGCGGGACTACGACCGCCGGCACCGGGCCGAGCTGATCCCGACGCTGGAAGCCTTCCTGGACTGCGACGGCTCCTGGACCCGGTGCGCGACGCGGCTGCACCTGCACGTCAACACCCTGCGCTACCGGGTCGGGCGAATCGAGCAGTTGACGGCGCGCGACCTCTCCCGGCTGGAGGACAAGCTGGACTTCTTCCTGGCCCTGCGCATGAGCTGATCGGGCGCGCGGGAAATCGCTCCGGCGGCGGGGGAACGGCTGACGAGCCGTCCGGACTTTGTGAAAGAGTTCACCCGACCCCTTGGCCGGAGCCGTTGATCCGTGCTCTCATTTCGCCCCAGGGCTCAACGACGTGCTGCTCGATTGCTTTGGGGAGGGCAATGTGGCGGATACCGCCATGTCCGGTGCGGGATCCACGGGGGGAGACGACCCCCTCCAGCGGGCGATATGGCGGCTGCGCTCGCGCGGCTGTTGGACCGACGCGGCGGCCCTGCTGACGCCGCACGCGGGCAGCGCGCGGGCCGCCGTGCAGCGGACCGCGCTGCTGGTCGAACGGTGCCTGTTCACGGGCCAGGGCTGGGCAGAAGCGGAGGACGCCCTACGGATCGCGGAGGCGGTGGCCCAGGACGACGAGGAGCGGGGCGCGGCGGCGTGCGAGCGGGGCCAACTGGCCTACGCCGCGACGGTGCTCGGGGTGCGGGACCGGGCGGACGAAGCGCGCTCGGCGCTGGGCCGGGCGGCGGCGCTGCTGTCCCTCGGATCCCGGAGCCGGCCGCTGCTGGACTTCCGCCGGGGCCTGGTCGCCGAGCACTTGGCGGACGCCCCGGACGCGGCCCGACCGGCCTACCACCGGGCGCACGCGGGGGCGACGGCGCACGGGGACACGCTGCTGCTGTCCTTCACGTGGCGCCACCTGGCGGCGTTGGCCCTGCGGGACGGCGAGGTCGCGGAGGCCCGGGACGGCTTCGCTGAATCCCTGCGCATACGGGAGGAGTTGGGCTTCCTGGTGGGCACGGCCCCGGCGCTGGCGGCCCTGGCCGAAGTCGAACCGGAGCCGGAGGCGGCCCGCCTGCGGGCGGAGGCCCGCCGCCTCTTCCACCTCCTGGGCGGCATACCCACCTGGCTGGCGGACCAACTCCACCCCAGCCCGGCCTGACCCCTGCCGGGGACCCCACCGAGCCGCCCCGGCCCCGCGGCCCGCGCCTCAAACGCCGGCGGGGCTGGTTTCGCCGACTGGGCCTTGCCCCGCGGCCTCCGACTCCGCCGGAGCAGGCGCGGGGCCCCGGCGGGCCGTGCGGCGCTCCGCTCGACACCCCGCGCCTCAAACGCCGGCGGGGCTGAGATGGCCCGGCCACGCGGCGGCGCTCAGGGCCGTACCTGCCTGGGGCCGGAACGTGCGGCGCCGCTGCCGGCACTTGGGCCGGGGCCCTGCCCCTGCCGTACCGCCGGTCGCGCGAGACACACTCCGGCCCCGCCGGCGTTGGGGCGCGGACCAATGCAGCCCCCCACCCCAGCCTCGCCGGCGATTGAGGCGCGGGGTCCGGGGCGAAGCCGGGGCCGCACAGCCGAGCCGCACCGGCCGGGCAAACCCAGCCCCGACCGGAGATTGAGGCGCGCGGTCCCCCAGGGAGAATCAGCCGGGCGCGCCCGCGAAGTGGTCCCGTACCAGGGACTCGACCACCCCGACCTCGCCCGCGATCAACGCCTCCAGCAGCGCCGCGTGCTCCGCCGCGTCCGCCACCAGTTCCGCCCGCCGGACCCGTGGCGCGCCCGGCATTGGAAGCATCGCCCGCCGGTGCAGCTCCTCCGTCAACCGCACCAGCTGGTCGTTCCCCGCCAGCGACAGCACCGCCCGGTGGAACGCCCGGTCCGCCTCCCCGTAGGCCGCCAGGTCACCGGCCCGCGCCGCCTCCCCCGTCGCCGCCGCCGCCGGCCGCAGCCCGGCCCAGGCCGACGCCGGTACGTCCCGCGCCAGCCTCAGCATCACCGGTACCTCCAGCAGCGCCCGTACCTCCGCCAGCTCCGCCAGCGCCCGCGGGCTGCGGCTCAGCACCCGGAACCCCCGGTTCGGGAGGCATTCCACCGCCCCCTCCAGCGCCAGTTGCTGCATCGCCTCGCGCACGGGAGTCGCGGACACCCCGAACCGCTCGCCCAGCGCCGGGCCCGAGTAGATCTCGCCGGGTACCAGCCCGCCGTCGACCAGCGCGGCGCGCAACGCGTCCAGTACCTGACCGCGCACCGAATGGCGGCGCACCTTCCGGGCGGGAACCGTCTCCCGGTCCGTCTCCTCGACCGTGTCGGCCGACACCCGGTCGTGGGCCGTTTCGTGCACTCGGTCCTCCTCCGGGTCTCGACCTGCTCCGAGAATAGGCGACACGGGCCGCCCTCCCTCCGACGTGTCGCCGCTACCGATCTAGTAAGGTAAGGCTAACCTCAAACGATCAGCGATCGGTGTACCGCCATGACCCTTCCGACCTCGGCCGTCACAGCCGCCTACCGACGCCTGGCCGAGGTCTACCCCTCCCTGGAGATCGACGAGCTCGGCCCCGACGAGCCCCTCCCCCGCGAGGCGGGGTGGTCCGGCGCCGACGAGCTCGCCGCCGGCGGCCCGGTGCTCGACGCCCACCTCGCCTGGGACGCCGCCCAGGTGCTCCGGGACTACGGACGCCCCGGCCGCCCCGACGTCGTGGCCGGCTTCGGCTTCCACCGGTACGCCTGGCCCGCCTGCCTGCTGATCACCGTCCCCTGGTTCCTCCAGCGCCGCGTACCGCGCCCGGCGCGGGTGGCGTTCCATCGCGGCCTCGGCCGCCTCCGCGTCGAGGTCGACGGTTTCGCCTGCCTCCCCGACGATCCGGCGGCCGCCCTCCCCGGAGCCCGGGTCGTGCCCGACGAGGACGTCCTGCGCCGGGAGGTGCGCGACGCCGTGGCCGCGCACCTCGGCCCGGTGCTGGAAGGTTTCGGCCCCCGCATGCGGCGCGGCCGGCGCGCCCTGTGGGGGATGGTGACCGACGAGGTCGTCGAAGGACTGTGGTACGCCGGGCAGTTGCTCGGCGAGGAGGAGCGGGCCCGGGCCGAACTGGAGGCGCTGCTGCCGGGCTCGACCGCTCCGTACCCGGCGGGCGCGGGCTTCCGTACGCTCGCGGGCCACGACGGCGCGCCCCTGCCCACCCGCGACCGGGCCGGCTGCTGCCTCTTCTACACCATCCGGCCCGAGGACACCTGCCTGACCTGTCCCCGCACCTGCGACGCGACCCGCGTCACCCGCCTCACGGCGACGGCCTGACCCGCCGGCCCGCGCCTCGACGCCGGCGGGGCCGAACGCAACCCACCCTTACGGGTGACCTTGGTTCGAACACAACTCGCACTGCCCGCAGCGCTGTTCGAGTGACAACACCCTATCCGGCGTGCCCCACCCCCCGAAGGCGTCCACTTGACCCGAAACCCGCGTGCGCGGCCGACCGGCTGCGCCACTATGGCGCCCGGAAAGCCGCATACGCGAGGCAAGGACATCCGCATGAGACTGACCGACATATCGCTGGACTGGCTGCTGCCCGGCGGCCTGTTGATCCTGGGCGTACTTGCGGCAGTGGCGGTACTGGCCAGGGGCAAGCGCGAGAGCGAGAAGGCCGCGGCCGAGGACACCTGGGAGCGCAGCGAGGAGCGGCGCCGGCGCAAGGAGGCCGTCTACGGAACGGCCTCGTACGTCCTGCTGTTCTGCTGTGCGGCCGTCGCCGCCGCGCTCTCCTTCCACGGGCTGGTCGGCTTCGGCCGGCAGAACCTGAACCTGTCCGGGGGCTGGGAGTACCTCGTCCCCTTCGGCCTCGACGGCGCCGCCATGTTCTGCTCGGTACTCGCGGTCCGCGAGGCGAGCCACGGCGACGCGGCGCTCGGCTCGCGCATGCTGGTCTGGCTGTTCGCGGGCGCGGCGGCCTGGTTCAACTGGGTGCACGCGCCCCGTGGCAGCGGCCACGACGGCGCCCCGCAGTTCTTCGCCGGGATGTCGCTCTCCGCGGCCGTCCTCTTCGACCGGGCCCTCAAGCAGACCCGCCGGGCGGCGCTGCGCGAACAGGGTCTGATCCCGCGGCCGTTGCCGCAGATCCGGATGGTCCGCTGGATGCGGGCGCCCCGGGAGACCTTCGGCGCGTGGTCGCTCATGCTGCTGGAAGGAGTCCGCACCCTCGACGAGGCCGTGGACGAAGTGCGTGAGGACAAGCGGGAGAAGGAGCAGGACCGGCACCGCAGGCGCGATCAGAACCGGCTCGACCGGGCGCGCATCAAGGCGCTGGGCCGACAGAACAGGGCGTTCGGGCGTTCGCGCGGTCGCCAGGTCGAACTGCCGGGGTTGGTCCCCGGGTCGGGCTCCGCGCCGGTCGGCGCGGAGCCGGCCATATCGGATGCGGAGCAGTTGCCCCTGCGACGCCGGCCCTCCCTGCAAGCCGTGAGCGCAACCGAGTCGGGTGATCCGACCGGTCCCCGCACGGTCGACCTCACTGCCGAGGACGACACCCAGACGATTCCCCGGCTCGACTCGTTGGAGCGCAAACTCAAGGATCTGGAACAACAGTTCGGCTGATCGTCCACACCGGGGCCGGGGCCGGGTCCGGACGCGCGGTCGCGCGCGCCCGGACCGGTCCTCAGCCGTCGAGTTCGAACCAGACCACCTTGCCCGCCCCCGGTACCAGCGCGTCCACGCCCCAGTCGTCGGCCAGCGCCTGCACCAGAACCAGTCCCCTGCCGTGCGTACCGTCGTCGGCGGACGGTACGTGCGGGCGGGGCCGGCGGGCGGCGTAGTCGCGGACCTCGACCCGGAGCCGGGATTCGGCGATGGACGCGGACACCTCCGCGCCCTGTTCGGTGTGGACCAAGGCGTTGGTGACGAGTTCGGTGATCAGCAGCTCCGCCACCTCGGTGGCGTCCGCCCGGCACCGGTGGCGCATCAACTCCCGCAGGGACCGTCGCACGTCCCCCACGGCCTTCAGGTCCGCCCGGCGGACGCTGTGGACGATCTCCGGTGCGTCCACCGCCCCGCCGCCCTCGACGGACGGTTCGCGCGGCACCGGCCGCCCTCTCCTCCAGTGCTTCCCGGTCTTCGCCCCCACCCGCACGGCGATGTACCTCCCCCGTAGTTCGCCTCTCCGAATCGACCCGCACTCTCGAACAGGTCTACGGGATGCATGCCCGCCGGGGCAATCCGCACTCCTGCGGGCTCAGGGGCGCGGCACGTTGCGCAGGTTGGATCGCGCCATCTGAACCATCCGGCCGACTCCCCCGTCCAGCACGATCTTGCTGGCGGAAAGGGCGAAACCGGTGACCATTTCGGCGCTGATCCTCGGAGGAATCGACAGGGCGTTGGGGTCGGTCACGATGTCCACCAGAGCGGGCCCCTTGTGCCGGAAGGCGTCCTTCAAAGCCCCTGTGAGCTGCTTGGGCTTCTCCACGCGGACCCCGTAGGCGCCCGCCGCGCGGGCGATGGCGGAGAAATCCGGGTTCCGGTTCGTGGTTCCGTACGAAGGCAGGCCGGAAACCATCATTTCCAGCTCGACCATTCCGAGGGACGAGTTGTTGAAGAGGACCACTTTGACGGGCAGGTCGTACTGCACGAGGGTGAGGAAATCTCCCATCAGCATCGAGAATCCGCCGTCACCCGACATCGAGACCACTTGACGCCGGCGGTCGATGAACTGTGCCCCGATGGCCTGGGGAAGGGCGTTGGCCATGGAACCGTGGCTGAAGGAACCGATGATGCGCCGTTTGCCGTTCGGCGAAAGATAGCGCGCCGCCCACACGTTGCACATGCCCGTGTCCACGGTGAAGACGGCATCCTCGTCGGCGAGTTCGTCGAGGACGGCGGCGACGTACTCGGGGTGGATGGGAGTGTGCTTCTCCACCTTGCGCGTGTACGCCTTGACCACTCCCTCCAGCGCGTCCGCGTGCTTCTTGAGCATCCGGTCCAGGAAGCGGCGGTCCGTCTTGGCGCGCACGCGGGTGTTCAGCACCCGCAGGGTCTCCCGTACGTCGCCCCAGACGGCCAGGTCCAGCTGCGAGCGGCGGCCCAGGTGTTCGGGGCGGATGTCGACCTGGACGATCTTCACGTCGTCGGGGAGGAAGGCGTTGTACGGGAAGTCGGTGCCGAGCAGGATCAGCAGGTCGCACTCGTGGGTGGCCTCGTAGGCCGCGCCGTAGCCGAGCAGCCCGCTCATCCCTACATCGAACTTGTTGTCGTACTGGATCCACTCCTTGCCGCGCAGGGCATGCCCCACCGGGGCCTTGACCCGCTCGGCGAACTCCATGACCTCGGCGTGCGCCCCGGCGGTGCCGCTGCCACAGAAGAGGGTGACCCGGTCCGCCTCGTCGATCAGCCGGACCAGCTTCTCGATCTCGCCGTCCCCGGGCCGTACGGTCGGCCGGGCGGTCACCAGGGCGTGCTCGACCGATTTCGTCGGGGCGGGGAGGGAGGCGATGTCGCCGGGCAGGGAGACGACTCCCACGCCGCTGCGGCCGATGGCGTGCTGGATTGCGCTCTGCAGCACCCGGGGCATCTGTCGGGGGTTGGAGATCAGCTCGCTGTAGTGGCTGCACTCGGTGAACAAGCGGTCGGGGTGGGTCTCCTGGAAGTACCCGAGTCCGATCTCGCCGGACGGGATGTGCGAGGCCAGCGCCAACACCGGGGCCATCGAGCGGTGGGCGTCGTACAGGCCGTTGATCAGGTGCAGGTTCCCGGGACCGCAGGAGCCGGCGCAGGCGGCGAGCCGTCCGGTGATCTGGGCCTCGGCGCCGGCGGCGAAGGCGGCCGTCTCCTCGTGGCGGACCTGGATCCACTCGATTCCGTCGGTCCGGCGGATCGCGTCCACGATCGGGTTCAGGCTGTCGCCCACCACCCCGTACATCCGGCGCACGCCCGCGCGCACCAGGATGTCGACGAACTGCTCCGCCACGTTCTGCTTGGCCATGGAAGGGGCGCCCTCTCCGGTTCGGCTCTGCCGGCTGCGCCTCCCATCCACGCACGAACCGCCCTCTTACGCCTCCCAGACCGCGGCGGCCGTCCGGTCGTCGGCGTAGCCCTTGAGGCGGAGCTGGGCGTCCGCGAGGAACGCCGCGAGGCCGGGCGGCTCGCCCTGCGACCAGCGGGCGGCGAGTTCGGCGGGAAGCAGTCCCTCCTCGCGCATCGGAGCCGCGAGACCACCCGAGCAGAGCAGCAGGGTGTCACCGGGGCGGGCCACGGACGCACGGAAGCGGAAGCCCCCGGCCGCGTCCACCGGAGGGTGCGCGGTGTCCTCCGGTTCCAGGTCCTGCCATTGGCCGGCCCGCAGCCGGAAGAACCCGCCCGCGCCCGCGCCGAAGCAGACCCGGGTGCGGCACCGCGGGTCCACCGGGAGCAGCAGCCCCCGCAGCCCGGCGGTGTAGCCCTCCTCCGCGAGTCCCAGCTCCGCCGCGCGCGCCCGCAGCCGTCCGTAACCCCGGTCCGTGAGCCGCTGGAGCCCGGAGCGCAGGGCTTCGCGGCTACCGGTCCGGATGTCCTCGGCCAGCCGCTGCCGGCTGCGCCCGACGGCCGCCGCGACGGTGTGGCACAGCTCGGCGGCGGCCTCCCGGGCCCCGGGCGCCGCCCGGTCGCCGCCCGCCACGGCCACCAGGACCAGGGCGTCGTCCCCGCTGCCGAAGCGGGCGGTGAGCAGGAAGTCGCGGCGGGCCTCGCCGCGGAACCGGGCGGAGTCCCCGCGCAGTGAGGTGGCGCGGAGGGTGTAGGTGCCGTAGCGGGCCCCCTCCAGGACGGTGTCGGGGGTGAGGTCGCCCAGCCCGGCCGGGTCGGCCTCGGGCAGCGCGCCCGGCTCGGCCGCGTAGGTCGGGGCGCGGTCGCCGAGGTGGCGTACGTCGGGGCGGCCGGCGGGGTCGTGCTCCGGCGGTTCGGAGGCGGGGGCGGGGGGTGCCTGCGGTGCGCCGGCCTGGGCGTCCTCGGCCGGCGCGGGCCCCGCCGCCCCGGCCGCCCCGGGCTCCCCACCGGGCGCGCCGCGCCGCCGCAGCGGAAGCCCGGGCGCGGCAGGCGGTACGGGTGCCGGGGGAGGTACGGGTACCGGGTCAGGTACGGGTGCCGCCGGGGATACGTGTGGCCCGGGGGGCTGCTGTGGCGGGAGAGTCCGGAGCGGCGCGGGGGCTTCGGCTGCGGTCGGCGGCTCGGGTACGGCCGGGGGCTCCGGTACGGCCGGGGGCTCGGGCGGCGCGGGGGGCACCGTGACCTCGCCCAGGGCGTAGCCGGTCGGACCGGGCCGGCGCGGGTCCGGCGGTGGCTCTTCGGCCGGGGGCGCGGGCTCCGCCTCCCGACGCTGCCCGGGCAGCAGGGGACCGGGCGGGTGCGCCGGCGCGGCGGGGGCGTCCCCGTCCTTCACCAGCACCACCGCCGAGTGGAAGCGGTGGTCCAGCGTGTCCTCCGGATCGGGCTCGGGTGCCGCGCCCTGGTCCTCGTAGAGCTTCTGCCACCAGTCGTCCGCGCGCCGCTGACTCATGCCGCTATTCTCCGCCGCCGGCGGGGGCGGAAAACGCCGAACGCACGAAAGAGGCCCACCGGGCCGCCGCCCGGTGGACCCCTCGCGTTCCCGTCGTACGGGCCGGCGAATTCCGCCGTTCCGTTCGACCGTCCGGGGGTTGCGGGCGCCGCCGCGACCGTAGGTCCGCCTCAGTGACGACGGCGGGCTCCCGCTCGGCGTGGGCTCGTGGCCTGCGAATGTTCTCTTGCGGTGCCCTCACCTTGGCAGAGGGCCGGGTGGTGCGGCGATGATGTCGGCGGCGGGTTCGCGCCGTGGCCGCTTCCCGCCAGGAACGGTACGAAGGGGTGGGTGGACGGGTTGCTGGGTGCGATAGGTCTCGACGAGGGGCAGGAGTCGGCGTACCGCGCGCTGGTGGCGCTGGGCGCGGCGGAGGTGCCCGATCTCGCGCACCGGCTGTCACTTCCCGTGCGGCAGACCGAGGGGGCGCTGCGGCACCTGGAACGCCACGGCCTCGCGGCGCAGTCCTCGGCCCGTCCCGGACGTTGGGTGGCGGCCCCGCCCGGCGTGGCCTTGGGGGCCCTGCTGACCCAGCAGCGGCACGAATTGGAGCGGGCCGAGCTGGCGGCGACGCTGCTGGCGCAGGAGTACCGGGTGGAGGCCGCCGAGCCGGCGGTGCACGACCTGGTGGAGGTGGTGACGGGCGCGAGCGCGATCGCCCACCGCTTCGTGCAGCTCCAGCTGGGGGCGGTGCAAGAGGTGTGCGCGCTGGTCGACAGTCGCCCGGAGGTGGTGACGGGCGCGGAGAACGAGGCGGAGGAGCGGGCCGTCGTACGGGGCGTCGCCTACCGGGTCGTCATCGAACGGGAGGTGCTGACCCAGCCGACGGGCATCCGCGAGGCGACGACCGCGCTGGCGCGCGGCGAGCACGTCCGGGTCACGCCGCGGGTCCCGACGAAGCTGATCATCGCGGACCGGAGTCTGGCGATGGTGCCGCTGACGGCACCGGGCGCGGAGCCGACGGCCCTGGTGGTGCACGCCTCGGGGCTGCTGCACTCCCTGTCGGGCCTGTTCGAGGCGGTGTGGCGGGAGGCGCTCCCGCTGCGGCTGGGCGCCACGGGCTCGGCGGAGCAGTCCGCGGACACCCCCGACGCCACCGACCTGGAGATCCTGAGCCTGCTGCTGGCCGGGATGACGGACGCGAGCGTGGCCAAGCACCTGGAGCTGGGCCTGCGCACGGTGCAGCGGCGGGTCAAGGGGCTGATGGAGCTGGCCGGGGTGACGACACGGCTGCAACTCGGGTGGTACGCGTACGAGCGGGGCTGGGTGGCCCGATAGGTCGGGGTCGGTCACGCTGGGCAGATGGATCTGCCTCAGCTACTCCTGGTGGGGCTGGTGTTACTGCTCGGGCTGCTGGGGGTGATGGTGCCTGGCGTCCCGGGGACCTGGCTGGTGTGGGCCGGGCTGCTGTGGTGGGCCCTGCACCAGCGCTCGTCGACCGCGTGGGTCCTGCTCGTGGCATCGACGGGGTTGCTGCTGGTGGTGCAGGTGGTGATCTGGCTCCTGCCGCCGCGCCGGCTGCGGGGCGTGGGCATCCACCGCCGGATGGTGGTCTACGCGGGCGCCGGCGCACTGCTGGGCTTCGTCCTGATCCCGGTCGTGGGAGCCGTCCCGGGCTTCTTGGGCGGCGCCTACCTGAGCGAGCGCCTGCGCCTGGGTTCCCACGGCGAGGCCCGCGCCTCGGTCCGCGCGGTGATGCGCGCGGTGGGGACGAGCGTGTTGGTGGAACTGCTGGCCTGTCTGATCGTGACGGCGGCCTGGCTGGGCGCGGTCCTCGGGGCGTAGCGGCGTGCCTCGGCTCCGGGCCTGCCGGAGGAGCGAGACCTGCCGGCGAAGGCTGTCTTGAGCAGCCGCCCGCAAGCGGGGTCGCACGGCCGGTACGTCGGGGCGCCGGCCCCGGGGCGCGGGCGGAGCCCTGATGCCCGTACGTGTCCGGCCCTCCTCGCCCGGCAGTGGGCCGCGGCCGGCTCCACCACACCTCCGCACGGCCGAGTCGGCTCGGGGCCCCGGCCGTTCCCGCTGGTGGGCCACGCCCGTTGGAGCTTCCGCTGACGGCGGGTGGCGTCGGTGGTGCGGAAGGCGCATTGCGGGCCGTGGGGGCGGGGGATTGGATGTGGGACAGACAGGTACGGCGGAACCCGCCGGAGACGGAGCCGGTACCGAAGGAAGCGCATGGCATCCCTGCTCGCCGGCTGCACGCCCTGGCCCGAGGAGTTCGTCGACCGCTACTGGGCGGCGGGACACTGGCGCGGGTACACACTGGACAACCTGTTGCGCGATTGGGCCCGGCAGTACGGGACGCGGACCGCGCTCGTGCACGGCGACGCACGCCTCACGTACGCGGCTCTGAACCGGCGCGTGGAGCGGATGGCCGCCGGGTTCCGGCTGCGGGGCCCGCGGCCCGGACAGCGGGTCGTCCTCCAGTTGCCGAACGTCCCCGAATCCGTCGTCTCCTTGTTCGCGCTGATGCGCGCCGGCCTGGTCCCCGTGGTGTGCCCGGTCTCGTACCGCGGGCCCGCGGTGTCCCACCTCGTACGGGTCACGCAGGCCGTCGGTTACGTCGGCCCCTCGACGTACCAGGGCTTCGACCACACGGCGATGGTCTCGGAGATCGCGCGTCGCGACGCCCCTGCTCGTTCCGCGCACCCACGACGACTACGCCTACCAGGTGCGGGCCGCCGCCGAGTCGGTGTCGCTCACCGAGGACGACGTGTACCTCGCCGTGCCGTCCGTCGAGTCCACCTTCGCCCTCGGCGGCCCGGGGATCGTCGGCACCCTCTCCGTCGGCGGCACCGTCGTGCTGGTCGAGGACGCGGGGCCGGTCGCGTGTCTGCCGGTCATCGGGCGGGAGCGGGTCACCGTCACGTCGGTCACGCCGGCCGTCGCCCGGCACTGGCTCGACCTCCTCCCCACGATGGAGGCCGACGTGAGCAGTCTGCGTCTGGTGCAGATCGGCGGCGCGCCCGTGGACCGGGCGACCGCCGAACGGATGGAGGCCACGTGGGGCTGTCGCCCGCAGCAGGTCTTCGGCCGGCCCGAGGGGCCGCTCACGCTCACCCGGCGCGCCGATCCGGACGAGACCGTATTCACCACACACGGCCGCCCACTCTCGCCCGACGACGAGATCCGCCTGGTCGACGCCCACGGCAGGGACGTGCCCGACGGGGAACCGGGGGAGCTCCTGGTCCGCGGTCCTTACACCCCGCGCGGCTACTACCGGGCGCCCGAGCACAACGCGCGCGCCTTCACCGCCGACGGCTACCTCCGCACCGGCGACCTCGCGCGGCGAACCCCGGACGGCAACCTGGTGGTCACCGGCCGCCTCGCGGACGGCGTGTGAGGAGCGGGTTCCCGGGGGCGGGGTGCGAGGCTGCCGGTATGACGACGGCATTCGAGGGTTTCAGCGAGGTGGAACTGTCATACCTCCGGTCGCAGCGGCTGGGCCGGCTGGCGACGGTGGACCCGGCCGGGCAGCCGCAGGCGAACCCGGTGGGGTTCTTCCCGCAGCAGGACGGCACGATCCTGGTCGGCGGGGCGTCGATGGGCACGACGAAGAAGTGGCGCAACCTCAAGGCCAACCCGAAGCTGTCGCTGGTCGTCGACGACCTGGTGAGCACCCGCCCGTGGCGCGTCCGCGGCATCGAGATCCGCGGCCACGCCATGCTAGAGGTCGGCACCCACGCGCTGGGCCCCCACTTCAGCCCGGAGGTCATCCGCATCCACCCGACCCGCGTCTTCACCTGGGGCCTGGACGAGACGGAGGGCACCTCCAGCCTCGCCGGCGCTTGAGGCGCGGGGCCGGGGCGGAGCCCCGGACCGCCCGGCGCAGCCGGGGCCCCGCAGCGCGACGGCGCCGCGGACGAACCGCCCCGCCCCCGCTTCGGCCCCGGCCGCCCGGGCCGTCAGACCCGACCGCCCCGCTTCGCGGAAAAGTTGGCCCGGCCCTCGGCCGACTTCAGCCGCCAGTCCCGCCGGATCTCCGACCGCAGCCTCGCGTCCGTCTTCGCCACGATCCGCTGGTTCTCCCGCAGCAGCTTCCGGTAGCTCTGCAGCCGCCGCTCGGCCAGCGCCCCCGACTCCACCGCCGCCAGCACCGCGCACCCCGGCTCCGCGACGTGCGCGCAGTCGTGGAAACGGCAGTCGGCGGCGTAGTCCTCGATCTCCGAGAACACCTGCCCGACGCCCGCCGCCGCGTCCCAGAGCCCGACACCCCGCAGCCCCGGGGTGTCGATCAGCACGCCCCCGCCCGGCAGCGCCAGCAGGTTGCGCGTCGTCGTGGTGTGCCGGCCCTTGCCGTCGACCTCGCGGGCCTCCTGCACCTCCATGACGTCCGCCCCGAGCAGCGCGTTGGCCAGGGTCGACTTCCCGGCGCCGGAGACGCCCAGCAGGACGCTCGTGCCGCCCGACGCCACCGCCGCCAGCACGTCCGTGCCCTCCCCGGTCAGGGAGGACACCGTCAGTACGGGCACGCCCGGGGCGGCGGTCTCCACGTCCCGGACGAGGTGGGCGAGCACCGTCGGGTCCGGTACGAGGTCCGCCTTGGTCAGGACGACCAGCGGCTGCGCGCCCGACTCCCAGGCGAGCGCCAGGAAGCGCTCGATCCGGCCCAGGTCGAGTTCCACGGCCAGGGATACCGCGATGACGGCGTGGTCGACGTTCGCGGCGAGGATCTGCCCCTCGGAGCGCTGCGAGGAGGTGGACCGTACGAAGGCGGTCCGGCGCGGCAGGTACGCCTTGACGTAGCGGGGGTTTCCGGCCGGTTCGACGGCGGCCCAGTCACCCGTGCAGATGACCCGCAGCGGGTCTTGGGGGGTGACGAAGGCGCTGTCGGCGCGGACGACGCCGTCCGCGGTCATGACATCGCACTGGCCCCGGTCGACCCGCACGACCCGGCCGGGCAGCAGGCCCTGCGCCTCGTACGGGGCGAACGCGGCCGCCCACGCGTCGTCCCAGCCGAATGCGGCGAGGGGGTGCGGCGCGGCGGAAGCGTGCGTGGAAGAAGAACCAGAAGAGGAGAAAGACAAGGGGAACCCTTCACAGGGTGGCCCCGGCAGCGCGCGCTCGACGGCGCGCGGAGAGGTGTGTGGTCAGCCGGAGGCCACGGGGGTGGCATTGACGGTCTTCCGAGTGCGGGCAGCGCCCTGCGTCACGACAGTCATCAATGGACTCACCTCCGGGTCATGCACGAACTGGCCGTTCCCCGACGGTGCTGCGGGAACGGGCTCACCGTAACAACGCCGCTTCCGCCAATGCCAACTGTTTTTCGGCCCGTTCCCACCGGACCGCCGTCAGTGCTTGCGCAGGCGCGCCGAATAGTCGTCGGGCGGCAGGAAGTTCGACCAGCGTTCGGGGAACTCCGAGGGCATTCCGGCGTCCTCGTCGTCCTCGGACTCCCCCTCGGCCAGCGCCCGCCAGGCCGCCGCCCGCGCCACCAACCGCGCCGCCTCCGCCTCCCGCACCCGCTCGTTCGCCTCGCGGGCCGCCGCCGTGGCCAGCGAGGGCCAGACGCGGTCGATGGCGGCGTTGACGGCCGCGCCGACGAGTACGGCGAAGGCCGAGACGCCGATCCACAGCAGCACCGCCACGGGCGCGGCCAGGGAGCCGTAGATCGTCGGCCCCTCGACGGTGTTGGTCAGGTAGATCCGCAGCAGGAACGAGCCGAGCACCCACATGGCGAGGGCGACGAGCGCGCCGGGCACGTCCTCGATCCACGGGGAGCGCACGGGAACGGAGACGTGGTAGAGCGTCGTCAGGAAGGCGATCGAGAGCAGGGTGACGATCGGCCAGTACAGCACCGCGATCACTTCCGTGCTCCAGGGCACCCACCGCACCACGGCGTCGGGGCCCGCCACCATCAGCGGCAGCACGATCGCGCCGATCACGAGGGCGACCACGTACAGCAGGAAGGCCAGCAGCCGGGTCTTGACGATGCCGCGCTGTCCGTCGAGGCCGTACATCACGGTGATGGTGTCGATGAAGACGTTGACGGCGCGCGATCCCGACCACAGGGCGAAGGCGAAGCCGATGGAGATGAGGTCGGGCCGGCCGCCGCGGGTCACGTCGTCCAGCATCGGTCGCGCGATCTCGTTGACGCCCCGGTCGGACAGGACGGTGCCGACCGCCCGCAGGATGTTCTCCTCGATGCTGGCGACGAAGGTTCCGCCCGTCCAGCCGTCCACGTACCCGAGCAGGCCCAGGAGGCCGACGAAGAGCGGCGGGAGCGAGAGGAGGGTGAAGAAGGCCGCTTCGGCGGCCAGACCGAGGATGCGGTACTCGACGCACGAGTTGACGGTGTCCTTGAGCAGCAGCCAGCCCATCTTGCGCTTGGACACGTTGCGGTAGAGCGCGCGGGCCCGGTGGAGCCGTCCCGGCCGCCCTGGGATCCGCTCGGGTGTTTCTTTTGCTGGCTGCACGTCCTTACGGTATCCGCATGGCAGCCACCACCCACACAGTGACCAATCAGGCCCCGCCCCTTGTGGGCTACGACGCCTACTCCGGCGACCGGGCCCTGACCGAGGGCATCGAGCGCCACCTGGCGGAGGCGCCCCCCGCGCTCCTGGGGGAGGTACGGGAGGAACTCACCTCCCTGGGGCTCGCGACGGGCTCGGAGCAGGCACAGCTCTGGGGGGTGCAGGCGAACGCGAACCCGCCCGGGCTGCGTACGCACGACCGGTACGGGAACCGGATCGACGAAGTCGAGTTCCACCCGGCGTGGCACCGGCTGCTGGGGCACGCGGTGACGTCCGGGTTGACGGACGCGTGGGGGCGTCCGGCCGGGCACCTGCGCCGCGCGGCGGGTTTCTTCCTGTGGTCGCAGGCCGAGGCGGGGCACGGCTGCCCGGTCTCGATGACGCACGCGGCGGTGCCGGCGCTGCGCACGGACCCTGAGCTGGCCGCCGAGTGGGAGCCCCGGCTGACCTCGCACGTGTACGAGGAGGGGTTGCGGCCGCCCGGGCGGAAGGCCGGCGTGCTGTTCGGGATGGGCATGACGGAGAAGCAGGGCGGCAGCGACGTCCGGGCGAACACGACGGTGGCGAAGCCGCTGGACGCGTCCGGCGAGTACCTGCTGACCGGGCACAAGTGGTTCTGCTCGGCTCCGATGTCGGACGGCTTCCTGGTGCTGGCGCAGGCTCCCGGGGGGTTGACCTGCTTCCTGGTGCCGCGGGTGCTGCCGGACGGGACCCGCAACGCCTTCGCGATCCAGCGGCTCAAGGACAAGCTGGGGAACAAGTCGAACGCGTCGGGCGAGGTGGAGTTCGACGGGACGTGGGGGCGCCGGGTCGGTGAGGAGGGGCGGGGGGTGCGGACCATCATCGAGATGGTCGCGGCGACCCGGCTGGATTGCGTGATCGGTTCGGCGTCGCTGATGCGCCAGGCGTTGACGCAGGCCGTCCACCACGCGGAGCACCGCTCCGTTTTCGGAGCACGGCTCATCGAGCAGCCGCTGATGCGCAACGTCCTGGCCGACCTCGCGCTGGAGTCGGAGGCCGCGACCGTACTGACCCTGCGCCTGGCGGCCGCCTATGACGCCGGCACGGAGCAGGAGCGGGCCTTCCTGCGCCTCGCGGTGCCCGCGGCCAAGTACTGGGTGACCAAGCGGTGTACGCCTATGGTGGCGGAGGCCTTGGAGTGTCTGGGCGGCAACGGCTACGTCGAGGAGTCGGGTCTGCCGCGCCTGCTGCGCGAGTCCCCGCTCAACTCGATCTGGGAGGGGTCGGGCAACGTCCAGGCGCTGGACGTGCTGCGCGCCCTGCAAAGGGAGCCGCAGGCACTGAACGCGTTCCTCCAGGAGGTCGGACTGGCCCGGGGCGCCGATCACCGGCTGGATTCGGCCATCAAGGACCTGCTGACGGACCTCGCGGATTTGGAGGGCATCGAGGCCCGGGCCCGGCGGGTCGTGGAGCGGATGGCCCTGGTGCTCCAGGGTTCGCTGCTGGTGCGGTGGGCTCCGGCGCAGGTCGCGGACGCGTTCTGCGCATCGCGTCTCGGCGGCGACTGGGGGTCGGCCTTCGGGACGCTGCCGTACGGCTTGGACCTGCGAGCGGTGGTGGAACGGGCCCGGATCGCCGGCTAGGAACGGTCCCCAAACCGCTCCCCGCCTGGATCCGTGCCCGCTGACCCGAGACCGGGGGCGGCGCCGCGCCGACTCGGCGCCGCCCCTGGTCCGAGAAGCCCCGAGGAAGGAGCTGTCACGCCGCTCGGCGGCGTGCCGATAGTTTCGGTCGGGCGACCGGAGGTTGGCGAGGGTTGCAGACCGTTGCAACCCTTCACCCGTCGAACCGGTCGAACCAGTCACGCGGTCAGCGCCGCCACACGGCCGGCGCCTCGACTGTTCACGGGGAGGTTCCGGTGTCCGACACCGCAGGCAGCACGGTCGATGTGGCGCGCATCTCCGCCATGGACGCGCGGGCGGCGGCGCGTCTGCTCAAGGGAGTACGGGCGGCGGCGCTGGCCGGTGACCGCCTGCCGGCCGCCCCGCGCCCGGAGATCGCGGAGTCCTGGCGGCGGATGCTGGCCGGCGGTGTGCACCCGGACCGGGACGCGCGCTCGCGGCTGCTGTCGGCCGCCGAGACGGAGGAGCGGCGGCAGGTGTCGCCGCTGCGGGAGGTCCTCCCGGTGCTGCGCGAGGGCCTGCTGCCCGCGTTGGACGAAGCCCTGCACATCATGGTCGTCGCGGACGCGGACGGGCGGCTGCTGTGGCGGGAGGGGCACTCCTCGATCCTGCGCCGGGCCGACCGGCTGGGGTTCGCGGTGGGCGCCGACTGGGCGGAGGCGGTGGTCGGCACCAACGGGGTCGGCACCTCCCTGGTGACCCGCAGGCCGGTCCAGGTGTTCTCGGCGGAGCACTTCGTCTCCAGCCACCACGACTGGACCTGCGCCGGGGCCCCCGTACGCGACCCCCGGGACGGTCGGCTGCTGGGGGTGGTCGACGTCAGCGGCCCGCTGGCCACCATGCACCCGGCGACGCTCGCCTGGGTGACCTCGGTGGCCCGGCTCGCCGAGCGGGAGCTGCGGATCCGGCACCTGGAGTCCCTGGAGCGGCTGCGGACGGTCGCGGCCCCGCTGCTGGCGCGGCTGCCGGGCCGCGCGCTGGCCGTGGACCCGCAGGGTTGGACGGCCGCCGTGACCGGGCTGGCCCCTGCGGACCGGATCCCGCTGCCGAAGGGGTTCGGGCCGGGGCGGGTGTGGGTGCCGCAGCTCGGCCACTGCGCGGTGGAGCCGCTGCCGGGCGGTTGGCTGCTCCGGGTCGAGGAGTCGCGCACCGGTTCCGGCGCCGCGAGCCGGGTGGTGCTGGACCTGAGCCGGGCCGGCTCGTGGTCGGCGACCGTGTACGGGGCGGCGGGCAGCTGGTCCCTGGAGCTGAGTCCGCGCCACGCCGAGCTGCTGTTCCTGCTGGCGGAGAGCCCGCGCGGACGCTCGGCGGCGGAACTCGCCGCCGAGTTGTTCGGGGACCCGAGCCGGACGGTGACGGTCCGCGCGGAGATGTCCCGGGTGCGCCGGAACCTCGCCGGGGTGTTGACGCACCGGCCGTACCGCTTCGCGCAGGACGTGGAGGTGGAGCTGATCCGTCCGGCGGTCGCCGCGCAGTTGCTGCCGCATTCCACGGCGCCGGCGGTGGTCAGGGCCCGCGTGGGCGGGTCGGGCGCCCGGGGGGTCGTGGACGGCATGTGATTCCCTGGCCCGCATGAGCACGTTCACGCTGACCACCTGGTCCCTGGAAATGACCTCGCCCGACGACCTCGCGCCGGCGGCCGTACCCGGCCCGGAGATCACGATCGCCCGGGCGGAAGTGCCCTCGCCCGAGTTCAGCCGGTTCCTTTACACCTCGGTGGGCGGGGACATCCACTGGACGGACCGGCTGTCGTTGACCCGCGCCGAGTGGGTGGAGCGGTTGGAGCGGCCCGGGGTGGAGACGTGGGTGGCGTACGACCGCGGGACGCCGGCGGGGTACGTCGAACTCGACCCGCAGCCCGACGGGGTGGTGGAGATCATGTACTTCGGCCTCCTGCCGGACTTCCGCGGCCGCCGGATCGGGGGGCACCTGCTGGCGGTCGGGACGGCCCGCGCGTGGGACCTCGCGGAGCGGTGGCGGGATCTGGCGCCCACCCGCCGGGTCTGGGTGCACACGTGTAGCCAGGACGGCCCGACAGCGATGGACACCTACCTGCGGCGCGGCTTCAAGGTCTTCAAGACGGAGACGGAAGAGAAGCGGTCCACCCCCACCCCGGGCCCCTGGCCGGGCGCGTAGCTCCCGGGCCGGGTGACCCCGCAGGGGTCGGCGTGGCGCCGGGGCGACGGGGGCCGTGCGGGTGCGCCGCCGCCGCGCCCGAGCCGCCCGCGCGGGCGGCTCGCCCGCTTGTCCGGCCGGCAGGGCCCGCCGCGTACGGTGTTCATCGTCGCGAGCGGCATCGTCGTGGAGCTCCCGACGTCTTCGCGCAGAGGCGTGGGCGACGCGGTGACCGCAAAGCCGCACTGGGCGCGTTTCGGGACCGGTCCGGCGTGACTCCTGTCACGTCGTACCAGGATGCGAGACGACTTCGTCCGCATCGTGGACAGTAGTGGACTCCTCCAATCGCGCCATGCCACGCTTCCGCCATGAATGGAGCTGGAATTGCCTTGGTGAGTCGGCGGCACGTCGACCTCGGCCGCATGTCCAGCGCCATCTGTCCGGCGCGCTGACGGAACCAGCACCCGCCGCACATCGCCGCCGTCCCCGCTGCCGCGGACGCGTCGACCCCGAGGCCGCACGGCCTCCGCAAGCCCCCTGACGGCTGAAATCCGCCCTGCCCACCGGCACAACCGGACCCGGCGCGGCCATCAGCCACACCTGCTCAGCGTGCAGGGGTCACGCCGCCGCTCCCCCTGCCCTTGCCTTGAGCCGCCGAAGAAGGACGTACCGCCATGGCCGCCACCCCCGAAACGCCCGCAGCCGCCGCGCCCGCAGCCGCCGCCGCGCGCCGCAAGACCGGCCGTCACCGCGGTGAGGGTCAGTGGGCCGTCGGACACCACACTCCCCTCAACGGCAACGAGCAGTTCAAAAAGGACGACGACGGTCTCAACGTGCGGACACGCATCGAGACGATCTACGCCAAGACCGGCTTCGACTCGATCGACCCCAACGACCTGCGCGGCCGTATGCGCTGGTGGGGCCTCTACACCCAGCGCAAGCCCGGGATCGACGGCGGCAAGACCGCGATCCTGGAGCCGGAGGAGCTGGACGACAAGTACTTCATGCTGCGCGTGCGCATCGACGGCGGCCGGCTGACCACCGAGCAGCTGCGCGTCATCGGCGAGATCTCCGAGGAGTTCGCCCGCGGCACCGCCGACCTCACGGACCGGCAGAACGTGCAGTACCACTGGATCCGGATCGAGGACGTCCCGGAGATCTGGCGCCGGCTGGAGGCCGTCGGCCTCTCGACCACCGAAGCCTGCGGTGACACGCCCCGTGTCATCCTCGGCTCGCCCGTCGCCGGCATCGCCCTGGACGAGATCATCGACGGCACCCCCGCCATCGAGGAGATCCAGCGCCGGATCGTGGGCAATCCGGCCTTCTCCAACCTGCCCCGCAAGTTCAAGTCCGCGATCTCCGGCTCGCCGCTGCTCGACGTGGCGCACGAGATCAACGACATCGCCTTCGTCGGCGTGAACCACCCCGAGCACGGCCCCGGCTTCGACGTGTGGGTCGGCGGCGGCCTGTCCACCAACCCCAAGCTGGGCGTGCGCCTGGGCGCCTGGGTCTCGCTCGACGAGGTCCCGGACGTCTACGAGGGCGTCATCTCGATCTTCCGCGACTACGGCTACCGCCGGCTGCGCACCCGCGCCCGCCTGAAGTTCCTCGTCGCCGACTGGGGCGCGACCAAGTTCCGCCAGGTCCTGGAGGACGAGTACCTCAAGCGCGAGCTGACCGACGGCCCCGCGCCCGAGCAGCCCAGCGGCCAGTGGCGCGACCACGTCGGCGTGCACCGGCAGCAGGACGGCAAGTTCTACGTCGGCTTCGCCCCCCGGGTCGGTCGCGTGGACGGCGCCACCCTCACCAAGATCGCGGACGTGGCCGAGCAGCACGGCTCGGGCCGGCTGCGCACCACCGCCGAGCAGAAGATGATCGTGCTGGACATCGACGCGGACCGGGTCGACTCCGTGGTCGAGGCCCTGGAGGCGCTGGACCTGCGGGTCAAGCCGTCCTCGTTCCGCCGCGGCACGATGGCCTGCACCGGCATCGAGTTCTGCAAGCTGGCCATCGTCGAGACGAAGGCGCGCGGCGCCTCGCTGATCGACGAGCTGGAGCGCCGTCTGCCGGACTTCGCCGAGCCGATCACCATCAACATCAACGGCTGCCCGAACGCGTGCGCCCGTATCCAGGTGGCGGACATCGGTCTCAAGGGGCAGCTGGTCCTCGACGAGAACGGCGACCAGGTCGAGGGCTACCAGGTGCACCTCGGCGGCGCGCTCGGCCTGGAGGCCGGCTTCGGCCGCAAGGTCCGCGGCCTCAAGGTCACCGCCGTCGGGCTGCCGGACTACGTGGAGCGGGTCGTCACGCGCTTCCAGGAGCAGCGCGAGGACGGCGAGCGCTTCGCCGCCTGGGTCGGCCGCGCGAGCGACGAGAGCCTGTCGTGAGCGAGCGCGCCGCACCGTTCTACTGCCCCTACTGCGGCGACGAGGACCTGTTTCCCCACGAGGCGGGTCACGGCGCCTGGGAATGCAGGGCCTGCAACCGGGCCTTCCAGCTGAAGTACCTCGGGCTGCTGGCCCGCGGTGTTCAGTCCGATCGGTCCGGTCAGTCGGATCAGCCTGGAGGGGAAGAGATATGACGATGACTCAGGGGACCAGGGACTTCAAGGCGCTGGCCGAGCAGGCGGGCCGCGACCTGGAGGACGCCTCCGCGCTGGAGATCCTCACCTGGGCCGCCGAGACCTTCGGCAAGAAGTTCGCCGTCACCTCCTCGATGGAGGACGCGGTCGTCGCCCACCTGGCGTCCCGCGCCTTCCCGGGCGTGGACGTGGTCTTCCTCGACACCGGCTACCACTTCGAGGAGACCATCGGCACCCGTGACGCGGTCGAGGCCGTGATGGACGTCAACGTCATCACCCTCACCCCGCGCCAGAGCGTCGCCGAGCAGGACGCCGAGTACGGCCCCAAGCTGCACGACCGGGACCCGGACCTGTGCTGCGCGCTGCGCAAGGTCAAGCCGCTGGAGAAGGGCCTGACCGCGTACGAGGCATGGGCGACGGGCCTGCGCCGCGACGAGTCCCCGACCCGGGCGAACACCCCCGTGGTCGGCTGGGACGAGAAGCGGCGGAAGGTCAAGATCTCGCCGATCGCCCGCTGGACGCAGGACGACGTGGACGCGTACGTCGCCGAGCACGGCGTGCTCACCAACCCGCTGTTGACGGACGGCTACGCCTCCGTCGGCTGCGCCCCCTGCACCCGCCGCGTGGCGGAGGGCGAGGACGCGCGGGCCGGCCGCTGGGCCGGGCGGGCCAAGACCGAGTGCGGACTGCACGGCTGATGACGGATCTCGAAGCAGTGAACGAACCGACGGAGACGAGAACGATGAGCGTGAGCGACCAGGGCGCCACCGTGTGGCTGACCGGGCTGCCGAGCGCGGGCAAGACCACCATCGCGTACGCGCTGGCCGAGCGGCTGCGGGCCGAGGGCCACCGCGTGGAGGTGCTCGACGGCGACGAGATCCGCGAGTTCCTCTCCGCCGGGCTGGGCTTCAGCCGGGAGGACCGGCACACCAACGTGCAGCGGATCGGCTTCGTCGCCGAACTGCTCGCGAGCAACGGCGTCAAGGCGCTGGTGCCGGTGATCGCGCCGTTCGCCGACAGCCGGGAGGCCGTCGCCAAGCGGCACGCGGCCGAGGGCACCGCCTACCTGGAGGTCCACGTGGCCACCCCGGTCGAGGTCTGCTCCGAGCGCGATGTGAAGGGCCTGTACGCCAAGCAGGCGGCGGGCGAGATCTCCGGTCTGACCGGGGTCGACGACCCGTACGAGGCTCCGGACGCCCCGGACCTGCGGATCGAGTCGCACACGCAGTCCGTGCAGGAGTCGGCTTCGGCCCTGTACGCGCTGCTCACCGAGAGGGGTCTGGCATGACGACCGTCGCCCACCTGCACGACGGGACCGACGCTCCCTACGCGCTGTCCCACCTCGACGCCCTCGAATCGGAGGCCGTGCACATCTTCCGCGAGGTGGCGGGCGAGTTCGAGAAGCCGGTGATCCTGTTCTCCGGCGGCAAGGACTCCATCGTCATGCTGCACCTGGCGCTCAAGGCGTTCGCGCCCGCGCCGGTGCCCTTCGCGCTGCTGCACGTCGACACCGGTCACAACTTCCCCGAGGTGCTGGAGTACCGCGACCGCACGGTCGCGGAGCACGGCCTGCGCCTGCACGTGGCCTCCGTCCAGGAGTACATCGACGCCGGCAAGCTGCGCGAGCGCCCGGACGGCACCCGCAACCCGCTGCAGACCGTCCCGCTGACCGAGGCGATCCAGCGGCTCAAGTTCGACGCCGTCTTCGGCGGCGGCCGCCGCGACGAGGAGAAGGCCCGCGCCAAGGAGCGCGTGTTCTCCCTGCGCGACGAGTTCTCCCAGTGGGACCCGCGCCGTCAGCGCCCCGAGCTGTGGCAGCTCTACAACGGCCGCCACGCCCCGGGCGAGCACGTGCGCGTGTTCCCGCTGTCGAACTGGACCGAGCTGGACGTGTGGCAGTACATCGCCCGTGAGGGCATCGAGCTGCCTCAGATCTACTTCGCCCACGAGCGCGAGGTGTTCAAGCGGGGCGGCATGTGGCTGACGGCCGGCGAGTGGGGCGGCCCGAAGGAGGACGAGACGCCCGAGAAGCGTCTCGTCCGCTACCGCACCGTCGGTGACATGTCCTGCACGGGCGCCGTCGACTCCGACGCGACCACGCTGGACGCCGTGATCACCGAGATCGCCGCCTCCCGCCTCACCGAGCGGGGCGCGACCCGCGCCGACGACAAGATGTCCGAGGCCGCGATGGAAGACCGCAAGCGCGAAGGGTACTTCTAGACATGACCTCCACCACCGAGCAGTTCGCCGATGTATCGGCGACCACGCTGCTGCGCTTCGCGACCGCCGGTTCCGTCGACGACGGCAAGTCCACGCTGGTCGGACGGCTCCTGCACGACTCCAAGTCGGTCCTGACGGACCAGTTGGAGGCCGTCGAGGCCGTCTCCGCCCGGCGCGGGCAGGACGCTCCCGACCTCGCGCTGCTCACCGACGGCCTGCGCGCCGAGCGGGAGCAGGGCATCACCATCGACGTGGCGTACCGCTACTTCGCCACCGCCCGGCGCCGGTTCATCCTGGCCGACACCCCCGGGCACGTGCAGTACACCCGCAACATGGTCACCGGCGCGTCCACCGCCGACCTGGCCGTGGTCCTCGTCGACGCCCGCAACGGCGTCATCGAGCAGACCCGCCGGCACGCGGCCGTCGCGGCGCTGCTGCGCGTCCCGCACGTGGTTCTCGCCGTCAACAAGATGGACCTCGTCGGCTACGAGGAGGCGGTCTTCGCGAAGATCGCCGAGGAGTTCACCGCGTACGCATCGGACCTGGGCGTGCCGGAGATCACCGCGATCCCGATCTCGGCCCTGGCCGGGGACAACGTCGTGGAGCCCTCGTCGCACATGGACTGGTACGGCGGCCCGACGGTGCTTGAGCACCTGGAGACCGTGCCGGTCAGCCACGACCTGACCGCCTGCCCGGCGCGCTTCCCGGTCCAGTACGTGATCCGGCCGCAGACCGCCGAGCACCCCGACTACCGCGGCTACGCGGGCCAGATCGCCTCCGGCGTGCTGCGCGTCGGCGAGGCCGTCACCGTCCTGCCGTCGGGCCGGACCTCGGTCATCGAGGGCATCGACGCGCTCGGCGAGAGCGTCGACATCGCGTGGGCGCCGCAGTCGGTGACGCTGCGGCTGCGGGACGACATCGACATCTCGCGCGGTGACCTGATCGCCCCGTCCGCGAGCGCCCCGGCCACCACGCAGGACGTCGAGGCGACGGTGTGCCACGTCGCGGACCAGCCCCTCTCGGTGGGCGCCCGGGTGCTGCTGAAGCACACCACGCGCACCGTCAAGGCGATCGTCAAGGAGATCCCCTCGCGGTTGACCCTGGACGACCTGTCCCAGCACCCGGAGCCCGGGCAGTTGGTCGCCAACGACATCGGCCGTGTCGTCGTCCGTACCGCGGAGCCGCTGGCGCTCGACGCGTACGCCGACTCGCGCCGCACCGGTTCCTTCCTGCTGATCGACCCGGCGGACGGGACCACCCTGGCGGCCGGCATGGCGGGCCAGGCGTTCGCCGCCCACGCCGACGAGGCCGAGCCCGTCCGGACCGATGACGAAGGGTGGGACTTCTAACCCATGCTCGCCGACATCTACTCCACCTTCGCCAAGGAGGGCGGCCGCGTAGGCAGCGGCCACCTCGGCAGCGGCCAGGGAGGGGTGGCGCGATGTGCGCGATGACCGAATTGCCGTCGGCATCCCGCCCACGAGCCCACACCCCCCACCAGCCGTACCCGCCCTCGTTCCACAGACGAAGACCCGCGCCGTGACCCCACGGCGCTCCGAGAGGAAGCCCTCCCGTGCCTGCCACCGGTACCACCACCCGTAAGACCCTTCGCCGCGGCGTCGTCGCCGCCGCCGCCCTTCCGCTCCTGATCGGTGGGCTCGCCTCCTGCGGCTACGGCTCCGAGGCCAAGAAGGACGACGCGAAGACGGCCGCCGTCCCCGCCGCCGACTCCAAGAAGCTCTCCGCCTCCGAGGTCCGCATCGGGTACTTCCCGAACCTGACGCACGCCACCGCCCTGGTCGGCCTCCAGGAGGGCCTGATCGCCAAGGAGCTCGGCGGCACCGCGATCAAGCCGCAGACCTTCAACGCCGGTCCGTCCGAGATCGAGGCCCTGGGCGGCGGCTCCCTCGACATCGGCTTCATCGGCCCGTCGCCCTCGATCAACGGCTACGTGAAGTCCAAGGGCTCCAACCTGCGGATCATCTCCGGCTCCGCCTCGGGCGGCGTCAAGCTGGTCGTGAACCCGGACAAGATCAAGACCCTGGACGACCTCAAGGGCAAGAAGATCGCCACCCCGCAGAAGGGGAACACGCAGGACGTCGCGTTCCTCAACTGGATCGCCCAGAAGGGCTGGTCGGTCGACCCCGAGTCCGGCAAGGGTGACGTCTCCGTCGTCCGTACGGACAACAAGGTGACCCCGGACGCTTTCAAGCAGGGTTCGATCGACGGTGCCTGGGTGCCGGAGCCCACGGCCTCCAAGCTGGTCTCCGACGGCGGCTCCGTCCTCCTCGACGAGACCTCCTTGTGGCCCGACAAGAAGTTCGTGATCACGAACGTCATCGTGTCGCAGAAGTTCCTCAAGGAGCACGCGGACGTGGTCGAGGCCGTGCTCAAGGGCACGGTGAAGACCAACGAGTGGATCAACGCCAACCCGGAGAAGGCGAAGGCGTCCGCCAACGCGAAGCTGGCGGCGGACGGCGGCAAGCCGCTCGACGCGAAGGTCATCGACCCGGCGTGGCCGAGCATCCTCGTCACCGACGACCCGCTGGCGAGCACCCTCAAGACGGAGTCCGACTGGGCGGTCAAGGCCAAGCTCATCGAGCAGCCCGACCTGACCGGCATCTACGACCTGACGCTCCTGAACAAGGTGCTCAAGGCCGCCGGCAAGCCCGAGGTCTCCGACGCCGGCCTCGGCGTCAAGTAAGTCCGTAACCCGAATCCCCCAGGAGGTGACGACCATGGCCACCACGCTCGCCAAGGCTGCCGAGGGCGCGGTAGCGGAGCGGACGCACGCCGCGCGCATCGAGCACGTCTCGAAGTCCTTCCCCGGCCCGGCCGGATCGCAGCTCGTCCTGGACGACATCAGCCTCGATGTCGCTCCCGGCGAGTTCGTCACCCTCCTGGGGGCCTCGGGGTGTGGCAAGTCCACCCTGCTCAACCTGGTCGCCGGTCTCGACAAGCCCAGCGCGGGCAGCATCGAGACCGCCGGCCGACCCGCCCTGATGTTCCAGGAGCACGCGCTGTTCCCCTGGCTGACGGCGGGCAAGAACATCGAACTTGCCCTGCGGCTGCGCGGGGTGGCCAAGGCCGACCGCAAGCCGGAGGCGGAGCGACTGCTGGAGCTGGTCCGCCTCGGCGGGGCGTACGGCAAGCGCGTCCACGAACTGTCGGGCGGCATGCGCCAGCGCGTGGCCCTGGCCCGCGCCCTGGCCCAGGACAGCCGACTGCTGCTGATGGACGAGCCGTTCGCGGCGCTGGACGCCATCACCCGCGACGTGCTGCACGGCGAACTGACCCGGATCTGGGAAGAGACCGGCCTCTCCGTCCTGTTCGTCACGCACAACGTCCGCGAGGCCGTGCGGCTCGCCCAGCGCGTGGTCCTGTTGTCCTCGCGGCCCGGCCGGGTCGCCAAGGAATGGACCGTGGACATCCCGCAGCCGCGCCGCATCGAGGACGCGGACGTCGCGGAACTGTCCCTGGAGATCACTGAACACCTGCGTGGGGAGATCCGCCGCCATGGCCAGCACTGACACCGCCCCCAAGGCCAAGAGCGACGACCTGGCGGGCCTGGAGGCCGGCCTGGACGCGCTCGACGCGGTCCAGACCCACCGCACCCCGGTCCGTGAGGTCCTCGTCAAGAAGGTCCTGCCGCCGGTCGTGGCCGTCGGCCTGGTCCTCGTGGTCTGGCAGGTCCTCGTCTCGGCACAGGTCGCCGACCAGACCAAGCTGCCCTCGCCGTCCGCGGTGTGGGACGGCGTGACCGCCATGTGGCTCAAGGGCACCCTGCTGGACGTCATCTGGACCAGCGTCTCGCGCGGTCTGCTCGGCTTCCTGTTGGCCCTGGCGATCGGCACCCCACTCGGTCTCCTGGTCTCGCGGGTGAAGTTCGTCCGCGCCGCCATCGGCCCGATCCTGTCCGGTCTGCAGTCGCTGCCCTCGGTTGCCTGGGTGCCGCCGGCGGTGATCTGGCTCGGCCTGAACGACTCGATGATGTACGCCGTCATCCTGCTCGGAGCGGTGCCGTCCATCGCCAACGGACTGGTGTCGGGCGTGGACCAGGTACCGCCGCTGTTCCTGCGGGCCGGCCGCACGATGGGCGCCACCGGGCTCAGGGGCACCTGGCACGTGGTCCTGCCCGCGGCGCTGCCGGGCTACCTCGCCGGTCTCAAGCAGGGCTGGGCCTTCTCCTGGCGTTCGCTGATGGCCGCCGAGATCATCGCTTCTTCCCCCGATCTGGGGCTGGGTCTCGGACAGCTCCTTGAGAACGGCCGGAACAACATCGACATGCCGGGCGTGTTCCTCGCCATCTTCCTGATCCTCATCGTCGGCATCGCCATCGACCTGCTCATCTTCAGCCCGGTCGAGCGGTGGGTGCTGCGCAGCCGCGGCCTGCTGGTCAAGAGCTGAGTCCCGTGTTCCGCGCCCCCGTCCTCCTCGTCATAGCCCACGGCAGCCGTGATCCGCGGCACGCCGCGACCGTGCACGCCCTCACCCGGCGCGCCCGGGCGCAGCGGCCGGGGCTGCGCGTGGAGACGGCGTTCCTGGACTTCGACGCCCCTTCGGTGCCGCAGGTCCTCGCCCGACTCCACCGGTCGGGGGTACGGGAGGTCGTGGCGCTGCCACTGCTGCTCACCCGGGCGTTCCACGCGAAGACGGACATCCCCGCGGCGTTGGCGGAGGCCGTGACCGGTCTCCCGGGCCTCGCGGTCCGGGTCGCGGACGTCCTCGGCCCGTCGCCGCTGCTGACGGCGGCCCTCGAACGCCGGCTCCGCGAAGCCGGCCTCTCCCCGGCGGACCGCGCCGGCACCGGTGTGGTGCTCGCGGCCGCCGGTTCATCGGACCCGGAGGCGATCGCAGTGATCGCTGAAATCGCGCGGGAGTGGCGGCACACCGGTTGGTGCGCCGTGCGGCCTGCGTTCGCCTCCGCCTCACTGCCCCGTACGGAGGACGCCGTACGGGCGCTGCGCGCCGAGGGCGTACGACGCGTGGCCGTGGCCCCGTACGTCATCGCCCCCGGCCGCCTCCCGGACCGCATCGCGGTGGGCGCGCACGCGGCGGGCGCGGACCTCGTGGCCCCCGTCCTCGGCCCGGCCCCGGAACTGGCCCGCCTCCTCCTCCACCGCTACGACGCGGCCACCGCCCCCCTGGCTTCCCTCCCCTTGTCGGCCTGACCGGGCCTGGGCCGAAACGCCCGTACGCGCCCGGCGCAGCCGAAGCGTGCCGCCCGAGATCGCAGCACCCGTACGGGGCAGGGCGAACTCCCGCCCCCGGCCCGGCGATCGCGGGCACGGCGCGGAGCGCACGTAGGGGCTGCCCCGGGGCGGAGCCCCAGGCCCGGGCGGCCCGGGACCAATCCAGCCCGCCCGGCGCTCGGGGGCACGCGCGCGGAGCGGGGTCCGGGGCGCAGCCCCAGGTCCGGGCCGCCCGGCGCTCGGGGGCACGCGCGCCCAGCGCACGCACAGAGGGTCCGGGGCGCAGCCCCAACCCCAACTCACCCGGCCGCCCAGCACCAACCCAGCCCGCCCGGCGCTTGAGGGCAGGCGCACGGAGCGGGGTCCGGGGCGGAGCCCCAGGTCCGGGCCGCCCGGCGCTCGGGGGCACGCGCGCCCAGCGCACGCACAGGGGGTTCGGGGCGCAAGCCCCGACCCGAACTCACCCGGCCGCCCGGCGCCAACCCACGGGGCGGGGCCCGGGTCGAGCCCGCCCGGCGCTTGAGGCGTCGGGACCGGCGCCGGCCTACGCGCGGGCCGCCGCCTCGTCGGCCAGGGCCGTCAGGTCCTCGATCGACATCGCCCCCGGCGGCAACCCCTCCCGCGCGAAGATGTTCGCGGCCTGCCGCAGCGTGTCGTTCACCGGCGTCGCCACCCCGTGCAACCGCCCCAACAGGCTGATCTCCCCGTTGAGGTAGTCCGCCTCCACCGACCCCGTCCCCCGGGCCAGGCTCTGCCACGACGACCCGCCGCGCGCTCCCGCCGGCTGGTCGACCTTGCCGTCACGGGCCGCCGCCTGCTCGGCCTCGGTGGGGTAGTCGATCCCGGCGGCCCCGTACGCGGCCTTCGCCTCGCGGATCGCCCTGAGCAGCAGCGCCCCCTTCGCCGGAGCCGGTTCGAGACCCGTCGTCGCCTGGATAGCGTTGCCGAGGTTGCCCAGCAGCTTGGCGTACTTCCACCGCATGACGTCCTCGACGACCGGCGCGCCGAACCCCACCTTCTCCAGGTCGGCGGCGATCGCCCGGACCCGAGTGTCGGTTCCGCCCGTCGCGCGGCCCAGGTGCAGGATGCCCGTCAGCGGCGCGCACAGCGCCGAGACCACGCCCGGTTCCAGGAAGGTGGCGGGCAGCCAGACGCACACCCCGTACACCCGCGCGAAGCGCCGCAGGGCGAGCCGTTCGCTCTCCACGCCGTTCTGCAGGCACAGCACCGGCAGGCGCTGCGCCGCCGTGCCGCCGCCCGCGACCTCCGCGTCGCCCCAGGCGTCGAGTGCCGCGATCGCGTCCTGGGTCTTCACGGTGAGCAGGAGCACGTCGTCGGGTCGCAGTTCGCCGAGCTCCGTCGGGCCGGTGACCACGGGCAGCCGGTGCACCCGCTCGCCCGCGGCCGTCGTGAGCCGCAGTCCGTCCGCCGCGAGCGCCTGGGCGTGCGCGCCCCGGGCGACCAGGACGACGTCCTGGCCCGCTTCGGAGAGCCGTCCGCCGATGGTCGCGCCGATCGCCCCGGCGCCGATGATGATGTACCGCATGCCCCGAGCCTGGCACATTCCCGGCCCGCCGCCGCGGCCGGGGCGCCGGTGGGCCGCGGGTCTCAGTCCCGGGTCAACTCGACGAGCTTGACGACGGTGTTCCAGTTGCGGGTCGTCGCGTCGAGGCCCTTGAGCAGGGCCGGTCTGTGGAGCACCTCGCCGAGCTTGGAGGTGCCGAGGCCGCCCGGTGCGTAGAGGTAGACCACGCGGTCGCCGAGGCGGAACTCCTCGGGGAGGAACGCCTGGGCGTCGATGGCCGTGTAGCGCTCCGGGGAGGGCTGCGCCGACAGGAACATGACGTGGAGCTGCTTGCCCTCGAGTTCGGCGGCGGGGAACGGACAGGCTTCGGCCACGGCGCGCAGGTGCGGGCCGTCCACGACGAGGCAGGGCACGCGGAAGCCGAAGTGTGCCTCGATGGCCGCCTCCAGCTGCCGGGCGAGCGTGTCGGGGCTGCGCTCCGTGCTGAGGAACACGGCGTTGCCGCTCTGCAGGTACGTCCGGACGTCGCCGTGGCCGAGTCGCTCCATGACGGCGCGCAGCTCGGCCATCGGGACCTTCTTGTTGCCGCCGACGTTGATCCCGCGCAGGAGCGCGGCGTAGGTCGTGCGTGTGGTGGGCTGAGGGCTCATGTCCCGACGATAGGACGCCCCGCCGACAGTGCCTGCCCCACCGGCGGTGCCCGCCGTGCCGACGGTCGGGGCGCCGCCGAAGATCAGGGCAGTTCCGCAGATCATGGCAGTTCGGCCTCGATGAGGTCGGCGGCCTGTCGCGCGCCGCCCTCGGCGGCCATCCCGGCGCGGACCGCCTCGGCCCGGGCGGCCACTTCCGGGTCGGCGACCAGGGCGAGCACGGCGTCCCGCAGGGTGCGGGCGTCGGCCTCCGCCATGGGGACGTGCCGGGCGATGCCCAGTTCCCGGAGCATGTCGGCGTTGGCGAACTGGTCGGCGGCCTGCGGGACGGCGACCATCGGGGTGGCCGTCGCCATGCCTTCCCGGCTGCCGCCGGCGCCCGCGTGGGTGATGAACGCGTCGGCTTGGCGCAGGATGTCCCGCTGCGGAACCCAGCGGTGGACCTCGACATTGGCCGGGATCCGACCGAGTTCGGCCTCGTCGGTGAATCTGCCGATCTGCAGGACCACGTGCCAGTCGGGCAGGTCCGCGAAGGCGTCCATGCAGGCGCGGTAGAAGGCGGGCAGTTTGGTGAAGGTGGAACCCATCGAGACCAGGACCACCTTCTTGCCCTCCGCGGTGGCCGGGCGCCGCCAGGCCCCCGGGCCGGCGCCGTCGTCGGCCTCGCAGGCGCCGACGAAGGTGTGGACGGACCCGTCGACGCGGTCGGCGTACGGCTGGAGGGCCCTGGGGATCAGCACGATGCTGCGGCGGGGCCGGCCAACCACCCGGTCGGGGTCGTCGACCATGCCGTTCTCGTCGAGCCAGGACCTGAAGCGCGCGTCGTAGGCACGGCCGCGCTCGGTGGCCCGCAATTGCGCCTTCATGGGCACGGCCACCTCCTCGTCGTAGCCGTCCCAGGCGACGAGGTTCGGGGACAGGGAGATGTCGGGGACGCCCCAGCGGTGGGCGAGGACGACCGCCGGGTAGGCGGTGATGTCGTGGATGACGAGGTCCGGCTCGTCGCCTTCGAAGGCGGCTGCCAACTGGGGCAGTGCGTGGATGGCGTCGTCGAGGAAGGTTTCGAGGTGGTCGATGAGCTCGGTGCCCCATGCCTCGGGTTCGTCGTCGGTGGGGAGGGTGGAGTGCCAGACGACCGGGGTGGCCCCGGTTTCGGCGATCTTGTCCGCGAAGGAGGCGGGGACGGCGTAGCTGACGCGGTGACCGCGGGCGACGAGTTCCCTGATCACTTCGATGCTCGGGTTCACGTGGCCGTGGGCCGCGATGGAGAACATGGCGATGTGCGAGGACTTGGCTGTGGTCATGCACACCAGCCTAACGAGACGATACGTCTCGTGCAATCGACTTCGCTTCAGCCCGTGACAGGGGTCGACCTGAGCAGGGGGGACGGATGGCAGACTGGCCGCGAAGTGGTGGCGGGGACGACACGGACAGGGACGGGCGACGGCAGCATGGACGAGGCGCGGGCCAGGGACGTACTGACGACGGCCGGTGTCACCGGCCCGGCCGAGCTGCTGGCCTTCGGCGAGAACGCCGTGTTCGCGGTCGGTGACCTGGTGGCGAAGGTGGGCCGCGAGGCGACGCTGCTGGAGCGCGCCGAACGGGAGGTGGCGGTCGCGGACTGGCTCGCCGCCCAGGAGGTTCCCGCGGTGCGGGCGGCCGAGCCGCGCGCCCGACTGGTGGACGGGCACCCCGTCACGGTGTGGCACCGCCTCCCGGACGCCGTCCGCCCGGCGGACCCGCGCGACCTGGCCCTCCTCCTGCGGCGGATCCACGCCCTGCCCGCCCCGCCGTTCGCGATGCCGGCACGGGACCTGCTGGGCGGGGTCGAACGCTGGCTCCGGCTCGCCGGTGACGCCATCGACCCGGCGGACGCGGCGTACCTACGGGCCCGGCGCGACGCCTACGCCGGCCAGGTGGCCGGGCTGACCCCCCACCTGCCGCCCGGGCCGATCCACGGCGACGCCTTGCCCCGCAACGTGCACGTCGGGCCGCGGGGACCGGTCCTGGTGGACCTGGAGACCGTATCGGCCGACCTGCGCGAGCACGACCTGGTGGTGATGGCCCTCTCGCGCGACCGGTACGGGCTGCCCGCCGAGGCGTACGAGGAGTTCGTGACGGCGTACGGATGGGACGTGCGCGAGTGGCCCGGCTGCGCCGTGCTGCGCGGCGCGCGCGAGACGGCGAGCTGCGCGTGGGTCGCGCAGCACACCCCTGTGAACCCGGCCGCCCTCGCGGAGTTCGGTCGCCGCGTGGCCTCCCTGCGCGACGGCGACACCGAGGTCCGCTGGCACCCCTTCTGAGCGTCGCGGGCACATCCGGACGTAACCCGTACCCATCCGGTACGTGTCCCGCACCCGTCCCGGCCCCCGTCGGCACCACGGGCGGCGCGCCGGCCCACCGGCGCCACCCCCCGGCCCGGCAGCGGCCGTCAGGCCCCGGCCGGGGCCGGTATGTGCGACCGCAGGGGCCACGCCGTGTCGATGACGGCGTCCGGGCTGCCCTGACCCCGCAGGTACGCCTGGAAGTCGCGGGCCCACCGCGCGTGCCAGGCGCCCTGACGGTCATGCAGGTCCGCCGGACTGAGCGCGGCCACCTCCGGATGCCGGGTCGCTATCGCCCGGGCGACCTGAACCGCCGCCAGCGCGTCCGCCCCCGCGTCGTGCGCGGCGTCGAGGACGACCCCGTACACCCCGCACACCGCCTCCAGGGTCCGCTTCCCGCGCCGGTAGCGGTCCACGGCCCGGTCGATGGTCAGCGGGTCCACCACCGGCCCCGTCCGCGCCCCGCCCAACCGGTCCGCGAGCGACGGCAGCCCGTGCCGGGCCAACTCCGCGGTCAGCAGCGTCAGATCGAAGGCGGCGTTGTAGGCGACGACCACCGCGCCGCGCAGCCAATGGCCGGTCAGGACGGCCGCCACCTCGTCGGCGACCTGCCGCACCGGCCGGCCCTCCGCCACGGCCCGCGCCGTGCTGATCCCGTGGATCGCCGCGGCCTGCGCCGGGATCGGTATCCCCGGGTCCGCGAGCCAGGCGCGCCGCTCGCGCACCTCACCGCCCTGCACCTCGACCACCGCGGCCGTCACGATCCGGGACTCGCCCGGCTCCGTGCCGGTCGTCTCCAGATCGAACCCGACCAGTGCTCCCCCGTGCCACGCCACCACGGCGTCCCTCCCCCGTACCCACATCCGGTCAACGGCTTTCAGCCTGCCACGGGGCACTGACAGTCAGGACACCGGCCGGGAATCCTCCCACACCGACTCGAATTCCTCCCGGTACGTGGTGAAAAGTCCGTGGTCGGCGTCCTTGGGTACCCCCCGGCCGCCCCCGCGCAGCACCAACACCGGGGCCTCCATGCCGCGCGCCCGCCGCAGGTACGACTGGACCACCGCTATGCCCGAGGACTCGCCTTCCACCAGGTACGCCGTGAAGCGGGGCGTCTCGTCGAAGACGTGGATCTCGAACCGTGAGGCGTCCCGCAGGCCGGCCCGGACCCGCCGCACGTGCAGGATGTTCATCTCCACGGACCGGCTCAGCTCGCCCTTGCGCAGCCCCAGCTCCCGCTCGCGCCGCTTGACGGCGCTGCTCGCCGGGTTCAGGAACAGCAGCCGCACCCGGCAGCCCGCCTCCGTGAGCCGGACGAGTCTTCGGCCGGAGAAGTTCTGCACCAGCAGGTTGAGTCCTATCCCGATGGCGTCCAGCCGCCGCGCGCCCCCGAACAGGTCCTCCGCCGGGAGCTGCCGCTGGAGCCGCACCCGGTCGGGATGGACGGAGATGACATCGGCGTACCGGTCCCCGACCAGGTCCTCGACGGCGTCGATCGGCAGCCGGTCCGCCGCCGGGCTGCCCGCGCCGCCGCCCAGCACCTCCAGCAGCCGCGCCGAGGCACGCTCGGCCTGTTCAAGGACCGGCCGCGAGAGCGCCCGGTTCCGGGAGACCACGTTGCGGGTGACCTCCAGCTCGTCGAGGGCCAGCTCGATCTCCCGGCGGTCGTCGAAGTACGGCTCGAAGCAGGGCCAGTGTTGGACCATCAGCTCGCGCAGTTGGGGGAGCGTGAGGAAGCTGAGCACGTTGTCGTCGGCCGGGTCCAGCAGGTAGCCCTTGCGCCGGCTGACCTCGCGTACGGCCACCGCCCGCTGGACCCATTCCTGTCCGGCGGGGCCGGCCGCCGCCACGACCCAGTCGTCCTGCCCGTGCACGGGCTCGTAGATGGGCCGCAGCACGGCGCCGACGACGGCCCGCAGCCGCTGCTCGATGAGGTTCAGCCAGATGTACGCGCGCCCCGCCCGCTGCGCGCGGGTGCGGACCTCGCTCCACGCGTCCGCGCCCCAGTCCAGCTCGGCCCCGGCCCGGGCGCTGCCCGGCTCCGGCGGGGCCAGTGACACCGCCCCGGCCGCCACCCCGGCCTGCGCGGTTCCAGGGGCGTCCGCCGGGCCACCCTCGTGCCCGCTGTCACCAGGGGGCAGCTCCAGACCTCCCGAGCTCACCTGCACCGCCTTCTGCGTCTGGACGCCCGTCTCCAGTGATCACGGAAGGGTACTCCGCGCGCGCGGCCCGACGCAGCCCGATGGCCCGTACACCGACCGCCCGTTGACCCATTATCCGATGCCCGGACAGTCCGCTGACCCGGATATCAGCTCTCCGGGTCACCCGGTAGAACCATCCCAAGTCCACGCGTGGGGACCTCCTTTCGGGGAAGATCTGGCAGAGACGTTGTCCATGCCCGGTCAGCCGGGACGTCAGTAGACATCGAGGGAAGAGTCGTTATCTATGCAGGTCTGGCCGGGACAGGCGTATCCGCTGGGTGCCACGTACGACGGCGCCGGAACCAACTTCGCTGTCTACTCCGAGGCCGCTCGGCGGATCGAGCTGTGCCTGCTGCACGACGACGGCTCGGAGACCGCCGTCGAACTCCGCGAGACGGACGCCTTCGTCCGGCACGCCTACCTGCCCGGCGTCATGCCCGGCCAGCGCTACGGCTTCCGGGTCCACGGCCCGTACGAGCCCGAGCACGGCATGCGCTGCAACGCGGCGAAGCTGCTGCTGGACCCGTACGCGCGGGCCATCAGCGGCAGCGTGGCGTGGGGCGAGGAGGTGTACGGCTACCACTTCGGCCGCCCGGACTCGCGCAACGACCTGGACTCGGCCCCGCACACCATGACCTCGGTGGTGGTGAACCCGTACTTCGACTGGGCCAACGACCGTCCCCCGCGCCACGAGTACCACCACACCGTGCTGTACGAGGCACACGTGAAGGGCCTGACCATGCGGCACCCGGAGCTACCCGAGGAGCTGCGGGGCACGTACGGCGCGCTCGCGCACCCGGCGGTCATCGGGCACCTCACCAAGCTCGGGGTGACGGCGCTGGAGCTGATGCCGGTGCACCAGTACGTCAACGACCACCGCCTCGTCGATGACGGCCTGAGCAACTACTGGGGCTACAACACCATCGGTTTCTTCGCCCCGCACAACGGTTACGCGTCGGGCGACCGGGGCGAGCAGGTGCTGGAGTTCAAGTCGGCGGTCCGCGCCCTGCACGAGGCCGGGATCGAGGTGATCCTGGACGTGGTCTACAACCACACGGCCGAGGGCAACCACCTGGGGCCGACGCTGTCGTTCCGTGGGCTGGACAACGCCTCGTACTACCGGCTCGCCGACGATCCGCGCCACTACATGGACACCACGGGCACCGGCAACTCGTTGCTGATGCGGTCCCCGCACGTCCTGCAACTGATCATGGACTCGCTGCGGTACTGGGTCACCGAGATGCACGTGGACGGCTTCCGCTTCGACCTCGCGGCCACACTGGCCCGGCAGTTCCACGAGGTGGACCGGTTGTCGTCGTTCTTCGACCTGGTGCAGCAGGACCCGGTGGTGAGCCAGGTGAAGCTGATCGCGGAGCCGTGGGACCTGGGCGAGGGCGGCTACCAGGTGGGCAACTTCCCGCCCCTGTGGACGGAGTGGAACGGCAAGTACCGCGACACCGTCCGGGACTTGTGGCGCGGGCAGCCACGCACGCTCGCGGAGTTCGCGGGGCGGCTGACCGGCTCCTCGGACCTCTACCAGGACGACGGGCGGCGACCGCTCGCCTCGATCAACTTCACCACCTGCCACGACGGTTTCACCCTGCACGACCTGGTCTCCTACAACGAGAAGCACAACGAGGCCAACCGGGAGGGCAACCGGGACGGCGAGACCCACAACCGCTCCTGGAACTGCGGCGTCGAGGGGACGACCGAGGATCCGGAGGTGCTGGAGCTGCGCGAGCGCCAGATGCGCAACTTCATGGCGACCCTCATGCTCTCCCAGGGCGTCCCGATGCTCAGCCACGGGGACGAGTTCGCGCGCACCCAGGGCGGCAACAACAACGCCTACTGCCAGGACAACGAGCTGTCATGGGTGACCTGGCCCGAGCCGGGCAAACCGGCGCCCGCGCTGTTGGAGTTCACCCGTCAGATGGTGTGGCTGCGCCGTGACCACCCGGTGTTCCGCCGGCGCCGGTTCTTCCACGGCCGGCCGGTGGAGGGAACGCACGACGAGCTCTCGGACATCGCCTGGTTCACCCCGCACGGCGAGGAGATGCGGGCCCGCGACTGGCAGGCACAGCACGCCCGTTCCTTGACGGTGTTCCTCAACGGCGAGGCGATCTCGGAGCCGGGATCGCGCGGGGAGCGGATCACCGACGACTCGTTCCTGCTGATGTTCAACGCGGGCTCGGAGCCGCAGGAGTTCACCGTCCCGGCCGGTCACGGGGCCCGTTGGCTGTTGGTGGTCGACACGGCGAAGGCGGAGGTGCTGCCCCCCGGTACCGGCCCGCAGTACGCGGCCGGGGACCGGGTGCCGCTGACGGGCCGCTCCCTGGTGGTCCTCCAGCGCCCGGAGAGTTCTTAGGCAGGCGCGCGGGAGGGCGCGGGAGGGCGCCGGGTGGGGGAAGACCCGGGGTGGCCCGACGGTCACCCGGATGCGCGGCCGAGGGCAAGGAATCGTGCTGGGCGGGTACGTAGGTTCTCATGAGCCAGTCATACGAACGCGCCCGACCGACACCTGACGTCACGGCAGTCGTCACGCCGGCCTCCACCTACCGCCTCCAGCTCCGTCCCGAGTTCCCGTTCGCGGCGGCCGAGGCGGCCGTGCCCTACCTCGCCTCCCTCGGCGTGTCCCACCTGCACCTCTCCCCCTCCTTGGAAGCGGTGCCCGGCTCGACGCACGGCTACGACGTCACCGACCACTCCCGGGTGCGGGAGGAGCTCGGCGGTGAGGCCGGACTGCGGGCGCTCGCACGCACCGCCCGCGACCACGGGCTGGGCCTCGTACTCGACATCGTGCCGAACCACATGGCGGTCCCCTCCCCGCTGCGGCTGAACCGACCCCTGTGGGAGGTCCTGCGGGAGGGCCCCCGCTCCCCGTACGCTCGCTGGTTCGACATCGACTGGGAGGCCGGCGGCGGGCAGGTCCTGCTGCCGGTGCTGACGGGGCCGCTGGAGGTGGACTCGCTCACCGTCGACGGGGAGGTGCTGCGCTACGGGGACCACGAGTTCCCGCTGCGGAAGGGCACCGCCGGGCTGCCGCTGCCCGAGCTGGCGGCGGCGCAGTGGTACCGCCCGGCGTTCTGGCGCGAGGCCCGCACCTCCCTGAACTACCGCCGGTTCTTCACGATCTCGGACCTCATCGGGGTCCGGGTGGAGGACCCGGAGGTCTTCGCCGCGACCCACGCCAAGATCCTGGAGCTGGTCCGGGACGGGGTGCTCCAAGGGCTGCGGATCGACCATGTGGACGGGCTGGCGGACCCCGAGGGGTACCTGCGGCGGTTGCGGGCCGAGGCGGGCGAGGACTGCTGGGTGGTGGTGGAGAAGATCCTGGCCCGCTCCGAGCGGCTGCCCGCCTCGTGGCCGGTGGCCGGCACCACCGGGTACGACGCGCTGCACCGGGTGGACGGGGTGTTCACCGACCCCGCCGGGGCCGCCGAACTGGAGCGGGACTACCGCAAGTCGACGGGCGCGGGCTCCTGGGCGGAGACGGCCGAGGCGTGCGCGCGGGAGGTCCTGACCGGCGATCTGGCGGCCGAGCTGGCCACGCTGGAACGCCGGTCCGGTCCCGAATTGCGGGACGCCCTGGTGGAGTTGCTGGTCGCCAACCCGGTCTACCGGCAGTACCCGGGCGGCCCCGGCCTGCCGCCCGAGGCCCTGGAGCGGGCGGCAGCGCTGGTCGGCGCCGGCGCGGTGGAGGCCGTACGCGACCTCCTGCGCCGGGATCCCGCGTTCGAGGCGCGCTTCGCCCAGACCTCGGCGGCGCTGCGTGCCAAGTCGCTGGAGGACCGGGCCTTCTACCGTTGGGCCCCGCTGCTGTCGGCGACGGAGGTGGGCGGGGAGCCCGGGGACCCGGCGGTGTCGGTCACGGAGTTCCACGCGTACTGCGCGGACCTGGAGCGGGACTGGCCCGCCTCCGGGACGGTGCTGTCCACGCACGACACGAAGCGCAGCGCCGACGTACGGGCCCGGATCGCCGTGCTCTCCCAGGCGCCGGAGCTGATGGCGGGGGCCGGCGCCGTCCCGGACGCCCGGCTGGCGTGGGTGGCCCGGCAGAGCGCGCTGGGCCTCGGGCAGATTCCCGAGCGGGAGTCCCGGCTGGCGGCGGCGCTGCTCAAGGGGGCGCGTGAGGCGGCGCTGTACACGTCCTGGACCGACCCGGACGAGCAGTACGAGGGCGGCATCGTCGCCCCGCCCGAGGTGGACCTGCCGCCGGACCTGGCGGAGGCGGCCCGCGCCAACGTGCTGGGCATGACCCTGCTGCACCTGGCCATGCCGGGGGTGCCGGAGGTGTACCAGGGGGCGGAGAGCGAATACCGGGCCCTGGTCGACCCGGACAACCGCCGGCCGGTCGTCTTCCCCCGCGAGGAGCCGGCCCGGCTGGACGCGGGCGGGGTCCCGCACGGCCCGGCGGGCGAGAAGCTGGCCCTGTCGACGGCCCTGCTGCGGCTGCGGCGCGCCCGGCCGGAGCTGTTCACCGGCTACCGGCCGCTGACGGCCCGGGGTCCGGCGGCCGGACATTGCGTGTCATTCGGCCGGTCGCCGGGGCTGATCGCGGTCGCCACCCGGCTCTCGCACCGCCTCGCCGGTGAGGGCGGCTGGCGCGACACGACCCTCCCCCTTCCGCCGGGCCGCTGGAGGCAGCTGCTGGGCGAGGGCTCGTACGAGGGCGAGGCGCTGCTGTCCCACCTGCTGGCCGACAGCCCGGCGGTGGCCCTGGTCCGGGCGGAGTAGGCGCCCCGGAGCATGGGCGTCCGGTCGCGGTCGCCCGTCGACGACCGCGACCGGCCACCCGTGTGGCCGCCGCCGGCGTTACCCTCCGAGGATGGAACGCGCAGAGGTTCTGAAGCGAGTCATCGGCATCCTCACCGAGGCCCAGGAGATCCGCAGGGCGGCCGAAGCCGGGGAGGACGACGAGGTCCCCGCGTCGGAAGCGGGGGTCGTCACCCAGTTGCTGAACGAGATGCTGCCCTCGATCAGCGTTCCGGCCGAGTCCTCCCCGCAGCAGGTCGCCCGCCTGGTCGCCGAGGCGCTCGGTCCGGCCCTGCACACGATGGTCGCCGGTTTCAGCCTGGCCTTCACCAGTCTGGCGATGGCGCACGACAGCGGTCGGACGGACCTCTCCTCGATCCAGGTCCTCCAGCAACTCGCCCTGGAGGTGGAGTCGGGGGCTTTCGACGAGGACTCCTGAGTCCGGCCGCGGCCGGACCGCCCGCATCACCCCCGGCAAGGCGTTGGCCAGGGCTTTTTCCCGAATTTCCGGGGAAACTGAGGGGCGCGCGGAGCAGTACGGGGCGTGCGCTGCGGGCATGGGATGAGGTGTGACCCTCCTTCGAGACATGCGCTACCCCACCCCGCACCAACTCGAGCTGGCGGCGCGCTCCCTGGCGGACGAGCACCCCGCCCGGGCCCGGGTGCGCCGGGTCGGTCTCTCCCGGGCCGGGGAACCGCTCTGGGTGCTGTCCGTCGACGCCGCGCGGTCGGCCGAGAACGTACTCGTCGTCGCCGGGGCGCACGCCAACGAGCCCGTCGGCGGGGCGACCGCGCTCGCCCTGGCCCGCCGCGTCATCGCCGAGCCGGCCACCGCCAACGGCTGCGGCTGGCATTTCCTGCTCTGCGCCGACCCGGACGGCGCGGCGCTGCACCGCACGCCCCGCCCGTACTCGCTCCTGGACTACCACCGGGCCTTCTACCGGCCTCCCGGGCCCGAACAGCCCGAGTGGGCGCCGTCCTTACTGCCGCCGGACCGGCTGCCGCCGGAGACGGTGGCGCTGACCTCGCTGATCGACGACCTGCGGCCCGTCCTCCAGGTCTCGCTGCACGGCACCGACCTCGGCGGCTCTTGGGTGCAGCTCACCCGGGACATACCCGGTCTCGCGGAGCCGTTCGCCAAGTCGGCCGCCGAGCTGCGCATCCCGGTCGAGACGGGCGCCTCGGACGCCACCGGCTGGCCCTCGCCCGGGCCGGGGATCTTCGTCATGCCGGAGCCGGGGGCCGCGCCCGACGGGGCCTTCCACCCCGAGGACACCCGGCTCAGCACCTGGTACCACGCCCACCGCTACGCGGGCACCACCGCGATCGTCGAAGTCCCGATGTGGGCCTCCGACACGGTGGACGACCCGGCGCCGCACCCCGATCCCCGGCGCGCCCTGCGGATGCTCGCCGCCCGGCTCACCGCCGACGCCGCCCGGGTGACGGCCGTACGGGACCAGGTGGGGGGCGATGCGCCGCCGGGCGGGGTCGCGCCGCTGCTGCGCGCGGTGGACTGGACGCTGGCGCTGATCCCGCGGATCGCCGCCGAGTGGACCGGCCCGGGGGCCCCAGCCGAGGCCACTGCGGCCCACATCGGCAGCATCGACGCCTTCGGGCGGCGGCTGTCGCTGCGCGCCGCCGCGATGCTGCTGCGGGTGTTGCGGGCGCAGGGGCACCCGGCCGCCGACGGGCTGGACCGGCTCGTCACCGGCTGGTGCGAGGAGTTCGCGGCGCGGTTCCGGGCCCGCTGGGTGCCCGTGGCCACCCAGGTCGAGCACCAGTCCCGGACCGTACTCGCGGCGTGCGAGCGGCTGACGGCGGTCATCCGGTAGGCGGCTGCCCCACCGGCAGGGAGTAGCGTCGTTTGGGGCGGCCGGTGGCGCCGAGCCGGTCGTAGAAGCGGATGGCGCCCTCGTTCCAGTCGGGGGTCTGCCATTCGACGTGGTCGAGGTCCCGCTCGCGCGCGAGGCCGGTCACGCCGTCCATCAGCGCGGCGCCGAGACCGTGGCCGCGCGCCTCCTCGGCAAGGTAGAGACAGTCCATGTGCAGGTAGGGGCGGCCGTCCCAGAACGAGAACTCCTCGGAGCAGGCGGCGTAACCGGCCACCTCGCCCCGCGGGGTCTCGGCGAGCAGCACCCACACCCGCGCACCGGCCCCGAACAGGGCGGGGCCGAGGCGGTCTCCCAACCCCGGCGGGCGCGGCCCCGACTTCTCGTACGCGACGTGTTCGTGGATCAGTTCGACGATGCGCGGCAGGTCCTCGGGGCGCGCCGGGCGCACCACGGCCTCGTGTTCGGTCATGCACCCATCCTGCGCCCCGAACGACCTACCCCCTCGGCAAGGGTTATCCCGTCGACAGTCGGAAGGTCATCCGTCCGAAGCCGACCTGGTCGCCGTCGCGGACCAACGCGGAGCCGGTCACCCGCCGGCCGTTGACGGTGGTGCCGTTCGTCGAACCGAGGTCGGTGAGCACCCACACGCCGTCACGCAGCGCGAGTTCGGCGTGCGCCCGCGAGACGGTCTCGTGGCTGAGCCGCAGTCCGTTGCCCGGGTCGCGGCCGATCCGCAGGGGCGCCGCGCTCGGGTGCGGCAGCAACAGCGTGGGCAGTTTCTCCGCGCGCCAGGCGCGGCGGACGCCGACACTGACGGCCGAGACGCGTCCCACCCAGCCGAACAGCCGGTGCACCCAGGGGCTTTCGGCCTCCTCCCGCGCCTGGAGGTCGGCGGTCAGGGCGGCGAGTTCCTCGGAACGCCGGGCGACCAGCGCGAGTTCCATCCGCCGCAGGAAGGTGTCGTGGGAGAGCCTGCCCAGGGCGGCCCCCTCGCGCAGCTCTCCCAGCACGCGGTCGCGCTGCGCATCGGAGACCCGTGGCGCGGGATAGACGGGAAACTCGAAACTGGACGTCACAGGGTGATTGTCGGCCCGTCGTGGGCAGAGTGTCCAGAACTCCCCCGCCCCGGCCGGGATGATGGCCCCGAGTCAGGGCGACAGGGCCAGGTACCGCCGGAGACGAGGGGACCGTCCGTGCAGTTCGAGGTGTGGGCACCGCAGACAGGTCGGGTCGCGATGCGACTGAACGACACCGCCTACGAGATGACCCGCGATCCGGCGCCCGACCGCGCCGGCTGGTGGGTCGCGGAGGCCCCGGCCGCCGACGGGGACCGGTACGGGTTCCTGCTGGACGACGATCCGCGGCCGCTTCCCGACCCGCGCGGCCGCCGTCTGCCGGACGGCCCTGACGGCCTGTCGGCCGTGGTCGACTTCACACCGCTCCACCCCGACACCCCGTCACCGCGCGTCCCGCTCCAGGACGCGGTCCTCTACGAGCTGCACGTGGGCACCTTCACCCCCGAGGGCACCTTCGACGCGGCCGCTGCCCGCCTCGCCCACCTGACCTCGCTCGGCGTCACACACGTCGAGCTGATGCCGGTCTGTCCCTTCCCCGGCCGACACGGCTGGGGGTACGACGGGGTCGCGCCGTGGGCGGTGCACGAGCCGTACGGGGGCCCGGCGGGGCTCGCGCGGTTCGTGGACGCGGCGCACGCGGCGGGACTGGGCGTGGTGCTGGACGTGGTGCACAACCACCTGGGCCCGTCCGGGAACCACCTCCCCGCCTTTGGGCCGTACTTCACCGACACCCACCACACGCCCTGGGGCGCGGCCGTCAACCTGGACGCGCCCGGCTCCGACGAGGTCCGCGCGTACTTCATCGACAGCGCCCTGGCCTGGCTGCGGGACTACCGGATCGACGGCCTGCGGCTGGACGCCGTCCACGCGCTGGCCGACGGGCGGGCGCTGACCTTCCTGGAGGAACTGGCGGCGGCCGTGGACGGGCTGGCGGCGGAGACCGCCCGGCCGCTGTTCCTGATCGGCGAGTCCGACCGGTGCGACCCGCGCACCACCACCCCGCGCGGGGCCGGCGGCCTCGGCCTGCACGCCCAGTGGAACGACGACTTCCACCACGCCCTGCACTGCGCGCTGACCGGCGAGTCGCAGGGGTACTACGCAGACTTCGCGGTGGCCCCGGTCGCGGCCCTCGCCAAGACCCTGACGCGCGCCTTCTTCCACGACGGCACCTGGTCCTCCTTCCGGGGCCGCACCCACGGCCGCCCCGTCGACCGCCGCCGCACGCCCGCGCACCGCTTCGTCGGCTACACACAGACCCACGACCAGATCGGCAACCGGGCGCAGGGCGACCGGCTCTCCGCGACGCTGTCCCCGGGGCTGCTGGCGTGCGCGGCGACGCTGGCGCTGACCGGGCCGTTCGTGCCGATGCTGTTCATGGGCGAGGAGTGGGGCGCCGACACGCCGTGGCAGTACTTCACCGACCACCCCGATCCGGAGCTCGCGGAGGCCGTACGGACCGGCCGGCGGCGGGAGTTCGCGGCGCACGGCTGGAAGGAGGAAGAGATCCCCGACCCCCAGGACCCGGCCACCCGGGACCGGTCCTGCCTGGACTGGAACGAGCCGGAGCGGGCCGGGCACGCCCGGCTGCTGGAGTGGTACCGCACCCTGGTGGCGCTGCGGCGCGGCCACCCGGACCTGCGCGACCCGGACCTGGGGGCCGTCCGGGTCGCCTACGACGAGGAGCGGCGCTGGCTGACCTTCCGGCGGGGCGACGTCCGCGTGGCGGTGAACCTCTCCGCCGAGCCGGTGACGATCGCGCTGGGCCGCAACGGGGTGCGGGTGCTGGCCGCCTGGGAACCCGTCGAACAGCCCGGCGGCGACGGGCGGATCCACGTACCGGGCGAGTCTGCGGTGGTCCTGGGCCCGTGATCCGCTACGCCGCTCCTTCCGTGAGCCGCGCGGCGACGGCGAGGGCCGCTCCGGTGGGGGCGCCCGGCGCGAGGAGTTCCGTACGGTGCACCAGGCGCGGCGCCTCCAGCGGTACGGCGACCCCCGCGCCGGCGGCCCGCGCCACCCGCAGCGGGAGCAGGGCCAGGCCGTGGCCGGCGGCGGCGAGGGCGCACAGGGTGTGCAGGTCGGTGCCGTCGTAGCGCAGGCCCGGGACGGCACGGACGGCGGCGGGGGCGGGCCCCACCCCGGGGGCGTCCAGCCAGCGCGCGTCGGCCAGGTCGTCCAGCCGGACGGCGCTCCGCCCGGCGAACGGATGCCCGGACGGGAACAGGACGGCGAGTCCCTCCTCCCCGACGCCGGTGACCCGCAGCGGGGCCACGTCGGGCAGCCGGAGCGGATCGCTGGGCGCGGCCAGGCCGTCGACCAGCCCGAGGTCGCAGCCCCCGGCGGCGACGACGGCCGGCACCTCCCCCGGCGGCAGCACCTGCAGGGTGACCCCGGTGGCGGGGAGGGCGGAGAGCAGCCGGGGGGCGACGGCGAGCGGGGAGACGGCGAGGGTGACCTGCCCGGGCGGCGCGGCGGCCAACCGCAGCACATCGGCCCGGGCCGCGTCCAGGCGCAGCAGCAGCGGCCCGGCGTGTTCGAGCAGCCGCTCCCCGGCGGGCGTCGGCGCCACGGGCCGTCGGGTCAGCAGCTCGGTCCGCAGGTCCGACTCCAGGGCGGCGACGTGCTGGGAGACGGCGGACTGGGTGTAGCCCAGCTCCCGGGCGGCGCCGGAGAAGGATGCGAGCCGGGCGACGGTGGTGAAGGTGCGGAGCAGGTGCGGATCCATGGGCCCCAGCCTGCCACCGGCTCCGCGGCTCGTCCTCGGAGCCGGCCCCGGGTCGCCTCCGAGAGACCACCCTCCGTCACCGCGCTCGGCGCGCCCGGGCGGTACCCGGTCCCCACATCCCTATCGTGGGGCGGGTGACCGTCCCCAGTGGCCCCGCGGGCCGCAGCAGGCCACCGCGCGCGCCCCGGACCGACTCCGCCGGCGCCGTGTACGGCTCCCTCCTCGCCACCTCTGTGGTGGCCACCGCCGGTGCCACCGGCAGCTTTCCGAGGTTGCAGCTCGTACTCCTCCTGATCGTCTCGGGCCTGGTGTTCTGGGCCACCCACGTGTACGCCCAGCTGGCGGGGGAACGGCTGGTCGGCGAGCCCTGGAGCCGGCACGAGATCCGCCGGGTCGCCCGGCACGAGTGGCCCATCGTCGAGGCCGCGGCCCTGCCGGCGGCCGCCGTCGCCCTCAGCGGCCTCCTCGGGCTGGACTACGCGGGAACGGCGTGGCTGGCCATGGGCGTGGCGGTGGCGCAGCAGGTCATCTGGGCCTGCGTCGGCGCCGCCCGCGCGGGCGCCACCCGTCCCCAGTTGGCGACCGAGGGGGTCGTCAATCTCGTCCTCGGTCTGATGATCGTGGCCACCAAGGCCGCACTGAAGCACTGAGCCCCCGAAGCCCGGAAGCCGAGCCCGGGTGACAGGGTGATCAGTTCTGCTTATCGATCATGCAGGAACAATCGTTGGCGCTGAACAGGGTGCCGACTCCAGCATGGGACGCATGATCACCACCACCGCACGGATCGCCCTCGTCGGCGACCGCTCCCCGCACGTGAAGTCCCATACCCGCGTCCCGACCCTCCTCGACGCCCTCGCCTCCCGCGACGGCCTGGTCCTGGACGCCTACTGGATCCCCACCGCCGACGCCGAGGCCGACGCCGCCTCCGGCGCGCTCGGCCGGTTCGACGCGGTGTGGGTGCTGCCGGGCAGCCCGTACGCCAGCGAGGCCGGGGCCCTGGCCGCGATCCGGGTGGCCCGCGAGGAGCGGATCCCCTTCCTCGGCACCTGCGGCGGCTTCCAGCACGCCCTGCTGGAGTACGCCCGGAACACGTGCGGGCTCAGCGCCGCCGCGCACGCCGAGAACGACCCGGGCGCCGAGGACCCGGTGATCGCTCCGCTCGCCTGCTCGCTGGTCGGCCACGAGGGTCTCGTACGGGCCGAGCCGGGCTCGCTGGCCGAGTCCGTGCTCGGCGCCGAGCGAAGCCTGGAGCGCTACCACTGCAACTACGCTCCGGCGCCCCGCCACCTGCCGGCGCTGGAGGCCGGGGGGCTGCGGCTGTCGGGGCACGACGAGGACGGGCAGGTCCGCATCGCCGAGCTGCCCGGTCACCCCTTCTTCCTGGCCACCCTGTTCCAGCCGGAGCTAGCCGGTGACGGCACGAAGCCGCACCCGATCGTCAAGGCCCTCGCGGCGGCGGCCGTGGCGCACGCCGCCGAGCGGGAGGCCGCCCGATAAGCCGTCGCGGGACCACCCGTCTGATCAGCTATGCTGTGCATGCACATCGAACGGGCGGTCCGCCGCCCTTCGTGGTGGGTGTAGCTCAGTTGGTAGAGCACCTGGTTGTGGTCCAGGTGGCCGCGGGTTCAAGTCCCGTCACTCACCCTGTCGACCCTGTGGGGGTACGAGGTCTCCTCGTACCCCCACAGGCGTTTTCCGTCCCTCACCACCCGGGACGCCGTCAGCTCCGCAGGAACGCCTCCACCTCGGTGACGAAGGCCACCGGGGTCTCCTGCGGCGGGTAGTGGCCGGCGCCCGGGATGGTACGGACGCGGCAGTCCGGGTACCACGTCTGCCAGGTGGCCCGCATCACGTCGGCGGTCAGGGCCAGGTCGTACTCGCCGACCAGGACCAGCACCGGGACGGTGTTGCCCTTGACGGCCGAGGACAGGTCGAGGGGCTGCCAGCTCACGAGGTAGGCGGCGAACGCCTCGGGCCGCGCGACCGCGCGGGAATGGGCGACCATGCGGTTCACCCAATGGCGGCTCGCGCGGTTGCCGGTCACCAGGTCGAGGATGACGCGCCGGTTCTCGGGGTTCTCGGCCGCGCCGTAGAAGAGTTCGTGGGTGGCGTCGTCCATCTCGTACGGGCCGGCCGGCACCGGGGCGAGCCCGACCAGTTTCTCGATCCGCTCGGGCGCCCGGACCAGGACCTGTTGGGCGGCCTTCGCGCCCATGGAGTGGCCCAGCAGCGAGAAGGTGTCCCAGCCGAGCTGGTCGGCGAGCGCGAGGACGTCGTCGGCGATCTCCGGGAGGCTGTACCGGCCGGTGACGTCCCGGCGCTCGCCGTAGCCTCGGTAGTCGAGGAAGGCGTACGAGAACGCCTCGGGGTCCAGGTAGTCGAGCACGGAACCCCAGTTGGCGGACGTACCGAACCAGTCGTGCAACACGATGACGCGGGTGGGGCCGGTGCCGATCCTGCGGTGGGCGATGGCCATGGCGTTCTCCCTCGGTGACGGGGGTGGGTGGTAACCGACGCCGTACGTTCTGCCCACCCCGTCCACCGTCACACCGTGAGGCCGACACCCGCCCAGGGCACGGCCGTTGGGGCGAGGTCAGCCGCCGGCCGCAGGACGCCCCGGTCCCGGGACGGCGGCTGCCGCGTGGTGCGGACGGGCGCGTCAGACGGTGTCGATCGCCGGGTCCGAGACGCCGGGCGCGCCCGTTTCCACGTGCCCGGCGAACCGGCGCAGGAAGGTCGCGTCGGCGTCCGAGACGACCTTGACGTCGTACCAGCGGCCCGTCGCGGCCAGATCCGCCGTGTACGAGGCCGTGCCGCCGGCGGCGATCCGCAGGGTCTGGGAGGCGCCGTTGTAGGCATTGGTCACCGTCAGGTCGACCGCGGTCGTGCCGGAGTTGGTCAGGGTCAGCTTGAGGTTGCCGGTGGCCGCGACGTGGCGGGCCGTGACCTCCGGGCCTGCCTTCTTCGCGGGGCCCTTCCAGGTGCGCAGGAAGCCGTTCGGTCCCCAGACGCTGAGGTTGATCTGGTACCCGGTGGAACTGCTGGTGCTCCAGGTGTCCGACAGGGTCTTGCCCGCCTCGACCGTGTAGGGCCACGGGCCGTCGGTGCGGTTGCCGGAGGTGCTGTGGAAGTGCGCGCCCAGGGTGGCGCCGGAGGAGAACGTCAGCGTGAACTTACCGGTGGACACGGTGGCCTTGCCGTCCACGTACGGGGCGTAGCCGAGCGCGCGCGTCGGCTTGGCGCCGCCCTCCTGCTTGGGCAGCGTGCCGGTCGCCGGGGGCACCGGGTGGTAGGAGGGGTGCGCGTTGTGGTCCGCCGGGAGGTATCCGGCGGTGGAGGGCAGCGGCGCCGGGGAGGCGTCGGCCTTGGTGAAGTCGAACGCGGACGTCAGGTCGCCGCAGACCGCGCGGCGCCACGGCGAGATGTTGGGCTCCCGCACGCCGAAGCGCTTCTCCATGAAGCGGATCACCGAGGTGTGGTCGAAGGTCTCCGAGCAGACGTAGCCGCCCTTGCTCCAGGGGGAGACGACGATCATCGGGACGCGCGGGCCGAGGCCGTACGGGCCGGCCGCGTAGCCGCCGCCCCCGGCGTACAGGTCCTTCGAGACGTCCGCCGTGGACAGGCCCCAGGCCGAGGACGCGGGCGGGTACGGCGGGACGACGTGGTCGAAGAACCCGTCGTTCTCGTCGTAGGTGATGAAGAACGCCGTCTTCGCCCACACCTCCGGGTTGGCGGTCAGCGCGTCCAGGACCTGGGAGATGTACCAGGCACCGAAGTTGACGGGCCAGTTCGGGTGCTCGCTGAACGCCTCCGGGGCGGCGATCCAGGAGACCTGGGGCAAGGTGCCCGCCACGACGTCCGCGCGGAGCTTGTCGAAGTAGCCGTCGCCGGCCTTGGCGTCGGTACCCGTACGCGCCTTCTCGTAGAGGGCGCTGCCCGGCTGGGCGCCCCGGTAGCTGTTGAAGTACAGCAGCGAGTTGTCGCCGTAGTTGCCGCGGAACGCGTCGCTGATCCAGCCCCAGGAACCGGCCGCGTTCAGGCCGTCGCCGATGTCCTGGTAGATCTTCCAGGAGACCCCGGCCGCCTCCAGTCGTTCCGGGTAGGTCTTCCAGCCGTAGCCGGCTTCCTGGTTGCCGAGGACCGGGCCGCCGCCGACGCCGTCGTTGCCGGTGTGGCCCGACCACATGTAGTAGCGGTTGGGGTCGGTGGCGCCGATGAAGGAGCAGTGGTACGCGTCGCAGACGGTGAAGGCGTCGGCGAGCGCATAGTGAAACGGGATGTCGTTCCGCGTCATGTACGCCATCGTCGTCGCGGTCTTGGCCGGGACCCATTTGTCGTACTTACCGTTGTTGTACGCCTGATGGCCGCCCGCCCAGTCGTGGTTGAGGCCCTCGACGAACTGCATGCCCAGATCGGCGACCTGCGGGTTGAAGGGGAGGACGTCCTTCGTCCCGTTGGACTGGTAGAAGACCGACTTGCCGTTGTCCTGGAGCACGGGCCTCGGGTCACCGAAACCGCGCACGCCCTTCATCGTGCCGAAGTACTGGTCAAAGGAACGATTTTCCTGCATCAGGACGACGATGTGCTCGATGTCCCGGATGGTCCCGGTGCTGCCCTGTGCCGGAATGGCGGCGGCCCGAGCGATGCTCTCGTTCAACATGGCGGCGGCGGCCGTGCCGCCCGCGATCTGCAGGAACCTGCGACGGTTGAGTTCAGCCACGGTGAAGACCTCTGGGTGTGGAGGGGGTCGAGGGGCGCCCCAAGGACAGCGGTCCAGGGGGACCGGACGGAGATCCTTGTCCGACCTTGTGCCGTACAAAGGAAGAACGAAAGGGCCGGACGGAGAACGGCAGGGCACGGGAAGGACGCGGGAAACCTTCCCCGCGCCCCGCCGGTGGAACGGTACGACGCCCCGCTCTCGTACAACAGACGTCGTACGCGACGGCGTTGTGCCGGGGCCGACTACTCGGGCACCTCGCACAGCCGATCTGAGCATCCGTACTCAGGTTCGCCCGGAGGGCCCTTGCGATCGTGTGGACATGTTCACCCAGTCAGGGCGCAGCCCCTCCCACCGGCAGCCGCGACCGCGGCCGCGCGCCGCCGGGATCACCGCCGTCGGCAGCCTGCTGCCCGAGGACGTGCTCTCCTCCGACGACCTCCAGCGTGAGGTGGCCCGCCACAGCGGACTCGCGCTGCCGCCGAGGCTGCTGGCCCAGGCCACCGGAATCGTCTCCCGCCGGGTCGCGGCCGAAGGCGTGTACGCCTCCACGCTCGCCGTGGGCGCCGCCCGCAGGGCCCTGGCCGCCGCCGACCTCGGCCCGCTCGACATCGACCTGCTGGTCTTCGCCTCGGCCTCCCGCGACGTGGTCGAGCCCGCGACCGCTCACATCGTGCAGGCCGAGCTGGGGTCCAGGGCGCACGCCCTGGACGTCACCAACGCCTGCAACAGCTTCGTCAACGGCATCGACCTGGCCCGTTCCATGATCCTCTCGGGTCGGGCGCACCGGGCCCTGGTGGTCACCGGCGAGACCCCGAGCCGAGCGGTCCGCACGGCGCCGGCCGACGCCACCGAGTTCCGCGCGGGCTTCGCCGGCTACACCTTCGGCGACGCGGGCGCGGCGGTGGTCGTGGAGGCGGTGGAGCGCGGCGGCATCCTGGACGTGGACACCGAGACCCACTCGGAGCACTGGGAGGTCGGCGGGATCCCAGGCGGCGGTTCCCGCCACCCGCGCGGGGACGAGCACACCTACTTCCAGGGCGACGGGCACGAGCTGCGCGGAGTGTTCGAGAAGGTCGGCACGGCGGTCATCGACCGGACCCTGCACCGGACCGGGACGGACTGGGACGACTTCGCGAGGGTGCTGGTGCACCAGGTGACCCTGCCCTACCTGGAGCGGTTCGCGGAGCTGACCGGCGTACCGGCCGGGAAGCTCGTGGTGACCGTGCCGGAGCTGGGGAACGTGGCGAGCGCGAGCATCGGGGTCCAGTTGGACCGGGTCTTCGACGGCCTGGCCACCGGCGAGCGGGTGCTGTTCGTCGGGCTCGGCGGCGGCATCAGCATCATGACGATGGTCTGGGAAAAGTCGTGAACCTGTGGGTGGTGGTGCCCGCGCACCAGGAGGAGGCGCGGCTCGGGGAGACCCTGCGGGCCCTCGCGGCGCAGCGGGACCGGGACTTCACCCTGCTCGTCGTCGACAACGCGTCGACCGACGGCACGGCGGCCGTCGCCCGGGAGTTCGCGAAGCGGGCGCCGTTCACGGTGGAGGTGATCGACGAGCCGGAGAAGGGCGTCGGTTCTGCCGTGGACACCGGTTTCCGGTACGCGATCACGCAGGGCGCCACCCTGCTCGCCCGGACCGACGGCGACTGTCTGCCCCGGCCCGGCTGGACGGGCGCGGCGCGGGACGCGCTCCTTCGGCGGCCGGGCCTGGTGTGCGGGCGGATCACCGCCCGGCGCGACGAGCACGGGCCGCTCGGCCGGGTGGCGTTCATGGCGCTGGTGGCACTCGCCGCGCTGTTCGGCCGGCTGCGGCCCCGGCACGCGCGCAGGCACGGCTACCGCGCCCCGTACCGGATGCACGCGGGGAACAACATGGCCGTCACCGCCGAGCTGTACCTGGCCGTGGGCGGGATGCCCCGACGGCCCTCGCCGACCGACCGGCTGTTCCTGAACGCCGTACGCCGGCACACCGACCGGATCACGCGCTGCCGCGCGATGGTCGTGGAGAACTCGACGCGGCGGCTGCGGGCCTACGGGCTCCGCGGCACCGCCCGCTGGTACCTGGACCAGGGCAGCGGCACTCACGGAACGGACGACCCGCGCTGATGCTGGACCGACTCGAACACGCGCTGCGCGCCCGCCCCGAGCTGCCCGCGGTACTCACCACCGGCCGGGGCGGCGCCCCCCGGGTGCGGGCCACCCGCGGCGAACTCGCAGAGCAGGCCGACGCGTACGCCGCCGCGCTGCACGCGCGCGGCCTGCGGGCCGGGGACACCGTCGGGGTGGCGGTGCGGCCCGGTCCGCGGGCCCTGGCGGTACTGCTCGCGTTGTGGCGGCTCGGGCTGCGCGGGGCGGTGCTCGACCCGTGCGTGGGACCGGAGGTGCTGCGGGCCAGGTTGGCGCGGGCCCGGCCCGCGCTGGTGCTCGCCGACGCCGCCGCGCAGGCGGTGGCGGGCTGGGCGGCGGCGCCGGCCCGGCGGGCCCGCCTGGAACTTCCGGACCTGGCGGCCCTGGGCGGACCGGTGGCGACCGTCGGGCGGCGGCTGCCGTGGTGCGCGCCCGCCCTGGAGCGGGACGCCCCGCGCACCGGGGTCCCGGCGCGCTTCGACGGGGACGGCGACGCGGTGATCGTGTTCACCTCAGGTACGACGTCACGGCCGCGGGCGGTGGTGCACACCAGGGCGAGCCTGGCCGCGGGGATGGAGTCGGTGTCGGCGTTGTTCACGGGCGCCCGGCCGGGCGAGCCGGTGCTCGGCGGCACCTTCTTCGTCCTGGTGCCCTCGCTCACGCGCGGCGCGCCGGTGGCCCTGCCGGCCCGCTCCGCGCGCGTGCTGGCCCGACAACTGGATCGGCTGCGCCCGCGGGACACCTACCTCACGCCGCCGCAGTTGCGGGACGCGCTGGCCGCGGGGGCGAGGTTGGGGGGCCGGGTGTGGACGGGTTCCGCGCCGGCCGGGGCCGGGCTGCTGAACCGCGTCCGGGACGCCGGCGCCGACGAGGCGTGGGGGGTGTACGCGCTGACGGAACTGTTCCCCGCCGCGGCGGTGGAGTCCCGCGAGAAGGCCGCCTTCACCGGCTCGGGGGACCTGGTGGGGACGCCGCTGCCGGGGGTGCGGGCCGAGCGGGACGCGGCCGGGCAACTCCTGCTGGCCGGGCCGGCCGCCCGGGACCGCTACCTGGGTGAGGAACGCGACGCGTGGGTGCGTACGGGGGACAGGGCGCGGCTCGACGGCGCCGGGCGGATCGTCCTGGAGGGCCGGTGCAAGGACATGGTGCTGCGGCGGGCGCAGAACATCTACCCGGGCCTGTACGAACCGTCCCTGCACGTGCCGGGCGTGGAACTGGGCGTGCTGGTCGGGGTCCCGGCCGGCGACGGGGACGAGCGGCTGGTGGCCGTCGTGCAGCCGCAGCGCGGCGTGCCCGAACCGGCGCTGCGGGCGGCCCTGTCGGGACCGCTGCGGCGCATGGGGACGGCGCGGCCCGACGCGCTGGTGTTCGCGGATGTCCCGCTGGCGGGGCGGTCGCGCAAGCCTGACCGGGCGGCGGCATCGAAGCTGGCGGCGGCCGCCCTGTACCAGGGGAAGGGCGGTACCCGGTGAACCCGACGCTTCGGGCCCGGCGGCGTGACCGCCGGGTCTACCTGGGCGGCCACCCGCTGCTGTTCGGGCTGCTCGCCGCCACCCGGGGCCGGCCCGTACGCCGCGTCGGCGGCTCCGTGCTCGTCCACGACGCGCATGCCTACCGGGAGGCGCTGACCCGGCTGCCGCTCGACCGGACGGCTCCGGGCACCACGGGCGGCGCCGCCCGGGCCGCGCTGGAGGGCGAGGGAGGCGTGCTGTTCGACCAGGAGGGCGGCGGGCACCGCGCCGACCGGCGGGCGCTGGCCGAGCGGCTCGGCGGGGCGGGGGTCCGGGAACTCCGCGCGCACTGGCAGCCGTTGATGGTACGTCGGCTCCTGCCGTTGGCGCGGGGCGGCGAGGTCGACGCGGTGGAGCTGGCGCGGGAACTGGCCGGGGTCGTGGTCTGCGCCCTGCTGGACTGCCCGGCCGAGCCGCGGGCCGTCGCCCGGGCGGCGGCCGAGGCGGCGGCGGCTTCCGTGCGCGGGCACCTGCCCGGACCGCCCCGGCCGGGGGCGCGGGCCGCCGCGGCCCGTACGGCGGCGCGACTGCGGGATCTCCTCGGCGGCGCGCCGGACGACGCCCTTGCGGCGATGGTCGCGGTGGCCGCCGTCAACACCACCGTGGCGGCGCTGCCCCGGGCCGTGGCCTGGTGCGCGGACGCCGGTCTGTGGGACCAGGCGGGCGATCCGCGGCTGCGGCCACGGCTGGTGGACGAGCTGCTGCGGGTCACGGCGGCCTCGCCGCTGCTGCCCCGGGTGGCCGCCGGGGACGGGTCGGTCGGCGGCTGCCCGGTTCGCGCCGGGGACCGGCTGCTGCTGGTCGCGCGGCATGCCGCCGGAGCACACCGCCGTGACCCCGACGCACGCCTGCCGGCCCCCTCGGGCGTGGCCTCCCTGGTCTTCGGCGCGGGGTCGCACGCCTGCCCCGGGGCGGCGCTCGCACGGGCCCAACTGGCCGATGTGCTGGAAGCGTTGGCCCCGCATCGGCCGGTGGTGAGCCGGGCCCGGGTGGACCGGCGGGCCGCCCTGCCGGGGTGGCGCTCGTTGACCGTGAGGGCGGGCGCGTGAGGCTCCGTATCTCCATGGCCGGCGTCCGTGTCGCCGTGACCGGCGCGAGCGGCTTCTGTGGTGGGCAGGTGGCCCGGGCGGCCGCCGCGAGGGGGGCGGAGGTCGTGTGCGTGGGCCGCCGCCCCGGCCCGGTCGGCACGCACCGGTTCTGGGACGCGGCCCGCGCCGAGCCGGACCTGTCGGGCACCGACCTGGTGGTGCACTGCGCGGCGGCGGTGGGCGACCCCTCCCCCGGTCCGGCCGCCGAGGCGGCGATGCGGGCGGTCAACGTCGACGGCACCGCCCGGCTGCTGCGGGCGGCGGGCGGGCGCCCGGTGGTCTGGGTCGGCAGTGCCAGCGTCTACGACCCGCGCCGGGACCGCTCCCTGGTCCGCGAGGACCACCCGCGGACCGGGCAACTGGGCGCCTACGGCCGTACGAAGGCGGCCGGCGAGGCCCTGGCGCTGGCCGCCGGCGCGGTGGTGCTGCGCCCGAGGGCCGTCTACGGCCCGGGGGACACCCAGTTGCTGCCCCGGCTGCTCTCCCGCGTCCGGGCCGGGACCCTGCTGCTGCCGGGTCCCGACGTACCGCTCAGCCTGACGGCGGTGGAGAACCTCGCCGACGCCTGCCTGGTGGCGTCCGACTGGGCCCCGGGCGCGTACAACATCGCGGACGCGCGCCCGTACTCCCGCGACGCCGCCGTCTGCGCGGTCCTGCGCGCGCACGGGGTGCGGGCCCGGATCCGACACATCCCACCGGCCCTGGCCCTCGCCGCGGCCCGGATCGCGGAGGCGGTCTCCCGCGGCGAACCGCCCTTGAGCCGCTACGCGGTCGACCAACTCGCCCACCCGGTGGTGCTGGACATCACCCGTGCCCGCTCGCGGGGCTGGACCCCGATCCGCACCCTGGCGGACTACGTCACCTCTGTGCGGCCGGGGTCCGCAGCCGCTCGCTGACGGGGGGACGCACGCGGGTCGCTTCAGGCCGTGACCGCGGTCTCCGCCTTGGCGATGAGCCTGTCCAGCAGCGAGAGGAGAGCCCCGCGGACGTCGTCGCGGGATCGGGCGTCGAGCATGAGGATGGGCGTGTCGGGGTCGCGCAGATGCAGCGCGGCCCCGATCTCCTGGGCGGTGTAAGGCTTTTCACCGTGGAAACAGTTCGCGCCGACGATGAACGGGAGCCCTCGGTTCTCGAAGAAGTCGACGGCGGGAAAACTCCGGTCGAGGCGTCGGGTGTCGACCAGCACGATCGCGCCGAGGGCCCCGTTCAGCAGGTCGTCCCACATGAACCAGAAGCGTTCCTGGCCCGGTGTGCCGAACAGGTAGAGGACGACCTGCGCGTCGGTGAGGGTGATCCGGCCGAAGTCCATCGCGACGGTGGTCAGCGTCTTGGACTCGATCCCGTCGAGGTCGTCGACTCCGATGCCCGCGCTCGTCAGCCGCTCCTCCGTACGCAACGGCTCGATCTCGGAGACCGTCTCGACCAGGGTCGTCTTGCCGACGCCGAATCCCCCCGCGATGAGGATCTTGACGGGGGCCGCTCCCTGGGCAGGGGTGTCATATCCGGGCAAGGTTGTCCCTGATTCTCATGAGCAGGTGGACATTGGTGGTCTCGGCCTCGCCCAGGGGCGGCCGGTGGTGGATCAGCCCGCGGTCGGCGAGTTCGCCGAGGAGTAGCGTCATCGGAGTGAGGCGGATGTGCGTTCGCGCCGCGATCTCGGCGACCGCCATGCCGCCCGGAGGCGGGCACATGGCGAGGACGGCCTGCCATTCGGTGGGCAGGCCGTCGTGCCCGTTGGCGGCGACGGCCGTGATCGTGGTATCCATCGTGAGGACGGTGTGCGGAGCGGCTGTACGGCCGTCGGTGAGGGCGTACAGCCGCGTCCGGCGGCGGCCTGCGGGTCTGGGCTGTGGCTCGTCCGGCATTACGGCGTCGGCGCCTGGGTCCGCTCGGGCGTACCCAGCCACTCACCGAGCGCCTGGGCGGTGCGCACCACCTCGCCGCCTAGCTCGCCGAGCCGCGCCTTGCGGGAGGTGACCACGATGAGCGTGCTGCCCTCCCCGCACCCCACGATGCAGAGATAGCTGTCGTCCATCTCGACCAGCTGCCGGATCACCCGGCCGCCGCCGACCTCTCTGGATATCGCCTTCATCGTGGCGGCGATCCCGGAGGACGCAGCGGCTATCCGCTCCGCCTGGGGCTGTTCCAGCTGGTAGGAGCTAAGCCTGATCCCGTCGTTGGACAGGAGCACGGCTCCCTGGATACCGGCGATCCTGCTCAGGTTGTTGTCCAGGACGCTGTAGATCACGTCGTTGCTTGCCGTCGTCATGGCTGATCCTGTCGGAGCTCTTGTTCCACTGTCTGGGTCCCGTGTTCGTAGTCCGCCCAGGCGTCGGCCACCTCTTCGGGTGTCTCCGCGTCCTGGCCGGCTGCTGCTTCCGGTGCGCGCGGCGCGCGGAGCTGCTCGGCGATGTGGGTTTGCGGGACCCTCTCGGGCAGGGCCGGTCGCGCACCGTCGTCGGGTGCCTCGGTCCGAACCGGCCGCGTGCGGCCCGCCGGCCGCTCGGGCGGCCTGCGGCTGGGCAGCCCAGACCCCGTGTGCAGGACCAGCTCGGGCTTGCGGTCGTCGAGGGGACCCGGCGGCGGGGTGGCCGGTGCCGGCGCGCGCGCCGGTTCCCGTCCGGTCCGGCCCGGTTCGGTCCGCACCAGCAGTTCCTGAGGGAGGACCACCACGGCCGAGGTCCCTCCGTACACCGAGCGGCGCAGCGTGACCGTGGCGTTCAGCTGTTCGGCGAGGTGGCCGACCACGAACAGCCCGAGCCGGTGCGCGTTCTGCGCGAGGACGGAATACGGCGGCGCCGCGTGCAGGCGGCTGTTCATCTCCTCGTAGCTCTCGGCGCTCACGCGCGGCCCACGGTCCTCGATCTCGACCGACAGGCCGTCCGTCACCAGTTCGGCGCGGATGACCACCTTCGATCTCGTCGGGGAGAAGCGGGTGGCGTTGTCGAGCAGCTCCGCCAGGAGGTGGCTGATCTGGCTGATCACCTGCGGTTCCACGCTGATCTCGTCCATGGCCTGCCGCTCGATCCGCCGGAAGTCCTCGACCTCCGCGGCGGCTTCGCGCAGCAGGTCGGCGAGCCGCATGGGGTCGGTGTGCGGATCGGGGACCTCGCCGCCCGACAGGATCAGCAGGTTTTCGATCTGGCGCCGCATTCCCACCGTCAACTGGTCGGATCGCATCAACTGGGCAAGGAGCTTCTCGTCGTGGCCGAAGGTGTCCTGGAGCTCCTCGGTGAGGCTCAACTGGCGGCTCACCAGGTTCCCGGTGCGGGAGGCGATGCCCGAGGCGAACAACCCGAAGCCGTGGCGCTCGGCCGCGAGCTGCCTGTGCCCGTCGATGGACACGGCGACGACCCGGGCGAACGCGTCGCTGATACGCCCGACCTCGTCCTGGTCTCCGCGCGCCCTCGGCAGCGAGTCGGCGTCCACGGGCTGCCCCCGCTGGAGCCGGGCCACGACATCGGGCAGGGTGTCCTCCGCGATGGTCACCGTGCGCTCGTGCAGACCGTGCAGGCGGCGGAGTACGGAACGGGTGGTGAGTACGACGGTGGCCGCGACGATCAGCAGGGCGCCGGCGCTGCCCCCGACCAGCCAGGCGACCTCGGTCTCCAGCTCTGCGGCCTTGGCGTCGCCCCGCGCGAGCGCGCCCTGCGCCCCGTCGGTGTTGAGCTTGCCCAGCTGGGGAGCGAACGTCTCGTGCGCGGCCCGCCAGCCGTCTGTCTCGCGGGGCAGTTTGACGCCGGAATCGGTGTCCTTGTGGTCGGAGACGACCGCGTTCTCGATGCCGGTCTTCGTCCGCCAGGCGTCGGAGCCGGCGATCTGCTCGTAGAGCTTCTTCTCCTCGGCAGACAGATTCGGCACGACCGACGTGGCGTACAGGTACCGGTGGGCTCCGAGGGAGTTGACGAACTCGGCGAACCCGGAGGGGCTCAGTTCCTTGGACGGCCCGGCCAGCGCCAGGAGCGTGTCCTCGCGCGCCACCATCTCGGATGCCGAGAACATGGCGACGACCGGCCGGGTCTGCTGGATGAGCTCGGCGTCCTCCGCGTGGTTGAACTCTTCCTCGTACAGATGGATCATCTGGTCGATCAGGCCGGTGTAGTAGCCGATCGTCTTCTCGGCGGCGCCGCCGCGGGCGTCCGCGCGCTCGCGGTTCGCGGCCAGGTCCGCCAGGCCGCTCTCGAGGTCTTGGAGCTGACGTGCCTCCTGCCCGGTCGCCGGCGGACCGGCGTCCGAGGACCGGCGGAACTCGGCCACGGCCCGGTCCGTGGCCGCGCGCCGGTTGCGCAGGTCGTCCTCGGACACGGTCCCCGCCCACCGCGCGGCGGCCGTCGTCCGCTCGGCCTGCACCTCGGCCATGAGCGTGTACAGGGGTTTGCCGATCCGCTGACCGTCCGCCAGGTCGGCACGCAGGTGCTCCGACTGCGCCAGCAACCGCTGTGCGGTCACGGCCACCAGGGCGGTCATCGCCAGGGTGGGGACGACTGCCAGCCAAATAAGCAGCGTACGCAGGCGCACGGTACGCGACCGAGGGGCCGACGACTGCCCTCGTGGGCCTTCTGGTTGTATGGGAGACATCGGTCCTCGGGAGCGGGGTAGAGCGCGGAAGGGCCCGGGACGGGGCGCCAGGCTGCAGATCATAACCAGCCACGACGGAGAAACGGATAGCTGGATTCCGATTCCACCGTGTGGTATTGGCGCCAAAGACACGCGAACCGGCGTACGAGCCGGCCGGACGGGGAAGCCGCTCCCGGCCGCTCCCCCGGCCCCGTACCCCGTCAGCCCTGCGAGGCCCCGTCGGCCGGGGCCAGGCGCAGCGAGATCGAGTTGATGCAGTAGCGCTGGTCGGTGGGGGTCGGGTAGCCCTCGCCCTCGAAGACGTGGCCCAGGTGGGAGCCGCACTTCGCGCAGCGGACCTCGGTGCGGACCATGCCGTGCGTGGTGTCCGCGATCAGCTCGACCGCGTCGCTGTCCTTCGGGTCGTAGAAGGACGGCCAGCCGCAGTGCGACTCGAACTTCGTGTCGGAGCGGAACAGCTCGGCACCGCACGCCCGGCAGGAGTAGACGCCTTCCGTCTTGGTGTCGGTGTACTCACCCCGGAAGGCCGGTTCGGTGCCCGCGAGGCGGAGCACCTGGTACTCGGACGGGGTCAGCTCCGCCTGCCACTGCTCGTCCGTCTTCTCGACCTCGTACGCCATGACGTTCCCGCTCCCTCTGGCTTTCAGCTCGACAGGCGGGCGAGGATCTGCGGTCCCAGATCGGTGACGTCGCCCGCGCCCATGGTGAGAACGAGATCACCGGGCTTCGCCATTCCCGCGATGACGTCGGCGACGGCGTCCTTGTCGTGCTCGGCGGCGACGTCGGCGCCCGCCGTGCGGGCCGCCTCGATGATGATCTCGCTGGTGACGCCCGGGAGGGGGTCCTCGCGGGCCGGGTAGATGTCCAGGACCACGGAGGCGTCGGCGAGGGCCAGGGCCAGGCCCATCTCCTTGCCGAGTTCCTGCGTGCGGGAGAAGAGGTGGGGCTGGAAGACGACGAGGATGCGCGCATCGGCCGCGGCGCCGCGGATGGCCTCCAGGTCGGCGGTCATCTCCGTGGGGTGGTGCGCGTAGGAGTCGATGACCTGGACGCCCGCGGCCTCGCCCTTGAGCTGGAGCCGGCGCTTGACGCCGGTGTACTTGCCGAGGGCGGAGGCGAGGTTGTGCGCGGGGATGCCGAGCGCGACACCGGCGGCCAGCGCGGCGACGGCGTTGTGCGCGTAGTGCCGGCCGGGGACGGAGACGGTGAAGGTGAGCATCCGGGAGTCCAGGACCACGGTGACCTCGCTGGTCAGGCCGCGCGGGGTGATCTTCGTGATCCGGACGTCGGCGTCGGCCTCCTCGCCGTACGTGACGACCCGCAGCCCGTCCCGGCCGGCGACGCGGGCGGCGATCTCGGCCGCACCGGCCTGGCCGTGGGCGACGACCAGGGTGCCGCCGGGGACGACCTTCGAGACGAAGGTCTCGAAGGATTCGTAGATCTCCTCCATCGACGCGTAGTTCGCGTGGTGGTCGAGTTCGGCGTTGAGGATGATCGCGACCTGCGGGGCGTACTTGTGGAAGCTGCGGTCGCTCTCGTCCGCCTCGGCCACGAAGATGTCGCCCTCGCCGTGGTGGGCGTTGGAGCCGGGGGCGTCGAGGTCGCCGCCGATGGCGTAGGAGGGATCCAGACCCAGGGCCGAGAGTGAGACCGCCAGCATCGAGGTGGTGGTGGTCTTGCCGTGGGTGCCCGCGACCGCGATCGGCCGCAGGCCGTCCATCAGGCCGGCGAGGGCGTCGGAGCGGTGCACGACCGGGATGCCGAGTTCGGCGGCGCGGGCCAGCTCCGGGTTGTCGGCGCGGATGGCGCTGGAGACCACCACGCAGGTGGAGTCGTCCGCGAGGTGACCGACGGCGTGCCCGATGTGCACCGTGACGCCGTGGGCGCGCAGCGCCCGGGCGGTCTCGGAGTCACGGGCGTCGCTGCCGGCCACCCGCCCGCCGCGCTGGGCGAGGATCTTCGCGATGCCGGACATGCCGGCTCCGCCGATGCCGATGAAGTGGGGCCGTTCCATGGCGGTCGGCAGGCCGGGCTTCATTCAGGTCGCTCCAGGAATCGATTGCAAGGGGTGGGCCGGGGCCAGCCTATTCGTTGTGGGCGAAGAGCTTCAGCACCGGAACGCCGACCTTGTGCCGCGCGCGGGAGGCCCAATCGCGGTGGAAGAACTCCTCGACGAAGTGCGGGGCGGTCAGGACGATCACCTCGTCGGCCCCGGTCTCGTCCACGACGGCCTTGAGCCGGTCGAGCGGGTGGTCCTCGACGAGCTGCCCCACGGCCTTGGCGCCCTTTCTGCGCAGGGCTTCCAGCGAGTGTTCGAGGGCCTGTGCGGCGGGGCGGCGGGCGGCGGCGCCCTCCGGTTCGTCGCCCTCGTGGAGGGCCTCGGGGAGCTCGCCGAGCGCCACGTCGTCGATGGCGCGGAGCAGCCTGTCCTGGTCACCCCTCGGTTGCATGAGGACGATGAACGAGACCTCGTCGTCTCCGTGCAGGGTGGTGACGAAGTCCACGTCCACCGGGGTCAGCGGCTGCTCGATCATCAATACGCTCGTGAACACGGACGCCCTCTCCTTCATGGGCCGAGGCCGGTGGGCCGGCCTCTGCGGAAACCATCCTGCCCCGCTCTCGCGCGGGCTTGCGCGGATATCTCTGCCCAGGTATGTGCCCAGCGGAAGCTAAGCGGAACGGCGAATTCCGCCCCTAGTTCAGATTCGACGGTAACTGGTGAAGAGGAACCCGGCCTCCTCCAGCACCCCGGCCGCCGCGAGCCGGTGCGGAACCGTGACGGAGGGGCCTCCGGCGATCCGCTGGGCGTCGCCCGCCGTGAGCATCGGGGAGATCGTCAGGCACAGCTCGTCCAGCACGTCGGCGGCCACGAACTGCCCCAGCAGGCGGGGGCCGCCCTCGGTGAGCTGACGGCGCAGCCCGCGCGCGGCCAGCTCCCGTACCGCCCGTACGGGGTCCACGGCCGCCCCGTCGCCCGCGAGCACCACCTCGGCCCCGGCCTTCGCCGCCTCCGCCACGCGTTCGGCGGGCGCGGCGGCGCCGGTGAGGACCAGCGTCGGCACGAGGGGGGACGTGAACAGGGGCAGGGAGAAGTCCAGCTCCATACTGGCGGTGATCACCGCGATGGCGGCCGCGGGACCCTGGCCCGAGGCCCTGCGGCGCTCCGCGAAGGCGTCCCGGGCCCGCGCCGGGCGGTAACCCTCCTGACGAACCGTTTCCGCCCCCACGACGATCACGTCCGCCAGGGCGCGCAGGGTGCCGAAGATCTGCATGTCGGTCTCGCCGGAGATGGGCTGGGAGCGGCCGTCGTGCTGGGCGGCTCCGTCCAGGGTCGAGACCATGTTGGCCCGCAGCCAGTGGCCGTCGGGGCCGAGTTCGGGATACGCGTACGCCTCCGCGAGCTCGTCCAGCGACCACGGGCGGTCGCTCCGGTCTGCTGATGTCTGATCGGTCACAGGGAACAGGCGTCGCATCGATGCAGTGTGCCACGGCCCGTAGAGTTAAGGGCTGTGTCAACCTCCCTCACGACCTCTGGTCCGGCCTCCGGGCGGCAGCCGATAGCCGACGCGGGTCCCCAGGCCCTGTGTGCCCGGTCCCCCCGCGTGCCCGCCGAACGGCTGGTCGCCGAGATGGTGCCGCCGCCGCGTTTCGACGCGGTGCGCTTCGACACCTACGAGCCCGACCCCACCCAGCCCAGCCAGCGCGAGGCCGTCACCGTGCTGAGCGCCTTCGCCGCGGGGCTGGGCGGGGCGCACGCCACCGGCTCGGGCAAGCGGCGCTGGTTCTCGAAGAAACCGGCGACCGCGGCCGGCGCCCCGGGCGGGGTCTATCTCGACGGCGGCTACGGCGTCGGCAAGACGCACCTGCTGGCCTCCCTGTGGCACGCGACCCCCGCCGAGCCCGCGCTGAAGGCGTTCGGCACCTTCGTGGAGCTGACGAACCTGGTCGGCGCGCTCGGCTTCCAGCAGACCGTGCAGACGCTCGGCGGGCACCGGCTGCTGTGCATCGACGAATTCGAGCTGGACGACCCGGGCGACACCGTGCTGGTGTCCTCGCTGCTGAGCCGGCTCGTCGAGCAGGGCGTGGCGCTGGCCGCGACCTCCAACACCCTGCCCGGCAAGCTCGGCGAGGGCCGGTTCGCCGCGGCCGACTTCCTGCGGGAGATCCAGGGCCTGTCCGCGCACTTCCGGCCGCTGCGGATCGACGGCCAGGACTACCGGCACCGGGGGCTGCCGGCGGCGCCGGCGCCGTTCTCGGACGAGCAGGTGGCCAAGGCCGCGTACGCGACGCCGGGCGCGAGCCTCGACGACTTCCCGGGGCTGCTGGACCACCTGGCACAGGTGCACCCGAGCCGCTACGGAGCGCTGACGGACGGGATATCGGCGGTGTGCCTGACCGATGTCGGCCCCGTCCCGGACCAGTCGACGGCACTGCGGCTGGTGGTCCTCGCCGACCGGCTGTACGACCGCGAGATACCGGTGCTCGCCTCCGGCGTGCCGTTCGATCGTCTGTTCAGTGACGACATGCTCGACGGGGGTTATCGGAAAAAGTACTTCCGCGCCATATCCCGGCTCACCGCCCTGGCACGCGACGCGAAGGGGCTGGTGGCCCAGTAGGTTGGGTCGCGCCGGGCCGTCGCGCGTACGGATCGCCATACGGATCGACACGTGTGCGTCCGGTCCGGTCGTTTCCACTTCTGCGAAGGGATCCACCATGGCCACCACGCGTACCGCGCACACCGACTGGCAGGGCAACCTCCTCAAGGGCTCGGGTGTCGTCACCCTCGACTCCTCGGGCCGGGGCTCGTTCGACGTCTCCTGGCCCTCGCGCGCCGAGGCCGCGAACGGCAAGACCAGCCCGGAAGAGCTGATCGCCGCCGCGCACTCCAGCTGCTACTCGATGGCGCTCTCCCACGGCCTCGACGGCGCCGGCACCCCGCCCACCCGGGTGGAGACCAAGGCCGACGTGACGTTCCAGCCGGGTGAGGGCATCACCGGCATCCACCTGACGGTGCGCGCCGAGGTTCCGGGTCTGGACGCCGACGCCTTCGCCGCCGCCGCCGAGGACGCCAAGAAGAACTGCCCGGTCAGCCAGGCCCTGACGGGTACGACGATCACCCTGAGCGCCGAGCTGATCTAGCGCCGACCCCGCCCCGGGCGCGGCCGGTCGGTGCGATGGCGGACCCCGCCCCGCCGACCGGTCGCCGGGCGGATCGCGCGCCCCCGACGGAACCCGGTGGGGTGACCGGTCGGCGCGGGGCGCCGCCGGGGCGTGGGGGGCGTGGTACCACGGCTCGGTCACATGGTCCGCGTCGCCGCTGGGAGTTGCCGATGTCCGTCAGCCGACGCAGCCTGCTGGCCGCGGCCGGCGTCACCTTCGGCGGGTCGCTCGGCGCGCTGTTCGGCACGGCGGCGTTCGGCACGGCGGCGGGCGCCGTCCCGGTCCGCCGGGGGTACGGGCCGCTCGTGCCCGACCCGGACCGCCTGCTGGACCTGCCCGCCGGGTTCTCGTACCGCGTGCTCTCCCGCGCCGGCACCCCGCTGCGCTCCGGCGGGGGCACGGTCCCGGGCAACTGTGACGGCATGGCCGCCTTCGGCGCGGACGCGCGGGGCGGCGTACGACTGGTGCGCAACCACGAGAACCGCGCCACCGCCGCCCTGCGCGTCCCCGCTGTCGACGGCCTGACCTACGACCCCGGGGCCCTCGGTGGCTGTACGGTCCTCACCCTGGACCCGGCCGGGGACCTCACCGCCGAGCGGGTCGCCCTCGCCGGGACCGCCGTCAACTGCGCCGGCGGGCGGACCCCGTGGCACACCTGGCTGAGCTGCGAGGAGACCGAGGACCGGGCCGGGACGGACGGGTACACCGAGGACCACGGCTACGTGTTCGAGGTCGACCCGGCCGATCCGCGCCGCTCGGGCGCCGTCCCGCTCAGGGCGATGGGCCGCTTCGCGCACGAGGCCGTCGCCGTGGACCCGTACACCGGGGTCGTCTACGAGACCGAGGACGCGTTCATCGAGCCGTTCGGGCTGTTCTACCGCTTCCTGCCCGCCCGGCCCCTCGGGGGCCTCGGCTCCCTGCGGGCCGGCGGCGCCCTCCAGGCCCTGCGGGTGCCCGGCGTGCCCGACCTGTCCGTCGTGGACCAGCCCGGCGCCGAGTTCCCGGTGGAGTGGATTCCCGTACCGGACCCGTCGGCGGCCGGGACGGCCCTCCGTTTCCAGGACTTCGGTCGGGGCGGCATCACCCACGCCCAGAAGCTGGAGGGCTGCTACCGGGGCGGGACCGGAGTCCACTTCGTCTCCAGCTATGCCCGGGGCGTCGAGGGTGCCGCCGCCGACCACCACGGGCAGGTCTGGTTCTACGACCCGCGCCGCGCCCGGCTGCGGTTGAGCGTGGTGTTCGGCCCGTCCACCGACGTCACGCTCCCCGGGGACAGCCCGGACAACATCTGCCTCGCCCCGGACGGCGGCCTGATGGTGTGCGAGGACGGTGGCGGCGACCAGTACGTCTTCGGCGTGACCTTGGACGGCGAGGTGTACCCGGTGGCCCGCAACGCGCAGGACATCGGCAAGCCCGGCGCCCCGGAGTGGGGCGAGTTCGCCGGGGTCACCTTCTCCCCCGACGCCCGGACGATGTACGTCAACGCCTACACCCCGGGAACCACCTTCGCGGTGACCGGTCCCTGGAACCACTGATCCGCCCCACCGTGCGCCGCCGCCCCCGATGTCGGATGATCGGACGAAGTCGACTGATCGGGGTGGACGACGATGGCGAGGAAAGACAGGGCGGAGAAGGACCGGGCGAAGAAGGACGAGGCGAAGCCCGGCACGGAGATGGGCGAGCGGGAGAAGACCGGGAAGGCTTCGCGGCCCTCCCTGCGCGCGTTGCTGCGCGTGCCGCCCGGCCGGGCCGACCTCGGCGCCGTCGACCCGTCCTCGACCCCGGGCGGCCCGTCCCGCAAGGCGGACGGCGCGGCCGCCATGGCGAGGATGGCCGACCCGCTCGCCTCGCTCCAGGAACGGCTGTACGCCGCGAGCACCGCGGGTGACCGGCGTCGGCTCCTGCTCGTCCTCCAGGGCATGGACACCAGTGGCAAGGGCGGCACGGTCAAGCACGTGATCGGTTTCCTCAACCCCTCGGGCTGCCGCGTGCAGTCCTTCAAGGCGCCCACCCCGGAGGAGCTGAAGCATCACTTCCTGTGGCGCGTCACCAAAGCCCTCCCCCGGCCCGGCGAGATCGGCATCTTCGACCGCTCGCACTACGAGGACGTCCTGATCGCCCGCGTCCGGGAACTGGTGCCCCGGTCCGCGTTGAACCGGCGCTACGACGAGATCAACCGGTTCGAGGAGTCGCTCGCCGAAGACGGCGTCACCGTGGTGAAGGCATTCCTCCACATCTCGTTCGAGGAGCAGCGCGAGCGGCTGCTGGCCCGGCTCGACAACCCGTCCAAGCACTGGAAGTTCAACCCCGGCGACATCGACGAGCGGGCGCTGTGGCCGGCGTACCAGCGCGCCTACGAGCTGGCGCTGGAGCGCTGCTCCACGGACGCCGCGCCGTGGTACGTGGTGCCCGCCGACCGCAAGTGGTACCGCAACTGGGCCATCGGCACGCTGTTGTCGGAGCATCTGGGGGACATGGATCCGTGCTATCCGGGTGCTGATTTCGACGTAGACGAGTGCCGCGCACGTCTACTTGCCACATAGTCGGATATTTTGCCTGGCGTGACCCTCTCCGTAGCAGTGCGCAAAGCAGCGGCCGTGGCCGCCCTCGGTGCCGCCCTCGCCGGTTGCGGGGGCGGCACCGGCTCGCCGAAGCCCGCCAACGAAGCCCGGATGGGCACCCCCGCGGCCCCCGCGGCCCCCGCCCCCGCCTCCCCGTCCGCCGTGCCCTCGGGCTCGGGCTCGCCGAAGGCCGGCGCGCCGGCCGCGGTCCCGGTCCTGCCGCCCGGTCCGAGCGGCCTGACGCCCGTCTTCGAACGGGCGAAGCAGCGGACCGACAAGACCGTGGCGCTGACCTTCGACGCGGACATGACCTCCGACCAGGGGCCGCGCGCCGCTTCGGGGGAACGTTTCGACAATCCGCAGCTGATCTCGTCGCTGCGGTCCCTGAAGGTGCCGGCGACCATCTTCATGACCGGCCGCTGGGCGGAGGAGTACCCGGACCAGGCGAAGGCCATCGGCGCCGATCCCAACTTCGAGATCGCCAACCACTCGTACAGCCACCACGCCTTCAAGTCCCCCTGCTACGGGCTCCCCGCGCTCGATGCCGCCGCCGCCAAGGCCGACGTGGACCGGGCCTTCGCCGCTTTCCGGAAGGCGGGCGCGGTCAACACGGTCCCCTACTTCCGCTTCCCCGGCGGGTGCTACGACGACCAGGCACTGCGGGCGCTGTCCCCGGCCAAGGTGACGGCCGTGCAGTGGGACGTGGTCAGCGGCGACGCCTTCGCCAAGGACCCGGACGCGGTGGCCGAGCAGGTGCTGGCCGGGGTGAAGCCGGGCTCGGTGGTGGTCATGCACTGCACGCGCAGCGCGGCCCCGGTCACCGAGGAAGCCGTCCGCAAGGTCGTCCCGGAGCTGCGCAAGCGCGGCTACCGCTTCGTGAAGGTCTCGGACCTGATCGGGAAGTAGGGCGGGAACGCGCCGCCCGGGGAACGGGTCGCCGGCGGAAGCGGTCGTCCGGGCTATCCGGAGCAGGCGGAACGCTGGGCGTCCTGCCACTCGCACACCGGGCACAGCACCACGCCCGGGGTGGCGACCCCGTACTCGGTGGGCTTGCCGCACTCCAGGCAGTCCGCGTACGGCGGGCCGTCCACCCGCCCGGCGGGCGGGGCCGGCGCCGGGCAGTAGGGGGCGTCCGGCTCGTCGTCCCGCTCTCGGTTCCGCTCTTCGTCGCGCTCGTCGTGCTCGTCCCGGTCCATGCGGACGAGGGTACTCACCCTCGGGGCGCCGGCCCTCGGGGTGCTCGCCCTCGTCCGGAAGGGGCCGTTCAGTGTGCCGCGGGCGCCTCGGTGACCTCGCTGGGGCGGACGATGACGAAGCCCTCGCCGCTGAGCTTGAGCTGTACGGCCTCCCCGGAGCCGCCGCGGATCATCGAGCCGATCGACTGGGAGCGGTGCAGCCCGGTCTCCAGGGAGGCGCTCCATCCCACCACCGCGTCCGTGTCCACGTAGACCGGCGCCCGGGCGGTGACCGGGATGATGATCGGATTGCCCTCGCAGATCACCGCGAGCTTGCCGGTGCCGGTGAAGAGGCTGTTGAACAGCCCCCCGCCGGTCATGCCCGCGCCCTTGACCATCCTGATCTCGTAGGACAACGACGGGTCGAAGCACAGGACGTTGCGCCCGTTGATGGTCAGCGCGTCGCCGGACTCCAATTCGACGATGAAGCAGTTCGCGGCCTGGTGGGCGAACCATGCCTCGCCCTGGCCGCGCACCGACATCAGGGGCAGCCCCTCGCCGGTCACGGCGCGCTTGAGCATGCCGCCTATGCCTTGCCCCTTGCGCTCGAACTGGAGGTTGCCGCGGAAGGCGACCATCGAGCCCTGGCGGGCCAGCATTTCCCCGTTGACGGTGTACTTGACGGACTTGGCGTTCTGGAGGGTCATGCCGGGTGCGGCGGAAGGCTGGACCAGGTTCTCGGACGCGAAAAGATCACTCTTCATGCGCTCGATCCTCGCCCGGACGCCACCCCTGCGGCATCCTCCTGAAGTCGGAGGCCGGCAGACTGGGCCGGATGAGCACCGAGGACATCCAGGCCCGCCAGGACACCGCCCCCGCACCGGCCGTGGGGGCCGACAGCCCGTTCCGCAGGGAGCACGCGGCCCGTGACGAGGCCCCCCAGTTCGTGCTGCCGCTGGTCGTGCGGATCGAGAAGCCCTCGCCGCCGGCCCGGACCGACGCGCTGGAGACGGCGGCCCGCGCGGTGCTGGTGCTGCTGACGGACGAGCGCTCGCACGGCGACGGCGAGTGGGCCGAGGCGGTCCGCGACTGGCAGGACGCCCGGATCCGAAAGGTGGTCCGGCGGGCTCGCGGGGCGGAGTGGCGCAAGGCCGGGACGCTGCCCGGGGTCACCGTCCACGGAGACGGCCCCTCGGGGGCGACGACCGAGGTACGGGTGTTCCCGCCGGTGCCGCTCGACGGCTGGCCCAAGGAGCTGGCCAAGCTCCAGGTGTCGGGTACCGACCTCGACGACCCGGAGCCGGCCGCCCCGGCGGCGCCCGGGGTACCGGTGCTGTGGCTCAACCCCGACCTGGACATGTCGGCCGGCAAGGCGATGGCCCAGGCCGGGCACGCGGCTCAACTGGCCTGGTGGGAGCTGACACCGGCGGAGCGCGACGCGTGGCGGGACTCCGGTTTCCGGCTGGCCGTACGGACGGCCCCGCGCGAGCGGTGGGCGCAGCTGAGCGGGAGCGGGCTGCCGGTGGTCCGGGACGCGGGGTTCACGGAGATCGCGCCGGGTTCCTGCACGGTCGTCTCCGACCACCCGGCGCTCCGGGCCCGGCTGTAGGTCCGCCGGTGGGGGGCCGGGTCGCGGCGGAACCTCAAATGTTGCTCTGAACGTCCCCTCCGGCGGGTTGGCGGAACCCCGCCGGGGCCATCACATCGGCGTACGGACCGATGGAAGGGGGGGCGGGGGACATGAAGCCCGTGGCACACCTGGGGGTGGGCATCGGCTGGCGGCCGGAGATCGCGGAAGCGGTGGAACGGCTGCCCGGCCTGGACTGGGTCGAGGTGGTGGCGGAGAACATCTGCCCGGGCCACCTGCCGGACTCGCTGACGCGGCTGTTGGAGCGCGGCGTCCGCGTCGTCCCGCACGGGGTCTCCCTGGGCCTCGGCGGCGCCGACCGGCCGGACGCCGGGAAGCTGGCGGCGCTCGGGGAGCGGGCGGTGGCGTTGGGGGCGCCGCTGGTCACCGAGCACATCGCGTACGTACGCACCTCCTCGCCGGCGCTGGAGGCCGGGCACCTGCTGCCGGTGCCCCGCACCCGGGAGGCGCTGGACGTGCTCTGCGAGAACGTCCGCATCGCGCAGGACGCGCTGCCGGTGCCGCTGGCGCTGGAGAACATCGCCGCGCTCTTCGCGTGGCCCGGGGACGAGTTGACGGAGGCCCGGTTCCTGACCGAGTTGGTGGAGCGGACCGGGGTGCGGCTGCTCATCGACGTGGCGAACCTCCACACCAACCGGGTGAACCGCGGCGAGGACCCGACGGCCGTGCTGGACGCGATCCCGCCGGAGGCACTGGCGTACGTGCACGTCGCCGGGGGCGTGGAGCGGGACGGGGTGTGGCACGACACGCACGCGCACCCGGTGCCGGGGGCGGTGCTGGACGTACTGGCGCGGTTGCGGGAGCGGGTCGAGCCGGCCGGGGTCCTGCTGGAGCGGGACGACGACTTCCCGCCGGAGGCGGAGCTGGAGGGGGAACTGCGGGCCATCCGCACGGTGCTGGCGGCCGGGACCGCCCCGGGCCACCGCGCTCCGAGGTCCGCGGTCGCTGTCCCGGACCCGGACCCGGCCCCGGCCCCGGAATCCGTGACGGGAGCCGGCACGGACGCTGCCCGGACCCGGCTCGGGCTGCGGCAGGCCGCGCTGCTCTCGGCGCTCGTCGCGGGTACGCCCGTACCGGAGGGCTTCGACCGGCAGCGCATCCGGGTCCAGAGCCGGGCGCTGGCCGCCAAGCGGGGGTCGGTGGTGGCGAAGCTGGCGCCGGAGCTGCCCGCGATCCTGGGCGGCGCGGACGCGTACCGCACCGCGTTCCTCGGGTACGCACGCGGCCGCCCGATGGCGGCGGGATACCGCCGTGACGCCCTGGACTTCGCCGAGCACCTGCTGATCCGCGGGCTCCCGGCCGACCCGGCCGCCCGCCGCCGGCTCACCGCGTGGTGGCGGGAGCGGGCCGGGGCGCGGCCGTCCGGCCGGATCGCGCGCTGGGCGCGGACGCTCATGGGGAGGGCGGCGTGAACGCACTGGCCTTGGCGGTCTGGCTCGCCGTGGCCGCCTCCACCGTGCTGCTCTTCCGCGGCCCGCTCGGGCGGCGGTCCGCGTCGTCCGGTTCGGCGCCGTACCTGCACGACCTCTCCGAGGCGGCGTTCCTGGTGGGTGGGCCGGGGGCGGTCGTGGACAGCGCGCTCGTCTCCCTGCTCTGCGACGGGCGGCTGGTGGTCGGCGGCCCCGGCATCGTGCACGCCCGGCCAGGGGTGCGGGGCGCCGACGTCGCGGAGCGCGCCGTGCTCCAGGCCCTGCGGGAGGCACCCTCGGGGTGGCTCTACCAGGTGCGGTACGCGGCGATGGTCGACCCGGCCGTGCAGGAGACCGGGGACGCCCTGGCCGACCGGGGGCTGATCGCCGTGCCCGGGGCGGGGCGCGGGCGGCGCCGTTGGGGGCTGGTCCAGGCGGTGGTGTGTGCGCTGCTGGTGCCGCCGTCGATGGTGCTCACCTTCGTGACGTGGGATCCGGAGTCCGGGTTCCAAGTTCCCTTCATCTTCGAGGTGTTGCCCGTTCTGATCGCCGGGGTCACGTTCGGCGTCAGCGGCGCCCGCCGCGCCCGGCAGCGGATCACCCCGACGGGGTGGGAGGCGCTGGGCGCGATACGGGCCCGGTACGCGCTCGACCGGACCCCGCGGGTCCGGACGGCCCTGTTCGGGCTGCGCGGGCTGCGGGACCCGTACCTGCGGCAGCAACTGGTACCGGCCGCCCGCGGTACCCGCCTGGCCGCGGCGCAGTCGGGCGCGCGGCGGAGCGCGGGCGCGGGCGCTGGTTCCGGCTCGTCCGTGTCGGCCGCCGACGTCGCGCCGCTCGTGTGGTGTGCGGCGACCGACGGCGGAAGCTCCGGCTCCTCCTGCGGGGGCGCCGGTTCGAGTTGCGGCTCCTCGGGGTCCGCCTGTTCCTCGGGGTCCGGCTGCTCGTCAGGTTCGAGCTGCTCGTCGGGTTCGAGCTGCTCGTCGGGTTCGAGCTGTTCGTCGAGTTCCGGTTGCTCCAGCGGCTCCTGACCGGCCATCATGCGGTGCGCGTGCTACGGCAAAGGGGGGAGCGGGGGCGACACCCGGGGCGCGGTGCTGTACAGGCGTGACCGGACGGCATCTGATCGGACCAGCCGATGAGATGAGGGGTCCGCCATGCGGAGGAAACTCACACGCCGCACGGTCACCGCGGCGGTGCTGTGCCTCGTCCTGGCCGGTCCCGTCCCCGCCCGGGCGGCCCACGGGGGCCCCGACCGGGAGGTCGAGGCGGCCGAGGCGGCCGGCGCCGAGCGCGTCGCCCGCACGCCCCCGCCGCTCCTCTTCGGGCCCTGCCCCGACATCGAGGCGCTGCCCGATCCCGTCAGGTGCGCGACGTTGCGCGTCCCGCTCGACTACGCCCGGCCCGACGGCCCCCGGATCTCCCTCACCGTCAGTCGAGTCCCGGCCACCGGGCGCGGCGGGGCGGTCCGCCAAGGCGCGCTCGTCTACAACCCGGGCGGACCCGGTGCCTCCGGGATGACCTTCCCGCTCTTCGGCACCCTGCCCGCCTGGGAGCGCGTCGCCGCCGCCTACGACCTGGTGGGCTACGCCCCGCGCGGGGTGGGCCACTCCGCGCCGCTGTCCTGCCAGGATCCCGCCGTCCGCGCCGAGGCGCCCACCCCCCAGGTCCCGGCCGAGCCCTCGGCCGCGTACAAGAGGCAACGCCTCGCCGCCGCCCGGGCGTACGGCCTCGGCTGTGCGCTGCGGGCCGGCGCCGCGCTGCCGTACTACACGACCCTGAACAACGTCCGGGACCTGTACGTGCTCCGCGCCGCGCTCGGCGAGCCGAAGCTGAGCTTCATGGGAGCCTCGTACGGCACGTACCTGGGAGCCGTCTACGCCACCCGCTACCCGGACCGGGTGCGCCGGATGGTCTTCGATTCGGCGGTCGACCCGGACCCGCGCCGCATCTGGTACCGGAACAACCTCGACCAGGGCCCCGGCTTCGAGCGGCGCTGGTACGACTTCCGCGCCTGGGTCGCCCGCCACCACGCCGCGTACGGCCTCGGCGCCACCCCGGAAGCCGTGCTGGCCGCCTACGCACGCGTCCGGGACGCGGTGGCCCGGGCCCCCGCCGGCGGGGTGGTGGGGACGGGGGAACTCCACGCCGCCTTCCTGCAGACCGCGTACTACGACGACGTGTGGCCGGACCGGGCGCGGGCGCTGGCGGCGTTCCTGCGCGGCGACCCGGGCCCGCTGACGGAGCAGGCCGCGCCGGACCCGGCGCGCGCCGTCGCGGCGGAGAACGCGACGGCCGTCTACACGGCGGTGCTGTGCAATGACGCCCCCTGGCCCGCCGATTGGGAGACCTGGGACCGGGACAACACCGAGGTGGCGCGCCGGGCGCCCTTCGAGACCTGGACGAACGCGTTCCTCAACCTGCCCTGCGCGTCCTGGCCGGTGCTCCGGCGACAGCGCCCGGTGGACGTCGGGGCCGGGCGGCCGGCGCTCCCCCGGACCCTGATCGTGGCGGCGGACCGGGACGGCGCGACCCCCTACCGGGGCGCGCTGGAGCTGCGGCAGCGACTCGGCGCGTCGGCCGCGCTGGTCACGGAGGAGGGGGCGGGAACCCACGGCGTGGCCGGCGGTCGCAACGACTGCGTCGACGCGCACGTGGAGCGGTACTTGCTGACGGGTGACACCCCGGGGCGCAGTGTCACGTGTGCGCCGCATCCGGAGCCCGCACCGGTGTCGCTGGACGAGCGGGCGGCGGACGCCCCGGGGAATGCTCCCAGGGCACTGCCGCCGGTCGTCTGAACTTCCGGGCGGGATCTCCGGCTGCGTCGATTCGGGGGCGGGGCCTCCCGATCACCGGCGGCCACCCCCCAGTCACGGGGGCACTGCGCCGGTCCTTCCCCCCAGGGGAGGTATCAGGCGAGCCCGGCGACCAGATCGGCGACGGACTTGCGGCGCCCGGTGTAGAAGGGCACCTCCTCACGGACGTGCATACGCGCCTCGGAGGCACGCAGGTGACGCATGAGGTCGACGATGCGCCACAGTTCGTCGGCTTCGAAGGCCAGCAGCCACTCGTAGTCGCCGAGCGAGAACGAGGCGACGGTGTTGGCGCGCACGTCGGGGTAGCCGCGGGCCATCTTGCCGTGGTCGGCGAGCATGCGGCGGCGGTCCTCGTCGGGCAGCAGGTACCAGTCGTAGGAGCGCACGAAGGGGTACACGCTGACGTAGTCGCGCGGGTTCTCGTCGGCCAGGAAGGCCGGGATGTGGGACTTGTTGAACTCGGCCGGGCGGTGCAGGGCCATGTTCGACCAGACCGGCTCCAAGGCGCGGCCGAGCCTGGTGCGGCGGAACAGGTTGTAGGCGGTCTGGAGCTCGTCCGCCGTCTCCGCGTGCCACCAGATCATGATGTCCGCGTCGGCTCGCAGGCCGGAGACGTCATAGGTGCCGCGGACGGTGATGTCCTTGGCGGCCAGCTGATCGAAGAGTTCCTGGACCTCGTCGGCGAAGCCGGTGCGGTCCTCCGGGAGAACGTCCTTCAGCTTGAAGACGGACCACAGGGTGTAGCGAATGACCTCGTTCAGGTCCTTCGCCTTCTTCCCCGCGTTGGGAATCTTCTCTGGTGCAGTCATGTGTCCATTGTCCCGTGTGCTGATCAGTGGTCCGTGCCAGGGGTGCCGAACGCGCCCCCGAGCGCGCCGAGCACCGTGTCGGCGGCCTTGCCGGCGCTCGCGACGCACGCCGGGATGCCCACCCCGTCGTAGAGCGCGCCGCACACCGCGAGGCCGGGCAGGGCGGCGACGGCGGCCCGGATCCGGGCGACCCGGGCGAGGTGGCCGACGGGGTACTGGGGCAGGCCGCCGTCCCACCGGCTGACGGTGGAGGCGACCGGGCGGGACGCGAGGCCCACGGCCTCGCCGAGGTCGCGCAGGGAGACCTTGACCAGCTCGGTGTCCTCGCGCTCCAGCAAGGCCTCGTCGCCGAAGCGACCGACGGACGTGCGCAGCGGGAAGAGGTCGGGATCGGCGCCCGACCAGGCCCACTTGTTGCCGGAGAAGGTGGACGCCTTGATGGCGCGGCCGTCGACGGGCGGTACGAGGAACCCGCTGGCGCCGCCGTCGGTGATAGCGGGCGGCAGGTCGGCGCGCCGGAAGGCCAGCGTCACCAGGGCCATCGAGGCGTACTCGACGGTGCGCAGCTCCGCGGCGGCGGTGGGCGCGAGCGTGTCGAGCAGCCGGGCGGTGGCCCCGGCCGGGGTGGCCAGGACCACGCCGTCGGCCTCGATGACCTCGGACCCGGCGACCACGCGCCAGCCATCGGGCGTACGCAGGACCTCGCGCACGGGGCGGCAGGTGTGCAGGCGCGCTCCGGCGGCCCGGCACGCCTCGGCCACGGCGAGCGGGAGCCTTCCGATGCCGCCCTCGATGCCGGCGAAGACGGGGCCGGCCGCCCGGGGCAGTGCCGCCGCCCGGCGCTGCAGTTCCCGTACGCCGTCGCCGAGCAGCGCGTGGGTGCGGGCGGCCTCGTAGAGCTGTGGCACGGCGGCCCGCATGGAGATCCGGTAGGCGTCGCCCGCGTAGACGCCGCCGAGCAGGGGTTCCACCAGCCGGTCGACGACCTCGCGGCCGAGCCGGGCCGCGACGTACTCGCCGACGGCGACGTCCTCGCCGATCTCGGCGGGCGCCAGCGTCGGCTCGGCCGCGATCCGGGCCATGCCTTCGGCTGACAGCACCCCGGAGGCGGCGAGGGGCGCCAAGTCGCCCGGGACGCCCATGACATGGCCGCGCGGCATGGGGCGCAGCGCGCCACGCGTCCACAGGTGGGCGGTGGCCGTCGCCGGCGCCTGGAGCGCGTCGCCGAGCCCCACGGCCCGGGCCAGGTCCACGGCTTCGGGGCGGCGGGCGAGCATGGATTCGGCGCCGAGGTCGACGGGGGCCCCGGCCAGCTCTCCGGCGTGCAGCTTGCCGCCGAGGCGCGGGCCGGCCTCCAGGAGCGTGACGCGTACGCCGTCGCCGAGCAGCCGGTGGGCGGCCGCGAGGCCGGCGATGCCGCCGCCGATGACGACGACGTGACCGCGGGGTCCCGGTCGGTCCGTACGCATGTCCGCTTCGTGCATGAACACATCGTCTCAGACCGGGTCTCGGACCGATCAACGCGCCGGACCCCACTGCTCGTGGCCGGAGGCGGTCGGGAACGGAACACCCATTCGGCCGTTCGCCCGTAGCGTGTCCCCCACGTAACGGTGGTGCGGGCGGAGGACGGTGCGGACGATGGCAGCGGAACGACTGGTGGTGGTCGGCGGCGACGCGGCGGGGATGGCCGCCGCCTCACAGGCCCGGCGGTTGAAGGGCCCGGCGGAGCTGGCGATCACCGCCTTCGAGCGCGGGCACTTCACGTCCTACTCGGCGTGCGGCATCCCCTACTGGGTCGGCGGGCGGGTCGCGGAGCGGGACGCGTTGATCGCCCGGACCCCCGAGGAGCACCGGGCCCGCGACATCGACCTGCGCACCCGCACCGAGGTCGTCGAACTCGACCTCGCGGGGCAGCGGGTGCGCGCCCGGGACCTCGAATCGGGCGCGGAGAGCTGGACGGGCTACGACAAGCTCGTGCTGGCGACGGGCGCCCGGCCGATCCGTCCGCGTCTTCCCGGCATCGGGGCGCACGGGGTGCACGGCGTGCAGACCCTGGACGACGGGCAGCGCCTGATGGACACCCTGGAGCGGACCTCGGGCCGCAGGGCGGTCGTGGTCGGCGCCGGCTACATCGGCGTGGAGATGGCGGAGGCCCTGGTCGGGCGGGGCTTCGAGGTGACCGTGCTGCACCGCGGTGAGCAGCCGATGGCCACCCTGGACCCGGACATGGGCGCCCTGGTGCACGGCGCGATGAACCGCATGGGCATCCGTACGGTGGCCGGCGCCGAGGTGACGAAGATCCTCACGGACGAAGAGGGCCGCGCGGTGGCGGTGGCCACGGCGTCGGGTGCGGAGTTCCAGGCGGACGTGGTGGTGCTGGGCATCGGCGTCGAGCCGCGTACCGCCCTGGCCCGGTTGGCGGGTCTGCCGCTCGGCGAGTCGGGCGGGCTGCTGACGGACCTGTCGATGCGGGTCCGGGGGTACGAGAACATCTGGTCGGGCGGCGACTGCGTGGAGGTCCTGGACCTGGTGGCGGGCCGCAACCGGCACATCCCGCTGGGCACGCACGCCAACAAACACGGGCAGGTGATCGGCTCGGGCGTGGGCGGGGGTTACGCGACCTTCCCGGGGGTGGTGGGGACGGCGGTGAGCAAGGTGTGCGAGTTGGAGATCGCGCGCACGGGCCTGCGCGAGAAGGACGCGCTCGCGGCGGGGCTGCGTTTCGTGACGGCGACGATCGAGTCGACCACGACGGCGGGCTACTACCCGGGCGCGGCGAAGATGACGGTCAAGATGCTGGCGGAGCGGCGTACGGGCCGGCTGCTCGGTGTCCAGATCGTCGGCGGCGCGGGCTCCGCGAAGCGGGTGGACATCGCGGCTGTGGCGCTGACGGCGGGGATGACGGTGGACCAGGTGGTGTCCCTGGACCTCGGCTACGCGCCGCCGTTCTCCCCGGTCTGGGACCCGATCCTGGTGGCGGCCCGCAAGGCGGTGTCCGGGGTGCGGGCGGCGGAGGCATAGGCGGCCCTGCGGGGCCGTCCCCTCCCCGCCCTTCCTCCGTTCACCGGGCTCCGCCCGGACCCGGTCCTCAAACGCCGGACGGGCTGGAAAGACCAGCCCCGCAGGCGTTTGAGGCGCGGGGTCTGGGGCGGAGCCCCAGGGAACGCAGGAAGGGCGGGGAGGGGCTGGCTCCGCGCAGCGGCCCCTCCGCCCCGCCCGGACAGGACTAGCGCTGCGTGCGGGTGTGGACGTAGTCCACGAGGCGGGTCAGGGCGTCCGGGTCCGTGGTCGGCAGGACGCCGTGCCCGAGGTTGAAGACGTGGCCCTCCAGGCCGGCGGCGGCCGCGAGGACCTCGTCCGCCTTGGCCTCGACGGCCTCGGGGGTCGAGAACAGCACGGCCGGGTCCAGGTTGCCCTGGAGCGCCTTGCCGGGGCCGACCCGCTTGACGGCTTCGTCCAGCGAGACCCGGTAGTCGACGCCCATGACGTCCGCGCCGGCCTCGCCCATCAGGCCGAGCAGCTCACCGGTACCGACGCCGAAGTGGATGCGCGGGACGCCGTACGACTCGACGGCGGAGAAGACCTTCGCGGACGCGGGCATGACCGAGCGCCGGTAGTCCGCCGGGGCCAGCGCGCCGACCCAGGAGTCGAACAGCTGGACCGCGGAGACGCCGGCCTCGATCTGGACCTTGAGGAACGCGGCGGTGATCTCCGCCAGCCGGTCCAGCAGGTCCGCCCAGAGCTGCGGGTCCCCGTACATCAGGGCCTTGGTGTGCTCGTGGTTCTTGGAGGGGCCGCCCTCGACGAGGTAGCTCGCGAGGGTGAAAGGCGCGCCGGCGAAGCCGATCAACGGCGTGGAGCCCAGTTCACCCGTGAGCATGCCGATCGCCTCGGTGACGTACGAGACGTCCTCGGGGGTGAGGTCGCGCAGCTGTGCGAGGTCCTCGCGGCGGCGGATCGGCTGGGCGACGACCGGGCCGATGCCCGGCTTGATGTCCAGGTCGACGCCGATCGCCTTGAGCGGCACCACGATGTCGGAGAAGAAGATCGCCGCGTCCACCTTGTGGCGCCGTACCGGCTGGAGCGTGATCTCCGTGACCAGGTCGGGCCGCATGCAGGACTCCAGCATGGCCGTGCCCTCGCGCACCTTGCGGTACTCGGGAAGGGAGCGCCCGGCCTGCCGCATGAACCACACGGGGGTGTGCGGCACCGGCTCTCGCCGGCACGCCTTCAGGAAGGCGGAATCGTACGTCTGACTCGGCTGGCCCTTCGGGCGGTCAATGGCGCTCACGCCGCAAATCTTCGCACGTATGAAGAAGTGCGCGGCCCGGTGCGGGTGTCCCTGCGCCGTACGGGCGCTCGTTCCGCCTAGTCTTCCCCGCATGGCTGCGGCTCAGGGACGATTTTCAGATGGCGCTGACGGTATGGACAGCGCGAAGGAGAGCTCCGTCCCGCTCCCGTTCCGGCGGGCGGTCGACGGCTTGAAGAAGGCACGGCTGCGCACGGGCATCGAGATGGAGCCGACGAAGCCGCCCCAGAGACTGGCGCCGCACGCCTACGCGCTGGAGGCGGCGGTCGTCGACGGCGAGGACGACCTGGCCGACGGCCGGCTGATCCTGCTCCACGACCCGGCCGGGCACGACGCCTGGCAGGGCACCTTCCGGCTGGTGACGCTCGTACGGGCGGAGCTGGAGCCGGAGATGGCCGGGGACCCGCTGCTGCCGGAGGTCTCCTGGTCCTGGCTGACGGGGGCGCTGGACGCGCGAGGGCTGACGTACGGGGAGGCGAGCGGGACCGTGACCATGGCGAGCTCGCACTACTTCGGCGGTCTCTCGGAGCGGCGCCCGGCCACCCAGATCGAGATCAGGGCCTCCTGGACGCCCCGCGAGGGGGTGGGCGGGGTGCCGGACACCGCGGCGCACCTGTCGGCCTGGTGCGAGCTGCTGTGTCAGATCGCCGGGCTGCCGCCGGTGGGTCCGACGGACTCCGGCACGGGTGTGGTCTCCCTGCCACAGCGACGCGGCCCGCACCACCCGTAGCGGAGGGGCCGTACGGCCCACGGGACGGGCGGAGGCCCGTCAGACGGACCCGGTCCGGAGTACCGGACGGTCAGAAGAGGGCGCCCGTTGCGGCCTTCTGATCATCGCTTGATCGATCAAGCGTCCGAATTGCCCGAATTGTTACTCACCAAATCGTGATCATTCCCTAAAGCCGGGCGGGTGACGTGCCGAAGGAGTCAGTGACCATCAGCACGGTGCGCACCGGCTTCCTTCCCCGAGCCGGACGCCCCGCCACTCCCCCAGGAGGCCTAGGTGTCCGTTCTTCTCGAGCAGCCCGCAAGCCTGGTCGCCTACCGCCCGAACAAGCCGACGGCCATGGTCGTCGTGGCCGACCCGCGCGTCCGCTCCACCGTGACCCGCCATCTGTGGGCCCTCGGAGTACGTGATGTGATCGAGGCGTCGTCCATCGCGGAGGCCCGCCCCCGCGTCGGCAGCCCACGCGACATCTGCGTGGCCGACGTACACCTGCCCGACGGTTCCGGTCTCACCCTGCTCTCCGAGACCCGCGCCGCCGGCTGGCCGAACGGCCTGGCCCTGTCGGCCGCCGACGACATCGGCGCCGTACGCAACGCCCTCGCGGGCGGAGTCAAGGGCTATGTCGTCACCGGCACCCGCACGAACATCGGGCTCCCCACCCGTCCCGGCGCCGCCCCCATCGGCGCCGCGGCCGCCCGCATGCACCGCCGCCCCCCGGGTGCCCCGAGCCACCCGGGCGGCTACCGCGAGCTCTCCGGCCGCGAGGTCGAGGTCCTGCGCCTCGTCGCCGAGGGCCAGTCCAACAAGGCCATCGGCGTCTCGATGGGCCTGTCCGCCCTGACCGTCAAGTCCCACCTCGCCCGGATCGCCCGCAAGCTGGGCACCGGCGACCGGGCCGGGATGGTCGCCGTCGCACTGCGGACCGGGATCATCCACTGACCCCGCCCGGAGGCTCCTGGGCGACGTCCCGGGGAACCCCCGGGAAACGTCCGCCCCGCACCCCCGCTCCACCCCGGCTCCACTCCCGCGCCCGTCGACGGAACGTTCCGGCGACGGGCGCGTCACATCCACGGATACCCTTGAGCGGTGACCGACGCCCAAGAGACCGCAGCAGACCTGCGCACCACCACCGGGGGCGGCCCCCCGGACGACGTCGACAAGGCGCCGATTCCCTTGCTCGAACCCCGCGAGGGCATCCCTCCGGTGGTCGCCGACGACCAGGCCCTGGCCCGGGTGGTCGCGGCCTTCGCCGCGGGCACCGGACCCGTCGCCGTCGACGCCGAACGCGCCTCCGGATACCGCTACGGCCAGCGCGCGTACCTCGTGCAGCTACGCCGCGAAGGTGCCGGATCGGCGCTGGTCGACCCGGTCGGGTGCCCCGACCTGTCCACGCTGGGCGACGCCCTGACCGGTACGGAGTGGATCCTCCACGCCGCGACCCAGGACCTGCCGTGCCTGCGGGAAATAGGCATGACCCCCACCTCCCTCTTCGACACCGAGCTGGCGGGCCGACTGGCCGGCTTCCCGCGGGTCGGACTGGGCGCGATGGTGGAGGGCGTGCTGGGCTACGTGCTGGAGAAGGGCCACTCCGCCGTCGACTGGTCCACCCGCCCGCTTCCCGAGCCGTGGCTGCGTTACGCCGCTCTCGACGTGGAGCTGCTGGTGGACCTGCGGGACGCGCTGGAGAAGGAACTCGACCGGCAGGGCAAGCTGGAATGGGCCCACCAGGAGTTCGAGGCCATCGCCTCCGCGCCGCCGGCCCCGCCGCGCAAGGACCCGTGGCGCCGTACGTCCGGCATGCACAAGGTGCGCCGGCGCCGGCAGATGGCCGTCGTACGGGAACTGTGGGAGGCGCGCGACCGGATCGCCCAGCGCCGCGACGTCTCGCCGGGCAAGGTGCTCGGGGACGCCGCGATCGTCGAGGCGGCCCTGGCGCTCCCGGCGAACGCCACCGCGCTGTCCGCGCTGCCCGGTTTCGGGCAACGGATGGGGCGCCGGCAGTTGGAGCAGTGGATGGCCGCCGTGGACCGGGCGCGGACGCTGCCGGAGAGCGAGCTGCCGCAGCCGGGGGCGACCCCGGCCGGCCCGCCGCCGCCGCGCGCCTGGGCCGACAAGGACCCGGCCGCCGCGGCGCGGCTGTCGGCGGCCCGGGCCGCCGTCTCCGCGCTGGCGGAGGGGCTGAACCTGCCGCAGGAGAACCTGATCGCCCCCGACACGGTCCGCCGGCTGTGCTGGGAGCCGCCGCAGCGGCTGGAGCCGGAGGCGGTCTCCGAGGCCCTCGCCGGCTACGGCGCCCGCCCCTGGCAGGTCGAGCAGGTCACCCCGGCCCTGGTCGAGGCCCTCACCGCGACCGCCTGATCCGGCCGGCCGACCGCAGGCGTGCGCGGGGTCCTCACACCATGGGCGTGAGGACCCCGTCCTCGTCCCGGTCGTAGGCACCCGAGGTCGCGCCCTCGACCTTGCCCTGCTTGAGCCGGTGCTCGGACATGGTGTGCACCAGGTTCGCCTGGCGCTCCCAGGGCACCTGGTGGCTCGCGGGTCGAAGCCGGCCAGGGCCGGGACGCTGCGGCCGTGCAGCATGAGGACGGGTCTGCGCGTCCCGCCGGTGGGGTGCCCTTGCGTTGACGGACGAAGAGGTTGACCATCTGGCTCGCGTTCGCGGGGATGGTCGAGTTGTGGGACACGTAGTGGTCGGTGTCGACAGGTGCGGGCATCGCGGGGCTCCCTGGTGTCGGCGGGTCCGGGGGGCGGCCCGGGCCCGGTCAGGGTCCGCGCCCGCGGCCTGCGGTTCCCGTGGACCTGACCGGGCCGACCTGCCGCGCAACCCGTTCGGGGCCTCGCGGGCGCTCCGATCGGCCGGGCGCGCGGCCGGGGCGCGCGGGCTTGGCGGGCCGGGCGGGAGTGTGACCTTCGCCGCTGTTCCGGGCGGGGGTGTGCACATTGGTTACCCGCAAGTAGCATGGGCCGGGTGAGCGCCCGCTCAGTGAGCCCGGCTCAATGGGCGTCGCCACGCGCAGCAGTGCCATCCCGCACCTGGAGGAGAGCCAACGTGCCTCGTACCGTCAGGGACGTCGTCTTCGTCGACGGCGTCCGCACCCCGTTCGGCAAGGCGGGCCCGAAGGGCATCTACCACGAGACCCGCGCCGACGACCTCGTCGTGAAGGCGATCCGGGAGCTGCTGCGCCGCAACCCGGACCTGGACCCCGCGAAGATCGACGAGGTCGCCATCGCCGCGACCACGCAGATCGGCGACCAGGGCCTGACGTTGGGCCGTACGGCCGGCATCCTCGCGGGCCTCCCGCAGTCGGTCCCGGGCTACTCGATCGACCGCATGTGCGCCGGTGCGCTGACCGCCGTGACCGCCGTCGCGGGCGGTGTGGCCTTCGGTGCCTACGACGTCGCCCTCGCCGGCGGTGTCGAACACATGGGCCGCCACCCGATGGGTGAGGGCGTCGACCCGAACCCGCGCTTCGTCTCCGAGAAGCTGGTCGACGAGTCCGCGCTGTTCATGGGCATGACCGCCGAGAACCTGCACGACCGGTACCCGACGATCACCAAGCTCCGCGCCGACGAGTACGCCGTGCGCTCGCAGGAGAAGGCCGCGAAGGCGTACGCCGACGGCAAGATCCAGCAGGACCTGGTCCCGATCTCGGTGCGCAACACCAACGAGGCCGCAGGCGAGACGGGCTGGGGCCTGGTCACCTCCGACGAGCCGATGCGCCCGGGCACCACGCTGGAGAACCTGGCCGGCCTCAAGACCCCGTTCCGTACGCACGGCCGGGTCACCGCGGGCAACGCCGCCGGTCTCAACGACGGCGCCACCGCCGCGATCATCGCGTCCGAGGACTTCGCCCGGGAGAACAACCTCCCGGTCAAGATGCGCCTGGTCGCGTACTCCTTCGCGGGCGTCGAGCCGGAGGTCATGGGCTACGGCCCGATCCCGGCCACCGAGAAGGCCCTCGCGCAGGCCGGTCTGACGATCGACGACATCGGTCTCTTCGAGATCAACGAGGCGTTCGCGGTCCAGGTCCTCGCCTTCCTGGAGCACTACGGCATCGCCGACGACGACGCCCGCGTGAACCAGTACGGTGGCGCGATCGCGTTCGGCCACCCGCTCGCCTCCTCCGGCGTCCGCCTGATGACGCAGCTGGCCCGCCAGTTCGAGGAGCAGCCGCACGTCCGTTACGGCCTGACGACCATGTGCGTCGGCTTCGGCATGGGCGCCACGGTCATCTGGGAGAACCCGAACTTCAACGCCGAGGGAGACTCCAAGTGAGCACCACCACTGAGCTCCTCAAGGGCGCGGCCGAGCTGTTCTCGGACGAGGTCGTGACCCAGGCGCACGTGCGCCACCTGGACCTGCCGTTCGGCGCCGGGCGCTTCGCGCTCATCACGCTGGACAACGGCTTCGACCACACCAAGCCGACCACCTTCGGCCCGCAGTCGCTCGCCAACCTGAACGCGGCGATCGACCAGGTCGAGCAGGAGGCAACCGCCGGTTCCATCGTCGGCGCGGGCATCACCGGCAAGCCGTTCATCTTCGCGGTCGGCGCCGACCTCAAGGGTGTCGAGCTCCTCAAGAACCACGACGAGGCGCTCGCCATCGGCAAGGGCGGCCACGACGTCTTCAAGCGGCTGTCGGCCCTGGCCGTCCCCACCTTCGCCTATTACAACGGGGCCGCGATGGGCGGCGGTGTCGAGGTCGGTCTGCACTGCACCTACCGCACCGTCTCCAAGGCCATCCCGGCGTTCTCCCTCCCCGAGGTCTTCCTCGGCCTGGTTCCCGGCTGGGGCGGCTGCGCCCTGCTGCCGAACCTGATCGGCCCGGAGCGCGCGGTCTCGGTGATCATCGAGAACTCGCTGAACCAGAACCGGCAGCTGCGGGGCAAGCAGGTCTTCGAACTCGGCATCGCGGACGCCCTGTTCGAGGGTGCGGACTTCCTGGAGCAGTCGCTGCTGTGGACCGCCCGCGTCCTGAACGGCGAGACCGAGGTCGTCCGCGCGGACATCGACCGCGGTGACGCCTGGGACGCGGCCGTCGCCAAGGGCCGTTTCATCGCGGACTCCAAGGTGCACGGCGCGGCCCCGGCCGCCTACCGCGCGCTGGAGATCATCGCGGCCGCCAAGGACGGCGACCTCCAGGCCGGTTTCGACGCCGAGGACAAGGCGCTCGCCGACCTCATCATGGGCGGCGAACTGCGGTCCGGCATCTACGCGTTCAACCTGGTCCAGAAGCGCGCCAAGCGCCCGGCCGGCGCCCCGGACAAGTCCCTGGCCCGTCCGGTCACCAAGGTCGGCGTGGTCGGCGCGGGTCTGATGGCCTCGCAGCTCGCGCTGCTGTTCCTGCGCCGCCTTGAGGTGCCGGTGGTCCTCACCGACATCGACCAGGAGCGCGTGGACAAGGGTGTGGGCTATGTCCACGCCGAGATCCGGAAACTGCTCGACAAGGGCCGCATCAACCGGGACAAGGCCAACCGCCTGACCGCCCTGGTGAGCGGTGTCCTGGACAAGGCCGAGGGCTTCGCGGACGCGGACTTCATCATCGAGGCCGTGTTCGAGGAGATGTCCGTCAAGCAGAAGGTGTTCGCGGAGGTCGAGGCGGTCGCCCCGGCGCACGCGATCCTCGCCACCAACACCTCCTCGCTGTCGGTGTCGGAGATGGCCTCCAAGCTCCGGCACCCGGAGCGCGTGGTCGGCTTCCACTTCTTCAACCCGGTCGCGATCCTGCCGCTGCTGGAGATCGTCCGCGGCGAGCAGACCGACGACGCCTCCCTGGCCACCGCCTTCGGCGTCGCCAAGAAGCTGAAGAAGACCGCGGTCCTCACCAAGGACGCCCCGGCGTTCGTGGTGAACCGCATCCTGACCCGCTTCATGGGCGAGATCCAGAACGTCATCGACGAGGGCACCCCGGTGGAGACCGCGGAGAAGGCCATCGAGCCGCTCGGTCTGCCGATGTCGCCGCTGGTGCTGCTGGAGCTCGTCGGCCCGGCGATCGGTCTGCACGTCTCCGAGACCCTGAACCGCGCCTTCCCGGAGCGCTTCACCGTCTCCCCGAACCTCGCCGCCGTCGTCAAGGCCGGCAAGCGCGGCTTCTACGTCTACGATTCCGGCAAGCCGGAGCTGGACCCCGAGGTCGCCGCCCTCCTGGTGCAGGGCGACTCGGTCCTGACCGAGGAGCAGGTGCGCGACCGCGTCCTGGACGCGGTGGCGCAGGAGATCGGTCTGATGCTGGAGGAGGGTGTCGTGGCCGAGGCCCAGGACATCGACCTCTGCCTCATCACGGGCGCCGGCTGGCCCTTCCACCTGGGCGGCATCACGCCGTACCTGGACCGCGAGGGCGTCTCTGAGCGGGTGAACGGCAAGAAGTTCCTGGCTCCGGGTGTGGCGAGCGTGCCCGCGTAGCACCCCCGGCACCAGCCCGCACGATCCGGCTGCCCGCCCGCGGAAACCTCCGCGGGCGGGCAGCCGTACGTTCTGACCAGGTCGTCCGACGATCCGATCACTGGCCTATGATGCGGAGATGCCCTGGGAGACCCGTCTGTTCCGTAAGCGCCGGGCACTCGTCCCGGCCGTGGCGGGTGCGCTGGTGTGCGTCCTGGGCGCGGTCTACGGCGTTCACGCGAGCGGGCAGCGGCAGGACCGGTCCGCGGACCTCCCGTCCGAGCTGCCGTCGGCCGCCGCGCACGACGCCCGGTTCGTCACGTGGAACATGTGCGGCGTCCCGCAGTGGGACTGCAAGGACATGGCCGGCACCGCCAGGACCGAGGAGCTCTGGAAGCTGGCGTCGGCCGCCAACACGCGGGCGGTCCTCCTCCAGGAGGTCTGCTCCGGTGATCTCTCCCAGGTGGCAGGCAGGCTCGGCGCGACCTGGCACACCTCCTTCCGGCCCTACGTCACCGTCGCCAAGACCGGGGACCGCAGCCCGGTGCTCTGCGAGAACCCGGACCGGGGCAGCGCGGGGTTCGCGATCCTGGCCCACTCCGAGTTGACGAAGGTCTTCCTCCTGCCCACCCCGCAGCCGAAGGAAGGAGTCCAGCGGGGGGTCCTATGCGCCTCGCTGGCGGCGGAGGACATCCGCGTCTGCTCCGCACACCTCACCCCGAAGGGCGACGACCGGGAACTGCGGGGCGACCAGCTGCGGGAGATGGTCCGCGTGTCCGTGGGGAAGCGGGCCGTGGTCGGCGGGGACTTCAACGCGGTACCGCCGGGGCAGGACAACCCCAACACGTGGATGTGGCCGTCCGAGTTGTACTCCAAGCTGCGCGAGTGCGACCAGCGGGGGTCCTCACGGGCGGGGCGGCCCACCCACGAGGACGGCGACAAGATCGACTACCTCTTCACCTCGCTGACCCGGTCGGGCTGCGAACTCGCCCCCTGGGGCGTGTCGGACCACCGCGCGCTGGTGCTGCGCGTGCCCCTCGGGGACGCTCCGTCGTCCTAGAACCTCGGGGCGGCGTACATGCCCTGTACGGTGAACGAGGCCACGGCGGGAGCGGATTCGACGCCGTTCACGTCCAGGGCGACCAACTCGACCGCGTGCGGGCCCTCGGGCCAGGCCCAGCCCGCGTCCCAGAACCAGGCGCCGTCCTGGGCCACCGGGCACACACCGAGGACGGCGCCCCGCTCCCGGAAACCGACCTGCACCGCGCCCGGCGCGAAGCCCGTGAACTGCACCGCGGGACCCTGCTGCCCGTGGAACTCCGGTGAGACCACCACGGGGGGGTTCGGCTGGCTCGGCAGCGCGGCGGGGGCCATGGTCCGGTCCACGACGGTGAAGGCGACCTCGACGCGGTCCGAGTGGAGGTTGCTCGGGTCCACGCCGAACAGGCGGACCGCGTGCCGGCCCTTGCGCATCGGGGTGGTCGGTTCCCAGCTCCAACTGCCGTCGGCGGCCACCGGGGCCGAGTCGAGGTACTTGCCGTTCTCCCAGAGGCTGACCCGTACGGCGCCCACGGCGGTTCCCGCCAGCAGGACCTGGTTCTCGGGCAGCAGCCCCTCGTGCGCCGGGGCCAGGACCGCGGGCCGGGGGAACACCGAGTCGTCTCGTATCTGCGAGGTGGCCGAGAGGTAGCTGTCGATGGCGGAGGTGTCGCGGCCGGGCTGCTCCCCGCCGATCTTCACCATGCCGATGCGCGGGGCGATGCCGCTGACCAGCATGCCGATCAGCCCCATGATGGTGGGGATGCTCCAGTAGGTCACCTTCGCGTGGTTCTCGATGAGGACCGAGTCGTTGAAGATGAGGTTGAAGTTCTCGTACCCCTGGAAGAGTGCGAGGAAGGGCTCGACCTGTACCGGGAACTGCTCGTCCTGGGGCGAGGACAGCACGTAGATGTTGGCCCGCCGGTTCGGGCTGCGCTGGACCAGGTCAGGCAGGACGGCGTCGAGGTACCGGACGTTCTCGTCGGTGACTGCGCCCATCATGTGCTGGGCCACCGCCGGGAGTTCCGCGCCCACATAGCTGCCGACGAGGAACTGCGGAATGACGGACACGATGTTGCCGAAGCCGTACTTGAGGCCGAAGTACAGCGCCGCCGAACCGCCCTTGGAACCGCCGAACATGGTGCAGGCGTCGGGGCTCAGTCCCAGGGCGTTCATCACGCGCGTGATGACGGCGGCCACGGACCGCTCCACCGCGAAGTCCAGGGCGCGGCACAGGTAGTAGGTGTTGCGGCCGTCGAGCACGTCCCGGATCCAGAGGATGTTGGACTGCGTCTTGTCCAGAATGCCGTTGCACCAGCCGTAGTCGTCCGTCGCCGCGAAGTTGGCGAACACGACGAGGAGGTGGCGGTTGCCGTTCTTCGCGTGGGAGAAGCGGTACTCGACCGGGACCTCGCCGGAATCGTCGACTCCCGTGACGATCTGACGACTGTTCGCTGCCTGGGACATGTGGGGGAATTCTCTCCTGTCGAAGGTCTGGCAAGACCTAGCGGCCGGGCCAGGCCGACACGTCGGCGCTCGTCATGTGTGCTTCCCGCTGCATGGGCACCCCGGCGAGGGCCCGGTGTCCGGCGGCGGGCGCCAGGCCCGCGCCGGGGGCGGGCGCCTGGGCCTGGCTCTCGTCGAGGTCTCCCCCGGCGACGAGCAGCCGGTCGGCCAGTCGCGCGGAGGCGAATCCGTCGTCGAGGTCGCAGAAGTCCTGCTGGAACCGCCGGTAGTGCCCGTCGTAGTTGGCCCGTACCTGGTCGGCGTGCCTGATCGCGGAGATCAGCTGCTCGGAGTCGAAGAGCAGCGGCCCCGGGGCGTTCTGCTCGAAGTCGAAGTAGAAGCCGCGCAGCGTGTCGCGGTAGTGCTCCAGGTCGTAGGTGAAGAAGAGGATCGGACGCCCGGTGTTGGCGAAGTCGAACATCAGGGACGAGTAGTCGGTGATCATCACATCGGTGATGAGCGACAGCTCCGCCATGTCGGGGTAGTCGGACACGTCGAAGACGAACCCGTCGCCCGCGCCGGGGACCGGGTCCACGACGTTCGGGTGCCGGCGGACCATGAGGACGTGGTCGGCGCCCAGGCGTGCGCGGGCGTCGTCCAGGTCGATCCTGAAGTCGAACTTGTACTTGCCGGGTGCGTAGAACTGGTCGTCGCGCCAGGTGGGGGCGTACATGACGACCTTCTTGCCGGGCGGCAGGCCGATGCTGCGGCGGATGGCCTCCGCCCGGCCCTGCACGCCGGGGCGGCGCAGGATGTCGTTGCGGGGGTAGCCGCAGGCGAGCATCTCGCCGGGGAAGCCGAAGGCCCGCTGGAGGATCGGGGTCGAGAAGCTGTTCGGGGACACCAGGATGTCCCAGTTCTGCACCTCCTTCTCGACGCGCTCCAGGTAGCGCTGGTCGGCGAAGTGCACGGCTTCGATGTCGTGCCCGATCTTCTTCAGCGGCGTGCCGTGCCAGGTCTGGACGACGATCTGGTCGTCACGCTTCAGGAACCAGTCGGGGAGGTGGTTGTTGGCGACGACGTACTTCGACCGGGCCAGGGCCTCGTACCACTCCTGCGACCACATGCGGACGGCCCGGGCGGTGGGGGGCACGTCGACCTGGTCGTCCTTGACGACCCACAGGTGGTCCAGCGGGGTCCCGCGCCGGACGAGTTCCTCGTGCAGCGCGCGCGGGCTGTCGGAGTACTGCGTGCCCTTGAAGGCGTCGAAGAGCACCGCGGGAAGGACCGGCTTGCGCCGGGCGGCGGGGTACGTCTCGGTGCGCAGCAGCTTCTGCCGGTAGGGGCCGCGGGCGGTGTCGGGCATCGCGGAGTGCACGAGGAGGGAGAGCCGGTCGTATGCCTCGGCCTGGACCTCGTAGCGGCGTCCGGCGGGGTCCTCCAGCTCGCCGGGGAGCGCCCGGATCAGGTCCTGCTCCAGCTTGATCATCCGGTCTTCGCGGCGGTCCTCGCGGGCGACCGAGGACGGGTCCTGGGTGCGCAGGAAGAAGTCCCAGCGGCCGGAGGCGAGCGGAACGGTGCCGGCGAGGGTGCGGACCTCGGCGGGACGCACGACCGCGCTGAAGGACCCGCCCGACCAGGTGATGGGGAAGGCGCGTTCGGCTCCCTGGGCGCGCGAGCGGACGACCAGGTGGGAGGCCGTGTAGTCGTGGTGGGAGAGGCGGTCGACGGCCGCGTAGTAGCCGTCGATCTCCAGCGCGCCGTCCTCCTCCCGCCAGTGCACGCGGGTCGCCATCGGGAGGGTCGCGCGCTCGAAGAGCACGAGGTACCCCGAGCCGTTGCGGTGGACGACGATCTCGCGGTCGCCGTCCGCGTCCTGGAGGTCGCGGGGCATGCGGTAGTGGCCGTCGGCGGTGTCCTCGGCCATCACGGGATACAGGGGGGTCTTGCGGCCCTCCACGTGCATCGTGGTCTTCCACCCGTTGCTGCCCATGTCCCAGGAGGCGGGGGCGCCACCGTCCGCGTCGGAACGCGAGCCGGGCACGAGGTTGGCCAGCGGGACGCGGGTGACGAAGGTGCACCACCCCTCCCCGCCCGCGGCGAACTGGACCCAGGAGTCGTGCTGGGCGGCGCCCGCGAGGCTGCGCACCCGGAACTTCCCCCACTCCGGCACCTTCGGGCCCAGGTACACGCCGCCGAGTTCGATCTGGTTGCCGACGATCCGGTGGCGGGTGATCCGGCACCGGACGACCTCCACGCGCAGCTTGAGGCTGCCCTGGAGGAAGAGCGGCAGGACGCGGATGTTCTTGTCGACGTAGATGTATGGCGGGGAGGCGGCGCTTCCCGCACTACCGCGGGCCAGCCCCTTGTACCGGAAGAGGCCGCGGCTGAGCACGCCGGCGGCGACGTCCCAGGTGCCCTCGACCCACTTGCCCTTCTGCTTGAGGCGCGTGACGTCGAAACTGGTCTCGAAGCCGGACCAGTCGTAGCAGTAGCGGCTCTGGCCCGACTGCTCGGTGGCCTGCGGGTAGTAGGTGGTCTTCGCGACGTTGACCAGGGTCCGGCCCTGCTTCTTGTTGCGCAGCGCGATGGCCTTCACAGACATCCGGCGCTTGTGCACGTTGATGAAGCGGATGTACGCCGCGCCCTTGATGTGCAGTTCCTCGTCGACCCACGCCATGTCGGCGACCTGGCCGTGGGGGGACAGCTCCTTGTCGAGGCGGTACGCCTTCTTGTCCAGGCCGACGTTGCGGTCGCCGAGGTGGGGGTAGTTGAGGTAGCGGTGGAAGCGGCGGCGCACGGGCATCGGGCCGCCCTTGCGCTCGAACTCGATGACTTCGATGAGTTCTTCGAACTTGCCGCAGCGCACCAGGTGCCACTTCACGCGGGCGTCGGCGGGCAGCTCGTCGATGATGTCCTCGTCGGCCTCGTCGAGGAACTGGTTGGCCCACTCCATGAAGGCGTTGTGGTACTCCTCGTCCGCGTCGGGCAGCACCTTCAGGTGGAGCATGAGGTCCGACTTGAGGCAGGCGAGGTCGTACTTGCGCTTGTGCTCGGTGAAGGCGCGCGAGCGGTGGGAGCCGAGGAACCGGCTGACGGACTGCACGGCGGCGACGCGGTCGCGGAGGTTGGTCAGCTCGGTGTGGCGCTGCGTGATGGAGGGGGCCGAGGAGCCGTCGCGGCGCCGCCAGAAGTAGACGAAGTCGGTGATGACGTCGACCTTGGCGGCGCGGAAGTGGGCGACCATGTTGACCCAGGAGTCCTCGTACAGGACGCCCTCGGGGAACTCCAGGAAGTGGTAGTCCCAGAAAGACCGCCGGAAGAGCTTGTTCCACACGGTGCGGTCGTAAATGAGCGCCTCGAACCGCGTGATGTGCGTGTGGCGACGTTCCTTCGCCATCGGCGTCTTGTGCAGGGGTGACTGCCACTTTTTGGTGGAGTTCATCATCTGGACATTGCCCGAGACGAAGTCGGACTCCGAGCCTTCGAGCCGGCGCACGAGGAGTTCGTAGGCGTACTCGGGTATGACGTCGTCGCCGTCGACGAATGCCAGGAACTCGGCCTCCGGGTGCGCCGCGCGTATGCCCGTGTTGCGCGCGTGTCCGGGGCCCTGGGAGTGCTGGCGGATGAGGCGGAAGCGGGGGTCGCGGGCGCAGAAACCGGCGGCGATGCGTGTCGAGTCGTCGGTCGAGCCGTCGTCGACGAGGATGACCTCAAGGTCGGTGAAGGTCTGCCGCGCGATCGATTCCAGACACTCGTCGAGGTATTCCTCGACGTCCATGAACGGGACGACGACACTCAACCGAGGCCTTGGCGACAACACGTGCTCCTCCGATGACGCGCCCCTCAGCGGCGTATCCACCCCGTGAACGCAGTCTGACGCCAACGAGAACAGATGTGATCACTTATCTGTCCTTCACGGGTTAGGCACATACTAGATCACGTTCAACAGTGACAAAATCCCCGACTGCATCACACCCGAGCGGGGTGAATCGGTTAAAGATGCGGTATAGCGCGGGTCTGGGAATGATCAAGTGCAAACAGCGAATCCCTCCCCGTATCAAGGGGAGGGATGCCGCGGGGCGCGTGACCGCCTGTCAGTCCGCGTGCGCCGGGCGGGTGTACCTGGTCAGGGTGTCAGACCAGATCCAGCCAGGGTTCGAAGGCGAGGGCCTGCTCGTCCGGAGCCTGGCGCGCCACCGCGAGACGGGCTCCCGGTCCGAGTGTGGCGATCATCACCCGCTCCTCCCGGTCCCGGACGACGGCCGGGGGTATCAGGGTCCGCTGCCCGGTCGGGGACCACCAGACCCCGGAGTCCGGCCGGCCGTCCACGTGGGTCCCGATGACGCAGTGGCCCTGCTCGTCCTCGGCGGCCAGCACGGTGCAGCTCCAGCCGCCGACGGCGACCCCCGGCGCTGCGCTCACCCGGCCGCGGACCGCCGGGCCGTTCAGGCCCACCGGACCGTACGCACCCCACCCCCACTGGCACAGTTCGCCGGTCTCGGCGTACCGGTAGCGCAGCGCTCCGCTTTCGGGCGCCGCTGCGAGACTGCCCGGCAGGGCGTGGACGTTGGGACCGCGGTCCGCCTCCCACGCCCCCTTCGGCCCGGCGCGGTACCAGCGGACCACGCCCGGCTCGTCGCGCATCCGCGCGATGAGGTCGATCCTCCCGCGCGGCGTCCGCATCGCCACGATCTCGTCCGCGGCCTTGTGGCCCCCGAGGTGGAACCAGGGCGCCCAACTGCCGTCCGCCCGCTGGTGGCGGGCGTTGAGCGTGTCGTAGCCGTTGCGCAGGAACACGTACAGCGTGCCGCCGTCGTCGTAGGCCGCGACGGGGGCGCCGACGTAGCGTCCCAGCAGCGGCTCGCCGCGGTGCGGGTTGGCCAGCACGCGCCAGGGGCCGAGCGGCCGGCCCGTCTGGTACTGGAGCGCGACGACGACCTCGACGTTCCAGTCCTCCTCCCCGCGCCGGACGCGGCGCAGGCCGACGAGGGCGGGGTAGCCGTCGGGGCCCTGCGCGACCGACAGCGCGGGCAGCAGACCGGGGGCGTCCAGCAGCGCCGGGCCCGTCCACCGCCCGTCCGCGCCTTCGGTCCACCGTGCCACGGCGCCGGGCACCGGCAGATAGGCGGAGACCCGCCCGTCGGTCCCGCGGACCGCCCACGCGGTCGGCGCGGGATAACGCGGGCGGGACACCGGTGCGGGCCAGGCACGGCGGTCCAGGACACGGCAGTCGGTGAAGACCGGGTACGCGGTCTCGCGCTGGTACTCCTCCACCGCGTCGAGCACGGCCAGCGCCAGGGCGCCCTCCCGTTCGCCGGCGTCGTCCGCCTCGGCCGCGTCCCGGCCGGCGAGCGGGTCGCACGTCAGGACCCGGTCGGGCGCCACGTCGTACAGGTGCCGGAGCAGGGCCCGGACGAGGTTCTCGGCGGGCAGGCCGCGCGGGGCGCCGTCGACGGGGCAGCCGCGGCTGCCGGCCTCCGCCGCGGCCCGGCTGAAGTCGGCGCGCTCCGACTCCGTACCGGCCTCCAGGCAGAGCACGGTGACGTGTCCGGGGCCGGTCTCCTCGCGCAGGAGTACGGCCGCGGTCCCCGGCCCGGGCGTGACGAGGAGGATCCGGCTGCCCCGGGCGCCTGCCCCGGAGTCCCTTGTGACCTGCGGTTGCGCGCCGTGGCGGTCACCGCCTCGACGTTTGGCCGAGTGCCCCATGCTTCTCCCTGCTTCCTCTCCGTGCCCGCTGCATGTCTCACACAGCATGCGCAAGCACGATAAGGGCACTCCCGTTCGACGCGCACGTTTGCCTATAGTGACCCGGGAACCGCACCACCCTGGCACCCCCGAGGCCCCGGTCCGGCTGCCGCGCGCGTCCGACCGCCCCTGGCCCCCGCAAGATGGCGGTCACTATCTCACGACGACCGACCCATCGGGATCAGAGGACACCTACGGCATGACCCAGGCAACCGAAGCACCCTCGCTCTCCCCTCAGGCTCCGCGCAAGACCCGTGGAAAGAAGCGAATATTCGGCATCATCTCGCTCGTCCTGCTCGTCCTGCTCCTCGGTGCCGGCGGCGTGGGCTGGTGGATGTACAGCAGCCTGGACAACAACATCTCCAGCGTCGACCTGGACCAGGCGATCGGCGACAACCGCCCGCCCAAGGTGGTCGAGAACGCCCAGAACGTCCTGATCCTGGGTTCCGATTCACGGGCCGGCGCCAACGGTGAACTCGACCACGGCGACGTCAGCGGAGCCCGCTCCGACACCGCGATGCTGGTCCACATACCCGAGGGCCGGTCCAGGGCCACCGCGGTCAGCATCCCCCGCGACACCCTGATCAGCCGGCCCGAGTGCAAGGACAAGGACGGCGCGACCGTGCCGGCCGCGAACCGGGTCATGTTCAACTCCGTCTACTCGGTGGCCGGTCCGGCCTGCGTGGTCAAGACCGTCGAGCAGCTCTCCGGCATCCGAGTGGACCACTTCGTCGAGGTGGACTTCGCGGGCTTCAAAGACCTGGTCGACGCCCTCGGCGGTGTCACCGTCACCCTCGACAAGCCGATGAGCGGAGCCAAGGGCGGCCTCAAGCTGGACGCGGGCACGCACCGGCTGAACGGCACGGAGTCGCTCAAGTTCGTCCGTACCCGTTATGGCTACGGCGACGGCAGCGACCTCGGACGCATAGGTCTGCAGCAGAAGTTCATGCTGGCCATGCTGGCCGAGATCAAGAAGCAGGACGCCCTGGGCAACCCGGCGCGGCTCTACAAGCTCGCCGACTCCGGGACCAAGTCGCTCACCACCGACTCCCAGCTCGCCTCGTTGACCGCGCTGGCCGACTTCGCGCAGAGCATGAAGGGCGTCGACCCGGCCACGATGGAGACCATCATGTTGCCGGTGGCCTACGACAAGGTCGACCACAACCGGGTGATCGTCGCCCAGCCGCAGGCCGGCCAACTGTGGGACGCCCTGCGCGCGGACCAGAAGATCCCCGCCTCGGCGAAGGACTCGCCCGCCAAGGGCTGATGCGCGTCGCACACGGAGCGGCCGTCCCACCGGGCGGCCGCTCCGTGTGCGTGTACGTACGTCAGAACTCGGCGTCGGTCCCCCTCTTGCCCAGCCGACTGTTGCGCCGCCCGTAGAGGAAGTAGACGAAGAAGCCGATCACCATCCAGATGGCGAACCGCAGCCAGGTCTCGGCCGGCAGGTTGAGCATCAGCCAGAACGACGCGGCGATCGACAGGATGGGCACCACCGGCACCCACGGAGTGCGGAAGGCCCGGTGCAGGTCCGGACGGGTGCGGCGCAGGATGATCACGCCGAGGGCCACGACCACGAAGGCGAACAGCGTGCCGATGTTGACCAGTTCCGCGAGCTTCTCCAGGCTCGTGAAGCCCGCGACGACGGCGATGATCACGCCCAGCGTGATGGTCGCCCGGTAGGGCGTGCGGTACTTCGGGTGGGTGACGGAGAAGAAGCGGGGCAGCAGTCCGTCACGGCTCATCGCGAAGAACACCCGGGTCTGGCCGAGCAGCAGGATCATGCACACGGTGATCAGGCCCACGGACGCACCGAGGCTGATGGCGCCGGAGAAGAAGGGCTGGTTCACGGACTTGAAGGCCTCGGCGAGCGGGGCGGTGGCCGACATCTGCGTGTACTTCTCCATGCCGGTGACCACCAGCGTCACGGCGACGTAGAGCACCGTGCAGATGATCAGCGAGCCGATGATGCCGCGCGGCATGTCCCGCTGGGGATTCTTGGTCTCCTCCGCCGCGGTGGCCACGACGTCGAAGCCGATGAAGGCGAAGAAGACGAGGGAGGCCGCGGTGAAGATGCCCATGACGCCGAAGTTGGTCGGAGCGTAGCCGAAGAGCAGCTGGACCAGGGGCGCCTTCCAGCCGCTCCCCGCGGGCTGTGCTTCGGCCGGGGGGATGAACGGCTTGTAGTTGTCGGCCTTGATGAAGAACAGGCCCCCGATGATGACCAGCAGCACCACCGTGACCTTGATGGCGACGACGATCGCGGTGATCCGGGCCGACAGCTTCGTCCCCACGACGAGGATCGCGGTCAGCACCAGGACCAGCAGGAAGGCCAGCAGGTCGAAGGTCCCTCCCCCATCGGGCCCCGACAGCGCGGCCGGCATGTCCCAGCCGAGGTTGGTGCTCATGAGCTGGCGCAGGTACCCGGACCAGCCGACCGCCACGACGGCGGTGCCGAGCGCGAACTCCAGCACGAGGTCCCAGCCGATGACCCAGGCGGGCAACTCGCCGATCGAGGCGTACGAAAAGGTGTACGCCGAACCGGCCACGGGCACGGTGGACGCGAACTCCGCGTAGCAGAGCGCCGCGAGGGCGCAGACGATGCCCGCCGCGACGAAGGCCAGGGCGGTGGCGGGTCCGGCGTTGTTCCGCGCCGCGATGCCCGTGAGGACGAAGATGCCGGTGCCGATGATGACGCCCACCCCGAAGACCGTCAGGTCCAAGGCGGAGAGCGACTTCCGGAGCGCGTGTTCCGGCTCTTCCGTGTCACGGATGGACTGCTCCACCGTCTTGGTCCGGAAGGGGCTTTTCAGATCCTTGCTCACCGACGCACCTCCGGCTGGTGACGAGGCACACGAACGGGCCGGGAGGCCCACCCCCTCAAGGGTGATCTCCCGGCCCGTTACGTGCAACCGCGCGCGGGCCCGCCCGTCAGTCGACGGTCGCGGCCGGTTCGCTGTCGTAGCGTCCGTCCAGCTTGGCGACCAGGCCCGTGACCTGCCGGGCGATGTCGGGCGCGGTGAGCCCGATCTCGGCCAGGATCTCCCTGCGCTGCGCGTGGTCCAGGAAGCGCTGCGGGATGCCGAAGTCGCGCAGCGGTACGTCGACACCCGCATCGCGCAGGGCCTGCGAGACGGCGGCGCCCACACCGCCGGTACGGCCGTTGTCCTCGACGGTCACGACCACGCGGTGCCGCTCCGCGAGCGGGGCCAGCGCCTCGTCGACGGGCTTGACCCAACGCGGGTCGACGACAGTGGTGGAGATGCCCTGCTTGTCGAGCAGGTCGGCGACCTCCAGGCACATCGGGGCGAGCGCGCCCACCGAGACGAGCAGCACGTCCGGCCGGGTGACTTCCGGGGCCGGGGTGCGCAGCACGTCCATGCCGCCGATCCGGCCGACGGCCGGGACGGCCGGGCCGACGACGCCCTTGGAGAAGCGCACGACGGTCGGCGCGTCCCTGACCTCGACCGCCTCGCGGAGTTGGGCGCGCAGCTGCTCGGCGTCGCGCGGCGCGGCCAGCCGCAGGCCCGGGACGACCTGGAGGATGGACATGTCCCACATGCCGTTGTGGGAGGCACCGTCCGTTCCGGTGACACCGGCCCGGTCCAGCACGAAGGTGACCCCGCACTTGTGCAGGGCGACGTCCATCAGGACCTGGTCGAAGGCCCGGTTGAGGAAGGTGGCGTACACCGCGAAGACGGGGTGGACGCCGCCGGTGGCCAGGCCGGCGGCCGAAGTGGCGCCGTGCTGCTCGGCGATGCCGACGTCGAAGATGCGTCCGGGGAACGCGTCCGCGAACTTCTTCAGGCCGACCGGCTGGAGCATGGCCGCGGTGATGGCGACGATGTCCTCGCGCTCGTGGCCGAGCTTGACCATCTCGTCGGCGAAGACGGAGGTCCAACTGGCGGCGTCGGTGGAGACCGGCAGACCGGTGTCCGGGTGGATGACCCCGACCGCGTGGAAGCGGTCCGCCTCGTGCTCCAGGGCCGGCGTGTAGCCCCGGCCCTTCTGGGTGAGGCAGTGCACGATGACCGGGCCACTGAAGCGCTTGGCGCGCTGCAGCGCCGACTCCAGGGCCTCGATGTCGTGGCCGTCGATGGGGCCGATGTACTTCAGGCCCAGGTCCTCGAACATGCCCTGCGGGGCGATGAAGTCCTTCAGGCCCTTCTTGGCGCCGTGCAGGGTCCCGAAGAGCGGCTTGCCCACGACCGGCGTGCGCTCCAGGAGTTCCTTGCCGCGGGCCAGGAAGCGCTCGTAGCCGTCCGTGGTGCGCAGAGTGGCCAGGTGGTTGGCCAGGCCGCCGATGGTGGGGCCGTAGGAGCGTTCGTTGTCGTTGACGACGATGACGAGCGGGCGGTCCTTGGCGGCGGCGATGTTGTTCAGCGCCTCCCAGGCCATGCCGCCGGTCAGCGCGCCGTCGCCGATGACCGCGGCGACGTGGTGGTCCGCGCGGTGGAGCACCTCGTTGGCCTTGGCCAGGCCGTCGGCCCAGCCCAGCACCGTCGAGGCGTGGGAGTTCTCGATCACGTCGTGCTCGGACTCGGCGCGCGAGGGGTAACCGGACAGGCCGCCCTTGGAGCGCAGGTTGCCGAAGTCCTGGCGGCCCGTGAGCAGCTTGTGGACGTAGGCCTGGTGGCCGGTGTCGAAGAGGACCTTGTCCTTGGGCGAGTCGAAGACCCGGTGCAGGGCGATCGTCAGCTCGACCACGCCGAGGTTGGGGCCGAGGTGCCCGCCGGTCTTGGAGACGGCGTCGACGAGGAAGGACCTGATCTCTGCGGCGAGCTGAGTGAGCTCCTCCTGGCTGAGCCGGTCCAGATCGCGCGGTCCCTTGATGCGGGTCAGCAGCACCCGTGCCTCCTTGCAGTTGCTTGCTGGTCTGTCGAGTCTAATGTTCCGCTCGCGACGAGCATCATCGGGCGGCACCGGGACGGCCACGCCTTTGACATACCTGTACACGCGCTCGTGAAATCACACATCCCAAACGGGCGCATACCCGCACAGTCGTACGCACAGATGTACGCACAGGTGCCCGGTGCCACACGAGGTGGCACCGGGCACTGTGACGGTTCTTACCGCCGGGTCACCCCGGCGAGCGCGCCGTCAGGCGCGTCCGGCCGTCTTCTGGGTCTTGCGGGTGACCGAGTCGATGACCACGGTCGCCAGCAGGACCGCGCCGGTGATCATGTACTGGATCGGCGTCGCGATGCCTTCCAGGGCCAGACCGTACTGGATCGAGGTGATGACCATGACGCCGAGGAGGGCGTTCCAGGTCCGGCCCCGACCGCCGAAGAGGCTGGTGCCGCCGATGACGGCCGCCGCGATCACGTTCATCAGCAGGTCGCCTGCGCCGGCGCTCTGGTTGGCCGCCGCGATCTTCGAGGCCCAGAAGAGCCCGCCGATGGCGGCGAAGGTGCCCGCGATGGCGAAGACCGCGATGCGGATGCCGGTGACGTTGATGCCCGCTCGCCGGGAGGCCTCGACGCTGCCGCCGAGCGCGAAGATGTTGCGGCCGAAGGAGGTACGGCGCAGGACGAAGTCCGTGCCGACCAGCACGACCAGGAAGAGCACCACCGCGAGCGGGAGGCCCTTGTACTGGTTGAACACCACGGCCGGGCCGAAGGTGAACACCGCGAGCAGGGCCGTGCGCAGCACGATCTCGCCGAGCGGCCGGGAGGGGACGCCCGCGGCCTGCCGGCGGCGGTTGTCGAAGAAGGAGGCCAGGAAGTAGGCCGCCACCGCGATCGCCGCGAGGCCGTAGGCAGCCGCCACGTCCGTGAAGTAGTACGTGGTGAGCTTGCCGACCACGCCGTCGGGGTCGAGGTTGATCGTGCCGTTGCTGCCGAGGATCTGCAGCATCGCGCCGGACCAGAACAGCAGGCCCGACAGGGTGACGGCGAAGGCCGGGGCGCCGATCCGGGCGAAGAAGAAGCCGTGGAGGGCGCCGATCAGCGCGCCGCCCACGACGGCGGCGAGGATCGCGAGCCACTCGTTCACGCCGTGGGTGACGGCGAGGACGGCGACGATCGCGCCCGAGACACCGCTGACCGAGCCGACCGAGAGGTCGATCTCGCCGAGCAGCAGCACGAAGATGATGCCGACGGCCATCATGCCGGTGGCGACCATCGTGATGGCGATGTTGGTGAGGTTCTCCGGGGAGAGGAAGTTCGCGTTCAACCCCTGGAAGATGCCCCAGATGATGATCAGGCCGAGGACGACCGGGATGGAGCCCAGGTCACCGGCCTTCATCTTGCGGCCGAACTCGCTGAGGTAACCGGACAGGCCCTGCTCGCGGACGAGCAGGCGCGGGTCCACGGCCGGGATGGCGTCCGTCGCCGCGGCCGGGTTGACCGGATCGACGTGCTGCGCCTGGCCGGCGGGACCCTTGTCCAGCGGGCCGGCGGGAGGATTCTGGGTGCTCACTTGCGGGCCTCCCCGGTGCGGGCCGCCCGGCGGGTCACGGCGTTGTCCGTGGCCCCGGTGATGGCGGAGATGATCTCTTCCTGCGAGGTGTCGGCGACGCTGAAGACGCCGTTGTTGCGGCCCAGCCGCAGGACCGCCACCTTGTCGGCGACGGCCTTCACATCGGCCATGTTGTGGCTGATGAGGATGACGGCATGGCCGCGCTCGCGCAGCCGCTCCACCAGGTCGAGGACCTGGGCGGTCTGCTCGACGCCGAGGGCCGCCGTGGGCTCGTCGAGGATGACGAGCTTGGGCTCGCCGAGCATCGAACGGGCGATCGCCACGGTCTGGCGCTGACCGCCGGACAACGAGGCGATGGGGATCCGGACGCTGGGTATCCGGATGGACAGGGTGGTCAGGAGCTCGCGGGCGCGGCGCTCCATCTCCACCTCGTCGAGGATGCCGCGGCGCTTGAGCTCGCGGCCGAGGAAGAGGTTGCCGACGACGTCGATGTTGTCGCACAGCGCGAGGTCCTGGTAGACCGTCGCGATGCCCAGGTTCTGGGCGTCGTGGGGCTTGCTGATGGAGACCGGGCGGCCCTCCCACTCGATGACTCCGTCATCGATCGGGTGCACGCCGGCGATCGTCTTGACCAGCGTGGACTTGCCGGCGCCGTTGTCACCGACGAGGGCGACCACCTCACCGGAGTGGATCTCGAGTTCTACGTCGGTCAAGGCCTGAACGGCGCCGAACCGCTTCGAGACCCCTCGCAACGCCAGCACGGGCGCAGCGGACACATGAACCATCTCCTTCGCCGCCTGACCGGCGGGGATGTCGTGCAAAAGAGCAGGAACGCGAATGGGGCTATGGGGGGAAAGCAGAGGAAACGTTTCTGTACCGGCGCCCCGCGGATGGCGGGGAAAGGGGGCGGGGCGCCGGACAGGCGTGGGGTCGTCCCGTTCGGGGCGACGGGGCCTTCGCTTCGGGCCGGGGCCTCCAGGCCTAGGCCTTGGGACCGGGGGCCTTCGGTCGGGGCCGCGGGGCCTTACTTCAGGCCGATGGCGGCGCAGGCGGCCGCGTACTTGTCGGTGCAGATCTCGTCGACCGTGTAGACGCCGTCCTTGACGACGGTGTCCTTGATGTTGCTCTTGGTGAGCGAGACGACCGGGATCAGCACGGACGGGACGCCCTTGGTGGTGGGGCTGTCGACGTTCTGGTTGACGATGTCGCTGATCTTCTCGTGCTTCGCGAGGGCCACGGCCATCTCGGCGGCGGCCGAGGCCTCCGGCGCGTACGGCTTGTAGACGCTCATGAACTGCTCACCCGCGACGATGCGCTGCACACCGGCGAGCTCCGCGTCCTGGCCGGTCACGGGAGGCAGTGGGGACAGACCGGCCGCCTTCAGGGCGGTGATGATGCCGCCGGCCATGCCGTCGTTGGCGGAGTAGACGCCGATCACCTTGTCCTTGCCGAGCGCCGAGAGCGCGCCCGCCATGTTGGTGTTGGCGTTCTCCGGCTTCCACTCCTTGGTGTCGTACTCCTTGCCGATGGTCACCTTGCCCTCGAGGACGGAGTGCGCGCCCTTCTTGAACAGGGCGGCGTTCGGGTCGGTGACGGAGCCGTTCATCATGACGATCTGGCCGTCCTTGGCCTTGTCGCCCAGCGCGTCGAGCAGCGCCTTGCCCTGGACCTTGCCGACCTCTTCGTTGTCGAAGGAGGTGTAGGCGTCGATCGGGCCCTCGGCGAGGCGGTCGTAGGCGACGACCGGGATGCCGGCGTCCTTGGCCTTCTTGACCGAGCCGGCAACGGCCTTGGCGTCGACCGCGTCGACGATCAGGACGTCCACCTTGTTGGTGATCATCGTGTCGACCTGCGAGTTCTGCGTGGTCGCGTCCTGCTTGGCGTTGGCGTAGACGACCTTGGCCTTGCCGCCGGTGAGGTCGGCGACCTTCTTCTCGATGAGCGGCTTGTCGAACTTCTCGTACCGGGCCGTCTGGTTCTCCGGAAGGAGCAGGCCGACGGTGATCGCGTCACCCTTCGCGGCGCCGGATTCCTTCGTCTTGTCGCCGGACTCCTTGGCGCTCCCACATGCGGCGAGGGAAACGGCCATGGCACCGGCCGCGACGGCGACAACGGATCTGCGCATACGAGCGTTCATTGGTTGAACCTCCCTGACGAGGCCGCGACAGTGCGGCCGAGGTGGATGCGAGTCAACCCCGGCCGCAGTTTGCCGTCAAGGAGTGAATCCTTAACGAGATGACAACGGTGCCATCCGTTATCTAACTGAAGACATCAGGGCGGGAGCCCGTACTCCGATTCCATTTTCCGCCAAAAGCGTCGAATCGCCCATCTCGCTCAATACGAGGGCCAGCGCTCCGAGAACCTCCGCGCGCCCGCCCAGGGAGCCCGTGAGCACCGAGAGTTGCCGGGCCGCGCTGGGGATCGCGTACCTCCCCACCGATTCACGGATGGGGGCCAGGACGAGTTCACCGGCCTCGGCGAGCGAGCCGCCGAGCACCACCCGGCTGGGGTTCAGCAGGTTGCACAGGCTGGCCACGCCGCTGCCGATGTGCCGGCCGACGTCGGTGATGACCCGACGGCAGCCGGGGTCGCCCTCGCGGGCCAGTTCGACCACGCGCTCCATCGTCAACTCGGGTCCGTGGGTGCCCTGGAGGAGGGGCAGGACGTAGCGCGCGGCGGCGAAGGTCTCCAGGCAGCCGCGGTTTCCGCAGCGGCAGACGGGGCCCGATTCGTCGAGGGTGATGTGCCCGATCTCGCCCGCCGTTCCGCCGGGCCCGCGGTAGATCTGACCGTTGATCACCAGGCCCGATCCGACACCGCTCGCGACCTTGATGTAGGCGAGGTCCTTCACCCCCCGACCACTCCCCCAGACCAGCTCGCCGAGCGCACCGAGGTTGGCGTCGTTGTCCACGTAGACGGGTACGCCCAAACGGCTGGACAACTCCTGGCGCGGGTTGATCCCGGCCCAGCCCGGCAGGATCGCGGTCGAGCCGAGGGTGCCGGATTCCACGTCGATGGGGCCGGGGACGCCGAGGCCGACGCCGATGACCTTGTCGCGACCCACCCCCACGCCTTCGATCAGCCGTCCGACCAGCGCTTCCGCCCGGTCGAAGCCCTCGGTCCAGGAGGCGTCGACGTCCAGCGGCTCGGAGTCCTCGGCGAGCACCTGGTGGGCGAGGTTGCCCACGGCCACCCGCAGGTGGGTGTGGCCGAAGTCCACGCCGATCACGATGCCCGCGTCCCCGCTGAGCGAGACGCTGCGGGCCCGCCGGCCGCCCGCCGAGGTGTCGGTGACCTCGACGGTCCCGGCTTCCTTGAGTTCGCGGACGATGTTGGAGACCGTGGCCGCCGACAGTCCGGTGGCACGGGCGATCTCCGCCTGCGTCAGGGAGCCCGCGAGCCGGACGGCCCGCACGACGCGTTCGAGGTTCGCGCGATGCAGCGACGACTGCGATCCGGGAGTCTGCACGACTCATCCACTCCTAGCCCATAAGCGACGGCCGGCCGTCGCCCCCCGGCCGGCGACCAGGGCTGAGTGCTCCGAGACACCGGCGTCTCTCCAACTTGTGAACCTTAAGTCGAGCCTGTGGCCCCTCAGACGTCAAGAGGCTGACACAGCACGAATAGGACACTATTGGCAATATGGGGACGATATAGGGGCGAAAGAAGCGGTTCTATTTGAGAGTGGCGGAGGTCAGCCCGGCCTGGATCTGGCGCTGGAAGGAGAGGTAGACCACCAGCATCGGGATCATCGCGATGGTCACACCGGCGAACAGCACCGGCAGGTCCGTCTCGTAGCCCATCTGGTACTGGAGTTGGATCAGGCCCTGGGTGAGCATGTAGCGCTCGGGGTCGGAGCCGCTTTGGGGCTGCATCAGCACGGACGGCAGGATGTACTGGTTCCACTGGCCCAGGACATTGAATATCCCCACGCTGATCAGGCCGGGCTTGGCCATCGGCAGCATCACCTGGAAGAAGATCCGGGTGTCGGACGCCCCGTCGATCACCGCCGCCTCGTGGACGGCGGTGGGCAGCGTGCGGAAGAACGAATGCATGAAGAAGACGGTGAACGGCAGCGAGTACGCCACGTACACGAGGATCAGGCCCTGGTACGTATTGAGCATGTCGAGGCGCTTGACCATGAAGAACAGCGGCACGAGCGCCAGGAAGACGGGGAACATCGCCCCGCTGACGAAGAAGTAGTAGACGACCCGGTTGCCCGGGAAGGGGTAGCGGGCCAGTACGTACGCCGCCATCGACCCGAGCAACATGGTCAGCGGCACCGAGAACACCAGCACGATCAGCGTGTGGGCGAAGTAGTCCCCGATGCCCTTGTCCCAGGCGCGGGAGAAGGCGTCGAAGTGCCAGTGCGAGGGCCAACTGAGGGCCGAGCCGCCGATCTGCGAGTCGGTCTTGAAGGAACCGAGCGCGAGCCAGATCAGGGGCAGGACGATCAGTATCGCCCAGACGGCCAGGAACCCGTGCGAGAAGACGTTGAGCACCGTGCCGTCGGAGCGGCCGCCGCCGCCCTCCTTGGCGCGGCCGGCGCCGCCGGGCCGCTCGGCGGCGGCCTCTCCGGGGGCCTTGATCACTGTGGTCATCGGTGTCTCCCGCTCAGAACTCGATGCGCTCGCGGCGGGTGGCGCGCAGCGTGACGATGGAAAGGATCATGGTCAGGACGAGCATGACCACGCCCATGGCACAGGCGTATCCGCTCTTGCCGAAGTAGAGGAAGTTGCGCATCAGCACGGTGGCCATGACCTCGCTGTGGTGGTCCGGGCCACCGCCGAACTGGCCCGAGGTCATGGTGGACACCAAGACGAACATGTCCATCGCGGCGATGCCCAGGTACACGGCAGAGGTCTGTACCGAGTCCCACAGCAGGGGCAGGGTGACCTTGAAGAAGGTCTGGGCCCGGCCGGCGCCGTCCAGCAGGGCGGCCTCGTAGATGTCCTTCGGGATGGACTGCATGGCGGCGGAGAAGAGCACCAGGTAGAAGCCGACTCCGTGCCAGACGACCACCATGAGCAGGCACCACAGCACGAGGTTCGGCTCGTTGAGCCATTCGACGGGGTGGCTCGGGTCGACCAGCCCCAGTTTGGTGAGGAAGCCGTTGAGCAGGCCGCCCGCGTCGCTGCGGTACACGGCGCCGAAGAGCACGGCGAGGATGGCGAGGGAGAGGACCTGCGGGAAGAAGTAGACGATCTTGTAGAGGCCCGATCCGCGCACGCCCCGCACCCCGCCGGCGCCGCTGCGGCCGCCCGCGTTCACCATGAAGGCGAAGAAGAGGGCGAGCAGGATCGTGATCACCGGGACGAACACCAGGAGCAGCAGGTTGTGCCACAGGGCGCCGCGGAAGACCTCGTCCTTCATCAGCTCCGCGTAGTTGTCCAGGCCGATGAACTGGAACGTCGGCGACTGGCCCGACCAGTTGGTGAAGGAGTACCCGAACGTCTGGATGTAGGGCCAGATGACGAAGGTCAGGTACAGGGCGAGCGGCAGGATCAGGAAGCCGGTGATGAAACCGCCCCGTCCTCTGCCGCGGGCAACGTGGCTCATGGTGTCCGTCCCGTCCGTGACGTCAGCTGCGGCGGTTGTTCTTCGCGTTCGGGTCCTTGGCAGCCTTGTCTACCGCAGCCTGGGCCCGCTTGATCCATTCCTTGGGCTGGATCCGCTGGGCCATCAGCTCATTGGACGCGTTCTGGATCTCGGTGTCCATTTCGCTGTACCAGTCGGGGTACAGGTAGTTGAAGGTGTTGCTCCCGGCCGCCTTGACCGCCGCCACCGCCGACTGGGTGCCCGGACGCAGCTTGACGTCGGGGTTGACACCGTCCTTGACGACGGTGAGGGAGTTGGCCTGCTGGGCGAAGGTGGTCGACCATTCGCGTGACAGCATGGAGCGCAGGAACTCCAGTCCGCCGGCCTTGTTGGCGGCCTTCTCCGGGACGATGAAGGGTTCGCCCGCTCCCGCCCGGATTGCCTCGAAGGGCAGCTTGCTGTCGGCGAGCAACGGGACCGGCAGGAACTTCATGTCGAAGTCCTCCGGGGTCTGCTTGAGCTGCTCGTTCTCCAGCCAGGAGCCGGAGGGGATGAAGGCGGCCCTGTACTGGTTCCAGGCGGTCTGGGACTCCGTGTGGGTGAGGCCGTTGGTGCCCGGCATCAGCAGGCCCTTCTCGACGACCTCGTACACCGCCTCGACCGCCGCGAGGGCGGCGGGGTTGCCCTCGAAGGCGTTCGGTTCGAGGTTGTCGATCGCCTTCATCGCCTCCAGACCGCCCTTCTTGGCGATCAGGTCCATGATGACGACGTTGATGTAGTACGGGTACTTGCCCTGGTGGGCGAGGCCGCCGATGCCGGCGTCCTTGGCCTTCGTACAGACGGCGAGGAACTCGTCCCAGGTCTTGGGCTCGGTCCAGCCCTTCTCCTTGAAGAGCTTGCCGGAGTACCAGAAGCCGAACACGGTGTAGACGTAGTAGAGGGCGACGAACTTGCCTCCCTGGGTGCCCTGTTCGACGGTGCCGGGGATCAGCATGTCCCGGACCTTCTTGGACGGGTCGTCCAGGGAGGGCGCGTCGAGGACCTGGCTCAGGTCGGCGAGCTGACCGCCCTTGGCCAGGACGTCGACCTTGATCTGCTGGGCACCGGAGTCGTCGACCACGTCCGGCGGGTTGCCGCCGTTGAAGCGCGGCTGGAGCTTGCCGGCGATCTCCTGGGTGCCCAGGTGGGAGCTGGTGGTGCCCCACTTCTTGTCGAAGGCGGCTTCCCACGCCTTGGCGTAGTCGTCGCCGAACCCGCCCTTGAAGACGACGACGTCCATCTTGCCGCCCTTGGCGACGCCGAAGGGGTTCTCCTTGGAGACGGCACCCTTCGCGGGGCCCTTGGTCGTCGTGTCGCCGCCGGAGGCGCAGGCGGAAAGGAAGCTCATCGTCGGGACGGCGATCAGGCCGAGTGCCGCGGAGCGCTTGATCAGGTCCCGGCGGCCGAGGCCCTCACCGGTGCTGTTCTCGCCGTGGGCGGAGGTGGATCCCATGCTCAAGTCCTCGCCTTCGTCAGGAGTGTGAAGGAGGAAGGAACACCACGGCGGCTGCCGTGCGCGCGGCATCGCCGCAGGTCCCCACCGTCCCCCCGTCCGGGGCCGCTCGTCTCGCGGTGGCCCGGACGGCCACAGGTATAGTCCACTTCCGCTCGGGTGAGCAAGATCGTGCACAAGTATCTGCCCCGGCTTTTCCGAGTTGAGACCTCACCGTCACCTGGCCGGCCGATACACGACGGTCCGACAAAAGCGGAAGGGCCGTACCCCCTTTCGGGGATACGGCCCTTCGGATGCCGCTCGGCGTCCGCGTGACTAGCCGCGGATCAGGTTGCGGAGCACGTACTGCATGATGCCGCCGTTGCGGTAGTAGTCCGCCTCACCGGGGGTGTCGATGCGGACGACCGCGTCGAACTCACGGCGGACATTATCGGCTTCGCCGGGGGCCGTGTCGGTGGTGACCTTGACGGTGCGCGGGGTGGTGCCGTTGTTCAGCTCCTCCACACCGGTGAAGGAGAAGGTCTCCTCGCCGGTGAGGCCCAGCGCGGCGGCCGAGGCGCCCTCCGGGAACTGGAGGGGGAGCACACCCATGCCGATCAGGTTCGAGCGGTGGATGCGCTCGTAGGACTCGGCGATGACGGCCTTGACGCCGAGCAGCGCGGTGCCCTTGGCCGCCCAGTCGCGGGACGAGCCCGAGCCGTACTCCTTGCCCGCCAGGATGACCAGCGGGACGCCGGCGGCCTGGTAGTTCTGCGAGGCGTCGTAGATGAAGGAGACCGGCGCGTCGGCCTGCGTGAAGTCGCGCGTGAAGCCGCCCTCGGTGCCCGGCGCGATCTGGTTGCGCAGGCGGATGTTGGCGAACGTACCGCGGATCATCACCTCGTGGTTGCCGCGGCGGGAACCGTAGGAGTTGAAGTCGCGGCGCTCGACGCCGTGCTCCGTGAGGTACTTGCCGGCCGGGGTGTCGGCCTTGATCGCACCGGCCGGGGAGATGTGGTCGGTGGTGACCGAGTCGCCCAGCTTCGCCAGCACGCGGGCGCCGGTGATGTCGGAGACCGGGGTGGTCTCCATCGTCATGCCCTCGAAGTAGGGGGGCTTGCGGACGTAGGTGGACTGCGGGTCCCACTCGAACGTGTTACCGGTCGGGATGGACAGCGCCTGCCACTGGGCGTCGCCCGCGAAGACGTCCCGGTAGGAGTTGTTGAACATGTCCTCGCCGATGGCGTTCGCCACGACGTCGTTGACCTCGGCCTCGGAGGGCCAGATGTCCTGGAGGTAGACCGGCTTGCCCTCGGTGTCGATGCCGATGGCGTCCTTGGTGATGTCCACCTTCATGGAGCCCGCGATGGCGTACGCGACGACCAGCGGCGGGGAGGCCAGGTAGTTCATCTTGACGTCGGGGTTGATGCGACCCTCGAAGTTGCGGTTGCCCGAGAGCACCGAGGTGACCGCGAGGTCGGCCTCGTTGATCGCCTTCGAGATCTCCTCGTCCAGCGGACCGGAGTTGCCGATGCAGGTGGTGCAGCCGTAGCCGACCAGGTTGAAGCCCAGCTTGTCCAGGTACGGGGTCAGGCCGGCCTTGTCGAAGTAGTCGGTGACGACCTTCGAACCCGGGGCCAGGGTGGTCTTGACCCACGGCTTGCGGGTCAGGCCCTTCTCGGCCGCCTTCTTCGCCACGAGCGCCGCGGCGACCATGACGTAGGGGTTCGAGGTGTTGGTGCAGGAGGTGATCGCGGCGACGGTGACGGCGCCGTGGTCGATCTCGAACGACGTGCCGTCCGCCAGCGTGACCAGGGTCGGCTTGGTCGGGATGCCGTCGGCGGAGGCCGGGGCGTCGGACGCCGGGAAGGACTCCTTGCCGGCCTCCTCGTCATCGCTGACGTAGTTGCGCACGTCGACGGCGAACTGCTCGGCGGCGTTCGCGAGGACGATGCGGTCCTGCGGGCGCTTGGGGCCGGCGATGGAGGGGACGACCGTGGAGAGGTCGAGCTCCAGCTTCTCGGAGAAGTCCGGCTCGGCGGCCGGGTCCAGCCACAGACCCTGCTCCTTGGCGTACGCCTCGACGAGCGCGACCTGCTGGGCGTCGCGGCCGGTCAGGCGCAGGTACTTCAGCGTCTCGTCGTCGATCGGGAAGATCGCGGCGGTCGAACCGAACTCCGGCGACATGTTGCCGATGGTGGCGCGGTTCGCGAGGGAGGTGGCGGCGACGCCCTCACCGTAGAACTCGACGAACTTGCCGACGACGCCGTGCTTGCGGAGCATCTCGGTGATGGTCAGCACGAGGTCGGTGGCGGTGGTGCCGGTCGGCAGCTCGCCGGTCAGCTTGAAGCCCACGACGCGCGGGATCAGCATGGAGACCGGCTGGCCGAGCATCGCGGCCTCTGCCTCGATGCCGCCGACGCCCCAGCCCAGCACGCCCAGGCCGTTGACCATGGTGGTGTGCGAGTCGGTGCCGACGAGGGTGTCGGGGTAGGCCTGGCCACCGCGGACCATGACCGTGCGGGCCAGGTGCTCGATGTTGACCTGGTGCACGATGCCGGTGCCCGGGGGGACGACCTTGAACTCGTCGAAGGCGGTCTGGCCCCAGCGCAGGAACTGGTAGCGCTCCTTGTTGCGGCCGTACTCCAGCTCCACGTTCTGGGCGAACGCGTCGTTGGTGCCGAACTTGTCGGCGATGACCGAGTGGTCGATGACCAGCTCGGCCGGGGCCAGCGGGTTGATCTTTGACGGGTCGCCGCCGAGGGCCTTCACGGCCTCGCGCATCGTGGCGAGGTCGACGACGCAGGGGACGCCGGTGAAGTCCTGCATGATCACGCGGGCCGGCGTGAACTGGATCTCCTCGCTGGGCTGCGCCTGCGAGTCCCAGTTGCCCAGGGACCGGATGTGGTCGGCGGTGATGTTCGCGCCGTCCTCGGTACGGAGCAGGTTCTCCAGCAGCACCTTCAGGCTGTAGGGAAGGCGGGCCGCGCCCTCGACCTTGTCCAGCCGGAAGATCTCGTACGACTCGTCGCCCACCTGCAGCGTGCTGCGGGCGTCGAAGCTGTTCGCCGACACGACAGTCTCCTTCATGCATGATTTCGCGCGTATAACCGCATCCTGCCGCCACGCCCCATGGCCAATCCGCTAAGGTAGGGCTAAGTTAGGTAACCCTTACCAGCGGGGGCGGCTGCGGTACGCCTTCGGCAGATATCTCGATGTCGAGATAACTCTAGTACATGTCCGGGGGAAGGGACGAGGCGCGCACTCGCAGTCCTGCCGCCACGGTCAGTTGACCGGGCGATTCCGCTTCCCCCGATTCGATCAGCGCCACCAGCGCGGACACCGCGCGGACGGCGATCCGCTCCGGATCCAGGGTGACGGTGGTCACGGGCGGTTCGTTCTCGGCGTACGCCGGATCCTCGCTGGCGCAGACCAGCAGCAGGTCGTGGGGCGTACGGATGCCGTGGCGCGCGGCTGCCGCCAGCGCCTGACGTCCGCCCGGGTCGTACACGCAGTAGAGGGCCTCGGGCCGGGCGGGGCCGCGGAAGGCGGCGTCGAAGGCGTGACCTGCGCGGTCATCCGGATCGAAGGGGATCACGAGCGGGTCCGCCCCGCGCTCGGCGCACCACTGTTCGTAGGCGTCGGTGACGGCCCCGGTGTAGAACTCCCGGCCGTAGCCGGAGTGCAGCGCGATGCGCCGGGCTCCGGAGCTCGCGAGGTGGTCGAGCACCTCTCGCGTGGTGCTCGCGTGGTCGTTGTCCACCCATATGTCCCTCGGCCACGGGTCCGGCGGCCGTCCGTCGAAGACCAGCGGCAGGCCGCGGGCGCGCAGGGCGCGCAGCACCGGGTCCCCGGCGGGGCTGTCCAGCAGCAGCATCCCGTCGACGGCGAGGGCGTGCCAGAGCGGCTCGCCACCGCGGTCGGCGGGCAGGGCGGTCAGGGCGTAGCCGCGGGCGTGCGCGGCGGAGGTCGCGGCGGTCAGCAGCCGGGAGAAGTAGGCGACGCCCACGAAGTCCCAGGCGGAGCCTGCGTACGTGGTCACCGCCAGCCCGAGGGTGCGGGTACGGGGGCCGCGCCGGGAGCCGTAGCCGAGGCCGGCCGCCACCTCGCGGACCCGGCGGCGGGTGCCGTCGGCGAGGCGGCCGGTGCCGTTGAGGGCGTGCGAGACGGTCGCGGTGGAGACCTCCGCGGCGCGCGCGATGTCGGCGATGGTCGGTCCGGGGTCGGGCACGGGGTCATGGTACGGGCGGGGCCGGGCGGCCCCTTGGCGACGGGGTGCGCTCCGATCGGGGAGGCGGGGGTGGCGGTGGTACGGAATCCGTCGCGCGGGGCGGGTTCCGGTTAAGGGGTTAATCACCCAATGTCCACGCCACGTACCGACACCGCCGTACCGATGTCTGGAGTGGCCATGACCCCTTCCCCCTTGTCCCGGCGAGGGCTCCTCGCGTCCGCCGGGGCCGCCTCGGCGGCGACGCTGCTCGGCGCGGGCGCGGCCTCGGCCGCCTCGGGTTCTTCCGGTTCTTCCGGTTCTTCCGGTTCTTCCGGGGGTCGGGGTTCCGCCGCCCTGGTGTTCCACAACGCCCGGGTCTACACGGGCCGACCGGGCGGCGCGCCGGTGGAGGCCGTCGCGGTGGGCCGGGACGGCACGATCCTGGCCGCCGGTTCGAGTGCCTCCGTACGCCGGCACGCGGGCCGGGACACCGAGGTGGTCGACGCCCGCGGCAACACGGTGATGAGCGGTATCCACGACGGGCACGTACACCCTCTGGGCGCCGGTGAGCGGTCGCTGCGTCCCTCGCTGGTGAGCGCGGAGACCACCGTGGCGGAACTCACCGCCCTGCTGACCGGGTTCCTCGCCGACACCGGCGGCGCGGGCGCCGAGCCCGACGGTTGGCTGGTGGTGGAGGACTGGAACCCGGTCGGGCTGCTGCCGGCGGGAACCGCCCCGCACCACGCGATGCTGGACGCGCTGCCCACGCGGCGCCCCGTCGTCCTGGTCGGCGGCGACGGACACAACCTGTGGGCGAACCAGCGGGCCCTGGACATCGCCGGGATCACGGCGGCCACCCCCGACCCGGTAGGCGGCAAGGTGGTCAAGGGCGCCGACGGGGCGCCGACGGGGGTGCTCAAGGACGACGCGCAGGACCTGGTGAAGCGGCACGTCCCCGAACCGTCCACCGCCGAACTGGTGGCGGCCTGCGCCAAGGTGCTGGAGCTGGCCGCCGCCTCCGGGGTCACGACCATGATGGACGCCCTGGTCGGCCGGCACGAGCTGGAGCTCTACCGGGCGCTGTCGGCGGCGGGGAAGCTGCCCCAGCGGATCGTGGCCGCCCTCCGGCTGGACGCCGGGCAGGCCAAGGACCCGGCCGCTTCGCTGGCGTACGCGCGCGGGCTGCGGCGGGAGTTCGAGGGGGTGCGGGGGCTACGGTTCGGGATGATCAAGGTGTTCCTGGACGGGGTCATCGAGTACCCGGCGCAGACGGCGGCGCTGTTGGAGCCGTACCTGGACGGAGCGGGCAAACCGACCACCAACCGAGGGGAGCTGTACACGTCGGCGGCCGACTACGGCCGACTGTCCGCGGTCTTCAACGCGGCCGGCTGGCAGATGCACGCCCACGGCTTGGGCGACCGGGCGGTCCGTACCGCTTTGGACGGGTACGAGTACGCCAGGCGGGTGACGGGCCATCGGGACGCGCGCAACGCGATCGCCCACCTCCAGGTCGTCGATCCGGCCGATCTGCCCCGTTTCGCCCGGCTCGGCGTGGCCGTCTGCATGCAGCTCCAGTGGGCTTCGCGCGATACCTGGACGATGGAGGCGTTGCTGCCCTACATCGGGCCGCGCCGCCACCGTTGGATGTATCCGGCACGGAGCATCGAGAAGGCCGGGGCGCGACTGACGGGCGGCTCGGACTGGCCGGTGGACGTCCTCCAGGTGTGGAACCAGCTGCGGACGGCGGTCGACCGGCGGGGCGCGTTCGGCGAGGGGGAGCTGTACCGGGAGCTGGAGGGGCTGAGCCGGGACTCCGCCTTGCGGATGCACACCTCGGGCACGGCCTGGCAGTTGCGCCAGGAGGGGTTGACCGGCACGGTGGAGACGGGCAAGGCGGCCGACCTCGTGCTGCTGGACCGGGACGTGACCCGCTGCCCGGTGGCCGACATCAGCGACACCGGCGTACGGATGACGCTGGTCGGCGGGCGCGTGGTGCACGACGCGGAGTCCGCGTCGGGCCGGGCGGCCTCGGCCCGCGCGCAGCGCGCGCGCTCGGCCCCGCGACCGGTTTCGTACGCGGCCGTCCACGGCGGCCGACACCACGCCTGCGGGCACTGAACGGGCGCCGGTTCGGAACCCGTCGGCTGACTCGGGGTCAGCCGGCGGGTCTTCCCGCCACTGTGGGTAACACCCGTCTGCCACACCCCGTTCGGCCCCCATCTCATATCTGAGATACGGTGCACCCATGGCAGACGACTACCTCGTACGTATCGGCAAGCTCATCCGTGACGCCCGTCAGCACCGGGGCTGGACACAGAGTCAGCTCGCCGACGCGCTCGGCACCAGCCAGAGCGCCGTCAACCGGATCGAACGTGGCAACCAGAACATCAGCCTTGAGATGATCGCCCGAATCGGTGAAGCTCTCGACAGCGAGATCGTCTCTCTGGGCTACGCCGGACCCATGCACCTGCGGGTCGTCGGCGGCCGCCGCCTCTCCGGTGCCATCGACGTCAAGACGAGCAAGAACGCCTGCGTGGCGCTGCTCTGCGCCTCGCTGCTCAACAAGGGCCGTACGGTGCTCAGGCGTGTCGCCCGCATCGAAGAGGTGTACCGCCTCCTCGAAGTCCTGAACTCCATCGGTGTCCGTACCCGCTGGATCAACGACGGCGTGGACCTGGAGATCGTCCCGCCGGCCCGCCTCGACATGGACGCCATGGACGCGGACGCGGCCCGCCGGACGCGCAGCATCATCATGTTCCTGGGCCCGCTGCTGCACCGCATGGACCAGTTCCGGCTGCCGTACGCCGGCGGTTGCGACCTCGGCACCCGCACCATCGAGCCGCACATGATCGCCCTGCGCCGCTTCGGCCTGGAGATCACCGCGACCGAGGGCATCTACCACGCCCGGGTCGCCGCCGGGGTCTCCCCCGACCGCCCGATCGTCCTGACCGAGCGCGGGGACACGGTGACGGAGAACGCGCTGCTGGCCGCGGCCCGGCACGACGGCGTGTCCGTCATCCGCAACGCCTCCTCCAACTACATGGTCCAGGACCTCTGCTTCTTCCTGGAGACCCTGGGCGTCAAGGTCGAGGGCATCGGCACCACCACCCTCACCGTCCACGGCGTCCCGAACATCGACGTCGACGTCGACTACTCCCCCTCCGAGGACCCGGTCGAGGCGATGAGCCTGCTGGCCGCGGCCGTGGTCACCGAGTCCGAACTGACCATCCGCCGGGTGCCGATCGAGTTCATGGAGATCGAGCTCGCGGTGCTGGAGGAGATGGGCCTGGACCACGACCGCTCCGCGGAGTACACCGCCGACAACGGCCGTACCCGCCTGGTCGACCTGACGGTCCGCCCGTCGAAGCTCGAAGCCCCGATCGACAAGATCCACCCGATGCCGTTCCCCGGGCTGAACATCGACAACGTCCCGTTCTTCGCGGCCATCGCCGCCGTCGCCCAGGGCCAGACCCTGATCCACGACTGGGTGTACGACAACCGGGCGATCTACCTGACCGACCTCAACCGCCTCGGTGGCCGCCTCCAACTCCTGGACCCCCACCGCGTACTGGTCGAGGGCCCGACCCGCTGGCGCGCGGCGGAAATGATGTGCCCGCCCGCCCTCCGCCCGGCGGTGGTCGTCCTCCTGGCGATGATGGCGGCCGAGGGCACCTCGGTCCTGCGCAACGTCTACGTCATCAACCGCGGCTACGAGGAACTGGCGGAACGCCTCAACTCGGTCGGCGCCCAGATCGAGATCTTCCGCGACATCTAGAACCAGGGCCGTCTGACGGATCATGGCCGGGCCGCGCGCGGAGCCCGTGGACGACGCCCCCCGCCCATCGAGTGGGCGGGGGGCTTTCGTGTCACACGCCCCGGCCCGCGCGTGGGGCGGGGCGGCGGGATTCGGCCATATGGGCGAGGGGGGTGGGCGGGCGGAGCGGCAGAATCGGGGGTTCGGACGGCGTCGAGGGGGCGGCCATGGGAGTGGACAGTACGACGGGAACACACGCGGGTACGGAGGTCCCGGTGTTGGCCGGGGCGCCGTTGCTGGGGTCGCTGTTCGACCTGACCTCGGATTCGCTCGGTACCTACCTGCGCGCACAGCAGCGCCACGGTGACGTGGTGCGCGTCAGCGCCGGGCCGCCCGGGCTGCGTACGGAGTTGTACTGCGTGTTCTCCGCGGAGGGCGCACAGCAGGTCCTGGCATCGGAATCGGCCAACTTCCGCAAGGACAACCCCTTCTACCAGGAGATCCGCGAGTCCCTCGGCAACGGGCTGCTGACCAGCCAGGACGAGGAGTACCTGCGCCAGCGCCGGCTGGTCCAGCCGCTGTTCACCCGCCGCCGGGTGGACGGCTACGCGAGCGCCGTCGTAGCCGAGACCCGGGCGACGCTCGACACCTGGGTGGGGGCCACAGACGGGATCGTCGACGTCTCGGACGAGATGACGCGGCTCGCGCTGCGCGCGGTGGCCAGGATCCTGTTCGGCACCGATGTGGACGCCACCGTCGACGTCATCGACCGGTCCTTCCCCGTCATCACGGAGTACGTGCTGCGGCGCGGCTACTCCCCCGCGAACATCCCGCGGAGCTGGCCCACCCCGGGCAATCGGCGGGCCGCCGCCGCGATGGACGAGTTGTACGCGGTCTGCGACCGGATCATCGCCGAGCGGCGGGGCGGCGCCGGCGGCAAGGACGGGGCGGAAGGCACGGAGGGGGACGACCTGCTGACGCTGCTCGCCGCCGCGCAGAGCGCCGACGACGCCGCCTTCGACGCCGACGAGCTGCGCGACCAGGTGCTGATCTTCCTGCTCGCCGGTCACGAGACGACCGCCACCTCGCTGGCCTTCGCGCTCCACCTGCTGGCCCGCCACCCCGAGCACCAGGAGCGGGCGTACGAGGAGATCTCCCGGGTGCTGGGCGACCGTGAGCCCGAGGCCGCCGACCTCGACCGGCTGCCGTACCTCACGCAGGTGCTCAAGGAGGCGATGCGGCTCTACCCCGCGGCCCCCGTGATGGGCCGCAAGGCCGTGGCCGCGAGCCGGATCGGCGGGCTCACCGTCCCGGCCGGCGCCAACGTGATCCTCGCTCCGTGGGTCACGCACCGCCACCCCGACCACTGGCCCGACCCCGAGCGCTTCGACCCGGAGCGGTTCACCCCCGCGGCGGAGGCCGGCCGCCCCCGCTACGCGTGGTTCCCCTTCGGGGGCGGCCCGCGCGCCTGCATCGGTCAGCACTTCTCCATGCTGGAGTCGGTGATCGCGCTCGCGGTGATGCTCCGGGAGTACGAGTTCGAGGCCGTGGACCGGGAGGTCCCGGTCGGCGTCGGCATCACCCTGCGCGCGGACGGACCGGCCCGCTGCCGGCTGCGCCGGCGGACGCGGGAGCGCGGGGACACCCCCTAAACGGCCGCCGTCGGGGTGTGGTTGCCCTGGAGGCGGGCCAGGTCCGAGGGCCGGACCTGGATGACCACCAGGGCGATCACCGCCGCCGTCAGGGCGAACGCGGCGGCCACGATGAACGCCGTGCTGACGCCGGAGGCGAGCACCTGATCGCCCCAGGGGTCGGGGAGTTGGCCGGTGCGCAGGAACATCGCCCGCTGTCCGGGGTCGGCGGTGGCGAGGAAAGCCGGGACCTGGGTGTGGGCCTCGTTGCGGCTGGCGGTGCCGAAGACGGTGACGAGGATGGACAGGCCGAGCGAGCCGCCCACCTGCTGCGTGGTGTTGAGCAGCCCGGAGGCCGCTCCCGATTCCCGGTCGGGCACGTTGGACAGGGCCATCAGCGTCAGCGAGACGAACTGCATGCCCATGCCGATGCCGAAGATGAGCATCGGCCCCAGGATGCTGCCGAGGTAGGTGGAGTGCACGTCGGTCTGCGTCAGCCAGGCCAGGCCGGCCGCCGTACAGAGCGCGCCGCCCACCATGAAGGGTTTGGGTCCGAACTTCGGCAGGAGCCGGGATGCGAGGCCCGCACCCATGGCGATGACGACGCTGACCGGCAGGAACGCGAGGCCTGCGCTGAGGGGGCTGAATCCCAGCACGTTCTGGACGAAGAGGGTCAGGAAGAAGAACATGCCGAACATCGCGCAGGCGAGGAAGAGCATGATGCCGTAGGTACCGGCCCGGTTGCGGTCGGCGAACATGTGCAGGGGCGTGATCGGCTGTGGCGAGCGCCGCTCGTTCACTGTGAAGAGGGTCAGCAGGACCACGGCGGCGCCGAACGAGCCGAGGGTCAGGCCGTCGCGCCAGCCCTCCTGGGACGCGCGGATGAATCCGTAGACGAGGGCGACCATGCCGGTGGTGCACAGCAGCGCGCCCGCGAAGTCGAAGTGCCCCGGATGGCGTTCGGACTCCTTGATGACCCTGGCGGCCGTGAAGGCGATGGCCAGTGCGATCGGGACGTTGACGAAGAAGACCCAGCGCCAGTCGAGCCATTCGACGAGGACGCCGCCGGCCAGGAGTCCGATCGCGCCGCCGCCCGCCGAGACCGCGGCGAACACCCCGAAGGCCCGGTTGCGGGCCGGTCCCTCGCGGAAGGTGGTGGTGATCAGCGCGAGGGCGGTCGGTGAGGCGATGGCGCCGCCCATTCCCTGGAGCGCCCGGGCGCCCATCAGTTGGCCCTCGTTCTGGGCGAGTCCACCGAGCAGGGAGGCGAGGCCGAAGAGCAGCACGCCGAAGATGAAGACGCGTTTGCGGCCGAGGATGTCGCCCGTGCGACCGCCGAGGAGCAACAGGCCGCCGAAGGTGAGGGTGTAGGCGTTGACGACCCACGAAAGGCTTTCGGTGGAGAACCCGAGGGCGGTCTGGATGTGCGGCAGCGCGATGTTCACGATGGTGATGTCCAGAACCACCATGAGCTGGCAAGAGGCGATGACGAACAGGGCGAGGCCGTTCCCGCGCCCTTCTCGAACCTTGCCGGCGGCCCCCGTGTTGGTCGGCGATGTTTTCCCGTCCACCCCTACGACGCTAAACCTGCCTCCGGAGCCTCACCACTCGAATGGCCTAACGCCGGCCCGACAGTCCGACGTCTATACGGTGTGATATTTCACATGGCAGACTGCGATCATGGATGACTTCCTCAGGCTCTCCGCGGCCACCGGCCGGTTCACCCACGGAGCCCCCCGCGCCTTCGCCTTCGGTGACGACGGGCGGCTGCTCTGGTTCCTGCGCTCGACGGGCCCCACCGACCGGGTCGACGCCCTGTGGGTCCTCGACACCTCGACCGGCACCGAAACCCTCCTCGCCGACCCCCGCCGGCTCGCGGCCGGCGCCCTGACCACCGCCGAGCGCCGGCTGCGCGAACGCGTGCGGCTCGTCGCGGGCGGTATCGGCTCGTACGCCCTCTCCGGCGACGGCCGCCACGCCGCGTTCGCGCTCGGCGGGCGGCTGTACGGGGTCACTTGCGACGGCGTCGCACCACCCGGGGAGATCCCCGCCGCAGGCCCCGCGATGGACCCGCGCCCGAACGCGGACGGCACACGCGTCGCGTACGTCACGGGCGACGCCCTCCACACCGTGCCCGGCGGTCGGGTCAGCCCCGACGACGGAGCCCGCTGGGGCCTCGCGGAGTTCGCGGCGGCCGAGGAGCTCGGCCGCGACCGCGGCCACTGGTGGTCCCCCGACGGGCAGACCCTGCTGGCTGCCCGGGTCGACGAGTCCGCCCTCCAGCGGCGTTGGATCGGCGACCCGGCACACCCGGAGCTCCCGGTGGAGGACTTCGCGTATCCCGAGGCGGGCGGCCCCAACGCGGACGTGCAGCTGTGGGTGGTCGGTCCGGGTGGCAACAGGGTGCGGCTCGACTGGGACGCCGAGACCTACCCGTACGTCTCGGACGCCGGGTGGGAATCGGCCGGGGAGATCCTGCTGACGGTCCAGGACCGGCTCCAGCGCACGGTGCTGCTGCTCGGCGCCGACCCGGTGACCGGCGCGACCCGTGAGCTGTCCCGTACCACCCACCCCCAGTGGGTGGACCCGCTGCCCGGGACCCCGGCCCGGCTTCCCGACGGACGGATGCTGACGGCAGCCGACACCGCGGGCGGGGCCGCGCGCACCCTCGCCGTCGCCGGCAGGCTCCTGACCGGTGAGGGCGTCCAGGTCCGCCGCGTGGCCGGGTGGCACGAGGGCCGGTTGGCGGTCGAGGTCGGGCTGCGCGATCCGGCCGAGCAGCAGGTGTTCCTCCTGGACCCCGACACCGGTGGGTTGACGGCCCTCGCCGAGTCGCCCGGGGTGCACACCGTGCTCGCCTCGTCCGGGGCGCTGCTGCTGACGGCCGCGGACGCGGAGGGGATACGACGGACCGTACGCACCGCGGACGGGAGGGAGTTCAGTCCCCTCGACCTGTCCGAACCGCTCCCCCACCGCGTGGCGCCGGTGCTGGAGCGGGTCACCGAACACCGCGTCCCCACCGCCCTGGTGCTCCCGCGCGGGCACGTACCCGGGACCAGGCTGCCGGTGCTGGTGGACGGCTACGGCGGCCCCGGGTTCCAGGACGTCTCGGTGGAGCCGCGGCGCTGGCAGCACCGCCAGTGGTGGGCCGACCAGGGCTTCGCCGTGGTCACCATCGACAACCGGGGTACCCCGTACGTCTCACCCGCCTACACCCACGCCATGTACCGCGGCTTCTCGGACGTCACCCTGGAGGACCAGGCAGCCGCCCTCCAGGCGCTCGGCGCCCGCCACCGGGACCTCGACCTCACCCGGGTCGGGGTGCGCGGCTGGTCGTACGGCGGCTACCTCGCGGCCCTCGCCGTATTGCGCCGCCCCGACCTCTTCCACGCGGCGGCCGCCGGAGCCGCGCCGACCGACTTCCGGCACTACGACACCGCGTACACCGACCGCTACCTGGGTCTCCCCCAGGAGCATCCCCAGGTGTACGAGCGGGACTCGCTGATCCCGGACGCGCCCCGGCTGACCCGGCCCCTGCTGCTCATCACGGGTCTGGCCGACGACAACGTCCACCCGTCCCACACCATGCGCCTGTCGCGGGCCCTGACGGACGCGGGGCGCCCGCACCGGCTGCTGGCGCTGCCGGGCGTCACTCACATGACGCCCGGCGGCACCCGGGAAAAGGTCATGCTCCAGGAACTGGATTTCTTCCGCCGTGAGTTGGGGTGAGTCGGGGCTCTGACCGGTGAGGGGCCCCGGAGCCGATCGTGTCGGCTCCGGGGCCCCTCTTCTTCCCCGGGTCCCCGTCAGTCCCCCGGGAAGTGGCAGGCCACCTCGCGCGAGGCGGCGATCCGCAGCACCGGGCGTTCGGTGCGACAGATGTCCTGGGCCTTGGGGCAGCGCGGGTGGAAGGTGCACCCGGGCGGTGGGGCGGCCGGACTCGGCGGGTCGCCGAGCAGCACGATCCGCTCGCGCCGCCGCTCCGCCGCCGGGTCGGGCAGCGGGACGGCCGACAGCAAGGCGCGGGTGTAGGGGTGTTGTGGGTCGTCGTACAGGAGGTGCTTCTCGCCGATCTCCACGACGCGTCCCAGGTACATGACGGCGACCCGGTCGCTGACCCGTTTGACGACCGACAGGTCGTGGGCGATGAACACGTAGGCCAGGCCCAGTTCGCGGCGCAGCCGCTCCATCAGGTTGACGATCTGGGCCTGAACGGAGACGTCGAGGGCGGAGACCGGTTCGTCGGCGATGATCAGCCGGGGGCTGGTGGCGAGCGAGCGGGCGATCCCGATGCGCTGGGCCTGACCGCCGGAGAACTCGTGCGGGTAGCGGTCGATGTGCTCGGGGATCAGCCCGACGAGTTCCATCAGGTCGGCGGCCCGGCGGCGGGCGTCCGACGCGCTCCACCCCTGGACCAGCAGCGGGTCGGAGATGATCCGGGCCACCGTCTGGCGCGGGTTGAGGGAGGAGTGCGGGTCCTGGAACACCATCTGGAGGTGCCCCCGCAGCGGTCGCAGGGCTCCCTGGGACAGCCGGCTGATGTCCCGGCCCTCGAACTCGACGCTGCCCGCGGTCGGTTCCAGCAGCCGCACCAGCATCCGGCCCGTCGTGGACTTGCCGCAGCCCGACTCTCCCACCAGGCCCAGGGTCTCCCCCTCGCCCAGGTCGAAGGAGACCCCGTCGACGGCGCGCACGGGCGCCCCCCGGCGCCCGGTCACCGACCGCCGGCCGGGGAAGGTCATGGTCAGGTCGCGTACGGAGAGCAGCGCCCGCGGTGTGGGGGTCATCGGGTCACCTCGGCGGGGGCGCCGGCTCCGGCGAAGTGGCAGGCGACGGTGCGCTCGGGCCCTTCCCCGTAGGGTTCGAGCTCCGGGCGTTCACGGGTGCAGCGCGCCGCCGCCTTGGGGCAGCGCGGGGCGAAGGCACACCCCGGGGCGGGGGTCAGGAGGGACGGCGGGGAGCCGGGGATGGCCCGCAGGGGCGCCTCGTCGGCGTCGTCGAGCCGGGGCAGGGAGTCCAACAGCCCCCGCGTGTAGGGGTGGGCGGGCTCGGCGAACAGCTGGTCGACGGGCGCCTGTTCCGCGGCCCGGCCCCCGTACATGACCAGCACCTCGTGGGCGACGCGGGCCACCACGCCCAGGTCGTGGGTGATCATCACGACGCCGAGTCCGCGGTCCTGTTGGAGGCGGGCGATCAGTTCGAGGATCTGGGCCTGCACGGTGACGTCGAGGGCGGTGGTCGGCTCGTCGGCGATCAGCAGGTCCGGTTCGCAGGCCAGGGCCATCGCGATCATCGCGCGCTGCCGCATGCCTCCGGAGAACTGGTGGGGGTACTCCCGGGCGCGCCGGGCGGGTTCGGGGATGCCGACCTCGCCGAGCATGTCGACGGCGCGTTTGCGGGCGGCGGCGCGGCCTGCCTTGAAGTGCACCCGGAAGTGCTCGGCGATCTGTTCGCCGACCGTGTAGTAGGGGTGCAGGCTGGACAGTGGATCCTGGAAGATCATGGCCATCTTGCGGCCGCGCAGCCGGGACAGTTCCCGCTCGGACAGGCCGGTGAGCTCGCGCCCGTCCAGGGCGACGGAACCGCCGATCTCGGCTCCCCGGTGCAGGCCCATGACGGCGAGCGAGGTGACGGACTTGCCCGATCCGGATTCCCCGACGATGCCGAGGGTACGGCCGGCCTCGACGGTGAAGCCGAGCGAGTCGACGGCCCGCACGGAGCCGCGCGGGGTGGTGAACGTGACGCGCAGATCGCGTACTTCAAGGAGAGCGGCCATCAGTACCTCACCCTCGGGTCGATGACGGCGTACAGGAGGTCGACGGCGAGATTGGCGACGACGATGAAGAACGCGGCGAGCAGTGTGACGCCGAGCACCACCGGCTGGTCGGAGCTGACGAGCGCCCCGTAGAAGAGGCGTCCGATGCCAGGGAGGCCGAAGATGGACTCGGTGATGACGGCGCCGGCGAGGAGCCCGCCCAGGTCCATCCCGAAGATGGTGAGGATCGGGGTCATCCCGGAGCGCAGTCCGTGCTTGACCACGACGGTGCGTTCGGGCATGCCCTTGGCGCGGGCGGTACGGATGTACGGCTCGGCCATCGCCTCGATCATGGAACCGCGGCTCTGGCGGGCGTACATGGCGGCGTACAGCAGGGCGAGCGCGGTCCAGGGCAGGAGCAGGTTCGACGCCCAGCCGAGCGGGTCGTCGCCGAAGGAGTGGTAGGAGGGGTAGGGCAGCAGCCCGGCGACGCGGATGACTCCGTAGATCAGCATCACGGAGGTGAAGTAGACGGGCAGCGAGGCGGCGGCGACGGCGCCGACCATCAGGACCTTGTCGGTGGCGGTGTCCTTGCGAAGGGCGGCGGTGACCCCGGCGCCGAGGCCGAGCAGCAGCCAGAGCACCGAGGCGCCGAGGGCGAGGGACGCGGAGACCGGCAGCCGGTCCATGAGCAGGTCCCAGACGGGGAGGGAGTTCTCGTACGAGTACCCGAGGCAGGGGAAGTCGCACTGCACCGCGTACTGGCCGCTGCCGAGGGTGCGGCCGGTGAAGATGCCGCTCAGGAAGTCGAGGAACTGTCGCCACAGGGGCAGGTCGAGGCCGAGGTAGTTCCGTACGTCGGCGAGCCGTTCGGGGCTGCAGGTCTTGCCGCAGGCGGCCGCGGCGGGGTCGGACGGCAGGACGTAGAAGATGAGGAAGGTGACGGCGGCAATGGCGAGCAGGACGCCGGCGAGGGCGAGCAGCCGGCGGACCAGGTAGAGGATCACGTCCGGCCGCCCCTCGGGTCGAGGATGTCGCGCAGGGCGTCGCCGAGGAGGGTGAAGGCGAGGACGGCCAGGAAGAGGAAGACGCTCGGGATGACGAAGTACATGGGGTCGGTCTCGTAGTAGGCCACGGACTCGGCGATCAGCTGGCCCCACGACGGGGTGGGCGGCCGGACTCCGACGCCGAGGTAGCTGAGGGCGGCCTCGGTGCTGATCATGCCGGGGATCAGCAGGGTGGTGTAGGCGATGACCGGGCCCGAGACGCCGGGGAGGATGTCGCGGGTCAGGATGCGCCAGGCGCCGGAGCCGCCGACGCGGGCGGCGTCGACGTATTCGCGGTGTTTGAGGGAGAGGGTCTGGCCGCGGACGACGCGGGCGACGCCGGGCCAGCCGAAGAGGCCGATGACGGCCGTCATGAGCACGATGCGGTTGACGTCCTTGGCCACCGACAGGACCGCGATCATGAAGATGAGCGAGGGGAAGGACATGGTCAGGTCCATCAGGCGGGAGAGCACCACGTCGGTGCGCCCGCCGAAGTAGCCGGCGGCGATGCCGGCGGCCGTGCCGGTGACCACCACGATCGCGGTGGCGGCGAAGGCGATCAGGAGGGAGACCTGGGCGCCGTTCACGACGCGGGAGAAGAGGTCGCGGCCGGTGACGGGCTCGACGCCGAGCCAGTGGGCGGGGCTGATCCCGCCGAGGGAGCCGAGCGGTTGCCCACCGAGGTAGGGGTCGATGGCGGTCTTGTCGAACTCGTCCGGGGCCCAGCCGCCGAGGGTCCCCAACCAGGGGGCGGTGACGGCCGTCAGGACGAGGAGGAGGACGACGCAGAGGCTGACGCGGACGGCGGGGCGGCGGCGGAGTTCCCGCCGGGCGAGCTGCCAGGGGCTGCTGCCCGGGGGGACCTCCTTGACCGGCGCGCCCTGTGCCGGTGCGGTGGTGGTGGTCATGGGTTCAGCGCCTCGCGGTCTCATCCCTGGCTCTTCGCCGGGTCCTTGAGGCCGACGCGGGCGTAGTCGATGGTGCCGGTCCAGGCGGGGTGGCCGTAGGCGCCCGCGATGTTGGGGCCGACGAGCAGGGGCTTGCGCTCCAGCAGGACCGGCACCGCCGGCGACTTCTTCATGATCTCCGCGTCGAGGTCGATCCACGCCTGGGCGGCCTGCTTGGGGTCGGCCATGGCGTTGATCTCGTCGATCCGCTTCATGGTGGCCTCGTCGCGGAACTGGCTGTAGTTGCCCTGGTTGCCCTTGTCCTTGATGGTGCGTCCGTCGAAGACGAACGGGATCCACGTGGAGCCGGAGGGGTAGTCGGGGCACCAGCCGCTGTAGGTCATGTCGGGCGTGGTGGACAGGTCGCCGATGACGTCGTAGTAGGCGCCCGGGTCGACGGTGTCGATGACCACCTCGACGCCGGCGCGGGCCAGGCCCTGCTGGATGGCCTCGGCGCGGCCCTTGTCGCCGGTGGACACGGCGAGGGAGACCTTCAACTTCTCCTTGCCCGCGGCCTTGAGGAGTTCCTTGGCCTTGGCCGGGTCGCCGGACGGGGCGATCTTCAGGTTGTCGGGCTGCTTGCCGCCGGACAGGGCCGGGGGCAGGTAGGCGGTGGCGACCTCGTTGAGGGCCGGTCCGCCGCCCGCGGTGATCACCGATTCCTTGTCGACGGCGTACTGCATGGCCTCGCGGACCCTGGGGTCGTTGAAGGGCGGCCGGGAGGTGTTGAGCTGGAGCATGACCGTACAGCCCTGGGACTCGGAGAGCAGGCGGGCCTTGACGTCGGGCTTGGGCAGCACCTTGGGGGCGCTCTCGGGCCGCATGGTGGAGTACTGGACGGCGGAGGCGTCGGCGCCCTCACCGGCGATGATCCGGTCGTCGATCTGGCCGCCCTTGAGGCCCATGACGACGACGAACTTGTCCGGGTACGCCTTGCGGACGGTGTCGGTCTTGGCGTCCCAGTGTTCGTTGCGGACCAGGACGAGCTTCTTGTCGCGGTCGTACGACTCGATCTTGTACGGGCCGGAGGAGAACGGGCGGGCGTCGTACTGCGTGCCCTTCTCCTGCGACTGCGGCACGGGCGCGAAGGTGGGCAGGGTGGCGGTGGCGGAGAACTCGGCCACGGGGCGCCCCAGTTCGAAGACGATCGTACGGTCGTCGGGGGTCTTCACAGAGTCCAGGTGCTGCCCTTGCAGCGGGCCCTTGTAGCCCTCGCCGCCCGCCAGGTACTGGGCGGCGTAGTCGGCGCCGCCGGTCAGGTCGGGGGCGAAGGAGCGCTCGACGTTGTACTTGACGTCCTGGGCCTTGATGGGCGTTCCGTCCTCGTACTTGACGCCCTCCTTGAGGGTGAACGTCCAGGTCTTGCCGCCGTTGGAGGGGGTGCCGAGGTCGGTGGCGAGGTCGGGGACGAGTTCGCTGCCGGCTTTGCCGGGCTCGGCCTTGAAGGTGACCAGCGTGCGGTAGAGGAGGCGGGTGCCGAAGTCCATCGCCGGCATTGTCCAGTTGCGTGCGGGGTCGAGGTGGGAGAAGTCCTGGTTGGACAGGACGGTGAGCGTCCCTCCCTTGACCGGGGTTCCGCCCACGGTCTTGCCGTCGTTGCCGGCCGCGGGGTTGGAGGCACCCGAGCCGCCGGCCGAGCCCTTCTTGGGGTCGGAGCAGCCCGAGGCACCGAGTGCGAGAGCTGCCACCAGGGCTGTGGCGAGGGCGATGTGGGTGCGCTTGGTCATGGTCACTCCAGTGAAGGACGCGCTCTATGATGTGACCGGTAACATAGTAATGTGAAATTGTACTGACAAGGGGTTGGCGCCGCCGTTATCCAGCCGTGTCCAAAAAGGTTGTCCTACACCGGAGTTGGGGCCGTCAGACGCCTGAACCCAGGCCGCCCGAGGGACGGCCGACCGGCTCGTCGCGGCCCTGGGCCCACAGGGAACGCACGTGACCCAGGTGACGGACCATGCACGCCTCGGCCGCCGCCGCGTCGCCGCTGATCATCAGGTCGAGCAGCTCGATGTGCTCCTCGGCCGAGGAGACCAGCTTGCCGGCCTCGTCCAGGCCGGTCAGGCCGTAGAGGCGGGAGCGCTTGCGCAGGTCGCCGACCGTCTCGACGAGACGGTCGTTGCCGGAGAGCGCCAACAGGCTGAGGTGGAAGCGGCGGTCCGCCTCCAGGTAGCCGATCAGGTTGTGCTCGCGGGCGCTGCTGACGATCTCTTCCGCGATGGGGCGCAGGGCCTCCAACTGCTCCGCTGTCGCCAGTGCGGTGATCCGGCCGATGGTCGGCACCTCGATCATCGTGCGCAGCTCGGTGTACTGGTCCAGGTCCCGCTCGCTGACCTCGGTGATCCGGAAGCCCTTGTTGCGCACGGGCTCGACCAGCCCCTCGCGGGCGAGGTCGAGCATGGCCTCGCGGACCGGGGTGGCCGACACGCCGAGTTCGGCCGCGAGACCCGGGGCCGAGTAGACGCTTCCCGGGCGCAACTCACCCGCGATCAGGGCGGCTCGGAGGGCGTGACCGACCTGGTCGCGCAGTCGTTCCTGGGCCTTGATGAGGCTGTGCTGCTTCAGGTCACCCATTGCTGTTCCTCCGAGCATCGCAGAGGGACAGCGTACAATGTCACGTTGCTTCGGCGGTCCCCACCGTCCGGAACAGGGCGACCGCCACGGCCAGATCCTCCCAGGCCATCCCCACGCTCTTGAAGAGCCGCGGAGCGATTTCCCGCCCCGGCGCCGGATGGCGGCCGGCGACGAGGTCGGCGAGGGTGCCGGCGATGTGACCGGGTCCGATCGCGCCCTCCGCCTCCGGAATCAGCAGATCGCCCGCCTCGCGCAGCGCCGCCGCGCGCGACTCCACATATACGGCCGACCGGCGCACCAGCGCGGTGTCGGTCTCCCGGGCGTCCGGTTCGTGCGAGCCGACCGCGACGACCGTCGCACCGGGACGCACCAGCCGCCCGTCGAACAGCGGGGTACGGGCGGTGGTGCAGCAGAGCACCACGTCCGCGCCCGACACGTCCTCGGGCGTACCGGTCCGGGCGGCGAGCCCCAGGGCCCGGGCGTGCGCGGCGAGCCGCTCGGCCCGGTCCGGCGCGCGGGCGACAACGAGGACGTTCGCCAACTCCCGCTCCGCGCTGAGGGCTTCGAGGTGCCCGTACGCCTGCGGCCCCGCCCCGAACAGGACCAGGGTGAGCGGCCGGTCCCGCGGCGTAAGGTACCGCAGGGCCAGCGCCGACACCGCCGGGGTGCGCAGGGCGGTCAGTGCCGCGCCGTCCAGCAGGGCCAGGGGGCGCAGGGTGGGGCCGTCCAGGAGGAGGTACGAGCCGGTGATCCGGGGCAGCCCGAGGGCGGCGTTGCCCGGCGCGACCCCCGCGATCTTCACCCCGGCGTACGCGCCCGCCGCGGCCGGCATCAGCAGTAGTTCCCCGGCGGCCACGGGTACGGCGCAGCGCTGCGGGCAGCCCTCCGGGTCCAGCCCGGCGCGCAGCACCCCGGCCAGGGCGTCGGCGGCCTCGGCCGGGGTGAGCCGGCCGGCCAGGTCCGCGGCGGAGAGCTGGGCGATCACAGCAGGAACCCGGCGCCGAGCGCGTCGTGCGGGTCGAGGGTGAAGGCGTGCTCGCCGGTGCGGTAGGCCGTGCCGGTGACCTCCGTGAGCACGCCGTCCGCGCCGCCGGCGGGCACCACCCGGCCGGTGAACACCGTACCGATGACCGACTCGTGCAACAGGTCCTCCCCCTCCCCCAACCGTCCGTCCTCGGCGAGCAGGGCGAGCCGCGCGGAGGTTCCGGAACCACAGGGCGAGCGGTCGATCTGCCCGTCGGCGAAGACCGTCACATTGCGCTGGTGCGGCCCGAAGGGAGTGTCGGGGAGTTCCTCGTACAGGATCACCCCGTACACCCCGGAGAGCAGCGGGCCGCCCGGGTGCCAGGTGCCCGGGTGCGTGGCCAGCGCCGCCCGGAGCTCCTGCCCTACGCGCACCAGCGAGGGCAGGGCGGCGGTCGAGACGTCGAGCCCGAAGTCGCGGGCCGCGACCGAGGCGTAACACGCCCCGGCGTGCGCGATGTCGACTTCGGCCAGGCCGAGAGTGGTGGCCACCGGCACCTTGCGGGAGCTCACCCGGGCCGGGACGTTGCGGAAGGTGACCCCGGTGGTGCGGCCGCCGGAGCGGTGCACGGTGGCGGTCACCCGCCCGGACGGCACGTCGACCCGGACCCGCACGCCGCCGTCGTCGGGGGCCGGCACCCGGCCGGAGTCGACGGCCCAGGCGCCGAGGGCCATCGTGCCGTGGCCGCAGGCGGTGGAGTAGCCGTCCTTGTGCCAGAACAGCACCCCGAAGTGGGCCCCGTCGTCGTCCGGCGGCACGACGAACCCGCCGTACATGCCGGCGTGCCCGCGCGGTTCGCGCACGAGGAGCCGCCGTACGTCGTCCAGCGCGCCCCGGCGCGGTGCGGTGCCCGAGCCGGCGGGGCCGATGGCGGTGGCGCAGCGTTCGGCGACGGTGTCCCCGGGCGCGGTGGGCAGGACCGTGCCGGGGGCCGTGAGGTCGACGATCCTGAAGGGCTCGCCCGCCGTGTGGTAGTCGGTGGTGCGGACGGTACTCACAGCAGGAACCCTCCGGGGAACGGGTCGGCGGGGTCGAGGAAGAACTGGGCGGTGCCGGTGATCCAGGCCCGTCCCGTGACGGTGGGGATCACCGCGGGGAGGCCGCCCACCGTGGTCTCCTCGATGAGCCGGCCGGTGAACTCGGTCCCGATGAAGGACTCGTTGACGAAGTCGGTGCCGAGGGGGAGCAGCCCCCGCGCGTGCAGTTGGGCCATCCGTGCGCTGGTTCCCGTACCGCAGGGCGAGCGGTCGAACCAGCCCGGGTGGATGGCCATGGCGTGTCGGGAGCGACGGGCGTCGGAGCCGGGGGCGGCGAGGTAGACGTGTTTGACCCCGGCGATGGAGGGGTTCTCGGGGTGGACGGGCCGGTCGCCGGAGGCGTTGACGGCGTCCATGACGGCGAGTCCCGCGGCGAGGAGGTCGCCCTTGCGGGCCCGCTCGAAGGGGAGTCCGAGGGCGTCGAGTTCGACGAAGGCGTAGAAGTTGCCGCCGTAGGCGAGGTCGTAGGTCACCGTGCCGTAGCCGGGGACGTCGGCCTTCAGGTCGAGGCCGGCGCAGTACGAGGCGACGTTGGTGAGCGTGACGGCGGTGGCCGCCCCGTCCTCCACGCGGACGTCCACGCTCACCAGCCCGGCCGGGGTGTCGAGCCGGACCGTGGTGACCGGCTCGACGACCGGGACCATGCCGGTCTCGACCAGGACGGTGGCCACCCCGATGGTGCCGTGCCCGCACATGGGCAGCAGGCCCGACACCTCGATGTAGAGGACGCCGAAGTCGGCGTCGGGGCGGGTGGGGGGCTGGAGGACGGCGCCGCTCATCGCGGCGTGGCCGCGCGGTTCGTACATGAGCAGGGTGCGGACGTGGTCCAGGTGCTCCGTGAAGTGCAGGCGCTTGTCGGCCATCGTGGCGCCGGGGACGACCCCGACTCCGCCGGTGATGACCCGGGTCGGCATGCCCTCGGTGTGCGAATCCACCGCGTGGTAGATGTGGCGCGTACGCATGGGTCCCCCCAGGTGTGCTAGTTGAGGCCCTCGGCGAGGGCCTTTTCGGTGGCGGCGCGGACGGCCGCCTCGGTCTCGCCCGTGAGCGGGAAGCGCGGCGGTCGGGTGGCGCCGCCGGGGCGGCCGGCCAGGTCCATGGACAACTTGATGGCCTGCACGAACTCCGTCTTGGAGTCCCAGCGCAGCAGCGAGTGCAGGGACTTGTAGAGCGGCAGCGCGGTGGCGAGGTCGCCCGCGACGGCGGCCCGGTAGAGGGTGGCGCAGGACCGCGGGAGGGCGTTGGGGTAGCCGGCGATCCAGCCGACGGCGCCCGCCAGGGCCAGTTCGAGGAGCACGTCGTCGGCGCCGATCAACAGGTCGAGGCCGGGGGCGAGTTCGGCGATCTCGTAGGCGCGTCGGACGTCTCCGCTGAACTCCTTGACGGCGACGATGCTGCCGTCCCCGTGCAATCGGGCCAGCAGCGCGGGTGTCAGGTCCACCTTGGTGTCGATGGGGTTGTTGTACGCGACGACGGGCAGGCCCGCGCCGGCCACCTCGGCGTAGTGGGCGCGGACGGTGTGCTCGTCGGCGCGGAACGCGTTGGGCGGCAGCAGCAGGACGGAGCCGGCGCCGGCGTCGGCGGCCTGCTCGGCCCAACGGCGGGCCTCGGCGCTGCCGTAGGCGGCGACCCCGGGCATGACCCGGTCGCCGTCGCCCGCCGCCTCGACGGCGGTACGGACGACCCGCGCGCGTTCCTCGTCGGTGAGGGTCTGGTACTCGCCGAGGGAGCCGTTGGGGACGACGCCGTCGCAGCCGTTGTCGATGAGCCAGGAAACGTGCTCGGCGTAGGCGTCGTAGTCGACGCCGAGGTCTTCGCGCAGGGGCAGCGCGGTGGCGACCATGATGCCGTGCCAGGGGCGGGTGCGGGGCGGGACGGGCGCGGGGGTGTGCGCGTGTGTCATGAAGGACTCCCTATGGTGATGTGTGACATTTTACTAGTGGGCGCAAGCCGGCCACAAGGGTCCGGACCGGCCCGATCCGGATCGGATCAGTGGGTGTTCCGCGGAAGTTCGGCCAGGTGGCGTAGCGGGACGGGGCAGGAGAGGGGGCGCCGGTCGGGGGCGGCTCCGGCCGCGGTGGAGGTCTCGCCCGCCAGTGCGGCCACGGCCGGGCCGCACATCCGGCCCTGGCACCAACCCATTCCGGCCCGGGTGAGCAGTTTGACCGTACGGGCGTCCCGGGCGCCGAGGTCGCGGGTGGCCTCGTGGATCCGGCCCGCCGGGACCTCCTCGCAGCGGCACACGTCGGTGTCCTCGCGCAGCCAGTCGGTCCAGCCGGCGCCCGGCCGGTGTGCGGCGGCCATCGCCCCGGCGAAGGCGCGCAGCCGCGAGCGGCGGCGCACCAGGGCCGCGGGTGCCGGGCGACCGGCGACCGCGAAGGTCGCCAGTTCGCCCTCGATCAGCGCCAGTTGGGCACCGCCGACGCCGCCGGTCTCACCGGCGGACCAGATGCCGGGGACGGAGGTGCGCTGCCGCGTGTCCAGTTCCAGGGCGACGGTCCCGTCCGCGCCGGGCCGGGTGGCACAGCCGAGGGCGGTCGCCAACTCCAGTTGGGGAACGAGGCCGTGGCCGACGGCCAGGGCGTCGCACGGGATCCGCCGCTCCGTGCCGGGCAGCGGCCGCCAGTCGCCGTCGACACGGGCCACGGTGACGGCCTCGACCCTGCCCCGGCCGTGGGCTTCGATGACGGCGTGCCGGGTCAGCAGGCGGACGCCGTGACGCAACAGCGCCCCGCCGTACGTGGCGGCCTCGGTGAGCTTGCCCGGGTTGCGCAACAGGGTGGGCAGCCGCCCCGCGTACGCGGTGTAGGAGGCGGCTTCCACGACGGCCGGGACGGTGGCTCCGGCGGCCGCGAGGGAGCCGGCCACGGCGAGCAGCAGCGGCCCGCTCCCGGCGACGACCACCCGCTTGCCCGGCAGCACGAGGCCGCCCTTGAGCATGGCCTGGGCGCCGCCCGCACCGATCACCCCGGGCAGGGTCCAGCCGGGGAAGGGGAGTTGCCGTTCGTACGCCCCGGTGGCCAACAGGACGGCGCGGGCCCGGACGGTGGCGGACCGCTCCTCGGGGCCGGCGACGGCGTGCAGGGTCCAGAGGTCGCCGTCCGGGACCACGCTCCAGACGTGGTGGGCCGGAAGGCAGGTGATCCGGCCCGCCGACTCGTGGGCGCGCAGGGCGGTTTCGCGGGAGGCGAAGGCGGCCCACCCGTGGTGCAGGGCCTCGGGGCGCTCGGCGCCGAGCCCGGGGGCGGGCCGGCGGTAGAACTGGCCGCCGGGGCGCTCCCCCGCGTCGATCAAGGCCACCCGCAGTCCCAGGCGGGCGGCGGTGACGGCGCCGGCCAGCCCGGCGGGCCCGGCGCCGACGACGGCCACGTCGACGGGGACGCCGGGCGCACCGGGCGCACCGGGGTCAGACGGCGAGCTCGGCACGGCCGGTCCCTTCCTGGGTGGTGACGGTGTCCCCGGCCCGCGCCGGGACCAGACAGGCCCGTTGGTTGGGCCGGCCGTTGACGGTGACGAGGCAGTCGAAGCAACTGCCGATCCCGCAGAACGCCCCGCGCGGGGCGCCCCCTTCGCGGGTGGTGCGCCAGGCGAGTATCCCCGCGCTCCACAGCACCGCGGCGATGCTCTGGCCGGACTCGGCGGGCAGTTCGCGGCCGTCGAAGCGCAGGGCGTAGGTCTCCCGGGCGGCTCCGCCCACCAGGTCGCGGGGCGAGCGGTCACCGGTGCGCCGGCTCATCGGCGGTCTCCTTCTCCGGGCGGGACTACGGGCGGGACTGCAGGCGGCGCTGCGGCGGGTGCCGGGGGCGGCGCTGCGGGCGGGGCCGCGCGGGCGACGTCGTACGGGCGGCTCACCGCTCCCCCTCCGCGCCGGGTTCCCGCTCGAAGGGCCGGTCCGGCCGGAAGGGGCCCGGGTCCAGCGGCGGTTCGACCCCGGTCAGGGCGGCCGCGATCAGCACGCCGGTGGCCGGGGCCAGCCCGATGCCCGCGCCCTCGTGCCCGCAGGCGTGCAGCAGGCCGGGCACCCGGGGGTCGGGCCCGATGGCGGGCAGGTGGTCGGGGAGGTAGGGGCGGAAGCCGTGGTAGGTGCGCAGGACCCGTACGTCGGCCAGTACGGGGAACAGCGCGGCCGCCTGGAACGCGAGCCGGCGCAGGGCCTCCACGGACAGGGAACGGTCGAAGCCGACCCGTTCCCGGGTGGCCCCGATGAGCACCGGGCCGGACGGGGTGCCCTCGACCACCGCCGAGGACTGCAGGGCCGCCGAGCCGCTGGCCACGTCGGCGATGTAGTCGGCCGCGTAGACCTTGTGCCGTACGACCCTCGGCAGCGGCTCGGTCACCAGCACGAAACCGCGGCGTGGGAGTACCGGCAGTGTTGTTCCGGCGAGTTCGGCGATCCGGCCGCCCCAGGTGCCGGTGGCGTTGACGACGGCCGGGGCGAGGATTTCCCGGGCGCCGGTGCGCACCCCCCGGACGGCGCCGCGCTCCATCACGAGGGCCGTGACCTCCTCACCCAGGTGGACGAGGGCTCCCGCGCCGGCCGCGGCGGCCAGCAGCCGGGCCGCCGCCTGGGCGGGCTGGACCTGGGAGTCCTGCGGGTAGTGGAAGCCGCCCGCGAGTCCCGGTGCCAGGTGGGGCTCCAGTTCGCGCAGGTCGTCCGCAGCCACCTCGACGGCGGTGACACCCGCGGCGCGCTGGCCTTCCGCGAAGCCGCGCAGCGCCTTGAGCGAAGCCTCGTCCGGGGCGACGACCAGGCCGCCCTTGTCCTCGTACTCCGTCTCCCGCGGTAGGAGGGCGGCGAGTTCGCGCCAGAGGGTCGCCGACAGCAGGGCCAGGTCGAGCTCGGGTCCGGCTTCCTTGTCGGAGACGAGCAGATTACCCTCGCCCGCACCGGTCGTACCGCCGGCGACGGAGCCCCGGTCGACGACGGCCACGCGCAGTCCCGCGCGGGTGGCGTAGTACGCGCAGGCGGCTCCCACGACGCCGGCGCCGATGATGACGGCGTCCAGGCTGCTGCTTTTCTTGGGCACGGCAGTAATATGTCACATTCTTTATCGAGTGCCTAGGCTCCGCCCGGGGCGGGAGGCCCGAGTCGGCCGGGTCCGCCCGGGCCGGTCCCTCCCCCGTTCTCGCGAGGGACCGGCCCGAGGCCGCGATCAGCTGCGCAGCGGGCCCTCGCAACTGTAACTCGACGTCCCGGCCACGTGGTTGGTCCAGATCTCCACGGGGCCGAAGGAACAGTTCATGTCGGCCAGGTTGTTCGAGGCGGGTGCCGAGCGGTCCAGGATGAAGTAGTCCACCGTCTCGGACATGTCCTTGAAGTTCTGATCGTCGCTGCGCCAGTTCTTCAGGTTCGCGGTGATCCGGCCGGTACAGGTGAACCGGCGCTTGCCGGGGTCGCCGTTCTCGACGCAGTCGGGGGTGTTGTACGTGGCCGTCGCGAACGAGGACTTCACGTTCGCGAGCGCGGAGTCGCGCAGTTGGTCATTGGCCGTGAAGGTGGTGTTCGGCACGTAGAGCTGGTCGACCTTGGCGATCTGGGCGTCCAGGAACTTGTCGTAGTCGCGCTGGAGGTAGGTGTCCGCACCCGTCCGGTGGCGCCAGGAGTCGTATCCGGCCACGTCGTTCTCGCGCAGGTGGGTGTACATCTCGCGCAGCAGGGTCGGCTTCTCGGTCCACAGGAACTCGAAGAACGTGCCGGCGTAGTTGTAAAAGCGGAACCCGTCGCCGTCGTAGGTGGCGTTCAGCAGTTGCTCGACCGACATCCGGGGGCCGCCGCCGGCGGTGTCGGCGATGACGCCCTTGACCAGGGACTTGCGGACGGCGATGCCGTTGTCGCGGGTGGCGCCGTCGAAGAACTCGGCGGTGCCCTCGTCCATGGCGGTCGTGCGGTCGCCCTCGTACCAGGGACCCTCGCCGAAGAGGCCGGGGACGGCGAACCGGCCGTTGAGGTAGTGCGTGTACTCGTGGCGGAAGAGCTCTTCCAGGGTGAGGCTGGAGTCCTGGGGGACGCGGCGCTGGTAGGTGTAGAAGGTGGCGCCGTTCTCGATGTACATGCCGCCGTTGTTGGTGCCGTAGCCGTTGAGCATCGTCTGGTAGGTGACGTAGTCGGCGCGGGAGGCGTAGAGCACGATGTTCAGCGTGGTGTTGGGGTCGCCCGCGAGCGGCTGGTCGGTGCCGAGCACCCGGTGGAACTGCGTCTTGACCTGCTTGCTCGCGTAGTAGAGCTGGTCGACGGTGGCCCGGTCGAGGGCCGTGCGGACCTTGATGCCGCCGTTGTCGTAGGTGTAGGTGTTGGGGAAGAGCATCTTCTCGATGTCCTCCTTGCACACCCCGTACGGCTTGCAGGCGTCGTAGGTGTTCAGCCAGGAGACCACCTTCGCCCACTGCTCGCTGCCGGCGCCCCACCCGGTCTTGACCGGCCCGAGGAGCGCGCCGAGGTCGGTGACGGTCTGGTCCTTGAGCCCGGCGATCTGGCCGAACCGGCCGTACTCGCCGAGCGCGTCGCGGGCCGCCCAGTCGTTGGCGGTGCCCTTGAGGTGGGTGTAGCCGGCGAACGCCTTGAAGGCCGCCCGGTAGGAGGGGTCTGCGGATGCGGCGGCGTGGAAGGCGCTGTCCTCGTTGCCCGGGTACACACCGAGGTAGTTGACGGTGAGGGCGGCGAGGACGGCGCCGCCCCAGGAGGCGTCCTTGTCGGTCGCGGGGTGCGACGCGTCCATGGTTGCCAGGACCTTGGCGATGAGGCCGAGCTGGTATTGGCGCAGGCCCGGGCCGGTCGCGTAGAGGGCCTCGCGCAGGGTCCGGGCGTTGGAGGCGGTGGCGTCGAAGGTGTGGGCGGCGTTGCCGAAGTCCGCGATCGCCTTGCGCATCGCGTCGACCGTCGCGGCGTCGGTGAGGTCGATCTCGTCGCGCGAGAAGTCGTGGTACACGGCGGCGTGCAGGTAGGTGAACATCTCCTCCAGGTGGGAGGAGTTACGGCCGTCGTGGGCGGCGGCCAGGGTGGATATCCGGCGGGAGACGGCCTGGACGTGCGCGTCGTCCATGACGGGTGCCAGGCGGGCGTCCCAGGTCCAGATGAGCCCGCGCAGGCAGCCGTCCGCGAGGACGGCCGGATCGGCGAGGAAGTCGGCGAACTGCTCGGGGGAGAGTCCCTTGATCCCGTCGAGGGTGCAGGGCACGTTGACGGCCGGGCCCCGCGTGGTGGGGGCGCTCCGGGCGGTCGCGGGCTTCCCGCTCTTGTCCGTTCGCTGTGCGGCGGCGCCCGCGGCCGGCGCGGCGCCCGGGACCTTGCCGTCGGATATCGCCTGGCCGCCGGGGGCGGGCGCCGGTGCGGCGGTGGTCGTGGGCGACAGGGCGTCGGCGCGGTGCTCGACCTCGTCGAAGGGGTTCGGCGCGATGGCGCCGGGCGCTCCGCCGGCCGCCGGGCCGGAGGTGAAGGTCGCGGGTACCGGGGCGCCCGTCTCGGCCGCCTGGGTCACGGCCTGGCCGGCGGAGGCCAGGAGCGTGACGGCGACGGCGGCGGAGAGGAGGGACGAACGCACAGCTCTGTGCTGGGACACCAAGGACTCCTGTGGGGAAGGGAGAGTGAGGACGTGCGCGGCGCACGAGGTGGTGCGAGGTGCGTGACGTGCGAAGTGCGTGACGTGCCAGGTACGGGACGTGCGAGGTGCTGCAACTGCCCTGCTTCACGCGGCGTTTGACGGGGATTAACGCGGCGCGGTGTGAGCTGTAACATAGTAATGTGAAATTGCACTGACAAGCCCTGTGCGCCCACCAGTTCGCTTCTCTTTCAGGGAGCCCCCGTGACCGACGCCTCCGCCCGCCTGCACATCGGCAGCCACGACCTGCCCGTCTCCCCGGAACTGTCCCGCTTCATGGCGGCCGGCTGGAGCCCGTCACCCCTGGCCGGCTCAAGCAGGACCCAGGCGTACGACGTCACGCCCGGCCGCCGGGCCCGGCTCTCGGCGCTCTTCCCGGGCGAGCGGCTGATCGTCCCCGCCGGCGAACTGAAGGTCCGCTCCAACGACTGTGACCACCGCTTCCGTCCGCACAGCGCGTACGCCTGGCTGACGGGCCTGACCGGCGAGGACCAGGTGGGTCACGTCCTGGTGCTGGAGCCCTCGGGCCCGCACGGGCACGAGGCGGTGCTCTACCTACGCCCCCGCTCGCCACGCGCCGACGGCAACGAGGAGTTCTACCGCGACCGCCGGTACGGGGAGTTCTGGGTGGGCCGCCGTGCCGACCTGGCGGAGGCGGAACGCCTCACGGGCATCCGCTGCGCCCACCTGGACTCGCTCGGTTCCCCGACCGGTCGCGACGCCTCCTCGGACACCGAACTCGCCGCCTCACTCTCGGAGTTGCGCCTGATCAAGGACGCCTGGGAGGTCGACCAACTCCAACTGGCCGTGGACCACACGGCCGCGGGGTTCGCGGACGTGGTACGGGCCCTGCCACGCGCGCTGGAACACCCGCGCGGCGAGCGCTGGATCGAGGGCGTTTTCGGCCTGCGCGCCCGGGCGGAGGGCAACGGGACCGGGTACGACACCATCGCCGCGTCGGGCGCGCACGCGTGCGTCCTGCACTGGATCCGCAACGACGGCCGCCTGGACCGGGGCGATCTGCTGTTGCTGGACGCGGGCGTGGAGACGGACACCCTCTACACGGCGGACATCACCCGCACGCTCCCGCTGTCGGGCCGGTTCTCCCCCGTCCAGCGGCAGGTGTACGAACTGGTCCTGGCCGCCCAGGAGGCGGGCATCGCGGCACTGCGGCCGGGCGCGAGCTTCCGGGACTTCCACCGCGCGGGGATGCGGGTGATCGCGGACGGGCTCGCGCAGTGGGGGGTGCTCAAGGACGCGGAAGGCGATCTGCACCGCCGGTACACCCTGTGCAGCAGCGGCCACATGTTGGGGCTGGACGTCCACGACTGCGCGAAGGCGCGGGCCGAGACGTATCTGGACGGGGTGTTGGAGGAGGGCCAGGTCCTCACGGTGGAACCGGGCCTCTACCTCCAGCCCGATGACGAGACGCTGCCCGCCGAGCTGCGGGGCATCGGGGTCCGCATCGAGGACGACCTGGTCATCACGGCGACGGGCGCCCGACTGATGTCAGGCGCCCTGCCGCGCACGGTCGGCGGCATCGAGGAGTGGATGGGAACCCTGCTGGAGGGCTGACCCCCTTGGCCGCGCGGACACCCGCGCAGACGCCCGGCCACCGCACTAGAGCCGGCCGGGGGCGGCACCACATTCGGCGCAAGGGGTGGCGCCGGCCGTCTGCACGACGGCCGGCGCTCCTTCCGCGGGGGGTTTCAGTGCCGGTTCCCTGCTGGACAGGACGTGCTTGAAGCGTTGTTGGCGCCGTAGTTCGCGGACGTCCATCGCGTGCATACGGCCCACCCCGGATGACGTCCAGGCGGCGCATCCCGTGCCCAACACGGCACAGATCAGCGCGATTCTCAGGAGGATGTCTGGCACAACAGCGGGTCCTCTCCGGTGACTGATGACAAGGGCGTGCGTCATGGGCCCTCTCGTACCTCGACATAACGCAGCGGCATATGCAGAGTTGCGCGACGTCAGCCGATTGCGCCGGCGGGGGGAGGCGAATGACGGCGGCGGGCGGAGCTGTACCAGGGCGCGTGAGCGGGCGTGAGCGCCCCGGCGCGGGGCAGTGTGCGCCGTCGTCCGTCGCGTCCGGCGTGGTCGGCGCCGCCACACGCCGGTTCGCACCGTTCCGCGCGGGCGAGAAATGATTAAAGACAATGGTCAAATGACGTTTACCGGGCCCGTCATCACCTGGATGGACCACACCTTCCCCGCCGCCTGGAGCGTTTATGGACTATGACAAATGCAAAGCACTCGGCAATGTTTCCGCAGAACGCGGAAGGAGGCGGCGACGGCGAGGGCGACACTCGGGCCACGAGGGCAGGCGGGTGGACGTACACGGCCTGGACCCCTGAAAAGGGCGCGACCCTGCACCAGGAGGGGCAGAAGGTGGATCTCCATTATTCGTCCTCGATCTTCGAGGACTTCTTGGAGACGATGAACCGGCTCCAGGCCGAATTCGGCCGGCGGTCATCGGACGCGGGACCGTCCGGGGCAACCACCGAAGAGCACGCCGAGAAGGCCACCCGTGTTTGAGCAGTACGACGGGAACGGCTCCCACCACCCGCAGCCGGACGTCTCGGCCTTCTGGCCGGGTCCGGACCCGGAACAACCCGTCACTCACCAACAGCCGTTCAGCGGGCCGGGCGAAATGAACGTTCCGTGGGATCCGGCGGAGGAACTGGCCCAGCTCCTCCAGGAGGCCGTCCGGCCGAGACCGACGAAGACGTTCGACCCGTTCGGCTTCGACGAAGCCGGCGATACGGCCGGCACCGCCGGGGTGCTCGCCGATCCGCCACCGGTAACCGGCGAAGGGCCGCATCCGCCGAGCCGCCACGGGCACCGGAGGGCCCCGTCCAAGACGTCGGTGGTGACCCTGCTCCGAACGGGGAGCCTCTTCACCGCCGTGCTGGTCGCCGTCATCGCCGCCGTGGTGAGCATCTTCAGCGGTCTGGCCATCTGCGAGGCCCTGCGTCTCAGCGCCGGCCCGCGCACGGCGGACGATGTCGTCAGCTGGTGGCCACTGCTGATCTACGGGCCCTGGGTGGTCGCCTCGCTGTCCATCCTCCGGGCGGCCCTACATCAGCGCCGCGCCGTCCACTCCTGGTCCATGGTCCTGTTGTTCTCCACGCTCGCCACGCTCCTGTGCGTGGCCCAGGCCCCCACCACGTTCGCGGCGCAGGCGGCAGCGACGCTCCCTCCCATCGCGGCGTTGGCCTGCTTCCAGCAACTCGTCCGCCAGATCACCCTCACCCGGCCGCCCCGCCAAGCCGTCCCGCGGCACCGCCACCGCACGCTCTCCCTGCTGCGCCAACCGCCCGTCGCCCCCGACCCCGCACTGCCGACCTATGCGGTGCGGCGCGGTCGGGCGTGGCCGGCCTCGTGAACACGTGGGTCCTTCCAGGACTCAAGGAATGTGATCTTGCAACACAGGAACGAAGATCCAAACCCATAAGTCACGGGCTTCACCGAGTCTCAGCCCTACGGGTCCGTCCCGTACCCCCGCATGTCTCCCGAAGGTTTCCCGAGGTCTCCCGCGAGAGGACACGATCATGCCCTACGAACCCACCCACGCCGAGCGGCTCCGGTACAAGCGGAGCCAGGACGCCGCGTACGAACTGGGCGAGGAAGCCGTCACGAACCTCCAGGCCGCACTCGCGCTCGCCGGCCTGACCCTGCCCTCGCTCTGCAACGACGGGCCCGTGGGCTGCCGCGGCTTCGTGCGGCTCGGAGGATGCAACGCGGCCGTCGCCAACCGACTCGCCGAGGTCATCGCCGCGGGCGCGCACGCGCTCCAAGACCGGTGAGCGTGCCGCCCGACGGGCTCGACCCCTACCGGTTCCCGGGCATGCGCGGCTTGCCGGAAGAGGAGGCGGGCGAACCTCCGTGGCTCCGACTCCCGTATCCCCGGCCCGCCCCCGCGGTCCGGCCCGCGCCGGAATTACCCAGCCCCTCGCGCCGCCTTGACCTACAGGCTTGCCTGACCATCGCGGGCATCACCCTCGTCCCGGAGGACTTGCACGCGATCGAAGTCCTCTCGGGGCTCGACGAGGCCACGTTCGCGGCCGTTCGCCGCTGGATCGACAGCACCTACTGACCCCGCCTCCCACGGCCGTTCGGGCTGCGTTAGTCCGAACTGATGACGCCGGCCCTGCGGATGCCCCGCCTGTCGGATCGACTATGCACAATGCGTTTTGCCGATGTCGGCCGTGGGGTGAGGTGACCTCTGCGTGATGTTCTTGAGCTGGAGGTACACCGCCCATGGCGGCCAACGGAAATCCCACGGTCAGAAGGCGCCGTCTGGGCGCGGAGCTTCGCCAACTGCGCAAGGCCACGGGCATGACGTCCCTCCAGGCGGCGAAACACCTGATGGTGTCCCAGCCCAAGATCAGCCTCATCGAGACCGGCCGCCGCCCGATCAACCCGCGTGACGTACGCGACCTGTGTCGGATCTACGGCATCACGGACCAGCCGTTCGTCGACTCGTTGATGCGCATGGCGCGGGAGTCGGGCCGCCAGGGTTGGTGGGTTTCCTGCGGCGACGTTCCGTACGGGGTCTACATCGGCCTGGAGACGGAGGCGTCTTCCATCCACTCCTACGAACCACTGGTGGTCCCCGGCCTGTTGCAGACGCCCTCCTACGCGGCCGCCGTCATCGCTGAGACGGTCCCGTGCCCCACGGCAGAACAGGCCGCCATCAGCCTCGACGTGCGGCTGCGGCGCCAACACCGCGTGCACCACCCCGCCAGGTCCTTCCGTTTATGGACCATCCTCGACGAATCCGTACTGCACCGGACCGTCGGCGACGCCGGCATCATGCGCGCACAACTGGAACATCTGAACTCCCTCGGAGCCGAGCCGCACATCACGGTGCAGGTGCTGCCCCACAGCGCCGGGGCCCACCCCGGGGTGTTAGGCCAGTTCTCCATCCTCACGTACCCCGAATCGGACACGGGAGTCGTCTATCTGGAGCGCTTCACAAGCGACCTGTACCTGGAGAAACATGTCGACCGGCACCCTTACCAGGTGATGTACGACCACCTCCAGGCGCAGGCCCTCGATCCCGACGCCACGCGGCAGTTCATCAACGACATGATCGGGGCGTACGGCGAGGCCCGTTGACGCGGTCGACGGGCCTCGCGCTCACCCGGCCTTCACCTAGTAGCCACCGTGGTGGTTACCGGATCCGCCGTCGTCCCAGCCGTTGTTGTTGCCATAGCCCTGGGAGTCGTGGTTCCAGTTGCCGTTGTCGTTCCAGTGGGCGTTGTTCCGGTGATCGCTGTCGTGACCGTTCCCGCGGGAGGAGTCACGGTCGCGCGAGTTGTTCCCCCGCCAGTGGTCGGAGCTCTGTTGGTGGTGTTGCGGGAGGGTCGCGGCGAACGCGCCGCTCACCGGCATCACGCCGAGCGTGACGCCGGCGGCCCCTGCCACGAGTGCCGCAATGATCCCACGGCGCATAACGATGCACCTCCGAGAATTGAGGATGTTCTTCGCAAATGGGTCATTTACACCCTCTCTCCTCTTCCCACCCGCTGTCAAAGCCGCGCCGCGCGACACGGTGTCGCGCGCGGTGCGGACCGTCAGTCCAGGACGGCGATGCCGTCCAGTTCGACCAGCGCCTGTTCGTCCCACAGCCTGACCGCGCCGATCACCGCCATCGCCGGGTAGTCGCGCCCGGCCAGATCCCGCCAGATACGGCCGAGTTCCGGCGCATGCCGCCGGTACGCGGCCACGTCCGCCGGATACACCGTCACCCGGGCGAGCTGCGAAGGGGCCCCGCCGGCCGCCGCGAGCGCCGCGAGCAGGTTGGACAGGGCGCGCTCGAACTGTTCCGGCAGGGTGTCCCCCACCACCTTGCCGGAGCCGTCCAGCGCGGTCTGACCGGCCAGGAACACCAGGCGGGAGCCGGTCGCCACGACGGCGTGCGAGAAGCCCGTCGGCGGGGCGAGTTCCGCCGGGTTGACGCGTTCCAGGCTCATCGGGCCGCCACCTCCCGGTAGAGCTCCTTGGCGATGATCGTGCGCTGGACCTCGCTGGCTCCCTCGTAGATGCGGGGTGCACGGACCTCCCGGTACAGGTGTTCCAGCAGGTGGCCGCGTTGCAGGGCGATCGCTCCGTGCAACTGGACCGCGTGGTCCACCACGTACTGGGCCGTCTCCGTCGCCAGGAGCTTCGCCATGGCCGCCCGCCTGGGCACCTCCGGCGAACCGCTGTCGTAGGCCCCGGCGGCGGCGTAGACCAGCAGCCGGGCGGCTTCTGTCCGTGTGGCCATGTCCGCGACCCGGTGCGCCACGGCCTGGAGGTCCGCGAGGACCCCGCCGAAGGCGCCACGACCCGCCGTGTGCGCGAGCGTCGCGTCGAGTGCCGCCCGGGCCATGCCCACGGCGAAGGCTCCGACGCTGGGCCGGAACAGGTTGAGGGTGTCCATCGCGACGCGGAACCCGCGCCCCGGCTCGCCCAGCACGTCGTCAGGGCCGACCGGCACCCCGTCGAAGCACAGCGAGCCGATGGGGTGCGGGGAGAGCATGTCCAGCGCCTCGCCCGTCAGGCCCGGTCGATCGGCCGGGACGAGGAAGGCGGTGATGCCCTTGGCCCCCGGCCCCTCACCCGTACGGGCGAAGACGGTGTAGAAATCCGCCTCCGGGGCGTTGGAGATCCACCGCTTCTCCCCTGTGAGCCGCCAGGCGTCTCCGTCGCGCTCGGCCGCCAGCGCCAGCGCCGCCGCGTCCGAACCGGCGCCCGGCTCGCTGAGGGCGAAGGCGGCCACCAGCCTGCCCTCCCGCACCCCGGGCAGCCACCGCTCCCGCTGCGCCGGGCTCCCGGCCCGCAGTATCGGGTACGCCCCCAGCCCCTGGAGGGCCAACGCCGTCTCGGCCTCGGTGCAGCCGTATGCCAGCGACTCCCGCAACAGGCACAGCTCCAGCGCGCCCGAGACGAACACCCGCTCCAGCAGGCCCTCTTCCCCGAGCGCGGCCAGCAGCGGCCGGTTGACCCGGCCCGGCTCGCCCTTCTCGGCCAGCGGCCGCAGCCGCCGCGCCGACAGGGTGCGCAGTCGCCCGCACCATTCTTCTTCGTCCACCCCGAGCGCGAATCCGGTCATGCAAACAACCCCGCATCTATCGCGTCCTGTTGACTGCCGTCACCATCACGATACGCTCGTCACGCGATCCGCGACCGTCCCGAGGGGGCGAACCAGCCTTGGAGCTCAAGCCTTCCGCGCACGTCGACACGTTTACCCGCGACAGACTCCCGCCCGCCGGAGCCTGGCCGCGACTGCTGTTCGACCTGCCCGAGCTGGCCTATCCGGACCGGCTGAACTGCGGGGCCGAGTTGCTGGACGCCACCATCGACCGGTTCGGGCCGCACCGTCCCGCCTTCCGAGGCGGCGGCGGGCAGGTGTGGTCGTACGGGGAGCTGCGCGAGCGCGTCGACCGGCTGGCCCACGTCCTCACCACCGACCTGGGCGTCGTTCCCGGCAACCGGGTGCTGCTGCGCGGTCCGACCGGCCCGTGGCTGGCCGCGTGCTGGCTGGCGGTGATGAAGGCGGGAGCCGTGGCGGTCACCGTACTGGCCCGCCAGCGCGCCCAGGAGCTGGCCACGGTGTGTGCGATGGCCGAGGTGCGGCACGCCCTGTGCCACGTCGACGCGCTGGACGACCTGGTCAAGGCGGAGGTACCGGGGCTGCGGATCACCCCCTACGGCGGGGCGACCGCCGACGACCTGCTCCGTCTCGTCGAAGGGCACGCGCGACCGTTCGCCGCCGCCGCGACCTCCGCCGACGACGTCGCCCTGATCGCCTTCACCTCCGGCACCACCGGCCGCCCCAAGGGGTGCATGCACTTCCACCGCGATCTGCTGGCCGTGGCCGACACCTTCTCCCGGCACGTGCTGCGCCCCCGGCCCGACGACGTGTTCGCCGGCAGTCCGCCGCTCGGCTTCACCTTCGGCCTCGGCGGTCTGGTGGTCTTCCCGCTGCGGGCCGGCGCTTCCACGCTGCTGCTGGAGCAGGCGGCGCCCCGGCAACTACTGCCGGCGCTCGTCGAGCACCGGGTGACCGTCCTGTTCACCGCGCCCACCGCCTACCGGGCGATGCTGGACACCCTGGGCCCGTACGACGCGGGCGCCTACGACCTCTGCGCGCTGCGCCGCTGCGTCTCGGCGGGCGAGAACCTGCCCGCCGCGACGTGGCAGGCGTGGTACGAGCGCACGGGGCTGCGCATCATCAACGGCATCGGGGCGACCGAGCTGCTGCACATCTTCATCTCGGCGGCCGACGAGGACATCCGGCCGGGCACCACCGGCCGGGCCGTGCCGGGCTGGGAGGCCCGCGTCGTGGACGCGGCGGGGCGGTCCGTGGCGGACGGGGAGCCGGGGCTGCTCGCCGTCCGGGGCCCGGTGGGTTGCCGGTACCTGGCCGATCCGCGGCAGGGGGATTACGTACGGGACGGCTGGAACCTGACCGGGGACACCTACGTGCGCGACGCGGACGGCTACTTCCGTTACGTCGCCCGCGCCGACGACATGATCATCTCCTCGGGTTACAACATTTCCGGGCCGGAGGTGGAGGAGACCCTGCTGCGCCACCCGGACGTGGCGGAGGCCGCGGTGATCGGCCGCCCCGACGAACGCCGCGGTCAGGTCGTCGTGGCGTACACCGTGCCGAGGGACGGGGCCACCCTGACGGAGGAGACGCTGCGGGCCTTCATGCGGGCCGAACTGGCCCCGCACAAGTGCCCGCGCTCCTTCGTCTTCGTCCCCGCGCTCCCCCGGACGCCCACGGGCAAACTGCAACGCTTCCGGCTGCGCGATCTAGAGTGAACCCGTGGCCGAGCAGCACACTCCGCGATCCCTGATCGTCACGTTCTACGGTGCCTACGGGCGGGCCTTCGACGGGCCGGTCCCGGTGTCCGCGCTGATCCGCCTGCTGGGGGCGGCCGGCGTGGACGCGCCGTCGGTCCGCTCGTCGGTGTCCCGACTGAAGCGGCGCGGCTTCCTGCTGCCCGCTCGGGCGGCCGACGGGTCGGCGGCGTACGAGCTGTCCGAGGAGGCCCGACAACTGCTGGAGGACGGCGACCGGCGGATCTACGGGACCCCCCGGCTGTCGCAGAAGTGGCTGGTCGCCGTCTTCTCCGTCCCCGAGCAGGAGCGGCACAAGCGCCACCTGCTGCGGTCCCGGCTGGCCCGGCTCGGCTTCGGCGCGGTGGCCCCGGGCGTCTGGATCGCCCCGGCGCACCTGTACGAGGAGACCGCCCGCACCATGGAGCGGCTGCACCTGACGCCGTACGTGGAGCTGTTCCGCGGCGCGCACCTCGGTTTCGCGCCGACGGCCGAGGCGGTGGCCCGCTGGTGGGACCTGACGGCGCTGGCCAAGCAGCACGAGGAGTTCCTCGACCAGCACGAGCCGGACCTGCGGGCTCTCCAGTCGGGCTCGGACCCGACCCCGGAGCGGGCGTATCGGCTGTACCTGCCCGCCCTGGACAGCTGGCGCCGGCTGCCCTACGCCGATCCGGGGTTGCCGCGCGAGCTGCTGCCCGCCGACTGGCCGGGCGACCGCGCGGCGGCCGTCTTCGCCGAACTGCACGGGCGCCTGCGGGACCTCGGCGCCGGGTTCGTGCAGGCGTAGCGCCCGTAGCACCCGTAGCACCCGAAAAGGGGGTGCGGGCGTGCCGGGCGGTGGACACTATGGGGCGGCATGACCTGGACCTTCAGCTCCGATTTCGCCGCCTTCGTGGTCGCCGCGGGCCCGGCCGTCGCCGCGCGGCCCGTGGAGAACACCTCCCTGCTGACCGTCATGGACGCGCTGGAGCGGCGTGGGCCGACGGCCTACGGGCCCCGCACCCCGTTCTTCGGCTGGTGGACCGGCGCCGGCGGAAGGGTGTCCGGGGCCCTGCTGTGCACTCCGCCGCACCCGATGCTGCTGGGCGTGGTGCCGGCCGCCGCGGTGGAGGCACTGGGCGCCGCGCTGACCGTCCGATCCCTGCCGGGCACGGTCGACGAGGTCAACGTCCGCCGCCCCGACGCGGCGCTGCTGGCAGGGACGTGGGAAACGCCGTCCCGGCTCGCGATGGAGAGCCGGCTGTACCGGCTGGCCGGCCTGCGTACCCCGAACCCCGTGCCCGAGGGGCGGCCCAGGGTCGCCACCGAGGCCGACCTGCCGCTGCTGAAGGACTGGATCGACACGTTCAAGCGCGCGGCCGGAGAGCCCGGAACCGCCTCCGAGGCGGCCTTGCGCCACCGGATCTCGTACGGCGGGATGCTGCTCTGGGAGCACGCGGGGGCGCCCGTGTCCATGGCGGGCTTCTTCCGCCCCATCGCCTCGGTCTCCCGCGTCGGCCCCGTCTACACCACGCCGGAGCGGCGCGGCCGGGGGTACGCCGCCGGGGTCACGCACGCCGTGAGCGAGGCGGCGTACGCGGCCGGCGCCACCGAGGTGCTCCTCTTCACGGACCTGTCCAACCCCACCAGCAACGGCGTCTACCGGCGCCTCGGCTACACCCCGGTCGAGGACCGCGTCGTGCTGGGGGCCACCGCCTGACGCGGTCCCCGGCCGTAGGGGTGGCCTACCCCCGTCCGGCCGGCGGTTTGCGGCTGCCCGCCCGGTAGGGGGCCGGCCAGGGCGCGGCCGGGCCGGTGTAGGACTGGTCGGCGGCGGCGTGCAGGGTCCAGTGGGGGTCGTAGAGGTGGGGGCGACCCACCGCGCAGAGGTCGGCGCGGCCGGCCAACAGCAGGGAGTTCACGTCGTCCCAGGAGGAGATCGCGCCGACGGCGATCACCGGGACGCCCAGGGCGTTGCGGATCCGGTCGGCGTACGGCGTCTGGTAGGACCGCCCGTATTCCGGGACCTCCTCGGCCACCACCTGACCCGTGGACACGTCGATGGCGTCCGCGCCGTGGGCTGCGAAGGAGGCGGCGATGCGTTCGGCGTCCTCGGGGGTGGTGCCGCCGGGGGCCCAGTCGGTGGCCGAGAGCCGGACGGTCATGGGACGGTCCTGGGGCCAGACCTCGCGGACCGCGTCGAAGACCTCCAGCGGGAAGCGGAGCCGGTTCTCCAAGGGGCCGCCGTACGCGTCGGTGCGGTGGTTGGTGAGTGGGGACAGGAAGCCGGACAGCAGGTAGCCGTGCGCGCAGTGCAGTTCGAGCAGGTCGAAGCCGCTCTCGGCGGCCCGGCCGGCGGCCCGGGCGAAATCCGCGCGGATCGCGGCCAGCTCGGTGGCGTCGAGGGCGCGCGGGACGGCGGAGACACCGGGCCGGTACGGCAGCGCGGACGCGGCCACCACCGGCCAGTTCCCCTCGGGGAGGGGCTCGTCCATGCCCTCCCACATCACCTTGGTCGAGCCCTTGCGGCCCGAGTGGCCGAGCTGCACGCCGATCGCGGCTCCGGGCGCGGAGGTGTGGACGAAGTCCGTGATCCGCTTCCAGGCGGCCGCCTGCTCCGCCGTGTAGAGGCCCGCGCAGCCCGGGGTGATCCGGCCTTCGGCGCTGACGCAGACCATCTCGGTCATGACGAGGCCGGCGCCGCCGAGGGCCCGGGAGCCGAGGTGTACCAGGTGGAAGTCGCCCGGCACGCCGGCCCGCGCCGAGTACATGTCCATCGGCGAGACCACGACCCGGTTGCGCAGGGTCAGTCCGCGCAGGGTGAACGGGGTGAACATCGGTGGTGTGTTCGCCTGCGACGGGTCCTCGTCGGGGCAGCCGAAGTCCCGTTCCACGGCCCGCGTGAACCGTTCGTCGCGCAGTCGCAGGTTGTCGTGGGTCACCCGGCGGCTGCGGGTGAGGAGGTTGAACGCGAACTGCCGCTCGGGCTGGTCGACGTAGCCCGCGATCTCCTCGAACCAGCGCATGCTGGCGGCCGCCGCGCGCTGGGTACTGGCGACGGCCGGCCGCCGCGCCGCCTCGTACGCGGCCAGCGCGGCCGGTACGCCCGGCTCGGTGCGCACGGCCTCGGCGAGCGCGAGGGCGTCCTCCACGGCCAGTTTGGTGCCGGACCCGATGGAGAAGTGCGCGGTGTGGGCCGCGTCGCCGAGCAGGGCCACGTTGCCGTGGGACCAGCGCTCGTTGACGACCGTACGGAAGCGGGTCCAGGTCGACTTGTTGCCGCGCAAGGGGCGTCCCCGCAAGGCTTCGCCGAAGATCTTGGCGCAGCGGGCCGCCGATTCGTCCTCGTCGCACAGGTCGAGGCCGGCCGCCCGCCAGACCTCCTCCCGCATCTCGATGATCACCGTGGAGGAGTCGGCGGCGTACGGGTATCCGTGTAGCTGCATCACCCCGTGCTCGGTCTCGGCGATCTCGAAGCGGAACGAGTCGAAGGCGAAGTCGGCGGCGAGCCAGATGTAGCGGCAGCGGCCGGTCGTCACGGTCGGCAGGAAGTGCGCGGCCCCGCTCTCCCGGGTCGCGCTGTGCACCCCGTCCGCCGCGACCACCAGGTCGTACGAGGCGGCGAGCGCGAGCGCGTCCGGGGCCTCGGTGCGGAATCGGAGCGTCACCCCGAGGTCGGCGCAGCGCTCGTGCAGGATCTCCAGCAGCCGGCGCCGTCCGAGCGCGGCGAAGCCGTGGCCGCCGGAGGTCAGCATCCGGCCCCGGTGCACCACGGTGACATCGTCCCAGCGGGTGAACTCCGCGCTCAGCGCGGCGTGGACGACGGTGTCGGCGCGCTCGATCCCGCCCAGCGTCTCGTCGGAGAGGACCACGCCGAAGCCGAAGGTGTCGTCGGGGGCGTTGCGTTCGCGGACCTCGACGGCGTGGCCCTGCCGGGCCAGCAGCGCGGCGCAGTACAGCCCGCCGGGCCCCCCGCCCACCACGGCCACCCGCAGCTTCCTTTCGAGGGGCACGGCGCTACCTGCCCTTCCACTGCGGCGGCCGTTTCCCGGTGAAGGCGGCGTGGAACTCGGCGTAGTCCGTGCCGTGCATCAGCAGCGCCTGCGTATTGGCGTCGAGCTCGACCGATGCGGCCAGCGGCATGTCCAGCTCTGCGGTGAGCAGCGCCTTGGTCTGGGCGTAGGCGAGGGCGGGCCCGGCGGCCAGGTGCGCGGCCAGCTCGGCGGCCCGGGTGTGGGCCTTGCCCTCCTCGGTGACCTCGCTGAGCAGGCCGATCCGCTCGGCCTCGGGGGCGCCTACGGGCTCTCCGAGCATCAGCAGCCGGGTGGCGTGCCCGAGGCCGACGACCCGGGGCAGCAGGTAGGCGGCGCCCATGTCGCCGCCGGAGAGGCCGACGCGGGTGAAGAGGAAGGCGAAGCGGGCGGTGGGGTCGGCGATGCGGAAGTCGGCGGCGAGCGCGAGGACCGCGCCGGCGCCGGCGGCCACGCCGTGGACGGCGGCGATGACGGGGAAGGGGCATTCCCGTACGGCGCGGACCACCTGGCCGGTCATCCGGTTGAAGTCGAGGAGCTGGGCGGTGTCCATGGCCAAGGTGGCGCCGATGATCTCGTCCACGTCTCCGCCGGAGCAGAAGCCGCGTCCCTCGCCGCCCAGCACGAGGGCGCGCACGGAACGTTCGCGGGAGAGTTCGGCGAGCAGATCGCGCAGGTCGGCGTAGGCGCCGAAGGTGAGGGCGTTCAGCTTCTCGGGTCGGTCGAGGGTGACGGTGGCCACGCCGTCCTGCCGGGTCACCCGCAGGTGGCGCCACCGTTCGGTCGCTGGGGTGGAACCGATGAAGGGGCTCACGGATCCGACGGTATCACCGGCTCGTGACTCCCGTCACAGAAACGCGATGGCTCGACGGGCTGAGCTCCTCGTCGGCCACCCGCCCCGCCGGGGACACCGCCCGGCAGCGGCCGCCGGGGTGACACGAAGGGGGCCGGCCCTGACGGACCGACCCCCGGGGGCGTTTCGCGTATGACTATGCGGGCAGTTCGGCGCCCGGCGCGGCGAGGGTCGCCACGAGGACGGCCTTGATGGTGTGCAGCCGGTTCTCGGCCTCGTCGAAGACGACCGAGTGCGCCGACTCGAACACCTCGTCCGTCACCTCCAGGGACTCCAGGCCGTGCCGGGCGTGGATGTCCCGGGCCACCTGTGTGCCGAGGTCGTGGAAGGCCGGCAGGCAGTGCATGAACCTCACGTCCGGGTTGCCGGTCGCGCGCAGCACGTCCATGGTCACGGCGTACGGGGACAGCAGCCGGATCCGCTCGTCCCAGACTTCCTTGGGCTCGCCCATGGAGACCCAGATGTCGGTGATGACGAAGTCGGCCCGGGCGACGCCCTCGTCGATGTCCTCGGTCAGGGTGATCCGGGCGCCGCTCCGCTCGGCCAGGGCGCGCGCCGCCGTCACCACCGGCTCGGCCGGCCAGTACGCCTCAGGCGCGACGATCCGTACGTCCATGCCCAGCAGGGCGCCGGTCACCAGGTAGGAGTTGCCCATGTTGAAGCGGGCGTCGCCGAGGTAGGCGAAGGCGATCCGCTCCAGCGGGCGGGCGCAGTGCTCGGTCATGGTGAGCAGGTCGGCCAGCATCTGGGTGGGGTGCCAGTCGTCGGTGAGGCCGTTGAAGACGGGCACGCCGGCGTACGCGGCCAAGTCCTCGACGGCGGCCTGGCTGTCGCCGCGGTACTCGATGCCGTCGAACATCCGGCCGAGGACGCGGGCGGTGTCGCGGACCGACTCCTTGTGGCCCATCTGGGAGCCGGAGGGGTCGAGGTAGGTGGTGTGGGCGCCCTGGTCGGCGGCGGCGACCTCGAAGGCGCAGCGGGTGCGCGTGGAGGTCTTCTCGAAGATCAGCGCGATGTTGCGACCACGGAGGTACTGCTGCTCGGTGCCGTTCTTCTTGGCGGCCTTGAGGGCGGCGGCGAGCTCGATCAGACCGCGGAACTCGGCGGCGGTGAAGTCGAGCTCCTTGAGGAAACTGCGGCCGACGAGGTCGGTGGCCATGGGGACGCTCCAGGATGACGCTGACAAGGGATGTTGGAAGTCTATACGACTGCCCGTATTGATATACAGACCCCCGTAGTCCTCCGCCTCGGGTCAGACGGCGTCCCGCTCCACCGGGCAGCTCATGCAGCGCGGGCCGCCCCGGCCCCGGCCCAGTTCGCTGCCGGGGATCTCGATCACCTCGATGCCCTCCTTGCGCAGGTGGGTGTTGGTGGTGACGTTCCGCTCGTACGCGACGACCACCCCCGGTTCGACCGCCAACACGTTGCAGCCGTCGTCCCACTGCTCGCGCTCCGCCGAGTGCACGTCCTGGGTGGCGGTGAGCACCCTGATGGCGCCGAGCCCGAGGGCCGCAGCGATGGCCCGGTGCATGTGCTCCGGCGGGTGGTCGGTCACCTTCAGCTCGCTCGCGCCGGCGCCGGGCTCGATCGTGTAGGAGCGGAGCATGCCCAGGCCCGCGTACTGAGTGAACGTATCTCCGTCCACCATCGTCATCACCGTGTCCAGGTGCATGAAGGCCCGGCGCTTGGGCATGTCCAGCGCCACGATGCTCGTCGCGGACCCGGCGGCGAACAGGCCGCGCGCCAGCATCTCCACCGCCTGCGGCGTCGTCCGCTCGCTCATCCCGATCAGCACGGCGCCGTTGCCGATGACCAGCAGGTCACCGCCCTCGATGGTGGACGGGTAGTCGGCCAGACCCTGTGACCAGTAGTGGAAGGCCCCGGAGGACGTGAACACCGGGTGGTGCTTGTAGATCGCCTCGAAGTGCACGGTCTCGCGCTGCCGGGCCGGCCAGCGCATGGCGTTGATGGAGACGCCATCGTAGATCCAGGCGGAGGTGTCCCGGGTGAACAGGTGGTTGGGCAGCGGCTGGAGCAGGAAGTCGTCCAGCTCCAGGGCGTGGAAGCGGACGGAGACCGGCTCGGCGTGCCGCTCCAGGAACTCGCGCTTGGTCATGCCGCCGACCAGCGCCTCCGCCAGTCGGTCCGAGGTCAGGCCGTCGAAGATCTGACGCAGGTGGTCGGTGGCGAGCGGACCGTACTCCTTCTCGTGGAACACCCGGTCCAGGACGAGGTGTCTCGCCTCCGGGATCTCCAGGGCCTCGCGAAGCAGGTCACCGAAGAGGTGCACCTCGACGCCCCGGTCGCGCAGCACGTCCGCGAACCCGTCGTGCTCCTGGCGGGCGCGGCGCACCCACAGCACGTCGTCGAAGAGGAGGGCATCCTTATTGCTTGGAGTGAGCCGCTTCAGCTCCAGATCCGGCCGGTGGAGGATGACGCGGCGCAGCCGCCCGGTCTCGGAGTCGACATGGAATCCCATGCCGTACACGTTCCCAGACCGGACGGCCTTGACCCGGGGTCGGCCGGGCCTTGTCCGCGGAGTGCTCAGCGCAGGCCGAGAAGCGCCGTCGGAGTGCCGATGAGTTCCGGGGCGCTCAGCCCCAGCTTCGGGGTGACCACGTTCGGGATACCGAAGTTACTGCCGTCCGGCATGGACAGCGGGGCGCCGACGATCGCACCGGGGGTACGGGCAAGGAGCCGCGCCTCCGGGGCGTCCAACGAACCCTCGCCGTCCGTGGCGGGGCTGCCCGCCAGGTTGGGCACCGGAGAGGAGAGGAGGGTGTGCCCGAGGTCCGTGCCGATCGGGAGCACCGGCAGAAGTGGGGTCGGGAGCAGGTCTCCGGTGTGGAAGCGCGGCGCTTCGGGTGCGCCGACGATCGGCACCGGCACCCCGGTGGCCACGCGCGGGGTGTCCACGCCCAGCGTGGTCTTCACGGCGTCCAGCGGGACACCCACCGGAACCGAGTCGGCCACGGCCGGGGTGGCCGCGCCGGCCGCGGCCATACAGGTCATGAGCGCCGCAATGCTTCCGCGCGCGGTCATCTTCATAGGTGACGTTCCGTCCTTCCAGGGTCGCGGACATTCCGCTGCCCTGGATGAACGATCCCGCCGGCCGGTTTCCCGGAGTTCTCGGCGAAAGTTCCCCCATACGACCTAATTACCGGTCGTACGGGGGCGACACCTTTACGCGGGCCGGGCGGCGACCCCGGACCCCGCGCCCGTTGCCCGGACACGGACACGGACACGGACACGGACCAGGCTCACTCCTCGACGCGGGACGGGCAGTCACCCGAACCCGGGGCACCTCAGGACAGCCGGGCGCCGAGGGCGGTGACGGCGGCGGGGTCGATGCGGCAGCAACCGCCGAGGAGGCGGGCGCCGGTGGCGCGCCAGGCGGGGACGTCCCAGGGGGGCGGGGTGGGCGGGGGGCGCCACCGGCCGGTGGCCGCGTCCCAGGCCGAGCCGTCGTTCGGGTAGGCCAGGAGCGGCTTACGGGTGACGGAGGCGGCCGCTTCGAGGGCGGGCCCCACGTCCTCGGGGTCGCAGCAGTTGACGCCGACCGCGATGACCTCGGGGGCTTGCGCCGCCAGGGCGAACGCCTCCGCGAGCGGCTGGCCGGCCCGGGTGCGGCCGTCGGCCACGGTGTAGCTGAGCCAGGTGGGCACGCCCGACCCGGAGAGCACGCCGAGCAGGGCCTCGGCCTCGGTGGTGTCCGGGATGGTCTCCAGGGCCAGGACGTCGGGCCCCGCCTCCACCAGCGTCTCGATCCGGGGCCGGTGGAAGTCGGCCAGCTCCGCGACGGCGAGCCCGTACCGGCCGCGGTACTCGGAGCCGTCCGCGAGCACCGCCCCGTACGGGCCGACCGAGGCGGCCACCCAGACCTCGTGGTCCGCCGCCCGGGCGGCGCGGTCGGCCAGGGCGACGCTGCGGCGCAGCAGTACCCTGGCTTCCGGCGCCCGGTACCCGATCTGGTAGCTCGCGGTGATGAGCACCTCCGCGCCGGCCCGCGCGTAGGCGGTGTGGGCCGCCTCCACCTGGTCGGGCCGCTCGGCGAGCACCCGGCCCGTCCAGAGGCCGCCGGACAGGTCGCAGCCCTGGGCGGCGAGCTGGTTGCTCAGGCCGCCGTCCAGGAGCACGGTCCTGCGGGCGAGTGCGGCGGCGAGCGGGCCGGGCGCGCGGGTCACGGCGGTGGGCCTCCCTCAGCCGATCTGGGACAGCACCTGGGAGGAGATCAGCTCCAGGTGGTCGAGGTCGTGGAGGTCGAGCAGTTGGAGGTAGACGCGGGAGGAGCCGATGGCGCCGTAGGCGCCGATCCTCTCCACGACCTCGGCGGGGGAACCCGCCAGGCCGTTGGCCTTGAGTTCGTCCACGTCGCGGCCGATGGCGGCGGCCCGGCGGGCCACCTCGGCGTCGTCCTTGCCGACGCACACCACGAGGGCGTTGGAGTAGACGAGGTCCTCGGGCTTGCGGCCGGCTTCCCGGGCGGCCTCGCGGACCCGGCCGAACTGGCGCTCGCTGTCCGCGATGGACGCGAACGGCATGTTGAACTCGTCCGCGTACCGGGCGGCCAGGCGCGGGGTGCGCTTCGCTCCGTGCCCGCCGATGAGCACGGGTACCTTGGACTGGGCGGGCTTGGGCAGCGCCGGGGAGTTCTCCACCTGGTAGTGGACGCCCCGGTAGTCGAAGGTGTCGCCGGGCCGGGTGGCCCACAGGCCGGTGACGATGGCGAGCTGCTCCTCCAACCGGGCCATCCGGTCCGCCGGGAACGGGATGCCGTACGCCTTGTGCTCCTCCTCGAACCAGCCCGCGCCGAGGCCGAGTTCGACGCGGCCGCCGGACATCTGGTCGACCTGCGCCACCTGGATGGCGAGCACGCCCGGCAGCCGGAACGTACCGGCCGTCATCAGCGTGCCCAGGCGGATCCGCTTGGTCTCGCGGGCCAGACCGGCGAGGGTGATCCAGGCGTCGGTGGGGCCGGGCAGCCCGTCGCCGGAGCCCATCCGGACGTAGTGGTCGGAGCGGAAGAACGCGTCGAAGCCGAGTTCCTCGGTGGCCCGGGCGACCTGCAGGAGGGTCTCGTAGCTCGCACCCTGCTGCGGCTCGGTGAAAATGCGAAGATCCATGCTCCCTATCCTGCCCCGCCGGCCCCTGCCGGGTGAATCTGCGTCAACCGGAACGCTCCCGGCGCGCCGCGCCAGTGACCGGCGTGGAGGGTGATCGTTGGCTCGGACGGAGCCGGACCGCCCGGCCCGCGCGCCGGCGGCCCCCGTCCGGCGCGTCCACCGCCCCTTCCCCCCTGGAAGGGCCAGGGCCGAGGAGGCCGCCATGTCCCACGAGGCCGTGCCGGAGACCCGCCGACAGAACACGCACACCGGCCGGGCCGGGCAGGCAGCGGACGACCAGGCACCGGCCCGGGACCCTCGGGAGTCCGCCGCTCCCGCCCCGGCGGACGGCGCGCCCAAGGGGCTGCTCCAGCAGATGGAGGAGCTGATGGCGGTGTTGAACGCCGACCTGTCCCAGCTCGACGCCGACCTCCAGTCCGCCACGGACCGCAACCCGACGGGCAGCCCGCCGGCCCCGGTCGGCCCGGCACGGAGCGGCACGTCGCCTGCGGGGGGCGCGACTCCGAGCAGCACGGTTCCGGGCGGAACGGTTCCGGGCGGAACGGTTCCGGGCGGAACGGTTCCGGGCGACGGCGCCGCGCACCGGTCGGCCTGAATGGCACCGTCGGCCTGGGGGTCCCCCCAGCGGCAGCCGGCGGAGCGGTGCCGGCGGCCCGCACGCTACCCGTGGTGCGGACCGTACGGCCCGACCCGACGGGTCAGGGCACGCCCGAGGCGGAGCCGCGTTCGCGCACGGTGATACGGCGCAGGAGGGCCCGTACCCGGTCGCTCGACTCGTCAGCGGCGTCGATCGACTCTATGCACTGCCAGTACAGCGTCTCGTCATCGGTGCCACACGCCACCCCGACCAGCGCTATGCCGACCTCGCCGAGCAACGCCTGGAGTCCGAGCAACGCCTGCCGGACATCCCCGACGCCGGTCAGCTGCGAGGCTCGCGGCGGATAGTCGGGCACGCTGCCCTCGCCACGCACGGCCGCCGTGTCGAGCAGCCCGCAACCTCTGCCTCCCGCTTCGCCCAGCCCTCGTGACTCCGCTCTCAACTCCGGCGGCCCCGCGACCGCCAGCCAGCTCCCTATCCCCTGCGTCAACGCCTGGGCCTGCCAGGCTTCGCTCACGATGTCCCACGCAGCCCCGCTCTGTGCCAGCGCGTGCCGGCCGGCCGCGATGAGCCGTACCGCATCCATATGCCGTCCCCCGTCCGCACGACATGCCGCCGTTCCCTCACTACCCAGAGTGAAGGCAACGAGCCAGTAAAGCCAGGGGTATTCGGAAATCTGTGGACACAATCATGGTTGTGGATGACGCCATCACTCCGAAGAGTGACGATTCGGGCCGGAACCACCCGTCGGGTGGAACCTGAGCTCGTTCCTCTCGATCTTCGCGGCCAGCGCGTCCAGCACATCCACCCCCAGGACCTCACAGAACTGCAGCAGGTACGCCAGGACATCGGCGACCTCATCGGCCACCCGGTCCGCGCTTTCGGGCCGTTCCATGACCTTCGCCGACTGTTCCGGAGTCAGCCACTGGAAGATCTCGACCAGTTCGGACGCCTCCACGCTCAGGGCCACGGCCAGGTTCTTCGGGGTGTGGTACTCGGCCCAGTCGCGGGCGGCCGCGAAGTCGGCCAGCCGCCGCTGGAGCCGGTAGAGCCGTTCGTCCGGCTTCCCACCACCGGTGTCGTGCACGTCTCGGGGATCGTGCGGGTCTCGGGAGTCGTGCGGGTCTCGGGAGTCGTCGGAACCGTGCGGGTCGTGCGTGTCGCTCATGTACCCAGGTCTACCACCGAGACGCCCGGGAGGGCGCGGGCGGTTCCCGCCGTCTCCTCCCCGATCGCCGCGACCAACCGGATGTGGCCGCGCGCGCACGACAGCAGCGTCAGGCGCAGCAGTTCGGCGCGCTGCCGCCCGTCGAGGCCCTGGTCGAACCCGTCCGCGAGCACGGTGAGGGCCTGCTGTGCGGAGAGCAGTTCGGCGGCCGGGTCGACGGCCAGCACGCCCGGGCCGGTCAACAGCACCAGCGCCAGCGCGAGGAAGCGCAGTTCGCCCGCCCCGAGGCGGCCCAGCTCCGTGGCCGGCGCGGCGGGTCCCCGGTCCAGCAGCGCAGTGATCAAGCCGTCCGGGCCCGACCGTACGTCCAGCCCGGCCACCGGTCCCGCGCAGCCGGTACGGGCGGCTCCGGTCAGCAGCGCATGGCGGGTGCCGCACTCCTGGCGGGTGCGGCGCAGTACGTCGGTCAGGTTGGCGCAGTCGCCGCGCAGCCGCCCGGGCCCCGGCCGGACGGCGCCCCGCATCCGCTCCGGGCGGGGGTCGCAGGGGAACACCGAGCGCAACGCGACCACCACTTGCTCGGCGGCGGCGAGGACGCGTCGCTGCCCGGCCGTGGCCCCGGCGACGCGCAGCGGCAGCAGGGCGGTGCCGAGTCGGTCGTCCGGCAGCGGGGCGCGGGTCACGCCGGCGGCCCCGCCGGTCAGCCAGGCGGCCTGGACGGTACGCCGACCCGGGTCGCGCAGTGCGGTGGTGAGCAGGATCTGCCCGTCCTGGGTGAGCCGTTCTCCGACGAGGCGCAGCGTGGGCTCGGCCTGGACGGCGAGGTCGAGCCGGACCGGCCCGACGGGCCCGTCGACGGTGCAGCCGAGCCGGAAGCCGCGCCGGCGTTCCGCGTCGGGCACGGCCCGCTCGGGCACCCGGGCGCGGGGGTCGGGGAACGCCTCGGCCAGGGTGGCGCCGGACGCGAGCCGGGACAGGGCCTCGTAGGCGTCCAGGACCTGGGACTTGCCGCTGCCGCTGGGGCCGGCGAACAGGGTGATCGGCCCCAGCGGGAACGCGGCCGAGCGGTGCGCGCCGAAGGCGGCGAGGCGTAACTCGGTGACGGCGGGCCGCTGGTGGACCGGTCGCCCCGCGCCGGACCCGGCGTCGGGAGCGGTGCCCCCGCCCTGGCCGGGGCCGGGACCCGGCCCGAGATCGGGACCCACCTCCGGCCCTACATCCGGCCCTACATCCGGTCCGGCACCAAGTCCTGTGCCCGGTCCTGCGCCCAGTCCGGCATCACGTCCCGCGTACAGCCCGCCGGCGAGCCCGGCGTCCAAGGTGGCGTCCATGCGCCGGACAGTACGGGCCGCCGCGACCGGGGCGGTCCCGGCGAACCGTTCCGCCGCCGGTACCTTCCTACGATCGGGGGACGGCCGCGGCCGCGATGCCCTCGACCTCGGTGCCGACCGGCGCCAGCAGGAACACGTTGCGGTCGACCCGGTGCATCCCGCTGCCCAGCCCGAACACCACACCACTGCTGAAGTCCAGGATGCGCTTCGCCACCTCGGTGTCCGCCCCCGTCAGGTCCAGCAGCACCGGGATCTGCGCGATCAGGTACTCCGCCACCTCACGGGCGTCGGCGAAGATCTGGACCCGAATGACCACGAAGCGCCGCTGCTGCTCGGCCGCCGAAGTCCCGGGCCTCGCGGGGATCGTGCGGTGGTCCACCCGGGAGGGCCACTCGTTGCGACTGCGCAGGGGGACCACCTGCGCGAGTCCCTCCCACTGTTCGTCCGTGACGTCGTACCTGCTCACCGGACCGCCTCGGCCGCGCGCTTCATGTGCATCCCGCCATCCTCTCTCGTTTCACCCGTTCAGCCCAACACCGACACGAGGCGCGCGGGGCCGGCCGGCCCGCGACCGCTCACGGCCCCCGAACGTCACACCGGAACAGAGAGATCCAGCCGAAAACAGACCAGAAACAGGCCGATGTGCGATCGGCGGATACAGGGGGCGCCCGATTCCGTTGGAACGTCCATGAAGGCAATCACATACAACGCGTACGGAAGTCCCGCGGAACTGTCGCTGGTTGACGTACCGCACCCCCGCGTCGGCCCCGGCGAGGTCCTCGTCCGCGTCAAGGCAGCGGGCGTCAATCCGGTGGACTGGAAGCTCGCCGCCGGTTTCCTCGACTCGACGCTCGAAGTGCGCTTTCCCGTCGTACCCGGCTGGGACGTGGCGGGTGTGGTCGAGGCGGTCGGCGACGACACCTTCGACTACTCCGTCGGCGACGAGGTCTACGGGTACGTCCGCAAGGAGTGGGTGGAGCTGGGTACTTACGCCGAGCTGGTCTCCGCGCCGGTCCGGACGATCGCGCACAAGCCCCGCAACCTGAGCTTCGAAGAGGCCGCGGGCATCCCGCTGGCCGGTCTGAGCGCCTACCAGTCGCTGACCAGGGTCGGCGCGAGCGCGGGCGAGACCGTCGTCATCCACTCCGCGGCGGGCGGCACCGGGTCCTTCGGCGTGCAGATAGCGGTGGCACTGGGCCTGCGCGTCATCGGCACGGCCGGCGCGCACAACCACGACTACCTGCGCTCGCTCGGCGCCGAGCCCGTGCTCTACGGCGAGGGGGTCGCGGACCGGATCCGCGAACTGGCGCCCGAGGGCATCGACGCGGGCCTCGACTTCTACGGGGACGGCATCGAGCTCCTCCAGCCGCTGGTCAAGAAGCGCGACCGGGTGGCGTCCCTGGTCGACCCGGACGGTGCGGCAAAGGGGGCACACCGCCCATGGGCCCGGCCCGACAGCGCCGATCTGACCTTCCTGGCGGACTTGGCCGATGCCGGGAAGCTGACGGTGAACGTGGCGCACGCCCTGCCGCTCGACGAGGCGGCCAGGGCGTGGGAGCTGAGTGCCACCGGCCGGATCCGGGGCAAGATCGTCCTCACCGTCTGAGGGCGGGTCGCGCCGACGCGCGGGCGGACGGGCGGGCAGACAAACGAACAGGCGAAGGGGCAAACGGACAAACGGACAAACGGCCGCAGGCCGCCCGGAGCGGAAGGCTCCGGGCGGCCTGCGGGCTGCGGGCTGCGGGCTGCGGGCTGCGGGCTGCGGTCCCACTCAGGCGGGTTCGCTCACGTAACGGTTCGCCGGACGGGCCAGGCCGTAGTTCTCGCGCAGGGTGCGACCCGTGTACTCGGTTCGGAACAGGCCGCGGCGCTGGAGGATCGGCACGACGTGGTCGACGAAGTCGGTCAGGCCGGTGGGCAGCACGGGCGCCATGATGTTGAAGCCGTCGGCGGCGCCCCGCGTGAACCACTCCTCCAACTGGTCGGCGATCTGCTCCGGGGTCCCGGCGAAAACCCGGTGGCCGCGGCCGGCGCCGAGGCGGGCGATCAGCTCGCGCAGGGTAAGGCCGTCGCGCCGGGCGAGTTCGGCGACAAGCGTGAAACGGCTCTTGTTGCCGTTGATGTCGCGCTCCTCGGGGAGTTCGGGCAGCGGACCGTCGAGGGGGAGGCCGGTGAGGTCCGTGCCGAGCATGCCGGAGAGCTGCGCCAGTCCGTACTCGGGCACTTGGAGGTCGGTGAGCTGCTGCTCCAGGGCCTTGGCCTCGGCCTCCGTGGACCCGATGACGGGCGCGATGCCGGGCAGCACCAGCAGGTCGCTGTCGGCGCGACCGTACTTGGCGAGGCGGGACTTGAGGTCCTTGTAGAAGGTCTGGCCGTCGGCGAGGGTCTGCTGCGCGGTGAAGACCGCCTCGGCGTACCGGGCGGCGAACTCCTTGCCGTCCTCGGAGGAGCCGGCCTGCACCAGGAGCGGGTGGCCCTGCGGGGAACGCGGCACGTTGAGCGGCCCGGCCACGCCGAAGTGCTCGCCGCGGTGGGCGGCCGGGTGCAGCTTGTCGGTGTCGGCGTAGATGCCGCGCTCCTTGTCGAGGACGATCGCGTCGTCCTCCCAGCTGTCCCAGAGCTTGGTGGCGACGTCGAGGAACTCGCGGGCGCGCTCGTAGCGCAGGCGGTGCTCCAGGTGCTCGTCCCGGTTGAAGTTGCGGGCTTCGTCGACGGTGCCGGAGGTGACGATGTTCCAGCCCGCGCGACCGTTGCTGATGTGGTCGAGGGAGGCGAACTTGCGGGCGGTGTGGAAGGGCTCGTTGAAGGTCGTCGAGACGGTGGCGATCAACCCGATGTGTTCGGTGACTGCGGCGATGGCGGAGAGCAGGGTGAGCGGCTCGAAACCGCCGAGGGCGTTGTAGCGGGCCTTGCCCCAGAGGGCGAGGCCGTCGGCGAAGAAGATCGAGTCGAGCCGGCCGCGTTCGGCGGTACGGGCCAGTTCCTGGAAGTACCGCAGGTCGGTGACGCGCTCGGGGCTGCTGTCGGGATGGCGCCAGGCGGCGTCGTGGTGCCCCGCGTTCATCAGGAAGGCGTTGAGGTGGAGGGTCCGCGGTGCGGTCATGATCTGTTTCCTCGGGGTGGGTACGGGTGGTGCGCGGGTCGGGCCGGACGCCGCGGGTCGGCGGGGACTCCGCGGGTCGGGACTCCGGAGGTCAGGCGGGGACGCGCCAGAGGCTGAGGCGGCGTTCGACGGTGACGAGGAGCTGGTTGAAGGCCACTCCGATCGCGGAGATGGTCACGATGCCCGCGTACATCTGGGGAATGGCGAAGTTGAACTGCGAGGCGTTGATCAGATAGCCCAGCCCCGCCTTGGCGCCGATCATCTCGGCGGCGACGAGGACCAGGATCGACACCGCACCCGCCAGCCGGATGCCGGTGAAGATGGCGGGCACCGAGGCGGGCAGGATCACCTTCTGGAAGAGCCGCGGCGTGGACAGGTCCATCGAGCGGGCCAGTTTCACCAGCGTCGGGTCCGCGTTGCCCACCGCGCTGATGGTGTTCAGCAGGATCGGCCAGACGCAGGCGTAGACGACGATCGAGACCTTGGACGTCTCGCCGATGCCCAGCAGCAGGACGAAGACCGGCAGCAGCGCGAGGGCCGCCGTGTTGCGGAAGACCTCCAACAGCGGCCCGAGCAGGACGGCGACCGGCCGGTACCAACCGATCAGCAGGCCCAGCGGGACCGCGAGGGCGACGGCGATGGCGAAACCGCCGAACGAACGGACGAGGCTGGCCTGGGTATGTTCGGCGAGTTGTCCGTCGCCGAGCAGCTCCCACCAGGCGCGGGCCACTTCGCTGACCGGGGGCAGGAACGTCGCGTCGACCAGACCCAGCCGCGGCGCCGCCTCCCAGACCGCGAGCAGGGCGATGATCGCCGCCGAGCGCAGCAGCGCCGAGCCCAGCCGGCGCAGCGTCGAGGCGCCGACGGCTGCCGCGCGGCCCGCCGGGCGGTCCGGGGCCGGCTGGGCCGGCGGCGTCGGGCGCGCGGGGCTCCGTACCGCCGCGGTGGGTGCGGTGGCCGGGGCGACGGGCGGTACGACGAGGGGCGTGGTGTCGGTTCCGGTGCTCATACGGTGGCCTCCTCCTTCTCCAGTTCCTGGGCGCGGGCCACTTCGTCGTGCAGCAGCGTCCAGATCTCGTGCCGGTAGCGGGCGAACTCGGGGCTGGAGCGCAGGTCCTCTCCCGTCGCCCCGGCGCCGCGGGCGCCGAACGACACGGGGACGACCGCTTTGACGCGCCCGGGGCGGGAGGTGATGACGGCGACCCGCTGACCGAGGTACACGGCCTCTTCGATGCCGTGGGTGATGAACACGACCGTCTTTCCGGTGCGCTGCCAGATGCGCCGCAGCTCGTCCTGGAGCGCTTCGCGGGTCTGGGCGTCAAGGGCGGCGAACGGCTCGTCCATCAGCAGCACGTCCGGGTCGTAGGCGAGCGAGCGGGCGATCGCGACGCGTTGGCGCATACCGCCGGACAGCTCGTGCGGGTGCCGGTCCTCGAAGCCGGTCAGGCCGACGAGGTCCAGGAACTCCCGGGCCCGTTCCTTTCGTTCACCGCGTGGGACGCCCCGCGCCTCCAGGCCGAACTCGATGTTGCCGAGGGCGGTCCGCCAGGGCAGCAGCGCGTACTGCTGGAAGACGATGCCCCGATCGAGGCCGGGACCGGTGACGGGCTCGCCGTCGAGCACGATCCGTCCGGAGGTGGGCCGGGTGAGACCGCCGAGGAGGTCCAGGAGGGTGGATTTGCCGCAGCCGCTGGGGCCGACGACCACGAGGAACTCGCCCGCCTCGATCTCCAGGTCGATGCCGTCGAGGGCGGTGAACTCCCCCCTGTTCCCGCCGTCCTTCTTGTGCTTGGTCGGGAAGGTCTTCGTCACGGAGTCGAACACGATCTTCGCCATGGCGGTCGTCAGCCCTTCCCCAGCGCGTTGAACTCGTTGGTGTAGAGATCGCCCGGCTTCAATTCGCCCTTCTTGATCTCGCCGCGCCCGCCGAGCCAGTCCAGCCAGAGCTGGAACTCCTTGTCGGCGATGCGGCCGCCGGTCTCGGCGACCCCGTACGAGCGCCAGTACTGGAGGGTCGAGGTGTCCTCGTTCCGGCCGCGCTTCTTGATGATCTCCGTCATCCGGGCGATGACCTCCTCGCGCGGGGTGGTGCGGGACCACTCGATGGCCTTGGCGACCCCGGTGGTGAAGGTCCGTACGGTGTCGGGGTTCTCCCTGATGAAGCGGCGCGTCATCACGTACGAGCCGGCGCTGAACGCGCCCAGCAGCTCGAAGTCCTTGAACAGCGGGCGTATCCCGCCGGTCGCCAGGGCCTTGTCGCGCAGGACGCCGCTGAGCACGCCGACCTCGATCTGCTTCTGCCTGAGGGCCTGTTCCGTGTTGACGGGCGGGACGACGAGGGATTCGACCTTGTCTCCGTCCGCCTTGGAGAGGCCGTTGCGCTCCAGGTAGATGTCGAGGAGGGCCTGGGCGTGGGCGCCCAGGGTGTTCATGCCGACCTTCTTGCCGATCAGGTCGCGGGCGGAGCGGATCGGGCTGTCCTCCAGGACGTAGTAGCCGAGGTACGTGTCCTTGTCGGAGCCGTAGTAGGAGATGACGGCCTGGATCTGGGCCTTGCCGGCGGCCAGCTTGACGATCGCGCCGTTGAAGGCTCCGCCGAAGTGGGTCTGGCCGGTGGCGGCGGACTGGATGTCCTGGGGGCCGCTGATGGTGTTGCCGACCCATTCGAGGCTGAGTCCGCCGAGGTAGCCGAGGTCGGCGGCCAGCTCGGGGAGGGTGACCGCGCCGACGGCGCCCTGGTACTTGAGGGTGGTGACCTGCTTGCCCTGGCCGCCGGAGCCGCCGGTGGCGGTGGCCGTGCCGCAGCTCACCGCGGCCGCCGAGATGCCGAGCAGGGTGAGGAACTGGCGCCGGGAGGTGGGGGTCGGGGTGAAGGCTGCGGGCATGGCTGGTCCTTGTCGCGGGCTGTGAAGGGTCGCGGGATCTGTGGAGGGTTGCGGAATCCGTGGAGGGTTGCGGAATCCGTGGAGGGTTATGGGGCGGGGGTCAGGGCGGCGGGGTCCGCGGCGCGCAGGGCGTCGGCGAACTCGTCGACCGCCTGGAAGAGGTCCAGCTCCGCCTCCGGCCGCAGTCGGTCGGGACCGGCGCCGCGCTCGACCGCGGAGTCCAGGACGAACCGGCCGGCGGTGACGTGGCGGGCGCCGAGCGCGGCGAGGACCGGGCGCAGGGCGTAGTCGATGGTGAGGACGTGGGCGAGACTGCCGCCGGTGGCGAGCGGCAGCACGGTCTTGCCCGCGAGGCCGTCCTGCGGGAGCAGATCGAGGAACGCCTTGAGCAGGCCGGTGTACGAGGCTTTGTAGACCGGCGTCGCGATGACGAGGCCGTCGGCTGCGGCCACGGCTTCGAGGGCGCGGCGGATCTCCGGCTCGCCGCGGCGGGCGGAGAGGAGGTCTGCGGCGGGCAGCTCGCGCAGGGCGAGGTGCCCGGTCTCGAAGCCGGCATGGGTGAGGCGGCGTCGGACGTGGTCGGCGACGACGGCGGTACGGGAGTGGACGGACGGGCTGCCGGTGAGGGCGAGCAGTCTGGGCACGGGGAGCTCCTGGTGCGACGGGGCGGGGAAGGGGCGGTCGGCGGAGACCGGGGCGGCGATCGGTCAGGCCGTGGCCGGTCAGGCCGTGACCGTGGAGGCGCCCGAGGCGATTCCGAAGGCGGGGTCGGGCACGTTCTCCGGGCTGATCAGGCGGGACGGGACCCCGTCCGGGCCGACCGGGATGTCGCCGTCGACGGTGACGCGGCGCAGGGTGCGCTCGTGGTTGTCGGAGTCGTCGACGCCGTAGTGCTGGGTGGCGCGGTTGTCCCAGATCGCCACGTCACCGGTCTGCCACCGGTGGCGGACGGTGTTCTCGGGGCTCTCGACGTGCGCCTGGAAGAGGTCGAGGAGAAGGCGGGAGTCGCGGCCGGTGAGGCCGCTGATCCGCTGGACGAAGTTGCCGAGGAGCAGGGTGCGTTCGCCGGTCTCGGGGTGGACGCGGACGACCGGGTGCTCAGTGAGGAACTTCGTGGAGGTGAACACCTCGCGGTACTGGGCCAGTGCCTCGGGGAGGGCGTCGGGGCGCAGGGCCGCGTAGTCGTACTCGTTGGAGTGGACGGCGCGCAGGCCGTCGGCGAGGGCGCGGAGCGGCTCGGGGAGGTGGGCGTAGGCGGTGGCGGTGTTGGCCCAGAGGGTGTCGCCACCGTACGGGGGGATGGTGACGGCGCGCAGGATGGAGAAGGCCGGGTACGCGGGCACGAAGGTGACGTCGGTGTGCCACTGGTTGGCGCGGGCGCCGTGGTGGGAGTCGATGCCGAGGGCGTAACGGCCGTCCGCGGAGGGGACGGTGGGGTGCGCGACGGGGGTGCCGAGCAGTTGGGCGAAGGCTTCGTGGCCGGCCTCGTCGAGGTGGTCCTGGCCGTGGAAGAAGACGACCTTGTGGGCGAGTAGCGCGGCGCGGATCTCGGCGACGGTGGTGGCGTCGAGGTCGCCGCCGAGGCGGACGCCGTCGATGTGGGCGCCGATCCGGCCGCCGATCTTGGTGACGGTGACGGCGGCGGTGGCGATGCCGGTGGCGGTGGTCATGAGAGCTCCCTGGAGGTGCGTACGGGTTCGTTTTCCGCAGCGGAAGGGACACCGGGCACGGGAAAGGTGCCGGTGCGGGGCAGGGGTGTGGCGAAGGGGCGCGCGGCGGCATGGCGGGGCGCGGCGGGGGGCGCGGCGCTCAGGCGCGGCGGGGGTGCGACGGGGTCGCGGCGGGGGCGCGGCGCTCAGGCGCGGCGGGGGGCCGGACAGCGGCCCTGACACTCGCCCGGCGCGGTACAGGAGCCGGGGGTGTGGAGCCGCGGGGCGAGGTACTCGTTCGCGGACATGTCCCGGAGCGTGTCAGCGGGCCGGCCGGTGGTCAACCCCCGTGTGGAGTCCTCTGATCGGGCCGCACCGAGGGCGTCCACAGGGGGCTGACCTGGGCCTTCGCCCGTTCCCAGGGGCGCGGCGGGGCATCCGGAACGGCCGAAAAGGGTGGCCGGATTTCACGCCTCTGCAACGCCCCCGCCACGGTGGCCCCCGCACCCCCTCCCCCGGCCGGCCCGCACGCCCCCGGCCGGCCCGCACGCCCGTCCCCGCGGGCGCGGGGTGGGCGGCTCGGCGGGCGCCCTTCCCGACGCCCGTGCCCCCGGGCAGCGATCTGGCCGCCACCCGGGTCCCGCCCGTGGCCCTGGGGCGGCCGCAGATCCGGAGCCGGGCCCCGCCTCCGGGCCGGCGCGCGGGGACCGGACGGCCGTCACGACCGGTCCCCGGCCGGGACGGCCCTCGGGGCCGGGGGCCGCGCGGGCCCGCGCGGCGGAACTCCCGACCGCCCGTGGCCGGGCGGCGCGCCGGGCCGAGGGGCAGCGGGGCCGTCGGCTCGGGTGGCCGCCGGGCTCACCGGACACGGCCGGCGGGGCCGAGACCGCGCCGGCGGGTGAGGTCTGACCTGCGAGTGCGAGATCACATCCGGCGGTTATGGTCTCGATTGAGCGGCCCCCCTAGCATTCGAGCCATGACGGTCCTGCCTGACGACGGGCTCTCCCTGGCCGCCGAGTTTCCTGACGCGACACATGAGCAGTGGCAGCGCCTGGTTGAGGGCGTACTGCGCAAGTCGGGCAAGGAAGTCACCGGCGAGGCAGCTGAAGACGCGCTGTCCACGACACTCGAGGACGGGCTCCGCACCCGCCCGCTCTACACCGCACGCCCCGGCGAGGACGCGACCGGTTTCCCCGGGTTCGCCCCCTTCGTACGCGGCGGCCGGCCCGAAGGCACCTCCGCCTCCGGCTGGGACGTGCGCCAGCGGCTCGCCGGGACCGATCCGGCGCGGGTGAACGAGGCCGCGCTGGCCGACCTGGAGAACGGCACCACCTCCCTGTGGCTCACCGTCGGCGAGGGCGGCCTCCCCGTCGCCGGCCTCGGCCGCGCCCTGGAGGGCGTCTACCTCGACCTCGCCCCCGTCACCCTCGACGCCGGCGCCCGGTACGCCGACGCGGCCCGCGCGTTGCTGGCCCTGTACGCCGAGCGCGGGGTGGCTCCCGAGTCCGCCCGCGCCTCCCTCGGCGCCGACCCGCTGGGCCATGAAGCCCGTACGGGTGAACGGCTGGACCTCGCCGAAGCCGCCGCCCTCGCCGCCGAGACGGCCGCCGCCTGGCCCCACGTACGGGCCCTGACCGTGGACGCCCTCCCCTACCACGAGGCCGGCGGCAGCGCCGCCGAGGAGCTGGGCCTGTCGCTGGCCACCGGCGTGGCGTACCTGCGGGCCCTCACGGAGGCCGGTCTGGGTCTCGACGCGGCCCTCGGGCAGCTGGAGTTCCGTTACGCCGCGACCGCCGACCAGTTCCTGACCATCGCCAAGCTGCGCGCCGCGCGCCGCCTGTGGGCCCGGGTCGCCGACGCCTGCGGCGCCCCGGACGCGGGTACGCAGCGCCAGCACGCGGTGACCTCGCCGGTGATGATGACCCGGCGCGACCCGTGGGTGAACATGCTGCGCACCACCGTCGCCTGCATGGCGGCGGGCGTGGGCGGCGCGGACGCCGTCACCGTGCTGCCCTTCGACCACGAGCTGGGCCTGCCGGACGCGTTCGCGCGCCGGATCGCCCGCAACACCTCCACCATCCTGCTGGAGGAGTCGTACCTGGCCCGGGTGATCGACCCCGCCGGCGGCTCGTACTACGTCGAGCAACTCACCGACGAACTCGCCGAAGCCGCTTGGGAGTTCTTCCGGACCGTCGAGAAAGCGGGCGGCCAGGCGAGCGCCCTGCGTTCCGGTCTGGTCGCCGAACGGCTCGCCGCCACCTGGGCCGTGCGCTCCGCGAAGCTGGCGAAGCGCCGCGAACCCATCACCGGCGTCAGCGAGTTCCCGCACCTGTCGGAGAAGCCGGTCGCCCGCGAGCCCGCCCCCGCGGGCCCGACGGGCGGTCTGCCGCGCGTCCGGCGCGACGAGGCGTACGAGGCGCTGCGCGCCCGCAGCGACGCACACCTGGCGGCCACCGGCGCCCGGCCGAGAATCTTCCTCGCCGCGCTCGGCCCTGCGGCCGCGCACACCGCCCGTGCCACCTTCGCCGCGAACCTGTTCCAGGCGGGCGGCGTCGAGCCGGTCCACGACCCGGTGTCCGTGGACCCGGACACGGCCGCCGCGGCGTACGCGGCGAGCGGCGCGGACGGCATGGCGGTGCTGTGCTCCAGCGACGCGCTGTACGAGGAGCAGGCCGAGGCGGTGGCCGCCGCGTTGCGCTCGGCGGGCGCGACGACCGTGTTCCTGGCCGGGAAGCCCGGCACCGCGCAAGCCGCAGTGGACGAGTACGTCTTCGCCGGCTGCGACGCCGTCGCCGTACTGTCCTCCGTACTCGACCGGATGAAGGTGGCGTCTTGAGCACCGCGATCCCCGATTTCTCCGAGCTCCCGCTGAACTCCGGGGCGGCCCCGGCCGGTTCCGAGGAGCAGTGGCGGGCCGCCGTCAAGGAGTCCACCGGCACGGCCGCCGCGGACCTGCTGTGGGAGACCCCGGAGGGCATCGGCGTGAAGCCGCTGTACACCGGGGCCGACCTGGAGGGGCTCGACTTCCTGCGGACGTACCCGGGCGTGGCCCCGTACCTGCGCGGCCCGTACCCGACGATGTACGTCAACCAGCCCTGGACCATCCGCCAGTACGCGGGTTTCTCCACGGCGGAGGAGTCCAACGCCTTCTACCGGCGCAACCTCGCGGCCGGCCAGAAGGGTCTGTCGATCGCGTTCGACCTGCCCACGCACCGCGGTTACGACAGCGACCACCCGCGGGTGACGGGCGACGTCGGCATGGCGGGCGTGGCGATCGACTCGATCTACGACATGCGGCAGTTGTTCGACGGGATCCCGCTGGACAAGATGACGGTGTCGATGACGATGAACGGCGCGGTGCTGCCGGTCCTCGCGCTGTACATCGTGGCGGCGGAGGAGCAGGGCGTCTCCCCCGACAAGCTCGCCGGGACCATCCAGAACGACATCCTCAAGGAGTTCATGGTCCGCAACACCTACATCTATCCGCCGAAGCCCTCGATGCGGATCATCTCGGACATCTTCTCCTTCACCTCGCGGAACATGCCGAGGTACAACTCCATCTCGATCTCCGGGTACCACATCCAGGAGGCGGGGGCCACGGCCGACCTGGAGTTGGCGTACACCCTGGCGGACGGGGTGGAGTACCTGCGCGCCGGACAGGCGGTGGGGTTGGACGTGGACGCGTTCGCACCGCGCCTGTCGTTCTTCTGGGCGATCGGCATGAACTTCTTCATGGAGGTCGCGAAGCTGCGCGCCGCGCGTCTGCTGTGGGCGCGGCTGGTCAAGCAGTTCGACCCGAAGAACGCCAAGTCGCTTTCGCTGCGCACCCATTCGCAGACCTCCGGCTGGTCGCTGACCGCGCAGGACGTCTTCAACAACGTGACGCGCACCTGCGTGGAGGCGATGGCCGCGACCCAGGGCCACACCCAGTCGCTGCACACGAACGCGCTGGACGAGGCGCTCGCCCTGCCGACGGACTTCTCGGCGCGCATCGCCCGCAACACGCAGTTGCTGCTCCAGCAGGAGTCGGGGACCTGCCGGACGATCGACCCGTGGGGCGGCAGCGCGTACGTGGAGAAGCTCACGTACGACCTGGCGCGTCGGGCGTGGCAGCACATCCAGGAGGTCGAGGCGGCGGGCGGCATGGCGCAGGCCATCGACGCCGGCATCCCGAAGCTGCGCGTGGAGGAGGCCGCCGCGCGCACGCAGGCGCGGATCGACTCTGGGCGGCAGCCGGTGATCGGCGTGAACAAGTACCGGGTGGAGAACGACGAGGCGATCGAGGTCCTCAAGGTCGACAACTCCTCGGTGCGCAGCCGGCAGATCGAGAAGCTGCGGCGGCTGCGCGAGGAGCGGGACGAGGCGCGTACGCAGGACACGCTGCGGGCGCTGACGAACGCGGCCGGCCGCGGGGACGGCAACCTCCTCGCGCTGGCGGTGGACGCGGCGCGCGCCAAGGCGACGGTCGGTGAGATCTCGGACGCACTGGAGAAGGTGTACGGGCGGCACGCGAGCCAGATCCGTACGCTCTCCGGTGTGTACCGCACCGAAGCAGGCGAATCCCCGTCCGTGGAGCGCACGCGCGCCCTGATCGACCGGTTCGAGGAGTCGGAGGGCCGTCGTCCGCGCATCCTGGTGGCGAAGATGGGCCAGGACGGGCACGACCGCGGCCAGAAGGTGATCGCGACGGCCTTCGCCGACCTGGGCTTCGACGTGGACGTCGGCCCGCTGTTCCAGACCCCGGAGGAGGTGGCCCGCCAGGCCGTCGAGGCGGACGTCCACGTGGTGGGCGTGTCGTCACTGGCGGCCGGTCACCTGACCCTCGTCCCGGCGCTGCGCGAGCAGTTGGCGGAGGAGGGCCGCGAGGACATCATGATCGTGGTGGGTGGGGTGATCCCGCCGGCGGACGTCCCGACGCTGCTGGAGATGGGCGCGACGTCGGTCTTCCTGCCGGGCACGGTGATCCCGGACGCGGCGCACGACCTGGTGACGCGGCTGGCCGCGGATCTCGGTCACGAGCTGTAGGGGCGGGCGCGACACGATGGCTCCGAAGATCGACGTCGAGGCGTACGCCAAGGGGGTGCTCGACGGGAAGCGCGCGTTCATCGCGCGCGCCATCACTCTCGTCGAGTCCACCCTGGCCGCCCACCGGGCGCCGGCGCAGGCGCTGTTGACGGAGCTGTTGCCGCACTCGGGGCGGGCCCGGCGGATCGGTATCAGCGGGGTGCCGGGGGTCGGCAAGTCGACGTTCATCGACGCGTTCGGCACGATGCTGACGGGTCTGGGCCACCGGGTGGCCGTCCTGGCCGTGGACCCCTCGTCCACGCGGACGGGCGGTTCGATCCTGGGCGACAAGACCCGGATGGAGCGGCTCGCCGTCGACCCGGCGGCGTTCGTGCGGCCTTCGCCGTCGGCGGGGACGCTGGGCGGGGTCGCCAAGGCGACGCGTGAGTCGATGATCGTGATGGAGGCGGCGGGTTACGACGTGGTCCTCGTCGAGACCGTCGGCGTGGGCCAGTCGGAGACGACGGTGGCGGGGATGGTCGACTCCTTCCTGCTGCTGTCGCTGGCCCGTACGGGCGACCAGTTGCAGGGCATCAAGAAGGGCGTCCTGGAACTGGCGGACGTCTTGGCGGTCAACAAGGCGGACGGTCCGCACGAGCGGGACGCGAAGGCGGCGGCGCGCGAACTGTCGGGCGCGCTGCGGTTGATGCACCCGGCGGACGCGGCGTGGACCCCACCGGTCCTGACCTGCAGCGCGCGCGAGTCGGCGGGTCTGGACGAGGTCTGGAACCGGCTGGAGCAGCACCGGCGGCTGCTCGACGCCGGCGGGCGCCTCGCCGCCAAGCGGGCGGCGCAGCAGGTGGAGTGGACGTGGTCGATGGTCCGCGAGGAGCTGCTGGAGCGGCTCCGGGGGAACGCGGCGGTACGGGCCCTCGCGCCCGACCTCGAAGCGGCGGTCCGGGACGGGTCCTTGACCCCCACGCTGGCGGCGGACCGGATCCTGGGCGCCTTCGGCGGGAGCTGACCGGGCGCGTCCGCCCGGCCCCTCGACCCCCTCGGCCCCGCCGGTGTTCGAGGCGCCGGGCCGGCGAGCCGGGCGCGGGCGGCGCCGCCGCGCCCGATCGGCTTCGGTCAGGCCCCGACCAGCACCGGGTCGCCCGAGGACAAGGCCGCGCGGAGCACCCGGGACCGCTCGGCGGGGTCATCGGTGGCGAGCAGCGCGGACAGGACCGCGATACGGGCCTGGCCGGCCCGCAGGGTGCCGGTCGGCACGGCTCCGGCGGCGACCAGGTCGACCGCGCCGCCGTGCGTGTAGATCTCGGTGACCGGACCGGCGGCCACGCGCGTGGTGAGGGCGACGAGGACCCCGCGGGCGACGGCGGCGGCGACCGCTTCCACGATCTCCGGCGTCGCGTTGCCGGCGCCCGTCCCGATCAGGACGATCCCGCGCGCCCCCGCCTCCACTGCGGCGTTCAGCAGCGTGGCGTCGCCGTCGGCGTGGTGCATGACCATGTCCACGCGCGGCGGGAGTTCCGGCATCGGCGGCAGCGCGAGCGGGGCCGGACGCTGCGGGGTGCGCAGCACGGTGACCTTGCCGAAGCCGATCTTGCCGAGCAGTTCCTTCGAGGGGTCCGCGAACGCGTCCAGGGCCACGGCCTGGGTCTTGACGGTGCCGCGCGCTGCGTGCACCCGGCCGGCGAAGGCGATCAGCACGCCGAGGCCGCGTGTGGCGGCGGCGGTCAGCAGCGCGTCGTAGAGGTTGCCTGGCCCGTCCCCGTCGGCGGAGCCCATGGGCAGCTGGGAGCCGGTGAAGACCACGGTGCGCGGGTCGTGGTGGTGCAGGTCGAGCAGGAAGGCCGACTCCTCCAGGGTGTCGGTGCCGTGCGTGACGACGATGCCGTCCACGTCCGGGTCGGCCAGCACCTCGTGGACCGTGCGCAGCAGGGTGAGCTGATGGGCGGTGGTCAGCCGGGGGCTGTTCACGCTGAAGAGGTCGACCACCTCGACGGTGACCCCCTCGGGCAGGGGCGCGGTGGCGATGACCTCGCTGCCGTCGGCCTCGGCGGCGAACCCGGAACCCTGCCAGCGGCTGGCTATCGTTCCGCCGGTGCTGATGACGACGACGCGTCCCATCCCGGTCCCACCCTTCTCTCGTACGACATCCGCACAGATTTGCTACAACCGGCAATGATAGAGAGATCTACGCGCAATGCGATTGCCTATTGCGGCTCCACCGCAACATTGAGTGGGCGATAATTGCGTGATGGACGCCATCGATCGAGAAATCTTGCGCGAGCTCCAGCGAGACGGCCGGCTCAGCAACCAGGAGCTGGCCCAGCGCGTGGGGCTGACCCCCTCGCCCTGTATGCGCCGGGTGCGGCAACTGGAACAGGACGGCGTGATCCAGGGCTACCACGCCGTCATCGACCCGGACGCGGTGGGCCGGGGCTTCGAGGTGCTGGTCTCGGTCGAGGTGCGCCGCGACCGCGCCGCCGTGGAGGCTTTCGAGGCGGCGCTCCAGGACATCCCCGACGTCATCGAGGCGTACCGCCTCTTCGGCAGTCCCGGCTGCCTGCTGCGCATCGCCGTGGCCGACCTGCGGGCCTACGAGCGCCTGTGGATCGAGCAGCTCACGGCCCTGTCGGGGGTGACCGAGGTCAACTCGCAGATCATCATGAAGCGGATCAAGGAGCCGACCGGGCTGCCGGTGTAGCGGACGCGGCGCGGCGGGCCGCCCCGAGCCCGTGGTCCGGGGCCCTTGCCACCCGCTCAGCCCACTCAGCCCGCCGCGGCCCGCCCCCGGGGCGGCGCATACACGTCCACCGCGTCCACCGCGTCCACCGGCAGCCCCGGATCGGTCCTCACTTGCCGCAACACCCGGGCGAAGGAGGCGGCGAGCGCCTCCGCCTCGCTCCGCTCGTGGCAGTCGTGGCGGAACTCCAGGGTGAACCGTGGGCCGGCCCCGGCGACGTGGAGCGTCAGCGGGTACGGCGAACCGGTCGAGGGGCGGACGCCCGTGAGGGTGACTCCCGCCGACGTGGTGGTCCCCCGCGGGCCCTCCGGGGTGTCCGGGTCCGGTTCGTGGACGACCAGCGAGTCGAGCGGCGTCGTCCGCCCGGTGTGCCGGCCGAGTTCCCCCGGGCCGTGGTCGGCGTGTCCGTCCAGCGCCGCCAGGAGCTGCGCCACCGTGTCGCCCGGGGCGTAGGAGACCCGCACCGGAACCGTACGGGCGAACAGACCGACCATCTCGTGGACGCCCGGCAGTCCGGCCGGGCGTCCGTGGACGCGTACCCCGAACCGCACGTCACGGCTTCCGCCGAGGCGGGCGAGCAGGATCGCCCACGCCCCTTCGACCAGCGTCTCCGGCGTGAGCCCCAGGTCGGCGGCCCGCCGGGACAGGCCCCGGACGTCGCCCGCCGCCACCTCGACCTCGACCCGGCCGGTCCCGGTCCCGGCCCCGCTCCCGGCGCGGGGAAGGGCGGGCCGGGGCACGACCATCGTCGGGACCACGGCGTCCTCCGGGCCGAGCGAGGCCAGGTAGTCGTCGTAGCGGGGCGCGGGCGGGAGCAGCGACGCGTCGCCGCCCACCCGGTAGAGCCGGACCAGGTCGCTCATCAGCACCGCCGCCGACCGGTCGTCGAACAGCACCGGGTGCGCGGTGACCACCAGCCGCGCGCGCTCCCCGAGGCCGATCAGGGCGAGCCGGACCAGCGGCGGGGCGAGCGGGTCGAACCGGGCCGCGCGTTCCTCGGCGAGGAGCCGCCCGGTCTCCGCGTCCCGGACGGCCTCGTCGGCTGCCACCAGGTCGAGGTACCGCCAGGGCAGCCGTACGTGCTCGGGGACGATCTGGACCGGCACGCCGCCGACCGTCGTGCCGAAGCCCGCGCCCAGGTGGGGGTGGCGCACCGGCAGGGCCCGTCCGGCGGCCCTCATCCGTACGGGATCCACCCGGCCCTCCACCGGGATGACGAACTGCGCCGGCGTCGGCTCGGACCTGGACCGTGCAGGACCGGCCGGGCGCAGGAGCGCAGACTGGACCGGGGACACCGGCCACACCTCGGCCAGCCGTCCGTGGCGCGCCTCCCACTCCTCGATCTCCGCCTGGGTCACCGTCACCAGCGCCGCGTCCGAAGGCGTCAGGCCACCGGCACCCGGCTGCCTCGCGTGCCGGACGAGACCGGTGAGCGCGGTGACCCACAGGCCGGCGAGCTCCGCCACCTCCGCCTCGGACAGCACGCCCGTCGGGAAGTCGAAGGAGGCGGTGAGTTCGGGGCCCGTCGCGCCCTCCGTCGTGCGGACGGCGATCTCCAGGGCCGACGGCGCGGGCGCCCGCCCGTCCGGGCTCGGGGCCGGCTCGCCCCCGTCGATCGCCGGTACCCAGCCCAGGCCCCGCACGGAGACGGGCATGTCGTCGGCGCCGAAGCCGCGCAGGTACCGGAACCCGATCTGTGGCTCGGGGTAGCCGGCCAGCTCGGCGGCCGTCTCCGGGTTGAGGTGGCGCAGCAGCCCGTAACCGATGCCCTCGTCCGGCAGGGCGCGCAGCCGCTCCTTGACGGTCTTCAGGGCGCGTCCGGCGGCGGGTCCACCGGCGAGCGCCTCGTCCGGGTCGATCCCGCCGATGTCGAGGCGGACGGGGAACGCCATGGCGAACCGGCCGACGATCCCGGTCGGGTCGGCGCCCGGTACCAGGTCCTTCGGACGACCGTGACCTTCCACGCGGATCAGGGGGGCGTTCGGCGCGTCACCCCGGCCGCGGCTCCGCTGTGCCAGCGCCACGGCCAGGGCGGTGAGCAGTACGTCCTCCACTCCGCAACGGAAGACGGCGGGGACCGCGGTCAGCACGTCTTCGCCCACGTCGGCCGGGACCCGGACCCGTACCGTCTCCACGGTGGCGGCCACGTCCACGGCCGGGTCGGGTCGGCGGTTGCCGAGGAGGGTGTCCGGGGCGGCCAGGATTTCGCGCCAACCGGCCAGTTCGGCGACCCGGTCCGGGCGGCGCGCCTCCCCTTCCAACGCGTGCGCCCACTGGCGTACGGAGGTTCCCGCGCGGGGCGGCGAGGGGACCCCGCAGCGGGCCCGGGCCCATGCCTCGGCCAGGCCGGGCAGCAGGACGTGCCAGGACGCCGCGTCGGCGACGAGGGGGTGCGCAACGATCAGCAACCGACCGGTGCCGCCCTTGCCGACGGCACTGCGGTCGAACCACACGAACTGGACCATCACCCCGGCGGCCGGGTCCAACCGGTCGGCGGCGGCGTCCAGTTCGGCGGCGATCAGCGCGTCGTCCCAGGGGCCGCCGCACGGGATCCGGCGCACCAGCGAGGCCGGACCGACCAGTCCGGCGGGCTCGATCCGCAGCCCGGTTTCCGGGTCCCGCACCAGTCGGGAGCGCAGCACGTCGTGGCGGTCCAGGATCGCCCCGAGGCTCGCCATCAGGGTGGTCAGGTCGGTTTCGAGCGGGAGTTCGAGCAGTCGCGCCGGTGCGAGCCGGTTCCCGCCTCCGCGGCCCCGGAGTTCCAGGGCTCCCGGGAGCAGCGGCATCCAGTCGTCGCCGTCGCCCTCGGGTTCGGCCGGTCCCGGGATTTCGCGGGCCCGCTCGGCGGCGACCCGTGCCAGGTCGGCCACGGTGCGGTGCTCGAAGATCTCCTTCGGGGTCACCTCGGCTCCCCGGGCGCGGGCCCGGGCGGCGGCCTGGACGGAGCGGACGCTGTCGCCGCCGACCAGGAAGAAGTCGTCGTCGACACCGACCCGTTCCAGCCCGAGCACCTCCCCGACCGCGTCCGCGAGCACCTCCTCCGTGGCGGTGCGCGGGGCGCGGTACGTGTCGCCGGCGAGGTCGGGCGCCGGCAAGGCCGCCCGGTCGAGCGTGCCGTACGGCGTCAGCGGCATCCGGTCCAGGACCGTGAAGGCGGCGGGCACCAGGTGGTCGGGGAGGCGCGCGGAGACGAACCGCCGCAGCTCGGCCCGGTATCCGCCGCCGTGGACGTCCTCGCCACTGTCACCGCCACCGCCGTGGCCGCCGTCAGGGCCGTGGCCGGCGTCGCCGCCGGGTACGACGTAGGCCACAAGGCACGGGCTGCCGCAGCGGCCCTCGCGGGCGACCACCACGGCCTGGGAGACGCCCGGGTGGGCCGTCAGCGCGGCCTCCACCGCACCCGTTTCGACGCGCACCCCCCGCACCGTCACCTGGGCGGCGACGGGACCGAGGTGCTCCAGCCGTCCGTCGACGGTCAGGCGCGCGAGTTCGCCCGTCCCGTACATCCGCCCGCCGGCCGGACCGAAGGGGTCCGCGAGGAACCGCCGCGCCGTGGCTCCGGGCCGCTCGTGGTAGCCCCGGCCCACGGCGCCGCCGATGTGGAGTTCGCCGACCGTGCCCGGCGGTACGGGCGCCAGGCCGGGCCCGAGGACGTACGTCCGTACGCCGCCGTCGATGCCTGAATCGGGGACGCAGAAGGCGTCGGCCCGGCCGTGGGCGTGGATCACCCGCACGCCGGGCGCGTACGCCCGCGCCCGTTCCACCAGGGACGCGGGCAGCGGCTCTCCGCTGAGGACCACCGCTTGTACGCCGGTCAACGCCGGTGCCCGCTCGGCCCGTGCGGCGAACGCGGTCGGGGTCGTACCGATCACCTGGGCGGGCCGACCGCGCCCATCCACCGCCGCCTCGGGGCCGCCGACCCCCGCGACCACTTCGACGCTGCCGCCGGCGCAGAGCGGGGTGAGGATCTCGTAAGCCGACGCGTCGGAGCCGGACGGCGAGGTGCTGAGCATCCGCCGGCCGGCCAGGACGCCGAGGCGCCGGGTCAACCGGCGCACGCCGCCGGCCAGGTTCCGGTGGGTGACGACGACGCCCCCGGGCTCGCCGGGGCCGTACAGCACGCAGGCGAGGTGGTCCGGTCGGGGGGCCGTGGCGCGGACCGGGGCTCCCGGCGCGTCGGCGGGAACGTCCCGCACGCACAGGCGCGGAACATCGTCGGGCCGGCCCGCGGTCGGGGAATCGAAGTCGGAGCCGAAGCCGGAGTCGGAGCCGGAGCCGGAGCCGGAGCCGGAGCCGGAGTCGGAGCCGGAGTCGGAGTCGGTGAGGATCAACCGCGGGCGCGCGTCGGCGAGGACGGCGTCGAAGGGCATCGACCCCGGCCGGTCCGGATCGAGCGGCAGGTAGCCCGCGCCCGCCTTGAGGACGGCGAGCAGGCCGACGACGAGCGCGGAGGTCCGGGGCAGGGCGAGCCCGACGAGGCTCTCGGGGCCGACCCCGCGCCGCACGAGCTCCCGCGCCAACCCGTCGGACCGGGCGTCGAGTTGCCCGTAGGTGAGGAGGGAGCCGTCCGCGTCGAGAACGGCGGTGGCGTCCGGTGTAGCCCGTGCCTGCCGCTCGAAGAGCGCGACGACCGTCTCCTCGGCCGCCGTGGCGGCCGGTTCACCGACCGGGCCCAGTAGCCGTTCGCGCTCCTCGGCGTCGAGGACGTCCACGGCCCCGACCCGGACCTCCGGCTCGGCGACGATCCGGCGCAGCACGCGCAGGTACCGGGCCGCGAGCCGCTCCACCGCGTCGCGGTCGAACAGATCGGTCGCGTAGGTGAGTCGGACCCGCGCGCCCCCGGCCGGGTCGGGGACGACGAGGAAGGACAGGTCGCAGGTGGCGGTCCCGGTGCAGGCGGGTTCGAAGGCGACCCGGAGTCCGGGAACCTCGATCGGGGGCGGTGACGGCTGCCACGCGCACCGCACTTGGAACAGCGGGTGGTAGGCGGTGGAACGCTCGGGGGCGATCAGCTCCACCAGCCGCTCGAACGGCACGTCGTGCAGGTCGTACGCGTTCAGCGCCTTGGTCGCGGCCGTTCCGAGCAGTTCGGAGAAGGAGGGGTTGCGGGTCAGGTCCAGCCGCAGCACCCACGTGTTGACGAAGAATCCGACGAGGTCGGCGAAGGCCTCCTCGGTGCGGTCGGTGGCGGGGCAGCCGATCGTGAGGTCGTCGCCGGCGCCCAGTCGGTGGAGCAGGACGGCCAGGGCGGACTGCATCGCCACGGGCACCGTCGTACGGTGGTCGGCGGCCAGCTTCTCGATGTCGGCCAGCAGCCGCGGATCGACCGTGAACTCGTACAGGTCGCCTCGGTAGCTCGCCGCCGGTGGACGGGGACGGTCGGTGGGCAGCGCCGACGGCTGCGGTACGCCCGCCAACTCCTCGCGCCAGTAGGACACCTGCGCCGCTGCGAGGCTGGCGGGGTCGTTCTCGTCGCCGAGCAGGTCGCGCTGCCACACCGTGTAGTCCTGGTATTGCACGGGCGGTTCGCCGTGCCCCGGGGAGTGCCCCGCGCGCCGCGCCTCGTAGGCGGCGAACAGGTCGCGGGTCAGGGGCCTGCCCGACTCCTCGTCGCAGGCGATGTGGTGGGCCACCAGCACGAGCAGGTGCTCCTCGGGCGAACACCTGAGTACGGTGGCCCTCAGGGGTATCTCCGCCGTGAGGTCGAAGGGGTGGGACACGGCACGCGCCACGGCGGTCGGCACCTCTTCGGGGGCCACGTCGGTGACCGGCACGGTCAGCGGCAAGCCGGCCGGGGGCACGATGCGCTGGAACGCGTCGCCGTGCTCGTCCTCGACGATCAGCGTGCGCAGGCTCTCGTGCCGGGCCACCAGGTCGCGGACGGCCGCTTCGAGCGCGTCGGTGTCGAGTCGGCCCTTCAGGCGCAGGACGAAGGGCACGTTGTAGGTGGCCGAAGGGCCTTGCAGCCGGTGGTGGAACCACAGGCGGCGCTGGGCGAACGACAGCGGGATCATCTGTGGTCCCGGCGGCGGGGTCCGGTGTCCGCTGGTCGGGGGTGCGGATCGCCCGTGGTGCCGATGTCAGTCATCTCGCCCCGTCCCCACGGTCGACCGACCGTGTCCACGTCTCGTCGCGGTGCCTCGCCGGACGCGCCGGGAGGTGCTCGGAAGAACCTTGTGACGGGCAGGTTAGGCAAGGCCGCCGTATCGACCGGCCGAGCGGCGCTCGAACCTCGGACGAGGGCCGCCGGAGAGTGCCTGCAGGGGATACGGGTCCTTCCGCCGGGCGGTCCACGCGAGCAGGGCGTGGCCGACCGCGAGCCAGGTCAGGGGCGTAGAGCCAGCCCCCGAGGACGTCGCTGGGCCAGTACACCCCCAGGTAGATCCGGCTCAGTCCGACGGCTGCCGCCCAGCAGACGGGCAGTACGGCGCCGGTCCGGGCGACGGCGGGACGGGCGACGCGGTACAGGACCCGGCGAGCAGGCCGGCGACGAGGGCGGAGGTGGTGGCGTGGCGACCGCGGCCCCTCGCCGTTCCCGCGCGTCGCGTCCCGCGATCAGTCCGGCCGCCACCGCGCACAGGTAGGGCAGGGGGCCGGTGTCGGTCGCGGTGACGAGGCGGGCGGCGTCGGCGGCCCAGGCCGACCGGTGGCGTACGCACCACACGTGCGGGCTCCGGTCGACGGGGAACGGAGCGCCGTTCCGGGCGGCGACGGCCACCGCGAGGAGGGCGAAGAGCGCGGCGCACACGACGGCCACCCCCGCTCCCACGCCCACCCGGGCCGTCGCCGCCGGTCCGCGCGTCCGCGGTGGGCCGGGGCTTACCTCGGCGCCACCAACGGCCGCAGCCGGGAGGTCCGGGCCCGCTGCACGAGCGGGGCGGCGCGTCGGGCCGCCCGCGTGCTCCAGGGTGACGGTGTGTGCAGGGTGGACAGGGTCAGTGGGAGTGTCCACCCTGCTCGGCCGCGGTGGGGCCGGGCTCGGTCGGGGCGGTCGGGGCGGTCGGGGCGGGAGTCTGCGGAACCGCCTGGCCGCCGGCCGCCGGAGCGCCGCCGGCCGCCGGAGCGCCGCCGCCCGCCGGAGCGCCGCCGGCCTGGACCGTGAACGCGGCGGTGCGGACCGTGCCCTGGTGCCGGAAGTCCAGGAAGAGCCGGTAGGTGCCCGCGCTGGGGGCCGTCGCCGTGAAGGAGACGTCCGGCCCGGGGCCACCGGCGTTGGGGTGGACGTGGAGGTAGGCGAGGTCCCCGTCGCGCAGGGCGACCAAGTGGCCGTAGGCGCCGAGGTAGGGCTCCAGGTCGGTGACCGGCTTGCCGTCCTTGCTGACGGTGAGCCGCAACTCGCCCGCCTTGCCCGGGTCGAGGGCGCCGGCCAGTGCCACCTGGTAGCCGTCCACCTCGGTGGTGGGTGCGACCGGCGGCAGCGGGTCGGGGGTGTACGGGCCCGGGACGGACAGGTCGGCGCCCAGGGTGACGCCCTTCGCGCCGGCGGTGTCCGGGGTGAAGTCGGCGAAGACCTTGTAGGCGCCGGGGGCAGGCAGGTCCACCGGGGTGGACCAGGTGCCGTCCTGCGCGCGGACCGGGTGCAGGTGCCGGTAGACCGTCAGGTCCCGCGAGGCGACGATGAAGTGCAGTTCCTTGCCGTGCTCGGTCTTGAACGCGGTGACCTTGCGGCCCCCGCGGTCCTTGAGGGAGAACGTGACCTCCCCCGGTCCCGGCGCGATACGCGGGGTGTCGAGGGCGAGGGTGTAGCCGCCCTCCGAGATCTGCAGACCCCCGGCGGCCGGCCCCCGGGCCGCCTCCTCGTGGCCCGCGTGCCCGCCCCCCGCGGCGGGCGCCTCGGCCTGCGTCACGTGCGCCGCGTGCTCCGATGACGCCGGGGCACCGACGGGACCCACGCCCTTCCCCACCCCGTACGCGGCTCCGAACGTCGCCGCGAGCACGGCGGCATACGCGGTGATCCTCACTCCGGTGTTCATGACTGCTCTCCCGTACGACGTGGTGCCGCGATCGGCGGTTCGATGCATCTCACCATACCCCTGGGGGGTATCAAGTCAAGCCGGGCAAACGCTTGCGCACGATACGGAGGGGGGGTATACCTGGAACCCCACACAGGGATACCCCCTCAGGGTATACCGACGGACGAAGGAGAGATCCATGTCTTCCTGCTGCACCCCCGACGGCAGCTGCGGCACCGGCGCCGGGGACACGGCCGTCGCCGTCGCCGACAGCACCGCCACCACCTACCGCGTCTCCGGCATGAGCTGCGGCCACTGCCGGACCGCCGTCACCACCTCGGTGAGCGCGCTCGACGGCGTCCTCTCCGTCGACGTCGATGTGGACGGCGGTCTGGTCACCGTGACCACGGCCGGCGCCCCCGATGACGCGGCCGTCGCCGCGGCGATCGACGACGCCGGCTACGAGCTCACCGGCCGGGCCGTCTGACACCCGCCCGACCCGGCCGCCGGGTCCGTCCCTCCGCCCCGAATCATCCGCCCGGGCCGCCGGGCCCCGGCCCCCACCCCGCTCGAACGAGGAGCAGTTCTCATGACCACCACCACACCCGGCGCCGCCCAGGTCGAGCTCGCCATCGGCGGCATGACCTGCGCCTCGTGCGCGGCCCGCATCGAGAAGAAGCTCAACCGCATGGACGGGGTCGAGGCCACCGTCAACTACGCCACCGAGAAGGCGAAGGTCACCTTCGACGCCGACGCCGACATCTCCGTGGCGGACCTGATCGCCACCGTCGAGGCCACCGGCTACACCGCGCGCGAGCCCGTACGGCAACCCGCGAACGGCGGCTCGGAGTCGCCGGCGGAGGAGCTTGACGAACTGCGCCCGCTGCGCCAACGGCTCGTCGCCGCCGTCTCCCTCGCCCTGCCGGTCATCGCGCTGGCCATGGTCCCGGCCTTCCAGTTCGAGTACTGGCAGTGGCTTTCGCTGACCCTGGCCGCGCCCGTGGTCACCTACGCCGCCTGGCCCTTCCACCGCGCCGCGTGGACCAACGCCCGGCACGGCGCCGCCACGATGGACACCCTGATCTCGGTGGGTACGACGGCCGCGTTCCTCTGGTCGCTGTGGGCGCTGTTCTTCGGGACCGCCGGCACGCCCGGAATGACGCACGCCTTCGAGCTCACCATCGCCCGCACCGACGGCGCCGGGAACATCTACCTGGAGGCGGCGGCCGGGGTCACCGCGTTCATCCTGGCCGGCCGGTACTTCGAGGCCCGCTCCAAGCGCAAGGCCGGCGCCGCGCTCAAGGCGCTGCTGGAACTGGGCGCCAAGGAGGTGACGGTGCTGCGCGGGGGCCGCGAGGTCACCGTCCCCACCGCCGAACTCCAGGCGGGAGACCGCTTCCTGGTCCGTCCCGGCGAGAAGATCGCCACCGACGGCACCGTAGTGGAGGGCTCCTCCGCCGTGGACGCCTCCATGCTCACCGGCGAGTCCGTCCCCGTCGAGGTCAGCGTGGGGGACTCCGTCACGGGCGCCACCCTCAACGCGGGCGGACGGCTGGTCGTCGAGGCCACCCGGGTCGGCGCCGACACCCAGCTGGCCCGGATGGCCAAGCTGGTCGAGGACGCCCAGAACGGCAAGGCCGCCGCCCAGCGCCTCGCGGACAAGATCTCCGCCGTGTTCGTCCCGGTCGTCATCGGCCTGGCGCTGGCCACCCTCGGCTTCTGGCTCGGCTCCGGCTCCGGCCTCACCGCCGCGTTCACCGCCGCCGTCGCCGTACTGATCATCGCCTGCCCGTGCGCCCTCGGCCTGGCCACCCCGACCGCGCTGATGGTCGGCACCGGCCGCGGCGCGCAGCTCGGCATCCTGATCAAGGGCCCCGAGGTCCTGGAGACCACGCGCAAGGTCGACACGATCGTCCTGGACAAGACCGGCACCGTCACCACCGGCAAGATGACCCTGCTCGCGGTGCACACCACCGACGGCACCGCCGAGGACGACGTACTGCGACTGGCGGGGGCGCTGGAGCACGCCTCCGAGCACCCGATCGCGCAGGCCGTCGCCTCCGGCGCGGCCGCCCGGGTCGGCGTCCTGCCCACCCCCGAGGACTTCGCCAACATCCCCGGTCTCGGCGTCCAGGGCGTCGTGGACGGGCACGCCGTTCTCGTCGGCCGCGAGAAGCTCCTGACCGAGTGGGCCATGACCCTGCCGGCTCCGCTGGAGCGGGCCAAGGCCGCGGCCGAGGCCGCGGGCCGCACCGCGATCGCCGTCGCCTGGGACGGCGAGGCCCGCGCGGTCCTGGAGGTCGCCGACGCGGTCAAGGACACCAGCGCCGAGGCCATCCGGCGGCTGCGCGCCCTCGGCCTCACCCCGATCCTGCTCACCGGCGACAACAAGGCGGTGGCCGAAGCCGTCGCCGCGGAGGTCGGCATCGACGAGGTCATCGCGGAGGTCATGCCGCAGGACAAGGTCGACGTGGTCAAGCGGCTCCAGTCCGAAGGGCGCAGCGTCGCCATGGTCGGCGACGGAGTCAACGACGCGGCGGCCCTGGCCCAGGCCGATCTGGGCCTGGCCATGGGCACCGGCACGGACGCCGCGATCGAGGCGGGCGACCTGACCCTGGTCCGCGGGGACCTGCGGGCCGCCGCCGACGCCATCCGGCTCGCCCGCAAGACGCTCGGCACCATCCGCTCGAACCTGTTCTGGGCCTTCGCCTACAACGTGGCCGCCCTGCCGCTCGCCGCGGCCGGACTGCTCAACCCGATGATCGCCGGAGCGGCCATGGCCTTCTCCTCCGTCTTCGTCGTCGGCAACAGCCTGCGTCTGCGCGGCTTCCGGGCCGCCGCCAACTGAGGAGTCCCCGTGGCCGGTTACTCAGCACACAAGGAAGACGTCATCAGACGCCTGCGGCGGATCGAGGGCCAGGTCCGCGGTGTGCGGCGGATGGTGGGCGAGGACGTCTACTGCATCGAGGTCCTGACGCAGGTGTCCGCGATCAACGCCGCGCTCCAGTCCTGCGCCGTGGCGCTGCTCGACGAACACCTCGCCTGCTGCGTCACCGACGCCATCGCACGGGGCGGCGACCAGGCGAAGGACAAGGTCGGCGAGGCCACCAAGGCGATCGCCCGACTGATCCGCACCTGATCCGTCCGTCACCGCAACTGCCCTCCCGTGGAGTCCACTTCACCGGAGGGCAGTTCCCGGTTCCCGCTCCGCCCGGCCGCGCCCCTACCCGGCCGGAGTATGCCCCCCCGGGGGAAGGACAGCCCGTACGATGAGCCGCTCGCGAGGGGTGAGGGGCCGAAAGGAATGCGCGTGCGGCGACTGGGAGATCTGGAGGCCGAGATCATGGACCGGCTCTGGCTGTGGCAGCGGCCCGCCTCCGTCCGCGAGGTCGTCGACGACATCAACGGCGGCAGCACGTGTGATCCGCCGCCGACGTAATACGACCTCCCCCGGGACGGCCGGTGCCCGGCTCACAGGCCGTGCTCGTCGAGGAGCCGCATCAGGTTCCGCTTGCGCTTGTGGGCGGCGCGCAGGGCGGTGACGTATGCCGTGAACTCATCTTGGGTGCGCAGGTGCTGATGGCAGGCGCGCATGCCGAGGAGCAGGCTCGTCACCTGCTCGTAGACGGCGTTGCCCGTCTCCTTCAACAGTGGTTCGATCAGGCGCAGGTAGACGCGCAGCGCGTCCGCTGGACGGCCGGCGCGCGTCCGGTCGGCGAGGGTGAGCCACTGCCGGTCGTGGGCACCCGTCTCGGTGGCGGCCTGCCAGGCGGCGTCGACGTCCCCGTCGTCGAGCAGGGCGTCGATCAGCACCGGGCCGTCGTACCGGTACGGCGTGCGCTGTCCGGCGTCGGCGCGCAGCAGGGCGAGGGCGGTGTCGCGCTCCGCGTTCCAGCAGTCGGCGGCCTGCGCCACCGTGCGCAGTTGCTGGTACGTGGTCAGGGTGCGGCGGGCGGCGAAGTGGTCGCGGCGCACGGCGACGGCTTGCGGCAGCCGGCCGGCGCGCGAGTGGCGTTCGCAGAGGTAGTCGATCAAGCCGGTGGCGACGAAGGCAGGGTCCTCGGCCTCCTCGACGCCGCGTTCCGCCCAGCGCAGGGCCTCGTCGGGGCGGCCCGCGGTGTCCAGTTCGCGGGCGATGAGCAGGTGGGTGCTGCCGTCCGGAACGAGGTCGGCCGCGTGGACGGCGACCACCGCGTCCACATCGCCGCCCGCCTTGGCCAAACGCTCCATGAGGTACTTCTCCGCCCAGCCCGTGCGGTTGGCGCGCCATGCCTCGGCCGCGAGCCGCCGTACGGTGGCCATCCCCCGTGCCCCGAGGACGTCCTCGTAGTCGAGCGGGTCGATGCCGGTGAGATCGTCCACGTCACCGAGTACGTGCTCGACCAGCCAGGACGCGAGCTCCTCCGGGTCGGGGCGCGTCGCACGGCACGCGTCCAGATGCGCTTGGGCAAGGTCGGCTCCGACCTCGCCGAGGCACCCGTCGGAGTCATCGACGCTCTCCTGTACGGCGTGCAGGAGACGCATCGCCTCCCGTGAGAGGGCGAGCGCGTCGGCGGGCCGACCGGCGGAGGTCAGGGCGGAGATCGCGGACACGGCCTGCGCGGCCTGGTCGCCGTAGGCGCGGGCATCGGCGTACTCGACGTATCCGTACTGGGCGAACGGGCCGATGTCGAGGAGCTCGCGGACCCGGGCGCGGACCTCGTCGAGATCCCCTCGGGCACTGGCGGCGCGCAACTCCAGGCGGCGGCGCAACTGCGGGTCCTCGTGGAGCTGTTCCCGTACGAGCGCGAGCAAGTCCTCTCTGGACAGCGCGGCCAGCCACGCATCCAGGCCCCGGGCGCGGGTCCGGGCCCGGGTGCGCTGTTTCGGAAGGCTCTCCGCGCGGGAGAGCGCGGTCAGGCCGACCGCGACCAGGTGCTTGCAGAAGTTGCCCTCCAGGCCGTACGGGCAGTCGCACTCCCCCGAGGGCGCGTCGCCCCCGTCGAGCGACAGCTCCACCGCGTAGGGGTGCGTCCCGTGCACGGTGGCGGTGATCCAGCCGTCACCGACCTCGGTGACGGTGACGGCGTCCAGATAGTCCTGGGCCCTGGCGAAGGAGCGCGGGCCGGCGATCGCGCGCAGGCCCCTCTCGGTGAAACCGGTCATCTTCCCATCATTCCTGTTCTCTTCGGCCTCCCTCGACTGCTCGCGATTCCCGATCCGTTCGGAGCGACCCACCCTGTCCGCCGACGGGCTGACGCCGCCGAGCCTTCGCCCCGACACCGGGTCGTCGTCACGCGAGGTCGGCCAGCAGCGCGTCGAGGACCGTCTCCTCCTCGACGCGGACCCCCAGTTCCAAGAGAGCCTGCGCCAAGGCCGGGTCCCAGGGTGCCTCGGCCTGCCGGCCGGCGAGTGGCAGCCCCTCGGGGCCCGCGAGCGCGGCCGCGGCGCGGTAGTCGGCCGCCATGTAGCGCCACGGCCGCCAGGGGACACGGCGCAGCAGTGCGGAGGCGATGCGGAGGCCGCCCCAGTCGAAGTCCCCGTGGTACAGGAGGGCCGCTCCGCCCTCGTGCAGGTGACGCAGGAGGCTGAGCGCCGCGGCGGACGGCTGGCCCTGAAGGCAGACCAGCGGCGCGGCGTGCGGGCCGTGCACATCGGCTGCCGCCGCGAGCACCGCCGGATTCTCGCAGATCCGGACGGCAGGGGCGGACGGGACGGGAGGCAGCCGGATGAGCTGCCGCAGGGTCAGGACGGATGGCTCGCCGGCGTCAGCCATCCAGTCCAGTGCACGGGTACCCCGCAGGTTCAAGGTGAGGACGGTCGAGGACAGTTCGTCGCGCAGCAGGCCGGCCGATGCCCACCCTTCCCGACGCCATTCGGCGCCCGTGCCCTCGGGGAAGCCGGTCAGCGCGCGGATCCCGCCGAGTACGACGGTGGCCAACGGGGCGCCGTCGTCCAGGGCGTGGGCGCCGCCGAGGGTCCGGGCGGCGAAAGCGGGAAGCGAGACGGGAGGGTCCGCGGGGAGGGCGCGGAGGGCGGTGGCGGCTTGGCCGAGCAGGGCCCGAGCCGCGGCAGGATTGCCGGCGAGGCGTCGTACCAGGCCGTCGTCGCGGATTCGGGCGGCCCATGCTGCGAGGGCGGGGATCTCCTGCGCGAGGGCGTCGAGCGGGGCGTACGCGGCCTGCCACGCCCGGTCCTCGGCCTGACGGGTGGGGCCGAGCGGGACGACCGGACCGGTGAGCACGGCCACGGCGGCGGCGAACCCGTCGGGGCTGATGCCCGAGCGGCGCAGGATCGCGTCCACCTCGTCGAGCCGGACGGTCAGGGAGCGCCCACCGCCGGGAGAGCGGCCCAGCAGCCGCTCGGCCGCCACCCGTTGGGCCGCCGTCGGCGCACTGAGGGCGACCGGGCCGGTGAGGGGCTGCTCGCGCTCCAGACGTCGGCGTGCCCGGTCTACCAGCCAGTGGAGTTCGGGGCCGCCCAGCAGGCGGCGCAGCCGGTCGGCATCGACCGGGGCCGCATCAACGCGACCCGCATCAACGCGGACGGCATCGTCCAGCTCCGCCCCGAGCGGGCCGGCGTCGGATGTCAGGTCCACAAAGGCTCCGCTCCCACCGCTTCATCCCGCGGGGCCGACTCCGGGGTCTGCGACCGCACCGGGTCCTCTCGGCGCAGCCGCCGCGCGCCGTCCCATTCCCAGCGGGTGACGAGTACCGCCGCCACCTCGTCGATCCGCGAAAGCTGGGCGATCGCGATCCCGGGCACCTGCGGATAGCAGGCCCACTCCCGTTCGCTCGTCATCACCACGTCCAGGTCGAACGCGTGCAGCAGGCCGAGGCACTTGGCACGCGAGTCGTCGTCCACGCCCGCGAACGCCTCGTCGAGGGTGACCAGACGGGGCGCGTACGGGCTGCCCGCGCTCGCGTAGTGCGAGGAGGCGGCGGCGAACAACGGCACGGACACGGCGAGGACCCGCTCGCCGCCGGAGGCCGGCCCGGTGGCGGGGACCCAGCGGCCGTGCTGGTGCCGCTCGACCCCGAATTCGTGCCAGGAGCGGTAGTCGAGCGCGGCAGTGAGGTGTTCGAGCCAGCTGCCGGACGTGTCGTCCACCTGTTGCCGCGAGATCTGCGCCTGGAGGAACTCGCCCACCGCCGCCCGGTCCTCCGGGGTCCAGGCGTCGGCGGACTGGCGCAGCCGCTCACGGGCCGCAGCCAGGCCGGAGGGTGCCTTGCGGGAGGCCCGCCAGACCAGCCGCAGCTTCATACCGGTGGAAGTGGGGCGGTCCTCCAGCTCGGCGTTCATGCCGCGCACCTGTCGTTCGGCGGCCCCGATGAGTTCCTGGAGGGTGCCCGCGACCTCGGTGATCAGGTGGGTTTCGAGGATCTCCCGTTCATGGGCCGACAGGATGCGGGTGAGTTCGCCGACCTCCGCCGTGAGTGCCTCGGCGAGTTCGGGTACGGCACGTTCCCGGCCCTGGTAGACGATGTCCACCACCACGCCGTCCTCCACCATCCGGGCGGAGGCGGTGTGTCCGTGCCGGGACAGGGTGTCCTGCAGGGTCTTGAGTTCCTCGCTCAGCCGACGCTGTACGCGTTCCCAGGCGCCGTCCGAGTCATCGGTCGACCCCAGCCCCGACTCGATGGCACGGGCGAGCGCGATGGCGGGCGTAGCCGCCCAGGGACCGTCGCCCGGGGCCGGAATCTGGAGATCCGGCAGGGCGACGGTGATCAGACCGGTGGCGGTGAACCGCTGGAGTCCCGCGATGGCCTCCTCACGCGCCTCGGCCGCTTTCGCGAGGCCCTTCTCCAACTGCTCGATGCGGCCCTCGGCCTTGCTCGCCTCCCGGTCGGCCTCGCCATGGCGCTGCCGGGTGGTCCTCTGGTCCGTCTCGCAGACGCGCAGGGCTTCGGCGGTCTCGCTGAGCCGTCGTTCGAGTTCGGCGACGGCCGCGCCGACAGTGGAGCGCAGTGTGGTGTGGCGCTCGTCCGCTGCCGCCGCCTCGCGCCCGGCCTCATCGGCGCGCAGTGCGAGTTCGGCGGTCCGCTCCCCCGCCTGCGCGGCCTCGGCGCGTTCCTCCTCCGCCCGGCGGACCGCCTCGCCGCGTTCGCGCAGGGTCGGCCACAGGGCGGCCAAGGCCACGGCGAGCCGGCCGTGGGCCTGCCGTACCTCGGCAAGGCCGGCCCGGTCGGCGGGCAGGCCCAGTTCACCGGCGGTCTCGGCGAGTTCGGTGGCGGCTCGTTCGGCCCGCTCGGCCGCCTCCACGAGCTCGGCGGCGCGCTCCTCGCGCCGCCGGCGAGTCCGGCGCACCGACTCGACGGCAGCGGTCACCTGGGCGTGCGCTCGGGTGAGGGGGCTTTCGTCGGGTACGCCGGCCAGCTCGGCGTCGAGGGTGCGGCGGCGCTCGGCCACCTCCTCGGACTGCGCCGCGACCGCCTCCGACTCCTGCCGGAGCAGGTCGAGTTCGGCACGCAGAGTGGCGAGACGGGATCGCCGCGCCGCTTCTCGCGCCCCTTCGCCGATGTACTCGGCGGCGGGCTTGGCCCAGCGGCCGGTGAGGGCGCCGACGCGGAAGCGCCCGTCCGACCCCACCCAGGTGCCCGCTCCGCCGTCCCCTCCCGCGCCGATGGCGGCGAGCAGCCGCGCCACCGTGGCCTCGCCCACCGCCGCGGCCCGCGCATCGCCGCCGTCCACGGCCGGGCGCAGCAGCCCCCTGAGCGAGGGCCCTGCCACCGGCCCGGTCGTCGGGGCGAGGAGTACGTCGTACCCGTCCGCGGCGAGGGCGGAGCCGTCGGGAAGCACCCATGCGTCGAGCAGCCCGGAGGCTTCCAACGCCGCCTCCAGTCCGGCGCGTTCCTGTTCCGGGAGGCCGTCGTGGAAGTCCACCAGCCGCCACAGCGGTGCGCCGGAAAACCTCTCGCGCAGGCCGGGCGTGCGGGTAGCCGGTGGCTGGGGGCCACGTCGGCCGCCCGCCTCCAGCGCGGTGATCTCCGCGCGGACCCGGCCGATGCGTTCTGCCAGCTCCGTGGTCCGGCGTGCCGCATCGGCCGCCTCGTCGGCCAGCTGCGCCGAGGCCGCGCTGTGGGCTCGTGCCGCGTGCACGCGGGCCGGGTAGGGCCCGTCGAGGTGACGCGTCCACTCCTGGAGTTCATCGAGCAGGCCGGCCGGGTCGGGGCAGGTCAGCTGGGTCCAGGCGCGCGCGTGTTCTCGTACGTCGTCCAGCAGGACCTGCCCTGCCCGTTCGGCGACTTCCTCGGCCTGCCCCTGCGCCGCGGCGGTCTGGTCGAGGTCGGCATCCGCCTCGTCGAGGCGGATGGATGCCTGCCGCTGCTCCTGGGCCGCCCGCTCAGCCGTCTCCGCGAGGTCCTCCGCGTGAGCGAGCGCACGATGCCCACGGTCCGTCGATTGCTCCGCCGCGCGCCGCAGTTCGGGCTCCGGCAGCCTGTCATCCTCCGGCAGGTCGATCCGTGCGGCAGCGGCTGCCTCCCGTGCTGTGCGGAAGGTGTCCTCGGCCAGCCGGTCGGCGGCGTGCAGCCGGTTGTCGGCTGCGCCGAGCCGCCCGAGTGCCCGGGTGTGCAGTCCTGCGGCCTGATCCCTGTCGTTGCAGGCCCTCTCCAGGGCGCGGCCGGTCCGCTCCGCCTCCTTCGCTGCCTGCTCCAGCTCCCGGGCGCTGCGCATTTCGGGGCCTTCGCGCAGGGCCGCGTCCTGGGCCCGCAGCCGCGCCTGGGTTTCTTCCAGGGCGGCGATCCGTTCCTCTGCCGCCGCCCGTTCCTCCTGGGCACGGGTCTGCTGGGCCTGCGCCTCGGCGAGGTCCCGTTGAAGGTGCTCGTAGCGGGAGTGCTCGCCGCGCGGGAGGCGGGCGCGCCGGCGGGTGGCGATCCGGGCGTAGCGCCGGTAGTGGTCCAGGAAGGTGGTGGCGGCCCGCTCGGCGGCGGAGGCGGCCGCCAGTTCCTCCTTCTCCTCGTCCAAGGAGCGGAATGCCTCCGCCACGTCCGCGATGACCGCCTGGTCCATGGGCGGCAGGGCCTCGGTGAGGGCCCGCGACAGCGCTGCCTCATTGGGGCGCTTGGACAGCTGGGGCTGGCGCAGCTGGATGAGCAGGTCGACCAGGGCGCCGTACCGCTGCTCACCGAGTCCGAAGAGCGCCTCGTCAACGGCCCTGCGGTAGGTCTTGGCCTGGTCGTAGACCATGCCGTGCCCGGCGACGGCCTCGGCGAGCCGGTCCCTGGACAGGGCCGTGCCGGTGGCGTCGAGCAGGCTGAGGGACGTCTGGGCGGCGGCTGCGGGTCCGTGGTCGACGCGCTGGCTGGTGAGCGCGTACCAGTGGCGGGCGATGCCCCGCCCGCTGACCGCCTTGAGTCCGCAGAGCAGGGTACGGAAATGCCGCTCGCCGCTGGTCTCGTCGAGCCTGCCGAACTCGATCCAGGTGTAACCGAGCCGCTCGGAGTGCGGATGCTCGCCACCGAGGAGCAGGTTCCACTCCATCCTCTTGCCCGGGTCGCCGTCGGGTTCGACGCGGCGTGAGCTGAGGTCCCCGTCGAGCAGGAAGGGCAGGGTCAGCGCGAGCACTTTGGACTTGCCGGTGCCGTTGTTCCCTCGCAGGAGCAGCCGCCCGTCCCTGAATCGGAATTCCTCCACGTCGTAGTGGAAGAGGTCGACGAGTCCGATACGAAGGGGCTGCCAACGGGAGCGCAGGGGATCGGGGAGGCGGGTCACGGCTTGCCGGCCTTTCGCTGCGAGGGCATACGTGGGGGACTACCGGGTTCGCGGACGACGGCCTCGCCGACCGCGTACCGGGCCAGGGCCGGGCGCGGCGCCACGCCGTCGGCCGTACGAAAGACCAGCCCGAGGGCGGCGAGCCGGGTGACGGCCTGTTCCACGAGCTCGGCTTCCATGCCCGGCTCCCGTGCGGACTTGGCCCAGAATCCGCCGTGCTCGGCGGCGAGCTCCCGGACTCGGAGCGCCAGCCGGTCGGTGGTGACAGGGCCTCCCACGGCGGCCAGATACTCGGCGAGCAGCAGTGTGACGTGACCGTGGGTTCCCTGCTCCGGCATCCGGACGTCGGTGAGGTCGTCGTCCGGGTCGACCATCGCGATGCCTTCCGCGCGCACCTCGGGAACCAGTCCGGTCAGCTCGGAGATGCGGGCGGTGAGGAAGCCCCGCTGTCGGGTGAGGTAGCCGAGCTCGGCGTCGGTCAGCTCGTCGTAGTACAGGACCGGGTCGTCCAGGAGCCTGCGGGTCAGCGAGCGCCGGATCGCGCGGAAGCGCAGTTCGTCGCTGTCCAGGGCCGTCTCGGCGACGAGTTCGGCGAGGCGGTCCGGATGAGTCTCGGCGTGCACGGTGGAGGGGCCGCGGCGCGCGGCGAGCAGCCCGGCCAGCACTCGCCGTTCGACGTCGTACAGAACATCGCCCGCTCCGCTGACGTACGCCTCTTCGTCGCCGGCCACCCGCCGGAGCACACCCAGGTTGAGCAGGAGCCGTACCACGGCCGCGAGGTCGAGACGCTCTTCGCGGCGGTCCAGGGTGAACCGGATGCCCGCCCGGACGAGGTGCGGGTCGGCGGCGTCGAGGACGACCTGGGCGGCGAGCCGGCCGAGGGCGATCTGGGCCTCGCCACGTTCGAGGGCGGCGAGGGCCAGGCACAACAGCACGTAGCGGCGCCGCGTGAAGGGTGCGGCCGCGCGGGTCGCCTCACGCGCGGGGTGCGTGGGATCGCTGAGAACGCCGGGTATCTTCCGCAGGCGAGCGGCTTCGGCGTCCGTCTGGAGGGACCAGCCGGTGTTTCGGTCGAACCATTCGCGCAGTTCGGATGCGTGTCGGCGGACGAGGCGAAACTCGTCGGCGTACCGGCCGCGGGCGAGCAGGAGAGGCTGTTTGAGCAGGGCGCGAGCCGCCTTGCGGAGATCGGCCGCATGCTGGCCGTCGAGTACCTCGGCAAGCGGAGTGCTGGTCACCGCGCCTCGCCTCCATCCGTCAGATCGATGATCTCGATGAGGTGGTCGGGACCGCGGAAGACCCCTCCCGACGTTCTGATCTCTGCCGTGCCGCCGGCGGCGAGCGCGCTGAGCCGGATCTCCATGGAGCCGTCGTTGCTGGTGGCCAAGGTGTGGCGCATACCGGGCCGCCAAGTGGCCAGCGCGTCGCCGAGCAGTTGGAGGAAGAGCCCGAAGGACGCGGGGTCGAGCTCGCCGAGTCCGGAGAGCCGGGTGACTCCGTCGGTGACGAGCCGGGCGCGTGCCGCCGCGATCTCCGCGGCCTGCTTGGCGGCCACCTCCCCGAGTCTGCGGCGCGCCCCCTCCCGGTCCTCGACCTTGCGCGGCTTGCCGCGCCGCTCATAGCTGCCGGTGCGGCGCAGTTGGGGACTGATCCGCAGCGGCTCCGCCGCCGCCCACGACGTGGCAGCGGGGACGGGCCGGGCCGCGCGGGCGGCCAAGGTCTCGGCGTCAACGGTGAGGTGCCGCGCGGGGTAAAGCCCGAAGGCGGTGCGCCACAGCCGGTGCCGGGCGTCGTCGTCGGGGGTCTCGGCGAACCAGCGGGCCAGGGTGCGGAAGTCGGCCGACCGGTCGGAGCGCCCGGCCCTGCGCTCGCTCAGCGACCGGACGACAGCGAGGAGCTGGGGGATCGCGCCGAGGGCCCGCCCGCGCAGGAGTCGGGCCTGCGACTCGCGTCCCTCGCGGCTGATGAACCAGGCGGCGAGTCCGGTCCAGCGCCCCGACCAGCGCTGGTACGCCTCCCGCTCGGCGTGCTCGGCCTCGTCCGGCGAGGCGTCGGCCGCCTCACGTGCTGCGGCGGCCCTCAGCAACGGCTCGATGCCGCCGGCGTCTTCCAGCTCCAGGATCAGCCGGGCGATGCGGCCACCGAGGGTGATCAGGTCCTGGATGAACCGCTCCAGGTACTGGATGAGCCGGTCCTTGTAGGCGAGGAAGACTTCCTCTTCGACATCATGGAGGTCGATGGTCCGCTGCAGGGACCCCATGAAGGCGCCGGCGTTGTCGGCGAGGGCGGCGAACCGGCTGGCCAGCGTGTCAAGAGCCAGGTGGACTTTGGCCTGATCCGGCTGTTCCTCGGCTGCCAGCACGAGGAGGGCCCGCAACTGGGTGACGATGTCGTGCAGGGCGACGGCCTGGAGGGCGCCCCGCCGCCCGAGCGCCTCGTCGTAGACGCCCAATGCTTCCTCGGCCGCTTCTCCGGCCCGGGTGAGCTGGTAGATGAACCGCTTCCGGTAGAAGTCCTCGACGGCGGTGACGCGGGCGGTGTCCGGGTCGGCGCGAAGGTTGCCCCAGCCGACGAGGCTGTCCAGCGCCTTGACCACGACCTCCAGCTCAGCGGGTCGCCCGTCGGCCGGCAGGGCGGCGTGTACGTCCTCGGGGCGCAGATGTACGGCGAACCGCTCCTTGGCGATCACGAACGCGCGCATCACCTGACGGTAGAGACCTGTGTTCTGCACGCCGAGGTGGGCGAAGGGGCTGTACCCGTCCGGTCGAGGCTCCGGGGCGGTGGTGATGGTCATCGCCGCCCATTGTTTCGCAGCGGACAGCCTTGCGGACAGTGGTGCAAGCAGTTGGCTGCTTCACACCGCCGTCTGACCGTGTGTGCCCACTCGTGCACGGGCCTGCGGCCGCCTCGTTCCCCCTGAGTCATCTTACGAGCGGGCCAACACGTCGCGAGGGATCTCCTTCAGGTGCCCCGGTTCCCTCTCTCCTGCATATACGAAGTGCAGATCATGACGCGCCCGAGTGGACATCACGTAGTAGGCCATACGCAGTTCCGCGGAGGTGGGATCCGTTCCTGCGTCGGTCTCCGTGTCAGGCACCACGACCGTGTCGAACTGGAGCCCCTTGGCACTTGCGCGGTGGACGATGACGATGCCGGGGCGCGACAGGTCGAGTGTCCGGTACCGGCCCGCCGTAGCTTGCGCCGTGTACATCTGTGGCCTGAGCCGCGGGGCTTTGTGTTCCAGCCGAGTGAGGAGTTCGAACTGGGCTTGAGTGGAGTGCACCACCACGCCGATGCTACGAGCGGGCCGGCTCTCGGCGAGACCGATCAGCAAGTCCGCGACCGCTCCCTGGTGCGAGAGCGAGTGCAGTTGGGGCACGGGGCCGTCCCGCTCTGGTAGCGCGGGTGCGCGGGGACCCGTGTGGAACCAAGCCCCCAGCTCGGCGGTCTGCCGGGTGGTGCGGTAGTTGGCGTCGAGCTCGTGGAGGGAGCACTTGCCCAGGCCCTGCGCGATCTCCATCAGTGTGGAGTTCGTCTCGGTCAGCCTCTGGCATTCGTCGGCGAAGACTGTAGTGCGGGATCCGAGTATCCGGCTCAGACGGTAAAAGGCGGGGGGCATATCCTGCCCTTCATCGACCACCAGCGTCAGCGGATCGCCGGGCTCCGCGAGCGCGGCCCGCTCATAGAAGGCCGACCAGTCGTACCAGCCGTCATCGGAGCGTGGGGTGTCCGGGCCGTACCACCGGGCGAGCCAGGAGTGGGCGGTCTCCACCGTGACGGCCGCACTGCCGGAGCACAGTGCGGACACCATCGGCGCCAAGGACTGCCGCAGAAGGTTGGAGCGGGTCAGCAGGACCGCCGGCGTACCGGTGAGGGCAAGCATGACGGCCCGCTGCGCGGCCAGCACGCTCTTTCCGCTCCCCGGAGGCCCGTTGATCACGTGGTTCCCGTCGAAGGGCAGTCCGTCGAGCAGCGCCCGCTGGGCGGGTGTGAGGTCCAGGTAGGTGAGAGTCACGGCTGCGCTCATTCCTGGGTGGCCGCGGCCCGGGCGGCCGCCACGATCGGCTCGAAGAAGCCGGGAGCGCCGCCCCCGCCCACGACGAGTGCTCTGTCCAGCAAGGTGTTTCCGGTCTCGCAGCTGGTCTCCGGAAGCAGTGCGCAGGCGTGGCAGGCGGCACGGTTGAGGTTGCCGAAGCCCTGACCGGTGTGCTCCGAGCACAGCGGGTCCGCGGAACACCAGGCGGCGGTCTCTGCCATCCGCAGCAGTGTCTCGGCGAGCCGGGGCTGCTCTCCCTGCTGTACGAGGCCCCCGAGCGTGCCCTCAGCATCGCCGGCCGCGGTATATACGAGGACCCCGTACTGGTCGTGTTCTGTCCTGGCATACACACGCTCGCGCAAGCTGGCCGTGGTGTAGCCCGACTCGAAGGACAGCTGGCGCACCAACAGGTGCCCGAGAGTGTGCAGGAGTACGAAGCGGGGGGAGAGCTCCGAGCCCGTCAATGCCTGGAGCCGGTCCTTCTGGAACGAGCGGTCCAAGTCGGCCCGGAGCCCCGCCACCCGGGCCCGTACAGCGTCCTGCTGTTCCCAAGCGGTCAGGGCAGCCGGGTCCAGGGTGAGCAGAACGCCTTCGCCGAAGACCTCTACTGCGGGCAGCCAGCGCAACCGGCGGGAGGTGTCGGCGGGGACGATCGCGGCATCCGGGGAGACCCGGCTGAAGCCGGACAGGGCGCGTACCTCCCGCAGTCGGTCGGCGAGGATGATACGCCCGACGCGTTGGTGCAGTGCTGCCCAGGGCTCCACGGTCTCGCCGTCCAGCCCGAGCCCGGAAGAGCGCACCAGGAAGTCACGCGTCACCGGCGGTTCGCTGGCCGTCAGGGCCGACCATTCCTCACGGCGCAGATCGGATCCCGCTGCGGACGCGGTGGCGGTGGTGGTACCACCGGCGTGGGCAGGCGTGCCCGTCCCCGTCTCCTCGGCGATGAGCGCGTCCAACAAGTCGTCCCCCACCCCCGTGTCCTCCTTGACCATGTCCCGGAGGATCTCGCCGCGGGGTGTCCCGGCGGCCTTGCACAGCGGTACCCAATAGTCGCTCTCGCGGACCCGATCGGCGAGAGCCGCTCCGTCCGGAACCGGCACTTCGGCTTCGGGAAGGGAGAGGGCCGAGTGGACCACCGGGTAGTAGAGGTTGCCCGCCGTGCGCTGCACGACCTGGACGGGCTTTGCGCAGTCGGCGGCTTCACGCACCCTCTGCCAGGGGTTCCGTCCGGAGCACCGCATGCCGTGAGTGCCCAGGACGTCCAGCAAGTCCCGGGACGCGCCGCACCCGGGGGCCACACAGGAGACGGAGAGCGCCTCCAGACCGGTTGCCCGGTCCGAGACGCGGAAGCGCAGCTGCTCGCGTGAGCCGCACGACTGCCGCTGCGCGGCGTCGAGCCGGGCATGCGCCCAGAACCACCAGTCCACGTCACCGAGGTGACCCCCGGCGCAGATCTGGACGAACCGCATCGGGACGAGTCGGCGCACCGGCATGCAGGACGGGCAGCTCGGTGGTGTCCCGGGCTTCTCGTCGGTGATCCGCCAGCGCACCATGCGGCGACATGATCCGCAGAACAACCAGGCCGGGAAGCGGATATACGGTGCACCGGGCGCGTCGGGGCGGTCGAAACGGTCGTTGAGGGTTGCGGGCGCGGCAAAGAAGCCGGTCACGCCGAGCCGGGAAGCCAATCGCGGGGATTCCACCGGCTGGCGCAGTCGGGGCCAGTCCCCGATTCCGGCCGCGACAAAGGACTCGCCCTGGATGTCGAAGACCGCGCCGACGCCGAACGGGAGCACCGTCTGGGCCTGACGGACTCGAAGCTTGCGGTTCACTGGTCGGCTCCCTTCACCGTCACCTGGCATTCGCGATCCACGCTGCGCATGGAGTGGAGGGTCTCCCACAGTCCCCCGTGCTGTTCGAAGTTCTTCAGCAGGTTGTGCTGTCCCTTGCCCTGATTGCGGTAATAGAGGTCCTTGCCTTCCTGCCTGGCGTTGCGGGCCGCCTCCTCCCAAGCGGCGAGCAACTCGGCGAGTTCGGTGCGAACCGCGTGCGCCGCGCGCCGGTCGCCGGCCCCTGCCCTCCGCGCGAGGAGTTCCGCCAGCGCCCGGGCCTCACCGATGCGGTCCTGCAGTTCCCCCGCCTGGTTCTCGGCGCTCAGGCCCAGCCGGTGGCGTACGAGGATGACGAGCGCTGCGTGCAGGGCGCGCCGGCGCGCCGGTACCGACCACGGTGTCACGCTGGTCGGTTCCACATTCCGGTAGAGGGCCCGGTGATAAGGGTCGAAGGTCTCGTAGTGTGAACGGTCCCTGGGACGTGTGGCATTGAAAAAGGCGACGACCAGTCCTGGCACTGTGTGCCGGCCTACCCGGCTGGTGGCCTGGATGTACTCGGCCGTGGTCTTGGGCTGCCCCTGCATCAGCATCAACGCGAGCCGTTTGACGTCCACACCGACCGACAGCATGTTGGTGCAGGGCAGGAAGGACACGGCTTCGGCATGCGTCCAGGGCCTTTCCAGCCGGTCGAGCAGCACGGGTTGTTCGGCCCGTGCCAGGTTGCTGGTCAGCTCCTGTACCTGGTGGTCGGCAAGGTTCCGGGCACCGGATCCGGCGTCCAGACCGGCGAGCTGGGCAGGGATGTCATCGGCCGCTGCGGTGACGGTACGGCCGAGTTCGCGAAGGCTGTGATGGTAGGCGACGAGGGTCCAGTAGGAGTCCCGGTGCTCCTCCGGCAGCTCCCATGCTCCCTGCAGCATGGCTGCGGCGGTGGCCACCGCCGCACGGCCGGCTGTGTGCCCTTGGGCCATGACGCCCAGGTAGCGCCGTCCGGGGCGTGAGGTGTCCGGCTCGGCGAAGTAGGAGTGGCGGGCGTCGAGCCCGGCGGGCGGGAAGAGCTGTACATCGGTGCCGTAAAGGGCGCGAACCTGTTCGCCGGAGCGGCGGATCGTCGCGGTGGAGGCGACCACCTTGGGACCCGTCCCGTCGGCCGTCGTGCACAGGCCGAGAATCGCCGCCTCGTACAGTCCGACGGTCGTGCCGAGCGGACCGGTCAGCAGGTGCAGCTCGTCCTGGATGACCAGGGAAGGAGGCAGGCTTCCTCCCCCTGACCCGAACAGGTTTCCCGCTCGCGGCTCCCAGGCGAGCCGGGCGAATTTGTCGACGGTACCGAGGACGAAGGTAGGCGGCCTGTCATACAGCTGCTGGTCTACTACGGCGACCGGCAGCTCGTCATGGAAGGCACACGCGTCGCGCGGGCAGAAGAACGCGAAGGAGTCGGCGCCGGCCCGGATGCCGTAGTCGGCGTGATCGGCCGAGCGGTGGGCGGGCAAAATGCGGGTGCCGCACCAGGGGCAGCGGTCGAGGATGAAGACATCCTCGGGGCGGGCGGCGGACCGCACCTCTTGAGCTGCCGTCGATGCGGCCTCATACGTGTTGGGCGAGGTCGCCTCACCGACCCACAGCCCGATCGAGAACGGCTCTTCGCCGTAGCGTTCGGGATCACCGCGGCGCATCGTCTCCAGGGCGCAGACGGTGGTCGCGGCCCGCTGAAACTGCTGGGTGGTCAGCAGGCTGAGGGTGTACCGGCTGAGGACCGCGGTGCCGCCGCCCTTCGGGTCGCGTCGGCGCAGCACCATCACGAAGGCAGCGAGCAGCAGGTATGCCTCTGTCTTGCCACCGCCGGTGGGGAACCAGATCAGGTCGGTCATGCCCCGATCGGGGTGGCGAGGGTCGGCGACGCCGTCCAGGGCCAGCAGGAAGAACGCCAGCTGGAACGGGCGCCAGGTGGACTCGGGGTCGGGTGCCGGGTCGGCGGCCACAGGGTCACGCCGGGACCGCCGCTCGCCCGCTTGGTCCCGTGCGGAGTGACGCATCTGCAGGGCCATCGCGAGGTTGGCGGCGCGGAACGCCTGCAGGAGTTCGGGGCAGCCGGGATCGCACAGGGTGCGTACGCCGGACTCCATCCGGGCAACGGCCGCACCGATGCGCTCCAGGATCCGGTCGGCGGCGTCCCGGCCCCAGGCGGGCACCGTGGTGTGCCGCTGTTCCTCGTACCAGCGGCGGTAGTCGGAGGTGAACTCCGTCAGTTCCTGCCGCAGCTGCGCCACGGGGAGGCCCGGGTCTGCGAGGTGCAGCACGTTGAGTACGGCTGCGCCGGTGAGGCCGGCCGCACGGGTCGCGGGCACTTCAGCCTCCGGCAGGACCACTGCGCGCAGTGCGGTCACGGCTTCGCCGTCGCGGCATTCCTCGACGGCGCAGCCGTGGCCCACGGCATGGGTTTGTACATGCCGGTACTGGAGCCGCAGCTCCTGCTCTTCCGGGTCCCGGCTGGCCAGCCGGACGCTGGGGTACTGCAGTACCCGGCCGTTGCAGGGACGCACGCCGAGCGCGACCTGGAACAGCATCCGATCCCACTGGGCCGGCCGGCCCAGCGCCGGTTCGGTGCGGGCCGTGTTCACCAGCGCCACGGTAACCAGGAGACCTTCGCCGAGGGGGCGGCGACGGATCCTGAGCTCAGCCCGCCCGTCAAGGACGCTGACGGCTTCCTGGTCCGGCCCCACTCTGTGGGTCTCCTCCGGCAGCGCGATCCGCTGCCAGCGGCGCCCCTGGTCTCCCTGGGCACGCACAGTGCGGTAGTGCGCTCCGCCGCAGCCGATCTCGATGGTCTCACTGTCCGTGTAGAAGCTGAGGCCGAGGGAGGAAGGCAGCCAGGCGTTGGATTCCGGAACAGGGTCGTCTGCCGGGTTGGTGTCGAGGGCGGTTCCTTCGGTTCCGATGCCGTCCGCGTCTTCGGCTGCCAGCGTCAGCTGCCTCTGGAGATCGGCATCCTGGGGGTAGAGCGTGCCCATGAGGTACTGGCGGTCGGGCGGCGCGTCAAGGACTTCGTCCTCGCCATGGGCCGGTCCGACCAGCTGGCGGCTCAGATAGTCGACGAGTTCTTGTCGGGGGTCCATGGTGTCCTCGGGAGGAGTACGGGTATGTGCGGGCTGGGCAGACGGGTGTTCAGCCGCGGCGCCACCGGTCGCGCAGCGGCCTGCGTTCGGGGGTGGTCATGGCTGCGAGCTGTTCCTGGAGTTGGGCGATGCGCACCCACGCGTCGTGCTCGGCCTGAGCCGCCCGGCCGTTCGCCGCGGCCTCCGCTTCGGCAACACGCTGAGCGGCCCACCGTTCGACGGCCTCCACCCGCGCAGCCGCGTGGGTATCGGCGTCCTCCAGGGCCCGCTCCCGCTGTGCGAGTGCGGACTCGGCCGACCGCAGGCGCTCGGCGAGCGCGGAAATGCGGGCTTCGTGCTCCTGGGCCGAACGCCGCAGCAGAGCCTCGGCTTCGGCTGCCCTCCGCTGGGCTTCCGCGAGGTCGCGCTGAGCGCCGGCTGCCTGCTCGGCGGCCTGCCGCTCTGCCCGAAGGGCCGTCTCGGCCTGCATCCGGAGCTTAGCCACGCGTTCATCGGCCGCGCGGCGCAGCGAAGCCGCTTGGCGCTGCAGGGCCAGGTCGACGCGCTTGAGCAGTACTGACTCCAGCTCGTCGAGCTGTCGTTCCGTATCGGCGGCAGCGCCGAGGGCACGCTGCCGCTCCTTGTCGAGCGCATCCGCGTGCTCCTCCCTGAGTCGGCGCTCGGACGCCGCCGCCTCCGCCCGCAGACTCGCGATGCGCTGCTCGTAGCCCTCGCGCAGGGCTTCCAGGCGCTGCCGCTCGGCCGTGCCGTCCTGCTCGGCACGGAACCCGATCGGCGTGAACGCCCGGACGGGGTCGACCGGCTCCGCAGCAGCCACCTCCTCGACGGCGGGCACCCCATCCGGCGTCGGGGCCCCGGCGTCAGCCCGCGCAATCGGCACCGAGACGACCGGCTCGGGAGTCTCTGCCGACTCAGCTGCCTCGACGGGCTCGGTCTCCATAGCAGGCTCCAGAGCGACAGTCCCCTCCTCCGCGGACCGCGACGGGGCCGGGTGCTCCTCGACGACGGCCGACCCTGCATGCTCGATCGGCCTAGTCACCGCAGTGACCTCGCCCCGCGCAGTCGGCTGGGACATGAACTCCCGCAGGGCGTCACGAACCGCGAGCCGCGACTCGCTGCGCACCAGGGGGCGCTCGGCGAGGTAGATCCGCGGGGACGCCCCGTTGAGCGCCTCGAAGGATCGGTCGAAGAAGTCCGCGGGACGCCGCCCCGCGTCCTTGAGAGCGTCGAAAACCTTTTGCAGCACCTGCAGAGCCGTGACAGCCGCGCGGTCCAGCGTTCCGCGGCTCTTCACCGCCGCCACGACGTCATCGGCGGCGGACTGCCCCAACACAACGGCTAGTTCGGCGTCACCGAGAGCCACCAGCGCATACTCGGCGAGCCACACGACGGTCCCTGAGAACACGACGGGGATGGCCAGCGCCTGCTCCCAGTCCGGCGGGTGCGTTCCGGCCGAGCGCGCCTCCGGCTCGGGCTCAGGGTCCCGCTGCGGGGCCGACTGCGGGCCGGGACCGGGTGCCTGCTGAGGCTGCGGCTCGGGTGCCTGCTCCGGGGTCGGCCCGGCGGCGGCCGATGGCGGCTCCGGCTGGGTGGTCTGCTCCGGGCCTACCTCCGCAGGCTTGAATACGGCGGCCTCGGACAAAGGCGGCTGCGCAGGCACGTCCGCCGCCTCCGGAGCGTCGCCCTCGGCACCGGCACGTACATCAGGCTCCCGCAGCGGCTGCGGGCTGAGGGGTGCACGCTGAGCTGGCAGGGCCGCAGGTGTCCGCAGTCGGCGAGCCCGCTTAGGCGGCGCCTTGCGCTTACGGGGCCTCGGGTCCGGCGGCTCAGCATGCCCCGGGCCGATCCCGTCGGCCAACAGCATCTCGCGGAAGGCCGCGAACGCCTTCACCTCCACCTGGCGGATGCGCTCGCGGGTGACGCCGAACTCCTTCCCCAGGTCGTCCAGGGTCGAGCGCTCGCCGCCGTCCAGGCCGGTACGGCGCAACAGGATCCGCGCACCCCTGGCGTCGAACCGGTTGAGAAGGGAGAGCAGATACTCGTGACCGACGGCCTCCAATGCCAATTGCTCCGCCGACGGCAGCGGGCGTTCCAAGGCGACCAAGTCCCCCAGGTGCACACCGTCTCCAATGACCCGGTCCAGCGAATCCGTACGCCTGCTGACCTTCCGGATCTCCTCGACCCGCTGCACACTCAGATCGCAGGCCACTGCGACGTGGGCGGCGCTCGACGGGTGACCTTCCGACTGGAGCCTGCGCTCCGCCACGGCGACCTTGCGGATCTGCTCATGGAAGTGGACCGGAATGCGGATGACCGCGCCCTCGTCGGCGATGGCCCGGCTGATCGACTGCCGGACCCACCATGTCGCGTACGTGGAGAACTTGTAGCCCGTGGTGGGATCGAACTTGACCGCTGCCTTGAGCAGCCCGATCACCCCGTGCTGGAACAGGTCGTCGTAGTCGAGACCCTGTCCCGCGCTGTGGCGGGCAATACGATGCGCGAGACCCTGATTGTGCACGACAAGGCAGTTGCGCGCCCTGACCCGAAGATCGGCGGCCGGGAGTTGGGCCATCTCGGCCTCGGTCGGTCGGCTGTCGATCCGATCGGCGCCGCCGCGCACCAGTACGCCGAGCCCCACTTCCTCCTCGGCTGTGAGCAAGCGCTTCTCGGGTCGCCGCGTGAACCGGTCCTCGTTCAGCACCGCCTGCGCGGCCCGGACCGCGCGATCGACGTCCCCCAGAGGCCGCGCGGTCGAGGCATGGTCGGGGTCGCGCTCCTGGTCTGGGTCCTGGACGAAGTCCTCCCATTCGGCGGCTTCGGCCTCCGTCGCCGGAGGCATGACATACGGCCGCGCCGCTTCCCGAAGCGCATGCGACTCTGCCGGCGTCAGCCCGGCAAGCCGGGCCACCCCCTCCACGACGGTGGCGCTCACCTGGCCTTGTGTATCCGTGTACCGACTGAGCAACCCCTGCGCCGCCGCCACCCGGCCCGTCAAGGCCGGGGGTACAACCTTTCCCGCGGCACGCTCGTCCTGATCCTTATGCTCCGCTTTCTGTCGGACCTGCAGCCCGAGGTGGGCCAGCTCGCTGCGCAGGCGGTCCTGCTCGGCCGGCGCCAGCCCGAGACGCGCAACGCGGTAGCGGAAGTCCTCCTCGCAGACCACCCCTGCCACCGCCGCCTTGCCGAGTTCGGCGTACAGCTCGCGGAGCGCGTTCCGAAGTCCGGCCGCATCCCGCTCACTCCGAGCCTCTTCACTCACGGCCACCCCTCCCTCACCCGTTCAAGAGATGACGCTAGGTCAGCTCGTTGACAATGTCAACAGACTGGACACTGGCAATGATCGGCACCCCTGTGTACATTTCATTACTGGAGAACTGGCCCGAAGGACGATGGTGCCTCTGCGACCATGAACAGGGCACCCGTCGCCAATCGGTATAGGCGCGGGCGGGGTGGGCCAGCAGGGCTGTCGGCGACGTGACGGAGAGAGGGGCGGCAGTGACCGAACGGCTGATCGGGGGCCGGTTCCGGGTGACGGGAGTCATCGGAGCCGGGAACATGGGCGAGGTCCACCGGGCCGAGGACTTGCATCGCGCGGAGGGCGACCCGAGTCGTACCGTCGCCGTGAAGACCGTGCTTCGCCGCCGCTCCGGAGCCATGCTCGACACCGGTGCGAATGCCAAGGCCCTCCAGCGGTTCGCCCGCGAGGTCCGCATCATGCGCCGCCTGCAACACCCGAACCTCACCCGACTCATCGACGGCGGTGTCGACGACGCCGACGGCGGGCGCCCGTACCTCGTCATGGAGTACCTGGACGGCGAGACGCTGCGTGACCTGATCGAGGAGGAGCGCCAGCTCCCCGTGTCCTGGGCCGTCGCGATCGGCGCTCAGATCGCCGCAGGTCTGGCCGCGGCGCACACGGCGGGCATCGTCCACCGCGATCTCAAGCCGGCCAACACCATGCTGATCACCGGCGGCACCGTGAAGGTGCTGGACTTCGGCATGGGCCGGATCGCCGATGATCCGGAGGAAACCCGGCTCACCAGCACCGGCGTCAGCGTCGGCACGGCGCGCTACATGGCGCCCGAGCAGTTCGAAGCCAAGCCGGTCACACAAGCGGCCGATCTCTACGCCCTCGGCTGCGTCCTGTACGAGATGCTGGCCGGGGTACCGCCGTTCACCAGCGGGTCGGCCTACGAGCTGGGCCGCAAGCACGTCGAGGAAGAGCCGCCCCCGCTGCGGTACGTCCGGCCTGCCGTACCTGCCGGACTGGTCCGCCTGGTGGACCGGCTGCTGGCCAAGGACCCCGCCGAGCGGCCTGCCGATGCCGTCGCCGTCCGCGACGCCCTGCTGCCCCTGCTCCCCGAGGCCTTCGCGGCGGATGGAACCGACCCTGCGGACGAGGGCTCCGCGCTTCCCCACTGGAGCGCCCTCGACCCGGTGCGCGTCCTGCGGCACAGCAATCCCACGGCGGCGACGAAACCCGCACCCGTTGCCGAGACGCGGCCCTCCGCACGTCCCGGCGGGGCCGGGATGGACGTCTTCGGCGTGCACAGCGCCCTGATCGAGGACTACCGCTCCTTCACCGAGGGCGGCACCGTCATCCGGGACGACCGTATCGCCGCGTTCGTCGAGGAGGACCTGAACCTCAAGTCGCAATGGCCGGACCCGTGGCTGTCTCTCAATCCGTTCTTCGCGAGCGGCGGCACGGTCGTCGAGCTGGCCGGTCAGGGCGTCCTGCACCGCGAGTGCGCCCAGATCTTCCAGGCGGGCAAGACGGAGCGCGGCACGGTATGTGACGGCCGCCCGCTCACCCTCCACCAGCACCAGCGCGAGGCGATCGACGCCGCCGCATCCGGGGACTCGTACGTGCTGACCACCGGTACCGGCTCCGGCAAGTCGCTGTCGTACATCGTCCCGATCGTCGACCGGGTGCTGCGCGAGCGGGAAGCGGAGGGACCGCGCTCTGCCGTGGGGGTCCCCCCGGCCGGAGGCCGGGGGAGGGTGCGGGCCATCGTCGTGTACCCGATGAATGCCCTCGCCAACAGCCAGCTGAAGGAGCTGGAGAAGTACCTGCGGGACGGATACGGCGAGGGCCGCGAGCCGGTCACTTTCGCCCGCTACACCGGCCAGGAGGACGACCAGCGCCGCAAGGAGATCCGCGACAACCCTCCGGACATTCTCCTCACCAACTACGTGATGCTGGAGCTGATGCTGACCCGGCCCGCCGACCGCGCCAGCCTCATCAGCATGGCGCGTGGTCTGGAGTTCCTCGTCTTCGACGAGCTCCACACCTACCGCGGCCGGCAGGGCGCCGACGTCGCCCTGCTCATCCGCCGGGTACGGGAGGCATGCCAGGCCCAGCGGCTCCAGTGCGTCGGCACGTCCGCCACCATGTCCACCGAAGGCACGGTGGACGACCAGCGCAAGGTGGTCGCCGACACCGCAAGCACCCTTTTCGGTACCGCCGTCCACCCCCGTAACGTCATCGTCGAGACCCTGATCCGCGCGACCGACGAGGCACCCGAGACCGTCCCCGCCGATCGGCTCCGCGCGCCTGCCGCCCCTCGCGCCTATGCTGACCTGGTACGCGACCCGCTGGCCCGCTGGATCGAGACCCGGTTCGGCCTGGCGGTGGACGCCGGCCGCCTGGTGCGCCGACAGCCGGCGAAGATCGAGGTCGCGGCCCAGGAGCTCGCCGACGCCTCGGGCGTGGACGCCAAGCAGTGCCGGGACGCGATCCGCGCCACCCTGGAGTCCGGCTCCGAGGCACGCCACCCGGTGACCGAGCGGCCCCTGTTCGCGTTCCGGCTGCACCAGTTCCTCTCCAAGGGCGACACGGTCTACGTCACCCTGGAGAACAAGCTCACCCGCCACCACACCCGCTCCTACCAGCTCGAACAGCCGGGCAGCGGCGGCAAGCTGCTGATGCCGCTGGCGTTCTGCCGGGAGTGCGGCCAGGAGTACCTGACGGTGTGGCGCACGGAGAGGGACGGCGAGGTCCGCTACGAGGCCCGCCGGGACACCATGGCGACCGGCGGACGGCAGGGCGACGGCTACCTCTACGTCGACCACGACCGGCCCTGGCCGTCGACCACGCAGTACGCGGTCGACGACCGCCGACTGCCCGAATCCTGGCTGGAGCTGGACGACAAGGGACAGGAGGTCGTCAAGAAGTCCTACCGCGACCGGGTGCCGCGCGCGATCACCGTGGACCCGCGCGGTGTCGAGGGCCAGGGCGAACTCCAGGCTGCCTTCATCCCCTCGCCCTTCCTGTTCTGCCTCCACTGCGGTGTGGCGTACGAGCAGACCCGCGGCAAGGACTTCGCGAAACTGGCCACCCTCGACCAGGAGGGGCGCTCGTCGGCGACCTCCCTGATCTCGGCCTCGGTGGTGAAGTCGCTGAAGGTCGTGCCGGAGGAGGCCCTGGGCAAGGAGGCGCGCAAGCTCCTCACCTTCGTCGACAACCGCCAGGATGCCTCGCTCCAGGCCGGCCACTTCAACGACTTCGTCCAGATCACCCAGCTGCGCGGGGCGCTCTACCGGGCCGCCCTCGAAGCGGGCGAGGACGGCATCCCGCACGAGGAGCTGGCCACCCGCGTCGGGGAAGCCCTCGCCCTCGCCCTCGTCGACTACACCGGCGAGAGCGAGCTCGCGCCGTCGATCGCACGCGCCGCTGCCAAGACCCTCCGCGATGTGATCGCGTTCCGGCTCTACCTGGACCTGGAGCGCGGCTGGCGCATCACCATGCCCAACCTGGAGCAGACCGGCCTCCTGGAAATTGGCTACGAGGACCTGGACTGGGTCGCGGCACAGCAGGACCGGTGGGCCGGCACCCACGAGAAGCTGCGTACCGCCGACTCCGCCCTGCGCGCCGAGATCATGAAGGCGCTGCTCAACGAGATGCGCCGGTCCCTCGCCATCGACGTGTCCTACTTCCGGGACGACTTCGACGCCCTCCAGCGGGCGAGCGAGGAACGGCTCGTGGACCCGTGGGTCCTCTCCGCCTCCGACCGCCCCAAGGTCGCCGCCGCCTACCCTCATCCCTCGGGCAAGGGCATGGACCGCTCGGCGCTCTTCCTCTCCGCCCGCGGCAAGTTCGGCAAGTACCTGTGCCGCGCCGACCGGTCGTTCAAGGAGCTGTCCACCGACGACCTCCAGCTGGTCATCGAGCAGCTGCTGCAGGTCCTTGCGAAGGCCGGGCTGGTGAAGGAGGTCTCCGAGGCCCCGCAGCGCGCCGGCCGCTTCCGCCGGCCGACGGGCCCCGCCACGATCGGCTACCGGGTCGCCGCGCAGTCTCTGGTCTGGCGGGCCGGGAAGGGCGAGACCGGTACGCACGACCCGCTGACCCGCACCTACCAGAGCGGCGACGGCCCTCGGGTGAACACCTTCTTCCGCGAGCTGTACAAGGATGCGGCGGGCGCCCTGGCCGGCCTGTTCGCCCGCGAGCACACTGCCCAGGTCTCCCCAGAGGAGCGGGAGCAGCGGGAGGAGGCTTTCCGCAAGGCCGAGCTGAAGCTGCTGTACTGCTCGCCGACGATGGAGCTGGGCGTCGACATCTCCTCGCTCAACGCGGTGATGATGCGCAACGTCCCCCCGACGCCTGCCAACTACGCCCAGCGCTCGGGCCGGGCAGGCCGCAGCGGCCAGCCTGCGCTGGTCACCACGTACTGCGCCACCGGCAACAGCCACGACCAGTACTACTTCCGCCGCTCCGAGCGGATGGTGGCGGGCGCGGTAGCCCCGCCCCGCCTGGATCTCGCCAACGAGGATCTGGTCCGCTCCCACCTCCAGGGGATTTGGATCGCGGAGGCCGGCCTGAAGCTGGGTCGCGCCATCCCGGACGTGCTCGACGTGTCCTACCCGGACACCGGAGAGCGGCCCGCCCCGGACCTGAACCTGCACCCGGAAATCCTTGCCGCGTCCCTCGACAAGGACGCCCAGCGCCGCACGGTCGACGCGTCCCTGCGCGTCCTCGGACCGCTGCTGCCCGACTTCGCGGACACCACGTGGTGGTACGACGAATGGATCCAGGACCAGGTCCGTACGGTCCCCGAGCGGTTCAACCGTGCTTTCGACCGCTGGCGCAAGCTGTTCACGTCCGCGCTCGACGACCAGTTCATCCAGAACCGGCGCCGCCTCGACTACAGCCTGACGGAGGGCGACCGGATCCGGGCGAACTCCCGCCGCCGTGAGGCCGAGACGCAGCTGAACCTGCTGATGAACGAGAGCGTCGACAACAAGTCGGTCCTCTCGGACTTCAACCCGTACCGCTATCTCGCCTCTGAGGGCTTCCTGCCCGGCTACAGCTTCCCGCGCCTGCCGCTCGCCGCGTACATCCCGACTGTCGGTCACCGCCGCGGCAACGGCGACTTCCTCCAGCGGCCCCGCTTCCTCGCCATCCGCGAGTTCGGGCCCGGCGCGCTGATCTACCACGAGGGCGCCCGCTACCAGGTCACCCGGATCCAGCTCCCGCCAGACTCCTCCGGCGACCTCGCCACCAGCGAGGCCTGCCGTTGCGCGCAGTGCGGCTACCACCACGACCCTAAGGAACGCAACGACCGCTGCCTGATGTGCCACGAGCCGCTCGGCTCAGCCACCTACGGGCTGCTCCATCTCCACACCGTGTACACCACGCGCCGTGAGCGGATCTCCTCCGACGAGGAAGAGCGTCGCCGGGCCGGCTTCAGGCTGGAGACCTCCTACCGCTTCCACGACCACGGCACCCGCAGCGGCCGGCTGAACGCGTCCGTCGCCGACGCGGCGGGTGCTCCGGTCGCCGAGTTGGCGTACGGGGACTCGGCGACGGTCCGCATCACCAACACCGGCCGGGTGCGCGCCAAGAGCGACGAGCCGAACGGCTACTGGCTGGACCTGACCGACGGCCGCTGGATGAACGACCGCGACGCGGCCCAGGCGTCCGGTGACTCCGGCGAGCTGCCGATGGTCGACGAGGACGGCAACGAGCGGCGCCGCAAGAAGCGTGTCATCCCGTTCGTGGAGGACCGCCGCAACATCCTCGTCCTTACACTCGACGAGGCCCTGCCCGAGCCGATCGCGCTGTCCCTCATGTACGCGCTGGAGCGGGGCATCGAGGCCGCCTTCGAGCTGGAGGACGCCGAGCTCACCAGTGAACTGCTCCCTCCGGACGACGGCCCGCGCCGCCGCATCCTCTTCACCGAGGCAGCCGAGGGCGGGGCCGGCGTCCTGCGCCGCCTCCAGGCGGAGAGGGGCGCGCTGGCGAAGGCGGCCCGCCAGGCCCTCGCCATCTGCCACTTCGACGAGGACGGCACGGACCAGGGCGGCCCGCACCCGGACCGGCCCTGTGCCCTGGGCTGCTACGAGTGCCTGCTGACGTACGGCAACCAGCTCAACCACGCCCTCATCAACCGGCACTCGGCGCGGGAGCTGCTCGTCCGCTTCGCCTCCGCTTCGGCCACGCGTGAGGGGCGTGGCGAGTCCCGCTCGGAGCAGTTCCGCCGACTTCTCGACCAGACACCCGACGCCCCCGCCACCACCCGGGTGGAGGCCGCGGTCGAGGAGGCCGTCGCCGTCGCCCAGGACAACCTCCTCACCTGGTTGAAGGCGCGTGGCCTGCGCCTGCCCGACGAGAGTGAAACTCTGATCACCGAGGCGAACGCCCTCGCGGACTACGTGTACCGGCTGCCCGGCGTGAATTTGGCTGTTTTCGTGGACCTGCCGGATACCGAGCCGACGGCACTGCGCGACGAGGACGCCGAGGAGCGGCTCCTGGATGCCCGCTGGGACGTCCTCCGCTTCCCGCACGACGCCGACTGGGACAAGCTCGTCGCCCCGCACGCCCGCTACTTCGGCGCCCCCTCCGCCCACTGAATCCGCCACTGACAACGAGGACGAGACGACTCATATGGCACTGACGTACACCGCGGGTTCCCTCGTGACGGCCCGCGGCCGCGAGTGGGTGGTGCTGCCCGAGAGCGAGCCCGACCTGCTCGTCCTGCGCCCCCTCGGCGGTTCGGACGACGACATCGCCGCCGTCTTCCCGGCGTTCGAGGAGGTGAAGGGCGCCGAGTTCGCGGCGCCCGAGCCCTCCGACCTCGGCGACCAGCGGGCGGCCGGCCTGCTGCGCACCGCCCTGCGCATCGGCTTCCGCTCCGGCGCGGGCCCGTTCCGCTCCCTGGCCGGAATCGCGGTGGAGCCGCGCGCCTACCAGCTCGTCCCGCTCCTCATGGCCCTGCGCCAGCAGACCGTCCGCATGCTGATCTCCGACGACGTCGGCATCGGCAAGACCGTCGAGGCGGGCCTGATCGCGAGCGAGCTCCTCGCCCAGGGCGAAGCGACGGGCCTGGCCGTACTCTGCTCCCCCGCGCTCGCCGAACAGTGGCAGCAGGAGCTGCGGACCAAGTTCGGCATCGACGCGGAACTGGTCCTCTCCTCGACCGTCTCCCGCCTCGAACGCGGCTTGGACCTCGGTCAGTCCCTCTTCGACCGCTACCCCCACGTCATCGTCTCCACCGACTTCATCAAGTCTCCGCGCCACCGCGACGACTTCATCCGCCACTGCCCCGACCTGGTGATCGTGGACGAGGCCCACACCTGCGTCGCCGCCGAGGACACCGCCTCCGGTGCCCAGAACCAGCTCCGCTACGAGCTGCTGCGCCGCGTCGCCGAGGACACCGAGCGCCACCTGGTCCTGGTGACGGCGACCCCGCACAGCGGCAAGGAGTCGGCGTTCCGCAACCTGCTGGGGCTGGTCAAGCCGGAGCTGGCGGAGGTGAACCTGGAGTCGGATGCGGGCCGCAAGCTTCTCGCCCAGCACTTCGTGGCGCGCAAGCGGGCTGACGTACGCCAGTACTTGACCAAGGAGGACGGGCTCACCGACGACAGCCTCGCCGAACGCACCGCGTTCCCGTCCGACCGGTACTTCAAGGACGAGACGTACAAGCTGTCCCCGGCCTACCGGGCTCTACTGGACGACGCCATCGCGTACGCGAGTGAGCGCGTCGAGGCGGCCGGCAACCAGGGCAAGCGGGAGGCCCGCATCGCGTGGTGGTCGGCCATCGCCCTGCTGCGCTCCCTGGTGTCCTCCCCGCGTGCCGCGGCCCAGACCTTGCGCACCCGCTCCGCGGCGGCCATTGCTGCCTCCGCCGAGGAGGCCGACCGGCTCGGCGCCCCGCTCAACAGCGACGCTGCCGACAGCGACACCCTCGAAGGCATGGATGTGGCCCCCGGCGCGGAGACGGACGGTGCGGGCGACCGCCTGTCCGAACTCGCGGAACGAGCGGCCGCACTTGAGGGCGTCGGCGACGACCTCAAGCTGAAAGCCCTGATCAAGCACCTCAAGGCCCTGCTCGCGGACGGCTACCACCCGATCGTGTTCTGCCGCTACATCCCGACGGCCGAGTACCTGGAGGCCGAACTGGGCGCGGGCGAGACCGAGGACGGCAAGAAGAAGCGCTCTCCGCTCGGCGCCAACACGGTCGTCAAGGCCGTCACCGGCACGCTCTCCCCGCAGCAGCGGGTACAGCGCATCGAGGAGCTGGCCGCGGAGGCCGGTACGGACAAGGCGGCCCGCCGCGTCCTCATCGCCACCGACTGCCTGTCCGAGGGCGTCAACCTCCAGCACTACTTCGACGCCGTCCTCCACTACGACCTGGCCTGGAACCCCACCCGCCACGACCAGCGCGAGGGCCGCGTCGACCGGTACGGGCAGAAGCGCGACGAGGTCCGCGTCATCACCCTGTACGGCGATGATAACGGCATCGACGGCAAGGTCCTCGAAGTCCTGATCAAGAAGCACCGGCAGATCAAGAAGGACCTGGGCATCTCGGTCTCCGTTCCCGACGAGCTGTCCACGGGCGTGACGGACGCCATCGTCGAATGGCTCCTGATGCGCGGCCGTGAGCAGGAGGACGCCCTGTTCAGCGCGGACGCCTTCAAGGTCAGCACGGCGAAGCTGGACAGCGACTGGAACTCGGCCGCCGAGCGGGAGAAGGCATCCCGGTCCCGGTTCGCGCAGCGCTCGATCCATCCGCAGGAGGTGGCCCGGGAGGTTGCGGCGGTCCGCGAGGCCCTGGGCGGCACGGGTGAGGTCGACACCTTCGTCCGCGAGTCGCTGCACGCGCTGGGCGCAGTGATCCGGGGTGCCGGCGAGGACTTCACCGCCCAGGTCGGCGGCACTCCGGCCGGCCTGCGCGACGCGCTCGCCCCGGTCGTCGGCGCCGAGGTGATCGAGAAGGACCGGCCGATCCCCTTCCGCACCGACCCGGCGGTGAGCCGCGGCGAGGCGGCCCTGGTCCGCACGGACCCGGTGGTCGGCGCCCTCGCGGCTCACGTCCTGAACGCCGCCCTCGACACCCGGGCCGACGGCGCCCGTCCGGCCCGCCGCTGCGGCGTCGTCACGACGGACGCGGTCACCACCCGCACCACGCTCCTCCTGGTCCGCTACCGCTTCCACCTCACGCTCCCCTCCCGCACGGGCGAGAAGCAGCTGGTCGCCGAGGACGCCCGCCTGCTGGCCTTCCGGGGCTCCCCGAAAAACGCGGTGTGGCTGACGCAGGAACAGGCCATCGCCCTCCTCGACGCCACGGCCACGCAGAACACCGACGCGTACTTCGGCGAGCGCACGATGACCCGCATCCTCGGGCAGCTCCCGGACGCCTCGGACCACCTCGCCGCGTACGGCGACGAGCTGGCCGCCGACCTCGACGCCTCACACCGCCGGGTGCGCGCCGCGTCCGGCGAGATCGTTCGCGGCCTGACGGTCACCGCCCAGAAGCCCGCCGACATCCTCGGCGCCTACGTCTACCTGCCCGCGGGAGTGTCCGCCTGATGTCTGCCACCACCCGCAACCAGGTCTTCACCGCCGTCCAGACGGTCGGCGCGCTGCTGCCGGCCGACATGCTGCTCCGGATCTCGGAAGGCAAGGACGTCCCCGGCTCCAAGCCCGCCGACTACGGCCTGCCGACGTCCCGCTCGGTACGGGACGAGGCCGAGCGCAGCTGGGAGTACCTCAAGCCCCTCTGGCGCGACCTGCGCAAGCGCCTCCCGGAGCACCCGGAGACGGGCCAGCCCGCCACCGACCCGACGGGCCTGGCCGGCAGCGACTGGCTGACCCCGCTCTGGCGCGAACTGGGCTTCGGCCCCCTGACACCGGTGGGCCCAGCCGGCATCACGGCCGACTCCGACGCCGAGAAGTCCTTCCCCGTCTCCCACCGCTGGCGCCACGCCCTCATCCACCAGGCCGCCTGGAACGCCAACCTGGACAAGCGCCCCGGCGGCGCGGGCACGGTCCCGCCGCAGTCGATGCTCCAGGAGTGCCTGAACCGCGTCGACGCCCACCTCTGGGGCGTCCTCACCAACGGCCGCCAGCTCCGCCTGCTGCGCGACTCCAGCGCGCTGGCCACGGCTTCGTACGTCGAGTTCGACCTCGAAGCCATCTTCGACGGCGAGCTGTTCAGCGAGTTCGTCCTGTTGTACCGCACGCTGCATGTCTCCCGCTTCGCGGTCGCGGAGGACGCGGCCCCGTCGGCATGCTGGCTGGAGAAGTGGCGCACGGAAGCCATCGCCTCGGGCACCCGCGCGCTGGACCAGCTCCGCAAGGGCGTCCAGGAGGCAATCACCGCTCTGGGTACGGGGTTCCTCCGCCACCCGGCGAACACGGCCCTGCGGGAGGACGTCCGCCCGAAGGCCCTCCAGGCGGCACTCCTTCGACTGGTCTATCGGCTGCTGTTCATTTTCGTCGCCGAGGACCGCGAAGCGCTGCTGTCCCCGAAGGCCGACCAGCAGGCCCGCGACCGCTACGCGTCCTACTTTTCCTCGGCCCGCCTGCGCGCGCACGCCCGTAAGCGGCGCGGCACGGCCCACGGTGACCTCTACGAGGCCCTGAGCATCGTCCTCGCAGCCCTGGGAGACGAGAACGGCTGCCCGGAACTGGCCCTGCCGGGCCTCGGCGGCCTGTTCAACGACACTGACGCGGACGCCCCGCTGCGCGGCCTCAAGCTGTCCAACGAGGCACTGCTGACCGCCGTACGCCACCTGTCCCAGGTCCGCGACGGCAGCCGCTGGCGCGCCGTGGACTACCGACACCTGGACGCGGAGGAACTGGGCTCCGTCTACGAGTCCCTGCTGGAGCTGGAACCGAAGCACAGCGCCAGCGATCGCACGTTCACGCTGGTCGAAGTCGCGGGCCATACCCGCAAGACGACGGGCAGCTACTACACCCCGTCGTCGCTCATCGAGTGCCTCCTGGACTCGACGCTGGACCCGGTGATCGCGGATGCGGTGAAGCGCGGCGAGGAGGCGGCCACGGCCGCCGGCGCCGCCGACCCGGCGGACTCCATCGTCAACGAGCTGCTGTCCCTCACGGTCTGCGACCCGGCCTGTGGCTCCGGCCACTTCCTGGTGGCGGCGGCCCGCCGCATCGCCAAGCAGGTGGCGGCGGTGCGGGAACGCAACCCGGAGCCGACCCTGGACGCGGTCCGCCACGCCCTCCACGAGGTCGTCGCCCGCTGCATCTACGGGGTGGACCTCAACCCATTGGCCGTCGAGCTGGCCAAGGTCTCGCTGTGGCTTGAGGCCCTGGAGCCGGGAAAGCCGCTGGGCTTCCTGGACGCGCACGTCAAGCACGGCAACGGGCTGATCGGGGCGACCCCGAAGTTGCTGCGGGACGGCATCCCCGACGAGGCTTTCATCCCCACCGAGGGCGACGACAAGAAACACGCCAAAGCCCTGGAAAAAATCAACCAGCAGGAGCGCGTCGGCCAGGGCAGCCTGTTCGACTTCGACGATGAGTCAGTCAAGGTCGCCAACACTGTGTTCGCAAGCGGCTTGCGGTCCATCACACAGGCCCGGTCGGAGGAACTGACGGACGTACGCCGCCAGGAGGAAGCCTACGAAAAGTGGGCCAGGACTTCTGAGTATCGGCGTGCCATGCGCGTGGCCGATGCCTGGTGCGCCGCGTTCGTCTGGCTCAAGACGCCAGATGCACCGCGCGCGGTGACGCACTCGGTGTTCAAGGCATTGGAAGACCCCAGCGGCACGGGTGCCACGCCGGAGACCGCGGCCGAGATCAAGCGTTTGCGCACTCAGTACACCTTCTTCCACTGGCACCTTGAGTTTCCCGAGGTCTTCTCCGTCCCGGAGAACGGACAGGGGGTGTCACCGGCGACTGGCTGGGCGGGCGGCTTCGACTGTGTGGTGGGCAACCCTCCATGGGACAGCGTGGACTTTCGCGAGCAGGAGTTCTTCGCCCAGCGCGCTCCTGAAATCGCCGAGGCATCGCGCACGTCCGTACGAAAGAAGATGATCGACGCTCTTAAGGACTCCCCTGACACCCTCCCCTTGTTCGAGGAGTTCGAGGCGGGGAAGCGGAAGGTATACGTCGAGAGTCACTTCCTGCGCCGCTCGGGCCGAGTTCCCTTGACCGGCCAGGGGAACCTCAACACGTATTCCGTCTTCACGGAAACGGATCGCATTCTGCTGAGTCCGACAGGGCGCGCAGGGGTCATCGTGCCGACGGGGATCGCCACTGATGCACGGACCCAGTACTTCTTTAAGGATCTTGTACAGAGCGGGTCGATCGCCCTGCTGTACGACTTCGAGAACGCAGCACCCCTCTTCCCAGGGGTTCACCGCTCGTTCAAGTTCAGCATCCTGTCACTCACCGGCAGGTCCATGCGTGAACCGGTGGCACAGTTCGCCTTCTTCCTGCATGACCCGGCCGAGTTGGACAGCGCTGACAAGGTGTTCGCGCTGGCTCCGGAGGAGATCGAACTACTGAACCCGAACACGGGGACTCTTCCAATTTTCAGATCCCGTCGGGATGCCGAGATCACACTGGGCATATACCGCCGCCTCCCCGTCCTCTGGAAGGAAGGTGCACCCAATGGAAACCCTTGGGGCATGTCTTTCTTGCGGATGTACGACATGGGTCACGATTCGGCGCTCATGCACCCCCGCGAGGATCTCGAAGCCTCCGGCTGGACACTTGAGGGCACAATCTTCACTAAAGACGGGAAGCGAATGCTCCCCCTGTACGAGGCGAAGATGCTCCACCACTATGACCACCGGTGGGCCACGTACGACACCGAGGGAGACACACGATCGCTCTCGCCGGAAGAGAGAGAAGATGGCGACGCGCTAGCTCTTCCCCGGTACTGGGTGGCCGAAGAGGACACGCCATCAGGCAAATTCGACAGGAACGGTGAGGACATCCCGATCCCGGGCGTCCTCAAGCGCCTCGCCGAGAAGGAGTGGCAGCAAGGCTTCCTACTCGGTTGGCGAGACATCTGTCGCTCCACTGATGAGAGGAGCATGATCACCGCTCTGCTTCCTGCGGTTGGTGTGGGACACCTTCTCCTCCTCGCCCTACCCCGGCTCCCAGAGCTTCTCGCATCCGCATGGTCGTCCTTCGCATTCGACTACGCGGCGCGACAGAATATCGGGGGCACGCACTTGAGTTTCTTCACAGTCAAACAGCTCCCAGTCCCGACACCCGAACAGCTCACCGTGCATGCGCCGTTCATCGTCGCCCGCGTCCTCGAATTGTCCTATACCACCAAGGACATGAAGGGACTTGCCACCCACCTAGGCGACACTGGCGCAGCCTTTGGCTGGAACGATGAACGCCGCAGGCGTATCCGAGCCGAACTGGATTCCCTCTTCTTCCACCTCTACGGGATCTCCAGGGAAGACGCCGGCTACATCCTCGACACCTTCCCTATCGTCCGGCACAAAGACGAGGCGAAATACGGCTCCTACCGCACCAAGGAGCTCATCCTCGCCGAGTACGACCGGATGGCCGCCTCCGGCGTCAGCATGGAGAACCCGCTGATCGACGGGGAGAACTACACCTCGACCCTCACGCCGCCCCCGGGCCACGGCCCCCGGCATGAGGCGCGGCCCGAGGTCGGTTGAGTTCCCCTACGGCGCGGCTGGGCCCCAATAGGGCTCAGCCGCGTGCGGCGTAGGTGACGAAGCTCGACCAGCCGTCGCGGCCGACGGCCAAGTGCGGCCGGGTCACGTCCTTGGAGTCACGTACGTGGATGGCGTGTTCTGCGATGGCGACCTCCACGCAATCGTCTCCTTGCGTGCCGCTGTAGCTGGACTTGAACCAGGCGAGTTCCGTCGTCCTCATAGCTCTCCTCGCAGTCTCTCCAGCAGGCCGCGCGATTCCTTGGGGTTGAGGGCCTGCGAGCGCAGTGTGTCATAGCGCTGACAGAGCAGGCTCACCTCTTGGATGCCGGCGATCAGTCGGCCGTTCTGCTGACCTTCGGAGTAGCCAAGCCTCCGCCCCTCAGGGGTTTCCAGCAGGCGAACGGGCCCGTCCAGGCACGCGTGGAGCTCTGATCCCAGCGGCATCACTTGCAGCGTCACATTACGCGGCGCGCTCAGCTCCAACACCAGGTCCAGCATGCCTCGCTGTACCTCCACCCCTCCCAACCGACGCCGGAACACCGCCTCCTCCACGATGAAGCTGAACGGCACCGTCGGGCGCTCCCGAAGCATCTTCTGCCGGTCCAGCCGGGCGGTCAGCTGGGCCTCCACCTGTTCGTCCGTCAGCAGCGGGATGCTGTTGTCGAACACCGCCCGCGCGTACCCCTCCGACTGCAACAGCCCCGGCACCAGCCGGCACTCGTACGTACACAGGCTCACCGCCACCCGCTCCAGCCGTGCCCACCGGCGGAACCACGCCGCCAGCCCCGGCTCACCCCGCGTCAGGTGACGAGCGGCCTTCTTCAGCGCGCCCGTGTTGCCCAGCGCCTCCTCCGCCCGCTCCACGAAGTCCTCGTCCGGCATCCTGCGGCCCAACTCCACCGACTCCACCGTGTGCTTGGAGAACCGCACCCGCGTCCCGAACTCCACACGGCTCAGCCCCGCATGCTCCCGCAGGGCCTGGACGACGGCCCCGAACGTCCTCAGACTGTCCGACGGGTCGGGTTCGCGCTCCCAGTCGCCCGCCACCCCATCGACATCGCCACCCACGATCGTCATACGCGGCCACCTCCAAGTACGTACATGGGTCCTCCCCGCGACTGACTGACCCAGCGTGACGGCAATCAGCCCGTACCGTCCACTCCCTGTGCCCGTACGCTGACTCCGCGTACGGGGTGGATGCCTCGCGGACCCCGCCCCAACACCGCCACCGTGGCCCCTATGAACCCCACCTCCCCACAGCTCAACGCCCGCCCAGGTTCCTTCACCCAGCTGCTGTCCTCCACCCGGCGCGGGGCCCGCCTCGCCCGGCTGCTGGCCGTCACCGAACTCCGTAGCTGGGACGTACCGCCAAGCCTCACGGAGCGTGCCGAGCAGATCGTCGCGGAGCTCGCCGCGAACGCCGTGTTCCACGGCCGGGTGCAGGGCCGGGACTTCCGGCTCGGACTCGCCCTCGCCCCGACACCCCGCGCCCTCCGCATCGAGGTCACCGACGCGCGCGGCGACCGGATGCCTGTACTCCCCCAGCCCGCCGACGGCGAGACCGGCCGCGGCCTGCTTCTAGTCTCCGCGCTCGCCGACCGCTGGGGAGTTGCGCCGTACCCGCCGAGCGGTAAGACCCTGTGGGCGGAGACGGATCTTCCGCCCCTGAACTCAAGGCACGAATCCGGCCAAGCGGCCGGGCAACGCCTTTGATCAAGGAAAGCCGGTCGCTCTACGCTTCCCCCGGCGGGCGGCATCGCCCGCCGCACCCGGCTCGACCGTCGAGGAGCGTGCTCCGTGCCCTTTCCGCCCAGCGACATGCTTGCCGCGCAGAGCAAGTGGCTCTACTTCCAGGGCCTGGAGCACAAACTCCGCGAACGCCATCCCGAGCTGGCCCACCGGGTCTTCTTCAACTCGGGCGGCACCCTCCTCTACCTGAAGGTCATGCTGGCGGGCGAGAGCGGTGTCGCCTTGGCCATGACACGACTGGGCCACACCACCGCCTGGACGATCCTCGACCCGAAGGTGGACAGCGAGCCCTCCGTGTGGGCTCCGGGCACCCCCGGCGAGGTGCTGGTCGACGCTCTCGCCGCCCATGCGTCCGCGCGCCTCGCCGGCGTACCCGTCGCCTCCCCCTGGCGCTGGCACCAGAGCGAGCGATCAGAGGTGACCGACGTGGCCGACCTCCTGACGGACAAAGGAGTCAAGGTCCGGCGCGTCGTGGCGGGTAACAGGTGGTTCGCGTACGGTCCGCGGTTCGAGCCGAAGCTCGGCATCGTGGAGAGCGCCAAGGGTGACCATGTCGAAGCCGCGCTTCCCGGAAGCAGCATCGTCCGCGTCTCGGTCACGCCGAATCTCGGCTGGCTGGTCGACCTCCACACTCCGGAGTGGGGCGCATGGGGGAGGGTCGATCTCAGCCGCGCGGTATCAGGGCGGGTGCGGGCCACTCCCGGGGTTCCGCTTGCCCAGGCATCCGTGGACAGGGTCGCCGAGGTGATCACCGAGGGGCCGGGCAGGTGGGCCTACGCTGTCGCGCGGGAGCCGTTCAGCCATGACGCGCCGCCCACACCGTTCGGCTTCGACATCGCGGAGGCCGTCCTCGCCCAGCTCCCTCCGCTCGGCTTCGGCGATCTCAAGGAAAGCGATGGTGACACCCTCATCTGCTCCAACTCGTACCACGTCGAGTGGTACGACCGAGAGTCCAAGAACCTGTCGAAGCCCGAGCTCCAGCGTATGAACGGCCTGGCCGCCGCAGCCGGGGACGACACCCCCAAACGCCTCATCCTGATCACCAGCTCCTGGCTGACCCGCCCCGCGGCCGACTTCGCTGACCAGGCCAAGGCGTTCGTCTTCCACTTCGACCGCGGCACCGGTCGGCTAGAAGCCCTGAACCCGCGTGCCCGAGAGGCGATGCCACCGTACGACGACCCCCGCAAGCACGATCTCGAACCCTGGTGACACCGCCCCTCCGTTGTCAGTGGCAAGACTTAGCCTGCTCGTAAGCGATCTGACCATCTGGAGAGTGTGAGGGCCCTGTGGCGGCGGACCAGTACCCGGAGTTCCTCTTGCAATTGCCGAATGGCGGCCCCATTGCCCGAGGGCAGTTGCTGGCAGACCCAGGCGCGCGGGGCAGCCAAAGGTTTGTGGTGGCCGCAGGGTCGGCGGCCAGGGCAGAGGAAGTGCCCTCGTACGCGCGGCGTAAACCACACTCGTATCGGGTACGACGAAAGCTGATCGAAGAGGGTGCTCTCCGGGAGTCCAGCAGATGGTCGGGGTGGCTGGAGTGTTCCCGGGACATCGAGTGCTCTTCGCCTTCGGCCGCCGCTGAAATCCTGATGGGTTGCAGCACCAATGGCGGGGGGATGTGGAGAACCGCCGAAGGGCAAGCACTTTCCGCATACCTCGGCCCGCAGTCGGCCAGCCCCCGCCGGGCTTGGCTCGTGCGCGGCTCCAACGTCACCGGGCTCGACCTCGTCCAGCGCATGTGGCTGCCCCAGGGGCAGGTGACGCTGGCCGCCTCCCGGCTCCGGCAGGGGTTGGAGACGGGCATCAGCAAGGAGCAGCTCCGCACCCTCGTCCAAGAGGACTACGAGGCCACGGCGACCTACAGCCAGAAGCAGGACCTGGTGGAGGAGCTGCACGCCTTCCTGTCCCGGATGAAGCCGGGTGACACCGTGTGCACCATCTCCGGCGGTCGCCTGTACGTCGGGGAGATCTCCGGCGAGGTGGAGCAGGTGGAATCCGAGGACCACCGGGCCAACCTGCGTCGCCCCGTAACCTGGCAGGACGAGGGGTACGCGTACGACGGGCTGCCGGAGGAGCTTCAGCAGAAGCTGTCCATCCAGCACGATGTAGTGGAGCTGACCACCGTCCAGGCCGTCATCGACGGTCTCGGTCTCACGAACGAGGAACTGGCGGACGAGGCAGAGGCGATAGAGCGCGACCCGAGCGTGGAGATCCCTGCCATCGCCGCCCGACGGGAGCTGGAGCTGCCCGAGCCGACGGACGAGCTGGCCGCCGAGCTGCTGGTCCACGACACGGACTGGCTGCGCGAGGTCAGGGACCTGCTGTGGGACGACCGTCAGCTGGTCCTGTACGGACCGCCGGGCACCGGAAAGACCTACCTGGCACTGAAGCTGGCCGAGTTCCTCGGCGGCGGCCCGGAGCAGGTGAAGCTGGTCCAGTTCCACCCCTCCTACGCGTATGAGGACTTCTTCGAGGGGTTCCGGCCGCAGGAGGACCCGGAGACCCGGGAGGTGGCCTTCCGCCTGACCGCCGGCCCGCTGCGCGAGCTGGCCGATCTCGCCTCCCGCGAGGGCAACCGGCACCTCCCGCACTTCTTGATCATCGACGAGATCAACCGAGCGAATCTGGCCAAGGTCTTCGGTGAGCTGTACTTCCTCCTGGAGTACCGGAACAAATCCGTCCGGCTGACCTACTCCGGTGACGACTTCGCCCTGCCCCCGAACCTGTTCGTCATCGGGACCATGAACACCGCGGACCGCTCGATCGCGCTCGTGGACGCGGCCATGCGGCGCCGGTTCGCGTTCGTCGAGCTGTCCCCGCGTACCGAGCCCACCAGCGGGCTCCTGCGGCGCTGGCTGGAGTCCCAGAAGAAGAGCTCCGAGCCGGCCGAGCTGCTGGACGCACTCAACGCCCGGATCGACGATCCCGACTTCCGGATCGGCCCCTCGTACCTGATGAAGAAGGGCGTGTACCGGGACGGCGGTCTGGACCGCACCTGGCGGACGAAGATCCTTCCGTTGCTCGAAGAGCACCATTACGGCGAGGGCATCGACATCGAGAAGCGGTACGGGCTCGCCGCGCTGCGGCGGTCGATCCCTCAGCCGCCGGAAACCGAGCAGGTGTAGCTCGCGTGACCCAGGTCATCGAGCTCGTCGAATACGCTCCGGCCACCGGCCACGCCCTGCCGGACGCCGTCGGCCGGGCGCTCGCCGCCGCCCGGATCGTGGAGGCGTCCCCCGACCCGTACACGCCGGGCCGTTGGCTGCTGCGGGCCGGCAGCAAGGTCGGCGCGGTGTCCGTCGACGTACCGGGTGGCGGGAGCGGACCGGTCACCGTCCGCATCACGCCCAAGGTGCCCATCGCGCGGCTGTTCTTCCTGCTCGGCTACAGCCTCGACCCGAAGGGCGGCTGGCGGGACGGGCAGGTCGACGTAGGTGAGCATCGCGAGGTGCTGCCCGCGCTGGCGCATGCGGTGGAGCGGCAGATAGACCGGGCCCTCCGGCAGGGGCTGCTCCAGGGGTACCGGGCGACCGAGGAGAGCGCGCTCGTGGTGCGCGGGCGGATTCGCGAGGCGGACCAGATTCGGCGCCGCTTCGGGGCCACACTGCCAGTGGAGGTGGCGTACGACGAGTTCACCACCGACATCGCCGAGAACCGCATCCTGCGGGCTGCCGTCGACCGGCTCCTGCGCCTGCCCGGTGTGCCCCGCGAGGTGCGCCGCCGCCTGCTGCACCAGCGGGCGCGGCTCGCCAACACCACCCCGCTGGTTCCCGGACAGCCGCTCCCGGCCTGGCGACCGTCACGGCTGAACACCCGCTACCAGCCTGCCCTGCACCTCGCCCGGGCGGTACTCGAAGGGGCATCACCCGAGCATGCCCCCGGCGGCCTGCGCATCGACGGCTTCCTGTTCAACATGAACAAGCTCTTCGAGGACTTCGTGACGGTCGCCCTGCGCGAGGCGCTGTGCGGCTCGGACCTGACGGGCGCCCTCCAGGATTCGCACCACCTCGACGAGGCCGACGCGATCCGCATGAAGCCCGACTTCGTGCTGTACGGGCCGGACAGCGCCCCGATCGCCGTCGCCGACGCCAAGTACAAGGCGGAGAAACGGGACGGCTACCCCGATGCCGACCTGTACCAGATGCTCGCCTACTGCACCGCCCTGGGACTGCCCGAGGGTCATCTCGTCTACGCGAAGGGCAACGCACCGCACGCCGCCCACCGGGTCCGGCACGCGGGCATCGTCCTCCACCAGCACGCCCTGGACCTGCACCAGGCTCCGGCCAGTCTGCTGGCCGACATTGCCGCCCTTTCCCAGCAGATGGGCGCTTACCTGCCCGTATGATCAGCGGCGGAGTGTCCGTCCAGGATGGGGAGTTCACGTCGTGCCGCAGCTCGCGTTCGCCAACAGCTTCTGGGAGAGCTACGACGTCCTGGAGAAGCCGATCAAAGCCGGCGTACGCAAGGCGATGGAAAAGTTCCAGCGGCTGACGGTCGCCGAGCTCTACGCCGACAAGGGGCTCCACCTGGAGTCCGTGGACAAGGCGCGCGACCCCCGGATGCGGACGATCCGCGTCAACGACTTCTGGCGGGGTGTGGTCCTCTCCCCCGACGACGGTAGCGACGTCTTCCTGCTGGTCAATGTGGTGCCGCACGACGACGCATACACCTGGGCGGCCAAGCGGCTGTACACGACGAACAAGGCCACGCGGGGCCTGGAGGTCCGTAATGTCGTCGCGATCGAGCAGCTGACGCCGACCTTGGAGAAGGCGGCCGCGAAGGCCCCGACGCTGCTGTTCGGGCAGTATTCCGACACTGTGCTCCGCGATCTCGGCATCGACGAGCAGGTGCTGCGGGCGGTGCGCACGGTCATCAACAAGCCCCAGTTGGAAGCCTTCGGGACCCTCCTGCCCGAGGACCAGTTCGAGGTCTTGCAGTACCTCGCGGAGGGATTCACTCCCGAAGAGGTCTACCGGGACGTCGTCGCGGTGCGCCGCCCGGCCGACGCCGGCCCGGATCCGGACCAGAGCCTGGCCGTGGCCATCGCCAACACCACGAGCCGCATCACGCTCGTGACGAGCGCGGACGAGCTGACGGAGATCCTCAACAAGCCTTTCGCCGCATGGCGGGTGTTCCTGCACCCCTCGCAGCGTCGGGTGGCCTACCGGGTGTCGTACGGCGGACCGGTCCAGGTGACCGGCGGGCCGGGGACCGGCAAGACCGTCGTGGCCCTGCACCGGGTCAAGCACCTGCTGTCCCGCTCGCCCGACACCCGGGTCCTGCTCACCACGTACACAAATGCCCTGGCCCAGGTCCTGCGCGAGAACCTCGCTCTGCTGCTCGACGGGGACGAGGTGCAGCTGGCCCGTGTCGATGTCACCACGGTGAACGCCTTCGCCCACCGGACCGTTACCAACGCAGGGACGCGGGTGCCGTCTCCCGTCAACGACCAGGAGGAGCGACAGATCTGGCAGCGCGTACTGAAGAAGCTTCAGCTGCCCTGGTCCGAACAGTTCTTGGCACAGGAGTACCGTCACGTCATCCTGGCGCAGGACATCCGCGATCTGGACACCTACCGCACGGCTCTGCGGCGGGGCCGGGGCAACGCCTTGTCCACTTCCCGGCGGGAGCAGTTGTGGCCGGCTGTGGAACTGTTCGAGGCGATGCTGAGCAGCCAGGGGTCGACCACCCACCTCCAGGTGTGCGCGCGAGCAGCCCGGCTGCTCGCGGAGGCCGCACCCGCCTACGACCATGTAGTGGTCGACGAGGCGCAGGATCTCCATCCGGCCCAGTGGCGGGTGTTGCGCGGCGCGGTCGCGCCCGGCAGCGATGACCTGTTCATCACCGGGGATCCACACCAGAGGATCTACGACTCGAAGGTGTCGCTCAGCTCGCTGGGGATCTCGGTGACCGGCCGTACCACTCGGCTGCGCATCAACTACCGCAGTACGGAGGAGATCCTGGCCTGGTCGACTGGCATCCTGGCCCCGGTGTCGGTCGAGGATCTGGGCGGCGCGGGCTCGGACAGCCTGGCCGGCTACCGCTCTGTCCTGCACGGGCGCCGGCCTAGCTTGGCAGGGCACGGCTCTGAGCCGGCGGAGGTCGCGGCGCTGGTGGACCGCGTGCGGGAGTGGATCGCGCAGGGCGTGCGGCCGTCCGAGATCGGCATTTGCGCCCGCTTCAACCTGCTCCTCGACAAGGTGTACGAGCGGCTGGCGGCGGACGGGATTCCCGTGGCCCGGGTCCGGGACAACCCAGGCCCTCAGGTGGAAGGCGTGCGCCTGGCCACCATGCACGCGATGAAGGGACTGGAGTTCCGCTGCGTGGCGGTGATCGGCGTCACGGCGGGGGCCCTGCCGTTCGGCCGGGAGGTCACTCCGGCCTCCATCGACGCCCTTCAGCACGAATCGGACCTGCTGCGGGAGCGCTGCCTGCTGTTCGTCGCATGCACCCGGGCCAGGGAGGCACTGTACGTCTCCTGGTCCGGGCCGGCGAGTGAGTTCGTTCCGCAGGCGGCCGAGCGCTGAGCCCGGCTGCGGCAACGGGGCGAGTTCTCCCGGCTAGGAGTTGTCGTCAAAGTGTCACGCCCACATCAGCAGCGATGCGAGGGTGACGGCTGCTTGGTAGGACTGGGCGGTCTTGTCGTACCTGGTTGCGATGCCGCGCATTGCTTGAGGCGGTTGAAGCACCGTTCCGCGACGTTGCGGCGCTTGTAGACCTGTTTGTCGAAGGCCGGCGGGCGGCCGCCTTGGCTGCCGCGCCGGGCACGGTTGCGGACCTGGTCGGACCGCTCCGGGATGGTGTGGGCGATGCCGCGGCCCCGTAGCCAGGTTGGTGTTCCCGCCCGTCAGGACGAAGGCGAGTGGTCGGCCCGAGCCGTCGCAGGCCAGGTGCATCTTGCTGGTCAGCCCACCACGGGACCGGCCGAGGGCGGGGCTCGTGCGCCCGGCCCCGGCCGCGTGCTGGTGGGCACGGACGACGGTCGAGTCCACCGACACCAGCCACTCGATTTCGCCCGCCGCATCGGTGTTCGCCTGCGCGGCCTGGAGCATCCGCTCGAAGGTTCCGTCCGCCGCCCAGCGGCGGAAACGGGTGTGGAGGCTGGCCCACGGGCCGTAACGCTCGGGCATATCCCGCCATGCCCACCCCGGTGCGGAACTTCCACACGATCCCGTTGAGGACCGTCCGGTCGTCCAGCCGCGGCCGCCCCAACACAGGCCGAGGCAGCAACGGCTGCACGAGTTCCCACTCGGCATCGGACAGTTCATGGCGACGTATCACCACACCATGATCCACAACCCAAGATCACTTTGACGACAGACCCTAGCCTAGAAGACTGATGAAGATGTTGGGTTTCTGGCCCCGCCGCGTCAGCGGTGGGGCCAGACTCGTTGTTGTGGTTCAAGGGGAGTGGGCCGGGGAGACGGTCGGGCCGGATGTGTGGGCGAGGTGCCGGGAGTTGATTGCGGCTGGGAGTGTGTTCGCGTTCCTGGCCGAGCACCGTGGCCGGTTGTTTCCCGCGGAGATGTTCGCGGACATGTATCCGTCGGCGAACGGGCGGCCGTCGATGCCGCCGCAGATCCTGGCCGCGGCGATCACGGTGCAGGCCCTGCACGGCCTGTCGGACTTCGAGACGGTCCAGGAATTACGCTGTGACCTGCGGTGGAAAGCCGCCTGCGGGCTCGGTCTGCACGACATGGCGTTCGACCCGTCACTGCTGGCGTACTTCCGCCGACGGCTGGCCCGCTCCACGCGCCCGAACCGGGTCTTCGAAGCGTTCGCGAGGTCGTCAGGGCCACCGGGGTCCTGAAGGGCAAGCACCGGCGGGCACTGGACTCCACCGTTTTGGACGACGCGGTCGCCACCCAGGACACCGTCACCCAGATCATCGCCGCCATCCGCGCCGTGATCCGCGAGGTCCCCGGCGGCGCCGAAGTGGCCGGGGTGCGGTGCTCCGCCCACGGCTACACCGACCCGGGCAAACCCCGCATCGCCTGGAACGACGCCCAGGCCCGCGCCGCGCTGGTGGACGCCCTGGTCACGGACGCACTCAGGTTGCTGGGGCATCTACCCGAACAGGAACTCGGCGAGAAGGCCGCCAACGCGGTGGGCATCCTGGCCCTGGTCGCGGGCCAGGACGTCGAACCGGCCGAGGACTCCGACGGCCGCGACGGACGCTGGCGCATCACCCAAGGAACGGCCCCGGGCCGCATGGTCTCCACCGTCGACCCCGAATCCCGCCACGTCCACAAAACCCGCTCACACCAGCAGGACGGCTTCAAAGCCCACCTCGCCATCGAGCCCGAGACCGGCCTGTTCACCGCCGTGGCCCTGCGGCCCGGCGCCGGGCCCGAGCACCACGAAGCCGCCGTCGGCCTCGAACTGCTCGCCGAGGAGGACGAACCGGTCGACGCCTTCGGCGACACCGCCTACTCCACCGGCGATGCCCGCCAGGCCCTGGAACAGGCAGGACACCGGCTGTTCCTCAAACCTGCACCCCTGCGGCCGGCCGTCCCCGGCGGCTTCACCCTCGACGACTTCACCATCGACACCACCACCGGCACCGTGACCTGCCCCCAAGGAGACACCGTCGACCTGTCCGGGCCCGGCGGCCGGCACCAACAGCGCAGGGCCGTCTTCGCAGACCTGTGCACCAGCTGCCCACTACGTGAGCGGTGCACCACAGCCAAGGCCGGACGCGTCCTGACCATCCGCCCGCACCACGACCTGCAGGCCGCCGCCCGCCGCCAAGCCGCAACCGACCCCGACTGGCAGGCCGACCACCGCCGCCGGCGGCCACCCGTCGAACGCGCCGTCGCCTGACTCGTCCACCACGGCAACCGCCGACTCCGCTACCTGGGCACCATCAAGAACGACACCTGGCTCCACACCCGAGCCGCCGCCCTCAACCTCCGCCGGCTGATCAACCTCGGGCTCACCCACACCAACGGCACTTGGCACCTCGCCCCAGCCGGCACATGACCACGAGGGGCTGCCCGGGCTGCGGCCGGACAGCCCCTCAACAAGATCTTCATCAGCCTTCTAGGCGTCCTTGTCGGGGGACGGGATGAGTGCCCCGTTGCCCAGTCCGTCGCGGGCCAGCTCTACGGCCTGACGGCCGAGGTCCGCGGCCTCCCGGACACGTTCCTCGAATTCCTGGATCGCGTTGAATGCCCGCCCGTAACGGCGCTGCGCCTCGATCTCCATCTTCGGGACCCGACCGCTTCGCACGTCGAAGCGATAGGTGCCGCTGGCGCTGGTCGAGCGCCGGGTGTTCGCCGTGCTGTGCAGGAAGCCCCGAAGGTAGGCGGTGTCCAGCTGGTCGCTGACCGACGTCGGCTCGGCATCTCCGTACTCTACGAGGCCGGCCCGGGCGAGTTCGGCGACACTCACCGTCGAGGCATCCAGGGTTCCAGGCCCGGTCCCGTCGGCGAGAGTCGGCAGGAGTGCGGCAAGTTCGGCGAGCTGGTGCTCCAGCCGGGCCCGCAGTGATTCGTACTCGGCACGGTAGTCGCGGTGCGAGGCCAGGATGTGTCGGCCGGGGGTGAGGTCGACGGTGTCGTCCAGCAGGTCGACCAGGGGCGCGTCCACCACTTGGTGCGGGGCCGGATCCAGTGGTCCGTCCGGCTGGTTGGCGGTCAGATCGACAAGCCGCACAGACGTCGCTGCCTCACCGGCGTTCAGCGGGCGGGTGAGCTGCCAGACATGGACGGGGAGTGCGTGCGAGGCCGCGACTCCGCCAGGCAGGGCGACGACCTGCGTCAGTACCCCGCGCCGCACGAGCTCGGCCCGGATCCGGCGGCCTGCCTTGCGGTACGCGACCGATGCGGGCATGACCATGAGGACTCGGCCGCCCGGAGCGGTATGGGCGTATGCGTGTTGCAGCCAAGCCAGCTCACTCTCGGCCTTGGGCGGTGTGCCGAACTCCCATCGCGAGTCGAGCAGCAGGGACTCCCGGCCCCAGTCGGTGATGCCGACGGGCGGATCACACACCACCAGATCGGCACGCACCTGAGGCCACCGATCGCCGCAGAGCGAATCGCCTTCGGTGACGGAGACATCCGCCTGCCCACCCAGGTCGGCCCGGAGCTGGGCCAGGCGCGCGCTGCTCGGTTCCCGCTCCTGCCCGAAACGTTTCAGCCCGCGCCTGGGTCCGACGGTGAGCAGCAGCGTGCCGATGCCACAGGCCGGGTCCAGCACGGTGGCGTCCGCGGGCAGGGTCCCGGCGAGATGACGCAGTGCACGGAGGATCCGCTCCGAGGTGACATGGTCTGAGCCGGAACGGCCGACGGAGTCGGTGATCCGAGTGGCCAGCCCCTCGACGACCGCGGCGGCGGAACCAGAACGGACAAGCCGTTCGGACAGCCGTACGGCGTCAGCGGGAAGATCCGAAGTCGGTTCCGCCTGCGCCAGCCGCCGAGCGACGTCTGCGACGCCCGCGACCGTCTCCTCCCCGTATGCAGCCCGCACCGCCTGCCAGAGCCTGACCTCGTCCGAGACGTCCTGCCCCTTGTGCTGTCTGTCCAGCCAAGCCTGCACCTCGGTGAAAGCGAACAGCGGACTGTTCACACCACCGCCTCTGGGCGCGGGGAAGTCTTCATAGCGACGGCGCCAATTGGACACAGCCGCCCGCGTCACACCTGCGAGGCGGGCGATCTCAGACCCGGACACCAGCTGTTCCGGCGAAGCAGCCTCCATATCAGCCATAGCCCCAGCGTACACGACCACCCTGCCGAGTGACCTTCACAACACGTTGACAACGTACACACCGCGTCACCTGAAACCTGCCGATGACGCAGCCGCTACTCCTCGTCTGATTCGTCCAGGGCGAAGTCGAAGGACAGCTGCTCGACGGACCTCTGGCTGTCAGCAGCCTGCTCCTCCTTGACATCGGTGTCGACCGTGTCGTCCTCGTCGTGCGGGAGGGCGTACTCGTCGGCGAGCCGGGCGAGGTGCAGGACCAGTGGCAGCCCGAGCACGTCGCGGTAGTCGTCGCCACAGATGCGCTGCTGGTGGACGAACGCCGCCCATGCCTCCGGGTCGTCCCCCGGCTGAAGGCAGGCGACGGTCAATTCCAGGAGCTCCGGATTCCACGCGTTGGCCTTCGGCCGGAAGGCGTTCTTGCCCGACGCGTTGGTGTGGGCGGTGAGCTTCGCGTCCTCGTTGGTGAGTTTGGTCTGTGTACTGGCCTTGCCGGCCGTGCTGTAGAAGACACGGCCGGAGTCCCCGGCCGCGCGGGACACCCACAGGCCGCCGGCGAAGCCGGCCCGCTGCATGCCCTTGTGCTTCGCATCGAGCTCTTCCGCCTCCGCCCACCACTGAGGGGTCTCGTCGCGCCCGCTGTCGGCCACGCGCACGACCCGGAGCTGCTTGCCGTAGAGGCCGATCCGCTGGACGGGCCCGCCGTCCAGACCGAGCCGGTCCTGATGCACTCCGTCGTTGCGCAGCCACGGCCAGCGCTTGCGCACGTCCTGCGCGTGTACGAACACCAGCGTCGGGGCGCTGCGCAGGCCGGCCACGGTCTTCTTGATGAAGGCGGCCACGTGCGCGGACTGCTGCGGCGCCGAACTGAGATCAGTGTCCCTGACCCGTCCGGTGAGGGACTTCAGCAGCTCCGGGTACGGCACCCACTCGTGCATGTCGGCGGTCTTGCCCAGCACACACTTCGTTCCGGGCCGGATGAGGACGGCGATGGGAGTGAACTGCGGCCTTCCGGTGGGACCGGTGCGGCGCTGCTCGACCAGGTGGAAAGCGAGCTGGTTGAGTCCGGGCGGAATCAGCTCGTCACCGAGGGTGTGCTGCGGGATGAAGCGCGTACCGGTCTGCCGGATGCCGTCCGCCCAGGCCGCCTCGGCACGGATCACGGCCTCGTCGGCCGCCTTCTGCGGCTCCAGGTCCTGGTCCAAGGGTCGGAGGAACTGGGTGACCAGACCGGCCTCAGCGCAGCCGAGACGGATGGCGTACTTGGGGTCGGCCCGCCGCTTGGCGTTGCGGAAACTCTCCTCCCCTTCCAGTTCCACGAAGGCGACCTGCGCACCGGGCACCGGCAGGCGGCCCGGCGTTACTGCCGCCGCAACCTTGCGGCGGCGCTCGTCGATCGCCTGCTCGTGTTCCTTTCCACGGCGGGGCACCCGCTCCCCGCCGAGCGGTGCGCCCAGGTCACCAAGCGGCAGTGCGCACAGCTTGACCGAGAGCTCCGGTGTGTCCCACCGCCAGATCTCGCCCGTCCCCTCCCGTCGATGGCCGGCCAGGCCGAGGCCCGCTTCCGCAGCCGCGAGCACCCGATCCCGCTGGTCGTCGGTCTGGTAGAGGACCAGACCGACGAGCGCGGCGCCGTCGAGGGCTTCGGCGAGGCGGGCCCTGCGCTTGACCGCGTTGTCGGCGAGACTCTGTTGCCGCTTACCGAGGGCGGCGGCCAGGTACCCGGGCTCCTTCTCCTTCTTGGGGATGGACGGCAGAGGCTGGAGCTGCCGCTTCGGCGGGCCGGCATACCGGCTGCGTCCGAGCAGCGGCACCGGTACGAGCTCCGGGGCCAGCGCCTGCTCGGCCCACTCCGTGAGCCGCCGCCGCTCGCTCGGCATCAGACCGGTACCGACGGGGTGAGCCCCCATCGCCGCCTGATGGCCGACAGCCAAGGTCAGCCCGTCCCGCCCACCGAGCCAGTGGTCGGCCTCCTTGACCAGCCGGTCCACGGAGGGCAGGGCGTCGAGCGCGGTCACGTAGCCGAGCATGCCCTGCACTCCGCCCTGGCTCCAGTCCGTGATGCCGTTGCGCCAGCGGATGGTCGCCACGGAGAACGCCGGCGAGGACAGCCCATCCGGGACGAGCGAGGTGTCGGGCAGCAGGTAGACAGAGACGCCCTTCTGGTACGGCATCCACACCTTTCCGGTGACGAAGCGGCGGATGCCCGTGGCCAGGTGCACTCGGGGGACGGACGAGAAGGGTGAGGTGCGGACCGTGATCCTGATGCTGGCCGAATAGTAGGAGGGCGCCTTGCCCGACTCGATCTTCCGCGGCGGCCAGGACATCAGCTCCGCACCGCCGCTGCCGAGGCCCCGGGCGCCCGGGAGCTGGGCCACCCGTCGGAACATCAGGCGCTCGCCGTTGTGCTCGTAGGGCTCCTGCCGCTCGATCCGGCCGGCCAGGACCTCCGGCAGCAGCCGGTAGACGTGGTTCGCGGGCAGGGCGGTCCCCCCGGGAGACAACTCCTGTTCGAGCAGGTCCACCATGCCGAGCTGCCAGTGCGAGATCGCCGGTCCCAGTTCCCGGAAGGTCTCCATCAGCTGAGCGCCGGTGGCAGGATCGTCCGGGTTCTTCCCGAGGTTCCTGAGCCACGCGGCGATGTACGTGTTCATCACCGACATGGGGTATTCCTGCTCGCAGTACAGCCAAGGGCTCCGCGCGCCGAAAGTGGCCGTCCCGTCGACGGTGACGATGTCCGGAGCGGTAGCTCGCATCAGCTGGTTGACCGCCTGCGTGGGCACGGTGCGGCGCCAGGCTGCCTCGCGCTCGGTCAGGCCCGCACGGCGCAGCTCCAGAAGCGGCTGCTCCCATTCGGCGGGCAGCGCGAGCGTGTACATCGGGACCGCGAAGGAGCCGCGCGACGGGTCGGCCGTGTAGGCCGCAGCCCGGATGTGCTGGTATTCCACGGAGTGGTTCTCCCTGTACGAGGGCGGGTGGGGCACAGAGGTCGGTTCGGCGTTGGTCAGCCCATGTCGGCGAGCGCCTGGTAGAAGGGCTCGTACAACTCCTGCACGAGCGACTTGTCGATGGGGGCGAGATCGGCGTCGGGGTCGTCGAGGAAGTAGGGGGCGAGCACCTCGCGCATGCTCGCCAGCAGACTGGTTTCGGGGGTGTCGGTCGCCTGGAAGCCGGCTTCACGCGGGGAGAACGCGGCGTCGACGAAGACCACACGGGCCGGCACACCTCCGCGGACCAGACGGCCGATGACCTGCCAGATGACCACCAGTTGGTCCCAGGTGAACGCGGTCCTCTCGTCCTCGCGCAGACTGGACCAAGCGAGGCGCCGGGTCAGCAGACGGTTCCACTGACGGCGCGCGCGGCTGCGGAAGGCGACCGCTGCCCGGTCAGGGGTGACCGCGGCCAGCGCGGCCTGTTTGAAAGTCCCGTCGGTGTCCCTGAGCTGGCGCACCGCCCAGTCGTTGATCGCCTGAATGGCGAGAGAGATGTCGTCGGGCCTGGGGTGCGGCCGGGCCAGGAAGTACACGCTTCCGATGGCGGCCTTCCCCCCGTTGAGCACAATGTTGTGCCCGCGCTCCACGGCGAGCAGCGGGGCCACCAACAGGTCACCACCGACCGCGGGGAAGGACCGGACGTCTCCGCGGGGCAAGGTGCGCACCCCGCTGTCCTCGGGCATCCGGGTCCAGGCCGTGTCGGAGTCGGCGTCATCGGAGACGAGTTGGGTCACCCGCCCGTTCCACTCGGGGATCTGGTTGAGGTACTCAGCGGCCCGCCGGGCCTCGTCGTAGCTGCCGACGAGCAGCAGGATCCGGCGCCGCTCCGGGTCTTCGATCTCGGCGAGCTCGGTGTCGAGCATGCTGGCGGCGTCAGGCAGGCTGCGGTCGGGCACGGCGAGCTGGTGCAGCATGTGGATCAGCGCCTGCGGACGCTCTTCCGGGTCACAGCCGGACAGACGGAGGGGTTTGGGGTGGGGGCTGTCGGGCCAGTAGAGGAAGTCCTTGCGGAACTCGGTGTCGAGCACTGCGCGGATCTCGGAGTCGAGCGGGCGCAGGATCGCGCCGACCGGGGCATGGAGGTGGTATCGGCTCGACGTCCCGGCCCAACTGGTGGCGGACATCAGCAGGACGTGCGGGCCGGGGCGTCCGTCGACGGCACACAGGTCGCCCAGCCGCATGAGCAGCTCCCTGCCCACCCCGTTGCAGCGGAAGAAGCGCAGCTCCCCACTTCGGTCGCCGTCTCGCTCGCGCTCGTCGTGCCGGAACTGGAAGCCGAGCACATTGCCCATGGGTGATTCGGGAATCACGGCCTCGTAGTCCTTGGGCGGGCGGCGGGAGAGCACATTGGAGGTGACGTCCAGGTTCAGGGCTGCCTCGACCCGGGGCCACAGCGTGGTCATGAAGTCCAGCCGGCTGTGCAACGCGGCCAGCAGCAAGGTGAACTCGAACCGCCTGACCTGGAGGTCCGGCTGGTCCAGGACGCCAGAGTCCCGGTCGACGACGGCTGCGAGGGTCTCCCGCAGGCGCTCCCGGGTCCGGGCACCCTGTGGAGCATGCAGGAGTTCCAGGGCCAGGTGGACGAAGGTGTTGACCACGGATGTGATCTCGTCCTGCTCGCCGTCGGACTGGTGCTCGTGCAACGGGCCGTCTCGGAACCGGAGCAGGGCCGTGTCCAGGACACGGGCGGCAGCCGGGAGCTCCTCGCCCTTGCGCCGCGCGGGGAACCAGCTGTCGAGCAGCAGGTTGTGCAGGGTGAAGGCGCTGAAGTAGTCGACGCTGATCCACTTCCTGATTTCGGCATGCTGGACGAGCAGGGCGAAGATCCGGTCCGTCGCCGCGCTGACCGTGTTGACGGCGTTGGTCCAGTCGTCCACGTCCCGAGCGGACAGCTGAAGCCGCCCGTCGCGTGCCATCTGCTGGAACTTGTGCACGGCGACCTCGTCGAACCACGAGTTCGGCGACCGTCCCACGAGTGTGCTGGCCGGCGCGAAGGCCGTGTCGAGCTGCATCTGGACCCTGTCCGCCTCGTCGACGATGACCAGGTCGCTCAATCGGCAGGCGAGTTCGAGATAGCGCAGCTGCTCCTGGTGCTGGTGCCGGGGCACCGCGCTGTGTACGAGTCCCGCAGGGGTGGCGACCCAGACCTGGGCGTCGACCAGGTCGCGTGCGGCCCGGTGGCGTGGGCAGCGGTCCCACAGTGGGCATAGACGCCGCTGCGGAGTCGGCCGGCTCCGGCGCGGGCCAGGATCCCCGTCGAGGGACGGGTCGCCCTCGTCCTCGGCTTGCTCGGGAACCGTGTAGAGGCCGAGGCAGGGCGCCTCTCGGATGCCGAGCGGCCGCCGCGCCTCCAGTCCGCGCAGCACATCCACCGGGCAGGCGCTGCTGAGGTGGGCGAACCCGGGGTGGTCGTGTCCGAGCATGGTGGCGGCCCCCGCGGTGGCCGTCCGGCGGTGGAGGCGGCTGATGTTCCGCTCCCGGGTCGAGTGGCCGAGTACGGGTGCGGCTCTGATGCCCAGGCGGTCGAACTGCTCGACCACGGCCAGGGTCTCGGCGACGTCCCCCACGACGATAGTGACCCGGAGGCCGGGCGGCTGGCTCACTACATGGAAGGTGAGGATGTCGCGGATGGTCGACTTGCCGGCGCCGACCATACCGACCATGTGCAGCAGCCGGTCGATCCGCAGCCGGCCCTGTTCAACGAACCGCCCGAGCTCGTCGTCGCGTAGGAGCAGCCTGACGCGGCGCAGTCGCCGCGCCCAGCCGCTGCGTGGACCGTCCGGTGCGAGGGCTTCGATGGCGTCCATGGCCATGGCGGCCTTCTCCAGGACCTCCCACGTCACCTCGACGGGGGCGCCCCTTCCCGCCGTGGGAGCGTCGAGTGCGTGGGATCTGGGCAAGGTGTCCGTCAGCAGGGCCTCGGTGAACTCGACGGCGTGGATGCGGTCCTGGACACGGAAGGTGTACTCCCCGGCCGCGGCGGACGCAACCTCCTGGGTCGCGAACTCGGGTGCGCTGGTGAGCAGTTCCTCGAAGACCTGGAAGCGCTGGGCGGCTCGGGCCGGAGTGCGGCGGCGTGGCCGGCTCTCCAGGCTGTCCAGGTCGTATCCGCGAAGCTGCTGGGGCACCGACATGTATGCGGTGACCTGCTCTCTCCAGGCCCGCCCCCGCCTCAGATCCCAGAGGTAGTGCCGGGCCCGGAGGATCCGCAGGCGCTGCTCCTCGGTGTGGACATCGCCGAAGGCCTCGCTGTACGGGTAGCCGCCGAGCAGCGGCCAAGTGTCCGCGGCCGTGCGGCTGGGCATGGCGCTCTCCAGCAGGTAGAGGCCCAGCTCGACGTCGAGCAGATCTCCGGGCCGGAAGGCCCCGAGGGTCTGGGGCCAGGCCTCAGCGAGCTGCCGAGGTGAGCAGCGCCGGTGCCATCCGCTGCGGTCACGCATGCAGGCCTCCGTCGCGTGTGTGTTTCGTTCCGGACAGTTCGTCGGCGACCAGCCGCAGAAAGGTGCGGTCGTCCAGCAGGGTCACGCGTTCGGCCAGTTCCTCGGGCAGGTTGCGGCGGAACTGACGCCCGTACGCCTCGTTCTCCTGGAAGCGGTAGCGCGGTACGACGAGAAAGGCCCGCTCATAGGGTGGTTCGGTGCGGAACGGGGTGAGCGTGCGGGCGAGCAGGACGGGGTTGACCCAATCCTTGACGTCCACGGCCCAGTGGCGGCCGCCGGGCAAGGCCACCCGGAGGTCGTAGGCGTCGTAGTTGGGCCACATCTCGGCCCGGATTCCGAACTTCGCGAGCAGCGCGGACTCCAGTTCGGTCTCGGCGAGCCCCGGGCTGGTGATGAACATCCGCAAGGGGCGGCTGAGCTGGAAGACGCCTCCCCGCTCCGCCCTGAGCACCCTGCCGGGGTCACTGGCCCGCCCATCCCGGCGGCACCGGTCGAGCTCGCACCGATGTCCGCCGCGCAGCAGTGGCACCTTAAGGCAGCCGCACCGCTCGCACTGGTTGTAGACACCGTCGCGCAGGTAGGAGGCGGGGGCAGGCTCGTAGCAGCGCTTGATGACCTGCTGAAGCAGCATCCCGCATGCGGGATCGCCGCCGACGAGAGCAAGCTCGACGCCCGTCAGGACGGGCTGGGTGGTGAGCAGCTTGCGGAACGCGGTGTATGCGTGAGGCGCGTTCGCCGCGCGGCAGACCGCCAGTGCCTCCAGGATCCGGTCGTTCTCGAACAGTTCCGCTGCGGGGTCGGCCGCGCTGACCTCCCATTCCAGACAGAGCTGGTGGGGCAGCCGGGTCTCGGGGTCGACCAGCCGGGTGTCGCCGGTGCGCAGTTCCTCGGGTAGGGCAAGAGGCCACCGCCCCAGCGGGCGTTCGGCAGCCCACCGAGCCATGTCCGGCACACTCCCCGGTGGTTCCACGCCTACCCGAAGGCAGTGGAGGACCAGGCGGTTGTAGGCGTTCTGTACGTTGGCCGGATAGACCGGGTTCGGGACCGTGCGCTGCCGCGAGAGCATGAGCAGCGCGCCGGCGACCATGCGCAGCAGGTTTTCGTCCGGCGCGGCGGAAGTACGACCGGACCGTTCGGGCAGGCTCACGGTTGTCACTCGCCCCCCATCTCAGGCTCGCGTGCCAGGGTGTTGCTGGGACACCACCGGGATACCGGACACCACTGACAGTGGCGCCCAGGGCGGGCTTCGTAGGTCTCGTCCTCGCGCCACGGACCGGCGTACTTGCGCAGTACTGCCATGGCCTTCGCGAGCCGATCGGGGTCAGTGGGGTCGATGACGTATGGGTGAGAGCCGGTCGGGCGCAGGACCTCGACCTCCACACGGGAGCCTGCGGGGTCACCGCCGAGGGCGCCGCGGGCAAGCAGCACGACGGCGAGCGCGAGTTGGGGAAACTCGTCGAGAGGGTCGTCGTGGTACCAGCGCGCCTTCCGGGTGGTCTTCAGTTCGTGCCACACCCAGGAGCCGTCTTCCCGGTACAGCAGGTCGGGCTTGGCGATGACGACCGCCTGCGCGGCGGTGTCGTGTACGACCCGCAGCGGTTCCGTCTCGACCTGGTCGATGAGGGCGGTGTCGTGGAACGGGCAGGCGCTCACGTGGTGGAGCAGCATCTGCCGGCCGGTCTCGGCCTCCTCTTCGGACACCTGCCACCGGCCATGCGTCCAGTTCTCAGCCTCGGCGGGCATGTCGGCGACCGTACAGGCCGGCCACCCGCCCCGCTGGTGCAGATGCTCGATCCAGGCGTGCACTGCCTGGCCGAGCTTGGCCGCGCTGCTGTACTCGCCGTCCTTGGGCAGATGCAGCCCGCGCAGCAGCTCCTGCGCCGGGCATTCCCGGTGGTAACGCAGGTCACTGACGGACACCTTGCGCTGCGGGCGTACCTGCGAGGGCAGACCGAGCACGCCGGGGGTCCGGGGCACCGCGGCGCACCCCGTGAACTGCTTGCAGTCGATGCACGAGGAGCCAGGCACCGGGTCTCCGCCCATCACGACACGGGTGACGTGCGGGTGGCCGTGTTCGGCGTAGTAGGCCTCTGCTTCCTGGACCGTGCCGTCGAACTCCACGGTGCGCCGCCCGTCGCCCAGCCCTACTTCGACGACTCGGACACGCTCCGGTCCGCTTCCCGATCCGTACGGCTCGAATTTGTTTCTCCATTTGCGCGGCCAGGGGGCGGTGCGTCCGCGAGCCGCCACATATGCCGCGATGGCGATCTCACCGGGTGTGGAGCCTTTCGGGGTGCTGTGACGCAGCCGCCGGAACTCCCGGGTGAGCCCGTCGGCGGACTCGTATCGGCGCCACCAGGCATACATCTCCCAGGACTTGCCGTTCTCACGCTGCACCACCCAATAGGGCCGTACCGGCCGCAACTGGGCCGACATGGCAGAGCCTCCCGCGTCGGCGCCATGGCCGAGGTACGTGCGCACCGCGTGCTCGGCGTAACTACGGTGCCCGGGGTGCAGCCCGGGCGTCCGCGAGGCGAGTGCCGCGAGCGCCGCCTCGGGAGGATCACCTCCGAACTCGACCCGGTCGATGGCGTCCATGACCGGTCCGAGGGCGAAGGTCTCCAGAGCGGGCTTGGGAAGCTGCGACCGCTGGGCGGGGAAGAGGGCCGGGCGCGCCTTCGCCGCCGCGTGGGACGGGCAGGTGCGCTCTTCGTCCCCACCCGTTCCCGGTCCGATTCGCAGCAGCCCCTCATCCCCGGTCAGCCAGGCCGGCTTCTGCCACACGCCCATGAGCCCTCCCCTGCGCATCCGCCATACGTCCGTGCACATAAACCAGGAAAGCAAGGCATGTGGATATAGTCAACCAGATTCGTTGTTCACAGTCACAGGTCTCCGTGTACTTGGCTGTTCACCACCTGCCACGTAGAGTCGGGCTGAGGTGCACGCAATACGTACAGTCCCCCGCGTACGGGCAGGTCGCACCCCTCACAGGGCGGACGGCCAAGAACTTCGAGGAGGGGAGGCACCATGTCCAGCAACCACGTCGAGGTCACTTCGGCGGACATCGCCCGGATCACAGGTGTTCGCCCCACCGCCGTCAGCAACTGGCGCCGCCGCCACGAGGACTTCCCCCAACCCGTCGGCGGCACGGAACGCAGCCCACGCTTCGACCTCGGGGAGGTCGAAGCGTGGCTGCGACGGGAAGGCAAGACGCCGGAGATCCCGCCCGGCCAGCGGCTGTGGCAGGCCCTGGGCTCGGTAAGAGACGTCATGCCCCTGGACGACGCCTTGGGCATGGCAGGAACGCTCCTTCTCCATCTCCATGAACATCCGGGCACCACGGTCCCCCCGACCGCCTCCGGCTGTAGCCGACTCATGCAGGCGGCCGACCAGACACTCACCCTCTCCCGCGGCGCCCGCGCCGGTGTCACCGCCCTCCTTGCCCACTCTCCCGGGCACGAATTTGGTCCGGGCCAGATCCAGTTGCTCCGTGCCGCCGCCGACGCCGCCGACGCGGACGGTCCGGCCGCCGCGTTCGAAGAACTCTGCACCCGGTACCTATCAGGCGGCCCCAGGGCCGGTTTCAACCCGACCCCTCCGGCCCTGGCCTCCCTCATGGTCGCCCTTGCCGGCCCTACCCAAGGCACATTGCTCGATCCCGCCTGCGGCAGCGGCACGATCATGCTCGCCGCGGCCGATGCCGGTTTCACCCGCCTCCACGGCCAAGAGCAGAACCCCTCACTCGCCAGGCTCGCCGCCCTACGCCTGGCCTTCCGTGCGGCGGTGTCCGGCGGCCCGACGGTCGTGTACGACGTTCACGCCGAGGACTTCCTACGGCATCCGGCCTACCCGCGCCGCGCCTCCGCCGTCGTCGGCAATCCACCCTTCGCCGACCGCACGTGGGGCCACGAGGACCTGGCCGACTCTCCCGTGTGGGGGTACGGCGTGCCACCCCGCGGTGAATCCGAACTGGCCTGGGCCCAGCAGGCCCTGGCCCATGCGCTTCCCGGCGCCCCGGTCGTCCTGCTGATGCCTCCGGCCGCCGCGGTACGGCCCTCCGGACGCCGCATTCGCGCCGCGCTGCTACGACGAGGCGCCCTGCGCGCCGTCATCTCACTGCCGCCGGGCTTCGCCGCCCACTACAACCTGCCGCTGCAGATTTGGGTAATGCGCCGCCCAGAGGTCTCCGCCCACGACCTCGGGGAACGGGACGGCACCGGCCACCTGCTGGTGGTGGATGCCAGCGAGGTCGCCGAGCCCCTCCCCGTGGTGACGGAGATCTGGTCCGACTACCACGCAGCTCCGGAGTCCTTCGCCCCCCGCCCCGGCATGGCCCGCATGGTCCCATTGATCGAGTTGCTCCACGACGCCGATGTCACTCCCCGCCGCCATCTTCCGCAGGCCGAGCCTGGCAGGATGCCCCAGGAGGCGCTGGTCGCAGCCCGTTCGGTGTTCGAGGCCGCCGCATCTGCTCTGACGACACGCGTGCCCCCGCTGCCGCTGAGCCCGGAGCTGTCCACGGACGACCTGCCGACGGCGCGAACGGTCGCCCTCGGAGACCTGATCAAGAGCGGCGCGATCGTCCACCACCGCCCAGGGCCGCCGAGCGGCCCCGACGAGGCACCCTCCGAGCCGGGCGAAGCCCGTTACCTCCTGGTCCGGGACATCACCTCGGGCCGCCCGGCCTCCGGCATCGGACCAGCCCCGGAGGAGCCGTTGCTGTACCCGCTCATCCGGGCGGGCGACATCCTCCTCCCCATGTTGGCGCGCGAGGTCGTGGCACGGGTCGCCACCGGGGGGGACGTCGGGACGTACGCGGGCTCCGGTATTCACCATCTGCGGGTCACCGACCCCGAGCTGGTGGACCCGTGGTATCTCGCCGGGTTCTTGTCCAGCGCCGAGGGCGGCCGGCAGGCAGCCTCCGTGACAAGCACCCTCAGCACCCGCACCCGGGTTGATCCGCGCCGGGTACGGATTCCGCTGCCGCCGATCGGCCGGCAACGCGCGTACGGTCACGCCTTCCGCTCCATCGCGGAATTCACCACAGCCGTACGCGCCGTCCACGATCTTGGAATTGGTCTGGCACGTGACCTGACAGAAACCATCGCGGCAGACCTGCGCGCGTCCTTGGCCGACAACCAGCCCGCTGCGCATCGTTAGGAACCCGCGCCCGCGGACACTGTCCGCCCAACCGGGGCCCCGGTCTCGCCAAGCAATCGCTGCCGCTGGTCCGTGTCCGCCCGTGATACCTGAGTGCCTGCTGTGGGAGGGGTGTTGCCCTCCTGGCCACCATGCGCCCTGCGTCAGGCCGAGCCGGGCCGGGATGAGTAGCCCGGCCCATGCGGCACTGTGGATTGACCACGTCTCAGCGGACAATCAAGGCTGCTGAATCGTCAGAACGAGCGTCAAGAGACATGAGATGGAGTCAGCACGTTCGTTGCGGCCTCACAAAACCGCAGTCAGTGGCGTTTTCGCGAGGACCGAACAGCCATCACATGATGGACCGACAGAAACAGGTGGAAACTCCCGACGCTCCGCGACACTGCAGGTCAGGAGCCCTTTGCGGCCGGTTCAAGGATCGCCACGCACTCCACGTGGTGGGTCATCGGGAAGAGGTCGAAGACGCGGAGCGTGCGGACCTTGTAGCCGTTGTCCGCGAAGTACGCCAGGTCACGGGCCAGGGCCGCCGGGTCGCAGGCGACGTAGGCGATGCGGCGGGCCGACAGGGACGCGATGTGGCGGACCGTCTGCTTGCCGGCGCCGGCGCGCGGGGGGTCGAGGACCACGAGGTCGCACTCGGTGATGCCGGTCTTCGGGAGGGCCTGGTCCACCTTGCCCTGCTCGATCCGGACGCGGGGGAAGTCCGCCAGGTTGTGCCGGGCGTCCTCCACCGCGCGCTTGCCGGACTCGATGCCCAGCACCGCGCCCGTCTCGCCGAGCCGCTCCGCCAGCGCGCCCGCGAAGATGCCGACGCCGCAGTAGAGGTCGAGCGCCATCTCGCCCTTGCGCGGCATCAGCCCCTGCATCACGGCCTTGATCAGCGTGTCGGCGGCCTGCGGGTGGACCTGCCAGAAGCCGCCCATGCCGACGCGGTACGTACGGCCGTCCGCACGCTCGCGCACGAAGGGGCGGCCGTGGACGCGGTGCACACCGCCGTCCTTCTCCTCCACCCGCAGGACCGAGACCGGCTTGTCCAGCTCGACGAGCGGCAGCCGGCCGCCCGGACGCGGCGTCAGGACGACCTGGCGGTCGCCCGAGCCGGAGGCGGCGATCGCCTCGACCGTCTCCATCTGGGGCCAGTCCTGCTTCTCGATGCCGAGTTCCTCGACACCGACGGCCGCGATCATGCAGTGGTCGATCGGCTCGATGTCGTGCGAGCGGTGCTTGCGCAGGCCGGCGTTGCCGTCCTCGTCGATCGCGAACTGGACCCGGGTGCGCCACTGCGGGACCTGTCCGGCCGGCAGCTTGTCGCCCTCGGCCGGCATGACCGTGCCGTCCCAGCCGGCCTCCTCCGGGGTGAGCCCGGCGAGCCGCTTGAGCTGCTCGGCCACGACCTCGCCCTTGAGCCGGCGCTGCGCGCCCGGCTTGGCGTGCTGCCAGTCGCAGCCGCCGCACTTGCCGGGGCCGGCGTACGGGCACGGCGCCTCGACGCGGTCCTTGGAGGCGTCGAGGACGGTGATCGCGTCGGCACGCAGGAAGCGGGAGTCGACGTCGCCCTCCGTGACCCGGGCGACGACCTTCTCACCGGGCAGGGTGTGGCGGACGAACAGGACGCGGCCCTCGGCGGTGCGTGCGATGCAGTGGCCGCCGTGCGCGACGGGGCCGACCTCGACCTCGTACTCCTCCCCGACCAGTGACTGCTTCTCGATCTGCTCGGTCATGGTGGGGAGACTCCAAAACATAAAATGGGAACGGCCGGACGACCGACCCACCAGTTTACGTGGATCTCGTCCGGCCGTTCGCCACACCGACCGTCCCGCGGCTACTTCCCCGCCCGGTCCTTCGGCCGCGGGGTGTTCACCGGTCCGCGGCGCACGGCGCCGGGAGCGTTCCACTCCTGCCGCTTCTTCGCCCGCTTCTTCGCGAGCTCGGAGGACTCCAGCTGGTAGGGCACCGAGGTGACCATCACGCCGGGCGTGAACAGCAGCCGGCCCTTGAGGCGCAGTGCGCTCTGGTTGTGCAGCAGATGCTCGTACCAGCGGCCGACGACGTACTCCGGGATGTAGACGCTGACCGCGTCGCGCGGGTTCTCGCTGCGCAGGCCCTTGACGTACTCCACCACCGGCCGCGTGATCTCGCGGTACGGGGAGTCGAGGATCTTGAGCGGTACGTTGATGCCTCGCCGCTCCCACTCCTCCTTGAGCGCCTTGGTCTCCGCCGGGTCCACGCTGATGCTGAGCGCCTCCAGGGTGTCCGAGCGTGTCAGCTTGGCGAAGGCCAGGGCACGCAGCGTCGGCTTGTGCACCTTGGAGACCAGGACGATCGAGTGGACCCGCGAGGGCCGGACGCTGTCGTCGCTCGGCCCCTCGGCCGCCGCGATCTCGTCGGCGACCCGGTCGTAGTGCTTGCGGATGGCGGTCATCGTGCCGTAGAAGATCAGCATTCCGAGCAGGGCGACCCAGGCACCGTGGGTGAACTTGGTGGCGAGGACCACGACCAGCACGAGGCCCGTGAAGAAGGCGCCGAAGGCGTTGATCGCGCGCGAGCGGAACATCCGGCGGCGCACAGCCGGGTCCTTCTCCGCCTTCAGGTGCCGGTTCCAGTGCCGGACCATGCCGGTCTGGCTGAGGGTGAAGGAGACGAAGACACCGACGATGTAGAGCTGGATCAGCTTCGTCGAGTCCGCGCCGTAGATCCAGACCAGCAGGACGGCGGCACCCGCGAGCAGCACGATGCCGTTGGAGAAGGCGAGCCGGTCGCCGCGGGTGTGCAGCTGACGGGGCAGATAGCGGTCCTGGGCGAGGATCGAGCCCAGCAGCGGGAAGCCGTTGTAGGCCGTGTTGGCGGCCAGGAACAGGACGAGGGCGGTGGCGGCGGCGAGCACGATGAACAGGAAGCTGCCGTTGCCGAAGACGGCTTCGGCGACCTGGGAGATCACCGGGTTCTGCACGTAACCCGTACCGACTTCCGCACCGTTGTGGAGCAGGTCCGTCGCGGGCTTCTCGGCCATCCTGACGTTGGTCGCCATGGCCAGGGCGATGATGCCGCAGAACATCGTCACGGCCAGCGCGCCCATCAGCGCGAGGGTGGTCGCGGCGTTCTTGCTCTTGGGCTTGCGGAACGCGGGCACGCCGTTGCTGATCGCCTCGACGCCGGTCAGGGCGGCACAGCCGGACGAGAACGCCCGCAGCAGCAGGAAGACGAGCGCGAAGCCGGCCAGGCCCTGGTGTTCCGCCTTGATCTCGAAATCCGCGGTGGGTGCCTTCATGGTCTCGCCGAGGACGATGCCCCGCCAGGCACCCCACGCGATCATGACGAATACGCCCGCCACGAAGACATAGGTGGGAATCGCGAAGAGCCGCCCCGATTCCTTCATGCCGCGCAGATTCATCAGAGTGAGGAGCAAGATCATCCCGATCGCGCAGAGCACTTTGTGCTCGACGACGAAGGGGATGGCGGAGCCGAGGTTCTCCACTCCGGAGGCGATCGACACGGCGACGGTCAGGACGTAGTCGACCAGCAGCGCGCTCGCCACGGTGAGACCGGCCTTGGGACCGAGGTTGGTGTTCGCGACCTCGTAGTCACCGCCGCCGCTCGGGTAGGCGTGCACGTTCTGCCGGTAGGACGCGACCACCGTGAACATCAGCACCACGACCGCGAGCGCGATCCAGGGGCTGAAGTGGTACGCCGACACGCCCGCGATCGACAGGACCAGCAGGACCTCGCCGGGCGCGTACGCCACGGAGGACAGCGGGTCTGAGGCGAAGACGGGTAGGGCGATCCGCTTGGGGAGGAGCGTTTCTCCGAGGCGGTCGCTGCGGAGCGCCCGGCCGATCAGGATCCGTTTGGGCACGTCGGTCAGTTTGGACACGCCAAGGATCGTAAGCGTTCGAAAACCGGCTGACGAACCCCCCGCCCCTATTAGCGGGCAATGAAGCTCCAATGAGCCCCCGCCCGCACCCCAAATGGTCACACTGGTGACCGCCCGTGTGTAGCTTGGGCCATGGTCTGAGACCCTGTTTAGCCAGAGCATGCAATGAGGCTGGGAACCAGCGAGCCGCTGTCAGCCGGAAGGACGGCCGTGCACATCGTCATCATGGGCTGCGGAAGGGTGGGCTCCGCCCTCGCGCAGACCCTGGAACAGCAGGGTCATACGGTCGCGGTAGTCGACCAGGACCCCACCGCATTCCGTCGACTGGGGGCATCGTTCGGCGGCCGCCGCGTGACCGGGGTCGGCTTCGATCAGGACACCCTGCGGGAGGCGGGCATCGAGGAGGCGGGCGCCTTCGCCGCCGTCAGCAGCGGTGACAATTCCAACATCATCGCCGCCCGCGTGGCGCGCGAGATGTTCGGCGTCGAGAACGTCGCCGCCCGCATCTACGACCCCAAGCGCGCCGAGGTCTACCAGCGCCTGGGCATCCCCACCGTGGCGACCGTGCGGTGGACCGCCGACCAGATGCTGCGCCGGCTGCTGCCCTCGGGCGCGGAGCCGCTGTGGCGCGACCCGAGCGGTGGTGTGCAGCTCGCCGAGGTGCACACCTCGGCGAGCTGGATCGGGCACAAGGTCAGCACCCTCCAGGAGGAGACGGGCGTCCGCGTGGCGTTCCTCACCCGCCTGGGCGAGGCCATGCTGCCGACGTCGCAGACGGTCCTGCAGGAGGGCGACCTCGTCCACGTGATGATGCGCACGGACGAGATCGAGAAGGTCGAGGCGGTCTTCGCCCAGGGGCCCGAGGAGGCACACGCATGAGGGTCGCGATCGCCGGAGCCGGCGCCGTCGGCCGCTCCATCGCGGGCGAGCTGCTGGAGAACGGCCACGAGGTGCTGCTCGTCGACAAGGCGCCGACCGCCATCTCGGTCGAGCGGGTGCCGCAGGCCGAGTGGCTGCTGGCCGACGCCTGCGAGATCACCTCGCTGGACGAGGCCGCGCTCCAGCGCTGCAACGTGGTCATCGCCGCCACGGGTGACGACAAGGTCAACCTGGTCGTGTCCTTGCTCGCCAAGACCGAGTACGGGGTGCCCCGGGTCGTGGCGCGGGTCAACAACCCGAAGAACGAGTGGCTCTTCAACGAGTCCTGGGGCGTCGACGTCGCCGTCTCCACGCCGCGTCTGATGTCGGCCCTCGTCGAGGAGGCCGTCAGCGTCGGCGACCTGGTGCGGCTGCTCCGCTTCAGCCACGGCGACGCCAACCTCGTCGAGCTGACCCTGCCCGCCGACTCCTCGGTCGCCGGCACGCAGATCAGCGAGATCAGCTGGCCCGAGGACACCTCGTTGGTCACGATCATCCGGGGCAACCGGGTGCTCACCCCGCACGGCGAGGAAACCCTGGAACCGGGCGACGAGCTCCTCTTCGTGGCCGCCCAGGCCCGCGAGGAGCAGTTGGAGGAACTCCTCCGCGCCCGCCACTGAGGCCGTAGTCATGCGAAGGGGCCGCCGACCACGATGTGGTCGGCGGCCCCTTCGCCGTACGGCCGTGCCCGGGCCGCCGCGTTCGCCGTGCCCAGGCTGCGACGTTCGCCGTGCCCGGACCGCCGCGTTCACCGTGCCCAGGCTGCGACGTTCGCCGTGCTCGGCGCCGCGTTCGCCGTCGTCAGGCCCCTCGTTCCCGCGCCGCGGCCTTCGCCGCCTTCTCGGCGGCCTCCTCGGCCTCGTACTCGGCGATGACGTCGATCGGCGGCGGCGCCTTCGCCAGGAACACCCAGGTGAAGTACACCGCGAGCACCATCGGCGGCAGCTTGAGCGTGATCAGTACCCAGCCGAGCTGGGTCGCGTCCCCCCACCAGTACAGCGGGAAGAGGATCGCGTACTTGGCGAGGAAGATGATCCCCCACGCCAGGCTGGCCTTGGTGTACGCCTTCTTGCGCCCGGGGTTGCGCGTGCGCCAGGACAGGTTCTCCTTGAACACCGGCCCCAGGATCACCCCGAGCAGCGGGAAGCCGATCAGCGCCGAGAGCGTGAAGGCCACCCCCAGCCCCGCCCCGTAGATCATTCCGGGCAGGTAGAACCCCTTGGCGGTGCCCGTGAAGAGGGCGAAGGCCACGCCGACGCCGACGCCGAACACGCCGCTGAACGCGTGCTTGACGGTGTCCTTGCGCAGCAGCCGCACGATCACCAGGGCGACCGCGACGACGGCCGCCGCGATGGCGGACATCATCACGTTCTTGTTGATCGTGTAGATCATCACGAAGAGCAGGCCCGGGAGCATCGTCTCCACGGTGCCCCGGATGCCTCCGAACGCGTCGAAGAGCGCGGCCTGTGTCGCGGCCTTCCGGTCGTCGGCAGGGTCCGGGGCGGGGATGTTCGGTTTGTCGAGTGACGTCACCGGTTACTGCTCCTGTCCGAGCGGTCGGAGTTCGTACTTCGGGTTGAAGAGGACCCGGCGCCCATGACTCATCGCGATCCGCCCGGAGGCGATCATGCGCCGCCCGGGCTCGATTCCCACGATCGAGCGACGCCCGAGCCACACCACGTCCAGCGCGGCGGAGCCGTCGAACAGCTCCGCCTCCAGGGCGGGGACTCCGGCCCGCGGACGCAGGGTGACGGTCCGTAGCGTACCGGTCACCTTGACTATCTCGCGGTCGTAGGAGTCGCAGATCCGCGTGCACCCCGCGGCTTCTGCGTCCTCCTGCAGCTCCGCCGAATGCAGATCCTCCTGGGAGGTGGAAAGACGCTCTATCATCCGGCGGAACCGGCCCGCCGGCCTGGCCGGTTTCGCGGGCTTCTCGGGACGCGGTTCAGCACTCATACAGGAAGCGTACCGGCGTGCCCGCTACCTCTCGAAGCGGTATCCCATGCCCGGTTCGGTGATGAAGTGCCGCGGGTGCGAGGGGTCGGCCTCCAGCTTGCGGCGCAGCTGCGCCATGTAGACCCGCAGGTAGTTGGTCTCCGTCCCGTACGAGGGGCCCCAGACCTCCCGGAGGAGCTGCTTCTGGCTGACCAGCTTGCCGCCGTTGCGGACCAGGACCTCCAGCAGGTGCCACTCGGTGGGGGTCAGGCGTACGTCGCGTCCCTCGCGCACGGCCTTCTTGGCGGCCAGGTCGACGCTGAAGCCCTCGGTCTCCACGACCACCTCGTCCTCGCCGGCGCCGACGGGCGGTTCGGCCCGGCGGACGGCGGCGCGCAGCCGGGCCAGCAGCTCGTCCATGCCGAACGGTTTGGTGACGTAGTCGTCGGCGCCCGCGTCCAGTGCCTCGACCTTCTCGTCGGAGCTGTGGCGGGCGGAGAGCACCAGGATCGGGACCCGGGTCCAGCCACGCAGTCCCTTGATCACCTCAACGCCGTCCATGTCGGGCAGGCCCAGGTCGAGGACGATCACGTCGGGGTGGCGGGCGGCGGCGAGCTCCAGGGCCCCCGCGCCGTCGGCCGCGGCGTCGACCTCGTACTTGCGTGCCTTCAGGTTGATCACGAGGGCTCGGACGATCTGCGGCTCGTCGTCCACCACGAGCACTCGGGTCATCGAGGGCCTGCCTTCTGTCGTACGGAGGGAACGTCGAACGGATCAACAGGTCGATCCGCGTCATGGATCCGGTCCACGCGGTCGATGTGACCGGGCGCCGGTGCGGTTGCGCGAGCCGCCCCTAGCGTCAGCACCATCGTGAGCCCGCCTCCCGGCGTGTCCTCGGCGGTCAGGGTCCCCGCCATCGCCTCGGCGAAGCCGCGGGCCACCGCGAGCCCGAGCCCGACCCCGGCGCCGCGCGGCGCGTCGCCGTGCCGCTGGAACGGGGCGAAGATCCGGTCCTTGGCCTCGTCCGGCACCCCCGGCCCGCGGTCCACGACCCGTACCTCGACCCGGTCGCCGAGGAAACTCGCCGCGACCAGCACCGGCTGCCCCGGCGGGCTGTACTTGACGGCGTTCTCCACCACGTTCGCCACGGACCGCTCCAACAGCCCCGGGTCCACCGCCACCATCGGCAGCGTCTCGGGGACGTCCAGCACCACGCTGTCCTCGGGTACGCCGCCCAGCGCCATCGGGACCACCTCGTCGAGGTCGATCTCCCGGATCAGCGGGGTGACGGTGCCGGTCTGGAGCCGGGACATGTCCAGCAGGTTCCCCACGAGGTGGTCGAGCCGGTCGGCGCCGTGCTCGATCCCTTCGAGCAGCTCGGCCCGGTCCTGCGGCGACCACTCCACGTCCTCGGAGCGCAGCGAGGACACGGACGCCTTGATGGAGGCCAGAGGGGTGCGCAGGTCGTGGCTGACGGCGGCGAGCAGCGCGGTCCTGATCCGGTTGCCCTCCGCCATCCGACGGGCCTCCTCGGCCTCCCCGACCAGCCGCTGCCGGTCCAGCACGACGGCGGCCTGCGCGGCGAAGGCGCCCAGCACCCGGCGGTCCTCGGCGGGCAGCACCCGCCCGGACAGGGCCAGCGCCATGTGGTCGCCGATCGGCATGTCCACGTCGGCGTCCTCGGGCCGTGCGGCGGGGCTCGGGCCGACGCTGCCGGCCGGCTTCCAGGGCTCCACCTCGCCCGCGCGCTCCAACAGGGCCACCGACTCCATGGCGAAGGTCTCCCGCACCCGCTCCAGCAGCGCGTCCAGGGTGGTCTCCCCGCGCAGCACGCTGCCCGCGAGGAAGGACAGGATCTCGGATTCGGCGCGCAGCCGGGCGGCCTGCTGGGTGCGCCGGGCGGCCGAGTCCACGACGGAGGCGACGGCCACCGCCACCCCGAAGAAGACCGAGATGGCGACGATGTTCTTGGGGTCGGAGATCGTGAAGCGGTGCAGCGGCGGCGCGAAGTAGTAGTTCAACAGCAGCGAGCCGAAGGCCGCCGAGGCGAGGGCGGGCACGAGGCCGCCCAGCAGGGCCGCGGCCACGGTCAGGGCGAGGAACAGCAGCATGTCGTTGGCCAGGCCCGGATCGCCGTTCACGTGCGTGAGCAGCACCGCGAGCAGGGCGGGGAACACCACGCCGACCACCCAGCCGGCGACGATACGGGTCCTGCCGAGCCGGGCGGCGGAGCGGACCACGGGCAGCCCGCGCCCCTTGGCCACCTCCTCGTGGGTGACGATGTGCACGTCCAGGTCGGGTCCTGAGTCGCGGGCCACACTGGCGCCCACGCCCGGCCCGAACACGTACTGCCACGCCTTGCGGCGGCTGGAGCCGAGCACGATCTGGGTGGCGTTGACCCCCCGGGCGAACTCCAGCAGGGCCTCGGGGATGTTGTCACCGATGACATGGTGAAACGTTCCGCCGAGGTCTTCCGCCAGCGTCCGCTGGACGGCGAGCTCCTTGGGCGAGGCCGAGGTCAGCCCGTCGCTGCGCGCGATGTAGACGGCCAGTACCTCGCCGCCCGCGCCCTTCTCGGCGAGGCGAGCGGCGCGCCGGATCAGGGTGCGCCCCTCGGGGCCGCCGGTGAGGCCGACGACGATCCGCTCGCGGGCCTGCCAGGTGGAGCGGATGTCGTGTTCGCCCCGGTACTGCCGCAGGTACTCGTCGGCCCGGTCGGCGACCCAGAGCAGGGCCAGCTCCCGCAGCGCGGTGAGGTTGCCGGGTCGGAAGTAGTTGGACAGGGCCGCGTCGACCTTGTCGGGCTTGTATATGTTCCCGTGGGCCATCCGGCGGCGCAGCGCCTGGGGCGACATGTCGACCAGCTCGATCTGCTCGGCCCGCCGCACCACCTCGTCCGGTACCGTCTCGCGCTGCCGGACCCCCGTGATGGCTTCGACGACGTCGCCGAGGGACTCCAGGTGCTGGATGTTCACGGTCGATACGACGTCGATGCCGGCCCGGAGCAGTTCCTCGACGTCCTGCCAGCGCTTGGCGTTGCGCGAGCCGGGGACGTTCGTGTGTGCCAGCTCGTCCACCAGGGCCACCGCGGGCCGCCGGGCCAGGAGCGCGTCCACGTCCATCTCGGTGAAGGCGGCGTCCCGGTAGGAGAGCTCCCGCCGCGGCACCTGTTCCAGCCCGTGGAGCATCACCTCGGTCCGCGGCCGGCCGTGGTGCTCGACGAAGCCGACGACGCAGTCGCCGCCGCGTTCGACCCGGCGGTGCCCTTCCGAGAGCATGGCGTACGTCTTGCCCACACCGGGTGCCGCGCCGAGGTATATCCGTAGCTTGCCGCGTCCCATGCGCCCATTCTCGGGGACGTTCCCACCGGCGACCGCCCGATGGACGGCCGGGCGCCGATCCCTGACGCATCCCTGACGCGCCGGCCGCACCCGGCCTCGGGTTCCGGAAAAGGCCGGTGGGCCGTACCCGCGAGGGGGTACGGCCCACCGGCCCGAAACGGGAGAGGAGCGGAGGAGCGGAGGTCAGCGGACCTCGGTGATCTCCGGCCCGCGCTCCAACTGGCCCATGTCGCCGCCGAAGCGGGAGCCCTCGGCCTCACCGGACGCCGGCTGCTGCACGCCGTCCGGCACCATCTGGGCGTCGTTCGGGAGCTTCAGCACGATCGGGTCGCGGGGCGCCATCGGGCCCTCGCCACGAACGACGACCGTGTCCCGGAAGATCTGCTCCAGCACACCGCCCGACTCGGGGCGCACCGCCGCCTGGCCGGAGATGACACCGCGCAGGAACCAGCGCGGGCCGTCGACGCCGACGAACCGAACCAGTTGGGCGCCGGTCTGCCCGTCGGGCAGCGGTACGGGCACCTGCGCGCGCAGCTCCCAGCCGAGGGGGCCTTCGACCTCGTCGATGATGCCGCCCTGCTGGGTGATGCCCGTGGCGATCTCGTCGCGGACCTCGCCCCAGATGCCTTCCTTCTTGGGCGCCGCGAAAGCCTGCAGCTGTACGGCGCTGTCGCCGAGGACGACGGTCGCGGCAACGATCGCGTCACCGGCGACCTCGACCCGCAGCTCCATGCCCTCGACCCCGGGTACGAGGATGCCGCCCAGGTCGACCCGGCCGTCTTCCGGCTTGCCGGGCACCTCGGAGACGTCCCACGGGCCGTCGGGCCGCGGCGCCGGCGGCAGGTTCACTCGGCGGGGCGTGGGGTCGTCGAGCCGGTCGGCGTCGTTCTGCTCCTCGCCGCTCTCGTTCCCGACGACCTGCTCGGCCGCGCCGCCGTCCTTGACGGAGTCGTTCTTCTTGCGACGTCCGAACACGTCACTGTCCTTCCCGGTCGGTTACGACCGAAGCGTAGCCATTCCCACCCTGCTGACCAGCTCCGGATCCGGCCACGGCCGCATGACCGCCGGTGGAGCCGAAACCCCCCTCGGCCCTGGCCGAGCCGGGAAGTTCCGCCACCTCGTGGAAGCGCACCTTCTCGACCCGCTGGACAACCAGCTGGGCAATGCGGTCGAAACGCTCGAACCTGACGCTCTCGCGCGGGTCGAGATTGACCACGATCACCTTGATTTCCCCACGGTACCCGGCATCCACCGTCCCCGGGGCATTCACGAGCGCGAGCCCGCAGCGCGCGGCCAGGCCCGAGCGGGGGTGCACGAAGGCGGCGTACCCGTCGGGCAGGGCGATGGAGACGCCGGTGGGCAGTACGGTCCGCTCACCGGGGGCCAGCTCGGCGGCCTCGGTGGTCACGAGGTCGCAGCCCGCGTCGCCGGGGTGTCCGTAGGAGGGCAGCGGCACCTCGGGGTCGACGCGGCGGATCAGCACGTCGACGGGGGCGTGGTCGTTGTGAGACATCAGGGGTTCACCTCGAAGGCGCGCGAGCGCCTGACCTGGTCCGGGTCGGCCATCGCCGCCCGGATCTCCTCGGGCCGTCCGTTGTCGATGAAGTGGTCGACCTTCACCTCGATGAAGAGGGCGTCGGCGCGCACGGCGACGGGCCCCTCCGGGCCTCCTATTCGGCCGACCGCCGTGGAGTAGATCTTCCGCCCGGCGACGGCGGTGACCTCGGCCTCCAGGTACAGCACGGTCCCCAGGGGGACCGGTCGTACGAAGTCGGTCTCCAGCCGCCCGGTCACCGCGATGACGCGCAGCAGCCAGTTCAGGGAACCGAGCGTCTCGTCGAGGGCGGTGGCCAGTACGCCGCCGTGCGCGAGACCGGGCGCGCCCTGGTGGGCGGGCTTGACGGTGAACTCGGCGGTGACCCGCACGCCCTCGCCGGCCCGGGCCTCCAGGTGGAGCCCGTGCGACTGTCCCCCGCCGCAGCCGAAGCAGTGCTCGTAGTGCGCGCCGAGTAGTTCGCCCGGGGCGGGCGCCTCGGGGTGCCGGACCGGCGCCGTGGCGTCGGCCGGGGGCGTCAACGCTGTGTTTCGTCCACTCACAGCCGCTGACCTTACCCGCGCGGCTACCCGCCGGTCGCCTCGTGGCAGGCTTGTGGGCATGCAGCTCTCCCCCGCGCACCACGACGAACGCCTGACCGCCCCCCGCTCCTGGTGGGCGATCGCCGCACTGACCGGCCTGGCGTGCGCCCTGGTGATGCTTCCGCTGGGCACGCTGCCGCTGCTGGCCGGGCTGGTCGGGGGCACGGCCCTGACGGGGATGCTGGTGAGTTCGTACGGTTCCGCGCGCGTGCGCGTCGTGAACGGCGCGCTGGCGGCGGGCGAGGCCCGGATCCCGGTGACGGCCCTGGGTGAACCGGTGGTCCTGGACGCCGAGGAGGCGCGGGCCTGGCGTACGTACAAGGCCGACACCCGTGCGTTCATGCTACTGCGCAGCTATGTCCCGACGGCCGTCCGCGTCGAGGTCACCGACCCGGCGGACCCGACCCCCTACGTGTACGTCTCCACCCGCGAGCCGGAGGCCCTGGCGGCGGCGATCCGCTCGGCGCGTACCGAGGCGGAGTAGCCCGCGCCGGGACCGGACCGGACCGGGCCGGGCCGGGCCGGGCCGGGCCGGGCCGGGCCGGGCCGGGCCGGGCCGGCGCGGCTAGCGCTGGTCGGGCTTCCGGTGTCCGCGGCCTTCGAGGGCGGCCCTGGTGGCCTCGGGAAGGGGCTGGGAGGCCCGCTCAAGGGGCGGCAGCTCGGGAAGGGCGTCCCAGGGCACGGCCCGTGTGCGCAGGTCGCCCCGTACCTTCTGGGCGACTTTCCGGGTGTCGCGGCGGTTCATCACGGCGCCCACGGCCGCGCCGACCATGAAGGGCATCAGGTTCGGCAGGTTGCGGACCATCCGCTTCGTGATCTGCTGGCGCAGTTCGCGCTTCATCTGGCCGCCCAGCGCCGCGTTCAGCGTGGTCGGCTTGGTCAGGTCGACGCCGCGCTCCTCCGTCCAGGACGTGAGGTAGGCGTGGCTGCGTTCCTTGAGGTTGCCGGGGGGCCGCAGTCCGTAGACCTCGTGGAGTTCGGCGATCAGTTTCAGCTCGATCGCGGCGACCCCGGTGATCTCCGCGGCCAGCTCGGCCGGCATCGCGGGCGGCACGGGCAGCATCGCCGCCGCGCCGACACCGGCTCCCACGACGGACGTGGCGTGGGCGGCGCCGGCGATCAGCTTGTCGGCGAGCTGCTCGGGGTCGAGGCCCGGGAACTGCGCGCGCAGGGTCGCGAGGTCCCGAACCGGAACGCGCGGTGCGTTCTCGATGATGCGGTCGGCGATGTACAGGGCGACGGCCTTCACGCCTTCGCCGCCCTTGCGCACGCCGTTCCTGACGGCTCGCATCCGACGGGTCCCGGACGTACGGGGCCCGTCGCCGGCCGCTGGGGCCCACGGCACCGCTGGGGCGGTGTCGGAGGACAGGGCGGGTTCGCCGGAGGTTTCGGGGCCCGTTGCCGGGCCCGTCTCCACCTGCTTCTCCGCCGGATCACCAGACTTCCGGAAGCGGCGCTTCCGGAAGGGCGACGACCCTGTCACGGTCGAGCCTCTCAGTCGCAGTCGCGACAGATCGGCTGGCCGTTCTTCTCCCGGGCCAGCTGGCTGCGGTGGTGCACCAGGAAGCAGCTCATGCAGGTGAACTCGTCGGCCTGCTTGGGCAGGACCCGGACGGCCAGCTCCTCGTTGGAGAGGTCCGCACCGGGAAGCTCCATGCCTTCCGCCGCGTCGAAGTCGTCCACGTCCACATTCGAGTGGGACTTCTCGTTGCGCCGAGCCTTCAGCTCTTCAATGCTGTCGTTGTCTACGTCGTCGTCGGTCTTGCGCGGAGTGTCGTAGTCCGTTGCCATGGTTCGCTCTCCCCCTCTGGGATTTAGCGGTGTCTCAGCGCACGTAACGCGCGAGAGGCCGGACTTGTGCCCGACCTGAGGCGGAGATTTTGCCTCACATCAAGGTCTGTTACTCAATCGACACCCAGCCGGGCCCCCGAAGGGGCTTGCGCCTGGGATGACGACCGGGACCGTACACGGTCCGGAGGTCGCCTTGCACGAACGCCACCCCGTGTATTTCCCGCCATTCGGGGGGCCGGAAACCCGGACTTCCCGGGCGTTCCGGCCTTCCTGGGGTCACCGAACGCGCACAGCCGGACACTCGCTCATGTGATCGATCACACAGCGGTTTCCCGGGTGCTGCCTCGTGGATTCAGCCAAAAGCGAACACGGGCGGGTCCTGCTCAGACGGGCAAAGTGACACGCATCACGAGGCCACCGCCCTCCCGGGGGGTCGCCTGCATGCGGCCGCCGTGTGCGCGCGCCACGGAGCGCGCGATGGACAGGCCGAGCCCCACGCCCTTGTCGCTGCCCGTTCGCTCCGTACGCAGCCGCCTGAACGGCTCGAAGAGGTTGTCCACCTCGTACGCGGGAACCACGGGACCCGTGTTCGATACCAGGAGGACCGCCTGGCCGTGCCCCACCTCGGTCGCGACTTCCACCCAGCCTCCCTCCGGCACGTTGTAGCGGACGGCGTTCTGCACCAGGTTCAGGGCGATCCGCTCCAGCAGCACGCCGTTGCCCTGGACGACGGCGGGCAACCGCTCGCCGCGGATCTCCACGCCCTTCGCCGCGGCCTCCGTCCGGGCCTGGTCGATGGCGCGCGAGGCGACCTCGGCCAGGTCCACGGGCTTGCGCTCGACGATCTGGTTCTCGCTGCGGGCCAGCAGCAGCAGCCCCTCGACCAGTTGCTCGCTGCGCTCGTTGGTGGCCAGGAGCGTCTTCCCGAGCTGCTGGAGCTCCACCGGGGCCCCCGGATCGGAGAGGTGCACCTCCAGCAGCGTCCGGTTGATCGCGAGCGGTGTGCGCAGCTCGTGCGAGGCGTTCGCGACGAACCTCTGCTGGGCGGTGAAGGCCCGTTCCAGCCGGTCGAGCATCTCGTCGAAAGTGTCGGCGAGCTCCTTGAGCTCGTCGTCCGGCCCGTCCAGCTCGATCCGCCGGGTGAGGTCGGTACCGACGACCCGGCGGGCGGTACGGGTGATCTTGCCCAGCGGCGAGAGCACCCGGCCGGCCATCGCGTAGCCGAAGGCGAAGGCGATGATGCTCAAGCCCAGCAGAGCCATCAGCGACCGGCTCAGCAGGTCGTCGAGGGCGTGCCGGCGCTGGTCGAAGATGCACTGGCTGATCGCCGAATAGAACTGGTCGAACGACATGTCGGCGCCCACGCCGGAGCAGGTCGTGCTGGTGACCTCGATCTTCGTACCGCCGACGATCTTGAAGGGCAGGGCGTTGCCCTCCCGCAGCGCCTGCGCCGCCAGGAGGTAGATGATCGACAGCAGCAAGATGCCCGCGATGAGGAACATCCCGCCGTACAGCAGGGTGAGGCGTATGCGGATGGTGGGCCGCAGCCACGGGAAGGGACCCTCGGGCTGGCCGGGGTCCCAGGTCGGTTTCGGAGGTGCCGCTGGTGGCGCCGGAGTCGCTGCCATGGCCTCAGATCCGGTATCCGGAGCCCGGCACGGTCACGATGACGGGCGGCTCACCGAGCTTGCGGCGCAAGGTCATGACCGTCACGCGCACCACGTTCGTGAACGGGTCGGTGTTCTCGTCCCACGCCTTCTCCAGCAGTTGCTCGGCGGAGACGACGGTCCCCTCGCTGCGCATGAGGACCTCCAGCACCGCGAACTCCTTCGGCGCCAGCTGCACCTCCCTGCCCTCACGGAACACCTCGCGCCGGTTCGGGTCCAGCTTGATCCCGGCGCGCTCCAGTACGGGCGGCAGCGCGACCGTCGTACGCCGGCCCAGGGCGCGCACGCGGGCGGTCAGCTCGGTGAAGGCGAAGGGCTTGGGCAGGTAGTCGTCCGCACCGAGCTCCAGCCCCTCGACCCGGTCGCTGACGTCCCCGGAGGCGGTCAGCATCAGTACGCGGGTCGGCATGCCGAGCTCCACGATCTTCCGGCAGACGTCGTCCCCGTGGACGAGCGGGAGGTCCCGGTCGAGAACGACCACGTCGTAGTCGTTCACTCCGACGCGCTCCAGGGCCGCGGCGCCGTCGTACACGACGTCCACGGCCATGGCCTCCCGCCGCAGGCCGGTGGCCACCGCATCGGCGAGCAGTTGCTCGTCCTCGACGACGAGTACGCGCACGTCGTTTCCTTCCTTCGAGCCCAGAAGGGCACACGTGTATTGCGTCGCCCATCCTGCCCGTTTCGGCGGTAAACCGGCTGTAAGGCGCCCTGAGGGGCCCGCTGCGGGGGCGCCGGCGGAAGAGAACCGAGGATTCGATGGGCGTGCGAGGTTTCTGCGCCCAGGGTGCCGGGGAGGACGATGGAACACCCCATCCACTCCTGACGGCGGACTGCCACGGGCCGAACCGCCGCGACCCACGAAGAGGGGGCGCACCCACCATGGACGCATTCACCGCGGGTCTCCTGCAGCGCATCAGGGCCACACAGTCGGACCTCAGCAAGGCCCGTGAGACGGGCGACGACTACCTCGCGGATGTGGAACAGGCGGAGCTGGAGGACCTCCAGCGCCTCGCGGCCGAACACGGCGTGCCCGTCACCGCTGCCTGACCGAAGGCTGCCGGAACGAACGCCGCCGGAACGAACGCCGCCTGACCGCACGCAGTCCGACCGCACGCAGTCCGACCGCACGCAGTCCGACCGACACCTCTCGACCGCCGTGCTTCTCGGACCCCGGTCGCCCGCAGGGCGGCCGGGGTCCACTCACGTGCGGCGGTGGTCACCGGTGTACGGGGGCGCCGGGGTCAGTCGTGCCAGGCCCCGGCTTCCTCCAGCAGCGGCTGGAGGGAGGCGAACACGGCCGGGGTGGCGGCCAGCGCCAGCTCCCCCGAGGCCGGTTCGCCCGGCCGGCCGCCCGTCATCGCGCCGGCCTCCCGGGCGATGAGCGCGCCCGCGGCGAGGTCCCAGGGGTTCAGCCCCCGCTCGTAGTAGCCGTCCAACCGTCCGGCGGCGACGTCGGAGAGGTCCAGGGCCGCCGATCCGGCGCGGCGGATGTCGCGCACCCTGGGCAGGATCCGCCGTACCACTTCCGCCTGCTGCTCCTTGCGTCCCTGGAGGTAGGCGAACCCGGTCGCCACCAGCGCCTGGTCCAGCGGCGCGGCGGCGCGGCACCGCAGCCGGAGGTCCCCCAGCCAGGCCCCCTCGCCGAGCACCGCGTGGTACGTCTCCCCGCGCATCGGCGCCGCCACCACGCCGACCACCGTCTCGCCGCGGTACTCGGCGGCGATGGAGACGCTCCAGCTGGGCAGCCCGTACAGGTAGTTCACGGTGCCGTCCAGCGGGTCCACGACCCAGCGCACGCCGCTCGTCCCGGGGCTGTCGGCGCCCTCCTCGCCCAGCAGCCCGTCCGTCGGCCGGCGCTCGGCGAGGATGTCCGTGATCAGCTTCTCCGCCGCGATGTCCATCTCGGTCACCACGTCGATCGGGCTGGATTTGGTGGCCGCCACCGCGAGGTCCGCCGGTCGCCCGTCCCGCAGCAGCCCGCCCGCCTTGGCGGCGGCGTCCAGCCCCACCGCCAGCAGCTCCGCCTTCAGTTCGGCGGACGCCCGTTCGTCGATGCTCATGCTCGTCCCACTCCCTACGCGTACGGACTGTCGACGCCCGCGGCCGCCGGCCGGGGTGCCCGCGCGGGGCAGCAGCCCACCGCGCAGAGGTCGTGGCTGGGGCCGAGCGCCCCGAGCGCGCACCGCTCCACCGCTTCGCCGCGCTCGGCGGCGGCGCGCTCCAGCACGAGGTCCCGTACCGCCGCCGCGAACCGCGGATCGGCGCCGACCGTCGCCGACCGGGCGACGGGCAGGCCCAGTTCGGCGGCCTTGGCGGTCGCCTCGGTGTCGAGGTCGTACAGGACTTCCATGTGGTCCGAGACGAAGCCGATCGGCACCATGACCACCGCCGGGGCGCCCGCCGCGTGCAGGGCCTCCAGGTGGTCGCAGATGTCGGGTTCCAACCAGGGGATGTGCGGGGCGCCGCTGCGCGACTGGTAGACCAGCTCCCAGGGAAGTTCGGTGCCCGTCTCGGCGCGCACCGCGTCCGCGATCAGCGCGGCGACGTCCAGGTGCTGGCGGACGTACGCGCCGCCGTCGCCGTGCTCCTCGACGGGGCCGGAGGTGTCGGCGGCCGCGGTCGGGATGGAGTGGGTGGTGAAGGCCAGGTGGGCGCCGGCGCGCACGTCCTGCGGCAGCGCGGCCAGCGAGGCGAGCACTCCGTCGACCATCGGCCGGACGAATCCCGGGTGGTTGAAGTAGTGGCGCAGCTTGTCGACCTCCGGCAGCTCGGCCACGCCCTCCTCGGCGAGCGTGGCGAGCGCGTCGGCGAGGTTCTCCCGGTACTGCCGGCAGCCCGAGTAGGAGGCGTACGCGCTGGTGGCGAGCACGGCGATACGGCGGCGCCCGTCGGCCGCCATCTCCCGCAGCACGTCGGTGAGGTACGGCGCCCAGTTCCGGTTGCCCCAGTACACCGGCAGGTCCAACCCGTGCTCGGCGAAGTCCTTGCGCAGGGCGTCCAGCAGCTCGCGGTTCTGGGCGTTGATGGGGCTGACCCCGCCGAAACCGAAGTAGTGCTGCCCGACTTCCTTCAGCCGTTCGCGCGGGATGCCGCGCCCGCGCGTGACGTTCTCCAGGAACGGCACGACGTCGTCGGGGCCCTCGGGACCGCCGAAGGAGAGCAGCAGCAGGGCGTCGTAGGGGCCGGCATCGGGTGCGCGGAGCTGGTCGGACATGCTCGAATCCTGCCACCAGGCGGCTCGCGGCGGGAAACGGACCCGTCGGCCGATCCCACGTTTCGGACGGGTAAGGTCACCCTTACTTCAGACCGTTATCTCGCCGTGCGGGTGCCTCGTCGGCGGCCGTAACCTGTAGAGGCCATCGACGTCCCTTACGGAGGGCCCGTGCCCAGTCCCTACCGCGCGATCTTCGCCGCCCCTGGCACCAAGGGGTTCAGCGCCGCCGGGCTCATCGGCCGCATGCCGCTCTCCATGGTGGGCGTCGGCATCCTGACCATGATCTCGGAGATCACCGGCCGCTACGGGCTGGCGAGCGCCCTCACCGGAACGCTCGCCCTCTCCGCCGCGGCCGTCGGTCCCCAGATCTCCAAACTGGTCGACCGCTACGGACAACGGCGCGTACTGCGCCCCGCCACCCTCTTCGCGGTCGCGGCGGTGGCCGGCCTGCTGGTCGCCGCGGCGAACGGCTGGCCGGACTGGACGCTCTTCGGCTTCTCCGTCCTCGCGGGATGCGTACCGAGCGTGGGCTCGATGGTCCGCGCCCGATGGACCGCGATCTACCGGGACACCCCGAGCCTGCACACCGCGTACTCCTTCGAATCCGTGGTCGACGAGATCTGCTTCATCTTCGGACCGATCGTCGCCATCTCCCTGTCCACGACCTGGTTCCCGGAGGCGGGGCCGCTGATCGCCGCCGTGTGCCTGCTCGTGGGCGTCTGGTGGCTGACGGCCCAGCGCGCCACGGAACCGCGGCCCCATCCGCACGAGGAGCACGGGGACCGGACCTCCGCCCTGCGCTCCCCCGGACTCCAGGTGCTCATGGGCACGTTCGTGGCGACGGGCGCGATCTTCGGCTCGATCGACGTCGCCACGCTGGCCTTCGCCGACGAGCGCGGTCACAAACCACTCGCGAGTGTGATCCTCGCCGTGTGGGCGCTCGGCTCCTGCTTCGCCGGCATCGTCTTCGGCCTGCTGCACCTCAAGGGAACGGCCGAACGTCGATGGGTGCTGGGCATCTGTGCGATGGCCGTGAGTATGATCCCCCTCCTACTGGCCGGGAACTTGCCGTTTCTGGCCGTGGCGCTCTTCGTCTCGGGCCTCGCCATCGCTCCCACGATGATCACCACGATGGCCCTGATCGAGGCGCACGTACCCCGCGCGAAGCTGACCGAGGGCATGACCTGGATCAGCACCGGCCTCGCGGTCGGTGTCGCGGTCGGCTCCTCCGTGGCCGGCCTGGTCATCGACGCGGCCGGCGCCAAGAGCGGGTACGTCGTCTCCATCTCGGCGGGGGCGGCCGCGGCGGCGGTGGCGTTCGCGGGATACCGCCGGCTGACGAGGCCGGCGCAAGGGGAGGAGCCGGCTACCGATGGGGACCGCGACAGCAGGACAGAACGGGCGGGGCGGGGCGGCGAGGACGCCGACCGCATGGCGTAACTGGGCGGGCAACGTCAGCGCGACGCCCGCCCGCGTGGTGGCCCCGACCTCGGTCGGGGACCTGCGGGAGGCGGTCCGCCGGGCCGCGGAGGAAGGCTTGCGGGTGAAGGCCGTCGGCACCGGCCACTCCTTCACCGCGGCCGCCGCCACCGACGGGGTGCTCATCCGCCCCCAGGCGCTGCGCGGCATCACGTCGATCGACCGGACCGCCGGCACCGTCACGGTGGCGGCGGGCACCGTGCTCAAGGACCTGAACGTGGCCTTGGCCCGGGAAGGCCTGTCGCTCACCAACATGGGCGACATCATGGAGCAGACGGTCGCGGGCGCCACCAGCACCGGCACCCACGGCACGGGCCGCGACTCGGCCTCCATCGCCGCGCAGATCCGCGCCCTGGAGCTGGTCACCGCGGACGGCAGACTGCTGACATGCTCGGAGAAGGAGAACCCGGAGGTCTTCGCGGCCGCCCGGCTCGGCATCGGGGCGCTCGGCATCGTCACCTCGGTGACCTTCGCCGTCGAACCTCTCTTCCTCCTGACCGCCCGTGAGGAGCCGATGGGCTTCGACCGGGTGACGGCCGAGTTCGACGAGCACGTCGCGGAGAACGAGCACTTCGAGTTCTACTGGTTCCCGCACACCGGCAACTGCAACACCAAGCGGAACAACCGCAGCCAGGGCCCGGCCGCCCCGCCCGGAGCGGTCAGCGCGTGGATCGAGGACGAGCTGCTGTCCAACGGCCTCTTCCAGGTGGTCAACTCGCTGGGCCGGGCCGTCCCGGCGACCGTTCCGGGCATCGCCCGCATCGCCAGCCGGGCGCTGTCCGCGCGGACCTACACCGACATCCCGTACAAGGTGTTCACCAGTCCGCGCCGGGTGCGTTTCGTGGAGATGGAGTACGCACTCCCGCGCGAGCACGTCGTCGAGGCCCTGCGGGAACTGAAGGCGATGGTCGACCGGTCGCCGCTGCGCGTCAGCTTCCCCGTGGAGGTGCGGACGGCGCCGGCGGATGACATCACCCTGTCGACGGCCTCCGGGCGCGAGACGGCGTACATCGCCGTGCACATGTACAAGGGCACCCCGTACCAGGCGTACTTCACGGCGGCCGAGCGGATCTTCACCGCGCACGAGGGCCGGCCGCATTGGGGCAAGGTGCACACCCGGGACGCCGAGTACCTCGACCGGGTCTACCCGCGCTTCGGCGAGTTCACCGCCCTACGGGACCGGCTGGACCCGGACCGACTGTTCGGCAACGACTACCTGCGGCGGGTGCTGGGCGCCTGACGGCGGCTCAGGAGGGGCTCGGCGTCGACGGGCCCGGGGTCGGGGGCGTCGGCGTGGGTGTCGGCGTCTCGGTCGGGGTGGGTTTCGGGGTCGGCGTCACGGGGCCGGGGGCCGGCGTCGGCGTCCGGTCCGGTGACCGCGAGGGGGTCGGGTCGGGCGTCGGGCTCCCGGCCCCCGCGGACCGCCCCGGGCCGGGAGTGGCCGCGCCGCCCTTGCCGCCCTCGCCCTTGCCGCCCTCACCGTTGCGCTCCTCACCCCTCGGCGGGTCCGGTCGGCGGTGGTCGGCGGCCTTCCGCGTACCGCCGGAGAGGAGGGTGCCGCCGCCGTCGCTGATCGAGGTGCCGGCCGCGGCCTCGTAGACGCCGAGGCCGCCGATGGCTATGGCGAAGGCGGCCGCCGATGCCACCGCCGTGCGCTTCCAGCCCCGTACGCGGGTGCCGTGGACGGTGGCCTCGCCGTACTCGCCCTCCACCGGCGGGCCCGGCAGGCCCGGTGCGCCCGAGGGGCCGGACCCGGCGCGGACGCCGACGCGGGGCAGGTCTCCGGTGCGCAGCCGGTCTCCGGTGCGACGGAACACGTGCTGGATGACGGGGCCGCCGGCGGTGGCCACCACGCTGACGACACCGGCGCCCAGGATGGTCCCGTACACCCCCAGCTTCGAGGCGAGCAGTGCCGCCGCGACGGTGGCGAGGGAGGAGCCGGCGATCTGAGCGACGCTTAGGTCGAGCTTCTTCTTCTCCGGTGCGGTGTCGTCCTGTGCCATTCCGTGCGCGCCCTGCCTCTCGCGTTCCTCCTCTTACGGGAGTTACAGACACCAGGACGAAACGGATAGTTCCACTTCTGGGGAATCTGTGAAGCAAGACACCAGAAAACGGACCGCTTCGCAGGTCGGCCCCGCCGGGACCCCGTTTCAGGGCAGGCCAACTCCCGCCGCCCGGGACAACTTCGGCGGCGCGGCGGTCCACCCGGGTGGCCCGAATGGAGTACTGTGGCGAGCCCTGGGGCCGTCCTTCCTTTCGGATGTCCGGACCCGGGAGAGGGGGCCGACGATGGAGATACGGCACTCAAGACCGGCGATGCCGCGGTGTTGCACGGGTTTCTGATGCGCACAGTAATCGTTCGGTCACTGTGCGTGCCCAACAGGTAACCGTGCCATAACGGCGATCAAGGGCGCATGCCCGACACGCCGGTTTAACTCGGCAAGGTTGTGGCAGGCTGCACCCGGGCAGGCCACACTCGACTAGCGGAAGCAGCGACGCACGTGACGTCGGCAGGCACCACCCGGGAGGTCCCCATGCCCGAACTGCGTGTCGTGGCCGTCTCCAATGACGGAACACGACTGGTGCTCAAAGCTGCCGACAGCACGGAGTACACGCTTCCGATCGACGAGCGTCTACGGGCTGCCGTGCGCAACGACCGCGCGCGCCTGAACCAGATCGAGATCGAGGTGGAGAGCCACCTCCGCCCCCGTGACATCCAGGCCCGCATACGAGCCGGTGCCTCCGCGGAGGAGGTCGCCCAACTCGCCGGCATCCCCGTCGACCGGGTACGCCGCTTCGAGGGACCCGTGCTCGCCGAGCGCGCGTTCATGGCCGAGCGGGCCCGCAAGACGCCGGTGCGCCGTCCCGGCGAGAACACCGGGCCGCAGCTCGGCGAGGCGGTGCAGGAGCGGCTGACGCTGCGCGGGGCCGACAAGGAGTCCGTGCAGTGGGACTCGTGGCGCCGGGACGACGGGACGTGGGAAGTCCTGTTGGTCTACCGGGTCGCGGGCGAACCGCACTCCGCCAGCTGGACGTACGACCCGCCGCGCCGGCTGGTCGTCGCCGTGGACGACGAGGCCCGTTCGCTGATCGGCGAGTCCGACGACCTGCCGGCGACGCCGGAGCCGAGCTTCCCCTTCGTACCCCGGATCGCGCGGCTGCCGCGTGACCGGCCGCTGGACCGTGCGCTCGACCGCCAGACGGAGCGGACCGCCGCGCCGGCGCCTGAGCCCGAGGAGGAACGGGACACGCTGACCAGCCTGCTGGAGGCCGTGCCGAGCTTCCGGGGCGACATGGTCGTACCGGAACGCCCCGACGCTCCGGCGGAGGAGGCGGAAGCGGAAGAACCACCGGCCGCTTCGGCCGGTGCCGGCACGGCGTACGCCGACGTCCTGATGCCGCGCACGGTGGCCGGCCACCGCGACCGCCTCACCGGCACCACCGACCGCCAGGCGGAAGCCGACGGCGTCCGCCCGGGCCGCCGCGCGGCGGTCCCGAGCTGGGACGAGATCGTCTTCGGCACCCGCCGCAAAAAGCAGGAGTGACCGGGGCCCCACGCCCAACCCCGCCGGCACTTGAGGCGCGCCTTTTCAGCCTCGCCGGCGTTTGAGGCGCGGGGCCTGGGCGGAGCGCCAGATCATCCGGCGCACCGGGGCCGCCCCGCGCGGCGGCGCCGCACGGCCCCCGTCAACCGGCGGAGCCCCCGGTCGCGACCTCCCGCCCCGGGTCCGAGGACCAATCCGACCAACTCCCCGCGTACAGCGCCGCCGGAATCCCCGCCACCGCCAATGCCAGGATCTCGTGCGCCCCGGACACCCCGGACCCGCAGTACACCCCCACCGCCGCCCCGCCCCCGGCGCCGTCGCCGTCGCCGACCCCCAACGCCGCGAACCGCGACCGCAGCATCGGCGGCGTGAGGAAACGCCCGTCCGGCCCCACGTTCTCCGTGGTCGGCGCCGACACCGCACCGGGCACGTGCCCACCGACCCGGTCGATCGGCTCGACCTCGCCCCGGTACCGCTCCCCCGCCCGCGCGTCCAGCAGGATCCCGGTCCGGGCCAGCGCGGCCGCCCCGTCCGCGTCCAGCACCTCCATCGCGCCCGGGTTTGGCTTGAAATCGCCCTCGCCGGGAGCGGGTTCCTCGGTCGTCAGTTCCCCACCGGCCGCCGTCCACGCGGGCAACCCCCCGTCCAGGACCCGTACCCGACCGTGCCCCGTCCACCGCAACAGCCACCACGCCCGGGCGGCGGCCCATCCCTGACCCCCGTCGTACACGACCACCGGCGCGTCCTGCGAGACCCCGGCCCGCCGCATCACCGCGCCGAACTCCTCGGGATCCGGCAGCGGATGGCGGCCGCCCAGCCCCGTCTCGCTGACCGGACCAGCCAGTTCGCGGTCGAGGTCGACGTACACCGCCCCCGGCAGGTGCCCCGCCTCGTACGCGGGCCGCTGGTCGGGGCCACCGAGCTGCCAGCGGATGTCCAGGAGCACCGGCGGCGTGGTTCCGGCCAGCTCGCTCATCAGTTCGGAAGTCGAGAGAATCGCAGTCATGGCCCCATCTTCCTCCCCGCGGCCCCGCCCGGGGTAGCGAGCCGGACACCAACGCGCCGTGACGGGCCGCTCCGATTCGGTCATCTCTCTCCCGCGCGTGCCCCGTCCGGCCCGGTCGAGCCGCGCCGGACCGTGCGGAGTGGAAGCATCAGAGCGCCACACCGGGACAGGGTTACGACGGAGGAGACGGCTGACATGAGCGAGGCAGCGGAAACAACCAGGCGCCCGCCCGGCGCGCCCTGCTGGGTGAGCCTGATGGTCCACGGTCTCGGCACCACCGAGGACTTCTACGCCGACCTCTTCGGCTGGGAGTACGCTCCGGGCCCCGTTCCCTTCGGCCCGTACGTCCGCGCCTTCCTCGACGGCCAAGAGGTGGCCGGCATCGGGGAGATGCCGCCGGACCGGCACCTGCCGGTCGCCTGGACGACGTACTTCGCGACGGACGACGCCGACTGCACCGCCGAATCGATCCGCGCGTGCGGCGGCACGGTCGCGGTCGGCCCGCTGGACGCGGGCAACGCCGGCCGGTTGGCCATCTGTTCCGACCCGCTGGGTGCGATCTTCGGGATCTGGCAGGCCGGCGCCCACCTCGGGGACAGACTGCACGGGCACCCGGGGACCCCGGTGTGGAACGAGCTGCTGACCCAGGACACCTCGACCGTCGGCAAGTTCTACGAGCACGTCTTCGGCCACGAGTCCCACGAACACCCCGACGCCTCGGCCGACTTCGACTACCTCGTCCTGCGCCTCCAGGGCCGCCCGGTCGCCGCCGTCCACGGCGTGGGCCGCGCCCTGCCGCACGACCGGGGCTCGCACTGGATGACGTACTTCGAGGTGGCCGACCCCGACGCGGCCGCCGCCCGGGTGGCCGAACTCGGCGGCCGGGTCATCCAGCCCCCGCGCGACCGGCTCAGCGGCCGGGTGGCGACGGTCGCGGACCCGGAGGGAGCGGTGTTCACCCTCGTACGGTCCTGGCCGCAGAGCGACTAGCGGCCGAGCGCGAGGCGCAGGGTGATCCCGTAGCGTGCCCGCAATCGGCGCAGCTCCCAGACCGATAGTGCCGTCACCGACACGGGTGGCCCGATCAGGAAGAGGAGCCGTACGGGCAACGGGGCGAGCACCGGCACGTCGTCGAACAACTGCAGCACGAACATCGCCCACACCAGCACCGGCGTGATCAACGGCGGCAGCACCTCGTGGACATCACCGGTCCGGAAGGCGTGGTGGACGCAGAGCACCGCCGAGGCCATGCCGAACGGCAGCAGGAACAGCGCGAGCAGCCCGGTTCCGAAGCCCAGCAGGCTCATCGAGCCGGCCGTCCCCTGTGTCACCGCGAACCACAGCAGCAGCGCCGTGCCGAACAGCGTGCCCAGCGCGGTCAACGGTCCGCGCAGCCGCTGCCGGTAGAACGCGGGTCCCGGCGGCCTGGCGCTCATCACGAAGACGGCGAGGGCGATGGGCCCGAGGACCAGCAACAGGCCGGCACTGATGACGACTTCGCCGACCTTGTCGCTGACGATCGAACCGGCCGACTCGCGCAGTGGATAGGCGAAGAGCAACCAGCACGTCGCCACGATCCCGATGGCGGTGCGGGCGATCTGGGCCCGCTCGATCGACTCGTCGACGATCCGGTCCGGCCGCCCGGGCCGGTAGATCCGCCCCGCCAGCACGAACGGCAGCAGCAGGAAGGTGACGCACCCGTGCCTGTCACTGTCGCGCTGGCCCGCCCCCGGCCTGCCCGTGTAGGTACTCAACCGCTCCGCCCCCAAGACGATGATGATCACCGCATGATAGGACCAGGTCGTTCAAGAGGCCGCGTTCGGCCGGGGTGAACTGGGGGCGCTCGAGCTGGGGTCGCCGCGGGCCGAGGAGAGCGGTCAGCAGCACACCGGGTCGGACGAGGGAGGCCGGCGAGGCTTGCAGAGCCAGCACGTCGGTCAGGGCCGTGGCGGCGTGGAAGGAGCCCGTCGCGGTACGGGACAGGCGGCTGACATAGCGCTGGAGGAGTCGATCGGTGAGGTTCGGCTTCTTCCCCTCGGTGCCGGCGAAGTGGATGTCCTGACCGGCGGCAAGGGTCCAGGCGACGTCGATGGGGCGGGCGATGGCCTGCTGCGCGCGGCGGGCCAGGCCGGGCATCGGGCGGGACGAGAACCGGTCGCGCAGGGCGAGGGCTCCCAGTGCGGCCACCGACATGCCCTGCGCGTACAGGGGGTTGAAGGTTGCCACGGAGTCCCCCACCGCCACCAGGCCGTCGGGCCACGACCGGAGCCGTTCGTAGTAGCGGCGCCGGTTCGCCGTACTGTGCGTGACGCTGACGTCGGAGAGTGGCTCCGCGTGCTGTAGCAGATCGGCCATGACGGGGTGACGCAGCGTACGGGCAAAAGGTTCGAAGTCCTCCGCCGCGCGGGTGGGGTGTCCGCCCGGGGCGCCCATCAGGCTGACGTGCCAGCGGTCGCCCTCGATCGGCAGGATGCCTCCCGCGTTGGCGGCTCGCGGGAGCCGCGGGTCGGCCTGCACGCCCACCACCGGCCAGCCTCGGGTGGGTACCGGGGCACGGTAGAGGCGGCTGGCGTAGACCAGGCCGGAGTGGATGTGGTCCTGAGCGGGCTCGGTGATTCCGAGCTGTCCCAGCCACTGGGGCAGGCGGGAGGCGCGGCCGGAGGCGTCGATGACCAGGTCTGCCCGCAGCTCCGCTTCCGCGCCGTCGGCCCCCCGGAGCCGCACGCCCGTGACGACCCGGCCGTCGCCGAGAAGACCGACGACGCTGGTCCGCGTCCGCACACGCACCCGAGGTTCCTCGAGGACCTGTTCCCGGACGACGAAGTCGGTGAGATCCCGGCTCGCGGTGATCACGTAGTGGGTGGCCCGCTGCCAGCGGCGGTACCAACCCTCGGGAGAGTAGATGACCATGTCGGTGGTCACGGGGATGCGGTGGGCGCCCATGGCGACCAGTCGGTCGATGCTTCCCGGCAGCAGGGAGTTGATCGCCTCCGCTCCGCCGGTCTGCAGCCAGTGGATGTGGGCGGCCTGGGGAACACCGGTACGCGGTTCGGGCCCTGCGGGCAGCTCGTGGGCCTCGATGATCTCGACGGAGTCGACGTGGTCCTTGACGGCGGCCGCCGCGAGCATGCCGGCGATGCTGCCCCCGACGATGACGACACGCCGACGTCCCCGGCTGGGGGTATTGCTCATGACGGGCTACTTCCTAGGGGCGCGCCGTAGCGCTCACGGACATGTTGGACCACCGGCGAGGCGAGCGCCGGCGACAATCGCCGTCGTCGGCCCGGCAGACGAGCTCCGCCAATGCGGGCACGAGAGCCGGCGTGTGGCTCTCTCCGGCACGGGAGGCCGCATGGCCGTGGTCGAGGCTGCGCCGGCAGTGGCCTTGGAACATGTGCCATGCCTCATGGCCGATGATCACAAGCTGGTGTTCGAGGTCGGTGTTCTCCTCATAGACGATCAGGTCGTGACCGGTGCGGTCGACCCACAGCCCACTGGCGGTCACGGGCGGGAACGCCGCCTCGCGCAGCCGGACCGGCCGACCTCGGATCTGGCCGAGGACCCGACCGATCGAGGGAATGACGGGATCGCCGTCGGCGGGCGACGACAGCTTCTCGACGATCTGGGCACTGAGTCGCCGCATCGCCCGTGGTCTCGTCCTCACTCGTCTCCTTGGTGCCCGTCGAGCTCCACTAAGGCGTTCAAGGCCGCGCCGGCAGATCGCAGCCCTTCCCGCTCCGACCGAGGGGTGCTCCGAGGCGCACTGGAACCAGAGCTGGTGTGCTCATGGCAGCTTAGCCGGCGCCCACCCCACCTCAACGATCGTTTACGGCCAACCAGGGCACAGAAAAGCCTATTTGACGATAAATCAGGCGCGCTGGGCCATCGGGGAGAGGTGGGCTGGTCGTCCCGGGTGAAGACGACACCCACGAGCCCGCGCGCCCGTTCATACCTCTGAGTGAGGTCGGTGGGGTTCGAGGGCGGCGGAAGCGGAGATCGGCCTAGGGTGGCTCCTGGAGCGGCGGGCAGCCGCTCTGATCGGCGCCTCGACTCATGTACGGGAGCTTGTGTGTCGCAGCAGCACACGACGTCACTCCGGCTCCGTCTCCGGTACCGCTTCGACCATCTGGTCTCGGGCGGAACGACCGCGCTCATCGGTTGGCTCGCCCTGGCCTGCCTCGCGGTCGTCGTTCCGGCGAGCATGGTCCTCGTCTGGTCCGACCGGGCCGCTCCGGCCACGCTCTCCGGCCGGCTCACCGCCGTGTGGGTCAGCGTCGGTCAGACGCTGAAGTTGGGGGGTGCGGTCGGCTCCCCGGTCTACGTACTGGCCTCCGTATCACTCGCGCTCGTGGCGCTGCTCTTCGTGTCGACCCTGGTCAGTCTGATCACCACCGGTATCAACCGACGCATCATGTCGCTGCGCCGCGGCCACTCCACCGTGCTGGAGACGCGGCACACCGTCGTTCTGGGATGGTCGGACCAGGTCTTTCCCGTGATCGGGGAGCTGGTGGCCGCCAACGCGAACCAGCGCCGCTCCGCCATCGCCGTGCTCGCCCCGCAGGACAAGGTGTGGATGGAGGACGAGATCTCCGCCCGGGTCAGCGACAGCGGCAGAACGCGGATCATCTGCCGCAACGGGAGCACCACCGACCCCACCGAGCTGTGCCGGGTGAATCCGCGCACCGCGAAGGCGGTCCTGGTGCTGCCTCCCACCGGGGACACCGGCGACGCCCACGTGGTGAAGACGCTGCTCGCCCTCGACGCGGCCGTCCCCGGGTCCGGAGAAGGGGAAGCGGTGGTGGTGGTCGCCGCCGTCCGTGACTCCCGCAACCACCTGACCGCCAGGCTGGCCGCCGGGCCCGCGGGGCACGTCCTGTGCGTCGACGACATCGTCGCCCGGCTCCTCGTCCAGACGGCCCGGCAGCCCGGCCTCTCGCTCGTCTACTCGGAGTTGCTGGACTTCGCGGGCGACGAGTTCTACCCGGCCGCCGCCGAGGGCCTCGTGGGGCGGACGTTCGGCGAGGCGCTGCTGTCGTTCGCCACGTCCTGCGCGGTGGGCCTGCTGCACTCCGACGGGAGCGTCACCCTCAATCCGGATCCGGAGGCGGCGATCGGTCCGGCCGACCGGATCATCGTCATCTCCGAGGATGACCACACGGTCGTGCGGGAGGATGTGGCCTCCCTTGTCGAGGAGGACGGGATCGTCGCGGCCCGCCCCCGGATCGCCCGGGCCGAACGTCTCCTCCTGCTCGGTTGGAACCGGCGCGCCCCGCTCGTCATCGAGCAGCTCGACCAGTACGTGGGCCCGGGAACCACCCTGGACGTCGTGGCACTCGGCGAGTACGCGGCCGCGCGCGACGCCCGCGCCGTCACGGCGGCGCGGTCCCGCCTCGAAGTGTCCTTCCGCGACGGGGACATCACCGACCCGCTCACCCTGGCCAAGCTGGACGTGCCGTCGTACGACAGCGTGATCGTGATCGGTGAGACGGAGCCCGGGGCCTCGGACGGGCCGGGTGTCGCCCTTGCCCCGGTGACGGATCCGCAGGCGCGGGCGGACGACAGGACGCTGGTCACCCTGTTGCATCTGCGGGCCATCGGGGACACCGCGCGGCGGGAACTCGCACTCACCACCGAGATGTCCGACGACGGCAACCGGCTCCTGGCGCCGGCCCGGGGCGGCGCCGACTTCATCGTGAGCGGCAGGCTGATCAGCCTTCTGATGACCCAGATCTCGGAGAGCCCGTATCTCGCCCAGGTCTTCGAGGAGTTGTTCAAGGCGGAGGGCCACGAGTTCCACCTCAAGCCGGCCGCGGACTACGTCCGGGCCGGTCGTGAGGTCTCGTTCGCCACCGCCGTCGAGTCGGCGCGGCGGCGCCGGGAATGCGCGGTCGGCTACCGGCTGCGCGCGCGGAGCGCCACCGGCCCCGACTACGGGGTTCGGATCAACCCCGACAAGCGGCAGCGGGTCCGGTTCTCCGAGGAGGACTGGCTGATCGTGCTCGCCGAGAGCTGACCGCGCCGCCGGGGCGTCCGCTACGCCGTGTGCACTTCCAGGGCGGTCCGTACCGCGGATTCCAGGGCTCCCTCGATCCACGCGGGCTTGATGGAGGTGTGGCACCCGGCGAAGTGCAGGTTGCCCTCGGCCTTGCGGACGTGGGCGAAGAGCTCGGTGTGCTGGCCGGGCAGCAGTACGGACGCCTCACCGTACGCGTACGGGTCGCGCATCCAGGACTGGGTGCGGCCGACGCCGGTGTAGAACACCTCGACACGCTGCCCGAACACCTCCTGGACCCCGGCCAGGGCGCGCGGGTAGCGCTCCTCGTCGTCCAGGGAGTCCCACTTCAGGGCGTCGTCCGACCAGCTGTAGGAGGCGAGGATGACGCCGCCGGCGCTGCCTTCGACGGGGTAGGAGGGCTGGAACATGAAGCGGTTGGGATTGTCGGTGGCCGAGCCGCCGCCGATGACGCCGGCCGCCTCGGGCTGGTCGCGGGTGACCACGCGGCTGGCGGCGTAGTGGGCGCGCTGGGCCGCGGAGATGTGGCCCTCGGGTACGGAGGGGTGGGCGCCCAGCAGGGTTCCGGTCGACGGGGTCTGCCCGGTCTGGTACTTCCGGTACAGGCCGGGCTGCACGGCCTCCAGCTCGCGCTTCCAGTCGGCCTCGTCGAACTCCCACCAGCGGCGGCTGAATTCGAGCAGCACCTTGGTGGCCGCGTCGTAGTGCAGCTCGGTGACCGCGCGCCGCTTGCCGTACGAGAGCGCCGGGGTGACGGGGATGTGGCGCAGCCCGGAGAAGGGGACGGTGATGATGGCGGTGTCGGCGGTGAAGGTCTCGCGCCGCACGGGGCCGTCGCCGCGGCCCTCGGAGACGGTTTCGACGGAGACCTTGCCCTCGCCGTGGGTGATACGGGTCGCGCGGCGGTCGAGCCGTACGAGGTCCTTGACGCGCGCGTACAGCGCGTCGGCCAGGGTGGCGGTGCCGCCGGGCAGTTCGTAGAAGGCGGTGTCGGGGCTGATCAGCGAGGCGCCGATGAAGCTGTGCACGAAGGCGAGGTGCAGGCGGGACGTGAGGTTCTCGACGGTTCCGATCAGGTCGATGGTCCGCTCGTCGAGCTTGGCCTCCTCCGTCAGGAACCGATACATCGACATGTGGCCGTAGCGCTGGATGACGCGCGCCCAGCCCTCGACGAGTTCCTTGTCCTTCTTGCCCTCGATCTCCTTGCGTACGGGGGCGAAGGCGTCGCGGACGATCTGCGAGGCGGGGACGGACTCGTACGCCCGAGGCACTCCGAAGGAACGATTGAGCGTCTGCGGGGAGCGGGCGTAGTCCGCGCGGCGGACGCGGATGCCGTTGACGTAGATCCACGTCCGGTAGGCGGGGCGGCCGGCCCCGTCCACGTCGACCAGGTGGAAGCGCCGTCGCTTGAGGCCGAGGCTGTCCATCAGTCCGGTGACCAGCGGGTGGCTGTCGGGGATGCGCATCGCGCCGGCCTCGGCGTACTGCTTCGGGTCGGCGAAGGGCGGGGCGGCGTTCTCGTGGCCGCCGGTGCGGAAGGTCTTGATCCGGCCGCCCACCCGGTTGGCGTTGGCCTCGATGACGGTGACCTGGTGGCCGGCCTCGCGCAGGAGGTGGGCAGCGGTGAGGCCGGCCGGCCCGGCCCCGACGATCAGTACCTTCTTGCCGGGGCGGCGCGAGCGGGGCAGGCCGTTCTTCAGGAGGATGTCGGCGTAGCGCGGTACGAGCGGCTGGTCCTCGTCGTCCCGTACGAGGACGGCCCGGGCGATCGTCAGGCAGGCGTCCCAGTCGGCGACGGCGGCGCCGGGGACGGCCTGCGAGGTCTCGGCGGAGCTGACGGCGATCGTCAGTCCGGCGGCTCCGGCGACGGCGGCCGCTCCGGCCATGACGGTACGGCGGGAGGGCCGGCGGGAGGGCGCCGGTGCGGGCTCGCCGGGGGTTCCGGGAGCGTCGGGGGTTCCGGAATCGGCATCGGGGTCCATGATCATGGCCCAACTCTTGCCGCCCGCCCGGCCCAGAACGGCCAGATGACGCCCGCACGGCGAAGTACCACCCGGACGTGCGTCGCCCGCCGCCCCGTGCTGACGAACAGGGTTTCGCACGGGCGCCTTCGGTGTCCCGTGGTGTCGCCGTCGGGTGTCGCTACGACCGTCAGGCGTGGTTGACGGGGAGGACGTCCGGGGAGAGGGCGCCGGCGTGGGCCGCGGCCGAGGTCATGCGGCGGCGGTGGTGGCGACGGCAGAGCACCTCGTAGCCGATCTCCTCCGCCGGGCGGTTCACGTCGCCGACCACCACCTGGGCACCTTCGACGACCATTTCGCCGGCCACCGTACGGGCGTTGTGCGTGGCGCGGGCACCGCACCAGCACAGCGCCTCCACCTGGAGCTGCTCTATCCGGTCCGCCAGCTCGATCAGGCGCTGTGAGCCGGGGAACAGCTTGGTGCGGAAGTCGGTCGTGATGCCGAAGGCGAAGACGTCCATGTCGAGGTCGTCGACGATCCGGGCCAGCTGGTCGATCTGGTCGGGCGCGAGGAACTGCGCCTCGTCCACGATCACGTAGTCCGCCTTGCCACCCTTGGACAGCTGGGCCACGAGGTACGCGTACAGGTCCATGCCCTCGGTCGCCTCGACCGCCTCCGTCACCAGACCGAGGCGCGAGGACAGCTTGCCCTCGCCCGCGCGGTCGTCCCGCGTGAAGATGACGCCCACGAGCCCGCGCGCCGAGCGGTTGTGGGTGATTTGCAGAGCCAGCGTGCTCTTTCCGCAGTCCATCGTTCCGGAGAAGAACACCAGCTCGGGCATGGAAGTACGGGACCTTTCAGGTCGTGGTCCGGAGAAGGGACGGGGGGACTGGGCGGGGGCTGCGCGGGGGCTCGGCGGGCGGTCAGGTGCGGACTTCGAGGAGGGGGACCAGCTGCTCCGCCGCCGTCATCGAGCCGTGCATGCCGGCGAGCGCGGACTCGTTCGGCTCGTTGCGGCCGGCGGTGATCGCGACATCGGCCTGGGCGGCGGCGATCACGTCACCGATCCGGCCGAGGACCCGCTCGTCGCACTCCCCCGGCGGGCCGAACCAGCCCAGTTCCAGCGCCTCTTCGCGGCCGGCGACCCAGAAACGGTCACCGAGCACCTCGCGCCACACCGTCAGCACGTCGGCTTCCGCGCCCGGCACCGCGTACACGTGCCGCGCCCGTCCCTCGCCGCCGAGCAGGGCCACGCCGGCGCCCAGCTCCCAGTCGTCGTCGAAGTCGATCCGGGAGTCCTCGTCGAAGGGGATGTCGACCATGCCGTGGTCGGAGGTCACGTACAGCGCGGTGCGCGGCGGCAGTTGCTCGGCGAGCCGCTGCACCAGCCGGTCGACGTACATCAGTTGGCCGCGCCAGGCGTCGGAGTCCACACCGTGCCGATGTCCGGCGCCGTCGAGTTCGCTGTAGTACGTGTAGACGAGCGAGCGCTCACCGGCCGCGAGCTGGATCGCCGCGAGGTCCATCCGCTCCTCGCCGGTCATCCGTCCGTGGAAGGTGCCTCCGCTGAGGGCGATCTTCGTCAGGGGGGTGGACTGGAACGCGGGCGCGGACACCTGCGCGGTGTGTACCCCGGCCTCGTCGGCGAGCTGGAAGACGGTCGGGTACGGCTGCCAGGTCTTGGGCTTGGTCCACGGCTGCCAGCGGAGCTGGTTCATCAGCTCGCCGGACGCGGGGTTCCGCACGGCGTAGCCCGGCAGGCCGTGCCGGGAGGGCGGCAGACCGGTGCCGACGGAGGCCAGCGAGGTGGCGGTGGTCGCCGGGAACCCGGCGGTGATCGGGAGGCCCGTGCCGCCGCGCGAACCGGCGAGGAGGGAGGCCAGGTACGGGGCCTCCCGCGGATGGGCCTTGATCTGCTCCCAGCCCATGCCGTCGACCAGGAACACGCAGTTCCGGTCGGCCGGGGTCAGCTCGGCGATCCCGGCGGTGAGACCGGGGACGCCCTGGCCGGCCGCGAGGGTGGGCAGCAGGTCCGCGAGGGAGCCGGTCCCGTACTGCGGTACCGGGGCGCCGGCCACGTCCAGCAGCTCCGGCTCGTCCCAGTTCGGCGGTGCGGAGGAGGACATCAGCGGGCGGCGGCGGCGGTGGCCGCGGTCGCCTCGGACAGCGCCTGGGCGAAGACCAGGGTCTGGCGGACGGTCTCCGGGCCGTCGCCCGCCTCGCTGACGCGCAGGCTGAGGTCGTCGGCGGTGGAGTTGCCGGTGTAGCCGTGGTCGGAATCGCAGTTCGGGTCGCCGCAGGCGGCGGGCTCCAGGTCGATGCGCGAGACGGCTCCCCAGCCGATGGTCAACACGACCTCACGGGGCAGGGTGCCCGGGGTGTAGGACTCCGGGTTCGCGACGACGCGGCTGAGCACCACCGAGGAGATGCTGCTGAGCTTGACCGATTCGGTGGAGGTGGTCGCGTACGGGGACGGGGACCCGGCGTCGGCGGCCTGCTCGTCGGTGTGGCTCACGATGAAGCGGTTGTGGGTGAGCACGAGGACGGTGACGTGCCGGCGCACCTCGTTGGAGTCGAAGGTCGTCTCCTGGTGCACCAGGTACGACGAGATCGGCTCGCCGCCCACCGCGGCCTCCACGGCCTCGGCCACGAGGGCCGGGTAGTAGCCGCTGCGCTCGATCGCCGCGCGCAGCCCCTGGGTCGTCGTACCGGATTTCGCCATGAGGTCCATCCTAAGGCCCGTCCGAGGGACCTGGACCGCGCCGGCGGTCGCCAGTGGCCGCTAGTAGCTGGGCAGCGTGCGCGGTCCGAGGTCGGTGCGGGCGGGGGGACGGGCCACGCGGATGGTGGCGCTCAGCACCGAGAGCCCCTCGGTGGCGACCACGACGGGCTCCAGGGACACACCGATCACCTCCGGGTGGTCGTCGACCAGTCGGGAGACGCGCAGCAGCAGCTCTTCGAGGGCCGGGGTGTCGACGGGGTCGCTGCCGCGCCAGCCGAAGAGGAGGGGCGCGGCGCGGATGGAGCGGATCAGGCCCGCGACGTCACGGTCGGTGGCGGGGACGAGACGGTGGGCGGTGTCGCCGAGCAGTTCGGAGGGGACTCCGGCGAGCCCGAAGGAGAGGACGGCCCCGGCGGCGGGGTCGATCACGGAGCGCACGACGGTGTCGACGCCGCGGGGCACCATCGCCTGGACGACCGGGAGCAGTTCCTGGGGCTTGCCGAGCAGTTCCGTGAGTTCCTGGTAGACGCGTCGCAGTTCGGCCTCGGTGGTGAGGTCGAGGCGTACGCCGCCGAGGTCCGCGCGGTGGCGCAGGTGCGGGGCGGTGGTCTTCAGGGCGACGGGGTAGCCGAGGATGCCGGCCGCCCGGGCGGCGGCGTCGGCGCTGGGCGCGGGCAGGGTGGTGGGGACGCGGACGCCGTAGCGGGCGAGGAGGGCGCGGGCGTCGGCTTCGGTGAGGGTGAGGACCGTGTCGTGAGCGGCGCCCGCGAGGAGCTCGGCGAGCTGGGCCGCGGCTCCGGCCTCGTCGATGTCCTCGAACTCCGGGACCTGGCCGGAGACCGCGTTGGCCTGGCGCCACTGGGCGTAGCGCACCGCCTCCGCGATGGCCTTGACGGCCCGCTCGGCGGCGGGGTAGGCGGGGATCCGTCCGTGGCCCGCGGCGGCTCCGCGGGCCGGGGCTTCCTCCCCCACCTCACCCTTCGCCGCGACCGGGGCCTGCGGCGCCTGTGCCGCAGGGGCCGGTGCCGCAGGGGCCGGTGCCGCCGGGGCCTGCGGCGAAGCGCCCGGTCCTTGGGGCGACGGGGCCGGTGCATCGGGTCGGGGGGCCGCCGAGAGGGCGTCGGCCAGCGCGCCCAGTTCCACGTGGACCACCGCCACCGGCTTGCCGGGCCGCTCGGCCACCGCCTCGCGCAGCGCACCCGCCAGGTCGTCGGCCAGTTCCCGCTCCCGCACCCACGGGATCGCCGTCACCACCACCGCGTCGTTGTCCGGCGAGGCCAACGCTTCGGCCAGGGCCACCCGGAAGTCCTCCGGGGAGGCGGCCGTCGTCAGGTCCAGCGGCGCCAGCGGTCGCAGCCCCTCCGTCAGGCAGGCGTCGTACGTGAGCACCCCCAGCGACTCGGAGTTGCCGAGGATCGCGACCCTCGGCCCGGCCGGCAGCGGTTGCCCGGCCAGCAGCAGGCCGACGTCGACCAGCTCCGTGACGGTGTCGACCCGGATGACGCCCGCCTGTCCGAGCAGTGCCGAGACCGTGGCGTCGGGCAGCCGGGTCCCGGGGACGACGTGCCCGGCCGGCGTGTGCCGCCCGCCGCGCGCCACGACCACCGGCTTGACGGCGGCCGTCCGACGGGCGAGGCGGGTGAACTTGCGCGGGTTGCCCAGGGTTTCGAGGTACATCAGCGCCACGTCGGTGGCTTCGTCCTCGTACCAGTACTGGAGGATGTCGTTGCCCGAGACGTCCGCGCGGTTGCCCGCCGAGACGAACGAGGACAGCCCCGCGCCCCGCCGCAGCAGCCCGGACAGGAGGGCGATGCCGATCGCGCCGGACTGGGTGAACAGGCCGATCGGCCCCCGCTCGGTGGCCGGGGACGGGGCCAGCGAGGCGTTGAGTTCGACGTCGGGGGCGGTGTTGATCACGCCGAAGGCGTTCGGCCCGATCAACCGCATCCCGTAGGACCGCACCTGCCGCAGCAGGTCGCGCTGGCGCTCCTGTCCGACCGGGCCGCTCTCCGCGTATCCGGCGGACAGCACCACCAGCCCCTGCACGCCGTGCTCCCCGCACTCCGCCACCGCGTCCGGCACCCGCCGCGCCGGGACGGCGATCAGCGCGAGGTCGACCGGGGCTCCGACGTCGGCGAGCGAGCGGTAGGCGCGTACGCCGTCCAGCAGGTCGGCGTCGGTCGCCTCGTTGACCGCGTAGAGGTGACCGTGGAAGCCCGTGTCGCGCAGGTTGCGCAGCGCCGCCGCCCCGACGCCCGCGCCGGAGCGGCTGACGCCGATCACCGCCACCGAGCCGGGCGCCAGCAGGCGCTGGACGGAGCGCGCTTCGGCGCGCTGTTCGCGGGCGCGCTGCACGGCGAGCGACTCGGCGGTGGGTTCCAGGTCGAGGGTGAGGTGGACGGAGCCGTCCTCGAAGCTGCGCTTCTGTTGGTAGCCGGCGTCTGTGAAGACCTTGATCATCTTGGTGTTGGCGGGCAGCACTTCGGCGGCGAACCGGCGGATGCCGCGCTCGCGGGCCACCGCGCCGATGTGTTCGAGGAGCGCGGAGGCGACGCCGCGCCCCTGGTGGGCGTCCTGGACCAGGAAGGCCACCTCGGCCTCGTCGGCGGGAGTGGACGCGGGCCGCCCGTCGGGGCCGATCCGGTCGTAGCGGACGGTGGCGATGAACTCTCCGCCGATGGTCGCGGCGAGGCCGACCCGGTCCACGTAGTCGTGGTGCGTGAAGCGGCGTACGTCGCGGTCGGAGAGTCGGGGGTACGGAGCGAAGAAGCGGTAGTACTTCGACTCGTCGGAGACCTGTTCGTAGAAGCTGACCAGCCGGCCGGCGTCATCGGTGGTGATGGGCCGGATCCGGGCGGTGCCGCCGTCGCGCAGGACGACGTCCGCCTCCCAGTGGGCCGGGTACGAGAGGTCCGACTCGATGGTCATGGGCACACCCTAAGGGGCACATCACCCGGGTGGCGCGTGCGCGGCGCATCAGGCACATCAGGGCCGATGAGTGCAAGCTGGGGAAGGCCGAACGGCCGTGGGCCGAGGTCGAAGGTCGGTCCTGGCATTCCGGGCGTCGTGAGAGACTGGTCTAGACAACCCGCAAGAACCTGAAGGGCATCACCATGGCAGAGCGCCGCGTCAACGTCGGCTGGGCCGAGGGCCTGCACGCTCGTCCCGCCTCGATCTTCGTCCGGGCGACGACCGCTTCCGGAGTCCCGGTGACCATCGCGAAGGCCGGCGGCGACCCCGTCAACGCCGCTTCCATGCTGGCGGTCCTGGGCCTGGGTGCCCAGGGCGGCGAGGAGATCGTCCTCGCCTCCGAGGCCGAGGGCGCCGAGGCCGCGCTGGACCGCCTCGCGAAGCTCGTCGCCGAGGGCCTCGACGAGCTCCCGGAGACGGTCTGACCCCTGCGACCCTTCGGTCGTCCGTACGCGGCGAAGCCGCGGCCCCCGTGAACCGGGCGCCGCGGCTTCGTCGCATTTCCACCCCGTATTCAGCCCACTCTCAGCCCGCATTCAGCCCGCATTCAGCCCGCGAGAAATGGTCCATCCCCCGCGAATCGGCCACCGCCGCATTCACGCCGTGCGCGCGGCGCGATAGGCCGGAATTCCCGCCCCGCGCGAGGGGCGACCTGGGAGGCCGAATATCGCTCCCCTTTGTATACGGCTCGTGTTAATGCCGGCCGCCCGCCGTGTTTACGGCAGGTTGCGAAGTCCTCACCCTCGGCCGGTGCGATCCGGCCGCCCGGTCCGCGTGCAGTCCGGTCAGCGCCCGGGCGCGCTCCGCGTCGCCGCGCGCGACCGCGTCCACGATCGCACCGTGCTCGGCCCAGGAGTCGACCGGCCGGACCGGGGCCGTCACCACGTACATCCAGGCGATCTTGTGCCGGGTCTGGGTCAGCACCGAGATCAGCCCGGGGCTGGCGGACGCCTGGGCGAGCGTCTCGTGGAACCAACCGCCCAGGGCGCGCAGATCCTCGCCCCGGCCGCTCCTGGCCCGCTCCTGGCCCAGCCTGACCAGGCCGCGCAGCACTTTGAGGTGGCCCTCGGTGCGCCGGCGGGCGGCCCTGGCGGCGGCGAGTGGCTCCAGGACCGCCCGCAGCTCCAGCAGGTCCGCCGCCTCCTGTTCGGTGGGCTCGACGACGCAGGCCCCCGCGTGCCGACGGGTGGTGACGAACCCCTCCGCCTCCAGGGTGCGCAGCGCCTCGCGGACGGGGACGCGCGAGACTCCGTACCGGCGGGCGAGGACCTCTTCGGTCAGTCTGCCGCCCGGTTCGAAGACCCCGGAGACGATGTCGTCACGAATCGCTGTGCATACCGCGTGCGCAGGAATACGCAAGACCGGACTCCGCTCTCATTCCGACTGCCGTTATCGGCGCTGCCGCCACGACCGTACTGCGACTCTATTGCAACACGCGACGATTTCCGAGGGCGGCCGGAAATACGGAACATTCGCCGGTACGAAGAGGCGCGGCGACACACGTCGAAGGCCCCGGCTCGGTGAGCCGGGGCCTTCGACTGGAGTGATGCGGTCGTGCGCCGGGCCGGTGGTGCGTCGGGCCGGTCGTACGGTCAGACGGCGACGCCGTGCGAGCGCAGGTACGCCACCGGGTCGATGTCCGTGCCGTACGTGGCGCCGGTGCGGGCCTCGAAGTGCAGGTGCGGGCCGCTGGAGTTGCCCGTGGAGCCCGAGACGCCGATCTGCTGGCCGGCGGTGACCTGCTGGCCGACGGAGACGCTCAGCGAGTTCATGTGTCCGTACTGCGTGTAGGTGCCGTCGTTGTGCCGGATGACGACGTTGTTGCCGTACGCGCCGCCCCAACCCGCCTCGACGACGGTGCCCGCGCCCACGGCGTGGACGGTGGTGCCCTCGGCGGCGTGGAAGTCGATGCCCGTGTGGCTGCCGGACGACCACATGCCGCCGCCCGCCTTGTACTGCGTGCTGACGTACGAGCCGTCGATGGGGGCGACGAAGGTGTTGAGGCGCTTGCGCTCCTCCTCGCGGGCCGCGCGCTCGGCGGCGTCGCGCTCGGCCTTCGCCTTGGCCTCCGCGAGGCGCTTGGCCTCGGCGGCGTGCGTCTTCGCATCGGCCTCGGCCTGCGCCTTGGCGGCGGCGACCTCGGCGGCCCGCTGCTGGGACTCGGCCTGGTTCTGGATCTCGCTGTGGAGCTCGTCGGCGACGACGACGGCGCTGAGGCCGGTGTCCTCCATCGAGGGGGCCGCGGCCTTGTCCGCGGCGAACGCGGGACCGGCCAGGGTGCCGACGACGCCCGTGGTGGCGAGGGCGGCTATGCCGGCGTAGCCGGCGGTCTTGCGGCTCAGACGGCTGGAACCACGGTGCTTACCGGCGGCACGACTGCCAAACGCCATGAAGGGTTTGATCCTTTCCTTCCCTCTCGCCTACCGGGTTAGCTGACGGGTTCGGAGCAGGAAGGTCTCCTACGGGCCCCTCTTGCGAGGTGGTCCGATTCACCCCAGGGACGCATGTGGGTCCCCGGCTCCCCAGGCTCGCGCCTGACGGGGACTCGGCGATCGCTGCCCGGTGCCGCGGGTGCGGCGGGCACAACTGACGGACAGCACGGCCGACGCTAGGCGGATCTTCAGTCAATCTCCAAACAGACGCACGTTTTTGTTACCTACGCCACACCACATACGAACAACCAGGCCACCAAACAGGTAAAAAGGGACTCCGGCAGACAAGCCGCCGGAGTCCCTCGCGCCACGAGGCAAGTAGGCCGCGTCAGTTGGTGACGACGGTGACCTCACCGATCCCGAGGGCCCGTACGGGCTCCGCGATCTGGGCCGCGTCACCCACCAGGACCGTGACCAGCCGGTCCACCGGGAACGCGGCGACGACCGCCGAGGTCGCCTCCACCGTGCCGGTCGCGGCGAGCTGCGCGTACAGCCGCGCCTGGTAGTCGTCCGGGAGTTCCTGCTCCACCTGGTCGGCGAGCGTGCCCGCGACCGAGGCCGCCGTCTCGAACTTCAGCGGAGCCACGCCCACCAAGTTCTGTACCGCGACGTCCCGTTCGGTGTCGGTCAGGCCGCCCTCCGCGAGGGTGCGCAGCACCGTCCAGAGGTCGTCCAGCGCCGGACCGGTGTTGGGTGTGTCCACCGAGCCGCTGATGGCGAGCATCGAGGCGCCCTTGCCGTCGGCGGTGGAGCGCAGCACCTGGCCGAACGCGCGCACTCCGTAGGTGTAGCCCTTCTCCTCGCGCAGCACCTTGTCCAGCCGCGAGGTGAGGGTGCCACCCAGGCAGTACGTGCCGAGTACCTGGGCCGCCCAGACCCGGTCGTGCCGGTCCGGGCCGATGCGGCCGATCAACAGCTGCGTCTGGACCGCGCCCGGCCGGTCCACGATGATCACGCGACCGGTGTCGTCGGCGGTCACCGGGGGGACGGGCAGCGGCTCGGCGTTGCCGCCGGTCCAACCGCCCAGGGTGTCCGCGAGGACCGCGTCGAGGTCGATGCCGGTCAGGTCGCCGACGACCACCGCGGTGGCGGTGGAGGGGCGCACGTGGGCCTCGTAGAAGGCCCGTACCGCGGCGGAGTCGATCCGCGCCACCGTCTCCTCGGTGCCCTGGCGGGGCCGGGACATCCGCAGTCCGGACGGGAAGAGCTCCTTGGAGAGCTCCTTCGCGGCGCGGCGCTGGGGGTTGGCCAGCTCGTGCGGGATCTCGTCGAGCCGGTTGCGCACCAGCCGGTCGACCTCGCCGTCCGCGAAGGCGGGGGCGCGCAGCGCCTCGGCGACCAGGCCGAGGGCCTTCGCCAGGCGGGAGGCCGGGACCTCCAGGGAGACCCGGATGCCCGGGTGGTCGGCGTGCGCGTCGAGCGTGGCGCCACAGCGCTCCAGTTCGGCGGCGAACTCCTCGGCGGAGTGCTTGTCGGTGCCCTCCGACAGGGCGCGGGCCATGATGGTGGCCACGCCGTCCAGGCCCTCGGGCTCCGCGTCCAGCGGTGCGGCGAGGTTGATCTCGACGGCGATCACCTGCTGCCCCGGGCGGTGGCAGCGCAGCACGGTCAGGCCGTTGGGCAGCGCACCGCGCTCGGGGGCCGGGAAGGCCCAGGGCTTGGCCTCGCCGGCCTGCGGCTGCGGGTGGAGGGTCATCGTGACGGCTGCGGTGTCGCTCACTGCTCCGCCCCTTCGTTCTGGGTCTCGTCGATCTCGTCGATCTCGTCGGACGCGTCGGACTCTCCGGTGAGCGGCTCGTACACGAGCACCGCGCGGTTGTCGGGGCGCAGCCGGGCCGCGGCGACGGCCTGCACTTCCTCGGCGGTGACGTCGAGGACGCGCCCGACCGCGGTCAGGGCGAGCTGCGGGTCGCCGAACAGGACCGCGAAGCGGCACAGTTCGTCGGCACGGCCGGCCACCGTGCTCAGCCGGTCCAACCACTCTCGCTCCAGCTGCGCCTGGGCGCGCTCCATCTCCTCGGCCGTCGGGCCCTCGGCGGCGAACCGCGCGAGCTCCTCGTCCACGGCCGCCTCGATGGCGGGCACCTCGACGCCGCTGGAGGTCTTCACGTCCAGCCAGCCCAGCGAGGGCGCGCCCGCGAGGCGCAGCAGGCCGAAGCCCGCCGCGACGGCGCTCTGGTCGCGCCGGACCAGGCGGTTGTGGAGGCGGGAGGACTCGCCGCCGCCGAGAATGGTCAACGCCACGTCGGCGGCGTCGCACTCGCGGGTGCCGTCGTGCGGAAGCCGGTAGGCGGCCATCAGCGCGCGGGCCGGGACCTCCTCGACGATCTCCTCGCGGAGCTGGCCGCCCATGACCTCGGGCAGCGAACCGTCACGCGGCGGCTGCTTGCCGTCGTGGGCGGGGATGGTGCCGAAGTACTTCTCCACCCAGGCGAGCGTCTGCTCGGGGTCGATGTCGCCGACGACCGACAGGACGGCGTTGTTCGGCGCGTAGTACGTACGGAAGAACGCGCGGGCGTCCTCCAGGGACGCGGCATCCAGGTCGGCCATCGAACCGATGGGCGTGTGGTGGTACGGGTGGCCCTCAGGGTAGGCGAGGGCGGTCAGCTTCTCGAACGCCGTGCCGTACGGGACGTTGTCGTACCGCTGGCGGCGCTCGTTCTTGACGACGTCGCGCTGGTTCTGCATGGACTCCTCGTCCAAGGCGGCCAGCAGCGAGCCCATGCGGTCCGCCTCCAGCCACAGCGCGAGCTCCAGCTGGTGGGCGGGCATCGTCTCGAAGTAGTTGGTGCGCTCGAAGCTGGTGGTGCCGTTGAGCGAACCGCCGGCGCCCTGGACGAGCTCGAAGTGCCCGTTGCCCGGTACGCTCGCCGAGCCCTGGAACATCAGGTGCTCGAAGAGGTGAGCCAGACCGGTCCGCCCCTTGACTTCATGGCGGGAGCCGACGTCGTACCAGAGGCAGACGGCGGCGACCGGAGTCAGGTGATCCTCGGAAAGCACCACGCGCAGGCCGTTGGCCAGCCGGTGCTCGGTCGCTGTCAGGCCGCCGGAGCCGGCCTGAGCTGTGGCCGTGTGACCCATGGGCATGTGGTCCCTTCGATCGCGATGCAGAGATTTCTGTCAGACCTGCCACTGTATGCAAGCGCGTCGGCGGCCGGAGAAGTTCCCGGGTTCCCCACGCCTCCGTCCGGGGGCACCCCAGGGTCGGAGTCGGCGTTGTCGGTGCCACGGGCCACAATGGTCCGCGTCGGCACCGGCCGAAACCGGTCGGCCGCCCGGCCGACCCTCGGCCGGACCGACAGACCCGGTACGTACCCGCCGGACCGATCACCGCCCGACCGCCCGACCGTCAGCCGACACACCGACCGACCCTCGCACAGACCGACCGCCACACCGTCAGACCCCGAGTACACCTTTCTTGGTTAAGGAGCCGCGCAGCGATGGCCCGCCGCAGCACGAAGACCCCGCCGCCGGAGGATTTCGAGGAGAAGATCCTCGACATCGACGTCGTCGACGAAATGCAGGGCTCCTTCCTCGAGTACGCGTACTCGGTGATCTACTCCCGTGCCCTGCCGGACGCCCGTGACGGCATGAAGCCGGTGCACCGCCGCATCGTCTACCAGATGAACGAGATGGGCCTGCGCCCCGACCGGGGGTACGTGAAGTGCGCCCGTGTCGTGGGCGAGGTCATGGGCAAGCTGCACCCGCACGGTGACGCGTCGATCTACGACGCCCTCGTGCGCATGGCGCAGCCCTTCTCGATGCGGCTGCCGCTGGTCGACGGCCACGGCAACTTCGGTTCGCTCGGCAACGACGACCCGCCGGCCGCCATGCGTTACACCGAGTGCAAGATGGCCGACGCCACGTCACTGATGACGGAGTCGATCGACGAGGACACCGTCGACTTCACCGCCAACTACGACGGCCAGGAGCGGGAACCGGTGGCGCTGCCCGCCGCCTACCCGAACCTGCTGGTCAACGGCGCCTCCGGGATCGCGGTCGGCATGGCCACCAATATGCCGCCGCACAACCTGGGCGAGGTCATCGCCGCCGCCCGGCACCTGATCCGCTACCCGCAGGCGGACCTGGAGGCGCTGATGCGTTTCGTGCCGGGCCCCGACCTGCCGACCGGCGGACGGATCGTGGGCCTGTCCGGCATCAAGGACGCCTACGAGAACGGCCGCGGGACGTTCAAGATCCGCGCGACGGTGGCCGTGGAGAACGTGACCGCCCGCCGCAAGGGCCTGGTCGTCACCGAACTGCCCTTCACGGTCGGCCCCGAGAAGGTCATCGCGAAGATCAAGGACCTGGTCGGTTCGAAGAAGCTCCAGGGCATCGCCGACGTCAAGGACCTCACCGACCGCTCCCACGGCCTGCGCCTGGTCATCGAGATCAAGAACGGTTTCCACCCCGAGGCCGTACTGGAACAGCTCTACAAGCTGACGCCGATGGAGGAGTCCTTCGGCATCAACAACGTCGCGCTGGTCGACGGGCAGCCGCTGACGCTCGGCCTCAAGGAACTCCTGGAGGTCTACCTCGACCACCGCTTCGAGGTCGTCCGGCGGCGCAGCGAGTTCCGCCGGGGCAAGCGGCGCGACCGCCTGCACCTGGTCGAGGGCCTGCTGGTGGCCCTCATCGACATCGACGAGGTCATCCGGATCATCCGGGACAGCGACAACTCCGCGCAGGCCAAGGAGCGGCTGATCGAGCGCTTCTCGCTGAGCGAGGTCCAGACCCAGTACATCTTGGACACCCCGCTGCGCCGGCTCACCCGCTTCGACCGGATCGAGCTGGAGTCCGAGCGCGACCGGCTGACCGGCGAGATCGACGAGCTGACCGGGATCCTGGAGTCCGACAGCGAGCTGCGCAAGCTCGTCTCCTCGGAACTGGCCGCGGTGGCGAAGAAGTTCTCGACCGAACGGCGTACGGTCCTACTGGAGTCCGGTGCCACGGCCGTCGGGGCTGTTCCGCTGGAAGTCGCGGACGACCCCTGCCGGGTGCTGCTGTCCTCGACAGGCCTGCTGGCCCGGACGGTGACCGCCGAACCGCTGCCCCTGGGGGAGGGCGGCCCCCGCGCCAAGCACGACCTGATCGTCTCGCAGGTCACCGCGACGGCCCGGGCCGAAGTCGGCGTGGTCACGTCCTACGGGCGGCTGCTACGGCTGTCGGTGATCGACCTGCCGCAACTGCCGGACACCCACACCGCGCCGAACCTGGCCGGAGGCGCCCCGGTCACCGAGTTCCTGTCGGGCCTGGAGGCGGACGAGCAGGTGGTCTGCCTGCTGTCGCTGGACGAGTCCTCCCAGGGACTGGCGCTGGGCACCGAGCAGGGCGTGGTCAAGCGGGTGGTGCCGGACTACCCGGCGAACAAGGACGAGCTGGAGGTCATCACCCTCAAGGAGGGTGACCGGATCGTCGGCGCGGTCGAGCTGTGCACGGGCGAGGAGGACCTCGTCTTCATCACCGACGACGCCCAGCTGCTGCGCTACCCGGCGGCCCAGGTGCGTCCGCAGGGCCGCCCGGCGGGCGGTATGGCGGGCATCAAGCTCTCCGAAGGCGCCAAGGTGATCCACTTCTCGGCGGTGGACCCGGGGCGCGTAGCCATGGTGTTCACCGTGGCCGGCTCCCAGGGCACGCTCGACGACTCGGTCGTGTCCGGGAAGCTGACCCCGTTCGACCAGTACCCGAGGAAGGGGAGGGCCACCGGCGGGGTGCGCTGCCAGCGGTTCCTCAAGGGCGAGGACGTGCTGACGCTGGCCTGGGCGGGCAACGCCCCGGTCCGCGCGGCGACGGCCGGCGGCGCGCCGGCCGAGCTGCCGGCCGTCGACCCGCGCCGGGACGGCTCCGGCGCGGCGCTGCCCGCCGCGGTCGTGGCGTTGGCGGGGGCCGCGCTGTAGCGGAAGCAGTCGGTTCGGGTGGTGCGGAGGGGGGACGTACCACCCGAATGCCGACTAGTGTTTTCCCGTTGATGCTTGTGTGGTGGGGGCGGGGGAATGCTGATGAGCCGTCAGTCGGGTGGGATGATCGGCGACTGGGCCGAGGCTCAGCGCAGGCAGCAGCGAACGCAGTTGATCCAGCAGCGCGAGGCGGAGCGCCGTCGACGGGCATGGGACCGGGACGTAAGCCGGGGCGAGCGCGAGCAGCAGGCCGCCTACCGGCAGCATCGCGAAGTCGAGGCGCGGCGCCGGACGGAGACCATCGAGGCCGAGGTCGCGGCGCTGCAGAACCTGTTGGCGGCGGGCTGCCGAGCGACGGCGTTCCGGATGGCCACGCTGGTGCGAAGCGAGGAGCTCGAACCGTTCCGTCCCGGTCCCCTCGCGCACCCGGTCGCGATACCCCGCATCGAGCAGTTCCAGCAGCAGAGCAGTGGCATGGCGCTGGGTTCCTACCGGCGGGTGCAGGCGGAACGCGAGGAGCAGGCCCAGTACGCGCGGGCCCGGCGGAAGGCTCAGGCGGCGGAAACACGGCGCCGACAGCAGCTCGCTGAGAACCGGCAGCAGTACGACGCCTGGGCGGCCGCGCAGCTCGCCGGGATCCGCGCGCACAACAGCGGTCTCCGCGAACTGGCCGCCGCCCTGGGGGCGGGCGACGCCGAGGCCGCGGTCGAGTACTTCTCGGCGGCGCTGTACGCCTCCGCGGCCTGGCCCGAGAACCTGCCCCGGCAAGTCTCCGCCGCGTACGACCGGGCTGCCCGCCAGCTGGTGCTGGACTGGGAGTTGCCGCGTTACGAGGTGGTTCCGGAGATCAAGACTGTCCGGTACGTGCCGAGTACGGACCAGGACAAGGAGACGGCCCGCCCCGTCACCCAGCGGCGGGCGCTGTACCGGGACCTGCTGGCCCAGTGCGTGCTGCTGGTGGTGCGCGAGCTGTACGCGGCGGACGAGTTCGGCGCGTTGGACTCGGTGGTGGTCAACGGGTTCGTGGACGACCACGATCCGGTGACGGGGCGGGAGGCCCAAATCGTCCTGGCCACCGTGCGGGCCGAGCGCGAGGCCTTCGCCGGGCTGCGCCTGGAGCAGGTGAGCGCGGTGGACTGCCTGATCGACGGGCTGGGCGGGCAGTTGTCGGCCCGGCCGGACCAACCCGCGGGGATACGGCCGAGGCGCAGGCCCGGCGAGGTCGGCGGTGTGGTCAGCCACGGCGGGCCCGCGGGTGACGGCGAGGAGGAGCCCGATCTGTTCACAATGGACCCGATCGCCTTCGAGAACCTGGTCGCCGAACTGTTCCGGGCGATGGGCATGGAAGCGGTGACCACGCAGCGGTCCGGTGACGGCGGTGTGGACGTGGAGGCGCTGGACCCGGCGCCGATCCGGGGCGGGCGGATCGTCGTCCAGGTCAAGCGCTACCGCAACACGGTCCCGCCGACGGCGGTGCGGGACCTGTACGGCACGGTGCAGGACAGGGGGGCGAACAAGGGGGTGCTGGTCACCACCGCGTCCTTCGGACCGGGGTCGTACACCTTTGCCAACGGCAAGCCGCTGGAGTTGGTTCCCGGGGCCGAACTGGTGGCGTTGCTGCACCAGCACGGCCTACGGGGCCGCCTGGGTGACGGCGGCGGGGCCACGGCGCGGGTGGCGGCCGAGCCCGCGGCGGCCTCCTCCCCCGCGTCCCCGCGCCCGTCAGCGCCGACGGGCGATCCGGCCGCGTACAACGTCCTCGGCATGTCCTGGTCGGGCGCCGTCGCACTCGATGTCTGCGCGCTGGTCTGCGAGGGCGGCCGGGTGCTGACCGAGGACCACTTCGTCTTCTTCAACAACCATCGGACCCCGGACGGCTCCGTCCGGACGGGGGCGCACACCCCGCCCGACAAGGCCGCGGTGGAGGTCGACTTCGACGCCCTGCCGGAGCGCGCCGACCGACTGGTGCTCGTCGCCGCGATCGACCCGGAGGTCGATCCGCACGCCGATCTCGCCGGCTTCACCGATGCCCGCATCCGGCTCCTCGACGCCGCCGGGCAGGAACTCGACCAGCTGGAGGTCTCCGACGGCCGGGCGGGCGAGACCGCTCTGGTGCTCGGCTCCTTCCGCCGCCGTCCGGGCGGCGACTGGAAGTTCGTGATCGGCGGCAAGGGCTACCGGGGTGGTCTGGAAGCCCTCCTGGTCGAGTTCGGCATCGAGGTCGCCTAGCCCTCGTCCGCGTCCGCCTCCACGTCCGGGTCCGGGTCCGGGTCCGGGTCCGGGTCCGGGTCCGGGTCCGGGTCCGGGTCCGGGTCCGGGTCCGGGTCCGGGTCCGGGTCCGGGTCGGGGTGGTCTTCGACGTCGTCTTGCCGCACGGGCCGGGCGACGTACCGCAGGACGCCCCACATGCTCTCGGGGCTCACCCGCCGCGGCTCCGGCTCGCGGCACGCCTCCAGTTCGCGGAGGAGCGCGGCGGCGTCCATCTCCGATCCGATCAGGACGAGCCGGGTCAGCCGCGGCTCGCCCCGTCCCCAGGGAGCGGTGGCGAAGCGGAGGAAGCGGCCCACCGCTTGGATCTCGTAGCGTTCCTCGTGTCCGGGGACACCGAAGTAGACGAAGCCCTTGATCCGGTAGAGACCGGCCGGCCGGCTGTCGAGGAAGTCGATGAACCGGCGGGGGTTCACAGCCTGTTCGGAGACGAACTCCACGCTCTCGTAGGAGGCGTGCACGTGCCTGGCGTGGGCGTCCCCCTCGTGGCCGTCCGCGTCCGCCGCTTCCCCCGCCAGCAGGTCCTCGAAGGAGAGCTGCCCCCGCGTCTCGCTCCAGGGCCGGCGGTCGAAGAGCAGTTCGGGGTCGATGCGGCCGTGGTCGACGGCCACCACCGGGGTGCCGGGCGCGCAGAGCGTGCCCAGCCCGATTTCGACGCGGGAGCGCTCGGCGGCGTCGATCCGGTCGGTCTTGTTGAGGACCACCAGGTCCGCGACCCCTAGATGGCGGTCGATCTCGGGGTGCTTCGCCCGTGTCGCCCAGAACTCCGCCGCGTCCACGACCTCCACCGTCCCGCCGTACCGGATCGCCGGGTTCTCGCAGGCCAACAGCATCCGGATCATTTCCTGCGGCTCGGCCAGCCCGCTCGCTTCGATGACGATGACGTCGATCCGGTGGGCGGGCGCGGAGAGCTTCTCCAAGTACGCGTCCAGCTCGCTTCCGTCGACCGCGCAGCACAGGCAGCCGCCCCCGAGGGAAACCATCGAGTCGCCGAGTTGTCCGGCCACCGCCATCGCGTCGATCTCGATCGCGCCGAAGTCGTTGACGACGACTCCGACGCGGGTGCCGCCGCGATGGGCGAGGAGATGGTTGAGCAGGGTGGTCTTGCCGGATCCGAGGAATCCGGCGAGGACCACCACGGGGATCGTGGGAACGCTCCGGTCGGGCTGCCCGCCGGTCGGTGATGTCGGGTGCACCCGACCGATCGTAGTCAGCCGAACGCGGGAACCGGCTCGGGTGGGGTGGGTCCGCTGTAGCGGGCGGCCGGGCGGATGATCTTCGAGTCGGCGGCCTGTTCGAGGATGTTCGCGCTCCAGCCGACCACACGGGCCGCGCAGAACGTCGGTGTGAACATCTCGCGCGGCAGCCCGCACAGATCCATGACCACGCCCGCGTAGAACTCCACGTTCGTGTGCAGCTCACGGCCCGGCTTGAGTTCGGCGAGGATCTGCTCGACGTGCCGTTCGACCTCGATGGCGAAGTCCACCAGCGGGCCGCCGAACTGCCGGGCGATGTCACGCAGCATCCGGGAGCGGGGGTCCTCGGTGCGGTACACGGGGTGGCCGAAGCCCATGATCCGGTCCCCGGCGAGCACGCGTTCGCGGATCCACGGATCGATGCGGTCCGCCGTGCCGATCGCGTCCAGGGTGTCCAGGGCCCGGCTCGGGGCGCCGCCGTGCAGCGGCCCGGACAGCGCCCCGATCGCCCCGGTCAGACAGGCCGCGACGTCCGCGCCGGTGGAGGCGATGACGCGGGCGGTGAAGGTGGAGGCGTTGAAGCCGTGGTCGATGGTGGAGATCAGGTACTGCTCGACCGCGCGGGCCTTGGCCGGCTCGGGCTCCCGGCCGGTCAGCATGTACAAGTAGTTGGCGGCGTACGGGAGGTCGTCGCGCGGGTCCACCGGCTCCAGGCCCTGTCCGAGCCGGTGCAGCGCGGTGAGCAGGGTCGGCACGGCGGCGCAGGCGGCGAGCGCGTCGGCCGCCCGACGGTCGGGGCTCAGGTCGTAGACGGGCCGGAAGCCGGCGGAGGCGCCGAGCAGGGAGAGCGCGGTGCGCAGCCCGGCGAGCGGGCCGGAGAGAGCGGTCGCGCGGGCGAGGGCCGGCAAGGCGTCGCGCACCTCGGCCGGCAGGTGGCGCAGCGGGGCGATCTCGGCGGCGAAGGCGGCGCGCTCGGTGGCGTCCTCGGGCAGGGCGCCTCGGAACATCAGCTGCCACACGTCCTCGAAGCTGCGGCTCGCGGCGAGTTCGACGGCGGAGTACTGCCGGTAGTGGTAGAAGCCTTCGCGGCCTCGGACGTCCCCGAGCTGCGTCTCGGTGACCACGACTCCCGCGAGTCCGCGGGGTACTTCGACGGTGGAGTTCATGGACCGACCATCCATCATGGATTCAATGCTTGTCAATATTGATTGAATCAAGTTATGTAGGGTGGCCATCATGAACGAGAAGGTGGAAGGCGAGCGGCGGCTCACCACCCGGCAGGCGGCGGAAGCACTCGGCGTGAAGCCCGCGACGGTATACGCGTACGTGAGCCGGGGACAGCTGACCAGCCGCCGCGATCCGGTCGGACGCGGGAGCAGTTTCGACGCGCGCGAGGTCGAGGCCCTGGCCCGGCGCAACCGGCGCGAGGCGGCCGGTCCGGCGCCCGCCACCGGGGAACTCTCCGTCCGGACCTCCCTCACCCTGATCGAGGACGACCGGTACTACTTCCGCGGCGTGGACGCGGTGGAGCTGGCTTCCCGGCACCCCTACGAGGAGGTCGCCGAGTGGCTCTGGACGGGAACCCCGACCCCGGGGGCCCGCTTCACCGCCCCGCCCGAGACCTTGGCCGCCGCCCGCCGCTCGGTCGCCGCGCTGCCCGAGCACAGCGGTCCCGTCGACCGCCTCCGGGTGGCGGTCGCAGCGGCGGCAGTGGTCGATCCGCTGCGCTTCGACCTGTCCGAGACCGCCGTACTGAGCTCCGCGCGCTGCCTGATCCCGACGCTGGTCGGCGCGCTCCCAGAGGTGGGCCCCGCACAGTGGGGCGGTGACGTCCGACTGGCCCGGCGCCTGTGGTCCCGTCTCACCGCGCGGGAACCCGACCCGGACGCCTTGGCCGTGCTGGACCTGGCGCTGGCCCTGCTGGCCGACCACGACTTGGCCGCCTCGACCCTGGCCGTCCGGGTGGCGGCCTCGGCGCGGGCCCACCCGTACGCGGCGGTCTCGGCCGGACTCGGCGCACTCGAAGGGCCCCTGCACGGGGCGGCGGGACGGCTCGCGCACCGGATGCTGGTGGAGGTCCTGGAGCGGGGTGGCGCCGCGCCGGTGGTGGCGGAGTACCTGCGGTCGGGGCGGCGGGTGCCGGGGCTCGGCCACCGGCTGTACCGGGGCGAGGACCCGCGCGCGGGGGCGCTCTTCGCCCGGCTGGAGCGGCTGCCGGAGGCGTCCCGTGCGCTGGAGGCGGCCCGGGACGTGGCCGAGGTGATGGCCCGCCACGGCGGCGGGCTGTATCCCAATGTCGATTTGGCGGTGGCGGTGCTGACGGTGTCGTACGGCATGCCCGCCGAAGCCGGCGAGACGGTGTTCGCGGTGTCCCGGACGGCGGGCTGGATCGCGCACGCGCTGGAGGAGTACCAGGAGCGGCCCCTGCGCATGCGTCCGAGCGGCCATTACAACGGCCCCCGCCCGCCCCGGCCCCTGCCCTGACGGAAGGCCACGGCAGGCTCGGTCCGACCCCGCGCGCCGGTCCGACCGATGCCCCCGGCGGCGACTCCAGCGCTCCGCGACGGCGTGGGCCCGACGCCACCCGAGGATTCCGCTTGGCCGAAAGCCGACCTACGGTGCTACCCATGCGGTTCCCCCTCACCTGCGCTGGACGCCTCGGGCTGCCCAGACGGGCCGTCTCCCAGATCCTGCTGACGCAGCTCGCCCTCGCAGCCGGGGTCGCGGTCCTGGCCACCGGGCTGTTCCTGGCGCCGCTCGGCGCGCAGCTCGACGACCAGGCCATGCGCCGGGCCCTCGCGATCGCCCAGAGCGCGGCGGCCGATCCCGCCCTGGCCGCGGGCCTGCTGGATTCCGCCCCGACCCCGGACGGCCCGGTGCAGGCGTCGGCCGAGCGGATCCGCCGGGCCACGGGCGCCGAGTACGTGGTCGTCGTGGACCTGAACGGGATCCGCCACTCCCACCCCAGCGCCGACCGCATCGGGCAACCGGTCTCCACCGACCCGGGTGAGGCCCTCGCGGGCCGCGAGGTCATGGAGATCGACGAGGGCACCCTGGGCCGCTCGGCCCGCGGCAAGGTCCCGCTGGTGGCCGCCGACGGGGAGATCGTCGGCGCTGTGTCGGTGGGCATCGCCTACGACAGCGTCCGGGACCGGTTGATCGGGGCCATCCCGGGTCTGCTCGCCTACGCGGGCGGCGCCCTGGCGGCCGGGGCGCTCGCCGCCTACCTGCTGTCCCGCAGGATCCAGCGCCAGACCCGTGACCTGGCCTTCTCCGACATCTCCGGCCTGCTCGCCGAGCGTGAGGCGATGCTGCACTCCATCCGCGAAGGCGTGATCGCCCTCGACCAGAACGGCCGTGTCCGCCTGGTCAACGACGAAGCCGCCCGACTGCTCGGTCTCTCGCCGCACTCCGCCGACGCCCTGGCGGGGCGCGCGCTGGACGACGTACTCGGCGCGGGCCGCACCACCGACGTCCTCGCCGGCCGGGTCACCGGCCGCGACCTGCTCACTGTCCGGGGCTCCCGGGTGCTGGTCGCCAACCGGATGCCCACCGAGGACGGCGGCGCCGTCGCCACCCTGCGCGACCGCACCGAGCTGGAGCACCTGGCCCGGGAGCTCGACTCCACCCGGGGCCTGATCGAGGCCCTGCGCGCGCAGGACCACGAGCACGCCAACCGGCTCCATACCCTGCTCGGCCTGCTGGAGCTCGGCCTCCACGACGAGGCGGCGGCGTTCGTGACCGAGGTCGCCGGTGTGCACCGCAGCACCGCCGAGGAGGTCACGGAGAGGGTCCGCGATCCGCTGTTGGCGGCCCTCCTCGTGGGCAAGGGGGCGGTCGCCGCCGAGCGGGGCGTCTCCCTGCGCCTCGCGGACCGCACCTCGCTCCCGGACCGCCTCGTCGATCCGGGCGGCCTCGTCACCATCACCGGCAACCTGGTGGACAACGCCCTGGACGCGGCCGTCGGCTCGGCAGCGCCATGGGTCGAGGTCGAGCTGCGCGCCGAAGGCCGCACGGCGGTGCTCCACGTCCGGGACAGCGGTCCCGGCATCCCCGCCGGCCGTCGCGAGGAGATCTTCACCGAGGGCTGGTCGACCAAGCAGCCCTCCGCCCACCGCGAGCGCGGACTGGGGCTCGCACTGGTGCGCCGCCTGGCGGAGCGGCAGGGCGGCGCGGTCCGGGCCGGCGGGGCAGCGGACGGAGGGGCGGAATTCTCCGTCGTACTCCCGGAGGCCCTGCGATGAACGAGTCCCCGATGCACGTATTGGTCGTCGACGACGACGTGCGTGTTGCCCTGATCAACGCGGCGTACGTGGCGAAGGTTCCCGGATTCCGGGTGGCCGCCCACGTCCATTCGGCGGCCGAGGCAATGGAGTTCCTGAACTCCCATCCGGTGGACCTGATCCTCCTCGACCACTACCTCCCCGACGAGAACGGCCTGGATCTCGTTCGTCGCCTGCGCCAGCACGGCCACCGCACCGACGTCATCATGGTCACCGCCGCCCGCGACCTCGCCACCGTCCAGGCGGCGATGCGCCTCGGCGCCCTCCAATACCTCGTCAAGCCCTTCACCTTCGCCGGGCTGCGCGCCCGGCTGGAGGCGTACGGAGCACTGCGGCACGCCTTGGAGGCCGGTGGTGAGGCCGAACAGGCGGAGGTGGACCGCCTCTTCGGTGCGCTCGCGGCGGCCGAGAGCCCCAACGACCTCCCCAAGGGCCACTCGCCCACCACCGCCGAACTGGTCCGTCAGGTCCTGCGCACCGCCGCCGGGCAGCCCCTGTCCACCCAGCAGATAGCCGACCGCGCGGGCATCAGCCGCCAAACCGCCCAGCGCTACCTCAAGCTGCTGGACCGCTCCGGCCGGGTCACGCTCGCCCTGCGCTACGGCGAGACCGGGCGCCCCGAACACCGCTACGCCTGGCGCCCTCAGGACCCCGGCCCGGCGTAACCGGGTCACACGGCGCCGGCACCGGTCAGCGACCGGACCTCCGTCTCCGCGTGCTTCGCCGCGTCCGGCGCCTCCGACGAGGTGAGCGTGCCGAGCCAGCCCGCGAGGAACCCGAGCGGGATCGAGACGATCCCGGGGTTCTGGAGCGGGAAGTACTGGAAGTCCACTGCGGGGAACAGGGACTGCTCACTGCCGGACACCACCGGCGACAGCACGACCAACAGCACCGCCGGCACCAACCCCCCGTACACGGACCAGACCGCTCCCCGCGTGGTGAACTCGCGCCAGAACAGGGAGTACAGCAACACGGGCAGGTTCGCGGACGCGGCCACCGCGAAGGCCAGCCCGACCAGGAACGCCACGTTCAGGTCCTGGGCCAGCAGCCCCAGCCCGATCGCCACCGCCCCGATCCCGACGGCCGCGACCTTGGCCACCGCCACCTCACCGCGCTGCCGGCCGCGGCGGCGGCGGCGCTTGAGCGAGGCGTACAGGTCGTGCGCCACGGAGGCCGAGGAAGCGAGGGTGATCCCGGCGACCACCGCGAGGATGGTCGCGAAGGCGATCGCGGCGACGAAGGCGAACAGCACCGCGCCCCCGGTGGAATCGGTCCCCCCGCCCAGGAACCCCGCGAGCAGCGGAACCGCCGTGTTCCCCGAGGCGTTGGACGTACGGACCTGGTCGGGCCCCAACAGCGCGGCCGCCCCGAACCCGAGCACGATGGTCATCAGGTAGAAGGCGCCGATCAGGGCGATGGCCCAGACGACGGACCGGCGTGCCGCCCGCGCCGTCGGCACGGTGTAGAAGCGGGACAGGATGTGCGGGAGACCGGCCGTTCCCAGCACGAGAGCCAGACCCAGGCTCATGAAGTCCAAGCGGGCGGTCCAGTCCGCCCCGTACTTGAGGCCCGGGCTCAGGAACCGGGCGCCGTGTCCGCTGCGTTCGGCGGCGCTGGTCAGCAGTTGGTTGACGTCGCCGTGGAAGCGCAGCAGCACCAGCACGGTCAGGGTGATCGCGCCGCCCATCAGCAGCACGGCCTTGACGATCTGGATCCACGTGGTGGCCCGCATGCCGCCGAACGACACGTACACCACCATGAGCGCGCCTACGCCGACGACGGTCAGGGTCCTGGCGGCAGTGCCCGAGCCCCCGATCAGCAGCCCCACCAGACTGCCCGCGCCGACCATCTGCGCGACGAGGTACAGCACGGAGACCACGACCGAGGAGGCGCCGGCGGCGATCCGGACCGGGCGCTGGCTCATCCGGGCCGCCACCACGTCGGCGAGGGTGAAACGCCCGCAGTTGCGCACCAGTTCGGCAACGAGGAAGAGGACCACGAGCCACGCGACGAGGAACCCCACCGAATACAGCATGCCGTCGTAGCCGAACAGGGCGATGAGGCCGGAGATGCCGAGGAAGGAGGCGGCCGACATGTAGTCACCGGCGATGGCGAACCCGTTCTCCAACGGGGAGAAGAGCCGCCCCCCGGCGTAGAACTCCTCGGCGGAGCCGTGCCGGTTGCGGCTGACCCAGGTGGTGATGCCCAGGGTGATCGCGATGAAGACGCTGAACAGGATCAGCGCGAGGGTCTGGTGTTCGGTGCTCAACTGCCCTCCCCCAGCGCCCGGTTCCGCTCCTGGCCCCGCTCCTGCTCGAAGACCGTCCAGCGCAGGTCGAGTGCGGCCCGGTCCCGACGCAGCCGCGCGTGCCGGGCGTAGGCCCAGGTCAGGAGGAAGGTGCTGAGGAACTGGGCGAGGCCGGCGAGCAGGGCCACGTTGACCGCGCCGACGACGGGCCGGGCCATCAGATCGGGCGCCGCGGTGGCGGCGACCACGTACGCGACGTACCAGAGGAAGAAGCCGGCGGTCGCGGGCACGACGAACTTCCGGTAGCGGCTTCGCACTTCCTGGAAGGCCGCGCTGCGCTGCACCTCGAGGTAGATGTCGGACGGTCCCGGCGCGGGCCGGTCACCGGCCGGCGGGCGCGCGGGATCCGTCGTGGCGCCCTCACCCCAGCCGACCGCCGACGCGTCGTACCAGGGGTCGTCCAGCCGGATCGTTCCGGCATCACGACCTTCGTGCTTGTCCACCGAACTCTCCTTGTCCGCGACCGCATTGGCCGCGCGCCACAAGGATGTGGGCAATGGGGGCTTTCCGGACTGCCCTACCGGCGCTCTTCACTCGTTCAGGTGACGCCGAACGAGTGAAGGGCGCCGGTGTGCCGCGATCGGTCGCCCGCCGCGGCCGACTCAGGCGTCGATGCGCGAGCGGTCCAGGGTCGCGGCGGAGCCGGTGATGAACTCCTTGCGCGGAGCCACCTCGTTGCCCATGAGGAGGTCGAAGACCGACTCGGCGGAGTCCAGGTCGCCGATGTTGATCCGGCGCAGCGTCCGGTGCCGGGGGTCCATGGTGGTCTCCGCCAGCTGGTCGGCGTCCATCTCGCCCAGGCCCTTGTAGCGCTGGATGGCGTCCTTGTACCGGATGTTCTTGCGTTGGTACTCCAGCAGGGTCTGGCGCAGCTCGTTGTCCGAGTAGGTGTAGACGTACTTGTCCTGGCCCTTCTTCGGCTGGACGAGCTCGATCCGGTGCAGCGGCGGCACGGCGGCGAAGACCCGGCCCGCCTCGACCATCGGCCGCATGTACCGCTGGAAGAGCGTGAGCAGCAGGCACCTGATGTGCGCGCCGTCGACGTCCGCGTCGACGAGCAGGACGATCTTGCCGTAGCGGGCGGCGTCGAGGTCGAAGGTCCGGCCCGAGCCGGCTCCTATGACCTGGATGATCGCGCCGCACTCGGCGTTCTTGAGCATGTCCGAGACCGAGGACTTCTGGACGTTGAGGATCTTGCCGCGGATCGGCAGGAGCGCCTGGAACTCGGAGTTCCGGGCGAGCTTGGCCGTACCGAGGGCCGAGTCGCCCTCGACGATGAAGAGCTCGCTGCGGTCGACGTCGTCGCTGCGGCAGTCGGCCAGCTTGGCGGGCAGCGAGGAGGACTCCAGCGCCGTCTTGCGGCGTTGCGCCTCCTTGTGCTGGCGGGCCGCGATCCGGGTGCGGGCGGCCGCGACGATCTTCTCCATCACGGAGCGGGCCTGCTGCTTGTCGTCGCGCTTGGTGGAGGTCAGGAACGCCTTCAGTTCCTTGGCGACCACGGCGGCGACGATCCGGGTGGCCGCGGAGGTCCCCAGGACCTCCTTGGTCTGCCCCTCGAACTGCGGCTCGGCGAGGCGGACGGTGACGACCGCGGTCATGCCCTCCATCGCGTCGTCCTTGACCACGTCGTCCTCCGCGACGCGCAGCAGCTTCGCCGAGCGCAGCACTTCGTTGACGGTCTTGGTGACCGACCGCTCGAAACCGGAGACGTGGGTGCCGCCCTTGGGCGTGGCGATGATGTTCACGAAGGACTTGACGTTGGTCTCGTACCCCGTGCCCCAGCGCAGCGCGATGTCGACGCCGAGCTCGCGGGTGACCTCGGTGGGGGTCATGTGACCGCGGTCGTCCAGGACGGGGACGGTCTCCTTGAAGGTCCCCGTGCCGGTCAGCCGCAGCACGTCGCAGACGGCCTTGTCCTGGGCGAGGTACTCGCAGAACTCGCTGATGCCCCCGTCGAAGCGGAAGACCTCCTCCGTCTTGCCCGCGCCGTCGACGGCCCGCTCGTCGCGGACGACGAGCGTCAGACCGGGGACGAGGAAGGCCGTCTGGCGCGCGCGCTGGTAGAGCGTCTCCAGGTTGAGCCGGGCGTCCTTGAGGAAGATCTGGCGATCGGCCCAGTAGCGGACCCGGGTGCCGGTCTTGCCCTTGGCGATCCGCTTGATCTTGCGCAGGCCGTTGGCCGGGTCGAAGGGGCTGTCGGGGCCCTGCTCGGTGAACATACCGGGTACGCCGCGGCGGAAGCTGATCGCGTGCGTCGAGCTGCCGCGGTCCACCTCCACGTCGAGTCGGGCGGAGAGGGCGTTGACGACTGACGCGCCGACGCCGTGCAGGCCGCCGGAGGCGGCGTAGGAGCCGCCGCCGAACTTGCCGCCGGCGTGCAGCTTGGTCATGACGACCTCGACGCCGGAGAGGCCGGTCTTGGGTTCGACGTCCACGGGGATGCCGCGGCCGTTGTCCCGGACCTCGACGGAGGAGTCCTCGTGGAGGATCACCTCGATGTGGTCGCAGTAGCCACCCAGGGCCTCGTCGACGGAATTGTCGATGATCTCCCAGAGGCAGTGCATCAAGCCTCGGCTGTCGGTCGAGCCGATATACATGCCGGGGCGCTTGCGGACGGCCTCAAGACCTTCGAGGACGAGCAGGTGCCGCGCGGTGTAGTTGGAGCCGTCCCGGTCTGCTCCGGACAGCAGCGCGCTGGAAGGCACGGACGTGTCGGCGGTCACGCAGTTCGCTCCTCGCTGAATTTCTTTCTGGCCTGGTGGGGCGCGGGGATGGCCCGGTCGCCCGTCAGAGGGTACCGAGAGCCTGGTAGAGCCGATGCAACACCACCCCCGCCACTTCCCCAGCCTAGTGCAGATCCGCACGGATGTTCGATCCCCCGTGGGGGTGACGCAAACATCACGTTCCCTTCCACGCATGAACCATTTAGGGTTCGGGCACGTCCTCATGAACAACCCGGCGCTCATGTCGGGGAGGATGGAACCGCAACAAGCGAACGACTGACAACGCGAAACCGTAAAGCAACGCAATACGGCTCCTTCGCCGCCAACCGGCAACAGCCGGCCAGCTTCGGAAGGAAGTTTCGAAAGAAAGCCGCGAGCGGGAACGTTTTCGGCCTGGTTGGATGTTGACCCTGGTACGACAGCTCGTCGAGCTAGAGAAGAGGCGACGTGACTACTGTTCTGACACCCGCGACCCCGCTGACGGCCGCTGACCGATGCGACCGTTGCGGCGCCCAGGCATATCTGCGCGTCGTCCTGCTGAGCGGCGGTGAACTGCTCTTCTGCGCCCACCACGGGCGTAAGTTCGAGCCGGAACTCAAGAAGATCGCCGCGGAAATACAGGATGAGACCGAGCGGCTTACGTCCGCTCCGGCTGCCAATGCCGCCGACACCGAGGACCGCTGACACCGGCCTACCCTCGCATCCGACGAGCCAGGACCGGCCAGGCCGGTCGACGGGCGGCTCCCCCCGAGACCCGGGGGGAGCCGCCCGTCCTCGTTTTTTCGCGTGGGGGGGAACGGAAGCCCGCGCCCGCTCCTCACAGCTCTTCGAGAGGGCTTGGGCGACGCGCTGAAGCCCTCGGGGACCCCATGGCGGTCCGCTCCTGGGGCGTCGGACGCGCGGCCCTCTGGGGGCTGCTGACGAAGCCGGCCACCGCGGCGATCCGGGTATACACCCCCGGACTGTCGGGCCGCCCGCAGCCCCTCCCCCAGGACACCAGGCCGATGAGCCGCCCCTGGGCGACGAGCGGGCCGCCGCTGTCGCCCTGACACGCGTCCTTGCCGCCCTTGCCCTCCTGCTCCCCCGCACACACCATGGACTCCGGCCGGTACTGCCCGTCCGCGTCCCCCGGGTACGCCTTCGCGCAGACCTCGTCGGACAGCACGGTGACGTGGGCTGCGCGCAGCCCGTAGGCGTAGTCCCCGAACCCGCTCGTGTCGCCCCAGCCGTACACGGCCGCCCGGGTGCCCGGCTCGTAGGCCGGGTGGCCGGCCCCGGCCATGGGCAGCACGTAGTGGGCCGGCACGGCTTCGGCCAGCTCCAGCACCGCGATGTCCCCCGCGTTGCTCTTGGGGTCGTACTCCGGGTTCACCCGGGCCGACCGTACGGCGATCTCGCGTCCGTCCGACGCCCGCAGCTCCGTACGCCCCGTGATCACCCGCAGGTCGGGCACCGCCTCGACGGGCCCGCCCAGCACCTGCCGTCCCAGGCAGTGGGCGGCGGTCACGACCGTGGCGGGGCCGACGAGGACTCCGCCGCAGAACTGACCGCCCCGCGTACCCCCGAACCGGTCACGACTGGCCAGGGCCACGACCCACGGGCTGTCGGCCACCTTTACCGGTTGGCCGCCGATCACCACGCCGTCCGCGGCCGCCCGGGGCAACTGGGCCGGATGCGCCGCGGCCGCTCCCGCCGCCAGCGTCAAAGCCCCCGACAGGACACGGGCAAAGAAACGACGCATGAGGCCTCCTGACTCCGGGTGTGCATGACTCCACCCAGAGTGGGATGCCCCGTGGCCGTGCGCACCCGCGCGACCACCGGCGCCGTCCTGCCGCCGTCCGTGTGCCGGCCGCTCAGTCGAGGTAGTCGCGCAGGACCTGCGAGCGGGAGGGGTGCCGCAGCTTCGACATGGTCTTGGACTCGATCTGGCGGATGCGCTCACGGGTGACCCCGTAGACCTTGCCGATCTCGTCCAGCGTCTTCGGCTGCCCGTCGGTCAGGCCGAAGCGCATCGACACCACACCCGCCTCGCGCTCGCTGAGGGTGTCCAGCACCGAGTGCAGCTGCTCCTGCAGGAGCGTGAAGCTGACGGCATCGGCCGGGACCACGGCCTCGGAGTCCTCGATGAGGTCACCGAACTCGCTGTCCCCGTCCTCGCCGAGCGGAGTGTGCAGGGAGATCGGCTCGCGGCCGTACTTCTGCACCTCGATGACCTTCTCGGGGGTCATGTCGAGTTCCTTCGCCAGCTCCTCCGGGGTGGGCTCGCGGCCCAGGTCCTGGAGCATCTGGCGCTGCACCCGGGCCAGCTTGTTGATCACTTCGACCATGTGCACCGGAATGCGGATGGTGCGGGCCTGGTCGGCCATGGCGCGGGTGATCGCCTGCCGGATCCACCAGGTCGCGTACGTGGAGAACTTGTAGCCCTTGGTGTAGTCGAACTTCTCCACGGCGCGGATCAGGCCCAGGTTCCCCTCCTGGATCAGGTCCAGGAAGAGCATGCCGCGGCCGGTGTAGCGCTTGGCGAGGGAGACCACGAGGCGGAGGTTGGCCTCCAGCAGGTGGTTCTTGGCGCGGCGCCCGTCCTCGGCGATGATCTCCAGCTCGCGCTTGAGCTTGGGCGCCAGCTTGTCCGAGTTCGCCAGCTTGTCCTCGGCGAACAGGCCGGCCTCGATCCGCTTGGCGAGCTCGACCTCCTGCTCGGCGTTGAGGAGGGGGACCTTGCCGATCTGCTTGAGGTAGTCCTTGACGGGGTCGGCGGTCGCGCCGGCCACGGCGACCTGCTGGGCCGGGGCGTCGTCCTCGTCGTCCGAGATGACGAAACCCTTGGCCTCGCCGCCGTCCTCTTCCTCCTCGGACTCGGCCTTGGCGGCGGGACCCTCCTCCGGGGTCTCCTCGTCGGCTTCGTCCGCGTCCTTCTTGGCGGCCGTCTTCTTCGCCGCCGTCTTCTTGGCGGTGGCCTTCTTGGCGGGCGCGGTCTTCTTGGCCGCCGCCTTCTTCGCCGTGGTCTTCTTGGCGACCGTCTCGGTTCCGGGCTCCTCCAGCAGGGCCTCGGCGGTGTCCGACTCAGCCGGCGCGGACTCCGGTGCCGCGGGCGCGACGGCCGGCGCGGCCTCCGCCTTGGCCGCTACGGTCTTGGTCGCCGTCCGCTTGGCGGGGCTCTTCGCTGCGACGCTCTTGCGGGGGGTGCGCTTGGGCGACTCCGCGGCACTGACCATCAGCGTCACACCCTCTTCCTCGAGGATCTGGTTGAGGCTGCGCAGAACATTCTTCCACTGGGTCGCAGGAATCTGGTCAGCCTCGAAGGCCCGACGCACGTCATCGCCGGCGATCTGCCCCTCGGCCTTGCCCCGCTCGATGAGCGCCATCACAGACTCGGAATCGGCGATCTCCGGCGGGAGCGTACGGGATGTGCTGGCCGACACGAACAACCTCTCGGAACGATGGGAACGGCTTCCGACCCCGGCCTGGTGGTGCTGGACCGTGGCCGACGACCACCGACTGGGGATGGGCCGGGGGCGCGGGCAGGGGCCGGGGAGCTGCACAGCACCCGCAAGGGCTGCTGTCTTCCCTCCGTCGGCCATCACCTCTTAAGTCATCGCGTGACGTCGCGGAGCGTTACGCCCAATCTTCGTGGTCCGAGTCACACCACTTTTACGCCAATGCCGGTCATACGGTCATACGCGCACTTCGGGGGCTGTGCCAGGTCCGCCGTGCCGGCGCCAGGACGGTCGTACGGGGGCGGCCGTACGGGCCCCCACACCGGTGTCGCCGGGCCCGCACCGGGCCCGGCGTCCTCCGTCGGGATACGCCATGTGGGCGACATACACCCGACCGTATGAATCTCACACCGGCCCGAACCGGGGGC